>JBGSIC010000024.1:0-68497 GCA_041751875.1 Bdellovibrionota bacterium
CCGTCGGTAACACGGGTGTCGCAGGTCTAGGTGGTGTCCGTACGGCCCAAGGCGGAGCGGGCGGCGGCGCCGGTGGATACGGGGAAACTTTGGTAGCCTCGGGTTCGGGGCGCCTCTCTGGAATGCCCGTGGCCGGAGATATTACTTTGGAAGGCGGGCTAGACCGAGCGGTTGTTCAAGCGACCATTGCCAAGTACTTGAGCCAGGTACGAGCGTGTTACGAGGACGGACTGACCAAGCGGCCGGGGATCCAGGGACAAGTAACTACCAGTTTTGAAATCAACGGTGGCGGTGCACTTAATTTTGCCAAAGTCGTTCAAACATCGTTGGGAGATGCAGCAGTGGAACGTTGTATTACCCAAAGAATGATGACTTGGCAGTTTCCGAAGCCGAGAGGGGGCGTGAACGTGGCTGTGAAATACCCGTTCTTACTCCGTCCGGTCAATGTGGGGGAATAAGATGAAAGCATTAGGGGTGGTGGGATTCTTTTTCCTACTGGTAAGTTGTGCACAGGATCCATTTAAAAATTTAACGGTAGGTGACAGTCCCCAACAAGTGATTGATCACCTGGCACCCTACTCTATCGATTTGCCTCCTATTTTGAACTTTCTTGAAGGAGAGGAACGCGAGTTTGAAGTCTTTGTTCGAGTCCCGGAGACGGGCACTCCCATGCTCACTGTGAAGGGCCTTCCTGCGGGCGCAAGTTTCGACGAAACAAATTTCGTGCTGAAATGGAAACCTTCCCTTCAATCTGCGAACGATCCAAATAATCCTCTGGCGACGGTTCGAACCTACCCCGTGACGTTTTACCTAAGTAGCACCGAAGATCCGCAGACGACTGTCGAGCGCAACGTAGAACTCATGGTAGCTGAGCGTTTTGATACCACGGAAGTAAAATTGAATCCCGCGATTTTGAGGCTGGATGAAGGCAAACCGACCAAAGTTGAAATGCTGATTAAGAGTGAGGAATTTCCTCAAGGGCCCTTCTTGGTGCGCAGCGATGATATGCCACCCGGCACGACCATCCATCCCGTTTCGAATGATCCCAATAAGTTTACCATTACGGTAAATGCTCCTTTTGATTTTGTTACTCAGAACTATTCAAAGCAAACACAGGTTAGCTTCGTGGTTGAGGCACCCAATAAACGGACGGTGGTGCACACAGCGCAGTGGACCATCTACAACCAACAACAGTATCCACTCATGACGGCGCCGACTGAAGTCACGCAAGGGCCCGCTGTCAATTTTACCGTGCAGTTGGAAGACATCAATGGCGAACAGGTACCTGAGCTGGATCTCTATCAGCCAGCCCCTTTCGGCAAAGTGCAGATAACGAAGGTTTACGAAAAAGTGATCGGTAAGCACCCAGCGGCTTTATTTAATGTCGAGTGGACAGAAATTCCCGCCAGTAAGTTTGGAACGTCAGCAGAACTTGTTCTCTATGGTTGCGTGCGACAGACCTGCAAGCGTCACGTGGTTAAAGCGAACTTGAGAGACTTAAATTTTCCTCTTCCCGTTGTCGACCGTGCGGCTTGGCCGATAGGAGAAATCCGCTATGGGAAGGTGGGCAAGTCCCAGAAGATTAGTCTCCCAGTTAAAGACGGTGCGACAGGGCCGAAACCGAAGGTGGAAATTCTTCCCGCGAGCGCTGCGGCCGACATCGTATGGGAGCAGAACAGCCTGCTGATTAAGCCGCAGTCTGTTGGATTAAAGCAGTTTCGTGTGAAGGCTACTTCGCAGTTGGGTGCGACGATGGAGGAGACTTTCTTTATCGAAGTGCTACCCAAGGCTCGTCCAGAAAGGCTTCTCTTGGTAGACACGCAAGAGTCTAGCGAAAGCAAAAAGAATATCGCCGTGATGGGAGCCGTCGATGTCGTTAATCCCGTCTGGCAGCCGCTCGAAGGCAAACTTACCGCTCTACGCGACGTACTTGTCGCGGGAACACAGGTATTCTCCTACGACGCCGCTATCGCTGAAATTGAGAAGGCTTCGACACAGATTTCGACAGTATTTCTAATGACCCCTCTTTTGGAGAAACTCCAGGGCAGTTTGAAAGCCGAGCTAGAGGATATAGGTCTGACGATGGTTGGAAAGCTTCAGAACGTGGTTCCCGGACCGACGTTAGCCGAGTACCAGGTCGTCGCCAAAGGACCGCTTACGGTTTCTCAAAAGCCGGTCGTTCTGGAGGGGACGCTTAGCTCTTCGTCTGCCTCACCTCTTCTTTTGAAAGTGGCCGACGAACAGAAATGTGTGCCGTTGCTTAAGTTGGTGCATACGGTGAATAGTTCCGAAGTGCTCGTCGCTGTCAGTTGTAAGCGGGCAAACGGGGGATCGCTAATTGTTTCGGGGATCGAATGGGGTGATCTCAAACTAGAAGCGGAAGATGCTGAGTTGGTGAAGAAATGGGTATCAGAGGTGCTTCCATGAATAAGTATTACTATTTGATTGTGGTTTTCGCGGTCGCGGGTTTATTGGCGGCATCAAGTTGGGCAGCGGCACCCGTGTCACTTGAAACGCAGCTTGAGCAACTTCAGGCTCCAGTGAACGGGGCTCCTTCTGCGGTGAGCGGCGAGAAACTGTACTCTGTGCAGACGCGCTATTCCCCGCTTCGCAATCATGTTGAGCTCTCGTTGGGAGGGGCAAAAAATTTCTCCACAAACGGTTACCTTAGTTCCCATCAGATAGACTTGGGTGCGCGCTATTACTTCAGTGATCGGTGGTTTGTGGGGGCCTCTGGTAGTTACGTCTTTAATCAGGCGAGTGCTTTCACTGAGGCGATGATCGCAACCCAAGGTTTCGCTCCGGATGTCGCCTCGACTAAGTTTAGAGGGGAACTTTTAGGTGGGTTTAATTTATTTTATGGGAAGTTCCGTCTTAGTATGGACAAGGTGTTTTACTTTGACCAGTACATAGCGATCGGGCCTGGTTTGGTTAATTTTGTCGACATCAAGCATAGAGAAGCAACAAACCTGGCTGCGGTGGCAGACGTGGGACTAGTGCTTTGGTTCGGACGCCAGGCTTCCCTTCGCGTGGGAGTGAAGGACTACTTTTTTAAAGAAGAGCGATCGAAAAGCGCAGCTTATGTGAACCATTTCGTGGGACATTTTCAGCTGGGCTATTTGTTATAAGGGGACGCGATGAAGAGGTTTTGGATCGGACTTGCGTTTTTGGGGGCCCTCGGAAGTGGTGCCGTTTGGGCCGCTGGCGGAGCAGATGCTCTTATGAAGGCTCTGCCACCGGGAGCAGGCGCACCGGCCGAAGCGCCGAAAGCCATGCTTGAAGGGGGAATTAATCTCTCTGATCCTTTTCTCGTCCAGTTTTACACTTCTTGGAGTCAACAACAGAACCTGCCCTATGAGGTGAATCTATGGGCGTTGAATGTTCTTAAGGGAAAACACGCCGAAGCGGCGCACCTGTGGGGTGTACTCAATACGCGGGTTCCTGCCTCCTTCCAACGGGCGGCTTCAACGGCTCAGCTATATCTTCTCTATCAATTGGGTGCGTCGCAGACCTTTTTCGATCAATGGATGGACAAGCTGGCTTCCGCAGATTTCCGCAACTCGCCGGAAGAACGTGCGTTGGAACAGGTTCTATTACCCACGATCGACAGTTTTCTTGTCGATAGAGCAATTAACCTGAATAAGACCCAGAGAAACTTCATTGCTACTCTGGATCCCAAGAAAAGCTATGTTTGGGCCAACCTACAAGGCTGGGCTTTTCTCAGAGAAGGTACCAAGGGCGAAAAGCTTCTGGAGATTTTACCTCACAACAACAAGCTCAAGATCCCGCTCACTCAGACTGTTGTGCTTTCGCTGGCTCGAAAAAAACAGATTGATAAGGCAGCGCATGTCTTAAAGCGCCATCTAGAGCCAGCCATTGAGGCCGCTCAAGATACGACTAGCCTGGCTAGCTATTACCTTCAGATTGCCCGTTTGCTTTACCAGGTAGGCTCTCTTGAAGGGGCTGAGCAGTTTTACGCGAAAGTGCCCTCAGGAACTCCTCAGTATCTCAACGCACAGGAAGAGCTCTTATGGGTTTGGTTGCGTCAGGGAAAACGCGATCAGGTACGAGGAACGTTAGCTTCTTTTGATACAGGACTTTTCGACGACAAATTTGCACCTGACATTTACGTTGTGCGTTCAATCTCAAACCTAAAGCTTTGCTATTACGACAAGGCCCAACAGGATCTTGAAGAGTTCGGGAAGACTTATGGGCCTTGGGCGAAGAAGATTGAAAAGGGGGAAAAGGACTCGGACCCCTCAAGCCTAGAAGTGGACAGCCTATATGTCGGACTGGGAAAAAGGGCGGTGGCGCAAAGGGAGAAGGAATCGGAGCAATTACAGAATTTGCACGATGCCAGTATCGAAGCCGCGCTACCGGCGGTCGGAAAGCAAGTTTACTGGGAACGTGCCCAGAAAACACTCATGGGTTCTCTTGAAGCAGCACGGCAGCAGTTAGCGTTGGAATACCGGCAAGAATGGAAGAACCGAAAAATCATCTTGGCAGAAGCTATTCGAAAAATGAATTTTGTTAAAGTGGAGTTGCTGAGTCAACTGCAACGCTATGCGAAGTCCGAAGTGCCTTCAGCGGAAAGTAAAGTTGCTTTGAATAAAGCGCCTGGGGAGCTTACTTTCCCGTTCGATGGCGTAGTGTGGGCCGATGAGCTCTTTAAGTTAAGGGGCTTGGCTCAAGCGCAGTGTTTGCAAGGGGAATAGTTTAGATGAAAAGATTATGGGCTGGGGTGGTTAGCGTTTTTTTAGTTGGACTCGCGGGGTGTGGGGACCCGAGCGAGCGTCTTTACGTTTATAAAATTCCAGAAACTAAACCCATAGAACAAACCCATGCTCTTAAAGAGTTGCACGGCAAAAATAAGGTAGACATACTCTGGGTAATCGATAACAGCGGCAGTATGTCGGAGAACCAAGAGCAAGTTCGAGTTAATTCCAATGAATTTATCAGTAAGTTTATTACCAAGACCGGCCTACAGTGGAAAATGGGGCTCATTTCAACCGATGTCTCCAATCCTCCCTTTGTCGGCTTTAGACCCGGTGACGCTCTTGATTACCAAAGCTCCAATCCTGTTCAACTTTTTCAGGGCGCCGTTAAACGGCTGGGAATTTATGGGGATGCTGTAGAACGGTTCTACGAACCGGTTCTTCGTGCCTTCGATTCGCATCCGCATTTTCTTCGTCAAGACGCTGTCTTGGCGTTGATTGTTGTAACCGATGAAGAAGAGCAGAGCACAATATCGTTAGAAAACTTCTTACAAAAAATCAAAGGCTATAAGAATGATTTAAAAGACGTTTACACGTACGGGCTTTTTGCCGCATCTGACGACGGCTGTGACACGCAAACAATGTTCACCTATCAGTCCAGTCGGTATAAGCAGTTCATCGATAAGACCAAGGGTAAAAAGTACTCTCTCTGTGATCCCAACATAGGAGCCAAACTGGCTGAGATGGGCGATGATCTCGTTCAGCAGTTGGTTCGTCCGAGACTCTATCTTTCCGCTCGGCCCGTAGTAAATACGATTACGGTGACCTACAAGGGTGAGCTACTGAAGTGGGGACAAAAGGATGATGGTGGGTTGTGGCTTTACGATTATGGCAATAACGCCATCCTTTTTCATGATCTAGATTTCGCCCCCGGCCCGGAAGAAAAAGTAACTGTAAATTTTGAGACCGAGCTTGGTGTGAGAGTCAGGCACACTCTCGATTAACTAGATAGTCGGCGCTTTTCCTAGAATCACAATATCCGACTTGTTTTTTTCGAAGTGTATGACGGAATGTTTTTCCTTGGCTGCTGAGATAAAGGCGCTAGCCGTCTCCGGCGACAGATTCTGGTGAGAGCCTTGTGGGGTGGTAAAAAAGTCTATGAGGCTTACTGATAGCTTTTCGGAACGGGCCAGACTGGTGATGAAGAAATCTTCCGGTAGTTCGGGAAGCACTGGCTTTGCGGCGATAGCGCTCAAAAGAGCCGCCTTCAGGATGTAAGTACTTGTAAGTGCTTTTACGGCACGTGTTTTTAGAAAGTAGCAGCCACCTTGAGCGTATTCCGTGCTTGTGGGGGAGGAGTAGAAGCGCTGCCCAACCATATCTGCGTTTGACTGGTCTACCTGATCAAAAATTTTGCCGGAGAGAAAAAGTGTATCGCTGTCTATTTTGACCAAAGTGTCATTGGTACCGAGTTGAGGAAGAATCTCGTTAAAGGCAGTAAGCTCATTGTCGATCAAACGCGTTCCGCCCCAGGACATCGCGTGGCGGGTTCCGCGGAAGAGGGAGCCACTAGGCAAAATTTCTGAAAGTTCTTTGCGTTGAAAGCGTGTAAGGGGGTCTCGGCGATCGTGATAAATAAAGACGCGCCCGATACGTGGCCGAGCGGCGAGCATCAGACTTTTTACCGATAGCAGAAGGTAGTTGTAGTGGGCCCGACAGGTAAAATACACGCAATGAAACTGAGGGGCGGCCGAAATTGAAGAGGAAGCTGAGCCTTTATATTTAGAGATTGAACGACGTACGAACAAACGTGCGTCGTAGTCTATCAACTGCCAGGCACTGCGAGGGTGCTCCAAGGCAAAGTTAAGAAGTCGCCAGCGTTCGCTATCAGGGGTAGGCCTTTGCACCCATTTATTATAGAGGGGCTTTTGGAAAAATGTGTTTCATACCCAGGCGCGCTGCGGCGACCAATTATTTGATTTCGTCGTCCTTTATCAGGTCTTCGTTTTTGGCTTCAACAACCACAATCGACAGGATGATGGAAAGAGCCAATATAGAGGCAATAACGCCAAGAGAGACGGCAATGGGTACCTTGTAGACTTCCGCAAGGCACATCTTAAGCCCGATAAAAATTAAGACCCCAGCGAGTCCATACCGAAGATATCGGAACAAATCCATCATTCCTGCTAGGGCAAAGTAGAGCGACCGGAGGCCCAAAATAGCAAAAACGTTCGAGGTGTAGACGATAAAGGGATCGCGTGTAATGGCTAGAATGGCGGGAATCGAATCTGCGGCAAAAACCAAATCGGTTGCTTCAATGACCAACAAAACGAGAAACATGGGGGTGGCCAGGCGTTTACCGTTTTCAACTACAAAGAAGTGGCCGTCAGGCGAGCTATCGGTAAATGGCAACCAGCGTTTAGCAGTGCGTACCAACCAATGATTGCGTGGATCGCTCTCCTTTTCCTTCGTAAAAGCGAGTTTGAGTCCCGTGATAAGAAGGAACCCACCAAAGATGTAAATGACCCAATGAAACTTCGCCAGAATGGCGATTCCTAGGAAAATAAAGCAGGCTCTCATCACGAGAGCGCCCAAGATTCCCCAAAAGAGAACGCGATGTTGATGTTTCGAGGGAACAGCAAATGCGGAAAAAACGGTTAAAAAGACAAAAAGATTATCTACACTAAGCGACCATTCAACCAAGTAGCCAGTCAGAAACTCCAATCCCGCTTGTTGTCCTTTGAAGTAGTAAATACCCGCGTTGAAAATAAGCGCCATCACGAACCAGACGATGCTCCAGGTAATGGCTTCCTTGAACTTTACGGCGTGAGCGTCGCGGTGGAAAACACCCAGATCAATGGCTAAAGCAGCGACAATAAAGACATGAAAGCCGATCCAGGGGTAGTATTGCGGGTCCACAGTTAGCTCGTGCTCCTATATATATAAGAGGCATTCAAGGGATCCTCCTCGAAGCCGCATCATGCCGAAAGTTACCCATAACTAGGTGAAACGCAACGAATTTCGGTAAGCAGGAGGTAGCGAACTACGGTCTGGGAGCGGGGTTCTAGGTTAAGGGCCCTCGGCCCAGAAGCGCTCCACATCAGAGAGAATATTGCGGGAAACCAACTCGTCCACGGAGCTCTCGAACCAACCCTGAGGCATTAATGACGCATAGTCCTCTTGAGCAAACCGCCTGTCTAAGAAAACCAACAGCCCCCGCTTTTCCTCCGATCGAATCACCCTGCCCGCCGCCTGAATGGAGCGCACCATCGCAGGATAGGTATACGCGTAAGAATAGCCTTCCCCGTAGCGTTCTTCGTAAAATTCGCGCAGTTTCTCCCGATGAAAATTAAACACCGGTAGTGCGGGACCAACGATGAATACACCCCGCAAGTCCTTACTTTGAAAGTCGACTCCTTCGGCGAGTACTCCGCCCTGAACGGCCAAGATCAAAAAGGGTTGAGGCTCTTGCAGGCGTTTCAAAATTTTCTTCACCTCTGAGTAGCTCATTGCGGGACGCTGAACAAAGAGTTCACTTGGACTTTGGATGAAAGAACGCACCTGTTCTAGAAACTGGTAACTTGGGAAGTAGGCTACGTAGTGGCCCGGTTTAAGGTGACTGACTCGGGTAATAATTTCAGCGACTTTGGGGGCGCTCTGGTCGCGCTGACGGTAAATCGTGGAAACTTGCGGGATAACCAAAACTTTCCTGTTCTCGGAGGGAAAGGGAGAAACAAATTCCTGAACAGAAGTGTGCTCGGGAAAACCCGAAATTCGCCGGAAAAATTCGAAGGGCTTGAGAGTAGCGGAGAATCCCGTTACTGAGTGAAACTCTGGGTAAACTTTCTCGAGATAAGGAGATACATCGAGACAGCGAATCTTTAAGCCTTCGCTACCCCGTTCACTTTCATAGACGCAAACAGAATGAGCGTGTGCCTCTTCGTGCACCCTGACAAAATGGTCAACTGCAATAAAAAGATCAAAGACAGGGCGTGTGTCTACTGTCTCCTCCTGCATGACTTTTACGAAAAGTGCGGTCATTCTCTCGTGCCAAGCTTCCAGAATCTCTGAATCCAGACTCACCTCCGGACCATGGCTGGACTCAGGTCGAAACGATAAGATAAATGCGCGAAGTTCATTTAAAAACTCTTCCAGTTTTGTGAGAAGAGCGGGCGGATAATCGAACAAGCGTGCCGCTACATCATCCAAGAGAAGAGTGCCCAGGCCTGGTGAATAGTAATCCGAGGCGCGGTCACTTAGGTTATGAATCTCATCGATGATGAGATTTGGTCGCACCCCTTTTTTTTGGTTCAGAAGAGTACCCAAAAGATTTGCAGAAGGGGAAAAAACATAGTTGTAGTCGCACACAATAAGGTCCGCTCGGGGCAACATTTCCAGGGATAGCCCGTAAGGGCAGGTCTGGAATTTTTCTCCCATTTTTTTCAGTTGATAGGCTTCAAATAGTTTCCCACGAGATAGTTTTTTGTCGGCATCGCTTTCGCGCAATTTATCGAAGAAGTTTTTAGAGTAGTCGCAGGCGCCTGGATCACAGTTTAGTGTATCTTCGCTTAAGCAAACTTTGCTTTTGGCGGTAAGCACGAGTGCGCGAACCGAATGGCCGCGTGCTTGCATCGCTTTAACCGCGTCTACCACGACAGAGAACTGGCTGTTCTTCGGTGTCACGTAAACAACTTGGGTTCCCCGACTGAGAGCATTTTTTAGAACAGGATAAAGAATGGCTACGGTTTTCCCATATCCTGTCGGGGCTTGGAGCAGGGTACGTCCTCCCTCCTCCACCTGTTCTGTCACAAAGCTAATCAACGACTCTTGGCCCTTGCGAGGAACATCAAAAGGGAAGTGCAGCTTTTTTGAAAGGGCTTTGCGCCGTCGTGCCCTTTTCTCTTTCTCTTTTTCCAGGAGAACCAAGGCAGGAAGCTTTCGTTTTAGAAAGGCTTCAAAGCTGAGTCTGTCGTAAGGTAGGACTAAAGTGGTTTTTTCGCCCGTTCGAGAAGAAACAATCAAGAGATGGGCTGTCGGGGTACGTGCCGATTGTTTCTCGAAAAAATAACAATAAGTGAAGAGCTGGAGCGTATAGGGATGCTCAGGATCCTCTTTGAGTTCGGCTAGCAGAGACTTGACTGAAGCAGTGCTTTTAATTTCCTCGATGATTGTTCCCGAATCGCCCTCGAAGATGCCGTCGGCACGACCGGTCACCACGAAGCGGTAATCTCCGGAGTAAAGACTTCCTTTAAGGGGAACCTCGGCGCGGTAGCCCGGATCCTTCCCATTTTCGGCCTGGATGCGTTGATGAATGATATCCCCGAGGTTGAGCAAAGCTTCAAACGCGCCCGTGCGGAAGTGTCCTCTCGGGAAAGGAGGGGTCGCAAATTCCCCAATGCTAAGGTGAACCGATTTAGGCATCAAAATATCCCGGGGAAAAGTGTCGTTTCAATTTTTTTCCCTTGAGTGTTCGGTTTGGCCATCGCAGGGTGACTTTTCCACCTTGCCGTAGAACCCGGAAGAGTTCTGAACGCAACACACTGACATGGTCCAAAGCGAGAATCGAAACATTTTCTTTAAAAGCGCCAAAGGGCTTCAACGTGTGTTTATCTTGAGACGCTCCTTCTTGATAGATAATTTCTGCGGTAGCCAAACGCCTCAGCCACCTGGCCGTGTGAATTCGCATCGCCGCTCCACCCATAAAACGGAACAAACGCCGAGCGACCCTTTCTTTTGTCCAGGGGATAAGCTCTAGGCTGGCCTCGAGGTCTTCCTCTGCCGGAGCTTCCTCAAGAGGCTTTATTTTTTTCAGGGCCTCTTGCTCTCGAATGTTGCGTACCCGATCTACAAACCCTAGAGCTAGCCAACGTTTTAGCTCGGGTAATCCTCTGCAGTAGCGCAAAGCGAACTGTTTTTCTAAGAGTTCCACGCCCTGTTTTACGAGATCTTCCGTAAGGCCTTCCTCAGATATGGCCACCATCCCTTCGGGCAACGTGCTTGCCTGCGTGACGAGATCAAAATGAAGCCACCAGCTCGAAGAGGAGAACGGACCGTAGCGACACTCTTTAGTGTCGCTTGTGGGACTGAGTGTTCGGTCGCAGTAAAAGGAAATCTTTTTCTGAGCCTTCAGTGCGCGATTGTAGGGAGGGTTGATTCGCTTGATGGTATCAGTCTCAAGCAACGCTGCTTCTAGAGGAGTGGCACAGGGAAAAACCTCAATGTCAGCGACCTGAGCGAGGAGTTCGTTCAGGCGGCTTCCTTTGGTTTTCTGACCTCGAAAATAGCTGTTCACGCGCGACCTAAGCGAAGTCGCCTTTCCTACATACAGCACATTACCTTTGCAGTCCTTCAGATGATAGTTTCCCGGTTGATCCGGGAATCCGAGGCGCGTCTCACTTGTGATGAGGTACACACGACCCCCCTTTTTGGTCGGTGCCTTTGTGTCTAACCACGATTTCAAATCTTCAAAGGTGGTGATTCCCTCTTTTTCCTTAAGCTGTTCGATGAGTGAACACCAAATATAGTAGGTGGCTTCAACGTGGTGAATTGAGCGTTTCATTTCCCCAATTGGTAATCCCAAGTGTCCGGAAACGGCACGGATGCTGTGGGAGGAAAGCTGAGGGAGCAGGCGGCGAGAAATTTCGTATGTGCAAAACCAGGGCGTCTTTTTTCGCGAACCCTTGATAAAAGGAGTGAGAAAAGACTTTTCAAATTTGGCGTAGTGGATGATCCAAGGAATAGAGCCTTTTGCTTCCTTAAACATTTTCTTGAAAGCCGCTTCGGCTTTTAAACCCATTTCCCATTCTCCGGGGGTGATGCCTGTAATCTCCTGCACGCGGCGGGGAACTTTATGTCCCTCTGGTTGTTGGAGAATAAACGAACGCGTGGTGCACGTTTTCTTTTTCGCCGATCCCAAAGCCCAACCGAGTTCCAGGAGACTGGAGTGGGCCGGATTTACACCCGTAGTTTGGCAATCGACAAAAAGGACTTCTTGGCTGTGGAGAGATGACGGCACCGAGCCAAAACTAGTCAGGTGAGGGAGAAGGAGTCAACGTTGGGGAACACGCGAGCGCCTCGAACTGGTTTGGCATTAGGATCTTATTCGCGAGTGCTGGCTGGGGACCGATAGGAAGTGATTTGGGGCACGGCTGGATCTCATTTCGTCGGGAACTCGTCCTAGTCAGAAACTAAGGGGGAGACCCTCCGATATTTAAGGCGGCACCCGGATTTGAACCGGGGGTGGAGGTTTTGCAGACCTCTGCCTTACCACTTGGCTATGCCGCCTCGCACAAACCCCGTATCCTACCCTCAGACCCCCCGGCTTGCAATTAAAGTCGCCGATTGCCGCGCTGCGCCCGTGGCTAGGGCTCGTCAAATTGTTGGCTTGCCGCGCTACGCCGTAAGAATCTTCGGGTGAGGCCTAAGCCTATGATAAAATGGCTAGTAGCAGGGTAGCCTTCCTGGCGCGCCCTTTGTGTCAATAAATCTCCACAACATTAGCGAGTCGAAACGAAATGGCTTCACTCATGGTTCGAGTTTCGCATGTGACAAAGCGCTATTCGAAACGCTTTGCTCTTCAAGATGTGAGTTTTGATCTAGATGCGGGCGAATTTGCCTACATCACAGGCGTCAGCGGGGCGGGAAAATCCACTTTGCTAAAACTTCTCTTTGCGATGGAGAAGCCGACCGAAGGTTCCATTCACGTGAACCGCAATGAACTCACCACACTTCGCAACTCTGATTTACCAGAGTATCGACAAAAGGTGGGCTTTATTTTCCAGGATTTCAAACTCCTACCCGATCTCAACGTACGCGAAAATGTGAGCTTGCCGCTCGATATGAAGGGAATGAGTAAGAAGGAAATTCAGCGCCGGGTGGAAGGCGTCCTTTCTTTAGTGGGTTTGGCAGGACGCGAAAAAGATTATCCCAATCATCTTTCTGGTGGCGAACAACAGCGGGTGGCAATTGCTCGCGCTGTTGTAGGACAACCGTCGCTTCTTTTGGCAGACGAACCCACCGGGAATCTGGACAGTCAAAATGCTCGCGATATTCTCGCCCTGTTCCAGGAAATTGCGTCCATGGGCACGACCGTGTGCCTTGCCACACACGATGAATTTTTAATGAGTGAATACCCGGCTCGTACCATCGAGCTTCGAAACGGTCAGATCGAATCAGACCTCGTACTGGAGTAGTGATGCCGCTCAAAGGAATTAACAAAAGCTTGCAGGATTTCAAGCGCCACCCGTGGTTGCACGGCTTAAGTGTCCTGACGATAACTATCTCTCTTACCATTCTAGGGCTATTCTTTCTTTCTTATCGAAATTTCACCTACTGGGCATATCAGTCGAGTCCCAAAACTACCGGTACGGCTTACCTCAATGAAAACCTGAGCGAACTGGAAGTGGCTCAGCTCAACGAGAGTCTTCGTGCGCTCAAAGGGGTCGAGGACACCCAATTTAAGTCACGGCAAACGGTTCTCCAAGAACTCGGTGGAGCCTATGGTCAAAAAGAGCTTTCGGGCCCGCACCTAGCCGACCTTTTTCAAGATATCGTTGAGCTACGGCTTCAGTCTGACCTAAGTCAGACTGAACTCGAAAAACTCAAGAATACGATCACCGCCATGCCACAGATACTTGAAGTAGATTTTTCTGCAGGCTGGTTTAGTCAGCTTGATGATGTGCGCAAGACTTTGAGTTGGGCAGGGCTGGTTTTGATGGTGGGGCTCTTCGGAGGTTGCGCGTTTCTGATTGCCAATTTCATGGGCATGCGCCACCAAGCTAGAAAGCGTGACCTAGAAATTATGCAGCTGCTCGGTGGCAGTCGCAAATTTGTCCTACTGCCCTTCTTCTATGAAGCTCTTCTTGAGGGCGCGATTGGCGCCGCAGCGTCTCTGACTCTCCTTTTACTTTTTAAGATAGCCCTCTCAGAAACGATCGTGAGCTCTTGGCTCCAAAAGCTAGGGGCCCAGGAGCTTCTTTTCCTCTCCCCCGCGCAAATTGGCGGAATGGCTGTGGTAGGTGTGTTAACTGCCCTACTGGGAACTCTCACCGTTTTCCTTCGCTTCGAGGACCGCTAAATGGTGGGTTCAAAAACCACATTCCTTTTGATTTTTATTTCTGTTTTTCAGGTTTCCGTACGTGCAGAAACGCTAGCCGCTGACCAAAAGCGAAAACAGGAGCTTGATCGTTTTCTGAAATCTGAGAAGAAGGTTTACTCGCGGAATGAAGCCCAGAAGCGTAGTCTTTCGAGCGAACTCGACCGTACCAATTTGGCCTTGAATCATATGCGCAACGAAGTGGCGCGTATAGAAGGTCAAAAAGCTGAACTCTCTGCTTCCCTGGAGAATTTAAAGGCAGAGTCAGAAAAAGAGAAACAACGACTTGCCCAGCAAAAGGCGGGCCTAGCGAGTATGCTCCGGCTGCTCTATCGGGCCCATCGAGACGGACTGATGGAGTTTGTATTCAGTGAAAAAAGCATCACCAGCGCTATCAATCGCACTCGGCTTGTCTATCGAGCTCTACGAGAGAGTTCGCGCTCGGTGGATCAGATGGAATCCTACAATAAACATCTTAAGGAATCTGAAGAACGTCTGGCGCAGAACTCCGCCGAACTAGAAACACTTCTCAAGAAATCCTTGCGGCAGGAGCAGGACTTGAAGAAGCTTATTGCCCAGAAAAAGACCCTGCTTTCAAAAATTCACAAGCGTCAGATCGTCTTTAAGCGGGCAGAATCGGAACATAAAGAAGTCTCTGTTAGGCTAACTAAAATATTTGCCGAGATTCGCAAGAAACCGTTGGAAGTGAGACAAGCGAAACCCCCGACCTCTATGGCAGAACCTGAAGTGGTCATTGTGGGCGATTTGTCTCTGCCGGTTGAATACGGAAAGCTCAAAAAATCTTTCGGTGCCGATGCAAAAAATAGTGGAGGGTTTCACAAAGGAATCGAGATTGAGGCGGCTCACGGCACACCTGTTCATGCGGTGGAGGATGGAGTGGTGGAGTTTGAAGGCTGGGTGCGGGGGCTCGGAAATGTCATAATCGTACACCACGGTGATGGGCTCTATTCTCTGAGTGGGTATCTGCACCAAGTTAGCATTGCCAAGAGTGCCAAGATCAAAAGGGGTGAGGTCATAGGATTGGTAGGTGATACCGGAAACAACGAGGATCCCGCTCTGTATTTTGAACTGCGCAAAGAGAACCGCGTCATCGATCCCGTTCCCTATTTCGCGAGAGCTAAATGGGCACAGCTATCATAAATGTGAGCCAGGTTTCTTGCGCTCAGAATCACATGGCAACCACTTTCCGTTTTACGGTGAGTTGCGAAGCAAAGCATGCGAAGCGTGCTAAAGCTACCCTGGAAGAAGCTCTGAGTTTGGTGGGGTTACTAGAACAAGACCTCAGCGAGTTCATCCCGAGTAGCTGCGTTGCTAGGCTAAACGCCGCGAGTGGGCAGCAGAAGGTGAAGTTTTCGCACCACGCTTGGCATCTGCTGCAAAAAAGTTTGCTTCTCCTTGACCAGACCCGGGGTGCTTTTAACTGCCTTGCCAAAAGTACCTGTGCTTCACCCCGCGTGAAGTTGGAGAAACCTCGCCGGGTTTCGAAGTCAGAATCGGGAGTAAGGTTAGGCTTTGGAGCGATTGGTAAGGGCTATGCTTTAGATCAAGTTAGAGTTGTAGTGGAGCAAGCTGGCTTTACCGATTACTATCTCAGCGCGGGTGGGTCGAGCATCATATTTTCTGGCTTTGCAGCGCCTGGCCAACCTTGGCGATGGGGATGGGGGTGGGAGAGAACCGAGGGAGATCTTCTCGGTGTAGAACTTGCCCACAGGCAGGGCGCTCCAATAGCGATTGGTGTCTCTGGGACGCTGGAGCAAGGCTTTCATATAAGAAACCCGAAAAGCGGGCGACTTGCCGCTCACACACAGAGTGCTTTGGTTGGCCTACCGTCGGCAACTGAAGCCGATGCGTTTTCAACGGCGTTGTTTGTACTGGGATGGGAACGCAGGCACGAAATCGCAACTTTACGCGGAGAGAATTTAGCGATGGGAGTGCTCCAGTCCGATCACCGTCTAAACTGGAACGAACGCTTTAGTTACCTTTGGGGCAATCCATGCGGCGAAAACTCACTTTCATTGTAGCGTTCTGTTTTGGTGTTATCAGCGTTGGAGAAGAAGCTGTCGACCTGAGCAAGTTAGGTTTGAATACCTTCAATCCCTACAGCTTCGATCGCAATATTTTATGGTGTTTTCTGCCTTTGATGATGATCGCCGTGACTCTTTGGCACCTTAAAACCAATCCCTTCAAAACTAGAAACCCATTCTATGAGGAAATGGATCATGAAAAAGACAGTAGCTCGTCAGATTCTAGCGATAACATTTTGCCTTTCTCTCGGGAAAGTTGACGCAGCAGAGTTTGAACAACTCGGAAAGGCCGTTGCCAAGGTTTTGGGTACGACTCAGGCGTATCGGACAACAATCGACAATGCCGGCAAGACGACCGAGATCTTTTATTCGAAGAATAAAAAGGGAAAAGCAGCCAAATTGGCTGTTGTCGAAAAGGGCGTTTACGAGCCTGATTGTACGCATACTTGGGTGGTTGGTGTGGATGCGGCAAAAACAACAGTCACGGATGTGCGTGTCGTTGAAATGAGTTGTCCTCATGCCTTTCCAACTCGCGAACCCAGCTTCCTCGGACAGTATAAAGGTAAGGGAAAGAAGAGTGTAAAAGGCCTCGAAAAGGAAGTTGATATCGTCGCCAAAGCGACGGGTAGTAGTGAACTGGCCACTAAAGCGGTTCGCAGCGCCATTATCACGGCGATTAAACTTAAAGGACGTATTTAATGGATTTTGGGGTACCCACACGTCGCGTCCGCATTTTGGTCCAGGGATTAGTCTTTGGCCTGTGGGTAGCCTTGATTCTCGCCACGCGACATCCCCTGGATTCGTGGTTGGCGCAACACGTTCCCGTATCGCTTTTTCTTCGCATCGATCCCCTAGTCATGACGGTTGTGTGCGGAGGGATGCGGATGGCCGTAACGATTACGCTCTTGGCAGTAATCACCTTTATTATAAGCGTGCTATTGGGCCGGGTGTTTTGTGGATGGGTATGCCCTCTGGGTACCTTGTTCGATGCCTACGGGTGGCTTCTTCGTCGGCTCCGCGTGCCGTTCCAAGGCCCCTCCCCCCGTTGGTATACTTTTAAATACTACCTTCTCTTCATTATTCTCATTTTTGCGTTGTTTGGTGGAGTAAGCCCGTTGATGGGGCTTGATCCGATTGTTTTACTCACCCGCCTTGCAGCTACTACGGTTAACCCCTTTTTACGCAATTCAAATGAGCTCTTTTGGACCGTGAGCGAAGCACCTGGTTACTATGGCTTCTTCTTTGATGGCGCGACGCTGTTTCTTTTTATCAGCATCATGGTAGCCACCACCAAACTCTCCCGCATCTGGTGCCGAACCACTTGTCCTCTAGGTGCCTATCTTGGTGTTATCTCTCGTCACTCGGTACTACGACGAGAAACCTCGGGTTGTATTCACTGCAATATCTGTGCGGTTCACTGTCCTACCGGAGCAATCAATTTCACAAATGAGACAGTATATAACGAGTCCGAGTGCATAAAATGTTTTCTATGCTCCGAAGAGTGCCCCGTGGATGCTAACTTTTTTACCTATAAGTCGCCGATTCCGGCTTTTTCTCCCTCGCAGCATCCCGTCACCTTGGGAAGGCGGTCCATTTTCTCTGCAGGGGTAGCTGCGATTGTGGCTGCACCCTTTCTATTCCGTTCGGGTGGCACAACCACCGCCAGTAAGAAACTCCTCCGACCTCCAATGAGCCGAGAAGAGCGCGATTTTTTGGCAAGCTGCATACGGTGTACGGAATGTGTGAAATCGTGTCCCACCGGAATCCTGAAGTCCGCTGGGTTTGAGTTTGGGATTCGTGCTTTGTGGTCACCTATCATGGTACCTACCGAGGGGTTGTGCCAAGAAGGTTGCAATGCCTGTGCTGAAGTCTGTCCGACGGACGCTATCATGAAGTATCCGATCGGAGAAAAGTACAGCTATAAAGCAGGAACAGCTGTCTTCAATTCGAGTAAGTGTATTTCGTACACGGAAAACAAATATTGCAACGAGTGTGTCAAAGCCTGCCCGACGGATGCAATAGGTGTCATTTCCGGATGGGTGCCGCCGTCTGGAATTGGATCGGACGTACCGGCACCTGAAGGTAAGAAGGTAACGCGTCCTGACCACATCATCTATGAACGTTGCGTGGGTTGCGGCGCGTGCGAGTATGAATGTAATAAGATTGTTTTTGATGATTCGGCGATGGTGACAACGTCTCAGGGACGGGCAGTTCCCACGCAAATCAATTTGGCTCAGCTAGGTAAAAATAAAGAGGGCGTGTGGGTATTTTAGATAAAATCTTTCCCGTCGATTGGTTTCATCTGGACCCGGAGTATTTCCCGCAAGACACCAGGTCTCTTTTTACAGCGGCCGATGTGCTCCAATATGGCATTCTGCCTTTGGGCAAGAAACACGCGCGAGCAGGCGAAGGGAAACAAATTCTAAACGTGGGTTTTGTAAATCCGGGAAACAAAAAGGCACGCATCTTTGTCCAAGGATTCGTATCGGGTAATAAGGAGTTTAGAAAGTATCGTGCTTATCGCTTAAAGATCGAAGAGTTTCTACTCATCCTGCAAGAGATTTACGAACTTTTCCCTGCCCTGTTTTTGCAGCAACCCGTCTCCGTGTGTCCCGATGTTGTGCTCTACTTAGAACAACTCAAAAAAGAAAAAGAACAGGCAGAACTTAATAAAATGTTGTAAGAGCCAAGCGCCTGCTTAAGCCAGGGTAATGTCGACAGTTGTTCCCACCCTCTCTTGAGAGTCGATCTGAAAACTTCCGCCCCACGCTTCTACCGTTTGCTTGGCATACCAAATTCCTAACCCATTTCCATTGGGTTTATCGAAACTGTTTCCTCGTTCACCCAGCTTGGGAATGATGGAAGGAGGGATGCCCTTGCCGTTATCCACGACACGCAAACGCAACTGTCCAGGTAGGATGGGTTCCAAACGGATAGTTACCCTGCCGTTGCCCTCTACGGCTTCGATAGCATTTCTCAACACGTTGGAAACAACTCGTTTAAAAGCACCGCGTTGCAAGCGAGCTTGCAAGTGAGAGGCCGCAATATCTTCATCGCACTCAAGCGCCACTCCACTGCCGGGAGGATGGTGGATTCCCTCTTCTGCAACGACTGAGCGTACGAGATCGGAAATCTCAGAGGCAGAGAAAATACTGGACTCTTCATTCGCATTTTCCGCTGTAATTGGTCGACCCTTCTGACGATGGCTGTCGAGCATGGTCTCCGTAATTTCCTCGATACGATCGATGGAAGCTTTAACAAGTTCACGTTGTTTGAAATCGACCCCTGCAGGAGAAGCATTAAAGAGTATTTTCAGCGCGGCTAGCGGCGACCGTAAGTCATGGCTAACCTGAGTTGCCATTTGATTTAACGCTTTTTGTCCCGATACTTCGGAACGCAAACGAACCGTCTCTTTTAGTTGCTCGGCGATAAGCCCGAACTCACGTACGGTAATCGTACCTGTACTTCCGGAGGTTTGGCTGTCGTCACCCACCAAGCGCACCACCTGAGCGAGTTCCTCTTGAATCTTTGTCCCAAGCTTACGCAACAATAGTATCAAGCCCACTGCACAAGCGAGAAAGAAGAGTAGAGAAAAAAGAAGGCGCGAAATGATTGCGTTCACAACGGTGGATTTATCGAAATAAACTGTTACTTTTCCAATAGGGGGGCTCGTTGCATCCAGGCGAATGTCTTTTACAACCTCATTAGCGAGCCGATGATTCTCAAGTGCGTCTCCGCACAGATCGGCCGAAAATTCCCACACGGAAAGTTTAGCGCATAGGAAAGAGCCATCTTTTTGTAGTCTGTGAAGCCGCCTCTGAGCCTCCACAAAACTGCCCTGGACAAGAGGTTCTTCCACGGCGTTCACCAATAGCCGGCTCACCGTCGCCTCTGTTTCGCGTTGGATTCGCATTGCGGTGGTGGAAAAATTTAAAATATCAATCAGCGCTAGAGCGACAATAATGAGAGCCGTTGATTTGAGAAAATACTGACGAATGGTGGAGGCAAAAGACGGTAGCGCATACTGCCGTTCGACAAAATGGGATAAACGCACGGACGAAAGAATGCAAATGAAGAAAAAGGAAAGACAGAAAAAGCCTGTCGACAACTGATAAAGATCGAAAACCAAGATCTGTAAGGAGAGCAGGCCGAATATCAGCATGCCCATCCCATTTGCCAAGCTAAGCCAAGTGGCACGGTACTGGGGGCTGACTACGTCGTCTAAGCGGGAATCAACCAAGCGCTGAATAGCATCAGTACAAATGGTGCTGACGATCGCTAGGGCGAAGAAAGCCAGGAACTCAGGAGTGAAACCGGGTTGCAGGGTGACAAGCGCTCCTCCGCTTAACAACACAAATCCCAGAAATACGCTGAGACGAATTATCGTGTTCACGTTCGCCATGCGGCCGATTTTCGGAAAAACCATTACCCCTAAAACAGTGCGAGTGAAGTAGATTCCAATGCCAAATAAAATACCGCACGACCACACCATGGCTGCAGCAATACCCGTCGAGTTAAATAGCCGGAACACCTGGGCAACCAGAAAGAAAATCGCAAACATGTTGATGGCGACCGAGCTAGCGTAAACTGGGAAGTAAGGTGAGCGAACGCATTCCTTCCAAATGCCGGTCGACTGAAGAAACCCACGGGGAGATCGCTCGCGTTTGTGGGAGGCGACACTTCTTAAGTCCGCGTAGACCTTGCCGAGAACTACAAAGCGCAAGGCAAAAATGAAAGCGAGAGATGTCAGCGCGACGGTGTAGGGGCCGACAACGCCATAGGTGCGAGAGAGGAACTGCAGACTGATGACGATCCCGGTTATAATAAGCGGTAACAAAAAGCGAATGGGCAGGGCGTACTGAAAGCTTGAAAGAAAGAGTGGAGGCGCGTCCTGCACTTTAACGCCGCTATCCGCCAACTTATTCTGATACCAATTTAGATATGCTGCTTGGTAGGCTCCGCTCAGAAAAGAGCCGGCAACAGAATCCACTATGGCTTCCAGTGTAAAAAAGAACCAGATCCACTCCGGTCGGCCCGCCTGTGCGCTCAAAATGGCGGTGATAAAGCAGATGGTTACCAGCACTTTGAGCCAGAGGGCGAGCTTGACCGCTTGGTTCCACCCATAGCGATCAGCGATGTGACCCGTTGGAACTTCGAGTACCCCCGCTATGGTCATCTGAATGGTATTGGCGATAAAAAGCCCGCTCGCACCAAACCCCGGCAAAATGGAAATGCATGCCGTCGATATCAGGTTCGAAATAATGGCCGTCCCTTTAAGTAGGCCATCGGTTCGAGCAAATTGTTTTAGAGAATCTTTAACCATCTATTCACTACAATGCAAAAAAGTCCCCGGAGCGGACCCAGGAAAGATCTGCTCCAGGGAAACCATCTCTTCTAGAAGTCGACACGCGACTCCGCGAAGATCTGTTGTTCGAATACACTCAGATCGATTTTCATTTGTCCTCCTCTCTGAGTTCGTAATCTCTTAATTTGGGTGTGTAGCGTAGGTCACCGCCGTTGAGAACGACTTCCTTGCACCGCACGCGTTGCGCTTTCACTTTCCAACCGGGCACCATGCGCATGTTTTTGATAAGGTGCGTATTAATCTTGATGTAAAGGGGGGTTCGTTTTTCCCAATCGCTTTCAGAAGAAGCTTCTTGGTAAGTGGCTTGATCGGTTTTAAATACGGTGACCAAATCAGTATTCAGCATGGCAGTGATGACAGTGAGAAATCCTTCCGGATCTTGGAATCCCCCTGCAAAAGCCAAAACAAAAATATCAGGCTTTTGATTTTTTAGATCCACTGCTCTTTGAGGTTCGATGGGAACCAGGTTCAGCTTGATCTTATATTTGCTTTCGATCGCTTTAATCGAGGCAGGGTCATTCATAACAGGGAATTCCCGTGCGAGAACGGCCATTGTAAAAGCGCGGTTTTTCACCATGGAAAGCGCCTTAGGATCACAGCTGACCTTGGGAGCCTTCGCGAGATGGCCGGCAATTCCTTCTGGGATTAAACCCGTGGTACGGTGGAGATTCAGAGCGCTAACGCGAGCCGCGATCAAATCCTCTGTTGCGCACATGCCGAGTTTTTGTCGGCCTTCGTCATTGAAAGAAGTTCCGTGAGGATACCACCAAGCTGAAGATTGAAAGAAGTGGGTGACGGATTCTTCAACATGGTTTCCCTCTTGCCATTCTGCTCCGGCCTTGAATGCGTCGACAGCGTCGCTGTAGGCGAAGGGCACCAGACTGGGTATGTCCGTCGTGGGGCCTGTTTTGGGTTGGATGACAACATTCCATTTGGGCACCTTTACCTCTTCGGCATGGCGAAAGTGCTTGTTTTTGACGAGTACCCAGGCGTTGTTTTCTCGGATGCAACGATAGGCACCGGTTCCGATAAAAGGTTCTTCTGAGTTGGGGTCGAACTTCCACCCTTCGGGAACAATTCCTAACTGGTCTCGGCTCAGGGCTTTAAGAGTTGCGACATAGGGGCTATTGAAGCGCAGGCGCAATTCCTTTGGGCTCACGACTTCCATCTTTGCGATACGACTCAAATAAGACTTCGATTGAGAGTTCTCGGAACTTAGATGTCGTTCAAGCGTGTACTTAACATCGCCCGCCGTCAGTGCGTTGCCGTTTGAAAAGTATGTGTTTCCATCAAAGAAGAAAGTAAGCGTCAGACCGTCAGAAGAGAACTTCCAGCGAGAGGCGGCAGCGGGGACTATCGTCCCGTCCTGCCCTGATTCCACGAGGGGCTCGATAATTTGGCCCATCAGAATATGCTCAAGATAAATGTTTACGGCTACAGGATCACGCGGGAAAGTCGCCGGAAACACCCCGACGCTTGGAGTTGTAGCTGACATAGACACCACCTGAAAAATAAACGCCAAAATAAAGGCGACGCGATTAATAAACTTCATGAACCATTCTCCAGCCAAAGTTTGTTAGTTCATCTCTTCCAAAAGTTGCAACAGTGTCTTTTAAAACAGCTTCATGCTTGCCAGCGCTATCGGGCAAAATACGACGTTCTAGAGAAATCATGCGATAGAGCGCGTGGGCCGAGTGTAAGCGGCCAATCGGGGGCCGGCTCTTTCCCTGATACGGAGCGTGGGCTAATTTATAGTCGCTTTCAGAGAGAATCAGCCGATCGACCAAGTTGATCAGAAAAAGCTCTTGGTGTGCGAGCTCATGCACCAAGGAGACGGCCAAAGCTCGCGGATCATTAACACGCTTTAAATAGAGTGTTCCAAAATAGTGGGGATGGGATGCAGAACGGAAATCTTCAGTTTGCAAAGTGCACACGTAGGTCATGTGTTCACGAAGCGCGTGAAGGGCTCCGGGATCATGAGCACCAATGAGCTCTAGGGCCATTTCAAAACAGGCTTCCCAATCAGCATCCACCTCAGCGAGTTCCACCCGGCGATCCAATGCTGCCAATGATTCCTGTAAAAACGCGGCCAATTCGGTCGTGTTGGAGCCCACAAGCTTCAAAGGTCCAGGTAATACGACCGGCAAGTTGGCTTTGCGATAAAAATTCGCTGTGAGGAAGGTGGTGGAGGTTTCAGGAGCAAGAGAAGAAACCTGTTCTAGTAGTGTGGAGCGAAATGAAGGAAGTATAAGGTCAAAAGCCCACTCCCCTTTTTCTAGAGTCGCCAAGAGCGGGAGTTTCTCCTCTTGAATTCCCGTGGAATGAACGAATGCGTGATTGCTCATAAACGTTCCAACCCACTTTCCGGAGTCAATTCCAACTTTGTCTCAAATCGTTTGCCCATCCCCAATTCGGCGATTTTTCTAAACAACGTGCTGCGGGAAATACCCAGCTTCGAAGCGGTTAGCAGAACATTTCCGTCATGAGCCGCAAGAGCGGCAGATAAGTACTCTTTTTCGAAAAATTGTGTGCTGGCCCGGTACCCTTCTGGGCTGAAGGATTGGGAGCGTTCGGGAATACAAACCGATGAACGTGCTTCAAGCTCTTTGAGTCGCGCCCGATCCTGGGCGTGTTTCACTGCAACCGGAATACGCACGAGCAAATGTTGAATAAGATGTTCCGATTTTACGACATAATCGTCGGCGCCCTGGGAAAGTGCTTTCGTAATGGAATCAAATTCCCCGTCACTTGTGAGAATCACCACGGCGGTGTGAGGGGCATGTTCGTTAATGTTGGTCAGAAGGTCCAACCCACTGCCATCCGGTAGGCGCTTGTCGAGTAAAACAAGATCAAACGATTTTTCAAGGAGTAAAGGGCGAGCCTGCGCGAGATCGGCGGCGGCAGAAACGTCATGATAGATACTTAGGTACTGGCGAACGACTTCCCGAAGTGAAAAGTCATCTTCAACCAATAAAATTTTGAGGGAGTCCGACACGGCGCACAACATACCTAAACTCGCGACCGTTGTCCAATTTATAGGACTAAAGTCCCAGATATGGGTTAGTTAGGCACAGATTGTTGGACTTTTCTGCCCTTAGGTTAGCGTTTTTGGGACTACAACATCAAGGATACCCGAAGAGCGGTGTAGCTACGATTGATCTTGCCAGGTGCATCACGGATATCTTGGTGATGTTCGAATGAGATCGTGGTCACCGGGTTAGGTCGAAAGTTGAAACGGGCCCCCACCAGCGTGCGATCATTTTGATCGAGAACGCCATCGTCATTTTGAAGAAGACCGCCTTTAAGGGAAAACTCCCACTTGGGGGCGAATCGCCAGGCGAGATCTCCATACAGGCCGCCTCGCAAGAACGTGGTTCGAGTCGTGCCCTCGGGCAGCCCCACTCGCATCAATGCGTAGCCCCCTCTAAAGCGTAGTAGTCGGGAAAGTTGAAGTTGGACATCGGTTCCCAACATTAAGATTCGCGCTGAGGGTTTTGCTTTGTCCGAATATCTTCCCGTGTACGCCGAGAAACCAACGTTGAGGATACGACCGAAACTCAATTCGGTGCGTGTTCCCATCGCTTTGTCTGTATTTTTTTCTTCATCGACAGAAATGCCCGCAAACTCAGGATACGTGGTTGATTCACCTAAAGGATCCGTTCCTCCTTCGTGAAATCCATTTACGATATAAAAATGTTGGTACATGCGAAAGTTGGATCGGTCGACAACAGCGATACGGGCGGCGAGTCCGAGGTCGGTCCAGATATCCGGTAAGAAGGCGTCTTGGTTGGGACCGCGCAGCGGGGTGGTGTTGTAGATGCCTCCGAAAGTGTTATGCGGATTCATCTGGTCAAAAGGAATCCAGATTCTACCGGCCCGCACCTGTACCGTGGGATTGATGTCTGCCTGAATTTGGTAATACCTTGGCGTTGAATCCGGTGGAGCAAACCCCATCGAGAACTGGAAACCAGGATGAGGAATATAATCTATTAAGAGCGCGGTGTGATAGTTGTCAAACCTGAACGCGCTATCAGATTCCGGGCGATAGCTCAGCACCAAATCGAAAAACATTTGCAGATTCTTTCCAGAACCAGGCGAGGGAGGGGTGTAAGACGAAGAGGAATGGAGATCTTTGAGATCCACCACTTCCGATTTCACCGGAGCTTTTTTGGCGACGTCACCCTTCGGTGCTTCGGCTTTGTCTTCCGGCTTAGGCGGCGCGGGCTCACTTCGAACTTGTACGGGGAGTGGTTTGTCAGGAACGAAAGGAACCGATCGCGCAGACTCCGTAGTGCTGGCTTTCTCGCGTCTCGGAGAGGTTTTGCGCGAGGCTTTGCGGACTTTTTGCTTCCCTTTCTTGGTCGCCTTCCGCGTGGTTTTACTCGTCGTTTTACTTTCGATTTTTTTGGCATTAGGCACCGGTGTCTTTTTTGGTTTAATAGGTTTAATGGGGTCTGCGAACGGATTGATGCGCTCGTAAGTATCAAATCGGAAGGGTGTTTGTTCTGCAAAAAGTAGATCGCTGCTCAAGAAGAACAATACACTTAGAATGAAATAGAAGTTGCGCATTATTGACACGCCTCATCAACACGATGAGGGACATCGCTAAGGGATCGGTAAAAAACATAACGATGTTGAACGGATATCGACAGTGATCGCAGAGGGTGCGGTCGATTAGGTGGTTCGTGGTACGCGCTGTATCCAACGTACGCCTAGGATACTGATTTCATAGAGAAGATAGAGTGGTGCCGAAACGACAACCATTGTCAAAGCGTCAGGAGATGGTGTGATAATCGCAGAGATGACACAGATGGCCAGTGCGGCATAACGCCGGTAGTTAGCCAAAGTTTTTGCCGATACAAAACCCATGGCACCCAAGATTGTTATACAAACGGGCATCTGAAAAAGAAGCCCCATTCCTAGGAGCATTTTCACGGTCATAGAAAAATACGACGTGAGTGTAATGATTGCTTTATCAGTGGGAGATCCAAAGTTGATCAAGAAATCATAGCTGTAAGGAATGACGATCCAATACGCAAAAGAAATTCCCAAAACAAAACTGAGCGACCCCGCGATCAGAAAGGGAAGGACAAACCGTTTTTCATTTCGGTAGAGCGCGGGAGAAACAAATCGCCAGAGTTCAAATAGAAGATATGGCGAAAGGAGTGCAATCGAAACGAGAACACTGATCTGAATATATATAATGAATTTGTCGGCGATACCCGTGAAGTAGAGCTGCTGATCCCCGGGCGGGAGTACGCTAAGAAGCGGAGTTTCCAAGAATAAGACTACTGGCTCGATAAAACTAAAAATGGCACATGTGGTAAGAGCGAGAATAACTAAAACACGCACTAGAGCGGAACGCAGTTCATCTAAGTGTTGCCACAAAGGCATGCGGAGCTCATCACTATCCAAAGCAGGATCTTCGGAAGCGGGTTTGGCGTGAGGAGCTTCGTGAACGTCGAAGGGATTAACCTTCTGACCCGGGTTTTGTGGTTTTGGAGTCGTGTCCACCTTTGGCCCCCGAGTTTTGGGTGACGTCTATCGTGCCGTCATCTTTATCCAGACGTTTTTCGTCGTCATTATTGCCCTCAAGGGCTTTTTTGAAATCGCGGATGCCTTTGCCCAGACCTTTTGCTAGCTCAGGTAGCCGCTTAGGGCCAAATACAAGAAGAGCAGCTACGGAAATAACCAGAATCTCTGGTAGGCCTAGGTTAAACATTTGTAAATCTTACGTAAGATCGCGCACTCACGTCAATGATTCCCTCATCGCTAGGCCCGAGGCTAGTGAGCCGTTTGAGGCGCGTCGCGAAAGTTTTCCAACACGGAGGGGTGAACCTCGAATCGTTCCCCAGCAGTTTCAGTGAGGACTTCTTCACACGCTTCCGAAATCGAAGGAGCGTCAATGCCGTGGTAGGCGTAGATGTCGGCCACAGTTCCCGACTTCGAAGTCTTGCGAATGGCTAGGGCCTTATGTTTGACCCCCACAATCGAACCGATGTTATCAAGTAAGCCCGGTTCGCCATCGTGCACAGAGACAATCGGAACGCGGCTTCCCCGTAAGCTGTACCAGCCAGCAAGAGAACCAATCTGGCCGCTCGCCTCAGGAAGGACATGGAGATCTCCGGTGACCCCCAAGCCTTCTTTAAGGTGTTCGAAATCCGTATTGTAACCGTGGTTACCCAAAAGAAGATCCGAACTTGTCACAACAAAAACGTTTGCAAAGATTCCTTTTTCCAAAAGAGAGTCGGAAGCCAAAATCGCTTCAGCTCCCAGCGCGCCCATGGCAAAAATGTGAACCACGTTATCTCCGGGCAGGTACCCCTCGTAGTTTCGGTAGTCAATAAGGGGATAGGCGCCTTGGAGCACATCCTCTCTGATGGCGTTCAAAATTTCAGCGTCAGATTGGCCTTCAACGGAATCGGCTGTTTCTTCGGTGAGCGTTTCACCTGATTCCATTTTTTTAAATCGAGATTGGCGATGTAACCTAGTCAGGAAGTCTTTTTGTACAAGCCCCTTTGTCACGCAGCGGATTAGGGTAGATTCACGATCTTCCGTATCTAAAGTGAAATGACGGCGAAGCGTATCTGCTAGGATCCACTCCAGCTCCTTAGCGAAGCAGGGTTCCCAAGTTACACAGTGGGGAATTTGGAAATCCGACTTCCAAGAGTGCTGCGCACCCTCTGATGAGAGAGTCACTCCGCTGGGGGTTCCCAGAGTCGCAAAACGAGAACGCCAGTAGAGATTGTAGTAGTACTGGTCGTGAGCACGCTTAATAAAAAAATCATAAATCGTCATCGCGGGGTAAAAAGGAATCCCCAAAAAATCGAAAAACTTTCCAAAGGATCCTGCCGCCGACATGCAGTTTCCTTCCGCGATCTCAAAGCGCAAGTGACCAGATTTTTCGGAAATCTTGGGTACTACGTCGGGAGCTTTCTTGTCCTTTGCGTCGAAAAGTGTTTCGTAATCTTCTTGCCGCACGTCTCCGTAGAGTTTGCCGTTCATGTTCGGGCTGGTATTAGTGGAAGTGCCAACGTCGGGTGCCATGGTCAGAAAATATTTTGCCACCTTCTCCCAACCGTTTCCATCTTCGGGCTCGTCCATGCCGCGACCCAAGCGATCCAGTTTCGCAGCGACTTGTCCCCACATCCATTGAGTGTGTGCCACGGGATTAAATTTTAGTGCGGTAATATTGAAATCTTTCGGCCAATCAAGAGTCGAGGCAAAAGCTTTCCATTCCTCCTGCCTTTTCTGAACTCGGGCTCGCACCTCATCAATTCCATGCACAAGCGTTTTGCGTCGGGGCTTTAAGAAAGCTTCTTCTTTAGAGCCCTCGGGAAACTGGGCGAAGGGGTCGGCAAGGGTGACCCCGACTTTCTTCCCCATTGCCTCAAGTTCGTCTTCTTCGGGAAGGGTGGAATGGTTTCCGGATTTCGCCTGGCATTCCAAACCAAGTCCCTTGATGGTGTAAGCGACAATCAAAGTAGGACGTTCACTTTCTCGCGCGCGTTGATACGCTTGCACAAGTGCCTGCATGTCGTGTCCACCGAGATTCAGAAAAATCTGGTGAACCTGATCATCAGACAGATCTTTCAGAAACGCTTTCATTGAGGGGGATTTTCCCTCAAGAACCGAACGCGTGAGCTCGGGACGATTGGATGCCAGCAAACCTTGAAACTCGAAATCGCTGAAAGTCTCATCTAGTACTTTTCTAAATTCTTCACCGCCGGGCCGTTGAAATTGTTTTTCCCGCAGGGATCCGTGCTTTAGGATGATTGAGCGCCAACCATTAGCTTCGGCAATACGTGACATGCGATCTGCGTCCGATCCACGGAAAGCCTCTTCATTTGAAATACGCGTGCCATCCAAATTTTGTCGGTTGTAGTCAACAATCCATACAACACGGTTAAGCTGTCGCTCGCCTGCGTCCGGCATCGCTTCAGCAAGAGATCCTTCACGAAATTCAGAATCTCCCATCAGGCACCAGAAAACGGGATCCTCTTGCAGGTCAAATCCATGATCTTTTGCGTACTCATACCCCAAAGCTGTGTAGAGCGCATTGACCGGTGGGATGCCGACCGAGCCCGAAGGAAAGAAACGAAAACCATCCGGATCGCTCTCTGCATGATAGGACTGAAAAACCGGATCGCCTTCTTTGGAGTAGTGACGCAGGTGATGCATCGCTCGTTTGCGTTGTTCGTCGGACATGCGTTTACCGTCTTTGTCCCGAAAGTTGTGCAACAAATTATTTAGCGCGTGGTCCATCGGCGAGACGTGAGGTTTGCACGCAAAATAATCTTCTGGATTTCTTGCTACAAGATGAAGGGCCGCCAAAATATGCTTTGAACTGGAACACGCTGTAGCATGACCCCCGACCTTGGGTTCCCCTTTTGGAACATTAGGGCGGTTATTTGCGATGTGTATCATCGCGAGAGCCTGGAAAAAGGCGCGGTCGCATATGCGGTTTAGAACGTCGTAGTCGTAATTCATAAGCCCGGCATACTACCATCCAAAGTAAGAATAGCAACCCAAGTCAAACATATAGAATGATAAGGGAAAATCCTTAGGCGGATTGTCGGCTTGCTAGTTCACCAAGGACCTGTTTTCGGTTCAAAAGCTGCACCTTTACACCCTCTAGTGGTTGGTGCACATCGCGGGAAAAGTAACCCGATGAGAGCAGCAGTCCCTTGGTGCTCCGTGCGCCTCTTACAAAGTCTTTAAACTCCAGAACCGAAGCCAATGGAACCAGCGGACGCTCCGCGGTCGTAACGATCGCACCGAAGATATAAGAATCAGTAAAGAGCGCGTCTTTTTTTTCCGCGATCCAATAGCACTCGTTGTCGCTCTCCTTAACCGTTTCCTTTAACGTGAGTTGCCGTTCGTGTACGTAATACTCGATTAGCCTCTGTAAATCGGCTAACGCCAAAGGAGGGGCTTTAGGATCCGAGGCGGCGTCTTCCTCAGGCAATAAAAAGGCCATCTTGCTTGGATTAGAATTCCGAGTAACGAAAACAGCCAGAACCATTCCCACTACCAGTGCGAAAAATACTAGGAAAAAGATATTAAACATAAGAGTTGTTAATGAGTTCGCCGACTCCGCCGGCGCCCGGAACAATATATTGTTTTTCGTTCAATCCTTTTTCTTTTTGCCAGTGAGTGCCCGGCACAGTTTGAAGGACATCCTTTGGGCTCAGGCCGCGATCCAGTCGAAGGGCATAGACAATAAGATCAGGACACGCGTTCTTAATATTTAGGAGATATTCGGGAGTCACAATCAAATGAAGGGCCACAAACTTTCGCGCGGGACCTTTAACCTGCTTTTGATAGATTTCCGTCGCTGTTTTCAGAGTTGAACCTGTCGCACCCATAGGGTCAGGAAACAAAACATAACTGTCCTTGATATCTCCGCCGATCTTAAATCCCGCTAGATCGGTCCCAACTACTTTTTCAGTCGAGTCAACTTTGCGATTGATTGCGATGTGATCCTGTCGCACTCCTTCAGAACGTAGTAGCTGATTAAGCATGTCGAAAACAGTTTGGGACGGAAGTGTTCCCGCTCTCGCCAAGCCCACCGTAACAACTTTCAGATCTGGCAACACCACACGCTGATTAAAACGCGCCTCGGGATGTAAGCTCGACATTCGAGTGGTGATTTCTTGAGGCCCTGTTTCGAACTCCCCATTAATCAAATGTTGCACCAGGCCTTCGTACAACATTTTAAGAATCTGATTGGTCAGTGGTTGTACGCAGGCAGGCTGTGAGAAACGCGCAAGCAAAGAGGTGAGATACGGGTCCTTTACAAGATGAACTTGTTTGCCGTATTTGTGTTCCTGCTCAGGGAGGACATAGTCGGATGTTAGGTAGTGGCTATCGCTTAACATGGGCGGCTCGAGCCACGAAACACTGTCTGGGAAGGCAAAGTCAAGGGGAGTTGACCACGACTACAAAATTCATTACTTAATTAACTCATACACACAACTTAAACCCACGTGGGTGAGTACGGCAGCCGGGAGGCGCTTACGTGTCGCAACTAAGCTTAGGCATTGATGAGTACGTCGTGTTCGATTTGGAAACGACAGGTCTGTCCCCATGGGGTGGGGATGAGATGATCGAAATCGGAGCGATGAGGATTTTTGGCAACGAAATCGATGAGGCCAACGCTTTTCATAGTCTCGTGAATCCGAAGCGTTTGATTCCTGAAGAAGCTAGCAGAGTAAATGGTATTTCCAATGAAATGGTTGCCGGTGCACCTACCATCGAGGAAGTCTTTCCCAAGTTTTTAGAGTTCGTAGGCAGTTCGTGGTTGGTGGCGCAGAACGCGAAGTTCGATATGTCTTTTATTACCAAGTATCTCATGCAGTTTAACTTGCGTAAGCAGATGGAAGTTTTTGACACAATGACTTTCTCTCGACGTGTTTTTCCCACCGAAAACCGACACAACCTCGACATTATTGCTAAGCGGCTCGGGCTGACCATAGCAGAAGCCGATCGACATCGCTCCATCGGAGACGTTCGTCTGACCGCTCAAGCATTCATCAAGCTGAAAGAAAGCTTGGGCGACAACTGTCCTCATCCTGAAAAGTGGACTGTGTAATCTCGGGAGACAGGATGTCTTGGTGTCGTGTAAAATAGAGATCAGTTTAGCCCCTTCCCTCTAATTCCGGAGACACCATGTCAAACTTGTTTCGCTTCACCTTAGGCCTTGTTTTGCTTGTTTGCGCGGAGTCACACGCTGGCTGGACTCTCAAACAGAAAATTGAGCACAGTGCTTCTGGAGGGAAACCTTACATGGCGGATCGAACGGTTCGCATTTCGAATGGGCAGTACCGAATGGATGAGAGCCGCGGTAACCAAACCCACAGCGTTATTGTCACTAAACAGGGAACTCTCGCTTGTCATATGGCGAACAAAACGTGCATGAAACTTACGCTACCGGCGGGAATGGACGCGCTTAGCTCGCTGACAGGAATGGGAATCAAAATGTCCTTTGATCGTATTACCGTGAAGTCTGGTGGCCCAAAGAGGAAGATTGCGAAGCTCGCCTGCACTCCACACACTGTTGATATGCACGTAGGAGGACAAATGAGTGGGCAAATGTTGCCCGGCATTAAAATGTCCATGGATGGTAGCCACAAGGTCAACGGGTGTTTTACAAAGGACGCGGGGTACGATGCTGTGGCCAAGCACCTATCCCGACAGCTCGATTCTGCGATGGCTGGTTTGATTACCCCAGCTACGCGGCCGGGCTTCAAACAATGGGTTTCAGCAGGTCTACTTTTGGAAGGTACGGAAACTTTTACCATGACTCCGGCAGGTGAAGGACTGCCAGCCCAGGCGGCGAAACCCATCGTCACAACCATGAAAACGAAAACCCTCTCGGCGAAGTCTGGGGCGATTCCGGATAAATTTTTTCAAGTGCCTGCAGGTTACAAGATTAAGAACTTGCGTGAAATCGCTCAGCAGCGGCCCGCCCCTGCCCAGGAAAAAAGCCTGGAAGCCGATTTAATTGAAGGGGAAGAAGAACCGGCTCCAGCCGTGCCGAAGGCAAAGGCTAAGAGCCGTGCAAAGGAACAAATTGAAGATGCAGTCGCCGATAAAGTAAAAGACTTATTTTCGTTCTAGTCTTTCGCCATCACCAGCTTAGTGTGTGAGGTTACAACAATTCTTTTATTTGCCTGCCGTTCGGATGCACTCAATTTCGATAAACGGTGAGCGGTCGGAAATCCTATGCTTGCCGTTTTAGAAGCTTTCGCGGGAGCACGTTTGGCAGCGCGCTTGCGCTTTGCTTTCTTTCCTTTCGAAATTTTTTCTTTCTTCACCTCAACCCCAGGCCGGGAGGCTTGAGGAGAGTTCGGAAGAATTCTTAGTTCATCGGCGTAAACGAATTCGCCCCACACGTCGTCGGCACCAAAGGCACCCGAGTGGAGCATCATTCCGGTTACGGCGGTAGCAATCAGGATATAGCGCTTAAAGGACTTCTTCATACTTCCACCTTTGTAAGGCATTCAGGCAGTCGACCATAGGATGTGCAAGGGTAGTGCCGGAAATTCCAGGCTGGAATGGTCCGAGCGAGGTGTTGATTAGGTTGACGTGCAAGCCAGCTAGATACTTAAAATAATGCAGAAATCCGGCGTTTACGTGAGAAACGGCGCCGAAAACTAATTAGGCGTCTGGCCATATTCTTTAAGTCTTCCAATAGTTTTGGGGCCAATGGATTGGAATGTGAAGACCCGCCTGTCACTGTCCAATCTTTTCAAGTACTTAGCTTTTGAGCGGAAGAGACCAAAAAAGGGAGCCGTTCCAAGAGGTTAGGGTTAGCAAGGGAACGATGGCCTCAGGTTCAAGACTGTCTATTGTATAAGGTGGGTTAACGAAGTGGGACGTGCAGGGCTCGAACCTGCGACCTTTTGCTTCGGAGGCAAACGCTCTATCCAGCTGAGCTAACGTCCCATGCAAAAAACTCCAAACCCCCACTTTCCACGACTTTGCTGCTTACATCGCGTAACGCTCTCTTTGGGCTCGCCCTGCTCGCATGGCCAGCTGAGCTAACGTCCCAAAATATGCACGGGACAAAAGCCTTCTTGAGGGCTATCGCGCCTTCCCGTGCAAGCAGCCCAGACTTGGCAAGGAGCAACCTTACGCATAGCGGAAAAAATCCGCAATAGAACTCTTACCGCGCCTGGCTATCGCGGGGTGTGAAGCGGGGCAACCTAGTGCACAGCGGAAACTATCCCTGCCAACCCATCATTTATAACCGCTGTGTATCTGCTATAATTAAAGCTCAGCCCTTCTTCTTTATTTTCTACCTAAATTCCCTTTTCACGAGGAACTTAAATGATCGCCACCCAGACACCCGAACGGGAGAATGTTTCTTCCCATGCGTCTTCAAAAACAGATGTGTTTTTCGAGGAAGTTTCCTGCAACCTTTGCGGTTCGGAAGACGTTACCGTCAAATACGAAGGCACAACGGATCAAGATACAAAAAAGATGCTCGATTCCTACAGTGCATCGGGAAACTTCATTTCCAAAGAGACACTCGTGACTTGCGATCACTGTGACCTAGTTTTTACCTCCCCGCGGCTGTCACGTCAGTTTATTCTTAAGGGATACACGGAAAACAACGACCCAGGTTACGTTTCTCAAGCTGAGGGACGCATTACAAGTTTCAAGGCCTGTTTGAAGAAAGTGGCTCGCTTCCAGAAAGTGGGAAAAGTTCTTGATGTCGGCGCCGCAGCGGGATTCTTTTTAAAAGTGGCCAAAGATGCTGGCTGGGAAACTTTCGGGATTGAACCGAGCAAATATCTCTCTGAGTTTGGTAATAAAAGCTACGGCGTCAACATTCATCAGGGCACAATCGAAGACATGCCGAACTGGAACACCAAGATGGACGTGGTGACGTTGTGGGACGTACTTGAACACACATTTGATCCGAAAGACGTGCTCAAGCGATGTAATGCATACCTTCGCGACGGTGGCCACGTGGTTGTGAACTATCCGAACATTGCGAACTGGATGGCTCGGCTTGCAGGAAGAAATTACTGGTTTATCATTTCTGTGCACCTTTTCTATTTCACTCCGAAGACCATCAAGAAAATGCTCGAAGAAACTGGTTTTGAAGTAGTCGAAAGTGGCCCGCATTTTCAAACCCTTGAGTTGGGGTACTTAGTTTATCGTTTGGAAGCTTACCTCCCCCGGATTGCTAAGCTCATGAAAAAAGTGGTTTCGCTTCTCAGAATGGAGAAAGCGCTTATTCCGTACTACGCCGCTCAAAGCCGGGTGATTGCAAGAAAGGTAAAAGGCACATGCTAGAGAAGAAAAAGATTGTCGTACTCGGAGCGGGTGTCACGGGGCTTGCCGCTGCGTACAAGCTGAGCCTGCAAAAGAACTATGAAGTGCATGTTATTGAGAAGTCACCCGTTATTGGCGGGCTCTGTTCCTCGTTCAAGGAAGGCGACTTCATTTTGGACTACGGTCCTCATAAGTTCTACACGCTCATCGATGGCATCGTGGAAGAACTTGAAGATATTATGGACGGAGAGCTGCTGATTCGCGATAAGGCACAGAGTCTTTTCATGAACGGAAAGTTCTTCACCTTTCCCCTTAAACTCACCGAAATGCTCACGCGTTTTCCGCTACATAAGAGCGTGTTTATCCTGATGAGCTTCTTTGTGCAAACTGTGAAGAGTTTCATCACGCGCAAGCCTTCTCGTACCTACGAAGAGTTCATTACAGAGCGTTTCGGACGTGGGCTTTACGCCTCAATCTTTGAGCCACTTGCCAAAAAGATCTATGGCAATCCCAGCGACTTGGATCGCAAGCTGGCGGAAGTGCGCATTTCCTCGCCGGGGCTGGTTTCCGTGATAAAGCAGCTCTTGTTCAGCAAAAAAGATCGTACTCTTTCTGCGCCAAAGTTCCATTACCCGCGATTTGGGTATGGTCGTATTCCAGAAAAGCTCAAGGAAAAAGCTGAGAAGAACGGGGCCCAGTTTCATTTGAGTGCGACGGTCACAGCGATTCATAAAAGCGGCGATAAAATCAATGCCGTCACGATTAAAGCGGAGGGGGTTGGTACGATGACCATTCCCTGCGAAGCGCTTATTTACACCATTCCCATCTCTCAGATTGGAAAGCTTTTGGTTGATGCGCCCGAATCGTTGCAGAACACCTGCAGCCAAGTCAAATCACGCAATACGATCATTTACTATTTCTTGCTCAAATCGAAGCCCGTGTTGCCTTCCATGTGGGTGTTCTATCCGGAACAAAAATTTAGATTTGGTCGCCTAAGTGAAATGAACAAATTCTCTCCCGATACTGTCCCCGCCGGACACACTGCGCTCATGGTAGATTTTACTTGCGAGCCAAGTGACCCGGCCTGGAAGATGAATGATCAAGAACTGGGCGAAATGCTTCTAAAAGAACTTGATTCCCTCAAGCTCTTTAAGCGTGAGCAAATCGTGAAACAGTTTTCCAAGCGTTTTGAAAGCTTCTACCCTGTTTATCACGTGGGCTTTCAAAAGCAGCTCGATTCAATTCGTGATCTTGAGACTCAGTTTCCCAATCTCTACTTCATTGGTCGTCACGGCGACTTCAACTACAATAACGCAGATCAATGTTTGGATATGGGCTTTCAAGCAGCCCAGCAAATTGTGGACGGTGGTTCGATCGAAGACTGGCGCCTTGTGCGCTCAGAGCGATTCGATCGCTACAAAATTGTCGATTAAAGTTCACCCTCTGAACCATGTCTCTTAAAAAATGCTTACTCGCCTTTTGTTTGTGGGTAGGCGTAACCTCTTGGATTGTTGTTAAAGAAGCGCGGCCCCCCGCGACCGATATCTTTTTGTTTAAAGAAGCGGGCGTGAACTGGGCTCAGACCGGTAAGTTTCAGGTCAAAAACCTTCCCCACATGCCTCCCAACGAGGCGATGACCTACGCCTACTATCCCCCCCTTTATCCGTTGTTGTTCGGTGTTTGGACAAAGGCCTTCGGCATTGGTTTACGGCAGTCGATTGCGTTCGACAGCATCCTGCGTGCCTTGCGAACGGCTTTGATTTTTCTGCTTGCGACAGTGTTTGCTCAGGGCTGGGCGCGTGGGACACCATTTGGAAGCGCTAAGCTTCTGCTTGTGGGAGTGATCTTAAGTTTAGTATCGAGCGACGGTGATCGGCCAGACGAACTTGCTTTGGTTTTGGGACTTCTCAGCTGGCTGAGTCTTTATAAACTTCCCTATGAGAAGTGGTGGTTTACGGCAGTTTTATTGGGGCTTTGTGGTGCCACTTCGCCAGCCGGTGGCTTGCTTTTCGCGGCAGGCGTTGCCGTGGTTCTCGCCAAAGAAAAGCGATGGATGAATCTCTGCGGTATCGGTGGAGTGGCCTTCCTTTGTTTCCTAATCTGTAATTTTTCTTTTTATACTGAGGGTTGGACCGCGTTTCTGCGTTTCCGCGCCCAGGCTACGCTTTCGAATTTTCCCTACCTAGCTCCTTGGAAAGCCGGTTGGGGGGCGTTCTTTGTTACGTGGAACCACGCCTTTCAGCACTCGGTTAAAGTGGGCGCACCTTACCTTCTTTCGTTTTGTATCCTGGCGACTGGAGTAGGCTATACGCTGTTCGAAAATCGTCGCAACTTACCTCCATTACTCAGACTCACCTGGTTCCTTGCGATGGGATACGCCGTCGTTTGCCTCTGGGTGTGGACGCTTCAACCCTATTATTTTTGGATGGCGTCGATACCGCTGCTTGCGGTGGCACTTGCGCTGCCTTCTTTCTGGAACCGTTCGAACTGGGGAATGACAATTGTTTTGGTGCTGGCTCTGACACCGATTTTTCAACGCGAATTCAAAGGCTATTTGCATGCGCTGCAACGTCCGCCCGGGCAGCAGAGTGAAACAATTGCACGCGAGGTCCTGACGCACCTAGATCCGAAAGCGACACTAGCGATTGAACCTGATCAGTACTTTACGTTCAGAGGAATTCATCCCGTTGATAATCTTACCTACGTTTGTGAACATTTGAACGAGTACCAGTACGTGTACGCCACACCCCGCACTACCAGGCGAGATCGCGCGGTTCCGACGCCCATTTTGTGCGCCAATGCTAGTGACTGTTTTACCTTGGTCGAGGACCAATCAAGCCGAGAAGTATTTGAAGTGCTAGGTTTCGAAACGCCCTACTTCGTTCGTGGGAACGGCGGCGCTCTGTATGAAAATACTAAGTGTCTATCTTCCGTGGATTCTTAAGAGAGGTGCCAGGTCACTTTTGGTACTTCATCCCAAAAGTGCACAGGCACCTGAAACCTCTGCCCAAACCTGGCCTTTTTCCACTTGGGATAGTGTGCACTGAGCAAGCTGCTTGGCTTGCGCGGAAAGCGTACGCGTTCGGGTCGGAATATAGTTTTCGGTGTGCCCCATCCAAACACCAGGCTCTTTTTCCCGAGGTTTTTCCCATATCACCGCTTTTTGCTTTCCTAGCTGAGACCGTAAAAAGGCATCGTACCGGGTGTCGCTCATGTCGCGTAAGCGCAAGGCTCTATCCGCAATGACTGCCGGATCAACGGGATCGGGTAGGGTAGCGGCAACTGTCTGACGACGAGCTGAAAACGGAAAAACATGCAGCTTGGTCCAGGGCGAGTCTTTCAAACATTTTACCGTCTGCTCAAAGTCCTCATCTGTTTCTCCTGGAAACCCTACAATCATGTCCACGCCGATAAAAACGTCGGGCTCCTGAGCGACGAGCTTGCGTGTGACTTCCACAAACTCGGAGGCTTTGTAAATTCGTCGCATGGCTTTAAGAATGCGATCACTTCCGCTCTGCAACGCAATATGGAAATGCGGACACAGGCGGGGTTCTTTCCCCACGTGAGCGATAAGCGAGTCGGGAATTTCAAAAGGATCCAAAGTGCTCAGGCGAATGCGCGGGCCTTCGTCTAAAGCGAAGGCTTCTTTAAGAAGGGTCTCTAAATCTGTGTTCAGATCCCAGCCGTAGTGAGCCAGGTGAATCCCCGTGAGTACCACTTCTTGATAACCCTGGGCGTAGGCATCACTGATCTGCTTGAGAATAACGGTTTTTGGTAGGCTACGGCTTCGACCCCGTGCCTGCGGAATAATGCAGAAACTACAGTTAAAGTTGCATCCGTCTTGAACCTTAATGGAGGCCCGGGCGCGTTGACTGCCCAAAAAAACTTCGGGAAGAAAGCCCGAGCTAGGAGAAACTTGGTCTTTGGCGAGTGTTTCTGTGGCCGCGTGGCGCATGAGTTCCAAAACGCGAAACTTTTCCGCCGTACCCAGTACAAAATCGATTCCGTCGATGCCAAGTAGAGCGTCTTTGCCCACCTGACCGTAACATCCAATGACGGCCACCAAAGAAGCAGGATTTTGTTTCTTAAAGCGTCGGACCTGGTTGCGTGCATCGCGGTCGGCACTTTCCGTGACCGTGCAGCTATTGATTACGTAACCATCGGCAAATTCAGTGTCAGGGACAACCGTAAAACCTTTCTTAAGTGCTTCGCTCCAGAGAAAGTCTGTGTCCACGCTATTGGCGCGGCAACCAAAGGTTTTAAACGCCAACTTCATAACGCTTTTTGGAAGGATTCTTCGCGGTCCTCGATCCAGCCGCCGCCTAATACGCGATCCTCGTGGTAAAACACCAGAGCCTGACCCGGCGTGATGGCTCTTTGCGGTTTTTCGAATCGCACTTCAACGCGGTTATCTAACAAAGGATAAACTTCAACTTCGCTTTCCACGGAGCGGTAACGAATTTTCGCTTTGCAGTTTAGTTTTTGATCTAAGCGGGGTGGGTTGACCCACTTGCAGTGGGAAACTGTGCACTTGCTCTGCATCAGAGCTTCTTCTGGACCTACCATCACTTCACTGCTGTGTTTGTTCAGTGAAACCACATAAAGGGGATCTTTCGACTGTACGCCTACACCCTTGCGTTGGCCGATCGTGAACTGATGCAAACCGTTATGTTCTCCCACCACATTTCCGGCGGTATCAACAATTTTTCCGGACTTTAAAAACTCGGCAGGCACTTTCTTTTCGATAAAGTCTGCATAGCTTCGAGACTGAACGAAACAAATCTCTTGGCTGTCGGGTTTGTTCGCTACACCGAGGTTTAGCTTACGAGCGATTTCTCGCACTTCGTCTTTTTCAAAAGAGCCGACTGGAAACAGCGTTCGGGCTAAATCCTGTTGGTTCATGGTGAACAAGAAGTAGGATTGGTCTTTGAGAAAGTCTTTTCCTTTGCACAGTTCGTACTCAGTGCTCATGGAGTTGTAACGAACGGTGGCGTAGTGTCCCGTGGCTAAATAGTCAGCCCCGAGATCAAGGGCCCAATCCATTAAGTGACGAAACTTCACCTTTTCGTTGCACTTCACACAGGGATTGGGAGTGCGCCCATTCATATATTCGTGCACAAAATTATCGATTACTTCCGACTGGAAGCGGTCTTCCATGTTTGCCACGTAAAACGGAATATCGAGTTGGTTTGCGACCCGACGCGCGTCGGAGATATCTGTTAGCGAGCAGCAGGTTCCAAATTTGTTCTCGGTTTCTGCCGCCATGTCATGCAACTGAAGCGAAATTCCAATCACTTCGTGCCCCCGCTGTTTTAGCCAACCAGCGGCAACGGAGCTATCCACTCCTCCACTCATGGCGACAACAATTTTGGAGCCCTTTTTAGGCTCGAGATTCGTTAGGGCATTCATGCGGCAGGTTTATCACACGCCCGTTGGGCCTGTCGATAGAGGCGCCCCGGCGGCTCGTCGGGCGCGTTGCTCGCGAATCCGTTTTACATGGCGAATGACTAAATCGGCGGCCGCGTCGATGGTGGTCTGCTGGGTGGAAGAACCCCAGCTAATGCGTACGGCTTCTGCAGCTTGTTCCTTGGACAATCCTATGGCCGTAAGCACATGGCTAGGTGTCACCGAACCCGAAGAGCAGGCCGAACCGGCCGAAACATACATACCGTCGAGATCCAGGGCGGTAAGCATGACTGGGGAGGGTATTCCCTCAAAGCGAATATTGCTGGTATTGGGAAGGCGGTCGGAACCGCCACATTGAATGCATACCCCCTCTAGCGCCGCGAGAAGCTTTGCTTCAAAGCGATCGCGGAGGGCCGAAATCCGTGCAATTTCCTTCGCATCCGGCAAAACGCTGCAAGCGCCGGCAAAACCAGCGATTCCCACCATGTTTTGTGTGCCACCTCGGCGCTTGGTTTCCTGGCCGCCGCCAAAGCGGGTGCGCTCAAGTTGCATCCCATTTCGCACTACCAACGCCCCACACCCTTTTGGGCCGTGAATTTTGTGCGCAGAAAGCGAGATGAGGTCTGCGCAGTTCCACTGAGCGGGGTCGACTTTGCCAAACGCCTGAACGGCATCGGTATGAAAACAAACCTTGGCGGCCTTACAAAGGGCAGCGATTTTGGCGGTTGGGAAGATGATTCCCGTTTCATTGTTCGCGGTCATCACTGAGACCATGTGCGGCTTAAACTCCGCGAGTTTTTTCTCCAAATCCGCTAAATCGAGCTGACCACACGGTAGCAGTCCCACTGTTTGGACTTCTGCCCCAAGCCGTTTCAACAGATCAAACGCCCCATAAACAGAGGCGTGTTCCACTGACGTACTCAAGAGACGGAAAGGCCTATTATTCTTGAACAAATATCCCAGTAGGGCCATTCCATTGGATTCGGCGCCACCGGATGTAAAAACGACTTCGTTAGGCAAAACGCCTGCGGCCGCGGCCACGCGAGAACGCCAGGCTTCCAATAATTCCGAGGCTTTCTGACCTCGCTGGTGGGCGGAAGAAGGATTTCCCCACTGAGCGATGGCTTTCTCCATTTCGGCGAGCGCGGCGGGGCTCAAAGGGGTGGTGGCATTGTGATCCGCGTAAATTTCCATCGGTCCTTTCCTCTAACTAAGACTCTGTGTACCAGAGGCCAATATTGTACCAGAGAGATCCCCAAGAGGCAGCCCCAGAAAGCCTTCTCGGCTTTCCAATAGAGACCCTTTGTGGAAGAATGCGCGCCAGAAAGGCATCCTAGAGGCTAAAGGGACAATTGGAAAACACCGAATTACAGCGCCGACGCAGGGAAAAGATAACGGGTGTCCTCGTTTTCTTTTTCATCCTGCTTTTCACTGGAATCGAGCTCTATTTACTCCGCTTGAGCAGCAAACTTCCGTTTGTTAACAGCATCTTCTTTTTCGGCTTGATGAACCTCAACGTGATTCTGATCATGCTGCTGCTTTTCTTGGTTTTTCGAAATGTGGTCAAGCTGGTGCTCGACGAACGGAAGGGCAATGTAGGTTCTCGTCTAAAGACACGCCTTGTTTACAGCTTCATTCTTTTCGCCATCATCCCTACGATTCTTTTGTTTTCCATTTCGGCGATTTACATCCGCAATAGTTTCGACAAATGGTTTAGCGTAAAGATCGGAAGCACCCTTCAAAAGAGCATTGAGGTCGCCCAGAACTTCTATGAAAACACGGAGCGCAACGCGAATCATTTTGCTCGGAAAATGGCCTTCGATATCCAAAGCAAATCGGCAAAAGATGCGGATATCCCTAAGCTTCTTCAACACTACCGTCAGGAGTTTGGTTTAGACGCGGTTGAGTTTTACCCCGATCCTTTTGGGCCACGTTATCTTTCGGCGCAGGCATCCATCGAGAAGAACGTTCCTGCGGCTTCACTGGAAACACTAAAAAAGTTTTTTTCTGAAGATAGTACCTGCCGAATCCAAAGCGTCGGAGGCGGTGAGCTTTTGCGTTGTGGTGTTTCGCTGGGAGTGGGGAAGGGGGTAGTGGTGGCTGACTACTTTATCCCCATGAGTTTATCGTCGCGTCTTACCGAAATTACTTCAGCGTACGAGGGCTATAGGTCCAAAAACCCCCTGGATTACCCGATCAAATCAACTTATTTCGCCATTTTATCCATGATGACGCTCCTGATTCTTTTTGCTGCTACCTGGACGGGTTTTTACGTGGCTAGGCGTCTGGTCACGCCTCTTGAGGAGCTTGCCAAAGCGACAGAGCAAATTGCGAAGGGGAATCTCGACTACCAGATCGACTCCCATCGGAGCGATGAGTTGGGAAAGCTCGTCTCGCTTTTTAATCAGATGACTTTTGATTTGCGAGAAAACAAGCGTCAGATTGAAAGCACTCATCATAATTTACAGCAGGTGAACGAAGAACTCAGCCATCGGAAGCGTTACATTGAAGTTCTCTTGGAAAGTGTGCAATCAGGTGTGCTTTCGCTAGACAGTCACGGGCGGGTGACGACCATCAACCATGCCGCGGCCAGTTTGCTAAGCGTCGAACCGGATCGTCTTTTGGGAAGGTCCTATTCCGAGATTCTTCCACGTGAGCAGCGTGCGGAGTTTCAGGAAATGTTGCGGGCAGTTTACGATAAGGCCAGACCCATTCGCCGTGAGATTCGTCTACAGGGAAAACTCAAAGAGCCATTGGTTTTGCTCGTAACATTGAGCGTGCTTAGAGACGATAGTCGCCGCGTGATCGGTGTGGTGGCCGTTTTTGAAGACGTCACGGAAATTCAACGCATGCAGCGCATGACGGCTTGGCGTGAGGTTGCCAAGCGTATCGCGCACGAGATCAAGAATCCTCTGACTCCCATTCAGCTTGCCGTGCAACGACTACAGCGTCGCTATATGGATAAAATTGCCGATGATGGCACTTTTCATCAGTCGACGGAAATTATTTTGAAAGAGGTCGACTCGATAAAGAATTTAGTCAGCGAGTTTTCAGCCTTCGCACGCCTACCAGAGATTCAACAGCAACCAGATGATTTGAATGAAATTGTGGTGGAAGCGGTTAGCCTTTTCCGCGCTGCGCACGAGCAGATTCGTTTCGAGCTCAAATTGGTCGAAGGGCTTCCGGATCTCAACCTCGATCGGGCTCAGCTGAAAAGGGTTCTGATCAATCTTTTCGACAACGCTGTTGCGGCGATGAATGGAGAAGGTGAAATTGAGGTTTGTACGGAGCGAGCTTCTAGTGAAGGAGTGATTCGGCTGACGGTGGGTGACTTAGGGTGTGGGATTGCGCAAGATTTGCGTGCCCAGCTCTTTGAGCCGTATGTTTCCACCAAAGAAGGTGGTACGGGCTTGGGTCTAGCCATTGTTCAGCGTATTGTTAATGATCACGGCGGGTTCGTGAGAATTTTGGAGAACCAGCCCCGAGGAGCACGAGTAGTGATTGAGTTTACAGATAGTATTGTGGTTGCCTCTCACAGAGCACAACCCGGCATCGAAAGACCCGTGGAAGGACAAGCTTAATGCTGAGACGCGTACTAGTTATCGACGACGAGCAGAACATCCTGGCTACTATTAAAGGTAGCTTGGAAGATGAGGGGTACGTTGTTGACACCGCTGCGAACGCCAAGGCAGGGATAGAACGGTTCAAAAAGTTTGCTCCCGATGTCGTTTTACTTGATGTGTGGCTACCCGACGAAGACGGTTTATCAGTTTTAGAAAAAGTGTTGCGTTTGGACTCGACGATTGAAGTGATTGTGATGTCGGGTCATGGCAATATCGAAACGGCCGTGAAAGCGATTAAAAAGGGGGCCTTTGATTTTCTGGAAAAACCTCTGCACTTTGAAAAGCTACTCGTCTTGGTTAAGCATGTTTTTCAACTTAAGGAACTTCGCAACGAGAACCGCTACTTGAGAGAAGAGTTGGAAGAGGGTGAGCGTCTTGTTTCCGCTTCCGCTTCCATGAAGAAAGTCGCGGATTTGATCGAAGCGCTTGCCCCTTCAAGTGGTTGGGTCACGATTCAGGGAGAAAATGGCAGTGGAAAAGAGTTAGTTGCGCGCCTACTTCATCAGCGTAGTGGCCGCTCTCACCGTCGGCTGGTGAAGGTAAACTGTGCCGAATTGACCAAGGAGAACGTCCAAACCGTAATGCTAGGAGCGGGAGACGGGGAAGTCCTCGGGAAACTCGAGATGGCCGATGGGGGGAGTCTTCTATTAGACGGCGTGGACGAAACGTCGCTGGAAGTGCAGGAGCGCATGGTCGCGGTGCTGGAGCAGTCTGCTGGTGAGGTGCGCGTTATTGCCACCACAACTTCCGACCTTCGCGAAAGGGTCGAAGCAGGTAAGTTTTCTGAACGGCTCTATGTACGCCTCAAAGTGGTCCCCTTGCCTGTTCCGCCGCTCCGGGAGCGCCGGGACGATATACCGCTACTCGTCGACCGCTTCCTCAGACGTTATTCGGGCGGCAAGATTCGGGGGGTGAGCGAGGCGACGATGAGCTTTATTCAGACCTACCCCTGGCCCGGAAATGTACGGGAGTTAAAGAACTGGATTGAGCGGGCCTGTATTTTGTCAAATGGGGAACTACTCGATATATTGGATTCCGGCGATTCCGAGGCTGGCCGTGAGCTCGATTTCATCCCGTACGGGGGAAAGAGTTTGCGCGTCGCGCGGGCCAACTTCGAAAAGCAGTTCCTTTTAAAGATGCTTTCGGAAAACGGGGGTAATATCTCCAAAACCGCTCAACGGATCGGCCTGGAGAGAAGTTACCTTCACAAGAAAATCAAGTCGTATGGGATTGAGGTCTCGACAAATTAATGAACGCTGAGCCAACGAAAATTCAACCACTCACGATACCACGTCGGAAGACCCGCGAAATTTTCGTGGGTAAGGTCGGGATTGGGGGATCGCATCCTATTCGCGTTCAATCCATGACAACGCCCAAGACCGTTGATGTGGAAGCGGTAGTTAAACAGATTAAGGAACTTGAAGAAGTCGGCTGTGATCTCGTTCGCGTGACAGTTAACAAGGAAGACGCCGCCGAAGCCCTCCCGAGCATTATTTCTCAGATTTCCATTCCGCTGATTGCAGATGTCCATTTTGATTACAAAATGGCGCTTCTGTCGGTGAAATATGGTGCCCATTGTATACGTATTAATCCAGGAAACATCGGGGCGTCCTGGAAAGTTCTCGAAGTGATAGAGGCCGCCAAGGACAAGGGCGTCGCCATTCGTATTGGCGTGAACGCGGGTTCTTTGGAAAAGCCGCTGCTTAAGCGCTATGGTCATCCCTACCCGGAAGCCCTTGCGGAAAGTGCGCTTCATCATATCAATATTTTTGAGCAGAAAAATTTCAAGAATTTCAAAGTTTCCATTAAATCATCCGATGTGCTGAGCAACAATCGCGCGTACCACCTTCTTTCTGCCCAGACTGACGCTCCCTTGCACCTGGGGGTAACGGAGTCCGGCACGAAGAGCTATGGCTCAGTGAAGTCAGCGGTAGGTATCGGAGCGCTTATCATGGCGGGAATTGGCGATACCATTCGAGTGTCTTTGAGCTGTGATCCCGTCGAGGAAATTAAAGTTGGCGTGGACATCTTAAAGTCGATGGACTTGCGAGACAACGTCGCAGAAATTATTTCGTGCCCGAGCTGCGGACGAGCCGATATCGATGTTTTTGGGTTGGCTGAGGAAGTCGAGCGCCGTGCCCTAAAGCTTAAAAAGAAGATAAAGATCGCGGTGATGGGTTGCGTGGTGAACGGGCCTGGCGAATCGATGGAAGCTGATATCGGTATCGCGGGCGGGGTGGGCGAAGGTCTAATTTATAAAAAAGGGAAAGCTGTAAAAAAAGTTCCCGAAGCTGAAATGCTCGATTTTCTGATGGCAGAAGTCGAACGCATGTAGACAGCCTGCGTATCATCTAAGAGGAAACGAAGTAATGGCAGATCGTATCACCCCCAGAGAAAAAGATTTTTCACAGTGGTATCTCGATATCATTCAACACGCGAAACTCGCCGATTACAGCCCCGTTAAGGGTTGCATGGTGATTCGTCCCAATGGCTATGCCCTTTGGGAAGTCGTCCAACGGGAACTCGATAAGCGTTTCAAAGAAACGGGCCACCGAAATGCTTATTTTCCGATTTTTATTCCCGAGAGTTTCTTGAATAAGGAAAAAGAACACGTCGAAGGCTTCGCACCGGAGTGCGCGGTTGTGACGCACGGAGGGGGCAAGAAACTGGAAGAGCCTCTAATTGTGCGGCCCACTTCTGAAACGATTATAAACTCGATGTATTCGAAGTGGATCCAGAGCTACCGTGACTTGCCAGTACTGATCAACCAGTGGGCCAACGTTGTCCGTTGGGAAATGCGTACGCGTCCCTTTTTGCGGACGACGGAGTTTCTCTGGCAGGAGGGTCATACTTGTCATGAAACCGAAGAAGAGGCGATGCGGGAAACGCTGAAGATGCTCGATATCTACCGCATGTTTATTGAAGACGTGCTGGCGATTCCTACGATTCCCGGAGAAAAGACGGCGAACGAGAAGTTTGCGGGAGCAGAGAAGACCTTTTCGATTGAGCTTTTACTTCAAGATAACAAGGCGCTTCAAGGGTGTACGTCTCACTACTTTGGAACGCGATTTGCAAAAGCATTCGACATTAAATTCCAAAGCCGCGAGGGTAAACAGGAATACGTTCATCAAACGTCGTGGGGAATGTCGACTCGTATTGTAGGCGCGCTGATCATGAGTCACAGCGATGACAAAGGGTTGGTACTCCCACCCAAAGCGGCGCCGGTACCGGTGGTAATTGTTCCCATTCAGAAAAAGGGCGGAGAGAACTCGCAGGTTCTGGAAACAGCAGCGCGAATAAAGGCCGACATTGGGAAAAAGGTAACGGTGGAACTCGATGATCGAGAGGGCTTTAGCCCAGGCTATAAGTTCACCGAATGGGAGATTCTCGGTATTCCGTTGCGCATTGAACTCGGGGCGCGCGATTTAGAGCAAGGCGTCGTTACGGTAGCACCTCGCGTGGGTGAAAAGGTTCAAGTAAAGATTGCAGAAGTCGAAGCTTACGTAGAAAAGGGACTGGCGACGTTGCAGAAAGATCTTTACCGCAAAGCGAAGACTTTCATGGACGCCAATATCCATGTGGAAGATGACTACGCGACTTTCAAAAAACGTCTGGAATCTGAAGGCGGGTTGTACCTCCTTCCCTATGATGAGAAGGACACCACCTTCGAAAAGCGCTTAAAGGAAGAATGCAAAGCAACGATTCGTTGCCTCCCTTTTAATCAGAGCGGAATTCCGGGAGAGCGTCGTGCCCTTGTGGGATTAAGTTACTAAGAACGTTAGGCGATAAATTGACTGAAAGAGCCGCCGGCAGCTCAGTTGTCATTCCCATCAAAACACTTCTGCGGGCCTTAAAATCCGCCTTTCGTGCGGTATGCCGGCCATTTCAAAAAGTAACCGATATCCGTGAATTCAATCATCGAGTTTTGAGGCGATATAAAAGAGAAGTTCGCGGTGCGATCCAAGTCGGTGCGCACCACGGCATCGAGTACCCGTGGTTCAAGGGAATCCAGAACCTTCTTTTTTTCGAACCTCAGCCCGAGGCATTCGAAAAACTCCAGAGAAACGTAGGCCCTGAGGTCCTGCTCGCTCAGAAGGCTGTCGGAGCGGAAAACAAGACAGTTGAAATGTTTGTTGAAACTGTGAACCAGGGGCAATCTAGCTCCGTACTTTCCCCTCAAGAACACAGCGATCTCTATCCGAGCATTGTCTTTGAGGGCAAAATCGCCGTGGAGCAAGTGCGACTGGACGACTATTTAATGGAGAACCACCTCGAAGGGCGCTTCAATTTTTTGGAAATTGATGTACAGGGTTACGAGTTGGAGGTGTTGAAAGGTGCGCAAAAGCTCCTAAGAGACATCGACTACCTCTATTGTGAAGTTAACAAAACTTCCGTTTACAAGAACTGCGCGTTGGTGGACGAAGTAGACGCCTTTCTTTCTCAGTTCGGATTTTTTCGGCATCAAACGGTTTGGGTCAAAGACGCGTTTGGAGATGCGCTGTACCTGAAGCAAAAACCTTCCTGGCGAAAGACGTTTTTGCGTTATTAGAGCCGTTTTCGCGTACGCAAGAATTCGATCGGATGCGCCGTTTTATCTTCTAGTGCTAGGTCGGCCAGTATCTCTCCCACTACCGAGCAAAACTTAAAGCCATGCCCGGAAAATCCGGCGGCAAAAAACACATGTGCGTAGTCAGGATGTCTATCGATAATAAAATTCTCATCGCTACTCATTTCATAGAGACAAACCGCGTGCGCAATGGGCACAGACTGAAGATCGGGAAAGTACTCTTTGAGAAAGGGGAGCATCTCTCGATGGTCGGTGGGCCGCAGCGATCGATCAAGGTTGTCCGGATCCATCACAATGTCTCCCGGAATATGAAGCGCGATCTTTAGCCCCTGTCCCTCAATGTGGGGAAATCCGTAGAAAAATCCACGGGGTGTTTCGTAACCAAAGCAGGGCTGGTCGGAGGTTATTTCACCACCCGCATACCAATAAAGGAGGTTGCGGTGGATTCGCATGGGAAGTTCGAGTTCGGGAAGGAGTTGAGGGGCCCACGCACCCGGAGTGATAAGAAGTTTGTTAGTTTGGTAAACCCCTTTAGCGGTGGTGACAACCACACCGTCCTTTCTCACTTCCCATTTCAAAACACTTTCTTGTTCACGCAGCACCGCTCCTTTTTTCTGCGCAAGACCCGTTTGGGCTTTTACACAGTTTTCAACTTCGAGATAACCGGCACCCGGTTCATAGAGGCAAGAAGTGCCTGTCGGGGCGTGGTAACGAAATCGACCGCCTGCTTGCTCGGCACTTAACAATTCGTGAGGAATCTCAAACTGGCGCGCACTGGCTAGTGCGGAAGAAAGAATCTGATTTTCTTTCTCGGGTGCGTAAAGCGCTAAACCAACTTGATGGAAAAGAGGGGCCGCCCAGGTGTTCTCGGTTTCCTTCCACAAGGAATAGGCACGTTTGAGAAGCGGTACATAGTGGGGATTTTCAAAATAGGCTTGGCGGATCATCCGTGTTTGTCCGTGCGAACTCCCTAGTGCATGGCCCACCGTGTGCGACTCCAAACCAAGTACCTTTGCGCCGCGCCGAGCTAACTGATAGAGAGCCGCGCTTCCCATGCCTCCCACACCAACCACAATGGCATCCCAGTTTTCCAAAGCCTGCCTTTTCGAATCTTTTGTGGCCCATTGTACGAACGACCTGCCTCGCAAGTCACCGTTCGCGTTTTGTTTTTTGCTGACACGAAGTGTTAGAAGTGAAAGGTGGAGCTGGGGAGGCTTCGCTGTAACGCCATGCAACGTAGTGCCCGTAATTCACCTTAATAAACCGCGGAGTTAGTCCGAAAAAGTAAGTGATGCGAAAGAAACTTTTTATTGTAGTCGCCCTTTGTGCCCTGCCGCTCTTCGCGGAACAGTATCGTTACCAGAACTACAACGGTGCTCCGCAAGCTCAGGGGAACGCACAAACGCAAGCGGCTGCGGCTGCGCAAGCGCAACAGGTTGCTCAACCCGGCCAAACCGGTGTGTTCACCGAAGAAGAAAAAGCATTGGTGAATATCACTCCTGAAAAACTCATGGCGATGAGCCCAGAAGAACGAAAGCGCGCGATTGATGCAGGCGCCTTTGATTTTAAAGACGAAGATGCCTACATCGACGTCGAAGATGCCGTTCACTATAAACAATTTGTGCATCGACACCTTTTGTCCAAAGCGATTGCGGACAGTGAACCCGTTTCGGTGAATCGCTTTTTCATCAATCTCATGACCACTTCCAGCTATGTTCACCAGCAAGGTGATGGAATTAACGTGAAGTGGGTGGAATTTGTGACCGGTGGTATGGCAGTTTCGGGAGGCTACGCACTCTCGGGTGGCCACATGCTCGAGTTTGGTGCGAACCTAAGCGCTATCTCCAATGTGTTCGGCGGTTACCGTTACTTTCTTGGTACGGATATGTGGACCGTTTGGCCATACGCGGGCGTAGGCTACGGCATTGCGATGCCCGGTTTAAATATTTCCGACGGTCCTGATGAAGTGAAGTTCTATAGAGGCAAAGAAAGCCTCATTACTGGCGTCATTGGAATTCTTCTTCCCATGCCCGACGTTGCTGTTCGCGTTGAAGTGCGCAGCGACTTCTGGGGTTCGAACCGCATCGTGGTCACCCCATCCTTCGGTCTAGTTTTGTATATGTAAAAGGTGCCTATCTACTTCCGGGCCCAAAAGGTTGCGGGTATAGTTCAGCCCTTCCCACCGTAACAAATCATTTGAAGAATCGAGTGGATTAATGCCTGCTCTTGCCTTCGCGTATTGAGCAGTTAGTTACCCGCGACCTTTTGGGCCCGGAAGTAGATAGGCACCTAGAATCTAACAAGAAGAGAGGGAGCGAAGCTTACGATGAACTTCGAGAAGTCGAGGCCCATGTAGATGCGGGTTTCTGCTTTGATATAGGCCGTGCGGCTCACAGGGAACAGGATCGCGCCGCTCGGCACGACATAGAAATTGGTGAATCCAAATCCGTCGGTTTGATCCCAGTTGGCGGTGTACTTCGCGGTTCCAAAGGCTACACCAAGTCCAAGTAAGTAACGCCAGTGCGTAAGAGTGGATTCTTTGAGGTACTTCATGGAAAGAGTGGCGAGGTTGTAAGTGGTCATTTCCAGGCCAAGTTCGGTGTACCATTGTCCAAACGTTCGCACGCCGAACGTGCCCACTAGAGTGCTCGAGTTGAAGGCCCCATTGTTACCTTTTAGTAGTACGTAGCCTACTCCGGCAGCACCGTAGAAACGGGCGATACGGTCTCGGTTAGCGGCAAAATACATTTCTGTTGCCGCAGGCGAGCGGTCAATTGAACTCGGACCTAGGTCACCTTCGAAGCTAGCGATGTCGCGGCCTTTGCCACGAGGAAGTTCATAGAAGTGATCTTTTACGTAGTTGTTCAACAAGCGAGCGAGAAGCTGCTTGGTGTGTTTGATCACGATGTCTTTATTATATTTGTGAATGCGCGCGTCAGGCAGTGTATGAGCGTAAGTGTAAATAACGTAGGGGTTACGACGGTCATACAAGAAGGCTTCGAAACCGCTCGCCTTGAGCACAGACGCAATGAGAATGTCTGAGTTGGTACGGATAGCGGCGATACGGAAACTTTCTAGAGTCAAAGCATCGAGTTTGTAGTCTGAGTCAACAATCGCGATGTCCGAAAAACGTGTGAATCCACGAAGAATGATTTTTTTGACGTTATCGGCGAGCTTAACACCTGTGTAGTCCAGGGGGCGCACAACGCCTACGCGCACGGAAGTACCGTCTGTTTGTTTTAGCTTCGAGCCGAGTTGATCCAGAACAGTCGCTTTTTTTGGCGCAGCAGAAACAGCCGCTGCGGCCGGAGGCGCATTCGGGTCTCCGACAACGGGAATGTTGGTTACCGTTGCAGGCGCCGGCGGAAGGACCGGTGCTTCGCCGAAGGCTCCAAACAAAGGAGCAACGAAGAGAGCAAAAGCGAGCTGTTTGGTGTTGCGACTATTCATGGTTTTTCTGATCTATCGAATATCTTTTCGGATTTATCGGGCTCCGGCTTGAGGACTAATGCCGCGCGCCCAATCACTTTGTGAGCCCGAAAGTGCTATAGTCATCAGTAGATGGATAGCTTACTTATCGTCTTTCCCTTCGAGGGGTCCGACCCGGAACAAATAGAGGCGGTGGGTCGGAAGATCTTGCATCAGCCCGTGGAAGCCGCCGAACATTCTGATCGCCGTGCCGCTTTCTTTGCTGGACGCGCCGCTCTGGCGTTCGCATTTAAGTATTTGAAAATTAAGGCATTTGCTAAGACCTGCCAGCCCTACGGCTACCTTTCGGTCGTGGACGACAAGGGGAAGGGCATTCCGAACCTCTATTGTAATGTCACTCACACGGACAAACTGGCGCTCGCGGCGGTTTGCACCAGTCCGGTCGGGGTAGATGTGGAGCGTATGGATCGGTCGGTAAGTCAGGTCATCCGGCGTATTCTCTCTGCCGAAGAAAAAGCCGCTTTGAGTCACGGCAATAACCCTGAGCTGGATAGCCGAGGTATCCGAACCGACCTCGCGCTGTGGTGTGCCAAAGAAGCTTATACCAAGGCGCTGGGCCTGGGTTTAGGTGCAGGTCTGGAACAGATCACCGTAGATATTGGGCACAGTCCCCCCTTTCCTGTTGTGACCGATGTATTGGGTCCGCAGGCTTTGAGCGAGCCGCTGGTGGAAGTGAGCATTCAAAATGACTACTTGATTGCGATTTGCAGCGAAGCGGAGAACATTCAAAAGGGGTTTAAGAAACTACACTTTGAATTCGGCTAGGACGTGCGTGGCTTCCAAGAAAGTGTTGCCAATGCCATCCCCATAGCGACGACAAATACCGCACTGAAGAAAATCGTGAAAAAGAAATTTCTGGTCTCGGGTAGTGCACCTTTCGAAAAAAACAGAACGAAGGTCAGACCCACTATCCAAAGACCCCACGCCATATGCAGAAAGCGGACAGTCGCGCTTTTCGCAAAACTCAAAAACAGCAGTGCCAGCGGAACGGCAAACAGAGAAAGACTCTCGCTCCAGTACCGAAAAAGCGTGGATGGGGTAGAGTTCCCCATTCCTTCTCTCAGAGGCGGGTAGAAGTTCCACGCCGCACTCAAAGCCAATAAGAAGAGAGTCATCACTCGAAGTCGCATCTGACTTCGATCTTACCGTGGAATTACGGGCCGATCAGCCAAATTCGTGTTATTTATGGGATATTCTGGCCTCTATAGGGGCATCGCCAGCTTACCTAAGGCTTTGCTCCCGTCCTGTAGCGTGATATCGATAGAGGATAAATTTTTAGACCGGGTGCAGCAGCGCATATAGTGGAGATCCGATGGGCAGACAGATTTTAGTAAACGCCAGTCCCTACGAAACGAGAGTAGCGACATTAGAAGACGGCGAAATCAAGCAACTACATATTGAGCGAGAAGAAGATCGCAACGTCGTAGGCAACATTTACAAAGGTGTTGTGAAACGCGTGCTTCCGGGCATGCAAGCAGCGTTTTTGGAGTTAGGTTTGGAACGTACGGCTTTCCTGTACGTCGATGACATTATCGAAGATCCCCTCGGCGCAGATGTGGAATATGAGGACGAAGGTGGTGAGGGAGAAGATCGTGAAGAGGGTGAACCGCGTGACGCCCGTGATGACGATGATGAAGAGAATTTAGACGACGATGACGATGACCGTGGAGAGGACGACGAGGATCATGAGGGCCTGGACCATGATCATGCCGAAGGTGAAGGCGAAGAAGAAGAGAATTTTAATCGAGTAGATGCCAATAAAAATGAACGCCCCCGTCGCGTCCGTGAAGAGCGCGCTCCCCGCCGTGAGGTGGAAGAGGATCCCGACGTTCGCGAAGCAAGAGAAGACAGAGAACAACGTGAAGAGCGTGATTCTAATCGGGGATCAGGAAGTGATGCTCCTAAACCGCCCCGCCGTCCGAGTAAGGATCGCGCGGAACATCGCAGAGAAGGCGGTGGCGGACGTGGTGGCCAAAGGAGCCCTCGCGGGGGACGTGGTGGCCGAGGCGGCGGAGGAGCTCGGGGTGGCCGCAGAAATTTTGGTCGCCGCCCCAAGCGTCAGGTACAGATTCAGGATTTGATCAAAGAGGGTGAAGAACTTTTGGTTCAGGTCGCGAAGGCTCCGATAGGAACAAAGGGCGCGCGACTGACAACACACGTCAGTATTCCGGGTCGTAACTTGGTTCTTATGCCAACTTCGAAACACATCGGGATATCTCGCCGTATCGAAAGCGATCGGGAGCGCCGTCGCTTACGAGAAATCTTTTTGAAGCGCATCCAACCTGAAGGCGTGGGTTTCATCGTGCGTACGGTCGCCGCGGGCAAATCGTTTCGGGATCTCAAAGCAGATGCTGATTATCTTTTGAATGTCTGGGACAAAGTGCGAAAAGGTTCAACCAAAGCAAAAGCCCCTGCTATCATTCACGAGGACCTTCCCCTCAGCTTGCGCTCCGTACGGGATTTTCTGACAGACGATGTAGACTCGTTCATCATCGACAATCAAGAAGCGTACGACCAAGTCCTCGATTTTATTTCTCAGTTCATGCCGCGCTTGAAGAACCGCGTGAAATTGTTCAAAGGGCCTTCACAGCTGTTTGAGCACTATGGAATTGAAGCAGAAATTAGTCGGGCCTTGGGGCGTAAAGTTTGGTTGAAATCGGGCGGTTATCTTTTGATCGATCAGTCAGAAGCTCTGACCTCCATCGACGTCAACACGGGTCGGTATGTCGGCTCGAAAAGCCTGGAAGAAACGATTCTTAAGACGAACCTAGAGGCAGTCAAAGAAATCTCATATCAGCTACGCATTCGAAATATTGGCGGGATCATTATCATGGATCTCATCGATATGGAGAACCAGGAGAATAAAGAAAAGGTTTTCCGGGCGCTGCATGAGGCGCTAGCCGAGGACAAGGCCAAAACGAATATTCTGAAAATTTCAGAGCTAGGCCTGGTCGAAATGACCCGCAAACGGACTCACGAAGATTTGGTGCGTTCGTTGACCGAAGGTTGCGGCTACTGTGAGGGACGTGGTTATCATAAGAGCAAGCGCACCATTTGTTTTGAAATCTTCCGAGAAATTGAGAAGGAAGCGCTTGCGGAAAACAATACTGTTGTGGTTTTTGCGAGCCCCGAAGTGACCGACACCTTGTTGGAAGATGAGGCCCATCAACTCGATCTTCTAGAAGAGCGCTTCAAAAAGGGAATCACCGTTAAAACAGACACGGGCTTCCATATTGAGCAGTATGAGGTTTTCGGTAAGCAGTAGGAATTCTATTGGCCTATCTTCTTGTCATCACCAACCTTTATTGCAACCATCAATGCAGTTACTGCATTCAGGAACAATCTTCTCTTGATGTACGACAGAATCCTAAGCGCGTAGATGTACCGTCCTTACTCAATTTCCTGCAACACAACCGTATTGCCCGTTCCATCAAAGTAGCGGGAGGCGAGTCCTCTCTACATCCCGATTTCGAACCGATGATGGAAGGCTTTCTCAAGCTTTATAAAAAGATAGTTTTCACCACGAATCTAAATGGGAAATGGTACAAAGACTTCGACCAAGCGCTGGACACCATGGAACGTTGGGGTCGCAAGGTGCAATGGAACACGACCTACCATCCAAAATGGATGGACACCGATCTCTATATTGACCGTGTCAAACGAATGAAAGCACGGGGAATAAACGTCGACCAAGTTACGAGCACAGACACAGACGACCTCACCGACGCGATTGCGCAGAAGCTGCACGCTGCTAAGATCAACTGGCGTTTGCAAACATTTACTGGCCGGGGAGCTGACGGGCGAATGCGTCCTCAAACCATGTCAGACATAAACCAGAAGTATCCGCAGCTCTATAATCCCGCGAAATTCATCAATAACTACGAAGAGTATTTGGAAGAGTGTGAAGATGCGAATTACAAGGGGAAGGATATCCGACCTCGAATGATCGAATGCGTAACATCACGATTCCTTATCGGGCCGGATAATTTTGTCTATCCGTGCCACCGGCACTTATACGCGCAAGATCCAGCGTACCGTTGTGGTTCGATTCACGACGTGGAAATGAAGGATTTCAAATACCATTGGCAGCCGTTCATGAAGCGGTGGGTGCTTCCATGCCACACCAAATGCAACGCCTGTGATTTTAAGGCAGTGAAGATTCGTCCGTACCGGCGTCCAAGAGCGGCGCAGCGACCTGCTCCGGTGAGTGCTTAGATTAGGTAGGAATCTCTGTGGCGTACTCGCCCGAGAAACAGGCGTGGCAGAAACCTTTTTTGACTCCCCCGGCCGCTTCAATCAATCCTTCGCGACTTAGGTAGCCCAAGCTGTCCGCGCCGATATAAGCACGAATAAATTCCGCGGTATGCGTGGAACCAATGAGTTCTTCCCGCGTGGGGGTATCAATACCGTAAAAACAGCTATGAGTGATGGGAGGCGAGGATATACGCAAATGGACTTCGCGCGCTCCCGCTTCTCTCAAATGTTGAATCAGTTTTTTGCTGGTAGTACCGCGCACCAAGCTATCGTCTACCACGACGATGGATTTACCACCAATCACGCTAGCAACCGGATTCAGTTTGAGGCGTACGCCAAAGTCGCGAATTGACTGTTTAGGTTCGATAAAAGTACGCCCCACGTAATGGCTACGAATAATGCCCATGTCGAATGGTACTCGCGCACCTTCCGAAAAACCAATCGCGGCAGGAACGCCCGAATCGGGAACGGGAATGACAAGATCGGCGTTTGGCGCGGGATGCTCTTCTGCGAGTTTGCGACCTAGGGCTTTGCGAACCTGATGAACGTTGCTTCCGTAGATATTGCTGTCGGGACGCGCAAAATAAACGTGCTCAAAGATGCACTGCTGGGGTTCCTTTTTCTCGAATGGAAAACTGGACCGAACGCGTCCATCTCCGAGAGCGACTTCCACCATTTCCCCTGGCTCGAGCTCTCGAACCGATTTCGCCCCAATTAAATCAAAGGCGGTATTTTCACTCGCAAACAAGGGTTTGCCCATCAGTTCGCCCATATGAAGCGGTCGATAACCACGTGGGTCGCGAACGGCGACCATAGTATCTTTATTCATCGCGATGATCGAATAGGCGCCTTCTACTTGCTTAAGAGCCGCGACCAGTGCTGGAACGAGATCTGTGGAGCCTGAGCGCGCCATTAGATGAATAATAATTTCTGTGTCGTTGGTAGTTTGGAAAATAGAACCCTGTTTTTCCAGAGCATGAACCCACTGCTTAGCGTTAACCAAATTGCCGTTGTGAACAAGCGACACCCACCCCATTGCGCTTTTCATGCGCAGAGGCTGAAGGTTAGCTACGCTGCTTTCACCTGTGGTCGAGTAACGGTTGTGTCCGATGGCCGCGCTGCCCTTGAGTTCGTTGAGAATCGTTTCGTTGAAAATATCTTGGACTAAGCCCTGACGTCGGTGAACATAGTTGTTCACGCCATCAGTGGAGACGATGCCAGAACCCTCCTGGCCGCGGTGCTGAAGCGCGTGCAAGCCGAGGTAACTCAGCCTAGCTGCTTCTTTGTTGTCACTAATTCCAAAAATGGCACACATTTAGTTGAAGAAGCCTTTCCATTTATTCTGCCACGTTTCCTTAACGGTAGAGACGGACATATCACTCAAGACCGCGAGTCCCTGAGTGACCTTGAACTTGGCTTTGTCAGTGGTGTTGCCGATCTTATTAAACTTTACGGCACTACGGCTGCAGAGGGTCTCGATCTCCACGCGATTCTCCGGAGCGTACGCTAAGAGGACGCGGGGACAGGTCTCGCCGAACAAGACTTCATCAATCTCAATGCGCGATGGAATTTGGATTTCCACACCCGTTTCGGGATAGGGCGAGCGGAAAGCCATTTCTAGCGCCGCCACAACAAGGCCGCCTTCTGAAATATCGTGCGCAGCATAAGCCATATTCTTTTTGGCAAGTTGGCCCAGAAACTTAATCATCCGTTGGCTCGCCGGTAAATCCGTTGCAGCGGGTTGGCCGCAATCGCGCTTAAACCATTGATAGGCCAGTTGTGAACCACCCAAGGAAGCTTCCAAATTGCCGATGATGGCAAGTTCGAGTTCGGTTCCAAAAAAGTTTGAATACGGGAGCTTCTGTTCTCCTTCAATGAGTCCCACCATTCCGATCATGGGAGTAGGATAGATAGGTCGCGAATCGGTATCATTATAAAGACTCACATTTCCCGATACGACAGGGACTTTAAGAGCCTCGCATGCTTCCGCGATGCCTTCCACACTCTCGGAGAAGCGCCACATGACTTCGGGATTCTCAGGATTTCCAAAGTTCAGGCAGTCAGTCACTCCGATGGGGGTCGCCCCGCGCACCGCAAGGTTCAACGCGGATTCGACAATCGCTCGGCGGCCCCCTTCTCGGGGATCCAGCTGACAGATGCGCGGGTTGCAGTCCGTGCTGAAAGCCAAACGTAATGGCTTGGATTTAATTTCACGGAGTCGTAAAACCGCCGCGTCGTCAAACGTGCCCCCTTCGGTACGGTTTCCAACCATCGAATCATACTGTTGTGTCAAAGGGGTAGGATCAGCGAAATTGATGGTATCGAGCAGCCGGTCAATTTTCTGCTGCAAAGGGGCTACCATAAGTTGGTTGCGGTCCATGAACCACAGCTGCTTAAGATCAGATGGCGCAGAAAGAGGACGTTCAGCCATCGGAGGATTGGCAACGAGATCGACGGGCATGTCGACAACAGTTTCTCCTTTGTAGGTCATGGTCACTTTTTTTCCTTCCGTGATCACCCCAATAATTTCTGCGTCCAAGTCCCACTTATCAAATACTGCTTTAAGCCCATCGAATTTGTCTTCTTGAGTCACGATAAGCATGCGTTCTTGGGATTCGGACAAAAGAAGTTCGTAGGCGCTCATCCCGTGTTCTCGACTGGGAATTTTGTCGAGGTTAAGGTGCAAACCCGTTTTTGCTCTGTCTGCCATCTCAAAACTGGACGAAGTCAGGCCAGCGGCGCCCATGTCTTGAATGCTCTGAATAAGCCCTTTTTGCATTGCTTCAAGGGTGGCTTCAAGAAGAAGTTTTTCGGTGAAAGGATCTCCCACCTGAACGGTAGGCCGTTCGGGCTCCTTCTCAGAAGAAAATTCCTTGGAAGCCATCGTGGCGCCGTGTACGCCGTCTCGTCCCGTTTTTGCGCCGGCATAAACCAAGATGTTTCCCACGCCGGAAGCAGAAGCTCGGAAAATATTCTCGTGTCGTACGAGACCCGCCGTAAACGCGTTGACCAGGTTGTTCCCGTTGTAGCAGGGATGGAAAAATGTTTGTCCAGCCACGGTGGGAACACCGACGCAGTTACCGTAATCGCCGATGCCCTTAACGACTCCCCGAACCAAGCCATGGGTTACGGGATTGGTTTCTGAGCCAAAACAAAGCCCATTCATCGAAGCGATAGGGCGGGCGCCCATCGTAAAAACGTCGCGCAAAATACCGCCGACACCCGTCGCAGCACCCTGATAGGGCTCAATAAAAGACGGATGGTTATGGCTTTCCATCTTGAAAATAACGGCCCAGCCTTCGCCAATATCAATGGCTCCTGCGTTTTCTCCTGGGCCCTGCAACACACGCGGCCCTTGAGTAGGGAGTTTTCTCAAATGTGGCTTGGAAGATTTATAGCTGCAGTGCTCACTGTACATGGCGGAACAAATTCCCAGCTCCGCGTAGTTGGGCTTCCGTTCGAGTTTGCGGCAAATAAAATCGTATTCTTGCGCCGTCAGGCCTAGCTGCTTTGCTAGGGCCACGTCTGTAATTTGTGTGTCAGCAATCATGCTTTCTCTAGAACAGATTGAATTGATCGCCACACGCCCATTCCGTTGCGCGATCTTAGATCGCTCGCACGTTCTGGATGAGGCATCAGACCAAAAACATTCTTCTTCTCATTACACACACCAGCAACATCAAAAGCACTACCGTTCGGGTTGTTCTGGTATGTAAGCAAAATCTGATGGCGTCCACGCATCTGGGCAAAGTCACTCTCTTCGATGATGTAGCGACCATCACCGTGTGCGATGGGTAAGGAGAGGGTATCGCCAGCTTTAAGGAAATTTGTCCAGGGAGAATCGTTGGTTTCGACCTTAAGGTCGACGTCTTTGCAAACAAAACGCAGGCTATCGTTCTTAGCTAAAGCACCGGGAAGCAGCCCGGCTTCACACAACACCTGAAAGCCGTTGCAGATCCCAAGCACATAGCCCCCTGCATCGGCGAAAGCCTTTACGTTCTCCATAATCGGAGAAAGTGCCGCCATTGCTCCACAGCGCAAGTAATCGCCGTAAGAGAATCCACCAGGCAAAACCAGGAGTTTGTATTCACTTAGCGAAGGGGTGTCTTTGTGCCAAAGGCGGTCTGTTTGCCAGCCGCAAGTTTCTTGAAGCGTGTAAACCGCGTCGTCGTCACAGTTAGAACCCGGGTATGTGATTACCCCGACTTTCATGTGGTTGCGGTTTCTCCCAAAATGATTTTGTAGGACTCAATGACCGGGTTGGCCAAGAGTTTCTTGCACATGTTCTCAAGCTCTTGCTGAGCAGCGCGCGGGGAAGAGCTTTCCAGCTCAACGTCGATTACCTTGCCCATCCGCACTTCTTTAACTGTATGGAATCCCAATCGCTTAAGCGACTGGCAAATGGTGCTGCCTTGAGGATCAAAGACAGAGTCCTTGTAGAAAATTTCTACTTTGGCTCTCACCGACCACCTTCAAAAAAGTGCTTCAACCGATTGTAAACTTCTTGATAGGCCTCTTCTACTTCGCCTAAGTCTTGGCGGAAGCGATCTTTGTCCAACGGTTTACCCGTTTCCTTATCCCACAAGCGGCATCCGTCGCCGGTAAATTCGTCACCGAGAAGGATGTTTCCTTGTGCGTCGGTTCCAAACTCGAGTTTGAAATCAACCAGCGACAAGCCTACTTCAGAAAAAACACCCGATAGGACTTCATTCACCTTAAGGGTTTTTTCAACGAGAAGACCCAGCTGTTCTTCAGTGGCCCAGCCAAAATACTTAATGTGCCGTTCGCTAATAAGAGGATCACCCAAAGCGTCGTCTTTGTAGAAAAACTCGACCAGAGGGGGATTGAATGCGGTTCCCTTTTCAATCCCGAGGCGTTTGCAAATGCTACCGGCAGCGAGGTTACGAACCACCATTTCGATCGGAATAATACGTAGCTTTTTGACTAGCATTTCACGATCGGAAAGTTTTTCGATGAAATGGGTGGAAACGCCACTTTTTTCTAAGTGACGAAACACCCAAGTCGATACCGAGTTATTGATGGGACCCTTACCTACGATTTGTCCCTTCTTTGCGCCGTTTCCAGCGGTGGCGTCGTCCTTGAAAAATTGAATAACGGTTTCGGGATCGGAAGTGGTGTAGAGAATTTTCGACTTGCCCTCAGCGAGAGATTCCAAGCGATTAAGCGTCATTTTTCAGCACCTTACTGTATAAATAGTCGATATGACCGAAGTACGTTCGCGGTTCAAATAACACATCTAGCGAGTCTGCGGGAAGTATTTTGGAGACGCGGGGGTCGGCCTTCAGCAGCTGTAAAAAGGGCACCTTTTGATCGAGCGCCGCGTGAGCATTTTTTTGAACGATTTCATAGGCTTGATCGCGACTCGCCCCAGCTTCAATGAGTGTCAAAAGCACCCGTTGGGAGTAGACAACGCCGTGCAGCGAATCCAGATTTTCACGCATTCTTTCAGGGAAGACTTCCAAGCCAGAAAGAAGGGAATGCAGACGAGCGAGCATGTAATCGGCCAAAATGTGGGCGTCGGGCATTTGCACACGCTCCACGGATGAGTGGCTGATGTCTCGCTCATGCCAAAGCGCCACATTCTCCAGCGCGGGAATCACCATCGAGCGTAGCAGGCGAGAGAGACCCGTCAGATTCTCCGCGCTAATAGGATTCCGTTTGTGCGGCATGGCCGAAGAACCCTTTTGACCCGCACCGAAGCCTTCACGTGCTTCACTGAGTTCTGTTCGTTGCAGATGCCGCAATTCCACACAAATCGTTTCGATGCACGAACCCAGTAAAGCGAGTGCACAAAAATAACTAGCGTACCGATCGCGAGCAATCACTTGAGTCGAAAGCGAATCCACTTTCAGTCCGAGTTTTTCACAAACATATTTTTCAACCTCGGGCGGGGTGTGCGCATAGTGCCCTACGGCCCCCGACATTTTGCCGACGGCAATTTCTTCTGTGGCGGCAATCAAGCGAGCACGTGAGCGCTTGAGCAGGTCATGCCAGAGCAGCCATTTCATTCCCATCGTGATGGGTTCAGCGTGAATGCCATGCGTTCGGCCGATCATGACCAAATCTTTGTCTCTGAGGGCTTTTTCTCGAGTCAGAGCTAAAAGCGCATCAAGTTCTTTAACCAACAGTTCCGAGGCTTTTTTGGTGCGATAGGAAAGTGCGGTATCGAGAATGTCACTGCTGGTAAGTCCGTAGTGAATGAACCGGCCGGCTTCACCCACGTGAGTTTGAACGTTCGAAACAAAAGCGGCGACGTCATGGCGAGTTTTTTCTTCAAGCGCTTCAATTTCTTTGACGTCAAAATTCGCTTTTTGCTGAATCTCTTTGAGGGCGGTAGCAGGTACTTTGCCGAGTTTAGCCCATGCTTCACACGCGAGAACTTCTACATCCAACCAAGTGCGGTACTTCGCTTCCTCCGACCAGAGTTGAGTCATTTTGGGTCGGCTGTACCTTGGAATCATTGGGGTTGTGTTTCCTCTTCAATAAAATACTTATGGAGAATAGTAGACACCGTATCGAGATGCACACGACGGGCAACGGGTTTCAAACTATCCAAACCGATTCCGAACTCAGCCGCAGTGCTGTATCGAATCACTTTCTTTTCCGGATTCAGCTCCCACCAGCCAATAATGTTCTTTAAAACATTCGGATTCATTTTCTTTTTTTCGCCCGTTACAGAAACAGAGTACACATCGTCTGCGGGAAGACCGTTGGAACTGGTTTGCTGAAAGGTTAAATCAAAATAGGTTTTGCCGTTCACCGTATCGAGCTTAGGAGTATTCTCGATAAAGTAACCGTAGACGGGAAGGACGCCCAAAATGCGAGGCCCCGTTACCGCCATGAAAGCTTTAAAGGGCGTATTCTCACCAGCGGTACCGAAATCCTCAATGTAGTTTGTGCCTTCAAAAGGGGAAAAGGTCAGGACGCTTTTAAAAATTTCAGTGTAGCTTTGCGGAGTCCGCAAAATCTCGGCTGTTTTAACAATACCTTCTTCCAGTTTTTCATCCGAAACTTGGCTTACGTCGCAAAAACCGTGTGATTCATACCAATACTTCGGAGGAATGCCGGGAATTTTGGTGAGCTTGACTCGGGGAACCGTACACTCCCCGCATACCTCATCGACGTTGCGATCAAAGCGCTGAGGTAAAGCACTGCGCGAAAGGTCCTGAAGGTGTTCAACCGCTTCTCGAAAACTTAACTGTTCGGAGCTTTTGGAGCTTGCCACTCTGAGTGCACGACCGTCCTTACCCAGATCCATGACTTCGTAAAATGCGTCTTGCGCCGAGATAGTGGCTTTTTCCTGCGCGAGAAGCTTCGCTTTTTCTAGAGAACCGGCGCTAAAAGCCTCCTTGGCTTCTTCAAGTGCCGCAGCCTCTTCAAAGTAGGCTTTTTTCAGCTGTGCGTACTTTTGGCGACAGGAGGTGTTGTCGCGACGTTCTTTGAAGTAAGCCTCCACATTAGGACTAATGACGGTGATCTGCCCCAGCTCATCTTCCTTGGTAATTTCGTAGGGGGTGGACTTCCAATCCGCCAGCTTGGGGGGATTTTCTGCGCGAGCAGATGAAAAGGCCGCAGCCCAGCTATAGGTCAGAAAAGCCAAGTATTTAATTTTAGTAGACATTTTCGTTCACTCGACTAGCAATTTGGGTCTAAGAGGCCCCTTTGAGGATGCGTATCACCGCCGCCTCCACTACATAGCTCTGTGAGCGCCAGATTTCAAGGTACCAGGGGTTTAAGAAGGGTTTGAAGGGAGAGTAAGAATGACCGGAGCTCTCCCGATGACTGCCACTTCATGAGGATGCGCGCCAGCTTCTGCATCCGCTCATCTTCTAGATGATCCATCAGGAGAAAAACCTGGCCCAGCGAGCCTTTTGTCTCGAGATCCAAAAGTGTGTTGACTAGTCGGAGCGATTTTTTTCGGTCGAAATGTAGGGTCAGAAACTTCCATAGAACGGCATGGTCGCCACTTTTGACCATATACTGAAGCCAGTCTCGCTCGCCCGCGGGAAAGTTTTCCAACCGGAGAAAAGACCACGAGGATGAAGAGAGAAAACTCTCAATCCAGGCGAGCGCCCCTTGAGGCCTTTCGGCCCAGAGCAGGCGAAGAAGATCAATGTGCAAAGAAAGTCCCGATTCGGGATTGTTGCCTACGCGGCCAAAAGCTTGTGTCAGGACTTTAAGCAAAGTTTCTTGTTCCGAATAGAGATTCGCCGAAATCGAACCATCGATGAGTGAAAGACCGTGGAGGACTTTCGCAAGAGGCTTTCCTTGCTCAACCAAACGAAACAAACCGGGATAGACCGGAATAAAGCCCGATCGTCCAACGCCGTAAAGCGAGAGAAATTGTGCCCGTGAGAGGAAGCTAAAAATCTCCCCCAGGGTGTGGATGGGGCATTGGGCTTCGCAGACTGGCGGAAGACTTTGCACCAAAACGAGATAAGACTCGAAAGGGGTTGGAAGATTTTTTGCGGCGGGAGTGTCAAAAGCCACAAATGGCTGAGAGGACACGACCAACGACTTGAGAAGCTCCATGTGTTTGGGATCGTTTTTTACGAAGGGGGAAAGCGTATTTCCCAAACCGTTAGCTCCCTCCCAGGGGGTGATTCCGATTTCCAGTTTATCAAAGATAAGATCACGGAGGCGGCGCACAGCACCCAATGAAGTTCCTGCTAAGTGGCGGTGGACGCTATCAAAAATATTGTCTGTCTCGAAGGAGGTGAGAATGTTGTTCTCGGGAGAAGCAATATAAGCGGCAGCGGCGTTGAGAAACGCACCTCCCTCGCCGATGGGCAGGGTTTCATGTACTTGATCTACTGCTTGACGAAGTACTGTCGCGAAAGGAGCGCCGTCGGTATCGATCTCATAGTAAAGGTCTGCAATAAAACCTTCTCTGATGTATTTTTCAAAGCGCTCAACTGTGTCAGGATCAAGTCCCGAAGCAAGCATGCGATCGTGATGGGGAAAACTCATTTTGCCGGTAGCATCGGTTTCGACAAACTCGACGCGCAGTTTGGATGGTTTAACGGCAAGGGTCCAAATGTCTGAATCCTCCCAGCGCTCGCTTAGATCATAAAATTCTTTCGCATTCTCTTTAAGGACTTGCTGAATCCAAATGGAAAGTACGTACGCGGGAATTTGACTACGGAATGCTGAAGGAAAAGGATCGACGCTCACGAAGCTGTCGTCAAATCCACGAATTTTGGCGATTCCCGAAAATACTCTTTCGGTTAAGGTTTGTGTTGGTGGTGGTTGAGTGTGGGTCAAACCGTACCACAGATCCTTCTCGTGCAAACTTCTCTGCAAAGCGCGGTGCACGCTCTTTACAATGATCGGGCTTGCCCATTGTTTAGAGAAAGTAAAAAAGATATCAGGCTGTTCGTCGATCGCTCCCGCAATGGCATTAAACAGACCGTTCGTTCCCCGGTTTGCTTGGAGCCCTAAATAGAGGAGAAGATCCAGCTGATTGTAACGAAGCGCATCGGGGTTTCCGGGTTCGCTCAGAAGAAGTTTTCGCAACCCGTATCCTAAACCTTCAAAGGCAATAGGACCTTTCTCTGCGTGTTGGAACTTCGAACGGATCAAGGAGAGCGCCCTTAGGGCGTGTGTTCCAAAATGAGAGTCCTGCATTTCATTCCCCAACTGGACCAAAGATTCGGTAAGTCGGCGATCACTCAAAAAGCGTTCCAAATCAGCGTAGATTTGCTCAGTTGAGGGAGCGGCGAATTGTTCCCACTCATGAATTTCCGCGTACGATTTATCGGCTTCGATACGTTCAAAAATTTCTGCAGCCGGTGCACTGAGCAACCCCACATCATGGGACGCGAGTTCGGGAAAGCGGTTCCATGTCGCTAGATAAAGTAACGTGTCCGCTTTCGCGGTGTATTTTTCTTCCTCGATGAGTTTGGTCGAATACTCCCTAAAACGGGAAAAATCCTGTTTCTCAATGCGGGTTTCCAGAAGGGCCGGCAATCCATCGGGATCGAGGGCAGTTTGGTAGAGGTGGCGGTCCAGCAGGCCCGCAATTGCGTTTAATGACTCATCGGTGGGGGTTTCAAAAAGAGGTTTGAGATCATTGAGGTCACCGTTCTGATTAAGGGCGGTGTAGATCTTACGAATATCGTACGCCGAAAGGTGTTCTCCTGAGACAATTTTATTAGTCGTGGGGAGTGAAAGTGATGGAATATTTGGGATTTTCGAGCATGCGGAGATAAGAACACACAGGGCTATCCCCGTTAAAAAGTGCCGAAATGGAATCGCTCGAGTCCGCATCGGCGGCACTATAGATCAACGAGCGAAAAAGACCAATGAGCTTCCTATTCCGAGTACTTGCTTCTGATCTCATCTGCTAACCGCTTGCCAATTTCATACCCGGCTTGCACGGCCTGTCGTTTACCCGAGAAGTCCAAGGGGCCTTTGCGGAGGCTAATTTTGGTTGGAAGCTGCGCGATCGCCATTTGGGTTTCGAGTCGTTGGCGAAATTGGGTCAAAAACAGACTTCGGAACACTGCCTCGCTCGAATCACGCGGTTTATCGAGGCTGTTTAGGTAATCATCATACATATCAACGGCCACAATGAGGTTGGCTCCTCGCTCTTGAGCGACAGCGGTGTCGATACCGTCCATAGACAAAATCCACTGTCTGCTCGATTTGTTAGGAAAGGGCTGATAAATGCCGGGGGCGGAAATAGCTTTCATCAAGGGAGAAACCCAGCCCCCTGAGGTATACACATCCGGTTTCTTTTCTTCCAGATTAGACGCCGTGATGGCTATGGGGGTGGAAGCCTGGCTAAGGGAGGTTTGTGTAAAAGCTTGCTTGAGTTTTTTGGAGATCGCATCGTGGGGAGAAAAGCCTTTTTTCCCCAAAAAGCTCTCACTGTAGAAGTCCTTGTTTTCGAGCCGCAAAGAAAACCATTCTAGATCGTGGATACTTTTGAGGTAGCCGTAGCCCAAAGCAAAGACGGCCGGCCAGCCTGTGGCGACCATAGAGTCAATCTGAATACCTTCTTCTTTGAATGCTTTCAAAATACCGATGGTGGCAAAGCTCGCGATACCCACGCCGCCAAGGACCAAAACGACTTTTGGGGAAGGTCGATCATCTTGCGGCTCTTCCTGCTTTGTCACTTCTCCTGGCGCGGGAGGTCCAGAAGTCTCCGATGTCGTTTTTGGTTGTTTTGTGGCGCAACCAAAAAGCAATGAGAAGATAAGAAGAGTGCTGAGAGAATGTATTTTATTTTTCATAATGAAGTAAGAACTCCGTGTTTCCACTTTTCTTTCCCGTGATAGGGGACACGATTGCCTCATGGGTTCTGAGCAATCCCCGTTCCCGCATAAAACCATCAAAACTTTCTAAAGCCGCTTTCGCCGTTTCGGCATCCTTTACGACACCGCCTTTACGGATATTTTCCTTCCCGACTTCAAATTGTGGCTTGAAGAGCAAAACCATTTCAAACTTGCCAGTCAGTGTGGTGAGCAGCGCGGGAACGATATTCCTCAAGGAGATAAACGAAACGTCCGCACAAACAAATGTGATCTCACCCGCACTCGGGTGCTTTTTTTTCAAGAGTTCCATGTTGAGGAAACGAGCATTTTCTTTCTCTAAAGAGCTGACTCGCTCGTCTTTTTGTAGCTTATAGTCGAGCTGTCCTCTTCCTACGTCGACAGCGAAAACGCGTGAGGCACCTTTTTGGAGCAGGCAATCTGTAAAACCGCCGGTCGAGGCGCCTATATCTAGACAGACGCGCTCTTCCACTGAAATGTTAAATGTCTCTAGTGCATGGGCTAACTTAAGCCCTCCGCGGCTGACAAAGGGTAACGACTGGCGAACTTCAATGGAGGCATCAGAGGCCAAGCGCAAACCTGGTTTATCGAGACAAAGATTATCTGCCCAAACAGCTCCCGCCATGATCAGCGCCTGCGCTTTTTCGCGTGAAGACGCAAGATTGCGTTCGCAAAGCAGAATGTCGAGACGGGTTTGGTTCATGTTTCCTACGCAGGTCAGCCACAAGAGACGGCCATCTTACCGTTTTTAGCTGTAAACTCAAGGGACCACCCTAAAAGCCAAGTCATTTTAGCTAGGTAGCTATTCATGGCTTGGGTTCCAAAAGGTGCCAGGCACCTTTTGGAACCGACTG
>JBGSIC010000025.1:0-93911 GCA_041751875.1 Bdellovibrionota bacterium
ACCACTCACTATGATTACGTCTGCAACCAGGTGAGTGAAGGGACGATGCAGGTAGCCCTTCGCTATCAGCTTCCTGTGATTTTTGGGGTTCTCACCACAGAAAACGAAGAGCAAGCGCTCGATAGATGCGGTGGCGCTCACGGCCACAAAGGGAAAGATGCCGTTGATGCGGCGGTCGAGATGGTTTCCGTGCTCGCTCAGATCTAACTAAAACTTCAGGGTCCAAGAAAACGAAAGATCTGGCACCGCACGCAATTCGCTGGGCTGAAAAACATTACTCGCAGTAATTTCTTTATCGATCCACAAACGCCACAGCATGAAAAGGTTCCCCGTTCCCATGCTCGTACGAAGTCGCATCACAGGCCCCACTGAAAACAACATATGCTCATAGTTCGCCACTGCTTTGGGTTCCTGGGCAAAAATCCGGTACGACCAGTGAAGCATCCCCCCAAATTCCAAGGCCCAACTGGGTTTGTCAGCAATCATCCGACTCGTCCGCAAACTGATATCCAAGAGGCTTTGGCCCGGGTGAATGGGAAAGTGAAAACCCAGATGGAGATGTGTGCTCCACGGCAAATCGGGTTGCGTGAGAATGCCGGTATTGAGGCCCAACTGGATCCAGCGCTGCTTGGAAGAACTAGGCAAAAAATTTAGAAAACCAAGGGCGAAACGGCCATAGACTCCTCGGGATGAGATGGCGTAGCGAGCGATTTCGGCCCCTACGGTTGAACGTGCTTGACTCAGATCGTTTTCGACAAACTGAGCTTGCGCATCGCCCGCTTGCAAGAAGAAGCGCTGAGAGGCATGCAAACGAAGCTCAAAGAGCTTGAAATCTGCTGTCCCGGAGAGCGAACTGGAAACCGCATCGCGATGATTGGATAGCCCAAACGCTGCAAGCAGCCGCCTTTCATTCTCTTGGGTCGGTGCGGGATCGCCGCCGAATTCTTCAAACATCCACAAAGTGCGTGGCGTAGCGGCCGTGATCAGACTCGGCCACATCACGAGGCACGCGACCCAAAGGCCAATCCAAAGGTTCTTCGCTCTCTTCTTTCCAGCGGCGAATCTTTTCATGCAAGGTCGATTTTGCAATTCCTAGCTCTTTAGCTGCGCGTTTTCGGTTCCCCCGACACTCGGTCAGTTTGCGTACAATAGCCTCTCTTTCTATTTCTGCCAAAGTTCCCGAAACGCCACCGTGGCTTTGGCTTATCTGAGGATGGCGGGCCTTTTCCTCTTCTAGAACAGACGCCAAAAGATCAGAGCGAATCGACCTTTGCCCAAGTACGCTGCACCGAATGAGCACATTTTTTAGCTGTCGGATGTTTCCGGGCCAATCGTAGCTGTGCAATAGTACGAGCGCCTCAGGGCTTGCGGTGCAGGAGAGCTCTCCCAATATTTCCCGAGCAATCCGTTCGATCTCCTCTTTTCGCTCTCGCAGTGGGGGCACCTCGATACGAAGCACGGACAATCGCTCGAACAGATCCTGACGAAACGTCCCACGCGCGACCAGCTGGGGCAAATCGGCGTTGGTTGCGGCGATAAAGCGCGTGTTGATGTGTTCAATCCGGGTCGAGCCCACCGCGCGCACCTCATGCGTCTCCAGTGTTCGCAAGAGTTTAACCTGCAATGAGAGGTCGAGTTCTCCAATTTCATCGAGAAAAAGAGTTCCTCCGGTTGCTTTGCGGATCAGCCCCAGATGATTTTGTAGCGCGCCGGAAAATGCCCCACGCTCGTGGCCGAACAGTTCACTTTCAAAGAGCGTAGGGGGAAACCCCGCGCAGTTGATAGGAATGAAGGGACCTCGTTTACGGTCAGATTGCTCGTGCACGCTAAGTGCCGCAAGCTCTTTTCCCACTCCCGTTTCTCCTACAATTAAAACGGGAAAGTCGGAATGGGAATAACAAGTAATACGTGCCCCTAAGGGGGCTTCCTGTAGGTGATGAATCATCACACCTCCTCCTTGATGAGTTTGGGGCTGTTGGGATGGCTAAGTCTTAGAAGGATTGCAAAGCGTGCCAAACAAAAGGGGGTAAGACTCCACGCACACGAAGTCCTTAAGAACGATGCAAGTTTGAGAAGTTAAACGTCAGATCTGAGAGATTGGCTTAAGCTTGGGCTTCTTGAGCGGGGACGGGACGGCTCCTGACGAGCGGTTTCTGGACCCAGCCACTACGGATGCAACGAGTGCAGGCGTACACGCGACGTACGGTGCCAGCTATCTGTGTCCGGACCTTTTGAAGATTCGGGAGCCGACGCACCTTGGTCTTGATATTCGAATGACTAATGATGTTTCCCGACATCGGGGCTTTATCACAATAAAAACAAATCCGCGCCATAAAGGCCTCCCAAATTAGACTCTTTAAGTATTTAAAAAACGGGCTAAATTCAAGAAGTTTCTTGTGTTAGCTTAGGAACACTTTCATGTTGGCCCAGCGCGAACATTTCCGTCTTTCGCTTTTCCTGTCGGCTTTGGCCGCAGGGGTGCTCATTCTATGGGTAGCGATGGTAGCCTTCTGGGTCAGCGCGCGTCGCTACACGGAATCGGCTTACCATGGCCCCCGACTCCCGGAAATCCAAGAAAACGAGGCAATCGTGGTACTTGCGGGGGATTCCAACCGCATTTCGCAAGCCTTTGCGCTTTTAAGGACTCGAAATGGACCGCTCATTCTCCTTTCTGGCGTCGAGCCCGGCATTCCCCTTGTAACGATCATTAACCAACAAGGCTCGTCTGCCATTAATATCCACGAGACTTGGGGCAAGGTCATCACCGAGTCTCAATCCCGCTCCACGGTGGAAAATGCCGAAGAGGCCGAAAAGATCCTCAGAGAAAAGACCATTTCCCAGCTGTTCCTGGTTACCAGTGACTACCATATGACTCGGGCACTCGCGATTTTCCGCGCCACTTTCCCCAACTTATCGATCGTTCCGTATGCTGTTTCTTCCGAATTTTCGATTCTTACCTACTCCGGAATGCGCAAATTCTTTTTGGAGTTCTGGAAATACGTTTTTTATTTAGTCGGCGTGAAGTAATTGCCCGCCGCGGATTTTGGAAGGCCTCTTGCCATCTTTTGCGTCTCAATAATAGGATTTCCGCTAGCATGCGACTCTCGAAATTTCCTCGCCATTTGCGCGATGCATTATATAAGTACTTGATTTCTTAAAAGATTTATTTGCGCGGGATGTAAGGTGGGGTATATTACCCTTAGTTACTATACATTAGCGTGTCATGCGCTGACGTTCGCGCCGAGCAGGGGGCCTTCTAGGTTACTTGGGAAGCGCGTCTTACATCTGAACGTAAGTGGTACTGGGGGAATCGATCTTTTTCATCATGAAAAATAGGAGGAGTGAAATGAACACACGTTTCACCTGGGGAAAATTGTTAGTTGTTACGTTGGTTGTTGGCGCAAGTTATGCGCAAGCGGCCATCAAAATGTCAGGTCACACCGAAGGCGGGGCGTTGTTTCAAGCCATTAAAGGCGGCGCTTCGGATTTCGGATTCATGGTCGATCATATTGGTCTTAAAACGGAAGCTGATGTCAGCAACAAGCTTTCGTTCGTGATGACCAAGGAAATCGCGTTTAACAGCGGCAGCACAGCTGCAGCAGCGGGCGCGAACACCTCATTCTACTTCAACAAGTTGGGTGCGGTTGCTCCTGCGGCAGGTGCTCGTCTGTTCTTCAACGTCAACGAAGCTTACGTGGCACACAAGTGCTCTGAAAGCGTGACGTTTAAGTTCGGTATGATCAGCACCCCGTTCAGCATGGAAGGCATGACGCACCGCTATGGTTCGTCCAACTACATGATGAGCGCCGGTTACAACATGGCCGTGACCAACGGATGGAACTACGATCTGGGCGTAATGGCCTCGATTGGAAAGCCTATCCCGGGCACGTTGGAAGTTGCGATCATGGACGGTCGGGTAGCTTCGGCTGCTGCTCTTGGCGCTGCCAAGAACACGTCGTTCGCGGCTCGCTGGCATACCAGCTTTGATGCCGGTAGCCTCACCCTTGAGCCTGTCGTGTCAACCTACGTGGGTCAGCTCAACAGTGGACCGAACGACTTCGGTCTCTCTGGTGGTCTGAAACTGGCAACGGGACCTTTCGCGCTCAACGCGGAATTTATCCGTTCGAGCACGGGCGCCGCAGCCCTTGGCCACACGCGCAGCCTCTGGTTCGAGCCTAGCTTCGATGCCGGTGTCGCGCTTCTCAGTGCGAAATTGGACTTAGCCCGTTCGGCGGCTGGTGCCAATTCCACACACTTGGGCGTCACTGTTTCCAAACAGTATGACGACTGGCGCGCTCGCTTAGCCTACACGTTAGGCAACTTGAGCGGAGCGGCTGCTACCACGCACGACATTCGTGTCTTGCTGGGTACAACGTTCTAAAAGACTTCGGTCTTGTTAAACGGCGGGCCTTCGGGCTCGCCGTTTTTTTTTGCCCTTTGTGTCTCTCTGGCCCTAAGATGCGGCAAAGGAAGAAGCTATGCCAAAGAAACAAAATCGCCCCAAAGCTACCAAGGCCACGACACGGAAGCGCTCCATCCCGAGCCCTACCAAAAAGATCGTTCGTAGTATCGATGCGAAGATTAGTGGTCACATCCGAGCGCGGGGAAAGCGCAATCAGGCCAAGCGGGACTCGCGCTAAGGTGCCTGTGCACTTTAGCCTTTTGGCTCGTCTCGCTCTGTTGGACTGCGATGCTAATTGCACCTGCTCGCGAGGTTTGGGATGAAATACCAAAAGTGACCTGGCACCTCTGACGTCCTCACAAAAACTTTTCTAAAATAGCTGCATAGGTCTCAGGAACTTGCGCCGCTTCGTTGAAGTAGTTTCTCACGCTTTCTTTGCGATCTACGCCCAGGGTAAGCTGCTCATTGGCTTTCCGAACCAAGTCTTGGGCATCCAGGGCGCGCGAAAGCACGCCTATTTGCTCCAAAATGCGCACTTCGTCGGCGTTATGAGTATGGGGGCCTGTGAGAATGGGAAAGCCGTAGACGGCGGGTTCTAGAACGTTGTGAACCTTGGATTTAAAGCTCCCTCCGACAAGCGCCATCGAAGCCACTTGATAAAGTTCCGCTAGGGGCCCGATTTCATTTACTACTAGGTGGGACCTGTCGTCTGGTTCAAAGCGCCAGTGACTCCAAAGACGGGCGGGAATCTTTTGGCTTTGCAGCCAAGTGAGAAGTCCTTGGGTAAAACTCCCCTCGGTCTGGTGGGGTACTAAAATCAAACGCCATCCTTTACTCAGAAGCTCACGCAGCAGAGGCTTTGCCGCCGTGAAGTCTTCCGGCCAAAGGCTCCCCCCGACAAACACTTTTTGGCTCTCAAAAAAGCTACGCCAGGGAGCTGCCGGCGCTTTTTCTTTTCGCTGCACGACTCGGGCGACACGAGAGTCGCCAACCGTATGGACGAACTGGGAATCCAACAAGAGAGTAAGCTGGGCGGTAGTGGTGTCATCTACGGTGCCAATAAAATCGAAGCTCTTTAGCGATTGGGTGTAGAACCAACGCAATTTCCAGTTGTTTTCAGGAAAGTGGGTCGCGAACAAAAGGCGCGGTACCTTGTGCCGGGTAAGCGCAGTTAACAGATTGGGCCAAATTTCTCGGTAAAGACTTACGTAGGCGCGCGGCTTTAGGATTTTCAGATAGGTGGCCAGGTAGCTGTGACTGTCCCAGGGTGAATAGTCGGCAAAATCCCAGGGCAGACTCGCGTCCCCACGACGTTTCTTTTCAAGAGCCACGGCCTTCTTTGCAGACGGAGAAAAGTAGGAAAGAAACAGCGGCACGTCGGGACGCCGTGCCTTAAAAGCATCTAAAATGGGCAGGGCTTGTTCAAACTCCCCGCTGGAAGCCACATGGAACCAAACAGGAGAAGCTTTGCCACTAAAGGCGTCGCCCAGACGTTTTCGTAACCCCCAACGCCCTTTAAAACCCTCGCGAATGTGGGAAGAAAAAAGCGCGCAACCAGCGGCGGCACCGAGGGTCGTTGTGTACAAAAGGTGATAAAGGAAATTCACTTAAGAAAACTCTACATCTCTTCAGGGCACTGCATGCCGAGAAGCGCAAAGCCGTTCTCCATCACTTGTTTGGTTGCGCTGACTAAATTAAGTCGTTGCGTGCGCACCGCCGGATCAGAGCTCTGGAGTACAGGAACTTGGTAATAAAACCGGTTGAAGAATTTGGCGATATCAATGAGGTAGCGGGTCAGATAATAGGGCTCGTTTTCCGCCAGAACCTGCTGCAGGACGGAGCGAAACTTTGCCAAACAAAGCACAAGCGCCTCTTCCTCGGGCCCCAAGGTTTCTGTCGGTGTGTGCGACTCATTAATCGGGTAATTCTTTTCGGCAGCTTTCTTGAGAAGGGAATGGCAGCGAACAAGAGAATACTGAACATACGGACCTGTTTCTCCGTCCAGGGCCAGAATCTGCTCCCAATCGAAATCGATATCGCGCATGCGGTGTGCGGAGAGCTCTCCAAAGATAACTGCTCCTACGCCTACTTGTTCTGCGACTTCTTCTTTGTTCGCTAGCGTCGGATTTTTTTCGGTACAAACGGCAAGAGCACGCTGGTGGGCCTCATTCAAAAGGTCGTCGAGCAAAACCACTTTGCCTTCGCGTGTCGACATTTTCTCGGACCCAAAGCGAACCGTGCCGAACGCAATATGATGACACTTACTCGCCCAACCGTTGCCCATCTTCGTTAAAACACCAAAGAGTTGCTGGAAATGGAGACTTTGCTGCTGGGAAACAACATAGAGCATTCGATCAAAATGGAACCGTTTAAAGCGATCTAGGGCCGCGGCGATATCTCGAGTCAGATAAAGCGTGGTGCCGTCGCTTTTTTGAATAAGCGCGGGCGTCTTTATACCGTCGAGGTTAACAATCCAGGCGCCTTCACTCATCTCGGCTTTTGAAAGTGTTTTAAAGGTTTCGAGCTGCTCTTTGATGGGCTCCAGGTAGTTGCTCTCGCCTTCCTGCAAATCAAACTCGACGTGTAAGCGCTTTAAGGTTTGCGCCATCGCCTTTTCGCTCACTTTGCGAATGTCGTTCCAAATCTCCACCACGGCGGGCGTTTGGCTCTCCAGACGCGCTAGCGCAGAGGCCGCCTTTTGCTCCAGAGCCGGATTGACTTCGATTTCTTTGTGAAACCGAACATAAATTTCCAAAAGATGATTCATCGCCGTGCCGATTTCCGGAGAGGCAAGGGCGTCTTTCTTACCCCACAGCTCAAACGCCGCCAGCAATCGCGCAAACTGAGCTCCCCAATCGCCCACAAAATTCATTCGAACCGTTTTAAACCCCTGCGACCTATAGCAGTTGGCGAGAACCGCTCCGATAAGGGTGCTGCGGATGTGATGAAACGCAAGTTTCTTGGCAATGTTGGGTGAGCAGTATTCGATAACAATGGTCTTACCCGCACCAAGACTATCCTCTCCAAACTTTCCTTTCTGCGTGAAAATTTGGCTGAGCGTTTCTTGGTAAAGAGTCTGCGGATTCCAGCGGACATTGAGATAAGGGCCTGCGGTTTGGCATTCCAACCCCTGTTTTTTAAGGGCTTCAGCAAAACGCGCGGCCAGTTCATTGGATTGAACTCCCAGCTGCTTGGCAAAACCAAAGCAAGGCAAAGCAATGTGGCCCAATTTAGCATCTGGAGGACTACTAAACGCGGACAAAAATGCCTCGGCGGGAAACCGAGGGTCTTTTAATGTCTGCGCAAGCGAGTCCGCTAGTTGCCGTTTCAATGTCTGAAAAGGCATAAGTCCAAACGGGTTATCATACTGCGAGGGCTATGGGAACAATTTCCCGTGTGCATTCTCATAGTTATCTAGGGGATGAGACAATTGGCCTTACGGAGCCAGCGGGACATCTCTTCCGGTGTGAGCAGGGTTTTCGACTTCATCTGAGGTGGAGCCGCCCCGGGACTTTGGCCACTTTTTCTGTGAGGCGAGAGCAGAAAGAAGTGAGCGGGCTGCCGACAGGGGCCCGAAAGGGTAAGGCAATTCACAATGCAAGGACGGCGCAAGGTAGTGCAGGTTGGGGCGTCGCGTATGCGTGTGAATTCGGGTGAGACTATATTTCTCAACCGCTAATTCGGAAAGAGTCTCAAACCACTTAGCCCGCTCTTCGTCCAGCGCGCAGGAACTCGCATCCAGGGGAAGCGAGTAGCGCAACGTCTGCTCGTCCAAGAACGGAAAGAGCTGAGAAAGATGGCGTAGGCCGTCACGGAACCGACCTAAAACAGTGTCTAAACAAAGAGCGCGCGACCAGCTCGCCCATAGCCTGAGTTGCGCCCTATCGGGAAGCCGCTGGCACTCGACCGGCCAAATGTGCGCGTGGGTATCAACGGCTTGGGACTGCTCAAAGAACACAAATAGTGGGGGTGTCCCTTGTGAAACGCTGAGCGGTTTAGCGTCGATTTGAAACGGATAAAGCGCCGTCTCGAACAACGAAGCAGGTTCCAGATCGAGATTAGTGTGCAGATGGGCGATGGGCTTTGCCAGGGCTTCGAGATCATGCAACGAGGTATTGATGATCAAACAGCGAGTAAGCAAAGTCGTTTCATCAGCCAGCTGAAGGGAAACCATCCCTCTTTTGGAGAAAAATAAGTGGGTGATATGTTTTTCGGGCTGAGAAACGTCGATAGGAACCGTGTTCTCACTAAACTCGGCGGGAGGATTCCACCATCCCAGCTCGCTACCCTCACAGGCGGTTTGCAAGAGACGTTCAGGAGCCAACGAGGGAGCTCGCCCAAAAAACTTCCAGTACCCCTTAGCAAAATTCAAAAGTTGTGGGTGATGTTTCAAACTCTCCGCTGCCAGGGAGTTCGTGTGCCCGGAAGGTTTTTCGAAAAGCTGTGGAGCCAAACGGGGATACCGGGAGATCAAAGCGTCCGCTTTAAGCGGAAAAGACTCCTCACCGGTAACCAGATCCAAGTGGAAAGGTGCGTCGCACTTAATTCCGTAGTCTTTAGCATGGGAGACCGAAACCATGCGCGGCGCGGGTTTGGGATCTTTCGTGATCCATCCGCCTCGACAAACAGACCCATGGGATTCATAAAGCCTGTCGAGTTCGGACAAAAGCCAAAGGCCCGCCGGCTCATCTCCCAAAACGAGATAATCAAATTCTTCGGTTATTGCCATCGTCTGTCCGATGAGTATGACAAGGGTGTGCTGGGTCTGTCACGTTTTTCGGGTTCCAAAAGGTGCCAGGCACTTTTTGGAACTTTCCAGACGCGGTGCCGAAGGTAGACTGGCACCTTTCCCCTTGCTACGATACGGACATAGTCAGGAGCTTTACGTGATCAACATTAGTTTCAGAACCATCGCCTTTCTAGCCCTGTGTGTTAGCGGAACGCTCTTTTATTCCTCTCAAGGGATGGCAGCGATTCGAGGCGGGGTGCGGATGCTACCTCTCAATTGTTCCGAACTCCTTCCCGATAGCACCCCCTTCGTGGAGTTCTTAACGGCTGTGGGACAAAGCCAGGTGGAAAAGGACCGTTCTTTTTCTCGTCGTATCTTCCGCGTAATCGCGTTGCGTAAAAAATTGTATGAGGAAAATGACTGGATCCGGGACCACAACCCGATTGATCTTCTCATTCAAAAAACCTTGTGCTTCTTCCGCATTCAAAAGGATCCCATTTCTCCGATCTCTTACGACAACCCCGAGATCTTGAAGTTTCTAAAAGAGTCCTTGGACGAACTCGAAGCCAAGGTAGATGAGGCAATTTTTGATACAGAGTTTGAAAGCGAAGAACGTAAGCGGTACGAGAAGCAGATTGAGCGCAACGCGAAGCTGATTCGCACAGTGGAAGGCCAAGCGCAAAGGGAAGCAAACAAAGAGTACGGGCAGATTACCAAATCAGCCAAAAGGAAGGCGCAGAAGCAGTAGTTCATGGAAAAAGGAATTCTTAAGTTCTTGGCCGAGACAGCGGTCGCGGCCGGGAAAATTCATTTGAAGTATTTTCGAAAACCCCACCACGTTCAGACAAAAAAGAATGCGGGTATCGTGACCGACGCGGACAAAGCGTCTGAAGCGTACATTTTGAAAAAACTCTCAAGAAACTACAAGAACAGCACGATAATTACTGAAGAGAGCGGAGAGTTTGCAGGAGACCGTTCTCTTTGTTGGGTGATTGACCCACTCGATGGAACGACCAACTTTGCGCACGGCTACCCATGGTTCTGCGTATCGATTGCGGCGTACTCTGATGGCGAACCCTTAGCGGGGGCCGTTTATCAGCCTGTCAGCAAGGAACTTTTCCTGGCTGAAAGAGGCAAGGGAACGACGCTCAACGGTAAGCGCGTGCATGTTTCAAAGACGAAAAAGCTCGAGCAAGGACTGCTTGGTACGGGGTTGTATTACACCTGCAAAGGGCAGGCCCTAACGAAAGAGTTGAAAATCTTTCGCAGGGTAAGTGAACGGGTACTTGGGTTGCGACGCGCGGGAGCCGCCGCCCTAGACTTAGCTTATGTCGCTTGTGGCCGTTTCGATGGCTACTGGCAAAAAGGCTTAAGCAGCTGGGACGTTGCCGCCGCCTACCTCTTAATTGAGGAGGCCGGGGGCAAAGTGAGCGGTTACCGAGGTCAGAAGACGAATATATTCGCCCAAGAGGCGGTGGCTTCCAACGGGAAGATTCATCGATCCCTAGTTAACTTAATCGACCCGAAGTAAGTCGAGCCCACTCTCCGTGTACTAATAAGGAGTGCTGTGGGCGAAAATCCCAAATTTTGGATCGTGCTTGTCAGTAAGGTTCCCCAAGGACCCTATACAGAAGAGCAGATCAAAGCCCTACTTAACCAGAACAAGTTTCGCCGTAATGAAGTCGGCATGCAGGTTTCGGAAGATGGCTCTATTGCGCTTTCGGGCTGGAAGATTCTTTGGCAATTTCCTGAGTTCGATCGTCGTCTAAACAAAAAGCAAGTACCCCTCCCAACGGGGCAAGAACGCCGCAAAACGATCACCAGCGCCGATATCGAACAGGAAAAACGCGAGAAGATTCCTCAGCATCTTTTGGACATCAACCCAGAAGAACTTCTGCTCGGGCAAAAAGAAGTTTCGCTCACGTTTACGGATCGTCCCGATGAAGATGCTTACGGCGAATCCAGTGACGAACGCCCTGGCCGACGGGCCCAAGGTCGTATGTCGGCATTTTCTACGGGACTGATCGCCCTGTTCCTCGTTGTGGGAGCGATAATTTTTTTCCAGGGAGCAGGTCCAAAGACTACAGCGCCCACTGCGGCTCCTGTTTTTGAGCGCGCCCCCGCCCAATCATCGCCCTCAGCGGAACGCGCCAAGATGCCGCTATCGAATTTGCGCCCCCGGCAGCGGCCTATCATGCGTCTGCCTCAAGCCACTGCTCCTGTAGATGCCGAGGGTGACAGCGGTGAAATGTCTCAAGGCGCCTACGACGAAGTGCAAGAGGAAGAAGCCCTAAGAGAAGAACCCAAAGTCATCCGGGCTCCTCGCACAAGAAAGGGCGAACGCGCCGTGCCATTGAATGAAGAGTTCTACGATGATGAAGAAAGCTTTCCCGAAGAAGAGTCAGAAGGCGAAATCCCCGCTGAAGACGAAGAAGAAGCGTCATCCGACGTCGAGTATTACGACTAAAATGAAAATATTCGCAGTGCTATCGCCTAGGCATTAAACTAATGCTAAAAAGGAGCTGCTGTGTTTAAACGTCTCTTTCACAGTTCGCTACTGGTCGCTATTTTCCCCGCGCTATTATTTGCCAACTCTCGCTACCGAGTCGGAACGGGCATTCACGACATTACCGGACCCGCCAGTAATCTCCCGATGAACGGATACGTGAAAAAGGAGCAGACGACGGCCGGTATTCACATGCGGCTCCACGCGCGCGCCTTTATTGTGTCTGATTCTGTCAGCGAGCGCGAGATCGCACTGGTGAACGTCGAACTTTGCAACGTTTACGACGGCATCAAAGAGAAAGTAATCCGCAAACTTCAATCCGCGTTTGGTAATCGTTTTACTCACGCCAACGTGCACATTGCTTCCAATCATACGCACAGTGGGCCTGGGGCCTATTCGCATCATAACTTTTATAGCTTCCGCGCGGGCTTTTCTCAGGCAAACGTCGACATCATTGTCGAGGGAATCTATCAATCAGTTGCCAAAGCCGCTAAACATCCGCTTCCGGCGCGTCTGTTTGTATCAGAGGGAGAGCTTTTGGGCGGGAACGTGAACCGTTCTCCTCATGCTTATCTGCGCAATCCGCGCGCCGAACGCCTCCAGTATGATGGGAACACCGATACCACGATGACGGTACTCGGTTTTGAAACGGAAGAGGGCAAGCCGTTGGGTGCTTACACCTGGTACCCCGTACACAACACCTCAATGGATAATACCAACCGCCTGATTAGTCCGGACAACAAGGGGATAGCTGCCTATCTATGGGAAAAAAGTGTTGGTCGAGATTACCGCAACGAAGAAGGTTTTACCGCCGCGTTTGCCAACAGCAACGCAGGCGACGTCTCACCCGGCATTGGCGGTGACGTGGATGGGAATGGGGATTGGGAATGCGCGGCTAATGACAATTTTTCTTGTACCAAGCTTTCCGGGAAAATGCAGTTTCTCAAAGCGCGAGAAATTTTCGACGAACCCCGTGTCTATGAAGACGGGGCTCTGGACTATCGCCACGCGTGGGTCGATTTTTCTCGTGTCCATGTTCTTCCGCCGTATGCGCCCAGCCGGCAGGTGACTTGCTCGGCGGCGATTGGGGTTTCCATGCTCGCCGGCTCTGAAGAAGATGGTCCGGGCATTGGAAAGGAAGGCGTAAACTGCCAAAACGCGCCCCTTCTCCTGAAAGCACTTTGTTTACGCGACAAATGCCACAGCCAAAAACCCGTTGTGTTGCAAACAGGGAAACGTGGAACAACTCCCCAGGTATTGCCGTTGCAGATTATTCGTATTGGTTCATTGGCTATCGTGGGAGTTCCGGCTGAACTCACTACGATGTCGGGTCGGCGGGTCCGCAACACGATCAAAAAAACTTTGGAACCGATGGGAATCAGTACCGTCGTGATCGGCGGATACGCGAATTCATACGCGAGCTATGTAGCAACGCGAGAAGAGTACGATGAACAAGATTACGAAGGGGCCTCCACGCATTTTGGTCCTTGGACGCTCAACGCTTATCAACAAGAACTCGACAAACTGGCCCTAAGTCTTTTTCAAGGGATCCCGGTGAAATCGCCTGGTAAGGCTCCCAAAATTGCCATTCCAGAGAAACGGGTGACCCCCATTATTGGTTCCGATCGCTTACCCGCCGGTGGCATTTTCGGAAAAGTCCTTACCCAACCGAAGGAACTCTATCTGGCGGGGGAAACCATTGAGGCTCGCTTTATCGGCGGTCAACTAAGTAACAATCCCTTTATTCAGGACAGCTACCTCGAGGTACAGCAAGAAGTGGGAACGAACTGGGAACCGGTGGCTTTTGATTGGGACTATGAAACGCGTCTTCACTGGTTGGAGCGTGCCGGAAGAATTTCTCACATCAAAGTAGAGTGGCTCCCCAACGGGGCGGTACCCAGTGGCGTGTACCGGATCGTCCACCGAGGGGTTTATCGCAGTGCAAAGGGACGTTTGGTTCGCTACGAGGGTGTCACCCGCGCGTTTGACCTACTTTCCGATGAACCTCGCCCCCCATTTGAAGCACTCTACTAAACCTGGTAGCTTCTCCGGCCATGCAGGCAGAGTGGCTAAATAACTGGCTTTTGGGTCATATTGGCTCGGATTATCCACGACGCCACTTTATACTAGCCGTATCGGGTGGTCTGGACTCCGTTGCCCTTTGCCACTCTTTTTCAGCGCTACTTCCCGCTACCGCACTCACCATCGCGCACTTTGATCACCGCATGCGTGATGCCGCCAAAGGCGAGCGCCAGTTTGTTCGGATGCTTGCGCACCAAATGAACATCGGATTTGTCGAGGGGCAACGTCAAGGCAGTGTCGTTTCGGAAAATGCTTTGCGCGAGGAGCGTTGGGCGTTTTTGCAAGAGGTCCGTCGCGCATTGGGAGCGCACTTTGTAGTGACCGGACATCACGCAAACGACCAGCTGGAAACCCAGCTGATGCGAATGATCAGGGGAACCGGACTTACCGGAATAAGAGCGATGCAGCCGCGAAGCGGGTGTGTGTTGCGTCCCTTTCTCTGCTTTCCTAAGAGCGAACTGCAAGAACTCGCGCTCAACAATGGTTGGGGATTCCGCGAAGACTTCTCAAACACCGATGATCGTTTTTTCCGCAATCGCGTTCGCAAGGAACTCATACCGCCACTGGAAAAGTTAAGTGAATCGTTTGGAGGGAAGGGCGCATTCTATCAACGCCTTCAAGGAACGTGGGCGGAGCTTGCTTGGGCCGCCCAATTTGTTGATGAATCCCAACGAAAATTGTTTGCCACCCATTGTGTAGTGACCCCGTACTGGATTCGAAGCAAAGTGAGCGATTACTTGGCTCTTCCTTTTCCGGAGCGAGCGCTTTTGCTTAGAGCGGTACGAGAGAAGCTGGATTCAGTTCCCCTCAATCGGGATGAGCTGGCGCGTTTAGACCGCGAGATTTCAGAAGGGACCCGCGAGTTTTGGCTTTCCGAAAAACTGCGAGTCATCCAGTCTTGCGGACAAGTCTACTTTCAAAATGCTTTGCAGCGAGAAGCGCCGCTCCCCCTATTTGAAAAACAGGACAACGACACCGTGAGTACTCAGCTAGGCTTTCGCGCAAAAAGTCTAAAAGAAGGAGAATTTCTTTGGAGAACTTTTCAGGCCGGTGACCGCGTCGGGTCAAAGAAACTCAAAGAGGTCTTTTTGGAACGCGGAGTGCCTCAGCCGGAACGTTCCTTACTGCCCGTGTTAACCCGGGCCGGATCCCAAGAAGTTGTCTGGTTCCCGCGTCTTGACCAGGTAGGTCCAACTAAGGTCGAACTCTCTTTTCCCTTCTCTCATTTGGCGCACTAAGCCATCCCCCCGGGCCACACCCCGAATTTAACCCACTAAGTCGTGGATATTCTAGCCACAACTTAGCCTTAGGCTGGAACGCAAGACTGCCGATAAGTTTAAGGCACAATAATATTCTTTGCCCGGGATGTGGTGAAATGAAGAACTCGCAGAAGACTCTAGTCGTGTGGATGATCCTACTGGTCGCCACCTTACTTCTGTTCCAAACAACGCATACGCCCCCGCAGGGACAAAAGCTCCCTTTCAATAAGTTTATAGAGCACGTCAAAGCCGGGCATGTGGAGAAAGTTACTTTCCGAAGCCACGGGCGCATCGCCGGAAAGTTCAAAAAAGAAGTCGAAGGGGGAAGCGATTTCGATACCATCGGCGATACGAACTCCGAATACTACGTCCGGTTGGTAAACGAACACGGTCTCATTCCCAACTACGAAATTGAAGAAGGTCGCTCGCTTTGGCTTCAGTTCCTCATCAGCTGGGGACCGATGGTCATTTTCGTTGTTCTGCTTATGGTTTTCTTACGTCAGCTCCAAGTTAATGGCGGCAAAGCCATGTCATTTGGACGTTCACGCGCGAAACTTTTGACCGACGGCCACACCCGCGTCACCTTTGACGACGTTGCTGGTTGTGAAGAAGCTAAAGAAGAACTCGAAGAAATCGTCGAGTTCTTGCGCGATCCAAAAAAGTTTACTCGCTTGGGTGGAAAAATTCCCAAAGGTGTACTTCTCGTCGGCAGCCCGGGTACTGGTAAAACACTGCTTGCCAAAGCGGTTGCGGGCGAAGCGGTTGTGCCATTTTTTAGCATCAGCGGTTCGGACTTCGTGGAAATGTTTGTAGGCGTAGGCGCCTCGCGCGTCCGCGACTTGTTCGAACAGGGTAAGAAACACGCTCCTTGCATTATTTTTATCGACGAAATCGATGCCGTTGGCCGCCAGCGTGGCGCAGGCCTCGGCGGTGGGCACGACGAACGCGAACAAACATTGAACCAGCTCTTGGTTGAAATGGATGGTTTTGATTCACGCGAAGGCGTCATCATGATCGCAGCCACCAACCGACCTGACGTCCTGGATCCCGCACTACTTCGTCCCGGCCGATTTGATCGCACCGTGACCGTCGGACGACCAGATGCTCGCGGTCGCAAAGGCATTTTGGAAGTTCACACCAAGCGCATGCCCTTAGGTGCCGATGTGAACCTGGAAATCTTGGCCCGCGGAACCCCTGGGTTCTCTGGCGCCGATCTTCAGAATTTAGCGAACGAAGCCGCTCTTTTGGCAGCACGTGAAAACCTGACGGAAGTCGGGATGCGTTCATTTGAAAAGGCCAAAGACAAAGTGCTCATGGGTGCCGAACGTAGGTCCATGGTGATTGGTGAAGAGGAGCGCCGCATGGTCGCGTACCACGAAGCCGGCCATACGATCGTAGGCAAATCGATTGAAGGTTTGGATCCCATTCACAAGGTAACCATCATCCCTCGCGGTATGGCACTCGGCGTGACAATGACTTTGCCGAATGAAGACCGTTTGACGCTTTCAAAAGATAAAGCCGAAAGCCTCATTGCATTTATGATGGGCGGTTGTGTAGCGGAAACACTCATCTACGGTGAAAAAACCAACGGTGCCGCAGATGATATTGATAAAGCCACCAACCTAGCCAAGAAAATGGTTTGTGAGTGGGGCATGAGCGACAAGATTGGCCCCATGGCAATTGGTCGCAAAGACGAAAGTGTCTTCTTGGGCCGTGAAATTCATCAAGCCAAAGACATCAGCCAAAAAACGGCCGAAACGGTTGACGGAGAAATTCGCAAGGTTTTGACCGAAAACCACGACCGCGCGAAAAAGATCCTCAAAGACAACCTCGATGTGCTTCACGCGATGGCCGACGCTCTTGTGGAACGTGAGTCTCTCTCAGCAGAAGAAGTTGAACTTTTGATGCAAGGAAAGAAGCTACCTCCGTTGGAAGTCTCGCCCTCTGACTCGGGCAAAACTTCCCTAAAAGGAAAAGCGAAAAAGGCCGTTGGCGCGTTTAAAACCGAGCCCGAAGTCGCCTAGAACCCGACCGGCTAGCAAATGGAACTCTCCAATGCTGAGACAGTTCCAAAATCTCTTTTCTCCACGGAGACTTAGCCAATTGTGTGGTTTGTCCCGGCTGCCCTCTAGTCCCTTTCCCGACACACGCCCAACACCATCCCTCATAACATCCAATACTTACGCTAATTCCAGTGGCTTTGGTTTTGCACAATATAAGGTGAAATCCCCAAGTACGACTTCGATTGAACTCTCCGCAGAACGGTTTTTTGGACGTAGGAGTTTTTCGATGATGAGCGCTCTTCTGAGATATCTGTACACCGCACTCACTTTAATCACCGCCATCGCCTTACTCGCCGTGTTGGGTGGTTGCCAAAATAGACGCGCTACCCTTTCTGAGAACGGGGGAGGATCGCTTAGTGACCTCGATGTCACAGTAGATTTGCGTGGACGTGTCGTGGGGAGTTCCAACTATACATCAGGTTCGATCATTGTCCCTACCAACTCACAGATCCAAATTACCTGGGATATTGAAGGTAGTCCCCAATCTTGCACCCTGAATGGTGACCCACTTAATTTTGAAAGCTCGAGTAGCCAAACCGTCACGGTAAACGGAGTTGCCAACCAACGCATCAGTTTTGAAGTGCAGTGCGGTCTAATTAGCGACACGTTTGTTGCCATTATTGAGACTCAACCCGTTACGGTAAATCTGCAAGGGCGCGTGCAAGGGGCGTTAAATTACGTCAATGGTCCCATTCTCTTTAATTCGGGTAGCCGACTAGAACTCACTTGGGTGGTGACCGGAAGCCCCTCGCTTTGCAAACTAAATAATGACGATTTGGTTGCGGGCGCTACCACGCATACCACTCCTCCTCTTAGCGGAGTGGCCCACCAAGTATTTACCTACACACTCGATTGCGATGGCGTAACAGACGAGTTTAGCGCTGTCATCAACCCTCCGGTGCCCGTTGTAAGCGTGATTGTCGATTCCATCGAACACGACTTCGGTTCTGTCGCGCAGACGCGCAGTGCCTCCAAAACAATTGTCGTAAGTAACGCCGGTAACGTGGCGGTTACCAATTTTATTTTTCGCACCGATTTGGATGCGGCTGTACCTCTTCCTTATTCTATTGAGAACTCCACCTGCGCTACGCTGCAGCCCAGCTCTTCTTGTACGTTTGATATTAAATTTGCCCCTCGACTGACCGACACCTTCGAAGCTGTCATTACGTTAGCTTTGCGTGTGAAATACCAATATAACGGCGTTGTTTACACGGGAAGCTACACGGCTCGTGGAGAAGTCGGCTGGAAACCCATTCCTTGTCCCCCGACTGAGTGGACAACCATTAACGTCTCGCCGCAGAATGGCCCGAAAGTGGTGTGTCCGGGACGAACTCCCGCTCAATGTCAGCAAGACTGGACCCTCAGCGGTGTGCAAACCTCGACTGCGGGACCTGTGGTTGCGCTGCGCCACATCGGCATGCGGGACAAAATTTTCATCAGAAACATCAGTGGTACTGTGAACAACGGTTCTGGCTACATTTCCGACTGCCGCAATGGCCATAGTGAAAGCGTGAACCAGCGCCCTCAGATCGTTTTGGTCGGACAATTTGGTAATAGCGTCAACTTAATCGGACCCCCTTACGCCACGCCCTCTGGAAAATCCGCCATTCTGTTACGAGATTTTGAGGCGGGGATCGACGTTGTCGCCGGTTCGGATCAGTTTTGGATCAGCTACCCCGACACCAATCACTTTGACAACGTGGGTTCGTGCTCTCTTCAAATCCGCGTGGAAATGGGTTGGGAGCGAACCTGTGAGTAACTTCTCCCCTAGCTAGGCTTCTCGTTCCGGCTCGGTTACAATACCGAGTTCAACGGAGAGAGTTTTTGAGTTCGCCAGTCATCATCGCCGATAAGGTCGTCAAAAGTTTTGGCTCGTTTCACGCTCTTGCGGGTGTTGATTTAGAAGTCCAACCAGGCGAGTGTTTTGGCCTCCTTGGCCCTAACGGCGCCGGTAAATCCACTTTTATCAATCTTGCCTATGGTGCCATCAGTCGCACCGGTGGTTCGTTGAAGATTATGGGGCTTGATCCCGAAACCCAAGCCCGTGAAGTGAAGAAGCGTATCGGGGTGGTCACCCAAGAAAACGCCCTAGATGAAAGTCTGACGGTCGAAGAAAACATGCTGCTTTATGCGGCTTTTGTAGGTGTGCCTTCGGCAGAGCGCAAACCGCGCGTGAACGAACTTTTGGAGTACATGAGTCTTTCGCACAAGGCGGGAGAAGCGATCAAGGCTCTCTCGGGTGGAATGAAACGGCGCTTGGTCTTCGTCAGAGCGCTTTTGTCGCGCCCCGAGCTTCTTATTCTAGACGAGCCCACCACCGGTTTGGATCCAGCGGTTCGCCACCTGCTTTGGCAAAAGGTGCATGAACTGCGCGAGCAGAAAGTTACCATCCTTTTGACGACTCACTACATGCATGAAGCCGAGCTGTTATGCGATCGGGTTGCGATTCTAAATAAGGGCCAAGTTCTCCAGACGGCGAGTCCCAAAGCGATGATTGATGAGTCGGTGCCGGGTTTCATGGGCATCTACTCCATCGATGACCGGATTAAACAGAGGCTTGAAAGTTCAGCTAGCAAGGATAAGCGCTTTCACCTGACTTTTCGTTCTTCCGGAATTTATCTACGCACGGAACACATTGAGGATCTTTTAGCGCTTCATCTGCGCGAACAAATTGTACCGTTGCAGATGCGTCCCACGAACCTGGAAGACGTGTTTTTGAAAATGACCGGAGAGGAGCTGGCAGCACATGACTGAAACGCTTCTTTTGAGTCTTCATATTGCGCGCCGGAACTGGGTGGTTTATCGCAAAGACTTTCTTGCCAATATTTCACCGTCTCTTTCGGATCCTCTCTTTATGGTATTTTCGCTCGGGGTTGGACTAGGAGCCATGGTTCCGCCTCTAGAAGGGCGATCTTACTTAGAGTTTATGGCGCCAGGGCTCGTGTCTTTTACAGCCCTGGTAACTTCCTTTTTCGAATGCAGCTACGGGTTCTATATCCGCATGACTTTCGAGAATGTGTTTCTCGCGATGCTAACCACCCCATTGGGGGTACGCGAGATTTTAATTGGGGAATTTATTTGGGTGGGTCTTAAGGGCGCCGTAATGGGAACTTGTGTCGCCATCTTTCTTGCTCTTTTTGGGGCCTTTCAAGTTAGCTGGTTTGCTCTTTTGATTCCCGTTGTAGGTTTCTTTGTCGGTATCGGGTGCGGAGCGATGGGACTTATCGCTAGCGCATGCGTGCGAAACATCAATCAGTTTCAGACGGTTTACGCATGGATCATTTCGCCACTCCTTTTCTTTTCAGGCATTTTTTTCCCCATTGAACAGATGCCCAAGTTAGCCCAGGTGATTACTTGGTGCCTTCCGCTCAGCCACGGGGTGCGCTTGAGTCAGCTCGCTTTTTGGCAGACACTCACCTGGAGCAGCTTTTTCTTCCACGGATCAGTCCTTTTGGGCCAATGCCTCATCTTATCTGCCATCGGCTATCGCCTTTGCGCCAAGCGCCTGCGCCCCTGAAAAAGGGAAGCGGTTTGCCAATCCGCCCCTGGAGCCCTTTAACGGGAGGGTTTTCTGATTCTCGCATTTTCCAGCTTATTTCAATAAGTTAAAGCTTTTGACGCGGGCCACCGATAAGAGAGGCAGATAACCGTAGCCCCTAGGGGGCACCGTTTAGTGCAAAAGGTGCGATGTTAGACTTCTTCTCCAATTTACGCGAAATCATTCGATGGCAGGATATCGCCGATATTCTGCTCGTCTGCGTAATCGTGTACCGCATTTTGCTTTTGATCCTAGGAACGCGCGCGGTGCAGATGCTCACGGGCTTTGGCATTATTCTCATTTTCTATTTCGTCGCCAAAGAGTTTAAATTTCATACGCTGCACACCATTTTGGTGGAGTTCTTCAACAACCTGATTCTGATTCTCATTATCGTCTTCCAAGACGAAATTCGGCGTGCTCTTACGCAAGTGGGACGAAACCCGTTTTTTACCAGCACTAACACCATCGAAGAAGTCACCATCGTGGAAGACTTGGTCCGCGCCTCGGAAACGCTTGCTGAGCAACGCGTAGGTGCGCTGATCGTGATTGAACGAGAAACAGGGTTGAAAACCTATATCGAAGGCGGACAGCCTATAGACTCAAGAGTGAGCATCGATCTGATTACCAGCATTTTTCATCCGACATCGCCAATGCACGACGGTGCAATTATTATCCGCAACTCGCGCATCACCAGCGCCGCTTGTTTGCTACCCATTTCTCGCGATCCCGGAATCCACAAGGAACTAGGAACACGGCATCGTGCGGCTCTTGGATTGACTCAAGAAACCGACGCTCTGGTGATAGTGGTGTCCGAGGAGCGCGGTGAAATTTCGCTTGTCCACCACGGCATGATGATGCGAGATTTGGAACCCAAAGCGCTTAAGCGACAGCTTCTCGACTTACTGGGCTTAAAAAAGATCGAGGCGCGTTATCAGCAAAAACTCAAAGAGCAAGAACAGCTAGAAAAAGCGGCCGTTAAAGAAGAAGAGAAACCATAGTGGTTAACAAAGAATCAGGAATGAATTTTAGTGAAAGCCTGGCCCTTAAGCTGGTCAGTCTTTTGCTCGCCCTTATTCTTTGGGTCACGATCCTAGGTTTTAAGAAAGAAGAAGTGCGAACGGAAGTGAAGTTTGAACCCCTGGTCGCGCCGGGAATGATGATAACTAATAAAATTCCTTCTTATATCGTCTACACCCTTAAAGGTCCACGGTCTCTCCTTAAAGATGCCGAGAGAGGCATTCAGCCTATTCGCCCCGATTTACGACGTGTTCGCGATACTACCGTTCCTATTTCCATCAGTGAAGATCTGATTGGCGAAATGCCAACCGGCGTCAACGTAGTGTCTTATCATCCAAGCAATTTAATTATCCAACTCGAAGAGATTGTGGAAAAATATGTTCCGGTAAAACCCACGCTCCAAGGTCTGCCCGCCGAGGGATTTGATATCTCTCGGGTCAAGGTAACCCCCACGCAAGTGGTCGTCTCGGGGCCTCGCAGTAGTTTGGACGGTTTGGACTTTGTGGGGACAGAGCCTATCGACACCACAAATTTGCGTCAGTCGATGGAGTCTGTTGTGGCAGTAGAAGTGGATCCCTCGCAGGGCTTTCGCCTTTCTCGCGAGAAAATTGTTCGGGTGACAGTGGAAACTGTGCCGAGTAAAAAAAGGTAAAAGATGTCGAAGCTTTTTGGAACTGACGGCGTAAGGGGCATCGCGAACCAGGCTCCCATGACCAGCGAAATCGCTATGGCCATAGGAAGAGCGGCAGCCTACCTTTTTTGCGAACGCGATCGCACAGGGATGCCAAAGCCCGCTAAAGTCGTCATCGGCAAAGACACCCGACGTTCGGGCTACATGATAGAAAACGCGCTTGCCTCAGGCTTTTGCTCAATGGGGGCTCGTGTTTTTTTGGTAGGTCCCTTGCCGACGCCTGGCATCGCCTTTATCACCCGCAGCATGCGCGCTGACGCGGGAGTGATTATTTCTGCGAGTCACAATTCCTATCAGTACAACGGCATTAAGCTCTTTGATCGCAACGGATTCAAACTTCCCGACGCCAAAGAAGTCGAAATTGAGAAACTGATTAACTCCAAAGAACTCGATGAATGCCGTCCTACGATGGAGTTTGTGGGAACCGCTCAACGCATAGACGACGCCATTGGTCGCTATATTGTGTACGTAAAAGACCGCTTTCCCGCGCTGCAAAAACTCGACGGCGTTCGGATCGTGCTCGACTGTGCAAACGGCGCCGCTTACAAAGTTGGCCCGATTATTTTTGAAGAACTCGGCGCGGAAGTGTACGCGATTCACAAAAGCCCCAACGGCAAGAACATCAACGAAGCCTGTGGCGCGGTTCACCCCGAGTCGATGTGCCGGGCGGTACGAGACCACCGGGCAGAAGTAGGGATTGCCCTCGATGGGGATGCCGATCGGGTCGTGCTTTCTGATGAAAAAGGCGAAGTAGTAGATGGCGACCAGATTCTAGCGATTTGTGCGCTTCACATGATGTCCAAGGGCGAACTGAAGAAGAACACGGTCGTGGCTACGGCGATGAGCAACTTGGGCCTGCAAAAAGCGATAGAAGAAGCGGGTGGGAAAGTTCTCCAAGCTCCAGTAGGGGATCGTTACATTGTCGAGCGCATGGTGAAAGAGGGTTATAACCTCGGCGGCGAACAGTCAGGACACGTCATTTTCTTGGATCACAACACCACCGGAGACGGTATTTTAGCTGCTTTGAAAGTGCTTTCGATTATGCAGGAAACGGGACAACCGCTTTCCGAGCTGCGAAAGGTGATGACCCCCTATCCCCAAGTCTTGCAGAACGTGTTTGTTCGTAAGAAAGAAGATTTCGCCAATCACCCCGCTATTGTGAGTTCGATTCAAGGGGTGGAAAAACGGCTCGCTAAAAAGGGGCGCGTAGTAGTGCGCTATTCGGGCACCGAACCCCTTGCGCGCGTGATGGTTGAAGGCGAGGACAGAGCCGCCATTCACCAATACGCCCAAGAAATCGCCTCCGTCATCCAATCTAAACTCGGGTAGTTTGTCGGCCTAGAGGTGCCAGGTCACTTTCCGTACTTCGTCCGGAAAGTGCACAGGCACCTCGGCCGCAATAGACAAACCTGTGGTAGTGTACGCCGCATGAAACCCTTGTTCTCTGCCGCGGAGATGCGTGCGGCTGACGCCTATACAACCGAGGAACTCCACGTTCTTCCCCTCGCCCTGATGGAACGTGCGGCAAAACACGTCGCAGAAGCGGTCCAAAAGGCCTTCCCTGACAAGAAAGCCAAAGGACTCATTCTGGCTGGAGGGGGCAACAACGGAGGGGATGCTCTGGCTGTCGCGCGCCTACTGTGCGAAGCCGGATACGCTGCCATTGAAATTCATCTCTATGCGAGCCATTTAACCCCAGAAACCACGGCCCAAAAACAAAAGCTCCAAGGCCTTGAAGTGGAATGGGTTGATAAACCGAAATGGGATAGCTGCGCCTGGGTGGTAGATGGGCTTTTTGGGACGGGTTTAAGTCGTCCCTTAGACGACACACTCCTTCATTTCTTGGCGCCACTAACCTCTGAGCATAAAGCAAAAGTGTTTTCCATTGATGTGCCCAGTGGTCTGGATGCCGATACCGGGCAACCTCTCGGCGGAGCCATTCGTGCCGATGTAACCATCGTCATCGGGCAGTGGAAGCAAGGTCTCTTTACCGGCGCGGCGGCTGATTATGTCGGTGAGCTCCGCTTGGTCGATATCGGAATTCCGGATTCTTTTCCTAACCACACGCCCTCAGCATATTTATTTGACGCTGAAGAAGCGAAGAGGCTTCTCCCAGTGCGACGGCCGACCGGGCACAAGGGAACCTTCGGCCACCTCTATGTTTGGGGAGGGACGGAACAGACGGAAGGAGCGGCCGCCTTGGCATGCGTCGCGGGTTTTCGGACCGGAACAGGCGTTATCACGCTTATTTCCGATCGCAACTTGGATGGCTTGCGCCGGCGCCTTCCCATGGAAGTAATGTCAAAAGAGGTAGGAACAGACTTTCTTAGCGAGGCTAAGGCGGGTTCTGCCTTTGTGCTTGGCCCAGGAATGGGTACGACCTCTGACCGTCGGCCCTTTATCGAAAGTGCTTTAAGCAACTCAGCTCCCCTAGTACTCGACGCTGACGCGCTCACGGTGTTGGCAGATCACAAAGACCTTATTCCGCTTTGCGCACGGGATCATTTGATTTTGACCCCGCATCCGAAGGAAGCCAGCCGCTTACTCGGTAAATCCGTGGAAGCCATTGAAGCCGACCGGTTTGCGGCTTGTGAAAAATTGGTTCAGCGATTTGGCGCAACCATCCTTCTCAAAGGGAAGGGCACCCTTATTGGCGCCCCGACCTTTCCGATTGTTGCCGTATCGCAGGGGAATACCGCCCTTTCCAAAGGCGGAACGGGAGATATTTTGAGTGGAATCTTAGGAGGGCTTCTGGCACAAGGAGTTCAGGCCTTCGATGCCGCCTGCTTGGGCGCTTTCATCCATGGACGCGCTGCCGAGATTTTGGCAAAGCGCATGGGTACCGAACGTTCGGCGATGGCCTCTGAAATCGCGGATTGTATTCCTGCGGTTTGGAGTGAGTTAGAAAAATGATTTGGGAAATTCCCGTAGAAGAAGCGTGGCAAAAAGTCGTAGGCGATTTGGTACGCGCTTGGCCGCAAGGCGCCGTCCTCGGACTTAGCGGACCACTCGGCGTGGGGAAAACCAGTTTAGTCCGTGCCTTTATCCGTGAGCTAAGCGATCCGAATCTGCCAGGCGCGGTGCGTGTCCTAAGCCCGTCGTTTGTGATCCACAATTCCTATCCACTGCGCGTACCGGTGGAGCATTTCGATTTTTATCGCTTTGAGGAACTGGGCGAAAAGGACCTGGTTGAAATTGGGTACTTTGAGGCCCTTGATAGGGCTCGTAAAGGAAATGGCTTTGTCTTTGTCGAATGGCCCCAGCAAGCAAAAGATCCCACCATTCTCCAACTAAAAGCCCACGCAAATTTATCGTTTGGAGAAATGGGGCGTACACTCGTTCTAGAAACTATCGCGGAAAAGTGAGAAAAAGCCCCACGTAATGAGCGCGAGAGCCAGCCAGAGCACTACTTGATTTAAAATCAAGACATGGCGTTGCTTCTGCTCAAGAGCCAGAAGTTCTTTCAGTTGCGCTTTGAGCGCCAACTGTTTCTTCGATACTTTGATAATGGCTTGAATATTTTCTTGCGACCGCAGGCTGCGTTTAAGATCGGCGAGTTCTCGACTCAAGCTCAAGTAGTTTTGAACGATGGGATTAGGCGGAGAAAGCTTCTCTTCCCGATCAAGTGACTTCGTTAAGGGCAAGTTTGCCCGTTCAAAAAACATTTCCCGCCTCCGGGAGGCACCAATGTGCAAACAACGTACCAGCGATTTTGAAGAAACTCTTGAGCCTAGGACCAGCCTGATAGCGAGGACAAGCGACACTTTACGCCGCTCGGAAAGCCGATTTAGGCGTCGATGCCTCGACCGTGTAGAGCTCTTTCCTCGAACTCTTTCATTTGAAGAAGGCGCGCTTCCACCGCGGCGTTAACCTCTTCCGTAGTGAGGTTGGCCTGGCCAAAGTAAAAACCGGTTGGATCGAGATAAGTTAGCGGCTGAGAAGGATCGATGGACTGAAAGGCGGGCACGCCCTTCAGGTAAGCCCGAGCGTGTGCCGTCGCAAACTGGAGAACAACTTCGCTATACCAAGTTCGTGCTCCCGTGCCGAGCGTCACTCCGGGAAGTGCCAATTTATGGGCTTCCACGTTGAAGTTAATCATAAACTTCTCAAATTGCTGAGGCAGCTTTGCCAGTGAAATGGCCATAAATTGCTGAAACGATGCTTGGGGATTCGGGGAAGTGGTTTGAAATCCCATCGCCCTGAGAAGGGGAAAGTGGTTTTTGGGAATTTTTTTGTGGTTCTCTAACGCGGAGGCAAGGTCCGCGGCGTAAGTGTCTCTTGCCTCGAAAAGTCTTTGTTCCACTAGGCGGGTCAGGCGACTGACGGTGAGCTTGCTGGTTCTGAAAAAGAAATCGTGAACATCAACGTAAGAGTTACCTTCGTTGGGATCTTCCGATTGAAAGTAGACCCCCTCTTCCTTCATGTAGAGGTCAGCGTGAGCCGTTGCAATCTGAATCACTAACTCTTTGTACCAATCTTGCGCACCGTTTCCGAGACGCAGGGGAGGGAGGCCCAATTCCTGCGCCCCTTGATTAAACTCACTCATGAAAATATCAAAATCTTGGGAAGGACTGTGCGCAAGCCACAGCCCCAATTTATCACTGACCCACTGAAACTGACCGCCTCCGGACGATTGCCCGGCGTTGGAGGAACGACTGAACAAACTTTGTAGGGGATAGGCTGAAGGCCCCTCCATCGCGTACTGTTCCAGGGCGGAAATAACGAATTGGTTCCGAATGGTCAGTTTATCCCGCTGAATTCGGCTTGGAGAAAATGCAGAACGTACGACACGGATGCCCCGCTGGCGCATCGCCTTTCCTGTCTGCACGCGTGCCGGCTCGGGTAGACGAACAGTCGGTACGCGACGGTGAGCGCGCTGATCAGCTAAAGCGTGAAATTCCCCCAAGAAGGAATCCCAGGTCTGAAAGAGGTAAATAATCGTTCCGTACTGTGGGAGTGCAGTGCGTTCATCGTTCTCGAGCAAATTGAAGGTCGGTGTTTCACCTGAGGAGTTTTCAGCAAGTGCCTCCTGGTGCATCAGCGCTAGTTCGAGCATCAGTCTGCGAAGAAAACGCTTTCTGTTGGTTTCTCCGCCGGCAGGACGGCGCTGTCGCCACTCGACAGAAATTTCGCCTCCCGCTGAAGCAAATTCTTGCTCCCATAGATCGACCACCTCATCAATTTGCAGGCTGGTTTCCGTGTAGGTTGGCTCAGCAGTTTCGTCTTCAACGAGCTGCCGCTCGGTCTCCTGCACTCGTTTCAGCAAAACGAGCTGCATTTCTCCGTTAAAAGCCTCGCGAACAATATCCATCGCCGTACTGTCTTCGAACACCCACATCGGATTAAACGTTCGGGCGCGCACACCTTCGCCGGTGTGAGGAATGTAACTTTGCACAAGCTCAATATGACGGGCCTCGAGTTTTTTGAGCAGTTCCAAAGAGAAGAAGGAACCCGCAATTTCATCGGCACACACGCTCGCCTGGGTGGTGCGATTGAGGGCCTTTTGAAACTCCGTCTCGGCGTGTGAAGCATACGAGATAAAGAGACAAGCAACCAAGCTGGTGATAGCGCGACGTGACATGGCGGGCACCTTACCAAAAGGACTAACGCGCCGCAAGTTGCGAGAAAAGACAAGGATATTGGGGGATTAACTGCCCATTTAACAGCGACCAATGAACCGAGGTACTACGTCGTATAATTAATGTTATGTAATTTATGCAATCTGAAAAAGAGGGAAGTCGGCTGCTTTGGTTTCGATCTTGCACCCACATCTCCTTATGAAAGTCGAACTGCCAACCCCATCACACCAAAGGAAACCCATTATGGACCGTGTATATTTCATCCCCATTTTCGCGCTACTAGCGCTCACTTCCACCGTCGTACTTTCAATGAGCGACGACAAAGAATCCAAACTCAAGCCTTCCTCGGCGCATCAACAAGGGGCCACCTTGGATCGCGAAAGGTACACTGAGCTTACCGAAAGTAAACTCGACGTTTGGTCAAAAACCATTGAGCACCTGGAAGAAAACAAATACCCAGGCGGCAAACTGCCTGAAAAGGAAAGGATCAGCCTGGTTTCCGATCTCAAAGCAATGCAGGAGGCTGCTAAATCAAAAATGGAAGATTTGGAGGATGCCTCTAAGGAACAGATCCCAAGGCTGCAAAGCGATATTCAGAAAATCTTGGATAAAATGCGCAGCCGCTTTGATCACACACTGGCGGAGTAAGGGAAATTAAAAATTGAACGTTAGGGCGATACGATAGCGCTGAGGAAAGGCCACTTCCGTGATCACATACATAAAGGAGGTAGGCTTGAACATAATATTGAAACGGTGCGAGTGCTCTAAGGTTGCCGTATCGAAACTCGAGATGGCCGAGGCACCAAAGTGCTGTTCGAAGACCGATACAGCGGCCGTGATGCGATAATTATTGACCGATAAGCCCTGCGCAATCTCAGCCCAAGGCGGCAACGATACATTGAGCTCTAATGTATAGGTTTTATCGTCGGTAATGCCAGCGCCCAGTTCTAGCTGCGACATGGTATTGAGCTTGTTGAAAATGCCTTGATAGTACATCTTCCCGTTACGTCCTCGCAGGGAAAGACTGATATCCGGGGCGAAACCCGTAGAAAGGTCGTCCGCATTGAGCCCCAAACCAAAAGAGAAAATGTCGGATTTTACCCCCGCGCCAATAGACATCCCGTAGGTGGCTACGCCTTCATCTGACCAGTCACCACGATAGCCAATGCCGTAGCCAAAGCCTTTGTCAGCCGAAGCGATAGCTAAACCGATATCGTGCGAAGTCGGTTCCACTGAACTCGGTGGATTATAGGTGGCTTGAAACACGCGAGCCTTTTCCTCGGGTAAAGCACTAGGGTTGTAACGCATTCCATCCGCAAAGGCCGGAAATACGATCCCGCCTGGTAGTACTCGCCGGAACCCTTTACCCGAGCGTTCGGCATAGGCCGCTGCAGGAGATAAAAAGGCCAAAATGGCTAAACCAATCAGACTGATATGAGATAGATTACGCACCCTACTCCCTCATACCCGTATCGACGTATCGCGTTAGTTTCTTTAGAAGCTGGCTATTTTGAGAGGGATTTCACTAAGGTAACGTACTGGTCTTTTGCTGATTCTGCGCCTAGGCCTTTTAAGGCTTCCCAGGCTTCGTATTTCTTGCGTCCTTTGAGGTCCAGCACCGGGCTTCTTTCCGGTGACATCCCCTTCGGTGGCTTGCTTATAGAGCCCATAGAGTTTCAAAAGTTGATCATTAGTGGGGCGGGTGGAAAGTTTCATCACTTCGGCAGTCGCTTTTTCAAAGTCACCCATTTTAAGTCTCCTAGTTCTCAATCCACTCTCGAAAGTCTCTTAAAAACTGCGTAAAAAGATTCGGGTCTACGTAGTTAGGACCTTCGTTTTGCAGAATATGCCCCTTCAAATCAGGTAGCGCACGGCTTCGAAGCCCATCGAAAACTCGCACATTGGGTGCATCAGCCGCTTCCGCAACCAGATAGTCCGCCACGGCCTTACCCTGCTCTGCGAGAAGTGGCCAACCTCCCTGGACGGTCGTGGGCTCGTTGAGAAATAACAATCCTCGTTCGTTTCGGTGAAAGGTTAGAAACTGAAGTTCTTGGGCTGCCTGATAATCACTCTGCTGCAAAAACGGATAGGAATGTCGGTACCCTGTGGCGAAAATAATTGCGTCATACTGTTCGTACTCATCCGGTTCGGGCGCGAGTTCAGGCATTTCTAATTCAGTCAGAAAATTAAAGGCAACACGGCCTCCGGGCTGAATATCAGCCACCGTCGAACGTATTTGAATCTTTCCTAATTTAATTGCCGCAACTATCCCTCTATCGACGATAGGCAGCTGCGCGAGCAGCCGGTGAGTGACCGGAGGGAAACCTAAACGATTCGGGTGCCCCACATACCAACGCTGAACGGCGTTAAACACCCATGATTCCAGCACCGGATGGAGCCAACTCGGACTACTTTGGGCAAACTCATCGGCTGGTTGTCCTAATACACGATTCGGTACGATCCACGGCGTAGTTCGCACTGATAGGACGACCTGCTTTGCGATTCCTGCAATTTCCGTTGCGATTTCAGAACCGGAATTTCCCGTCCCGACAATCAGTACACGTTTGCCGCGAAAGGGTTCGGGCTCCTTATATTCAGAAGCATGAATGGCAGTGATACCGGAGGCACGTGCCTGTCCCCACATTGTTTCCGGAACCCAGGCGTTTTCCTTGCGATGATGACCGGTCGCCACGATCACAGCCCGGTATTCTTTAAATTCAACGTGCATCCCGCTGCCGTGTTCTCTCGGCGGAAACTGCACTTCCCAGGTTCCTTTTTCCGTCTTCTTTACTCCGAGTACGCGGGTTTCAAACCAAATATGACGGCGAAGGCCATGCCTCTCGGCGTAATCATCGAGATAGCGTTTGGCGTCGGCAACCGTAAAGAAATCCGGCCACTCGCCCTTAGGAGCAACACGATCCAGGAAGGTGGTGACACGCGACGAATTAGTTTTCAGGCTTAAATACGCGGGACTCTGCGGGTTCTCTAAGTTCCATAGCCCCCCGATATCCTTCGATGCTTCGACCGTTTCAAATTCGATCCCGCGCGATTGCAGAGCGGCGGTTGCGGCAAGCCCTCCTGGACCAGCTCCGATCACCAAGACGGGCAAGTTTGCTTCGGTGGCCGAGAGTACGCGGCCGTCATTTCCCTTCGCCGCCCACTGAGACATCGAATCTACGCTAGCAATATGCAACTGTTGCCCACACTCTCTCCGAGCAAGCTCGGCCTCAACATAAGAAATTGCCCAATCAGAACCCTGAACCGGTAAGCAAAAGTACACGCCCACCAGGGAAACTAGCCATCTCATGCGCTCCACCCTCTTCTTTTCCTATCCGCTTGGGCAGGTCTTAGCACACGCTCAAGCGAGGCTGCACGGGATTTTTAAGACACACGTTTCCTATAAACGGGGCGAAGCCCCGACCTTTAAGCCTTAAACGGCAAACGCAGTAGATAGTCGTATAACTTTTATTACGAACTGGTCACGTGAACAGTTGATAGCTGCAAACCCTTAGTGGGAGCGCTTTTCCTTTTTTGGCTCGCTCAATGAATCGGAAGTTTGAAGGTTTGGAATGGCCTAAATCCGATCCACCGGGCCTGGGGGACAAGCCCGGTGGCAATCGGAAAGTGTGCGATAGGCAACCGCTACCCTGTTACCAGGCAGCAATCGTACGGAACCAGACGTCGACGATCTGTCGGATGACGGACCGGCCGTTGTCTTTCCGCTCGTAGGTTGACCGCTGACGGGTTTCGTTACCGTAAGGGTCGACCTCGTTAATGTTGATGTAGTTCAAGTTGATGGAAGCGACTTGCGCTTGGTGCATTCGGTACAACTCATTACGATCCGTATTGCCGTTGAAGTTCCGGTCGCGCCACATCGCGAGTCGGTCCCACGCACGGTCAGCACGGGTGATAAGCCCGTCACCGTTCGAATCGAGTTCCTTTAGGGCTTCAAAGCCGTTGTCAGCTCTAAGACCATTATTAAGGATGGTAGCCGAGCCGAATAGCTCGCCACCGTCATCGATTCGACCGTTGCCGTTGCGGTCCATGACGAGAAAGACGTCATCAGCCGCATTCACCCAACCGGTGTAAACAGGTTGGCCGTTGTTGTTTAAGTCGAAGTAGACGCCGCTATCTTCCACACCGCTCAACTTGATGCCGTTACCTTGGATGTCCATGACCAGAGGACTATATTGCTCCTCACATTGATCAGGGGCGTTCTGCGAGTTTTTGAAGCGACCATGCCATACCGGCAGTTCCATGCTCTTCGGCGTGTTCTTTGCCTTAAACTTGCGTTCGTGCATCGTGAGCAAGTTTTGGGGCTCATTCAAACACATGCCGTCCGCATTCGTATCGTTGCAGACTTCCGCACGCACGATCGCGTCTCGCCAGTGCTGAGGCCAAGCCGCTTTAAGCGCGTCCATGTCGACGGCAAACTGAGAGTTATATTTGCCCTTGAACAAGTCCACGCTACGCAGGTCAACCGTCTTCATTTTAATGTAGTCGGGTGCCGCGGTGGCTGACGGAGGAAGGCCGAAACCTAAACCCGCAAGCTGCGTCCCTTGTTTATTCTCAACATAGAACTGGAACCATTTGCTCAAGTACTGCGAACTTTTGCCTTGCCGCGGTTCCGGAACCGGATTGGTCGCTACAAGGCTTAAGATCGGACGTTCCGCGTCTTCAAAGAAGAGGAACGAAGGAATCTTGCTACGCATGTTCGAGCAAACACGCGTTAAGCGGTACTTGATGATCTTGCCGTTGGGGATTTCTCCGCCATCGTCAGGACCAGGATTCGGGTTCCCGCCCGGAGGAATCACACCACCGTCTTCGCCAGGAGGATTGGTTCCCGGAGGATTCGTTCCCGGATCGGTAGGCGGATTAGGACCACCGGCCACAGGAGGAATCGTCGGAGGGTTGGTCCCCGGAGGATTTGTACCCGGATCCGTAGGAGGATTCGGTCCGCCCGCTACAGGGGGAATCGTCGGAGGATTGGTCCCCGGGGGATTCGTTCCCGGATCGGTAGGCGGATTAGGACCACCGGCTACAGGGGGAACCGTTCCGCCGTCAGGAGTTGTGGGCGTACTTCCGCCACCCGGAATCGTTCCGCCGTCGTTTCCCGGAGGACCATTCGGATCCGTGGGAGTCGAACCCGTGTCGCCTGGAATGGTACCAGGGCCACCGGCCACAGGAGGAATCGTAGGCGTTCCACCGGGATTGGTAGGATCCGTACCGGGAGGCGTGGTGCCAGGATCGGTAGGTCCACCCGCAACCGGGGGTACCGTTCCGGGATCCGTGCCCGGAGGGGTGTTAGGATTTGTCGGGGGATTGGTCGGGTCTCCACCGCCAGGAGGAATCACGCCGCCATCATTTCCGTCGGGCGTTCCGCTACCGCCAGGGATAGAACCACCGTCAGTACCAGGACTTCCCACGCCGGGGATCGAAGGACCGCCCGCAACGGGAGGAATCGTGGGCGTACCGCCGCCTGGATTCATAGGATCGGTAGGCGTGGTACCCGGCTGGCTTGGTTGAGTCGGATCACTGGGCGTACTAGGCGTGCTTCCTGTAGGAGGATTGGCTGCTGTATCTCCAGGATTTGTCGGATTAGAAGGTGTGCTCGGATTCGAAGGCGTGCTTCCCGGAAGAGAAGGATCCGGAATAAAGCCACCGTCAGAGCCACCGTCTCCAGGATTTGCACCGGGTCCGCCAATCACACCACCATCGGTGGTTGCCGAATCGGAAGTGGCTCCCGCTACCGCGGCAGCCATCTCTTCTTGGTAGAAGGCGCTAGTGGCCAGAACGGCTTTCTCTTCGATAGAGCGTCCTTGGTTACAGGACGCCAAAATAAGTGATGTGAACCCGAAGGTGAGGATGATGTGGAGCTGATGATGGAGTCTTATGTTACGCATACTAAGCCTCCTTAGTGGGCGCCTCGCGATAGCGGGACGCCGGAAGGCTGAAACCCATTATTAGGCTCCAGCTTGTTGTGAATAGCGCACTTCGATGGAATCGCCGTTATGCGGAATTGCATTACCGGTGAAAATGATAGAGTTGGTGGGTGAGTCGTAGTAGTAGCCATCCACCAACGAGTACGGCACTTCAGCGCCGTTTACATAAACCGTGATTCCCGTACCGGATGCTTGTGCAGCCAAAGGAAAGCGCACACCACGATCCGCGATAAAGCGAGCGATGTTCGCGTAAGTGGTCGGCAAATCCGCTAGGCAAATGCTACCTACGGCTCCAGTGCCCATGCCGGCTTGCACCTGCATGTAACGTGTGCCCTGGCTCGCCACGGCGCACGCGCTCGAACCCGTGCCTACAATGGGAAACATCATCACGTCCACACCTTCATTGCTCTTAATGCTGGTGAAGTTGGTAACGTAACGATCCACAGGGTGCGCAATCCAGTTGGGATTGTTTTCCGGTTCGACGCCCACGCAGTTATTCGCGCATGAGAAATCGTCTTCATCGGTCAAAAAGATAACAATCAAAGGCACACCGGTTCTCAAAAAACGGTTGCCGTGATTCGCAAGAGCTACATAGGCTGATTCCAGCCCTTGTTCCCAGAAACTGGTGATACTGTTTTGGACGTTGTTAATAATTGAGGAAAAATCCGCGATCGGATCGGCTGACTGGCTTGAGACTACTTCCAGGTTGCTGGCGCTCTTTACCAGGTTACCCACGTGACTAAAATAGTCGGTTGTGACCATAGCCATGCGATAGTCGATCGCCTTGCGGCTATTGAGTGTGTTCAAGAAGGTGGTTAGGTTGTCGCGAACGTAATCGCGCTTGTCCTGCATACTAACCGAGTTGTCCAGTACCCAAAGAAAGTCATACTGCTCTGTGCTGGAAAGCTGAACAAAGCCCTCGCTGCGAAACACGCTCGAGGTAAACTTAAAGTTATCGGCGCATGCAGATAGCATCATGAGCAGAGCGAACAGTTTGACCTGTTTTAAGATACTCAAGGATTTGTTCTTCATGGCCGACTCCTTCGCATACGTACTTTTCGTTTCAGTTCCATCATAGCGCCGTGCGCACTGACAAACGGGTGCTTGGTTCAAGTGAATGCAAATTGAACAGGGTGAAGTGCTTGAGTCGCCTACCCTTTTCGGCAATATCTTGTTTTGCACAACATCATCTTCACAGTTTTAGTCCATGTTTTTGTTGGGTTTTTAGCGATTATGTCGACGTCATCATCTTTGCGTACAAACCGTGAAGTCTCTAGAATGAAAGTGGGAGATGATTCTCTGGGTGTACCTGAGGTGTGCTTATGACGGAACGTAAACAGAAGAGCAGTCGAAGTGCCAAGCCTGCTTTAGTGCGCAAAAAGAAAAATAAGACACCGTCCCGTGTATTTCCCAGAGCGGATTTTCCTGGTCGCGTGTATGTCCATGACGCTGATAAACTATATATCGCTCCTCTAATAAATATTAGTGCGAGTGGTATCTTCGTTAAGGACATCACATCGATTCCGTGCGGGACTGAAGTCAAACTGGTGATCAAATCGCCCAGTCTGGCTCGGTCAATTCAAGCACGCGGGGATGTTGTGCGTGTAGAAAAGGGTAAGAACCGTCATGGGCTGGCGGTTCACTTCACTGACATCGCAAGCGACACTAAAAGTGTCATTGAAAAGTCAGTGGAAGTGAGCCACCTGGACGGAACGCAGGAACTGCTGCGCGAAATTGCCTAAGCGATTTTTTGTGTGTTGAGGGGGATAACGTGTTTAATATTCATACACCGATCCTGGAGAAAAAGGACCGAGCCGGAATGGGCTCGTTGGCGCGACCGCTGTCGCTGACCAATCTCGCCATTACTCTTTTGGTGACTCTCTTCTTTTCACTTAGCGTGTTTGGTTCTGAAACCACACTGCGCAAACGTTTGACTATCACCAAAAAAACAAAAATCTCTTTCGCCCAAACGAGCAAAAAAGGCGAAGAGAACATGCCCATCGAAAAGATGGCCATCTTGGAGAAAAAACGGGAAGCCTTGATCGCCGATATTATGAAGTTCATGCGTCAGTCATCTGACTCGGAACAAAAAGACGAATTGCGCATGCGTCTGGCGAACCTTTACATGGAAGACTATTACTCCAAATTAAGTAAAGCGCAGCTCTTGCACCAAAAAGCACTAGAAGACTTCGATAAACTGCCTGAAAAAGAACGCAAGCGACGCCGTCCTCCTCAGATGGAAAAGGCGCAGTATCTAGATTCTTTGAAAAAGTCGCGCAACCTTTACCAAGGCATGCTCGCAAAAGTAAAAAACCATCCTCGCGGAGACGAGATTCTCTATTTCCTAGCCTCCTCTTCGCTTGATTTAAACCGCATGCAAGAAGCGATGACTTACTACGGTCGCTTGGCAGCCGAGTATCCGAAATCGCCCTACTACAATGAATCACTCATTCAGCTTGCCGACTATTACTTTGATAAAGCGAAGTGGGTTGACGCTCAAAAATACTACGAAGATCTCATCCGGCTTAAGTACAAGCCGCTGATGGCTTACGCGTACTATAAAAGAGGTTGGTGCCAGTTCAATTCGGGTAATCCGAAGGGCGCGATCCAATCCTACCAGTGGGTGATTTCGCAGGATGAGAGTGATGCGGAGGGCAACAACCTGCGTATCCGAAATGAAGCTATCCGTGATATCGCCTTGACATTTGTCGACTTAAAACAACCTGAACAAGCCATCAGCTTTTATACGACATTGGGCGAGCCCTACACCCGACGCGGTTATGAGACCATGGCTTCCCTCTACAACGAAGGGGGCCAGTACGCCAACGCCATTCAGTTGTGGGAAGCACTCCTAGCAAGCAACCGCACACACGAAAACAACCCGAAGTACGTCCTTGATATCGTCGAAGCGTACCGCCGAGGAAATCAAACGGCTCCTGCGATATCGGCTCTATTTAACAACCTTCCCGCTTACACCAAAAACTCCGGTTGGTATGAATTTCACGCCAACAAGCCGCAACTGGTAAAAGAAGCGATTGAGGGTTTCGAAGACATGGCACGCAAACTCGCCATTGAAGCGCACGCTCAAGCGCAGAAAATGAAGAGCGACAAGCTCTATCAAAGCGCACAAGATCTTTATAGCTTGTACCTGGAGAACTTCCCCGATTCTGCGCACTCGACGCAGATCCGATTCTACTTAGCGGAAATTCTCTACAAGCGTAACGATTACAAGTCAGCGGCAAATCAGTACTACAAAGTGTACAAGAGTCCTGACGCGGGAAAACTCAAAGTTGATTCTATTCGCTATGCTTTGAACGCACTCGATCGCCAGTTGAACACCGACCGTAAAGAAGCCGGTCTGTCGACTATTTCCGCAAAGACTCAGGCTAAACTGGCGGATTCAGGTGACGCGAATCTGGAAGTCATTCCCTACACAAAGGTAGAGACCGGCTTTATTAAGATCGCAGAAGAGTACCTCAAAGATTTTCCCAACAACAAAGACGCTCCGGATGTCCTCTACACCCAAGCATACTTGCGTTACACCCATCATGAGCTTAACGAATCCTACACGGGCTTCTGGGAGTTCATGAAAAAGTACTCCAAGCACCCGTCAGCGTATTCTGCTGAGCATTTAATTTTAGATATTCTGAACCGGAAACAGAACTACGACAAATTGGTTGCCGCATCGGAACAGTTTCTTAAAACGCCCGGTCTCACAAAACCTGAGTTCCGTGCGGAAGTGTCGCAGATTCTGCGCTCCGCGGAACTTAAACGCATCCAGGTGCTAGAAACTGCGGGCAAGTTTCAGGAAGCGGCCGATGGATACATAGGGTACACACAGGCTTACGGTGCGAAGGATCCTGTCCTTTATGAAAAGGCTCTCTATAACGCGAGCATCAACTACACCAAAGCGGGTCAGACTTTGAAATCAGTCGAGACGCAAGAGAAGTTCCTGCGCCGTTTCAATACCAGCCCGTTTGCAAAAACGATGCTGTTAGCGGTAGCAAACACCTATCAAAAACTGGGTCGATTTAATAAAGCAGCTGATTTTTACTACGAATTTGCAAAACGATTCCCTCAAGAAGAACAGGCCAAAACTGCCCACCGCTTGGCAGGCCTATTCTACTGGGGCAGCGGCAAAAATAAGGAGGCTGAAGGCGTGATGAATCAGTTCCTCACCGCCTATCCGAAGGGCAAAGAACGCGAACTTGTGCAAACAGATCTCTTGGGCATTTACGAAACCCAACGTGACTTCCCGAAGCAGGTAGCTTTTTACAAGAATAAGCGTGCCACGGAGAACAACCCTGCTTCCTACGTGATTGACTCTGTACACATTGCGGACTTACTCGCCCAGAGCAACCCCAAAGCAGCGGCTGGTGTGTTCCAAGAGGTACATAACTTCTCGGCTCGCAACCTCGCATCGATCACTAAGGACAATGATGCCCGCAACGCTCTAGCCCGAGTGGAATTCTGGCGCGTCACTCAAGTGGAAAAACAGTTCACCTCCATTCCTTTGAGTCTGCCGCAAGCTCGCTTGCAAGCAAACCTGAAGAACAAAATTCAGCTCTTGGGAACGCTTGAAAATGAGTACAAGCGAGTCGCTGCCTTGGGTAGCGGCGAGTGGGCCATGGGAGCTCTCTTTAAAACAGCGTCCGCTTATCGCCATATGGCACAAGCGGTAAACCAAGCGCCAGTACCGCCCGAACTTGCTGGGGAGCAAATTGAGCAGTACCGCAGCGAAGTGAAGAAAAATTTGGTGGATCCTTTCGAAGAAAAGGCCTTGGCCTTTTCCGTTCAGTGCGTTGAAAAGGCGCAGGAACTGAACCTTCTCACTGTGTGGGTTTCAAAGTGCTACGATCTCGTGGGCACACTCGATCCGAAGCGTTATCCGCACATCCGTACGCTCTTTCTGCCCCCGGTTCAGACGGCTTTAATCATGCCGACGGATAAGGAAATTCCTTTGGGCAAGGTGCGAAACTACGCCATTCCGGTTTACTCAACCGGTATGTTTAGCAAGCAAACCTTGCAGCGCACATTGGCTAGCGAAGAAAACCGTTCGCTCATGGTTCTTAACGACTACGATGAGAACCATCTCACTGCGCCCAAAGGATTGACCTACAATCTTCTTTCGCCGATTCGTTTGAAGACTCTTGCCAAGGATCTTCAAGCGCATGAGCCGAAGGATAAGGAAATCCCCAGTTTTGCTTACCTGAATCTAGCGCGTTTGGTTTACCCCCAGAAAGCGCTAACGCAGGTACTTGAAGCCATTGAACGTCAGCCCGATAGTGTAGCCTTGCACAACCTGCTGGGGCTCACGCATTTGGAGATGAACGACATCGCAGCAGCTAAAGTCACTTGGTTGTCGCTTGTCGCCCGCGGGGAAAAGAATGCGGCCATTTGGAACAATCTAGGTGTCGTCTCGATGCTCTTGGGCAAAGAAAACGAAGCCATTGATTACTTCCAACAAGCCACGCAGATGGAGAACCCAGGTGAAGCTTTCGTAAATATGGGTTTCATCGCGCTTAAGTATCACAATGGTTTTGAAGCGAAAAAGAACTTCACCGAAGCACTCAAAGCCGGCGATGCTTCACCTGCGACCAAGGTGGGCTTGAACGTCGCGCGCTTGCAGAATCGCGAAATCGATTCCGCGGTGGAAATCTTGCCCGAGCTCAGCGAACGCTACAACAGCGATCCTTACGCGCGTCTGTCTGCGGCCTTCCTGATGATCGACATCATGGGCCAGAAAGACGCCGCGAGTAAGATGCTCACTGAGTATATGGATCGTTTCTTTGCGCGCTCGGATCCTCTATTCCGCCAAGCGCTGGGAGAATCGGCTAAGAACGTAGCACCCTCAGATGATGGATTGCCTGAACTCGATCTCTAAAGGGTTTGAGCGCGAGTCTACGATACGATGTCGGCCCAGGGAGGCAACTGCTGGTGGAACTCGTCATAGACGGTTTGAAGCTCGGGCAGCTGGGTTTTAGGAAGCGGATCAGCGGAAGGAAACTTCACGCCCAAGGGATCCACGTAACGATCGTCTAAATAGAATTCAAAATGCAAATGAGGTCCGGTAACTCGTCCTGTGGATCCGACGTAACCGATCACCTGCCCCATCGATACACTCGCACCGGGACGAATCCCTGAAGCAAAATTTTTCAGATGCCGGTACGCCGTCTTGTAACGGCCTCCGTGGAATATTTTTACGGTTTTACCTCCGCCGCCTTCCCATCGAGCGGACAACACGCGTCCGTCGCCTACTGACAGCACCGGCGTGCCTGTGGGCGCCCCGTAATCAATACCTAAATGGGGCCGTCGAATTTTAAGAATCGGATGGAAACGACGCTGGGAAAAACGCGACGTGATCCGTCCGAACTTCATCGGACTTTTTAAAAACTTGCGCATGAGGCTATTCCCATCGCGGGAATAGTAGCGGGCCTTTCCATCAGCTCTCTCAAAACGCACCGCTGAGTGGACAATTCCTTGGTTTTCGAATTCAGCGGCTACGACACGTCCCCAACCCACCGGCACGCCATCGGCGTAGATTTTTTCCACCAGCAACCGCCAACGGTCACCGACACGCGTTTCACGCGCAAAATCGATCATAGAAGCAAATACGTCAGCTAGTTCGATAGTAACCGGCGCGGGCATCCCTGCGTTTTCAGAAGACTCCCAAAAAGATTCGCGAATATAACCGCTGAAGGCCACAATTTCGCGCTCCGTTTCCGCGCGAACCGGTTTGGCCTTCCACTCGTTAGCATTTCGCTCCACCACAAGCCGATCAAAGGGCGAGAGCATAAAATCGATGCGCTTGGGAACCGCTAGTTCTTCCTTCCACCACCGCAGGACCACGCGCGTTCCACTCGTGAGTCGATTGAGCGGATGAATATCCTTAGAAGCGCGAACAATACTCATAATCGTCTCGCGATCCACGCCCACCTGCTGCAACATCGTATAAAGATTGGAGCCAGGCTCTACTTGCAGTTGGAGGGACTTTTCTTGAAGGTAGGAAGCTTCTTTCGCCCAGTCGTTGGGGGTAGCCATGAGGCCAGCCAAGGGAAAAGCGAAAAGCGATGGGCAGAGAACGACACTTAATAAAAGGATACGCATAATTTGAGCTTGCACGCCCTAATTTATACCATGGGATGCCAGAGGGTGTCAGTCCCCTTTTCTCACCTGACACCTTTTCCCGGCCCTGTTATAAAAGGATATGTCGATTCAGGACAATATCTTACAGAAGCTCACTAAGGCCTTTCACCCTGTTGCGATTGAAGTGCTCAACGAGAGTCGCGGACACAGTGTTTCGCCCGCCGGCGAAAGCCACTTCAAAGTCGTCTTGGTGAGCCCTGATTTTCAGGGGAAAAGCCTCGTGCGGCGTCACCAAGCGGTCTATGAGTCGCTACAGGAAGAACTCGCAGACGCGGTGCATGCTCTAGCCCTCCATCTTTACACGCCCGAAGAATGGGCTCAGAAAACCTCTCAAAACATAGGAGCAGCCCCCTCCCCCGCGTGCGCTGGGGGTTCCAAGTCCGAACATGAATAAGCTCACTGATCTGATCTCCTCTCAGCGCGCGTATTTCCTATCGGGTGCCACTCGCCCTCTCGCATTTCGCCAAGTGCAGCTTAAAAAACTCCGTGAGGCGATCAAAAACCGAGAAGCCGGTTTAACGGAGGCCCTGCAGAAGGATTTGCACAAACCCACCCTGGAAGCCTTTGCGAGCGAAATTGCGATTGTTTACGAAGAGATGAAATTTATTCTTAAGAAACTACCGGGTTGGGTGAAGCCTGCACGCCGCCCGACTCCGCTCGTGCATTTTCCCGCTCGCAGCTGGGTGCAAAGCGAGCCGCTGGGATGCGTTCTTGTCATCGCGCCCTGGAACTACCCCTTTCAGCTCCTTATCTCCCCGCTCATGGGAGCCATTGCCGCCGGTAATTGCGTTATTCTCAAACCTTCTGAGCTCGCGCCGCACACCTCGGCATTCGTGGCAAATCTCATCAAGGATACTTTTGGACCTGAATTTGTGGCTTGCGTCGAGGGGGGTGTCGACGTTAACACCGCTTTGCTTGAAGAACGCTTCGACTATATTTTCTATACCGGTGGGGCGCCCGTCGCCAAGATTGTGGCCACCGCCGCCGCCAAGCACCTTACTCCCGTCACACTCGAACTCGGCGGTAAAAGTCCCGCTTTGATCGACTCCAGTGCCCCTTTGCGCTTGACCGCACGACGCCTCATTTGGGGAAAGTTTTTTAACGCGGGTCAGACCTGCGTCGCGCCAGACTACGTGCTCGTTCCGAAGGACAAGCAAAAGGCTCTCATCGAGGAAATGAAACTCGCCGTACAAGATTACTTCGGCGCAGACCCTCATAAAAGTCCTGACTACGCCCGAATCATCAACCAACGCCATTTTGAACGGCTCAAACAACTTATCCCGCCTTCTCCACTGGACATCGGAGGGGAAACGGATGCCGCCGACAAATATATCGCGCCCACCGTGTTTTCCTGTGACGATTGGGAGAGCCCGGTGATGCAGGAAGAAATCTTTGGCCCCCTTCTTCCCGTTTTAGGTTACGAAGACGCGGAACAAGCGTTGCAATTTATCGAGAGCCACCCCAAGCCGCTCGCGCTCTATATTTTTTCCCGCAATAAACGCCAACAAAACAATGTGCTGGCGCGTTTATCCTTTGGCGGCGGTTGCGTGAATGACACGCTCGTGCATCTAGCTACTCCCCATCTACCGTTTGGAGGAGTCGGAGGTAGTGGATACGGTTCTTATCACGGACGATCGAGCTTTGAGTGTTTCAGCCACTTCAAACCGATTCTTAAGCGCGGAACCTGGTTGGACGTACCGCTACGCTATCCCCCCTACAAAAATAAGCTGCGTTGGGTAAAGAAATTGCTGACGTTGTAAACTTTGGGTGCCAGGTCACTTTTGCGCTTCGCCCAAACCTCGCGAGCAGGTGCGTTTAGAATTGTGGCCGAACAGAGCGAGACGAGCCGAAGGCTAAAGTGCACAGGCACCTACTTTTAGAGGCGTTTTTCTTGAAGAGCGTGAACGAAGCTGATGCAGTAGCGCACTCCGGAAACCAGTGAAATCACCAGAGCGGCGTAAAGAATCCACGTCCCGATCTCAAAGGCGTTTAAGCCGAATACGGGACCGTACCAGCTGAGTAGCCCGATACCGACCAACTGAAACACCAGTTTGATTTTTCCAAACCGATCCGCATCAATGATAATTCCCTCGCCTACCGCGACGCTGCGTAACCCGGTGATAAAAATCTCGCGCGACAACAGGGCTAGAACCAACCATTCTTCCACCCGATCTAACTGCAGAAGCATGATGAGCACTACCATCAAAAACAGTTTATCCGCTACGGGATCCAGAAACTTTCCCAGCACACTGACAATGCCCCATTTGCGTGCGTAATAACCATCGAGAAGATCAGTGATACCGGCGATGGCCACAATCAGCGCGGCCATTCGGCCGGGTGAGTAACGAAAAGTGAAATCAAACTTAAAAAGGGGTTGATCCGTGTCATAAGCGAGAAAGACCGCCACCAACGGAATGAGCGCGATTCGAAACAGGCTCAGGCAATTGGGAAGATTGAGTAGATTCTTGCGTGACCGAAATTGCGCGTCGAAGTCCATCGGCATGCAAAAGTCTCATATCCGGGAACAAAAGCGAAGAAAGAAAGAAGCCCGGCTTTTAGGGAAGTTTAGGCTGGGGTAAGCGCCGCGTCTGGTGTGTTTTCCAGCGCGCTGTAACGCGCCCTTACCACTGTTTTTATATTTCCCCGCACATTGAAGTCACCCTCGACTTCCATTTTCCAAGGTACGCAAGCTGCTACCAGATCAGACAAGATCAGATTCACAGCCGCTTCGTGAAAAATGCCCACATTGCGAAAAGCGTTGATATACAATTTGAGCGATTTGAGCTCAATGCATTTTTCCTGAGGCTCGTAGTGAATGCGAATCACGCCAAAATCGGGAAAGCCGCTCTTCGGGCAAACGGCTGTCCACTCGGGACAGGTGAAGGAAATTTCATATCGGCGCGTGGGTTCCGGGTTAGGGAAAGTCTCAATCCCAGCAGCTTCAAGCCCAGCGGGCCTCGGAGAACGATTGGAAAGCGTCATAGCAGATAGGGCTATTACACTCTAAATTGAAGAGCAAGCGCCAAGCGCGCCCCAAAAAGCAGGCCCCCACTTCCGGTCAGGTGCAAAAGCCCATGGAGGCTGGTCGCAAGATAGGATCCTTCGTTCATATTAGACGTGCCCGTAACCCCCAACAAACCCATCACCATGCGATGGCTTGGGACAGGAACCGCAATAGACTCCGCCATTTTCTGGGTGCGCGACAGGCCATGGAGATACTGGACTCCCCCTTCCAACCCCCAACCCATTCTCCCCCCATAAGGTCGTCGAAGTGTGTACCCGAAAAGAACTCCCAACGCTGCACTACTTTGAACCTGTGAGGCTTGCGAAGATTCGGGTTCCTCAATCACCCCTGATCCGGACTCCAGAGCACGTCCCAAAGCGGAACGCTCATACCCAAGCATAAAGGTCAGATAACTTTGTGACCCTAGTCCGGTGGTGAGTAACCCTGCCGCCCCAAACCCGATGCCCATCGATGTCCCCGTACGACCCGCCAAAGTCGCCATCAGACCGTTTACTCCAATTTGGAGCCCCAAAGCGGTACGCCCCTCGCGCAGTGCCATACTCGCCGGCGCTCTTGAAGCGGCGTTCGCACCGGAGTCGGAGCGCAGTTCGCGTGAAATCGAACGCGTTTTTTTTCCCTTCACTTTTCGTTTTTGTTTTTCCCCAAAACCCGAAGAAGAAAAAAGCACCAAACAAAGAACAAGCGGAATTAGGCGCGCCGACAAGCGAGCCTCCCAGCGAGAACGGTCAGCCCAAGCCAAAGTAAGAGGAGGGCAAGCGAAACCGCGCTACGCTGCGCAGGCCGTACTGACAGACAACTCGTGAAACCTAGGGATAAACTGCCGTCGGCGTCAAAAATATCGGCGTCCATGGCCCCACGAAAGTTGAGAGTATTGTAAAACAGCGTGCGAATGGTTTGGGCGTTTTCGCCATCGTGCAAGGCCACGTCGGCTTGCACCACCGCTTCTACCGCCTCAATAAATCCAGGCTCTTGTGAAAGAAAAAAGAGACTTTTGAAAGCAATTTTATCCGCCTTAGCCACCCCCAGCTCGTCTCGTAGTTGCCACAGTCCGCTGGCCCATGTCCAGCCTACGGTGTGCGCATCCGAAAAATCTTCGTCAACGGTTCCTCCCTCTGTATTCGAAAACACCTTTAACACAGCAATATCGCGCTTGAGTTGTGCACAGTTTTGAAAGGCGTATTCCCCGATCTCAGTAACAGGTTCCCCGTTGAGCGCGGTGATCTCTGAAACCGCAAAATAGTCAGAGTAACCTTCGTGCAAAGAGTCTCCGACGTTGTATAGAACGCCCTGACCCGGAATCATCGATGTGATCGCGTCCGTGATGTAGTGCTGGTACTCGTGCACCACGACCACCGCCTCTCTGGCAAGATCGTAGAGAACCGCACTGGGACAAATGGGAGAAGGGGTTGGAGGACCTGCCAAATCGGCAGGCGGAAGAAAAAATAATCCCGACCTGGGAAGTCCGTCGACGTCAAGAGTGAGTGAGGCGTAGAAGGCGTTGTTAAACTGCACACCGTCATCGTCTGGCGGACTGTCCGTATCGATTGAGTTGGTATTGATACTTACATCAATCGGATCCAGTGGAAAGCTCATGCTTGTGCCGGTACTGGTAAGATGCGCGTCGATCGCCGCACGATAGTGCTTGAGGTGATAAAAAACATTTACCCCGTCAAAACTCTGATTCGGGCAGCCGGTCGTAACCCCATTGGAGTCGCACGCGAAGTTGTAGTCGCCCGAGTTGCCGTTAGCGCCAAAAGCCCCCTGAGCGCTGTAGTTGGTATTGACGTTAATATCTACTTTATCGCGGTTAATGGAGTCTTCTTCCCGCCGGACATGGGCGGTCCCATCGGAAAGGAATGTGGTCACGCTGGGAATCGTTTCTGACGCTAGAGGCGCCCCATCTCCCGGAGAAGTCCGATCAGGGTGAATTTTATACACTGGTTGAGAGGCGTTTCTGTGGGTTCTTCTTTCATCCAAAACTTCAGCATTCATCGCATCAACAATCACGTGCCGCCCCAGACGCGGACTACGTTCTAGCAAGCGCACTTCAAAGGCGTAACTTGCCGTTTCGGATTTGCGATCAAAATAAACGACCGGATCCATGTCAAAACGGGTTTGGCTTCGAGCCGATATCTTCCACTGCTTTTTCAGACGCGCTTCAATCTGAGCCGGGGAAAGCTCAACGTGACGCAAGGGCGATAAGGAAAAATTCTGTCTGAAGGTGCTTGTAGCAAAATCCACTGCTCCATCGTGACGCGTGTGTACATTGAGAAAGTGAAACACAACGCGACGCCCGCGTAAGAACAGCTGAAAGCGATCGTGCCGGTGCGTGGCATCTTTGACGGTGCGCACCACACGCCACTGAAACCCCGAAGCATTCGAAAACGGATAATATTTACTAATAAATTCTGTCGTCGATAAGTTTTCACCGATCGCACGGTAGAAACGAAGCTGTCCCTTGGAGTGAAACAACTCGGTGCTCTGGGCAGTGATACACAGGGCCAGAGCAAGAATGACCCCCAACTTTTTCATGATTTAGCGAAATGTGATGCCTTACTATTCTTTAAAGAAAAGTCGCATTCGTCAATGATAAGCCCTTCTTCCATACCGATTTTTCAGTTATGCTTTTGGGGCATCATGGCTCTCATTCGATCGATCATTCACCGCGCCGGATTTTTTTTCGAATATCATGCGCCTATACATATCGGCCTTGGGGCAGTCGCGGGACTTTGGCTTGGCTTAAACCCACCCCTGACTCTCCACTACTTTTTCTTTCTGATTCTTTTCGCCTGTCTTCGGCTCAACCTTTTTGTCGCGGTTCTTAGTTTTGGTGCATCCCTTTTATGCGCTTCTTTTTTCGAACCTTTTTTCCATGCCCTGGGATCGCGCCTACTGAGCGCCCCCGATCTGGCTCCTTTATGGAGATGGCTCTACAACGCTCCCCTTCTGGCCTTTTGCCGTTTCACTCATACTCAAGTGCTCGGAAGCTTTCTGGTAAGCCTCGTCCTTTCTCCCCTGGCTTATGGGTTAGGAAGCGGATCCCTGATGCGGCTTGAGAACCCCGTTTCCCGCTGGATGTGGAATAACCCCGCTTGGAAGTGGCTGATGGGCACCCGACTCTTTCGCGCTCTTCAGGAAACGCCTCCACAACAAAATGATTAAAAAACCTAAGAAGACGGATAGTCTGGCTTTGTTTTCTTTGAGTCAGCGCATGGGCTTGCGTCGCTACTCACTCGCGTGCCTCTCACTTCTGTTTGTCGGCGCACTCTTTTACTTCTTTTTTTTCCTGGATGCCCATCTTAAGTCCTCACTAGAATACGCTGCTACACGCGCCAACCTGGCGCAGGTAACCATAGGAAGTTTGGAAACGCATTGGTGGAAGGGAAAAGTCACGCTCACGGATGTGGCGATTACCAACTACAGGCAACCCATGCGCAATCTCGCGCAGTTGGAGCAGGTCACCATTGATTTCGATCCGTGGCTTCTGTTGCGTTCAAAACTCCACATTTCGGACTGGGAGATCAATCAGGTTCGCTACGATACCCCTCGTGAGGCCTCGGGCTATCGCCCTTTTTCGGAAACGCACTCCCCCGAAGGAACTCACGTCACGAAAGATATTATTCCCGCTCTTTACCGTCCCTTGCGAAAGAAACTGGCCCACAATCCGTTTGTTGAGTTGAGTGAGTGGACTAATTCTGTTCACGTTGGCGGAGCCATTCAAAGTCGCCGCTCAGAGCTTCAGTTGTTCGCCGAAAAGAAAAAGTCGCAAGAACAAATCAACCGTATCAAAGACGCTTGGGTAGATTGGGAAAACTCCCTTCCTTCGGAAACCGAGGCGACTCAGGCTATGAGCCGATGGCACGATCTCAAGAAAACAGCTCCCTCAAAACAACATACGGAACGCACCGCTGATTTCAAGCGCCAGCTAACGGAATTCGTAAGAAGTGGAAACAACGCGCTGGCAAAAATGCAGGCGAGTGTCGGTGAACTCAGAGAAACGATTGCAAAAGGAACTCTTGTGTTTCCTGCTGATGTTAAACGCCTCAAAAATGAATTGGCGATGCCGGAACTGTCTCACCACGATCTCAGTGCGTCTCTATTTGCGGACAAATTGCTCAATGGTTGGGAACGCGTCACGGCGCTTATCAGTCTTTCCCGCCGCTTAATGCCTTCTCCGACTTATCCCGAGACGGGCGTAAGACTCGAAAAGATTGATCCGTTGCGCACGCTCTACCATTTTCCGGACGCTGAAACCGGGCCTCGTTTATACCTAGAAACGGGCAAAATTCTCTCCAAGGGAGATGCCCGGCACCTCGCTGTCGGTCGGGCCTATTTCGAGGACCTCAGCTCAAGCCCCAGCCTAACGGGGCGTGCCGCGAAAGGACGCCTTCATTTTGACGTACCCTCAGCGAAGGTGCAAAAGCTAGATATTCAGTTTTCCATTAATCATTCGCAGAACGCTGCGGAAGAGTTTCGCATTGAAGTGGAATCCTTTCCGATCGAAACTTGGCTGGCTCTTGATCGTCCCGCATTTGAATTTCTCTTGAAAAAAGCAACCGCATCGGTGTCACTCACGGGACGCTTTTCCGATGATAACGTCGAAGCGCAATTGCGATTGGAAATAAAAGGGGCGCAGTTTCGCGCCACCACGCGCAACCGCCAACTCGCAACGCTTTTCTCTCGGCTAAATGAGGACATGTCGGGTTTCGTGTTGCGTGGACGCTTATCGGGCCCGTTTGAAGCGCTCACGCTAGAACTGCAAAGTGAACTGGGGTCCAAGGTGGCTTCCCAACTCCGCTCTACTTTCGCCTCCGAAATAAAAGTTTTTGAAAAGGACCTCGATGAACAACTCGAGGCCGAGGCTAAGAAACAGTCTGCGGAACTTCTCGCTCAGGTAGAACGTCTGGAAACCTCACGTCTACACCCCGTGACCGCACGCATGCGGTCACTCAACGAACTTGCCCAAGAGCTTAATCTGACTTTGAATTAGGAAAGATAACGACTAAATCCGCTGTCTTCCTTTAAGATCGATTTCGCCGCAATGTACCCCGGCGCGCCCATCACCCCGCCACCCGGATGCGCACCTGCTCCACACAAGTAGAGATTACGAATCGGAGTGCGGCACTTTGCGTACTTCGCCAGGGGTCGCATGAAGAACAACTGATCGACCGTCATCTCGCCGTGCATAATATTGCCTTCAGTAAGCCCATACTCGCGCTCGAGATCCACGGGGGTCAACACCTGGTAATCATCCACGCTCTTTCTAAAATTCGGAGCGTAATCATTTAAGATCGAGAAACACTTCTCGGCGAACTCTTTTTTGGTTTCCTCATTCCATTCCTTACCGTCCTGACGTTGGTAAGGTGCGTACTGAACAAACAAGGACGCCACATGTTTCCCATCCGGGGTAAGCGTGTTGTCGACGGTACTAGGAATCGTCATTTCAATCGTGGGAAACTCGGACGGTTTTCCGTGCTTGGCGTCCTCAAAGGCCCGCTCGATATAGTCTAAGCTAGGCGCAATGTGACAAGTGCCAAAGTGCTGCGGGCCCGGTTTGGTCCCCGGCAGCGCCAAATAGTCGGGTAATTCGTTTAGCGCCACATTGATTTTTACCGTGCCACTTTTCATGCGGTACGCTTTGATCTGCTGAGTGAACTCCGCGGGAAGCTCTTTGTCTCCCACCAAGCCCAAGAAGGTTCGTTTAGGGTCGGCATTCGACAACACTCTCTTTGCCTTGAATTCTCGACCATCTTTTAGCGCGACACCACGCGCTTCCCCATCGCGAATAATAACGTGGTCCACTTCCGCGTTGGTGAGGATGGTTCCCCCACTCGCCTCAAAGGATTTTGCCAGTGCCTGAGTAAGCCCGCCCATTCCGCCACGAACGTAGCCCCACACTCCCGGCTTACCTTCCGTCTCGCCCATCACATGGTGGAAAAGAACATAAGCTGTGCCCGGAGAATAAGGTCCCGCCCACGCACCAATAATTCCGTCGGTCGCCATACGTGTTTTGATGGCTTGCGATTCAAACCAAAGATCTAGATATTCCGCAACACTCATGGAAAACACGCGCAAATGATCATAGAGGTCACCGCGCAGCGCACGCGCCTTCATTAAAAGTTTAAGCGAGTTGACCATGTCCGGGATCGAACGGCTGGTCGGATCGGGAGGGAGTTGCGTAAGGAGTGGCTGGACAAACTGGGCAAGTTCTTCCAGTTTTTTTTCAAAGAGCGGAAACGCTTCCGCATCTTTTTTTGAAAACTTTGCAATTTCCTCGCACGTTTTTCTCTGATCCCGCCAGAACATCAGATACCGTTTGTCTGGGAAAGGAGAGAAGGACGAAGGATTACGCTCGAGGATTTCGTAACCAAATCTTTTGAGCTCCAGTTCCTGAATCACTTCCGGACGTAGAAGACTACACACATAACTGGTGGTGGAAACCTTGTAACCGGGAAATACTTCTTCCGTCACACAGGAGCCGCCTACAATGTAGCGTCTTTCCAGAACGAGAGTTTGAATACCCGCACGTTGCAGGTAAGCGGCGGCGGTTAGACCGTTGTGTCCGGCACCTATGACAATAGCCCCGTACTGGCTCTTTAACGAATTTCCCATGGCGATCCCCCTCACAATTCAATGTTGCAAAGGGATTTCTACATCGCCGAAGGGGGCCCCGGCAAAGAAAAACCTTTCCCTTGCTCAGGCGTACTGCAACGCAGCACGCCGAGTGCCTTGGTGAGTCTTCTGTGGAGGGCGAAACTGCAACTTGTCATTGCGAGGAGCCGAAGGCGACGTGGCAATCTCAATGGCGATCGGATTGCTTCGCTACGCTCGCAATGACAGTCGGCTCGCAATGACAGAATTCGTTACTTTTCTTTGCGGCGCAAATGGCGAAGAAGCACGAGATCGCGGTGGAGTTTGGCAAAATCCATGGCGGCGTTTAGTTCCTCGGGATCTTCGAAGTATTCCGTGGGAAGATTCATCAGCGTGCGACTGGCTTCCTGGTGTCGGCCTACATCGCGCTCAAGGGTAAAACGGTAAAAGTCGATCCACTCAGGTCCGGGACCAAGCTTGTCTACTACATCTAGCGCGCTTTCTTTTTCGCCTAAAGCAGAGTGACACAGACTCAAATGGTAACGAAACGCGAGATCTGTCGGATTTTGTTCCGCCGCTCGCTTGGCATAAACCAGAGCGTCTCCGTATCTTCCTGATTCGTAACAGAAGGTTGAACGGTAATGATCAACTTTCTTGTCCCAACCCTCCACCTTGGCGAGCTTAGCGTAATAAGCATCGGCAGCTTTGCTATCACCCAGGCAAATATAGGAATTGCCAATCATATAGAGGGAGGAAGGCATAAGTTCCGCGTCTTTTTCGACTTCCTCCACCCAAGCGGCGTGCTTGGTGTGCTGTTTCTCTTGGGCGAGACTGAAAAGCAAGTTCAGTTTCGCCGCCCGCAAGCCGGGATGGTGTTTCAACGCCCGTTCATAGAAATGGGTGGCTTCGCCGAATTGTCCATTCGCGTAACAAATATTACCTTCGACAAGATAGAGATATTCTCGAAGGAAAGAGTCAGCTTCGCGTTCCCAGTAACTCTTCCAAAATTCCAGACTGTCGTAAATTTTGCTCGATTGCCCCGTCAGCGCTTCCATCACTTTCTGAAAAACACTATCGAACGCGCCGGGATAACTTCCCCAAAGCGCCAACACTTTCTCAATCAATATTTCTTTGTACAACAAGCCTTCACGCGCCAAGTCGTTCACATTCTCGAAATGGCTTAAATACTGACTATCAATTTCTAAAAAAGAGGCGCGGTGCAAATGGGTAAAGCAAACGTGATAGAGATAACGGATGGAAGTCTCGAAGTCCTGGATAACGGGTTGGGAACCTTCCCCAAACCAAAGAATTTCAGTCATCCAGTACAAAGACGAATAAAGTTCCTCGTCGTCTTCTGTGCGGATTCCATTTTTCAGGAGCGCCGACGCTAGTTCGCGTGCTCCCTGGATGTGACCTGCTTCGACCCACTTAAGAAGTAAAAACGGCACGCCGCCACCGCGTTGCAAGCCATCGACGAGAGGAACAATTCTCTCCTGCGCTTTTTTGAGGTCGAACGCTTCGTCAAAAATTTCCGAATAAAGTGCGCGGGCGAGCGGCGCGAGCTCAGGGTATTCCCCCATCGAAATGTCGTATAACTTCCAGTACAGCTCCGCCACCAAGGTTGCGCTCTCGGCGATCTTCGTGCGCTCCAGCGGCATGAGTGCCATAGGATCTTTTTCGGCCACCTGGCCGCTCAAAAACCAACGCGCCAGCAAAGGAGATTCCACACTCTCCGGAGAAAAAGCGAGTGAACGAAGCCGCAACAATGCACGCAACCGGCCCAGCCAGCGTTCTTGTCCCGGGAAGCTGTTCTGCGCAAGACTCATCGTGATTTTTTCGCTTAACAGTTTGTCGGCAGCTGGAGTGCCTTCGCGGTACAACTTGAGAAAGACGCGTGAGGGAAAGCCTTTTTGAGAAGCAAATCGAACGGAGAGAGGCGAGCGCCAAAGTAGGTACTCAACCACCAACCAAACCGCGAACGCAGAGACGACAAAATAGTGCTTGAAGAAAAGGCCGATGCCTATTGTCCCGACTACTAAGACCGCAAGCGCGCTAAATAAAGCTACTTTTTTCGTTTCCAAGGCCAAACCGCCTGTACGTACACGCACACACCCTCACTTCCCCTGCCTCAGGAGAAGAGCAAGCGCAGTGCCAACGACTTTAGGCATGGGCAGGCACGGTTTCGCCAATTCACGGCACGCTGGTGTCAACCAGGCTTACGATAAGCAAACCCACGACCTCGTCCTTGTAGAAAGCGCGGATGGTGTGCGTGCGTTTTCAAGAAGATTGAGGAGAGCTGTATACCTGGTGTGCGCCTTTCAGAAAGACGACGTTACTTTCCGGGAAGCTCGCCTCGATTTGCGATTGAAAGCTCTCCCAGTAGACGGCTTCGATGGAGCGCGCTGATTGCTGTGTCTCTTCGTCAAATTGATCGAAGACCACACTATGCCTTTTTTCTTGCGCCAGAATTGCCTTTACGGCGCGGCGGACATCGGGACAATCCGTACGCTTAAGGTAAGCGGGGTACAAAGCCAACACACGTTCTTCGATAGCCCAGCTGACCAGAGCGTAGGCTTTATCCGGAGGCACGCGTACCGAAAGAGCTTGGTCAACCCCTTGGATGTATTGCCAACCCGCTTTGGACCACGGATTATCGGTCCAAGAGGTCCAGACGCCTTGCCGCTTTTCCACAAGATCTTTTAGTAAAAAACTATGCAAGGCTTCTTCGCTCACATGTCGCATCATGGCCGCTTCCACGCGACCATAGGCGAGACTCTTGAGAATTTTTCGACAACCCACATATTCGAGTTGGCTCAAAACATCGAGCCAACGCGTTTCGAGTTCTGGGTTTGTACAAATCGTATCAAGAAAAGAGGTGTTCATCTTGGAGTTCCTCGTACATCAGATCAAAGACAGTCCGCAAGTCTCCTTCAGTCGAACAATAGGGCGGGATCACATACAGAGTATTATGAAGGGGCCTAAGCCACACTCCCTTTTCCCAAAGCCGCTCAGCAACCTTCCATCCTGGCCCGGCCGGGGGAACCGGAACGCGCTTGCTTTCCTTGTCCTGCACCAGTTCCAATGCCCACACCATCCCCAACTGGCGAACATCTCCTACCGACGGTAACTGCCGGAAACGGGCGGTCTCCCGCGCCATCAAGGCTATCAGCTTTTTATTTTTCTCCAGGACCTGGTTTTCCTCAAATAGTTTCAGGCTCTCCAGCGCTACCGCGCAGCCCAGCCCATTGCCACTAAAGGTATGTCCATGAAAAAACTTTTTGTCCTCGCCCCCTTTAAAGGCCTCGTACACTTGCGATGTCGCCAAGGTTGCCCCCATGGGAAGCATTCCCGAGGTGAGTCCTTTGGAAAGCGCAAGTAAGTCGGGTTTAACGGGCAAGCGCTCAAACGCAAAGAAGGAGCCCGTTCGTCCGAAACCCGTGAACACTTCGTCGAACAAAATGAGCGCTCCGGCCGCACGGGCTTTTTCTACCAGCCGAATCAAATATTCCTTCGGATAGACGACCATTCCCGCCGCCCCCATCAACAAAGGTTCCACTACCAAAGCCGCAACGCTCTCCCCCTCGCGCGCCAGGAACTTCTCTGTCTCATCCAGACACGCGATTTCGCACTCGGGGTAAGTCTTTCCGATAGGACAGCGGTAGCAATAAGGCTGAGTCGCTTTTATTGAGGGTTGCACGCTTTTATCCAGCCAGGCGTGGTATTCGTCGACAAACCCCACACCCACGGCGCCAAGTGTATCGCCGTGATAACCGTTCGCAATCGAGAGAAACCGACGACGCTTTCTGTCGCCCCGGTTATGAAAATATTGCAGAGCCATCTTCAGACCGGTCTCGACCGCGGTAGAGCCGTCATCGGAGAAAAAACACTTCGTGAAAGGGTCGCCTGCCCGTTTAACTAAGGCCTCTGCACAGGCCACCGCGGTGGGGTGCGCGTGAGGCGCCATTAAGATTTGATCCAGCCGCGCGGCTTGTTCCGATACCGCCTTTACCAAACGCGGATGCCCATGGCCGTGAATTTGACACCACCACGAGCTTGTCGCGTCGTAGAAAGATTTGCCTTTGTCGTCAAAAACGAAGGCTCCTGAAGCGCGTGTCAAAAGAGCTCGTGGTCCCGGAGCGGGATCCGCTGTAAAGGGGTGCCAGACAGAAGATTGTCCGGTTTGCCAGGATTCCATCAGACTTTATAGGGGTAAGGCGGACACTTTAAAAAGTTCGCGCAACCGAGGATTGCCACCGACTTGAGCGACCGCCGACCGCCCGTCCGGCGCTGATTTAAGGCTAGCTAACACTTCTACTTTTCCAAAGCGTTCGATGCATTCTGCGTTGCCTTTGGTTAACCCTTCCTCGGTGCGAGTTAAAATCACACCCAACACTTCCACGCCCGCCGCGCGGGCAGCGTTGACCGTAAGAAGCGTATGGTTAATCGTACCCAGTCTGTCGGAGGCTACAATAAGAAGAGGGATTTTCAGGCGCGCCACGAAATCAACCTGAAGTTCGTCCTCCGTGAGCGGCACGAGAATGCCTCCGGCCCCCTCGACTATGACCAAGCGATTATTGCGCTCCCGCTTCCACTGTCCCATCAGCGCATCAATCTCAATCACTTTTTTCCATTTGCGAGCCGCGATGGTCGGCGCCAGCGGATCCGGGAAACGGTAACCCGGCGAAATATAAGTCTCAGGCGCAAACTCCGTCAGGGAGCGAACTTCTTCAGTATCGTCTCCAATAATGGTGCCCGTCTGAATGGGTTTCCAGTAGGCAGTCGGGTGGCTCCCGTGCAAAAGACTCAGCAGCCCCGCGCTCACCGTGGTTTTCCCTACGCCTGTATCGGTTCCTGTGACAAAAACGCCGTCCATTTTATTTCCAAACTCTCCGCTAACGCTTCCGTATTATCCTGACTTACACCCAGGTTCAAAGACAGGCGTATTCTCTCCTGACCTTTGGCAACCGTAGGGTACCGGATGGGTCTAAGCGCAAAACCTGACTCTCTCATACTTTCACAAAACCGCAAGATCCGCGCTTCCCCGCTCACCCGGAAGGGGATGATGGGAACGGCGGATTCCCATAACCCTGAAACGGGTGGAATGGGTTGCCCCGGAAGTTTTGATAGCCGAGCGCGCAGAGAACGCGACCGTTCCCACAATTCTTCTCGCCTCCAACTCTCTTCGCTCAGCACAGAAAGAGCTGCCTCGACGGTCGCAAGCACGGCCGGGGCGGGTGCTGTGGAATAAATAAAGGACCTCCCTTTATTGATAAGCCATTCTTTCAGCCAGGGAGCGCACAAAATAGCGGCCCCACTCGCCCCAAATGCCTTTCCAAAGGTGACCGTGAAACTACAACGATCCCAATCCACACCCGCTTTTTCCACCCACCCCTGCCCCGTTTCCCTAAAGAGACCTGCGGCGTGAGCTTCGTCCAGATGACAAAACACCGAAGGACACGCGGCCGCCCCCAGAAGCAGCGCCGGATCGACTGCGTCCCCATCCATGCTAAAGAGCGTTTCGCTGACAACTAGCACAGGCTTTTCCGGAAAACTCACGCCGGCCCATTCTCCGTGCGGCACAATCACTTTTCTTTTGCCCGTCAAACGAATCGCATCGATCAAGCTCGCATGATTTAGTGAATCGGAATACATCTCGTCGACAAAGGGAGATAGCGCGTTTACGGCTGCCAGATTGGCAAGATAACCCGACGAAAAGAAAAGAGCAGCAGGTGCGCCGAAGAAAGCGGCTAGCTTTTCCTCCACTCGTTCGGCAAGAGCGCTGTTTCCCCCCAGTAACCGAGAGCCCGTACTTCCGGCGCCAAACAGGCGAAGCGCCGAGGCCCCCGCTTCCACGAGCTTGGGATGCTGAGCAAGCCCCAGATAATCGTTGTGCACAAAGGAAATCCCCGCCTCTCGCACGAGATGACGGTCCAAGCCTTCGTTTTTAAGTTGCCCGAGTGCCTCCTCGATGCGAGATCTAAAATCCATGCGGGAAATCTGTCACAGCCATCGCCATAACAACAGGGAAAAAACGTGCCGGTAAAGGGGCGTCATATTCTGATTACCGGAGCCGGCAAACGAGTGGGCCGCTGCTTGGCCGATGCTTTTTTGAAGGAGGGGGCGCATCTTACCGCCCACTACCACCATTCTCAAAAAGCGGTAAAAGAGCTGGAGAGCGCGGCGAAACACGCAAAGCTTCCTTTCCATTCGTTTGCGGCAGATCTCAAGGATACCGCTGCCATTCAAAAGGGCGTCAAAGAGGCCATTTCCGCCCTGGGGCCGGTGAGCATTCTCATCAACAGCGCGAGTGCCTTTCACCCCACGCCCGCAGCGACCTGTACGCCGGAGCAGTGGGACGATCTCCTTGCCACCAATTTGCGTGGCCAGTTTTTCATGGCCCAAAGTTGTTATGGGGGAATGAAACCGGGTTCGGTCATTTTGAATATCACTGATATCTACGCCACCACCGGCCTCTCCCGTTTCGCCCCCTATGCCGCTTCGAAGGCAGGTTTACTCAACCTTACCCGCACCCTGGCCCAAGAGTGGGCGCCTCACATTCGTGTGAATGCGATAAGCCCCGGTCCCATTCTCTTCCCAGAAAATTACACGGAAAGCCAAAAGCAGCGCTCACGCGAGACCACGCTTTTGGGACGCGAAGGAAGTGAAAAGGATATTTTGGAAGCGGCACGCTTTCTCATCGAAAACGCCTACGTCACCGGAATGGATTTGGTGGTCGATGGGGGACGCGCGCTGTTGTAATGAAATCTTAGGGCTGACGCTTTACCAGATCTTGGAGAGCCGGAATGTGGATGCGCGAAAGCGTCCACAGCGAAGCCATATTTTCCGCAAGCGAGGCGGCTTTTACTTCCACGGCATTTTCTTGCCGCGCTTGAGCCGACGCCTCTTCAGAACGGCGGAGTTGCTCTAATACTAAAAGCGGAAAGCGCGCCTCTAGCGCACTATCAGAGAGCAAACCAAACTGCACGACCTGCTTGAGCCAACGGCGGGTCAAAGCGCCCGGGCCGAGTTCAATCAGGGTTTCCGCCCAGGGAGAGAGGAATTGGTTGCGGGCACCCTCAAAGTAACCTTTATCAATTTTCTTGTTTTGATAGTTCGATAAAAGTTTATGGAATGCGGTGAGATAATTGTCTTGCACGGCGATGCCGACCTGACGGTAGTTCTTTGCCGCCAATCCCAAGAGTCTTCGGTGTTCTCCCGGGAGAAAGATCACTTCCGGCGTCAGACTCAGCGCGAGCGCATCGGCCAAAATGGTCTGTGAATTATTCTCAGCCAAAACGGAAAGGACTTCTGACCACACTGCTTTAAGCGAGGTCTCATTGAGCGACTTACCTTGGGCAAGCGCAAGGGCGGCTTCATTAAGTTCAGCAAGCGCTGGTCGAAAAAGTTCCTCGGAGCCGACCGCATTTTGAGTGGCAGCGAATACTGCTTTAAGTAGAGAGCCACGCCCTTCTTCAGAAAGCATTTCGTTGTTCTTTTTTACGCCGTTGTTAAGCGCGGCGGCCGAAAGGTTGTAGGTCGAAGCAAGCGAACGATTCACTTTTGCAGCCGCTGCGAGCGACTTAAAAATCTTGCTCAAGGAATCAGCTTGCGCGAAAACCGCCATTTCCTCAACCTGCCGTGCAAACTGTTCGGACATGATTTCGCGGTCCATACCTAGACGAACCAAAGACGAGGCAACGCGTTTGGCTGCTTCCTCGGACTGTCTCGTATTCTTGCCGATCAGAGGAGCGGCCATCTGTAACTGATCCTGCGCCATATAAACGAGAGCTGATCGCGAAGCTGTAGGACTCAAGAGAGCCAGCTGACCAGTCAAAGGTAAAAGTTCGTCCGCCGACAACGGGTTCTGGCGCAACAAACCAGGAATGCGTTCACTCAAAGCGGCGTCGGCTTGCTCACGCGCGTTCAAATCTTGCTTTTGCGTTCCCGTCGCAAAGAGATCCAGACGAAAGGGCGCTTTCTCATTGAAAGAGACGCCCCGACGAATCGCGTCCCTTCCCATGGCGCTTGCCATGCGGCCACAACTGTCGGTGGTCAAGAAAACTACCAAATTGCCGTAGTCAAAACTTTCCCCGTTGGCGAAATCAGCCAATCGCTGCGGGCTCGCGGCGCACTGAACCTGGGTGGCTTCGGCTTCCTGGTTCGGACGCGCCCCTTGCCCACCCGGAGCCCCCTGCTCGTGAAGGGGCGCGGCCACCGACTGAATACAGCCTAGACAAAGCCATAGAAGATAGCCAAGTCGCCAACCGAAGTGCCTTCGCGGGGGTGCCGGTATGTATTGAGAAGGTCTCATCTTTTTTAATGCATGCATGCGCCAGTCCTGGGAAACGGGGTTTCACAGGAGTAAATGTGCAAGAAGGGTGCCCGCACCGTAGCCTCGCGGTTTCGGCGCCCTTTTGCGCCCCAGCGCTCCCCGAAATTTGTCACCCACCCAGCCCAAGTCTTTGCCACATCGAGTATACACCCTTGAAAACACTCACTTTTTCGGACTGAGCCTTCCCAACACCGTGGCATAGGGGTTGCTTTGATGGACAGTGGGCGGCTGCAGAGTGGGAGGACGCTGTAGCCGTAGTGGTAGTGGTCGACGCGAGAGTGGAGGTCCTTCAATGGCCTATCGAGATAAGAGTCAGGGTTTTGCATTTGTATATGTGGATATCCACAAGCTTTTGGCTTCACAAAAGGCCATGCAAGTAGAAGCCCTTCCCCCTCAAAAAAATGTAATCAACATGAACCGTGATCCGAAGGTAAATCGTTCGCCAAACGAACAACTTCCCTTCGAGCAGTTCACGCCGATCCAACCGGAGTTGCAACACCCGGTGAGCGAAAGTCCCAAAGATCGCGTTGAAGCGATCGAAGAAGTGAAAAAGAATTTAGATCGCCTGCAATCCCTGCATCACAAATTGCACACCGTACTCGACGACCTGAATCAGGTTGGTAAGTGGAAAAAGAAACCTAAAAAAGACTAGTCTCTGAAAGATTACGGAATTACGGGCTGACGATAGTAGTCCAAAGTTCTTTTTGGATCGCGATCAAGCGCGTTAGGAACACGCCCGCGTACTTTTACTTTTTGGCAGAAAGGTCGAAAGTACCGCGTGTCTCCCGGGCAGTACCACGTATCCAATAACTCAACAGTCAACCATCGGTAGCGCCCTTGCGCAGTTTCATACTGATAAGGATCTAGGGTGGTCAGGACTACTAAAGTTTTCCCCGTGGGTTTACCGGTTCGATCGTGACCGTGTAATTTCAATTGGTGCACGCGATAGGCAGCTTGCGCCACACTCGCAAACAGCAGAAAGAATAGCATTACACCTTTCACGGGTTCGACTCCACGGGGACTTCCATCGCAAAGAAGTGAAAGGGATCGTCATTGTGCTCTCGCTGGTAGCGGGATCCGGTTTGACCTAGCATCCGAAGTCTCCCGTTCCCCAAACTAGCGTGTCCCAAGCGCGCGCGGAGAGCTTTCTCTGGATTGAGAACCTCTTCGATGTCGGAGACCATGAGTAGCACGGTAAGCGAATTCGATTTGCTTCCGGGCAGGTAATAGATACCGTCGTCCCCCGAACCCAGCCTATCGATGTTTTCGATTTTATCCCCGACAACGCGCACATCTCCCGAATCAAGCAAAAACTGAGCGTATGCCTGACGCATGGGAGTGCGGGAATCGGTTCCCACTTTCTTCATCATGGCGGAAAAGACTTCCAGACGAACGGAGGGCTTTTCTGTCGCAAGCCTGTGCGAAACAATTCCGATTTCACGACTGGGAAGTGGGAAACCCATGCGCAATGCAGATTGATGATGGGCCGGCAGAGAAGGATCGGGAGCGATGACATTGTGATACATCGACGTCAACACACGCCGACACATAGCACTCAAGTTGGCGTAGGACGGCACGGCTAGCGTGAGTGCAAGCAGCCCCAGACACAACGCTCTGTTTTTTTCCCATCTCATTTACTCAGCCCTCTGGCAGAGGCGGGATTTCCCATCTCTCCTACTAACAACGGCAAATTGAGCGATAATCTTTCCTTTCTTTTTCATTTAGCCTTCAAATAGATGACGCGCTCCGCATCATGCCGTACCGCACAATTTCAAGTAGGTTCTGTGATTACATGGAACAAGGGTGGAGAATTGACCGGGAACGGCGCGCAGGCCAGTGGGGACTACTTCTTTTAGGACTCATTGTTTATCTTTCGGCCTTTGGCTTTGATTTCGTCAATCTCGACGACAACTCACATCTACAAAACAACCCATACCTGAGCCCCGGATCCCCTAACTGGTTAGCGCTTTGGAGGGAACCTTACAAGGCTCTCTACATTCCTCTCACCTATACAGTCTGGGGGCTGTTTAGCGGAGTGGGCTTTCCGCCCTTTTTGCTTCACTCGATAAATATCTTCCTTCATCTGTTTACCGGCGCCTTTTTGGTCTACAGGCTAATAAACCTTTGGCTGAAAGATTCCTTTGCCGCTTTTTGGGGTGCGCTACTTTTTACCTTACACCCTTTACAGTGTGAGTCTGTCTCTTGGGTTTCCGGGCTAAAAGATGTGTTAAGTGGTTGCCTCTCAGTCGCGGCACTGCTTTTTCTTGCTAAAAGTTCTTTGGACAGACGCCCCTCGTCTGCCCGTTTACTTTTTTCTGCAGCTACCTTCTTCTTTGTCCTAGCGATTCTCGCCAAACCCTCTGCGGTGGTCGTTCCCGTGATAGGTGCACTCGCAGGCGTCTTCATTTTGCAACAAACGAGACGTACCGTTATCACGCAGATGGGCCTTTGGCTTTTGATCGCCTTTCCTATTCTGGCTCTCACATTGCAATCACAGGCCACGCAACACTTACCATTCGATGCGCCAGGCTGGTCACAACGTCTTGTCGTTGCAGCCGATGCCATTGGTTTTTACATCGCAAAACTCGTGTGGCCCTTCGGACTTGCCGTGGACTATGGCCGCTCACCCGGATTTGTTCCCGACCCCCTGACCCCACTCTATCTATCATTGGCTGGACTAGCCGTGCTCTTACTTATCCTGGCGTATCGCCATCCTCGAACGCGCATCTTTTCGGTGGCGCTACTGATGGTGGGTGTCGCGCTCTCTCCGGTGCTCGGTTTTAAACCCTTTATCTACCAAACCACTTCAACGGTGGCCGACCGCTATCTTTATCTCGCCTTTGTCCCCTTGGGCCTTGCCTTCGGATGGAGTCTGAAACATTTCACAGGGTCTTCCCGCGCAAGAATGGCGATCTTAAGTGGGCTCGCACTGTTTTGGGCCACTCTTTCGTTTAACCAAAGCCAGGTTTGGAAAAACAGTGAGGCGCTATTTACCAATGTTTTAGCGGTAAATCCTCGCAGCTGGCTCGCTTACAATAATCTCGCATCCGTGTATGAGGGACGTGGTGAAATCGCTCGGGCACTCGCGCACTACCACCAGTCGGTTGCCCTTCATCCTCACGTCCCTGGATTTAGCAGCATCGCTTTTTTGGAGATGCAGCAGGAACGGCCCCAGGCGGCGAGGGAAGCCTTAGAAACGGGACTCGCCGCCGGACTCGATCACCCTGCGCTTTATTATAATTTGTCTGTCGCTCACTCGAAGCTGGGAAACACCGAGCAAGCACAACGTTACGCTTTGCTAGCGCGACAAAGAGATCCGAGAATAGGGACTTCACCGAGCTATGGGGAGAACAGTCCATGAACCGTTCTTCCTCCTCATCTCTTATGGGATTGTACGCTTTACCGGCGGTGGGCTGCCTTTTTTTCATCTTGTATCAGCTGCGGCCTGTTGAGGGCATGATCGGTCACGACTACTACCTCGCTTTTGCCGAGATGCTTTTTGGCCAGTTTCATTTTCGCATCGAGGGATTTTCCGTCCCACACTTTAATCCTTGGCAGTGCGGGGGCATCCCTTTTTTCGCCGATCCCCAATCCACCTATTACTCGCTCCCCCAATGGCTCAACTTTCTTTTTTCTCCTTGGATGGCGGTCATCCTTTCTTACGCCCTTTTTATGGCTTTCGGTTACCTCGGAACATACCTGCTTTTTTCTCGCGTTTTTCTCTACGGTTTCTTGAGCTCTCACCTGACAGCCCTTTTGTTTCTTCTCAATGGATTTGCCTTCGCCCATTTTTGGGTTGGTCATCTTACCCACCACGGGTTTTTCCTTTTCCCTTGGATTTTACTTTTTTGGCTTTCCCCTAAAGGTGGCGGTCTTCGGCCTATTCTTATTTCCTCTCTGGGTACTGCGCTCTGTGGAGCCTATCTTCTGTGGAGCGGGGGTGCGCACCTGTTGGTGGTCTTTGCTTTTCTGGCGCTCCTTCTGCTTCCCTACGCGTGCAAACGCCACCGCGCAGACCGCCCGGCCCATCTCTATTTTCTCTCTTTTTCTTTGGGACTATTTTTCGTGTTTTGTTGGGCCAAACTCAGTGTGGCACTCGCGTATCTCCCGTTAGGACACCGCCACGCCATGAGCTTGACTCCCGAGTCTCCGGTGATCGCATTCCTTCGCTATTTTTGGTTCTGGCCAAGTACTCCCCCGTATCTTCCCTTCGGCACCATTAACCAAGGGGCGTGGGAGTACGTGGGGTTTATCAGCAAAGCCTGTCTTCCTCTCTCCCTGGGCGCTATGGCCTGGTGGTGGAAGGGGCGCGAAAACAACCGCAGCGCGTGGTTGTTCTACTACGCGCTAGCTTTTGCCGGAATGCTGGCACTCGCCTCCGGAAAACTGGTTAATCTTTTCCCTTTGCTCACCGCGTATCACAACCCCATCAAACTTTTTATCGTACTACTCTGGCCCATCCTCTTTCTGTGTGCGTTTGTGTTAAACGCACTCGAACGAAGCTCTCTCTTCAAAGCACTCCCCCCCTCCACACGCACGGTTTGTTTCTTCTTTCTCGCCGCCCTTCTTTACACGGAATATAGTTACTCCATTCGCTTCTTTCGTGACAACGCACTGGGAATTTCTTTCTCCCCTTCAGCCGCAAACCAAATTGATCGTTCGCTCAAGCTTGGCGAGCCACTGCCTCCGGTAGCGCATGTTATCGCCGAACCGGGAAAGGATATTCAGGTTCTCGCGCAAGGAGAAACTTCGCTGGCCTGTTATGAACCGCTGTTTGGTTACCGACAGGAGGAAGTTCGGGCGCAAATTCGGCCAGGACCTACCGAAGAAATAGTTAACGGGGTCTTTAATCTCAATCATCCGGGCTGTTTTCTGTACCCCGACCATTTTCAGTGTCGGGCGTGGGATCGTATTCCGCAAACAGAAGAAAACGCTTTTCTCACATTTCGCCAAGGTCGCAACCCATGGGAAATCCCGCTATGGCACCGCCTGGCGCTCATTTTAAGTTTTGTTTCGCTTACACTGGGCATGGGTGTGTTTTTGTTCGCACACCGCAACACTATTAAAGCCGAGTGTCTACGCCTGTTGGGAAAAGGAAAGGATCGTTAATGCCTTCGCTACCAAAACTCACCTATCGCCACGGACAGTTTCTGTTGTTTTTTTTGGTGCTCATTGTCTTTTACCCTGTATGGGACGCAACGCTCATACAACTCGATGACCCGAAACACATTTGGGAAAACACGCTTGTCTCCCCTCCGAATCTAAAGGGCCTCTTGACCCTCTGGAAGGAGCCTTATTTTGGTCTGTATGTGCCGGTAACTTATTCGGTGTGGTCATTCCTTTCTTTCTTGAGTCACACTCTCTTGGGCCGACTCGCTCCGATGTTCTTTCACGGCGCAAACCTGGCTCTGCACCTTGCCAACACACTTCTTGTCTTCTCACTGATTCGTTCGCTACTGAACAAGGAAAAAACTCCAGCCTCCTCGTGGCTTCCCGCTTTTCTGGGGGCCGCCTTCTTCGCCGTTCATCCCGTGCAGGTGGAAACCGTGGCGTGGATCTCTTGCTTAAAAGATCTCTTATGCACCCTATTTTCTTTGCTCTGCTTAAAATCGTTCCTTCAGGTTTGGCAAAACGGTTTAATCGAAGGGAAAATGCTCTGGCTACCCACTTTGTATTTTCTCCTGGCCCTCTTCTCTAAGCCGAGCGCCGTCATTCTTCCAGCCGCGTGTGTACTTTTGGGGCTCTACACCCATTCGGTTTCTGACCTGAGAAAGCTTCCCCGTGCCATTCTATTTTGGTTGGGCCTTTGCACGGCGACGGCATTCGCGGTGGTGTGGGTTACCAAAAATTTGCAACCGACTTCTGCTCAACACTTTGTGACCGCTTGGTGGACTAGGCCTTTGATCGCGCTAGATGCGATTGGTTTTTACTTCGCAAAGGTTTTATGGCCGTGGACTTTGAGCCTCGACTACGGGCGCACGCCCTTTGAAGTCACCCAACTAGCGTGGCGAGATGGCCTTTGGCTCATTCCCCTTTTTGTTCTTCCGCTTTGTTGGAGTTATCGAAAAGAGTTATGGGCTGTGGGCGTCGGATTATTTGTTCTAGGAGTCCTACCGATCCTAGGACTCGTTCCCTTTCTCTTTCAGATGTTTTCTACGGTCGCCGATCACTACCTCTCTTTTTCTCTCATTGGAGCGAGCCTTTCCCTTGCGGCCATCCTGGCGCGCGCTTCTGTGCCAGCACTCCGCCTAAGCGGCGTGGGACTCACCCTTCTTGCCGTCGCCAGCTTAACCCAGGCGCAGCTTTGGAAGGACGGGATCGCCATCTTTCAGCAAGCAGTTAAGGTTAACCCGCGCAGCTTGCTTGCGCACAACAACCTCGGCGTCGAATTTCAGTCTCGAGGGAATTTTGGAAATGCGGCTTTTCACTTCCGCAAAGCGATTGCCCTTTCGCCTGAACGCGCCGATCTTTTTAGTAACCTCGGCGCGGCCTTAGTCTCGATGGGAGAAGTGCGCGAAGGATTGATTTACCTGCATAAGGCGGAGTCCTTTGAAAAGAAGTCACCCGTTGCTCTGTACAACCTCGCTCGCGCCTACTTGAGATTGGGTGATTTCAAGAAGGCCAAACAATTCTCGGACGATGCTGCCGCTCGTGACCCGCATTTTCGCCCGCCCGGCTGGGTTGCTGAGTTAGAAGAACCTCGCTCTAACCCTTCATTTTAATAACGTTTTTTTTGGTTTGTTTTCCGTTGGGTTTTGTCTGTCGCCTGTGCTACTTTTCGCATTGCGTTGTTATTTCGTGTCCGTGACACCGTTTCGATCTTCTACGCATCGGATGTAAATGAAGGACCACAATCCACAATCTGACCCCGTAGGTAAAAACACCTCCCTCGCTGATCTGCGGGACTACCTTGAGAAAAACCTACCGCCGGAAGACGAAAAAGATGCTTATCGGCTCATCTTTGAAAAGCATCCCGACCCGATGTGGATCTTTGAGACAGACAGCCTACGTTTTATCGCCGTAAATGATGCCGCCGTTGAGCAGTACCAATATTCGCGCGAAGAATTTCTTCAGATGTCGCTTTTTCATATTCGCTTGGCGGAAGACTCCGAACGGCTGCAAGAGTACAGCTCGGCCATTCGCCAAAACCCCGTGCTGGCCACAAAAGGCACATGCGATCGCTGGCGCCACCGGCGCAAAGACGGCTCTCTGATGGACGTGGAAGTCACCTGGCGTCCCTTGCGCGTAGGCGAAAGGACCTGCGTAGTGAGTGCCATTACGGATATTACCGACGCGCAACAAGAAATCGCTCGCATGCAGTTGCAGACCAATGTGCTGGGTCAGGTTTCCGAAGCCGTTTTCACAATCGATAACAATCGTCGTATAACTTATTGGAATGAAGCGGCGTCAAAACTTTATGGCTACCAACCTTCTGAGGTCCTCGGCCAGCGCGTGGAAGATGTGGTGCGCTACAAATATCTTAGTCCCAAAGAAGAAAAAGCCGCAAAGCTTGCACTCCAAAATGAGGGAGTGTGGCGCGGAGAAAAACTTCATTTCACGAAGCACCAGAAAACCGTCTATGTCGATACGGTCATCTCAACGCTGCGAAACGAACGAGGCGCTGTCTTTGGCCTAATGGCCGTCTCACGAGACATTTCGGAAAAAAAACGTTTTCAGAAAGAACTCCTCGAAACCAACCAAACGCTCACCGCGATCGTCGAGGGTTCGCCCGTTGCGATTATTTGCCACGACCTATCCGGCAAAATTCGCCTTTGGAATAAGGCAGCGGAGAAAATCTTTGGTTGGACCGAATCCGACATTCTAGGGAAACCCTATACCCAGCTTGTACCGGAAGGCGCGCTCGAGGAGCACGCTGCTCTTCACCGAAGTGCAATCCGCGGAGCAAGCTCGGATGGCGTAGAGATTCAGAGAAAAACACGATCAGGAGATCTTATCGAACTGCGCGCTTCCGCAGCTCCTCTCCGAGGTGCTGATGACACCGTAGTCGGCGTGCTTGTACTTTTGAGCGATATCACGGAACAGAAACGCACGGAACGTGAACTACGCGAAGCCAAGGAAATGGCCGACGTCGCCAACCGCACCAAGAGCGAATTTGTAGCAAACATCAGTCATGAAATTCGTACTCCGCTGAGTGCCATCTTGGGATTTGCGGAAATGATGTTCGACGCGAAACAAACCGTTGCGGAACGCATGAAGTGCATCTCCCGCATTCGGCACAATGTCCATAACCTTACCGAGCTTATTGACGACCTTTTGGATCTGTCCAAAGTAGAAGCGGGGCACTTTGAAGTAGAGCGCGCTAACTTCTCACTGCTCGCTGAATTTTCTGAGGTCGTCCATACTTTGCAAAGCCAAATCCTACGCAAACGATTGGGATTTAGTATTAAGTTCGAGGGGCCGATTCCCAGCACCATCTACTCCGATGCCGCTCGTCTACGCCAGGTACTACTCAATCTGATTGGTAACGCCATCAAATTTACCGAACGCGGCACCGTTGCGGTCCACATTCAATTGGAGAACATAGAGAACCCGGAATTCTCTAAACTGCTTTTTCGCGTGAGTGATACGGGTCTGGGCATCGCACCGGAAGATCGGGATCGCATTTTTCACCCCTTTAGCCAGATCGATAGCTCAGTCACCCGCAAGTTTGGTGGAACGGGATTGGGCCTTAATCTCTCCCGACGATTAGCTCGCACCCTGGGTGGCGACGTGGTGCTACGCCAAAGCTATCCCAATCGGGGCAGCACGTTTGACGTTACCATTGACCCCGGTCCGCTTGACCCTCATAATTTCTTACAAAATGTTACCGAAGCAGATCTTGTTAACCGCCCTTCGACGGCACTCAAATCCTATCACTCGGATCTCAAGGGCATGCGCGTGCTTTTGGTTGAAGACGGACAGGATAATCAATTTCTCTTGAGCCATTTTTTGCGCTCCAGCGGTGCCGAGGTGGATCTAGCAGTGAATGGACAGGTTGGACTCGACCTGGCTCGCCAGAAACAATTCGATCTTATTCTTATGGACATCCAGATGCCCGTTCTTGATGGTTACCAAGCCACCTCTCGATTAAGAGAGGAAGGCAATCGCACGCCGATTGTGGCGCTTACCGCGCACGCCATGAAAGGTGAGAAACAAAAATGTTTTGCCGCCGGATGCAACAGCTACTTGAGTAAACCGATCAACGCAAGCACGCTGATTGAAACGGTTTCGCAGTTCTATCACGCGCCCCCGCCCGCGACCGGCACTTCATCGCACTTTCACTAACAGCACTTTATACCTGTACACCGACAGCCTACGCATACTGCTAGTGTGCACCCAAGACACCGCGTTCCCTTTGACAGATTCGGCGCCTTATTTGATCCGAATTAGCCTTGCGCCACGCCTGGCAAAGAACGTGCATCTTTTTTAGGCTAAGACACCCCCGGCCTGCCCAGGCCAGAACAGCCCACAGGATTTATTCTATCGTTGGGGGAAGTGTGTTTAAGCAGAAGTGGATTTTCATTCTCGGTTTAGTAGCGACATCACAAGTCTGGGCCGATTGCGGCCCCAATGGTTGTGGTGGCGTAGGAACTTTTCGCGAAACTCTCAGTGGCACTCAGGATTTCCCGTTTGCTCAAGGCGAACAAGATCCCTCTTTTCACAATGGAAGGGTTTTCAATGGCCCTAACGGGAGACGTGCAGACGATGATATCGGTGTGCGCCCCTTCGATGAAGACCCGCAGGACGAAGCCGCTGATTTTCTCAAACAGATTTTGATCGATCTCGCCGAGGAAAAGAAAGGGCTTCCTTCCGCCGCTGAACTCAATAGCATTGACGCGTTCGACGCCGAACGGGTCGAAACGCTCGAAGCGCTTTTGGAAGAAATTCCACGAGAGCGACGCGAGCTTGAGCGGCTTGGCATCAACGCGCTCCGCAGTCTGCAGAATCAAATGGAAGACCTTTTAGATGGGTATGGTTTCGGTCGTGCGGCTTTAAAAGACGGCACCGAACTGGATGGGCCTCAGATTGTGAAAGCCCAGCGAGCGCTTGATGTGATCGAGAAGGTCATCGAAAACGAGCTTGAAGACCTGGAGAGAGAACGACAGGCAGCTCAAGCCGCAGCGGAACAAGCGGGCGAAGAGGGCGGCGGAAAAGGCGGCGGTGGGCCTGGCTCGGGCGGAGGCTCTCCTAGTAGTGCGCCTCCTTCTTCTGGGGGCGGCGCGGGAGGCGGAATCTCTCCGGCACAAGCACCTCAGATCGCAACCGATCCCAACGCGGCGAAACGAAATAGCGAGGCACTCGCTCAGATGGGCCAAAACCTGGGCGGGCTCATGGGGCTTTTCGCTAACCCAAGTTCTACCGGCATTGCGGGACTGGCCGCTTTTTTTACAGCCGCCTCTCCCGCGGGTCCGGCCGTAGATACCTCTAACCTCATGAGCAATCTTGCCGCCATCATGCCGCAAATCCCGGCCTATACGCCGAGCTACACTCCGCAAGCAAACAACACGAACTATACTTTCTACAAACCCGCCGCTTCGCGTTCGCTCATTGGAATGGCTCGTGCTGAGCTTCCCCTACAATTTCGCATGCCGGCGATGTTTCGGCCGCGCGCCGAAAGGTAGTGATAGAGAAGTGCGCTTTGCGCCGATTTGACCTAAAATAGGAGCATCAAGAGAGGATGTTTCATGGGTCTTCGCGCTTCAGCACTCGTCATTTGGATTTTCAGCCTTTTTGGGGCGCTTCCGGTTTTTGCGGTTGATTTCGCCCCTATCAAAAGTCTCGATGGACGGGCAACGCTCGTTGAGCTTTTCACCTCCGAAGGTTGCCCAAGTTGTCCCGCCGCCGATACTTGGCTTTCAAAGTTCAGCGCTGATCCCGCCCTTTGGAAGGAAGTGGTTCCCGTGGCCTTTCACGTCAATGTCTGGGATTACCTTGGCTGGAAAGATCCGTGGGGCTCTGCCTACCACACCCAACGCCTCAAGCAGTACAACGCCGTCTGGAAAGCGCCTCGTCTCCGTACGCCCGTCGTCGCGCTCAATGGTACGGAATGGAAAGACTGGAAGCCCGAATCCGCTCTGCCTCCGATCAAAAAAGAACGCGCTGGAATTTTAAGCCTCTATCCCGCCCGCTTCCAGCAGGTGCGCCTCGAGTTTGAACCCGAACTGCGTGAGCACAAGTGGATGGGTCACGTGGCAGTCGTGGCGAAGGGTATGACGGCGACTGTCAGCAAAGGTCCCAACAAAGGAAAAACTTTTCCCGAAGACTTTGTCGTGTTGGCGCACCATTTTGCGCGCTTGAAGAAAAACGGAAACGTTTTTTCTAAAACATTACGCTTGAGTATCACGCCTTCCGTGCCTCGGGAGATAGCACTCGTGGCGTGGGCAACCCTTCACAATGATCCTAAGGCAGTTCAAGCCGTGGGGGGACCTATCCCCTTATCATTCCTAAAGTAAATACGATTTGTAACGCTGAAACACCTGTGTAAAAACTTTTTACAGGTGACCAAACATTTTTTGTCCGCGGGCAGCTCCCCCAGCTGTCCTCTGTGCGTGGGCTCCCCCAAATCTTTCGGCACGCCCCTTGCTCTATACAACTAGTGCGTGACACCTGGATAGGTGTCCGTGTGGTTGGTTGGAACGTACATGTGGAGTTGGATACAATGAAAGCGATTAAACGATTTCTCTTGGTAGGATTATTCGCGCTGGTTCTCATCCCTACGGATGCTTCAGCGTGTGGTGGTGGTTGTCACGGTGGACACGGCGGCGGCGGCGTAGCAGTACGCGTTCGCGTCGGCGGCGGTGGATATGGCTTCATGCCAGGCAACCCGGCGAGCCGCGGTTACCGTGGTTTCGGACGTTTCCCGTTGCGACCCTTTGCGACCCCTTTTCGTCCTTGGGGCGGATTGACGCCGGTTCGACAGTTCTTGTTTGGACGTGGACGTCTTCGTCGCATGAATCGCCGCGCCTTCTTGTTTGGTGGACGCCGTTACTGGTAATCGGTAATAGTTCCAACCAGAAGTTTGTTTGAAAACACCTCTAGCTTAACGGCTAGGGGTGTTTTATTTTCTGGCCTCCCTTTCTGACCTTTTTCTCCGTTTCTTAAACAGAACATTTCGCTTAGCCGATAAGTAAGAGACATGTTCAAACTTTCCACCGTTTTGTTCTTCCTCTATTTAGCCTTTCCCGCTGCAGCTCAACGCTATGTGGCAACTCCTAACGAGTTTGCGCAGTGGACCAGCGACTGGGAGGACAACCTGGCAGGGCCCCAACTCTCTCAAGCCTTACGTTCTTTTGCAGAGAAAAACCCCGAGGACCTGAAAAGCCCGGTGGTCGCCGTTTCTTGCAGTAGCCCGCCCGCTTTGAAGATCTACCTGGATTCCGGTCCTCTCAAGGCCGAACCCGCTGTAAAAGAAGCCCTCCTCCATGAACGCGCGGAGAATCTCGTCGACGTCATCAAAGTGATTCGCAGCACTCCTACGGGCAACCAGCTTCTCAACCGGTTCATGCCAAAATATGGTTACACGTTTAGCATTCAGCAAATAACACCTGAGGTGCAGAGCAAACTCAGATCTCAAAAACCCGTAGCCCTTTACCAACCTTCTCAAAAAGCCCTCTATTTCGACAAATCCCAACCCATCGGACGAGTCGCTTTTATTTTGCTTCATGAGATCGTGCACTGCCTAGACAACGATGCGAATCACGCCTACCAAAAAATCATGGTTCAGCACGAAGCTTTTCACAAACTGGCGGAAAAAACTGTTCTCCATACTGCTCGCCGCTTGCGTAAAAACAAAAAAGAACTGGCGATAAACGACTTCAATGAAAAGGACCTGACTCCGCTGCTAACACTCAAACGCACCATTGATCAGATGACACAGGTGAGAAGCTTTCGCACTGAGCGTTTGGCCTATGATGCGTCCTATCAGGTGTGGAAAGAACTCGCCGCGCTCTATCCCGGTTACTACAGCAAGGAAACAGGAGGCCGGGGAGTCAGTGCCCTAAGCCCCATCGCCGTGTCGGATAGTCATCTCGTTTCGCTCATGCGCTTTAACCCTGCTACGATTGAACGCTATCAAGCCGGGCGATGTCGCCTGCCGCAAAGTTCGCGCGCCCCTTCCCTCGACCACCCTTGAACAAAGCCCAAACAATGCCAGCCCAAAGCACCGCTCCCGCCAGCGCGATACCCGTATAGAAACTATTTACGACAACCCCCGCCTTCTGAAAGACAAAAAAGGCCGCTGAAGCGCCCCCTTTTCCAAATCGGTAGCCAAAGACATCGATAAATTCTTTCGCACGGTAGCGGGCATCAAAGTTAAGCGGGACATACAAGATTTCTTTTGCGGCACGGAACAAAGAATAATCGAATACTTTAAATGCCATGTACGCGAGTCCCGCTGAGGCCAAACTGGGAACAGCGAGTAAGTACATTCCGGCAGCGATGTGGACGCAAGGAATGAAGGTATGGATCGCAATGAAAGGAAAACCTTTCAGCAAAAGTGGCGTCACAATGAACTGAAAGAGAGCGGCTACTCCATTTAGAATCGCGTAGTACTTTCCGGAATAAGCTGTCTGCGCATCCCAGTCAGAGAATGAGGCCTGAAGAAATTCCTGAAAGTTGATTCCCAAAGCGGCAGAAACAATTTGGGTCGTGATGATCAGCGCAAAAATTAAGGACAGCAAGCGAGAACGCTTGACCAGCTTCGCGCCGAGCCAGGTCGGCGTGGTTCCTTTAGCTTTGCTCTCCCGCGCTTCGACTCCGCCGAATAACCGGTACGCCGCGTCCGAAAGAAACGCCGCCGGCACGAGAGCCCCTGCTCCAAACAACAACAGATTTTGCGTCCCAAGAGGAACGGCTAGCTGATTGACGGCGATACCACCAAGCACAGCGCCAACCGAGGAAACCCCGATGATCGGGCCGTTAAGCTTCTTCTCTTCCTCTTCACTTAGACGGCTGTTGAGAAACGACCAGTACTGCTCAATCAAAAGGACAATGTAGGCTTCACGCCACCAATACAAGATGACCGCTCCAAAGCGCCAACCTGCTCGCAGACTGAGGTAGCAAAGGAGAAGCGCTACTCCAGAGAAAATAGTGCTCCAAAAAAGAGTCCGCCTAGGCCCCAATCGAGACAACGAGGAGTTGTATCCCGCCAAAACCACGAGCACGAACAGGGGAACCCAAGCCATCAGGGCCGGTAGATGCTGTACACCGTACCACTTCTGAAAAAGAACATTGGAAGCGCTCCGCACGCATTCGTATCCTAGTAATGCGCAACCCGACGCCGTAGCGGTCAATAGAGCGAGGCGGATGCTACTACGACTAAGTTTCTGCCCTCCGTCTTTCATGGCTTGTTGTGTTCTCTTAAGGATCGATTTCGAAGTCTTCGATGTGCCATTCGATGGTCTGTTCTACCCCAAACACTTGTCTCAAAAAATAGGTGGGGTACCCCAGTTTCGGATCAAAGCGAGCGTGAAGAAAAATGTCTTTGTCCTTACGCGATTCGCAAATCGCCATCTCTTCTTCCATGAACCCGAACATTCCCTCCATCGTCCAATAGTGCCAAGCTGACTCACGGACGGGATCTCCCTCCGACGTCATCGCGACCACTTTTCCGTCGCGTACCGTGATGGCATTGCGACCAGTCTGCACACCAGAAATTCTTACAGCGAAACGGTAGTTCAGGGGAGCGTTCTCGGTCCATTTCTGTCGCGCGGCTTTCAACTCAGGCGCCGTTAGCGCCTCGACCGGACTTCGGTACCACCAGAGACTTGCTACCAACGCCAATACAAAACCCGCAGCGATCAGGCGTCCTTTTTTCATCGTACTTACCCTCTCAGTGTTAGGTCAGGGACTTCACGAACGTAGTGGCCCAAGCCCAGAAAGTCGAGCGACCAATAGGCGTAGGGACAAACGTTGGAGGGGGAGGAATTTAGGTAAATTCTTTGAGCAGACGGCTTAGGTTATTTCGGGCGTTTTCTTGGAAGGAATGATTTGAATCGACTTTACCGCTACGACTTAGGCGGAAATCTTGACTTAGGTAATATTCAATCGTCTTGGAGACCTCTTCGAGCCACTCTTCCCAGGGAACCGGTGCTCCCGTGATAAGTTCGTGTTCTTTTTTGAGCTGTTCGGTGTCGTGACGAAAATGATTGTAGTCAGATCCAATGTTGGAAAGATCGGCGGTGCGAACCACTTTTTCTTCGTTGTTTCGGCAAACCGCGTCCCGTTCCGTGCAAAGAATCGTTTGCTTTACTTTCTCGATGAGAGCTTTTTCTACGCCCGATTTCGTCAGAACGTCTTCTGCCAATTTTGCGGAGTACTCTTCCTTGCTCTGGAAGCCTTTACGACGATGATCCTCGTGAAATCCCGCATCGTGAAATAAAAGTGAGTAATAAATCACTTCCCAATTCATCTCCAGCCCGCTTGCGGCATATTCACCGACAAGCTTTTCACCCGCAGCAATCGTCTGCAGGGCGTGGCCAAAGTTGTGGTAGGGCAGCGTCTTACTATAAAGAGCGGCCGCCTCTTTTTCGAGTTCACGATTTCGTTTAAATGAAGGCACTTAATTACAGTTTATTGGATTTTTCCAGCGTCGTCCACTCCGGCAAACAAATCGGCGCGTCGTTAGTCACACAGCTTTCCTTCACTGCGTCAAAGAGCATTTTTTAGACGAAACACGATGAAAGTCAGGTCATCCGGTTTACTCGGATGCTCAACTTTCTGGCTGTTCATTCTTTCCCAACAATCCTGAATCAAACGGACACTGACGTCGGGAAGACTTCCTGCGCGGGCCCGATCCACAATTTCTTCGGTCAAAAAATTATCCGAAAGGCCGTCGCTGGCTAAAATCAACGTGTCCTTCGGCCCCATGGTAAGCTCCGGACCGAGTTCGATGCGCATCTCCGAACTGCCGATCATATTGGAAACAATATTGAGTTGCGGGTCGCGGAGCGCTTCCTTCTCATTGAGATGACCGGCTTGCAGAGCATACCCCACGGGGCTATGAGAGACCGACTGCCACTTAACCTTGCCACGCTGTCCTAATAGCAAGATAAGCGAATCACCCGCGTGATAGGGCCGCACCCGATCTTTTTGTATCTCCACCACTGAAAGGGTCGTCCCTGCCCCCTGTCCCAGTGCCAGTACCGCTTGATTGGCCTTTTCAAAGCCATTCAGGATCGCATTGCGAAGCTTTCCATCGCGCGCCTCTAGCGAGCTTTGCAGGCTTTTCAAGGCCACCGAAGCCGCTTCCGCAGCTAATGGGAGGCCTCCCATGCCGTCGGCCACCGCAAGAACGCAGCCGTCTTTGAAACTGAAAAGGGCGGCGGCATCTTCATTTTTCTCTTTTCCCGTGGGGCAAAGGGCGGAAAACCAGATAGCCTGGCCGCACCTTAAGGCGCACAACTCAGCTTGTTCCATGCGCTGGTTGGCGATCAACTGCGTGGTAGGAGCTTGCGCCATTATCGCCTCCTGGAATCAAACCACTCCATGTTTTCCAAAAAACGCCGAAGATGTCCGGCGGTTTTAAACTTTTTAATGATCAGCGTGGCTTTCAGACCGCAAATCACTTCTTTCACTTCACTCGGAAGCGATGGGTAGTGCTTCGCACCTCCCAAAACATCGTAAAAAAGACGAATCATGAAAATGACGTCGTCTTGAATATTCTCCGGACGAGGCGAATCCCAATGGAAAAGATCGAGAATTTTCAGGTCAAAGCTTAACCCGTGCCGCTGAATGATGACGTTCTCAGAATGAAGATCACCATGGTATTCGCGGGCCTGATGAACCTGTTCCATACCCACCGCAAGCGAATGCAACAAATGGAGCGCCTGATAGAAGTGAAGGCGCCTGCCTGGCTGGCGCTTGAGGTAGTCGGAAAGAAGCTGTCCCTCGACATATTCTGAAACCAGAAAGGTCACCAACTGCCCGTGATGATAAAAGCTCTCCAGCGTTTGATAGCGAATCAACGCCGAGCAGTTTCGTAGTTTGTGAAGCTTCTTTGCATAAAATTTCAGCACCTTGTTGCGCGGGTTGCGATGAGGGAAAAATATCTTGGCCGCGCTTTCAATGCCCGTCTCGCGTTCTCGGACAAGATAGACCTCAGCTTCCCATCCCTGACCAATTTGAGAAATGACATCGTACTTGAGTCCGATTCTTTGGCCGGGCTGAAAATGGAAGGATTCAATGCGAACCGGTTTTAAGGAGTCGTTCCTTTTAGGACGTTTTTTGGGGACCTTTTTCTTCGCCCTCTTTTTTGATCTTTTCTTCGGCTTTCGTTTCTTAGCAGCTTTTTTTTTCGGCTTTTTACGTTTTATTTTCTTACGACGTACCGCTCGTTTCTTTTTCGGGGCGCGTTTTTTGGCGGGCTTTTTCTTTTTTACGCGTTTCTTCTTCTGACGGAATTTTTTGCGTTTTTTCTTAGGTCCACGCGCCATGATGTCTTTCCTTGGAGGCGAAATCTAGAGCTTCATCATAACACAAGCGCAAATAAACGACTCTTCACTCAAGCTGAAACCTCACCCTCGATTCCGCTTCGTAAAACACGTGATCCCACCGCACCATAGTAAACGAGATACACATAGCAGGCGGCAGGTAAAATCATAGCCCGGTTGAGTGACCAGGAATCTGCGAGCGCTCCCATTCCCAACGGGAGAATAGCTCCCCCTACAATGGCCATAATGAGAAGGCTCGAACCCGCGCTCGTCCATGTACCCAATCGCGCAATTCCCAACGAAAAAACACTAGGAAAAAGAACCGAGTTGAAAAGTCCCACTGCCAGCAAGCCCCACACTGCCACCCAGCCCACTCCCACAGTGGACAGAGCCGTAAGCAAACCCGCCATCAGCGCGCATCCCGCTACCACCTTTGACGCCGGCACCCGTTGCAGCACCCCAGCCCCGAGAAAACGCCCGACCATCGCCCCGCCCCAGTAGAAAGCCACATAGTGAGCGGCCGTTTCGGTGGATAGACCCAAATTTTGTTCTTCTATGTAATTCACCAGAAAACTCCCAATAGAAACTTCGGCTCCCACATAGACGAAAATTCCCACGGCCCCTAAAACGGTATGCCGAAAACGGAATACTTCTGAAATCCGATGCCCGCCGCCGACGCTTTCGACAGCGGGCAAAAGAGGCAACTTATAAAAATGAAAAAGTACCGCAAGACTTAAGAGTACCGCAGTCAAAAAGAGGTAGGGACCTACCACGGCTTCTATCGATCCTGTTTGCGATAAAATCAGGTAACCACCAATCAGGGGTGCCACCGTCGTCCCCAAGGAATTAAAAGCTTGTGTGAGGTTTAATCGGCTGGCCGAAGTCGCTTCGGGACCAATCGCATTAACGTAGGGATTGGCAGAAACTTGCAAAAGAGTAATTCCGCTGGCGAGGGTAAAAAGAGCAGCCAAGAAAAAACCATAGGAAGCTGCTTTGGCGGCGGGGATAAAAGCGAATGCTCCTATTGCGGCAATCACCAAACCCAGGACCATAGTTTTTTGGTAGCCCACGCGATTGATAAGCGCACCCGAGGGCAATGCGAGAACAAAATAGGCGAAGAAAAAAGTGAACTGAATCAGCGCCGCTTGAAAATAGGTGAGTGAGAATCCCGCCTTGAAATGCGGAATGAGAATATCGTTGAGACAGGTGACAAATCCCCAGGTAAAAAACAAAAGGGTTAGGACGCTGAGATCGAGGCGGTGTTTCATAGGACCTTTCTACGCAAGGGTTCGACTTCTTTGAATCGAAGACTTTTTCGCAAGTGCTGAGTAGTAACTGCTACAAGCACCTTTTGGCAATTTGATTACTTCTCCAGCCTTCGGGAACAGGTCTTGCGACGCTGCATCACGTCAATCGCCCCTCAGGTACTTCAGGTGTTCCATTGCCAAGCGTTACAAAGGTCGGTATGTTTTTTTCTTATCCGCGCTACATACGCGGAAATAGAACACATTTAAGACGGGTTTGGGGGATACATGGGAATCTGCGGGACCGCTCTGTCGGTCTTAGCGCTCGCTCACAGCGGCGCAGGACTAGAGACTTACTTAAATTCGGCTGGCGTTCATGCTCGCAATCGCCTTCTAGAAAATATCTCCCGAAGCGATACGAAACCGGGGCATGTTGTCGCAGCGACTTCGAAAAACAACCCCGCGTATTACTACCATTGGGTCCGTGACGCAGCGCTCGTATTCGTGCCGGTTCTCAACCTCTACAAGGCCGAGACTAATCCCGCCCTAAAAAGAGTTTATCGGCAACGCATCGAAGAGTTTCGCGCAGCTTCACGCGAACATCAGCTCACAGACAACCCGAGCGGCACGATCACCTCGGGCGGATTGGGCGAACCGAAATTTAATGTGGATGGTTCGGCTTATTGGGATAGCTGGGGACGTCCACAGAACGATGGTCCGGCGTTGCGAGCGATTACGCTGATTGATTTTGCCGAGAGTCTTTTGGATAGCGGTGAAGAAGAAACCGTTCGTCAAACCTTATACGACGCAAAAGCGCCAACCAACACGGTAATCAAATCAGACCTCGAGTATGTTTCCCATGAGTGGGATAGACCCTGCATCGATCTCTGGGAAGAGGCCTGGGGCGATCACTTTTACACCAGACTCGTTCAAAGGCGCGCTCTACTGCGAGGGGCCTCTCTCGCTCGCCGTCTCGGAGACAAAGGCGCGGCGGATTGGTACGAATCTCAAGCGCGCGCCATTGAGAAAAAGATGGACGCGCACTGGGATGCTTCGGCGGGTTACCTGCGGGCCACTCTGAATCCTAGTAACCCCCATTTTAAATCCTCTGAGCTGGACGTAGCGATTGTTCTCGCTTCGATGCACGCCAGTGGGTCGGATAACTACTACGGGGTAACCGACGACCGCGTACAGGCTACCTTAGGTAAACTCGTTCAACGGTTTTTTACGCTTTATCCGATTAACCAAACAAAAAAGACGGATGCGAATGGAAATCCTTTAGGTATCGCGATTGGCCGCTATGCGGAAGACACCTATGACGGCTACGGGCGCAGTGAAGGCCACCCTTGGGCGCTCGCCACACTCGCCGTGGCGGAATTCCTTTTTCGCGCCAGCAACGCTTGGCAAAAAGAAGGGTTTATTTCGCTCACACCCCGTACCCGCGGCTTTTTGAACGATCTGGGAGTAAATCCTGGCCCCGCTGACAAGTACCAAACGCACCAAGCAGAATTCACGACGCTTATCCAAGAAGTCCACAGGGTAGCGGACACCTATTTGGCACGCGTGCGTTTTCATTCTCACGCTAACGGCGACATGAACGAACAAATCGATCGTCACTGGGGACACATGAGAGGGGCAGAAAACCTCACTTGGAGTTACGCGAGCCTCATCACCGCCCTGGAGGCAAAACAATTAGCAGGAGCGTTCGCACCTTGAAAACCCTCTTTCTCATTTTCTGTTTCGCTTTGCTCCCGACGGCATGGGCCGATGGAGGAAGAGAAAAGTACCCAAGTTACACCGAGCTCGCCAAGCAGGAGAAAGAAGGCGTTGACTACAAAGTCGAGGTCGACGACCGAGCAAGCTGCGTCGCGGTTTTTGCCATTCATGGGGGTACGATCGAAAAACACACGGACACGATCGCGCACCAGATCGCGCAAACCGACGGCAGCTATTACATTTTTCAGGGCATGAAAGAACTCGAGTTTTGGGATTTGCATGTAACCTCTCACCGTTTTGACGACCCCCGCGCGATCAATCTCGCGCACCAGTCACAGACCTGCGTATCGGTACATGGATTTGTTCACACAAAACCTGCCATCTGCCTGGGGGGCTCGGATGATTTTTTAGCCCACAAGGTGGCCGAGGGACTCAAAGGCCAGCCGTTTGACGTCATTTACCCCTGTACATCTTTTCCTGGTGACCACCCGGAAAATATTGTTAACCGTTGCCAGGATGCCGGGGTGCAACTTGAATATTCTTCTGGCTTAAGAAAACTCTTCGAAACCCGTCCCGCTTTAATGAAAACAATCTCCCGGATCGTAAAGTCCATCAGCGAAGCACACTGCTCCTAAACCTGAAGCGCCATGCTACCCATTGCAAAAGGAGAAAACCGACAAGGGGTACCCCTGCCTGATGGGCCCAGATAAATCCACCCCGTCCGAGCGCCAACTCGCCGGTGCCGTTCAAGAGAAGCCACACAATGCCAAGGAGTCCCCACTCCCCTTTGCGTTGTATCCACACGGCAAAAAGCGGCAAGAGCCAAATCTGATGGTGAATCCAGCTCAAGGGAGCTGCGAAAAGAATGAAAGGAACCAAAGACACCAAACCCCATCCGCCTCTCGCTGTTCTTCGGCCGGTCCACCAGGAAGCCATCCAAGCGAGGAAGGAAAGCCCTGCCCCAAGTCCCCACACGATCCACAAAGTCGTCCCACCGCTGTACCGGTACCACAACCCGAACCACGTTTGGTTGTCATTCTTGGGAAAATTATGCGCATGAAGGGGGTCGGCCAAACTAGCCCACCAGAACTCCAACAGATGTGCTTTGGGTGCCACAATAAATGGCGCCATCCCCAGGACCGCTAAGAAAACCAACGCCCACATTAGTTCTTTGGTTTTGCGAGTGGCAAACTGCCAAAGTAATAACGGTATCCAAAACGGTTTGATGAGAATCAGAAGTGAGGTGGCTAATCCCGCCCGCCAATATTTAGTGGTCTGCTCGCCGCTAAAGGATAAACACCAGAATAACAGTAGCGTTACATTGAGGAACTTAATCTGCCAGGTGAGAGCGTGAATCACACAGAGTAGAGACAAAGAGGCAACCCCCCAGGAGAAACCCCATGTTTGCCTAAAGCGCCGGGTGCCGTCCGAAAGAAACCACAAGTTAGCTACCGTCCAAACCAGCTTCGCCCACAAAAATGGCAAGAAGGAAAATGGCCAGAACAAATACAGCACGACAGGATGATACTTAAATGGCGTAAGATTATCTGGTTCATAGACCGCCTCCCAACCCAACACCCGCAACCGAACAGCGGCATCGTAATAGACCGCAAAATCCGAAGCAGGAGAAAGAGCCATTGCCACTCCCACAAGAATCAGGAGGGCTGCCCACAACTTTTTCTCTGTGTTTGGCGACATGGCAGCGGTTACAGGCGTAATCCCAGCTCTTTCATCTTAAGCTGGAGGCCCTTGCGGCTGATATTGAGCGCTTTTGCCGTCCGGGTTACGTTTTGCTCGTGAGCAATCAACGCGTCTTCGATTGCTTGCTTTTCCACGGCACGCGTGACATCGCGCACTTTTTGCTTGAGAGAAAGGGAACGAATCGCCATTTGTGAATCTTCTTTTAGTTCACTGGGAAGATTATCTACGGTAACGGTGTCAGCGTCGTTGATAACCATAAAACGTTCCAGAACATTCTCCAGCTGACGGATATTTCCGGGCCAAGCGTACTGACTCATCACGGAGAGACACTCGGCGCTGACTCGGGGTGTGGGTTTTCCCATCCGCTGGCTAAACTTTTCCAAAAAGTTAGCAACCAGCAAGGGGATATCGCTCGGCCGATCTCGCAAGGCGGGCAGTTCAATCGGAACTACGTTGAGCCGATAAAACAGGTCTTCACGAAACTTTCCGCTCTCGACTTCTTTTTTCAAGTCTTTGTTCGTAGCTGTGATGAGCCTGACATTGACGTTAATTGTACGAATGCCGCCAACTCTTTCGAAACTCGTTTCCTGCAGCACGCGGAGCAATTTTGCCTGCATTTCCGAGCTCATCTCACCTATCTCGTCCAAAAATAAAGTACCGCCATCAGCGAGTTCAAATCGTCCCGGCTTTGCATTGACCGCCCCCGTAAAAGCGCCGCGTTCGTAACCAAATAATTCACTTTCCATTAGTGTGCTGGGAATAGCAGCGCAGTTTATTTTTATAAAAGGCAACTTTCTTCGCTCACTCAAGTCATGAATCGCTTGAGCTACCAACTCCTTGCCAGTTCCGCTCTCACCCGTGATGAGAACAGAGGAATCTGTCTTGGACACTCTTCGTATCAACTCGAACACTTCCTGCATGCGCGCGTGCTCGCCAATGATAGGAAGTCCTTCCCTGTCTCGACTTTCGGCGCGAACCGAATGTTCCCTGTGATAGCGGTAGTGCATTTCCGCTTTATGCATAAGCGCGAGTAGTTCATCTTTATCAAAAGGCTTGCTGATGTAATCGAAAGCACCTTTTTTCATCGCACCGACGGCCGAATCTACGGTTCCATGCGCTGTTAAAATAATCACGGGAATGAGCGCTGCGTGCTCTTTCACCCACCCCAAGAGTTCGGACCCGTCTTCCCCCTTTAAACGGAGATCGGTTAAAACGATGTGAATGGGTTCGGTGACCAAACAGTGCTTTGCCTGCGCCAGGTTTTCGGCAGCGAACACTTTGAAACCCGCTGACGTCAGAATTGCCTTGAGGATTTTTCGGATATTGGCTTCGTCCTCAACCAATAGAACGGCTTTCGCCATTTCGCTCTCGCTGCTAAACAAATGCGCACTCACAAAGTCGCTTCCCCTCGCATGGATAACTCCTTTTCTCTCTGCCCCAGGCTAGAGCGTTTGCCGTAGCCTTGAACCCGGTCCCCCTCATTCCCTTCCTCCAAAGCAGGAAGGTGAAGAACCACAATGGTGCCGCAGGGCCGATTCTCTCGAATCGAAATGCTGCCCCCCACGCTCTCCACCAAACGCTGGCTGATGGCGAGTCCCAAGCCGGTGCCCTTCTCTTTTGTCGTATAAAAGGGCAGAAACACTTTATCCCTATCTGCGACCGGAATGCCACCACCGTTATCACAAACCGCAATCTCAACCGAGCGCCCCCGCGTTCCCAACCGTCCACGTTGGAGGGCCACCGGCAAAAGACTCTGGGCGAGTGGTACGCCCAGATTTCTGACCGTCACCGACACTCGCGGCTCCGAACTGTGCGTCTCGGCAGCGTCCATCGCATTCATCAGGAGGTTGAGTAAAATCTGCTTCAATACCTCCGCGTCCATCTGCACCCGAGAGATACTTTTGCCCAGGGAGACTTCTAGCGCGCCTGCGGCCTGAGGAGATAAAAGGGTTCGCGTATGCTCAATCACCTTGATGGGATCACACACGTGGATCAAACTTTCTTTTTGCGGCCGCGCATACTCCAAAAAGCCGCTGAGAACATTCGACAACCTATCGGTTTCATCGACAATAACGTCTAAAAACTCGCGCTGGCCGCACTCAGCGTCTTCTGCCAGCAATTGAGCCGCTCCTTTGATGGCCCCTAAGGGGTTTTTGATCTCATGGGCCAGGCCCGCCGCCAGTTCTCCGGCAGTCACTAGCTTGTCGCGATTGCGCAATTCCGAGAACACTTGCGCGCTTTTTAGTTGCATCGCAATTTGCTTCGCGACGGGAACGAAAAGACGCAATTGCTCGTGGGAAAGCACCGTTCCTTCTTCCAATCCCACCGCAATAAAGCCGAGTGGCGCATTTTCCACTAGAAAGGGGATCACCAAATCGGCTCCCAACCGTCGCGTGCTTCCGATACATTCCTTGAAAAATACCTGAGACTGCTGCGCATAGTAGGAATCTCCATCGTTTTGAATCGACTCCGGTAGAAAAGGACGTCCATTGGTTAACCCCATGTACTGGATCAAAGGATCAGAGGCGTACACTTCCGCTCGTTCAGAATCGGGCCGACCCTCCACGAAACTCAACTGATCGCGCGAGAGCACATAGAGACGTACCTCGCGCGCACGCAAGCACTTTCTCAATGCGATCGCTATTCTTCGCGCCATCTCTGAAGGCTCAAGCACACCTCTGAGTTCAATCGAAAGGGCGTGGAGTGCCTCTTCGATCACGGAGTTTTCGTGAACGAACAAACGCCTGGTGAAACGTCGCGTGAGCTTGCGTACAGGATCAAAGAGCACAATGATGACAAAGGACGCGATGAAAGTATTAAAAAAGAAAAGCCCGGGTCGATTGCCCACCCAACTCACCAAAAGAAAATAAATTCCCGACAAAATGGAGCTGATTCCCCCGAAAAGCGCCAACTTACCCAGGAGCTCTTGGGCGGTGATCAGTTCCTTGCGAATGAATGTTTGAAACAAGAATAGAATGTAGAGTAGGCGTCCGACCGTTCCCAAGGGCACCACGGCAAATCCCGAGAAATAAAGCGCGTCCGTAACAAACAGAGCTATCGCAAAAACCGCCCCCCACAGAGCGTACCGCAGGCGGAGTTTGTCTCGCACCAGTTTTGCTTGTGCTTCGGAACGCGCCAATAACCGCACAATCGCCGCAGCCGCCATAATAAAAGCGAGGTGCGAAAACACTAATACCCAAGGACGAATCATGCGGAACGAATCACCGGTAAAAACCACCGCTGCGGCGAGCAGAGGAACATACACCCAGAAACTCAAGGGGAGGCGTCCGCGCTGGTTAGTTACCCTACGAAAAAACAGCCAGGCGGCCGGTCCCACCAAGAGGACGACTACCGCGTGCGCGCGAGCACTAGCAAAAGGGGCGCCGGTGGGGAAGTTCTCCAACAAACATAATGCATCGTGTACAAAGAGCAATCCTACAAAAAAGGCAAAGCGCCAACAAGTTCGGCTGTGCACGTCGTGCATCAAGGCGGCTACGCCCAAGGAGCCACTCACAAAGGTCGCCAAAATCAAACTGACGGTTTCAACGCTCATATGAAGCCGAAAGATTTACCATGCACTGGTGGGGGCTGTCGATTTACGCGCACCGCGCTGCGGCATCATGCCCATTGAATCTCCTTACTTGATGCGAGATAATAGGAAGGCATTCATCGCTTCATTCCCGCGCCTCCCTTCTTCAAGGAATCAATACATCGTGTCCGAAAGCACCGGAAAATTCGATCTGTTTCCCCGTCCTTCCACGGTGTCGACCCCGAGCGCGGGTGATCTTGAAAAAATCCAAACGATACCAAGGTTGTGGGCTATTGGCGGTGGTAAAGGTGGGATCGGTAAAACGCTTTTAACATCGAATCTCGCTGTCGCGCTCACTCAGATGAATAAGAAAGTGATCGTGGTGGACTTAGATCTGGGCGCTGCTAATTTGCACACAAGCCTAGGACTGAACCAACCTCATCCCACGTTAAGTGATCTGATTCTTGGGCGCACCAATGATATCCGCTCTGTGCTTCAACCCACGAAGGTCGCAAATCTGGAGTTAATCAGCGGCGCGCAGAATAATATGGGCATGGCGAATATTCGCTATTTGCACAAAAAACGTCTCATCCGCAAATTTAGGGATCTCGAAGCCGATGTCGTGCTCCTCGACCTTGGCGCCGGCACAGACTACAACACGCTAGATTTCTTTTTGCTGGCTCAAAAGAAAATCGTGATCATGACGCCCGAGCCAACCAGTATCGAAAATGGATACCGATTTATCAAAGCGGCTTTCTACCGCCTCCTAAGAAGTTCCGCGCAATCCCCATACATCAGAGAAATTATCGAGTCTGCAATGGACGCAAACAATGAGTACGCCATTCGTACACCGAACGAACTCATCGCACGAATTGGCCAGATGTCGCCGATGGACGGTCTGGCTCTTCAAAAAGATATTCACCAATTTCGTATGTCTCTCATTTTGAACCAGGTTCGTACGCGTGAAGAATCGAATCTCGGAAATAACATTCAACTTGTTTCCCAGCGCTACTTCGGGATTAAGCTGGATTACGCAGGGTTTCTTCCCTATGATAAAGTGGTATGGCAATCCGTTCGCAATCAAGTCCCCTTCTTGGTTGACGCACCGAACAGTATGGCGGTTCTTCATCTTCACAAAGTGATGAAGCATCTTTTAGGGCAAGGTGAATCTGATGAGCACTAAGCCTAAGGAAAATAGTCTGGGCATGGGAATGTCTGCCGAGCCGGTGAAAGAAAATCTTTACCAGCTACTCAACATTTCCCCCTCCGCCAGCATTTCTGAAATCATTCAGGCCTATCGCCAAGCACGCCAAGCTTTCTCTGAAGGCTCGCTTGCTACCTACTCGCTGATGGCGGAACGGGAAAAAAAGGATTTACTCGATAACCTTGAATACGCTTACCTTACCCTGACCAATCCCGAAAAGCGTCGCCTGTATGACCGCCAATTGACTTCGAAAGCTGAAGAGAGCTCGGACGGCCAAGCCGCCGGCCCCATCCTCAAGGCAGTCGAAGAGGAAGGTTCTCCCTCGCAGCCCACACCGTCTTCCCCGTTTGCGGGAACAACCGCCCCAGCCCCCACGCTCCAAGGAAAAGTAACGGGCGCTGAGCTCCGGCGAGTGCGCGAACAGTTGAGCTACACGCTCGAAGACGTGGCCCGCATTACGAAGATTCCTAAACGTTTTCTGCAAGCAATGGAATCCGAAGATGTACCCAAAATGCCTGCCCACGTTTATGTGCAGGGATTTCTCACAAACGTAGCCCAACTCTACAAACTCAATCCGCGCACCACGGTAGAGGGTTTCTTAGAGCGGTTACGCGTTCTTAAGTCTTAGTCTTTATTACGGTTTTCACCTCCCCTTCCGCCTGCCAAATTCCTTCCCCCTTCTCCCTCAATTTGGGTTAAATCAACTCCATGCCGAATTCTTTCGATTTACAAGCTGAGGTCGCCGGCGAAAGGCTCGACGCTTTTTTGGTGCGCCAGACTGGTGAGACTCGGCGCTTTCTCAAAGAGCAAATCCAGCAGGGACGTGTCTTGATCAACGGATCCCCAGGACTCAAACCCTCCCGCCGGCTCCGTGCTGGCGACGGTGTTCGGGCGACGCTGCTTGCTCCTCCATCAAACACGGTGGAAGCCATCGAAGGCCCGCTGGAAGTTTTGTTTGAAGACGAACAAGTTGTGGTGCTCAACAAGGCCCAAGGGATCGCCGTACACCCCGCGCCTACGCTTAAGCGCCCCACCCTGGTTCACCATCTGCTTCACCATCTGGCAGGAAACCCGGATTTTGCGAGCTCCGACCCCATTCGTCCTGGTATTGTTCACCGCCTTGATATTGGAACAAGCGGAACGATTGTTGTTGCGAAAAATCGCCATGCTCACGAGGCGCTGTCTCGACAATTTCAAAATCGCACGGTCGTAAAAACTTACGAATGCTTGGTTTGGGGCTCCACACACATGCGCGGGAAAGTAGATTTTCCAATCGGGCGTCATCCACATGACCGCAAGCGAATGGGAAAATCCACGCAAGGACGAGAATCTCTCACCGATTGGGAAAAAATAGCTTACTTCAAACCGGTTACTCATCTGCGTGTTTTTCCACGCACGGGGCGAACACACCAAATTCGGGTCCACTTAAGCGAAACAGGGTTTCCCCTTGTCGGCGATATACTCTACGCACGTCGGGATGCACAGGGCTTCAAGAATCAGCTCCCTTTTTCCTTGCAGCAAAAGCTGCTCACGTCTCCTTTTCCCTTTCTGCACGCGGCTTCTTTAAGTTTTTCCCACCCCACAAGTCACGAACGCGTTACCTTCCACGCCCCCAGACCGGAACTCTTTGACTTCTTTTTGAGTGAGCTACATAAGAACAACTTATGATCTCTTTTGGTTTCGAACGCGTCCAGAAAAACACGGAACCACGCCTCTTCCGTCAGATCCACAGCAATAAATTAGTTGAGGTGAGAAATCTTGAACACGTGCGCACCCTGCGTGCTGCTCCTCCCGAAGCAGACGGTGCGATAAGCCAAGATCCTGGGGTCGAACTATTTGTGTATACCGCCGACTGTCTGCCCGTCTTGCTACACGCCGCGAACAAGGAAGAAGCTCTTGCCGCCATTCACGCCGGCTGGCGTGGTGCTTGCGCAGGCATAGTCGAAAACGCGTTAGATCATTTTTCACAGTGGAAGGTGAAAGCACGTGCCATCCTTGGGCCGGCTATTCGCGCGTGCTGCTACGAAGTTAAAGAAGATTTCATCGAGGCATTTCGAAGCCAAGGACACGATCCGCATATCGCGCTCACAAAGCGCAACGGAAAATGGTATTTTGACCTTCCGACTTGGGTGATGAAGGTTCCCTTAAAAGGCATTCAAACCGATTCGCAATCTCTCACATGCACTTCCTGCGATCCGAAAGGACTCCCGTCCTTCAGGCGGGAGGGGCTGACCGACTACCAGATTCGTTCACACATCCGGAGGAACGCGTAGAAGGCTTAGGCGTGTAGAGCATGAAATACGCGTCTTCCTTACCCTGATAATATTTTCGCCTAACTCTTTGAATAGAAAATCCCAGTTTTTCATATAGAGCGATCGCGGGCGCATTTTTCACGCTTACTTCCAAACTAGCACTACGAAGATCTGCCCGCACCAGCACACCTTGCAGCACTTTTTGCGCAATCCCTTGCCGGCGTTCGTCGGGATGAGTGAATAGGTAGATGACGTCGATTTCTCGCTGCGGGAAAAGACACACTATAAATGCCACCAGACGGGAGTCCTCCCAAAAGCCGTAACTAAGTTGGCAAGGATGACTGAGAAAGTATGCGAAGTCCTTTCGCTCCCAATGACATTCGGGAGAAAGCTGCACGAGGTCCCACAGCGCATCCAAGTGAGCGGGAGCGAGGGGAAGCAAACCGGAGGCTTGAGAAACGGAATAACCTTGTACTGGGGTGGAGGTTCGTGGCGCTACTCGTTCTCCAGGAGATTTGCGACTTCGTATTTCTTTTTCAGGAAGCGTACCCATTCCTGCATCCCTTGCTCGACTTTTTGTTTTTTCAAAATACTTTCTATCGTCGGACGCAATTCCTTTAGGGTTCGCCCTTCGTAGTTTCCGCTATTTTGATGGTAGTAGCGCTCGATTTCTGCCTGCGTAATGATCGGCGTTAGCGTCTCTACCCTACGGTCAACAAACTGCGCGACGATATTGGCCCGACTGAGTAACGCCTCAACAGCGGAATCGCTACCGCCGTAAGTCGAAAGCAAATCGTTCCAGGCCTTCGCGTTTTTTTTCCTAAAGCTTTGTACCTTTTGCTCGGCTTCCTTTTTGGGGTTGCCTTTAATTTGAAACTGCTTCGCTTCGCCATACACCATCTCTTCAAAGATGATCTTTTGGACAACGCGATTTAGTTCCGCCGGGGTCGGGCCTTTCGGGGACGGCACTGCGCCTTCACCAAATACCAAGACTCCCTGATACAAACGCGCCTCACGGATGGTGATGAGTTTCTCACCTACCTTAGCCGCAGTCCCGTCTACCACGGCGGCTTGAGCGCAGGGCAAGCAAAAAAAGTGGATAAAAAAAGACAGCAGAAAGGCCATTTACTTAGGATAACAGGCGACCGCATCGATCTCTACCCACACATCCCGAGGAAGGGCCGCTACCTGGACCGTAGCTCGTGCCGGGAAAGGTTTCTTCAAAAAGGACTCATAGACGCTGTTCACATCGCCAAAAGTCTTCAAGTCTTTCAAATAGATAGTGGTTTTCGCCACCGCCGTGAACTCCAGCCCTTCTGAACCGAGAATGGCCTGGAGATTTTTCATCACTTGCTGAGCCTGCGATTTGGCATCTCCCCCTACGATTTGGGCCGTCTTGGGATCCAGCGGAATCTGTCCCGAAATAAAGAGAAAGCCGCCGACTCGAATGGCTTGGGAATAGGGTCCGATCGCCGCCGGCGCGTCCGGTGTGCTAACGGCCTCTGGCTGCAATGACGATGATAGTTCACTCATGCCTTGTCCTTTTGTCCTTTGCGGGTGAAATTCAATGTCACATTCACTTCGTGACTCTCCAGAAACTGGCTCACACTTTTTTCCAAGTCGCTTTTCGACATCAGCTGCCCTAGTTCTTTGGCAAGTACACGATAGAAATCTTCTTTACGTTTCCCCACCGTGTCTAGCAAGTTGCTGGTTAGGTCTTTGGGAAACTTTTTTTCCTTGAGGTACTTGCGGACCGAATCCTCGGTCATAAAAAACGTGGCAAGCCCGGTCATCGCAATTTCGCGCATCACACTTCCCAGCGGACCTTTTTCGCGTTCTTCGGCCTCGCTTTCCTCACCGAAGTCGTCGTCGCCCTCTTTTTGTTCATCTTCTTTGTTCATATCGCTTTGGCACGTTTCTCAAACAGCTCAAACATTTTGGGAAGCGTGACTTCGGTCAACTTTGTAGAAACAAGCTTAGGAACAAAAAAACCAAACTCTACCTCCAGCTCGTAGGTCACTTCGGTTGTTTCTTCAGTCAGTTTTTTTAAGAGCCACTTGCCCGAATTTTTTTTAAAGAAATTGCTCTCAATCAATTTCCATGCGACCTCATCTTGATTTCGCATTCTAAATTCCAGGACGTATTGAAACCGTTTTATGATCTCCAGTTCGAAGGTCACTGTTGTATTGTCGGCGTCGAAATTTTCGCGCTTGGCCCCAACCACTTCGGGTAGGAACTGCGGGTACGCTTCAAAATCAGTTATGGCCTGAAAGAGGGCTTTTTGAGGAACATTTAATTCGAGCTTACGTTGAATCTTTGATGACATTTACCATCCATATCTAGGTTTTTTACTAAAATGATGTGTTGCGTGGATTTCCCGGATTGTTCCGGTTTCCGAACGCATGACGATAGAGTGGGTATGCGCTCCGCCACTCACCACCCGCACGCCTTGAAGATAACTTCCATTGGTCACGCCTGTCGCGATAAACATGACGTTCCCGTGCGCCAGATCTTCTAATCCGTACACCCGGTCAAAATCGGTGACTCCCATGCGCTGCGCGCGTGTTTTCTCGTCCTGCGTGCGAAACACTAAACGCGCCTGCATATCTCCCCCTAGACAGCGCAATGCGGCCGCGGCAATCACCCCTTCCGGCGCCCCACCGATGCCAAGAAGCAGATCCACTCCGCCCTCGGGCTGAGTCGTTGCGATCGCAGCAGAAACGTCACCGTCTCCAATCAATCGAATGCGTGCTCCCGCTTCGCGCACTTCAGCGATCAGTTCCTGATGACGCGGACGATCCAAAATGATCACCATGAGATCTTCCATACTTTTGTTCAAAGCATGGGCAACCGATTTCAAATTCTCAGTGGGGGATTTCCGGATATCAATGGCGCCCTTAGCGCGGGGACCTACGGCAATCTTGTCCATATAGGTATCCGGGGCGTGCAAAAAGCCGCCCTCTTCTGCTGCCGCGATCACCGCCAGGGCCTCGCTTCGGCCGGTCGCCGTGATGGTTGTTCCCTCCAAAGGATCACACGCGATATCGATCTTGGGGCCCTTACCCGCTCCGACCTTTTCGCCAATAAAAAGCATCGGGGCTTCATCTCTCTCGCCCTCTCCAATGCGAACGGTGCCGTCAAATTCGATGGAGTCGAAAGCCTTACGCATCGACTCGACTGCTGCATTATCCGCAGACTTTTCATCGCCGCGCCCGATCCAACGCGATGCAGCGAGTGCCGCGGCCTCAGTTACTCTCACAAATTCCAACGCCAAATTTCTATCCATTCGCTTCTCCCAGAAGAAAGGCAAAATAGCACGATTTCACGGGGGGCGGCAAACTCAGGGGTAAGAGGGAAAAAGGGGCGGACGGATAAAGTGCCAGGTCACTTTTGCGCTTCGCCCAAAAGTGCACAGGCACCTTACCCTCCGCCTCCCTTTTTTAGGGGGTTAGGAAGCTCCAAAACTCTGTTTCGCCTTACAGACGCCCTCTCCGGAAACAATGTGACAAGCCCCCTCAGGGGCGTAAAGTGAGAGTCATGGCCGATGAGCGGAATAAAGAGAAGACGGCGATGGATGAGTTGCTCATCCTTTACAAAAAGCGGGTCAAGGACCGCGATCGCTTCAATAACCGCTGGCGCCAAGCGAGAGTCTCCAGCCCGATCGCCGCAGGAAACGTCTTAGACAAGCTCTTTCAAAAGGATCCTGAAACACTCGCTCGAATTGAAGAGTCCCGGGCTCTACAGGCGTGGCCAAAGTATGTGGGAGAAGCGGCGGCCGCCGTTTCCCAGCCGATGCGCGTAAGGGGTCAAAAGATGATTGTAAGCGTGCCCGATCCCATGTGGCGGCAACAACTCATCTTGGCTCGCTATCAGATCCTCAAACACTACCAACGGCATTTTCCTAGACTAAAACTGAAAGATATTTTTTTTACGGCTTAGGTTCTAAAAGGTGCCTGGCATCTTTCGGAACCTTACGGCATAGAGGTGTCAGGTCACTTTTGCGCTTCGCCCAAAAGTGCACAGACACCTTAATTCTTCCCGGTACTTCCAAAACCACCTGCTTCGCGGTCTGTGCTCTCAAGACTTTCTGCAGCCTGCCAAGAAATCTGGGAAACTTTTTGCAACACCAACTGCGCAATCCGCATGCCGGGTTCCACTGTCACCGATTGTCGGCCTAGGTTGATTACCAAGACCTTAATTTCCCCGCGGTAGTCGCTATCGATCGTGCCAGGAGCGTTAACGACGGTAAGTCCCTGCTTGTAGGCCAGTCCGCTGCGCGGACGCACCTGGATTTCATATCCAGCTGGAATTTGCACGGCAAGCCCGGTTGGAACCGCCTCGCGATCCCCGGGGGCAATTTCCAGGTTCTCTTCCAGGCAAGCTCGCACATCGCATCCCGCCGCGCCCGGCGACATATACTCGGGGACCTGGGCCTGGGCGTTGAGCTTCAATACTTTTACATTTACGGTCTGAGATGATTCCATGGGGTTCTCCTTAGCTATAAAGACTGAGTTGCTTACTCGTTAATTTTTTGCGCCCAATTGCCACAGCTGACTCTTTCTCTTTTTTGAAGAGTCTGGCGGCAACCGATTGCACTGTTTCGGGTGTCACCTGATTAATTGCATAGATCACTTCATCAATCGGGACGTATCTACCGAACATAATTTCGTTGCGACCCATTACTTCCTGGCGGGTTTCGACGTATTCGGAGCCGAGCAGTATACTTCCCCTTATCTGGCTCTTGATCCGGTTAATCTCCTCTTCCGTCAGGGGTTTTGCCACCACCGCTTCTACTTCTCGCGAAAGAATCCCAAGACACTTCTTCAGCGCACCGTGATTGAGAGCCGCGTAGAAAGCAAAAAGTCCTGCATCTGAATAATATTGGGAATCACAATCGACGGTGTAAGCCAGTGCTGCTTTTTCTCGAATTTCTTGGAACAAACGGCTACTCATGCCACCACCAAAGTGACAGCTAAGCACGAGAGCATCAAAGCGTTGAGGGTCCCGAAAGCTGACACCCTCAAAAGCCACCATTAAGTGGAGCTGCTCCACATTCTGGACCTGAGCGCGATGGCGCGCGAGATAGCGGTTCTGCATCTGCGGAACCGCGAGCGTTTTCTGGATAGGCTCAAAAACAAACTGTTTTTCTGCAAGATCACGGATTTCATCAAACTCGATGTTCCCCGCGACACTGATCACCACGTTCTCCGAACGATAGTAGTCATCCCAATAACGGACAAGATGCTTACGCTGCAAGCCCGCCACAGTTTGGCGCGTCCCTAGCACGGGCATTCCCAAAGGGCTCTTGTCCCACACGGTACGCATCAGGAAGTTGGCGATGGAGTCTTCAGGATTTTCATCGGCCATCGACATTTCTTGGATGAGCACTTTGCGCTCTCGTTCCACTTCTGCTACGGGAACGGTGGAACGCAAAAGGATATCGCTGAGAATGTCGAATGCTTCAGCACGGTGCTCTGTAAGAACAGTGGCGTGGTAACAGGTGTATTCGCGATCTGTAAAGGCGTTGAGTTCACCGCCCAAAGACTCCAGGTGCGCCGCAACTTGTAAGGGTGTTCTGTCGCGCGTGCCCTTAAAAAGCATGTGCTCCAAGAAATGACTAATTCCGTTCTGACCTGGATTTTCGAAGCGCGTCCCAACGCGGACCCAAACCCCTATGCACAGACTGCGCACAGTAGGGTGCCGTTCCATCACTAACGTGACGCCGTTGTCTAAGGTTTCTTTGCGGTACGCGATGTCGAACACACTTCTATCAGCCTCTATTTATCGACCCGTCGTTATCTTCCACCACGACGCGGGCGATCCGAACGGCTCGCACCGGCTCGACCGCTGGGACGAGAACGTCCGCCGCCGCCCATGCCGCTGCTATCGGAAACATAACGTTCGCGCCGGTTTCCTGAGGAACGACCGCCGTAG
>JBGSIC010000026.1:0-104952 GCA_041751875.1 Bdellovibrionota bacterium
CCTTAACCCCGAGGGTGATACCAGCCTTTTTATTTTACGTTCGGCTCTTAAGAGAAAACTCTCTGTTTCTTGGGCTGTGTCGAGCGGCGTTCAACTCGTGAATACTGATTTGTTTGTCGAAAGCCGTGCTTGCCTTTCAGCAGCCGAGCACAATCTTCCGACGTTAGGGGAGAGCGAAGTCAAAGCGGTATCTGATTTTGACGCTGTTTTGATTCGCAAAGATCCGCCCTTCAATTCAAGCTACATAAAACTGTGCTGGCTTCTTTGCCTGGCAGAGAAAAAAGTGCGCATCCTCAACGCCCCCTCGCTGCTTTTGCGCTACCACGAGAAGTTGGTTCCTCTAGAAGGCGTAGCCCAAGGATTTCTTTCTGCCTCGGATTTGTTACCCACCTACTACCGCAATCCCCGTGAGTTTTTGGATTGGGCCAAAAAAGAAAAGATCAAAGACTATATTGCCAAACCGTTCTTTGGTTTTGGGGGGCGCGCGATAAAAAAAGGGCAGGTAAGCACATTTTTGGAAGATGCTTTTGATCACGCCAAGAATATTTTTCAGCCTTACCATGCCGCGATCGAAAAGGAAGGAGACATTCGTGCTCTCTACTTCGGTGGGGAGTATGTGGGGGGCTTTGTAAGGCGTCCCGCCGCGGGAGGTTTTGTGGCCAATCTCGCGCAAGGGGGAAGAGCGGAAAAGGTGAATCTATCGGCGAGCCAACAAAAAGTAGTGGAGAAGCTAGGGAAGTTTTTGAAACATCTAAAAATTGACTTCGCGGGAGCCGATCTCATCGGAGACAAACTCACCGAAGTGAACATCACCTCACCCACGGGTTTTGCTAGTCTGAAGAAAATTACGGGAGAAGATCTCGGAGATAGGTTTCTCGATTACCTACAACGCTAATGCGGCCGTAGGGAGTTCAGCCTGATTGCTGGGAAAACAAACAGTTCACACCAGGAGTCAGGCGCTTAGAGGCATAAGCCAAAACCGTTTTGATTTTCTTTGTTTCAGCGATGCGAAAGATATCGAGAACGTTTTCTGCCGGCGTTTTTCCTGAGCGTAAAATTCCGTACACCTGTTCGAGATACTTTTCTTCACCGAAGCCACGACGTTCCAATCCGATTTTCGCCGCGTCGAGAACTTCTTGTGCAATGTATTTGATCGGCTGACCGTTTAGCTGTGCGTTGAGCCCGTGTTTTGCGCAGTCAACCATCAACGTGTTTTTAGTCTCTTTGGAAAGATGGCCCAGCTTTTCGATGACCAAATTGCGGGCGTCAGTGTCGTAGAGAATTCCCATCCAAAAGGCTGCCGCCGCGTAGCGCTCAATAGGGCGCTGCCCATCCACGGAGCGGATTTCTACATACCCCGGTTTGATGCGGGCTTCGGTAAAAAGCTGGCGAATCGCCGTCATGCGGTTATTGGCGTCGACAATTACATTGGGCAGTTTGCCGTCAAAAATAGCTTGAAGAGAGCTTCCATTCGCCGGAACAAACTGACCGTTCTTGTCTTGCGCAAACATCAGCGGGTAGTCCCACAAGAAATCGGCATAGCTTTTAAAGTTAAACCCATCGGCAAACGCTTCGTGCAAGACGCCTGCGCGATCGGGGTCGGTTTCCTGCCAAATCTGATAACGGTAGGAAAGGTATCCGGTCTCCTTGCCTTCCTTTAAAGGAGAGTTCGCAAAAATGGCGTAGGAAAGAGGAGCGGCGGCAAGACCTGCCCGCAGCATATCTATGCCCTCTTCCTCGGACTGATAGTCCAGGTTGATTTGTACGGAGCTTGTTAGGCGCATCATGCTCGTGGCGAGTCGCGCCTTTTTTCCCAGGTATTCAGTCATGATGCGGTAGCGGGTGTAGGGGATGACGTCCATGTCCTCCACCTTGTTGCAGGGATTTACGCCGAGGCCGATCCATGTCAGACCCCACGGGCAAGCGACCGCATCTACCTTGGCTTCAAAATCTTGGGCTTTTTTAACTAAAGAATCGAGCTGTTCGTCGGCTTCGGTAGACATTTCTACCTGGCTTCCGGGCTCCAGTGAAATGATGCCCGAGGTAGGCGTCAGCCCTAGGGGCTGTTTTTCGGAGTTAAACTGTAAAGGCCAGCCATAGGTTTCTGAAAGGGTGCGCAGCAGGGTTTCGGCTCCTGGCCGGTCGTCACCCTCAGCAGACCGGGTGCCTCCATAGCGGAAGGGAGTGCAGTCGGGCCAGATGCCAATTCGTTCGATCTCAATCCCGATTTTTCGGTCTTTTACCGACCGCGAAGAATCTCTTAGAAGCTTTGCAATCGCTTCTTTGTGGCCTTCAGCCGATGTTGGCTCAACCCCTGTCATCCACCATTCATACCGCAAGTACACGGCGATTGGGAATCGGTGAAAAGAGTAAAGTTTAGTTTCCGTCGTGCTGGCGACTGTTTTTGAAAAGTTTTTTGCTTGTCCGCGGGAAGCTGGTATAGAGTCTTTTGGGTTCCATAACCCGCGGATATTATGGGCCGGTAGCTCAGCTGGCCACGCGAGCAGAGCTCGCCAGAGAGAAAACGTCTTTTGACGCTCTCCCGGAAGCAAAATGTCTTAGTGAGCAGAGTTTGTTTCCAGCAGTGAATATGGGCCGGTAGCTCAGCTGGGAGAGCGTCGCGTTCGCAATGCGAAGGCCGTGGGTTCGATCCCCATCCGGTCCACCACTTTCATTCCTAAACTACGGGACACCATTTCTAAGTTACACAAGTTATCAACCATACTTGCGAGGTGAGTTGCCTCAGTAACCGGCACCTGTACTTCAAGTGGTCAACGGAACTGATTGTATTTCAACTTGAAAACCCCTGTTGCCGCTAGGGTGCTTATAAAAACGACAGCTGTAAAAGGAATCTAGCCTGTATTCGGATGGTATACGCTTTGCAGATTCCTGGGTAAAAGACCTGGGAGACGTACGTGAAGAATCTAAAATTTGCTTCTGATAATTTTTTGGCCCGACTTAAGAAGGGGCTAACGCCTAAGGCTGAGCCGACCTCTAAGACGCAAAAATCCCTTATTAGCGAAGATGAGTTGTCTAGACGACGTCAGCAAGAAGAAATGGAGAATCGCCGGGTAGAGCCGCGATTTGAAGACGATTTTTCAGGTGATCTTGCCATGGAAACAGGCGGTCGAAGCCCGATTAAAATTGAAAACATTTCGGCGCGTGGATTTTGTGCAAAGTCGGTAAAAACGTTGGAGATCGGAGAGACCTATACACTCCACATTTTGTGGGCTGATCAGTCCATGACCGTAATGGGAACCATCGCGTGGGTGGATTCTAAGGGCCGGTTTGGGTTTCACATTCTGGAAACGACTCCTCTTTGGACCGATTATGTGAACATTCGCGCCACCGAACTTCAGAGTAAACGGGCAGCCTAATCCCCATTTGGCTTTTGCCGTCTAGGGAAGTACGCGACGTATGCCGAAGCTGGTGCCTAGGTCAGGTATCGGGCTGTAATCGCGCTTAAACCGACGCAGTCCCTCGACCCCTTCATCGCTCATCAGGTTCACAAACTCCACACTCCCAAATCTGTCTTGATTATTGAAAATATAATCCACAAGCTCGTAATTGAGTTTCACTACCGTGTTGGGAGTTTGGCCGTCCGTCTTTTGGGTGTAAATAATCGCCGTGGTCTTGTCGGTCGAATGCATGTCCATTTCAACCACTTCGGCTAAAGCAAAGCCTACGACTTTCCCGTCTCTCATCAGAGCGAGCCGGGCGGCGTTCTCGCCAAGATTGGCGTTTAGTCGTTCACTGACGCGTCCTTCCCGAATGGCTCCGGGATGTGTTTGGCGACTGGTCCAGTCCCGTAAGAAAATATCCGCGAGTTCTTGAACGTCATCCTCTCGCATACCCGCCGTTGTCCGGATGTCGGGAAAGGTTTCGTTAAAGCGCTTTAATTGGTTTTTCCGGTCGCGTAATTTTTTGTTCGCACTGAGTTCCCGAAGTTGTGGAAGAGGATAAACGTAATCGGAATAGTGCGGGTCGGTGAAAACCGCGTACCCACTTTCGCCGGGATCATTGAAGATACCTGCGACTTTGGGAGAAACAAAATGGAAACTAGCCTCGGGATTCTCCTCCAACATTCCTTTTATGATTTCCACCTTCTTTTGAGGAGAGCCGGCGTGAGGTTCGACAAAGGTAGTCCCTTGTTGGGCAAGCCCATCAGAAAATTTCAACACGGGTGCACCATCTCTACGAATGACCTCAAAGGGTTCGCGAGCGTGCCACGCATTTAAGTAGGTGGGAGCCAAGAAGCTCAAACTCACATTCCCTGTGGGTATTGCTCGTTGTAAGTCGTCAGGGGTCTTCTTGCCTTGGATGTTGTTCCAGTTCGTTTTGATAGTTCCGGAAGCGACCGCTGAGGGAACTAACTCGTAGAGCCCAAACTCTGGGTGCTCAGGTATTTCTGGGCCCGAAAGTTTCTTGAGCCAGGGTTGGGCATCGAGTTTGACGAAAGGGGCGGGGCCAAAAAGAACGATCTTATAAGGTTTTCCCCTCTGAATGCCTCTTTGGCGCAAATCCTCCAAAAGTTTGTCAAATGTTTCCCCCGAGACAGGATTGAATGCGTAGTAAAGGTCTGCGTCTGCCATCTTAAAGTTGGGGTCAGAAAGATCCTGTTCGATTAAATCGACTTTCGTGTCCAGACCTAGCTGCTTGAGGAGGCGTTGCCCCTCCCCCACGCGCTCCGGAACGATTTCGTAACCGGTAAATTTGAGATCAGGACGCATGATACCGACGTACATACCCAGACGGCCCATGCCTGCGCCGATGTCGACGATATGCGATCCGGGCTTAAGACCGAGGTCGGGAAGAGAAAGGATGCGATGAATTTCGCGATAAGGAGTTAGCAGCATCGACGCCGAAGCCGCCTCATAAATTTCTTCGCTGTGATTTGGGTTCTCTCGACCCACCTGTTTCTGAAGGGTCCGTGTGACTTCTTCTGACCGCATCCCCATCAGGCGATCGATGACCTGGTCTACGCGAGTCTGGTGGTACCAAGAGTCTCCGTGCAGATTCAGCTGATCCATCATGCTTCTGAAGAAAAAGGGACGATGCTGTGGATAACGCTCTCCAAGCTGCGTGGCGAAGTCTTTGGCGAAGTTTGTTACCTTGCCCTCAAGGAGTTCGCGCTGAAAACCAAACTTCGTTTCGTCGGAAAGGCTTGCCACGTTTCCTTTTAGATGCGGGTACTCACGGGCCAGCTCGCCGTCAGTTGGCAAATAGTGGCTTGGGATATGGTCAGGCTTTGCGGAAACGAGCTGCCACCGAATGAGTAGGGCTTCTTCTAGTTCCTTCAAAAGAGTTTCAGGCTCGGAAGCCTGCATATGCTCAGCCAGTTTGGCGGGAGTTTGATGTACCAGCTTCAAAGTGGGCTGACTCTCGGAACGCTCCAAAACACGCCCTTCGCGGTTCAAAATTTCATAAGCCGTCGCGCAAGAAGTCGAGAGAAGCTGAGGCTTGCCCATCGCCGACGCCGTAAGTAGTAAAGCGGTGAAAATGAAGAAGTGGTTTTTCATTTCTCTGCTCCCATCGCCGCGAGACTGGAGGCACACTTTGCTGCTACTTGCTTGAGCGCAGTTAAAGGTTTTTTCACAAAGGCACCTAGTTGCGCCTTACCAATGACTTGAAATTTAACGTAGGGAGGCTGGCGGAAAACGCCGACCCTAAGAATGGGCACCCGGTACACATCGTTAGTGATCACAGAAACCGGGGGGAAGCCAACCCCGATGCCTTCTGAAATTCCGAGTCGCAAATTGTTCTCTGTTACACAGCCTGCTGCGCCAAAACTACAAAAACCCTGCCCTGATTCCACCCGCAATGGTGTTTTCCAATCGTTGCGGTTCGCGCTAAGAAGTACGCCGGCAAATACGGACGCGCCGACTTCAAAAGGAAGCGCCCGACGTGTCCTCACCAAATCCTGGTAAAATTCTAGTACGAGTCCTTTGTTTTCCCGATCGGCTGCAAGCGTAACCGCGGGTCCCGTAATGCCAAACCAACCCGTTTTATTGACTAAGAGTCCGCCGCTGACTCCTGCTTCGACGCTGACCCCTAGTTCGTTTGCGCCGGAAATAACGGCAGCGTTGGTCCACAGATGCGCATCGATCGCATCCAACGTTTTTTGAACGCGGTTGATAGAGAAAGCTTTATCCAAACCGCGCGCAGCTTTTGCGATAAGAAGCTCTCTGTTTTTGCGGAAACTTTCTTGGGAGGAAGGGGAAAGAGTGTCAAAAGTCGCTTTTTGTTCTTCGGTGGTCGGCCCGTTGGGAAGCCAGTAGAGACTTCCGGCCTTGGTATCAATGGCAAAGGTCTCTTCTTCACCTTCGCCTTGAACCGAAAGCGATAGGACGAGAGCAAAGAAAAAGACGACGAGAAACCGCCTATTATGTGAAAATCCCAGCTGCAACACTCCCCCGATATCCTATTAATGCTGCAAGGTAGGTGCCCAATTCAGTCGCCTGTATTCGGTGAGGCTACGGTAAAAAACGTGCCTGAAGAAAAAGGCGTCTAAAGGGGGGTGTGTACTTTTTGAACAGTGGGCCTAGAATAAGGCTCCAGCGCCAAGCTACTGAGAGTAGATTCGCGGAGAATGTGATGTTAGTAAAAAGAGAGTGGAAAACCAGAATAGCAGCCAAGAAGAACTAGTCGAAATAGGGCCCAAAGGCCGCCCCGTTCGTTCCGGTATTCAACCCTTGCTACTGATAGAGCAGGTGAAGAACACCGCCCCTTTTCTTTTTGAGGAGGGAAGCGCGGATCTTACGGCTCCTTTTCCCTACGTCCAGTTCATTTTGAACATGGAACGGGAAATGGGGGAGGGAGCTACTTACAGCGCTGAAGAGAGCGAAAGCTACTTCGATCTTTGCTGGTCTGCTCACTACTGCACGGTAGCTACTTTTGTTCCCACCGATGTTGATAACCAAATTCGGTTTCGCATTTGGAATCGCGCCAACCCCACCCCTGTTTTAGAGGCGATGGCAAACCGCGTATTGGGGAGTATTGGCTGGGATTCACGTTTGGTTTCGACCCGCACGGTGGCGGAGGCCGAAGGAGAAGGATACCTCAGCGGGCATCATGGTGAATGGTTTAGCGTTGCAGTGGCGGCGTACGCGGCCACACGAAAGCGCTTGCCTGAACACGCCGAGAAAATCACCCAAGAAATTCTAGGGGAAGTTCAAAGAGAGTTGGAGCTCTTGGGGGGTCTAAAAAAGAAACGCGATGGCATCGGCGCCATGAAAGCAGCGACGCTTATCGCGCATAACTTCGGGGATCTCCTTCGTGTGATGGACCAATGGGAACTCAAAGACGAAGATACGCTTCGCGCTGCCGTCACCAAAATGTGGTTGGGCGAACTTTCCGGCTTGAATCACGAAGCGGCGGAACTTAACCGCATCCATATGGCGGCAGACAATCACCGGCACTATCCGCTTCGGGCAGCGCGCTGTTTGCGAACGCGGCGGGAATTTTTGTTGCCCATAGGACCTTTCTTCGATGATTGGGGAAAAGTCATTGGAGCGAGTCCTTATCTCACGCCGGAAGAAATCGCCTCGGTTGCACAAGCCCTGGTCGATGGCTGGACCCGGCTCACTGCACCTGTTGGTTATGCCCGAGCACTGTCAGGAATTGTGGAAAAATTTCCGGGTGGATTTGGTGAACTCAAAAACTACCTGCCTTCCCGGACGGCGAAAGCTATTCAAGCAGGTCCTCTCCACACTCAAATGGTCATTCCGCAGTCGCGGTTCGAAGGCCAGTGGAATCAGGCAGCACTGAAATTTCTTAACCTGCGTTCGAACTAAGCACTGTGACGAATTTCTTTGTCGGGATCCATCCGTTTGGCCAGCTTAGCGTCTACCTTTTCCTCGCTAATTCGACTCTGTGGAGGCAGTGTTTTCGCAAACTCTTCTTTAACCCGAAGATAATGGGTATTGATTTCTACCGCTTCCTCGGACGAGAAAAGTTTCTTCGCAAGAGGAAATATCTCTTCTTCCTCTTCCTCAATATGATGCTCTAGATTTTCTTTAAGAACGGCGAACTTTCCTTCCCAACGATCCTCTGAAGCGTCACCTTCTTCCAGTTCCTTCATCAGCTTGTCCACAGCAAGGTGTTCTTCGTAGGCTTCGTTGCTTAGTTCCTGGGCCTTTTCTGAATCCTGTTTCAAAAGGAGTGCGTAGAGTGTTTTTTCCTCCCCACGCGCGTGAGGGACAAGTTCCCCTTTAAGCTTCTCTAGAAGTTTCATTCGCTGCCCCGGCTTGGCCTCCTCTAGTTGCTCCAAAATTTCTTTCACTCCATCATGTTCTTCTTTCAACGTTCCATAGATTTCAATTTGATGTTCTTCCATGATCGCCTCCTTATGTTAGGCCGCTTTACGCGACTGACTGTTTTTTCTTCCGGATCCTGATTTCTTGCCGCCGCCCGATTCCTTGTTAACGGTTGCCCAAGCACGTTTCTCAGCGGTCTTTTTACTGAGCCCCTTTTTCTCGTATCCCTTCTCGATGTGTTCGGCTTGGCGTTTTTGCTTAGATGTGTATTTCTTTTTGCTTCCTTGAGCCATTTGGAATCTCCTCCAGTATGTATTTGCACTCCTACAACTGTAGGAAGCACGAGACAGAAGGGCGATGGCGTTGGCCTCAAATTCGCTTACTTAGTGTCTCGTGGGGAATAAGGAGCAAGGGGCGTGCCAGGGTTTGTTTTCCCGGCTTAGGAGAGGTAGAAAAAAGAAAGACATGAAAACCTACGCTGGTGCTCTAGTTACGGATCTCGATGGAACTCTCGCGGATAAGTCCAAGATCATTTCGTCCGACGTGAAAGCCGAATTGGAGCATCTTGGGTCAAAAGGGGTGTTGCGTGTAGTCGCTACGGGCCGTTCCTTACACGGTTTTCGAAAAATTATCTCTTCAGACTTTCCTATTGATTACGTGGCTTTTTCTTCAGGGGCAGGCATTTTTGACTGGCGGAAGCAGAAGCTCGAAAAGCACGCTCATTTGGAAGAAGAGGCTGTGAAGGGAGTGGTTCAGAGGCTTTTGGAGCATAATCTCGATTTCATGGTTCACGCCCCGATACCAGATAACCACTATTTTTATTATCGGCACGGTGGAGCACCCAACACCGACTTCCATCAACGCGTGGCCATTTATCAAGAGTATGTAAAACCGTGGCCCGATCAGCAGAAATACGGAGCGGCCAGCCAGTTACTTGTGGTGGAACCGCCAACCGAGAATTCCTGTTACACCTCACTATCGCGTCTGCTATCGCCTCTCACGGTGATTCGCGCCACCTCTCCCCTCGACTTTGCTTCACGTTGGATTGAAATTTTCCCGGAAGGCGTTTCTAAGGCAAGCGCCGCAGCCTGGATCGTCACTCGGCATAACATCTCTGTTTCCCGGGTGATGGCGGTGGGTAATGACTACAACGATTTTGATTTGCTCACATGGGCGGCAGTACCTTACTTGGTGGGCGATGGCGCTGAGGTGTTAAAGAAAGAGCTCCCCAACGTGAAATTAAACTGTGCCAAGGATTTTCTTTCGGCTTTGCGAGCTGTTCCAGACTTTTTTAAAGACCCAAGACCAAAATAGAGACCGCTCTTTGCTCCCCTGACATAGCCAGTTTATGGCATTCAAACTGCATTTGGGTACTTGCTATGAATTGTAACAATGCCCCGCGAGTCACATCGGTCAAAGAAGCTTATGACGTGTTTAAGGACATCGCTGAAGAAACCCAAGAGGTGCTAAGCGCAGCCTTTCTCAACTCTGCGCATGGAGTGTTGGGAAGGATGGAAATCTTTCGTGGGACCATTACGCATATCACCGCAAGTCCTCGGGAAATTCTGCGGGCTGCACTACTGAAGAACGCAACGAAGATTCTCATTGCGCACAACCATCCTTCGCAAGATCCGTTGCCGAGTGCGGAAGATCAGAGATTCACGAAGCAATTGGAGAGAGCAGCGTGTTTGGTGGGAATTCCGCTGCTGGATCACCTAATTATTTGTCAGAGGAATGTTTTTTACAGTTTCGCTGCTTCTAAGCAGTTAGGGCGATTTCTTGACCAAGGCGCGAGATGGCGCGATTACCGATGATCAAATGGTCGATGTCGGCGTGAGAGAAGCAAGCCATGGCGTCCTTCTGCGAACAAACGACGGGTTCGCAGTCGTTGAACGAAGTATTGATCAACATGGGAACGCCTGTTTTCTTGCGAAACGTATCTAGCAGTCGCCAGAAGAAAGGTTGAGTTTCCTTTTTCACTGATTGAATGCGACAGCTGTTGTCACTATGTACCACGCCCGGGATCTGATTGCGGGAAGAAGTCTTTACTTCGAAAACGGCCTCCATGGTCGGCGCGTAGAAAGAGTCATTGAACCAGTCTTGCTGGAATTCCCAGAGGACTGAGGCGGCAAATGGTCTAAAGGCTTCGCGATGCTTAACGCGACTGTTTAGTCGTTCTTTCATGTCTGCCACCCGGGGGTCCGCCAGAATGCTGCGGCTTCCAAGCGCACGCGGCCCAAATTCCATTCGTCCTTGGACGAGCCCTAAGATTTGGCCCTTTGTTAAGCAGTCGACCATCCAATCGCAGAGGGCTTGCTCTTTGGCAAATGATCGCTCACTCACTTCAAAGGAAAAAGGGAAGGGGCTGTGTGCCGATTCGTCGTGGCTCGGACCGAGTAGTGCCCAGTGCCCTCCTTCGGCCGATAGATCTTCTCGGCGGCTGGCGGCTGCGGCCGCACCCACAGCGATGCCCGCATCGTGTGATGCCGGGGCCACCCAGACGTTCTTAAACGGAGTTTGCTTGAGAATTTTTCCGACCCAAACGCTGTTGTGCGCGCATCCGCCTGCCAAGGCGATGGAATCACTTGGCGCTTTTTTGTGCAATTGATTGAGACAGTGGCTGGCGATTTCTTCAAAGCGTGTCTGAATCGATTTCGCCAGATCCCAATGCATGCGATTTAATGGTTGCTCGGCTTTTCGAGGAGGAATGCCTAAAAGCTGAGTCAAAAAATTACTCGCGTAGAGAGTGTTAACATGAGGCTGATCGTTGCGCACTTCGAATGCCCCGATACTTTTTGCAATCGGCAGGGCTTCGAAATTGAGCTTGAAACCAAATTTCTCATCCTCGCGAACAATTTCTCTCATTTCTTTAAGATAGGTTGGCTGACCGTAAGCAGAGAGACCCATCACTTTGAATTCGTCGCCGAAGTACGGAAAGCCCAGGTATTGGGTCATCGCACTATAGAAAAACCCGAGCGAGTGCGGGTAGTACACACGATTGAAAATATCAATGCGAGGCCCGTTCGCCCTGCCTGCGCTGGCGGAGACAAAGTCTCCCAATCCGTCGAAGGAGAAAAGAGCCGTTTCTTCGTCCGTCGCGAGAAACCGTGCACTCCAGAGATGGGCAAGGTGATGCTCCACTTTTTCAATGCGACGCGGACGAAGCCCCATTCGTTGAAGCTCTTCCGCGAGTGAAATTTTGTGCTTTGACCCCGCGACTTTCTTGGTCACGTTTGGGTGTTTAAGAGAGAACCAAATTTTTCGAAAGAGCGCGTTGTTCGGCTTACGCGCTACGGCGACGACCTTCACATCGCGTGGAGCCAGTTTCGCGTGTGAGAGGCAATACTCGATGGCCCGGCGCGGAAACGATGCGTCGTGTTTTTTTCTTGAAAAGCGCTCTTCTTCGCACGCTGCAACAAGTACGCCGTCGACAACGAGAGCTGCGGAAGAATCACCATGCGAATAGCTGATACCAAGGACCGTAAGGGGAGTCTTAGCCATGTCTTAATTTCTGGGAATTGTTGAGGATGACACTGCGATCTGAATGCCACGTCTTTTAAAGAAAAGGGAGGCAACAAATTCTCTTAAGTTTACACCGTTTCCCCTCGATAGGGTACATGAGTCCCTTCACCTTTTTTCCTCCTTAAATAAATCACCGATGAATCCCATAATCATTATCGAAGCAATCGCATTTGCGTTGGTCGGTGCGGTTGTCGCCGCTCCTTTTCTTTGGCTCAATCTACGCTTTGCATCACGCCTCTCTTTAATAGATTGGCCGAAAGCACGTGGCATTTCCCAACAAGAAGTTCCTATTATCGGGTACGCCCTTGTTACCCTCACACTCGGCCTGCTGATTGGTTCAGCGTTTTTTGAATTCATTAGTCCTTGGGTAGTCGTAACAAGCGCGATCATCGCTCTGGTCGGTCACCTAGATGACCGTCATCCTTTGCCCCCTATCGAGAAACTCGTTCTTCAATTCCTTTGCGTAATTATCGTGGTTTTTTGCGATCCCAATATTCAAACTGCCATTGGAGACAAGTACGGTATCTGGGGCGATCTGATTGCTATCTTCTTTATTGTTGGACTCGTTAACGCCATCAACTTCATCGACGGAATCGATGGCTTAGCCGGTACGGTGTTGGTGGTGGGAAGCTTGGGTTGCGTGCTTCTCTCGCAGGGCAATCCGGGAAGCTATCCCTACTTTGTCATTAGCAGCCTCATTCTGGGAATGATGGTTCCGTTTTTATACTTAAATGTTTCTAAGAAACGCGGGTTTTTAGGCAACGTGGGAAGTTACTTTTTTGGATACCTTCTTGCGGTGATGCATCTCTCGGTTCCACTAAACAGCATCGATCCCATTGCGGCATTTTCGATCTCCGCGCTTTGTTTCCTCATTCCCATCGCGGACTCGGTCACCGTGGTAACCACACGTCTTCTTTCGGTTCGTTCCCCCTTCCAGGGCGACAAGGGGCACCTGCATCACCGGTTGGTGCAGTCGAGCTTGCCGCTTCGTTATGTGCTTTTAAACTTCAGTTTGATTGGCCTTGCGGGTGTGGTGATTGCTTACTTTTTTAATACAAAGACCGCCATGCATCACAGCCGCTTGCCGCTGGTGATTTGCTTTGCTTACATCGGCATCATCTCGCTGCTCATCGGGATGATTGAAAAAGCTTCCAAAAAGCGGCTTCAGGGTTACTTCATGCGTTTTGATGAAGGTAGCCCAGTTTACTTTCTCAAGTACCGTTTGCGCGCCAAGAACGGGGAGAGCCTATCTAACGTGGTGCTAAAGCGCTTGGAAGCGAAAATCAGCACAGAAATTCGCGTGAACGACGTGTGTTTCGCCAAAGCTCCGGATGAACTTTTTGTGATTTTGAGCGCCTTGGAAGAACCCATCGCGGGGGTTTCCCAACGCATCAAACCGATTCTCGACCAAGAAGATCTGGAAGCGACTCTGCTAACCGATCGTGGCGAGTACTTGAAGCTCTCCTACCAAAACCAGACCACTCTATCGGGGCCTTCTAGCAGGCCCGTCCTCTCGAACTGAAGGGGCTTGCGGACGCTGTGGACGCGCCCAGAATAAGCTCGCGCCTCTACTCCAAATAGACATTTCGGACATTGTGCGCGCGCTTTCAAGAAAACCCCTTTATAGGACTTCCTTGAAAACGCACGCAATTCATCCGCGATTTCCACCAGGGTGGAGGGCGTGGGTTGACTATGCTATGTTCCCTCCGTGAAGCAACTAGATTCCTTTTGGGCCCGGCACTGGGCGCTACGCCGCCTGGCGGCCGAGTTTAAGCCCTATCGGGGGGCGATGGCCTCCGTTATCGCGTTGGGCGTTGTTATTTCTTTGATCCAGCCTTTCTGTGCGAAATTGACCGAACGCGTGATCGACGACCTTCAAAAGGGGGCGAGCGAGCGCTTCTTTATTACTTTGCCCCTTATTCTGATCGCCGCTTTTTTGGTTAGCGGTGTCGCTAAGTTTTTCTACAACAGCGTGCGCCGGACGGTCTCGCAAGAAGTCGTTTGTTCCTTACGTTCCCGCCTTTTTGAAAAGTTTGTTCACTTTCCCTTGGAAAAGTTGCAAGGCACCCGTTCGGGCGAAATGCTTTCCACCATTCAAAACGATCTGGTCCAGGTAGACGCGGGAGCCGAAACCTTTTGTGATCTCATTAAGGAACCCGTGGCTTTTATTGGTTTGATGGGCGTTGCCTTTTACGCCAACTGGAAGCTCGCTCTTGCGACCTTGGTAGTAGCGCCCGTGGTGGCGTGGCTTTTTGCGGCAACCGGACAAGCGGTTAAGCGTTATAGCGTGCGGTGCCTTATGCGCTTTTCCGAGCTTATTACTTTGAGTCAGGAAAGTTTGGTGGGTGCCCATATCGTCAAAGTGTTTGGTTTGGAAAAGACCCTCATCGAAAAGTTTCAAGCTATTCAGGAAGAGTATTTTCGTACCCTAAGGAAGTCGATTCGCGTGCAGGAGATGAATGTTCCCGTGGTGGAACTTATTGGGGCGCTCCTGATGGCAGGGGTGTTGGCCTACGGAGGGTACCAAATTTCTCTAGGACTGATGACTGCGGGACAGCTCATCGCTTTTGTAGTGGCTATCGGACTCGCGCAGATGCCGGTAAAGCAGCTCAACAGTGCTTTTATTCGTATGCGGATTGCCCAAGCAGCGGCAGAGAGAATTTATACTTTTTTGGGAGCGGATGTTCCCGTGGTGGCAAACCAGTCTAATGCGTTGGCGTTTAACGACCGCATTGAGTTTCGCAGTGTCGGATTACACTATGGAGACAAAAGAGCCCTCGACCAAATTAATCTCGAAGTAAAACGCGGGGAGTGCGTGGCCTTTGTGGGATTTAGCGGGAGCGGTAAATCGAGCATCGTAAACTTGCTTCCGCGTCTTTACGAAGCCTCAGAAGGCGAAATTCTGATCGATGGGAAGAGCACGAAGTTTTACAGCTTGGATGATTTGCGCTCGCTCTTTTCTTTTGTAACGCAAGAGACTTTTTTGTTTAACGATTCCATTTACGAGAATATTCGTTACGGCAAGCCCAGTGCTACAAAAGAAGAAATCGAGCGAGCCGCTGAGCAGGCTCACTGTTTGAGTTTTATTTCGAGGTTCCCCGAAGGTTTTGAGCGCAAAGTCGGTGAGCGTGGAATGCAGCTCAGCGGGGGAGAAAGGCAGCGAGTGGCTATTGCTCGCGCCATCCTAAAGGGCGCGCCGATTTTGGTATTAGATGAGGCGACTTCGAGTCTTGATAGTGCTTCAGAAGCAATCGTCCAGAAGGCGCTGGAATCGTTGATGCAGGGAAGAACCATTTTCTTGGTCGCTCACCGCTTTTCGACGGTTCGCAAAGCCAATCGTATTTATGTCATTGAAGGGGGCAAGCTCAAGGAGGCAGGCACCCACCAAGACTTGCTCTCCAAGCAAGGCGTCTACACTCAACTCTTTACGCACCAAACCGCACCGGGCGTAGTCTAACTACCCTTGGAAACGCGATCTGAGTCCCTATTTTCCGGCGTTCGATTTTTTTAAGTTTTCTGGTAGGGGACGGCCTTCGACTTCCGATTCGGGAGAAGCGACTGAGCCCATTCCCAAATAGTCCTTCGTTTTTGAACAACCGTACATTTTCTTGATAAGCATTTCGTGCGCTTCGTTCTCCAGGTCCTTTAGCAGGTTGGCGCGCACCTGAAACGGCACGTGGGCATCGGTGGAATCGAGGTACGAAATGTACTCTTCAGCGACTTCACGTGTGAAGGCACCGATGTCATCGTAACTGCGATGGAACAGATTGTGTTCGAACAACTGATAGAGCGGATCCACAAAATGGTTTTCGCTCTTTTTTTCTTTTTGTTTCATAGGACGGCCTCGTAAAAGCTTCCGTACCTTCCCTGGGACAACAGTATCTACTCTACTTGCTACGGCACCCGTGCCTGGCGCCTTTAGAACGCGATCATGGAGAGTGTTTCACAATTGATCAACATAACGCATTGAATTCACAGGTAAATGAACTGAAAAACGGCGCGCTGTATACAGGGTGTATTCAAACCAACCACACGTCTTATTAAAGCTGTTGATATTATTAGTCTTTTTTGCGGGTCGACGGGTCCGAACTTGGCCGTTCCCTTGCAATTCTAAGGGGTGTCATCCCAGTTTCTAGGCTGGGCAATTGTGAGGCGACAACAGAATGCGCACCGCGTTTAGACATTCTATTCGATCTACTTTGATCTTCTTCATTGCGATATTGACGCTCTGCGCCTGCGAACGCCGCTGCCAGCAGTTGCCGGAACAGCCCTTTCAGAGCGTTTCAGATACCGAATGGCGATTGGTGCGCTCCACTGCACGCGGCGATGAGGGCCTGGACGCCTTTAACTTCTATATTCTGAAGCTCGATCAAGCCATGACGATTGAGATTTACTACGTCCGCAACAATCGGCGTGATCCGGAACCCACCTATTACGGCAGCTACTATGTGCCGAGTGAGGGGGTCATTATTGCGGAGCTGCAAACAGCCCAAAGCTCAGGCGCCCAAAGTGTCCAGTACCAGTTCGACCTCAGCAACCGCTTGTACCTGTATGCCGGTGGGGCGACCATGGAATTCTACCCCTTCGAAGGCATCGTTAAGCCCGACAACTTGTGCACATTCTAGAGGTGCCAGGTCCCTTTCCGTACTGCGTCCGGAAAGGGCACAGGCACCTGTCTTTTTAATTGCGACCATATCCTATCTACGTTATGACTCTGGCAAAGGGGCTATCCTCCTTATTTTAAGGCCCTTTTTCTAACCCTTTTCTAGGATAGAAGGAGAGTACATGGCGTCGAAAAATCTGAAAGCCGAGTTGCAAAAAGTGTTGCACTCGAAGGTGTTGAAAGATCTCACTCATCAGCTAAACGGCTACGAACAAAAAGTGAGAACGCTTGCGAAAGATTTTAACCTGAAGAGCCAAGAGGCGCGCAAACGCAGCAAAAAACAGGTCGACGAATTCTCCGCGCGTTTAAAGAAAACCCGCAAAGAAGTGGAAAAGACGCTTAAGAGTCTCTTGCAGCAGGAATCGAAACTGCTCAATGAACACTTCAGCGAATTGGCCAAGCATCTGAAAATGCTTTCGGCCCAAGATCAGCAGAAGGCGACCGCCGCGAAGACAAAGAAAAAAACTTCGAAGAGCAAAGCCAAAGCTTCCAAGCGCCCCGTCAAAGCCAAGGGCAAAAAGAACACGCGTCTTGAAACGCTAAAAGGCCTTCGCGGCGCTTCTCAACCTGAGATCATCAGCAGTGTACCTGTTGTTCCTCAGGAAGAGGGCAGCGCGAGCCGATAGCGGACAGTGTGCGCGTTTTTCACGGATTAGAACAAGCAACACAAGAAAACCAGCGCTTCGCCGTGGCGATTGGCAATTTTGATGGTTGCCACTTGGGTCATGTAGCGTTGATTACGCGTTTGCGTCAGGCGGCAAAGAAGCATCAGCTTCCTTCGCTGGTTCTGACTTTTTACCCTCATCCCGTGGAAGTTCTTAACCCCCAGAAAAAACTCAAACGCCTTACGACAACCTCAGAAAAGCTCTCCTGCTTTGAAGCCTTGGGAGTGGAGTACGTTTTGGTGGAAGCTTTTAACGAAAAGCTCGCCCAGTTATCCCCTCAGGCGTTTTTCGAGGCCTATCTCGACAAAGGACTTAAAGCGAAAAGTCTGCATGTGGGATTTAACTTTTCATTTGGAAAGAATCGAAGTGGGAGCACGGAAACGCTTCAGAGCTTTTGCGAAAAGACAGGAACAGAGTTGGAAATTACTCCTGCCTTTCAGAAGGATGGGGAACGGGTCAGTAGTTCCTTGATTCGACAGCTCGTGGAATGGGGGGAGGTGGAGAAGGCAGAACAGTACTTGGGCCGCCCCTATTCGATGCTGGGCCAGATAGCGCATGGTGATGGCAGGGGCTTGAAAATGGGTTTCCCTACGGCGAACCTGCGTTACCCCGCTGACAAGGTCCTCCCGAAGCGAGGCGTCTACGTGACCCGCGCCATCTGGCAGAAGCAGGCCTTTCTGTCTGTCACTAATGTCGGGGTGCGACCGACCTATGGCCAAGAAGAAACGCTGCATGTAGAAGCACATCTTTTAAATTGCGATGCGAAGTTATACGATGAATTCATTCAGTTAGACTTTTTGCGCCGTTTGCGGGACGAGAAAAAGTTCGCTTCTGAAGAGGAACTGGTTGCGCAAATTAAAGAAGACGTTGCTCGTGCTAAGAAAGAATTTCCAAGCGTCTGATCGCTGTCTTAGCTCCGGCGCTTTTTGAGGGAGCACTATGGCCGTTAGCGGTCCACATATCATCATCATGGCGGCGGGTAAGGGTAAGCGCATGCAGTCCCAGCAGCCAAAAGTCCTGCACGAAGTTTTGTGTCGCCCTCTTATTGAACATGTCGTTCACATGGCCTGCTCGATCCCCCACCAGTCTGTTTCCGTGGTCGTGGGAGCTCAGGACGAGGGTATTCGCCACGCCTGCAAGGCCTATCCTGAGGTGCAGTTCATTCGCCAAGACCCTCCCCTAGGTACCGGTCACGCCGTTTTGTGCGCCAAAGATCTCTTTAAAGACCGATCGGGGGATGTTCTGGTTCTCAACGGTGATGTAGTCGGTTTAAGCCGTGAAACTTTGGAAGGTTTTATACAAAGCCATTCAAGGGGCAGTTACTCCGCTTCCGTTTTGAGCATGAAACTGGAGAATCCCACTGGTTACGGTCGTATCCTTCGCGATGGTTCGCAGAAAATGCAGGGTATTCGGGAAGAAAAAGATGCGAGCGAATCGGAACGCAAAGTGCGGGAAGTGAACTGTGGAATTTATCTTTTTGCTAAGACGCCACTGTTTGAGTGCTTGGGCAGTGTCCAACAAAAAAATTCGCAAAAAGAATACTATCTGACTGACGTACTCGGCCTTCTTGTAGACAAGAATCAGAAAATCGAAGCACATCCCATTTCGGATTCTCGTGAAGCTTTGGGAATTAATGATCGTAAAGAGCTTTATGAAGTAGAAAAGTTTCTCCAGCAGCGGGTAAACGATGCGCTCATGCGTAAAGGAGTAACGCTAAGGCATCCTGAAACCATTTTCATTGATCCTTACGCGGAAATTGCCACCGATGTGGAAATTGAAGGAAATTGTGTGATCGCACGCAGTGAGATTGGGACCGGCACGCGAGTCGAAAGTGGTTGTCGCGTTCTGGGTTCTCGCATTGGTCAAAACGTTCATCTCAAGCAAGGTTCTTATTTAGAACAAAGCGAAGTGGGAGAGGGGAGTGTGGTGGGCCCTTACGCACATCTGCGGCCGGCCTCGAAGTTAGGGAAGAACGTAAAGATCGGAAATTTTGTAGAAGTTAAGAAAGCGGAGATGGGTGAGGGATCCAAGGCGTCGCATTTGAGTTATATCGGTGACGCGATTATTGGGAAGAATGTGAATCTGGGTTGCGGTTTTATTACATGTAATTACGACGGTAAAAATAAGCACCAAACCACCATTGAGGATGACGTGTTTGTGGGAAGCGATTCTCAGACAGTTGCCCCTCTCCGAGTGGGAAAAGGGGCCTATGTGGCTTCCGGTACGACACTGACAAAAGATGTCCCCCCGGGGGATCTCGCTATCGCGCGCACACGACAAGAAAACAAAAAGGGTTTCGCCCAAAAGCTACAGAGCAAACTACAGAGCAAAAAAGGCAACTAACCTATGTGCGGAATTATCGGCTACGTCGGACACCGACAATCTAAAGAAGTCCTCATCAACGCCTTGAGGCGTCTCGAATACCGGGGCTACGACTCGGCCGGTATCGCCGTGCTTCAAGATAAGACGGTTGAATTGCATCGCGTGGAAGGTCGGATTGAAGGCCTGGTCGAGAAAATTAAAAACAAATCGATCGTAGGGACTACAGGAATTGGTCATACACGCTGGGCCACTCATGGCGCTGCGGTTGAAATGAACGCGCACCCCCATCGGGTGGGCTCGGTTATCTTGGTTCACAACGGGATTATCGAAAACTACGCCTCGCTTCGGGATGATTTAATCGGGCGTGGGCGCAAGATGGGCAGCGACACCGATTCAGAGATTGTCGCGCATTTAATTGACCTAGAAATTGAAGCAGGTGCGACGTTAGAAAAAGCCGTGCGTACGGTTTTGCCTAAGTTAAGGGGAACTTATGCGTTTGTGATCTTGTCTGAAAAAAGCCCTAAGGAAATTGTAGGGGTTCGAAACGGTTGCCCGCTACTGATCGGAGTGGGCGAAGGGGAAAGCTTTTTTGCCTCCGATGTTCAAGCCGTATTGTCCTACACCAACAAGGTAGTTTATCTCGAGGACAATCAGGTCGCTATTATTGATGTAGGCGGAGTGAAGGTAACGGACGCGGCCGGCAAAGCAATGGAAGTCGCGGTAAAAACCATTAAGTGGTCGGCAGATGAAATCGATAAGGCGGGATACGATCACTACATGCTCAAGGAAATCTATGAGCAGCCGCAGGCTATTGCCAACACGATTGAAGGCAACATTGATCACAAGAACGAAATTATCCGATTAATTGGACTGGTAGAACACGAACGCCTCTTTCACAAAATTAACCGCGTTCTCATTGTAGCGTGCGGAACCTCACTGCACGCTGGTCTGATTGGTAAGTATTACATAGAGCAGTTTGCGCATATTCCTGCCGATGTCGATTACGCTTCGGAATTCCGGTACCGTAATCCCGTTCTGACCCCTGATACCTTATGCATTTTCATTTCGCAGTCGGGTGAAACCGCCGACACCTTGGCGGCTTTACGTGCGGTGAAGAAGAACGGAATTCCCTCACTCGTCATCTGCAATGTGCGCGAGAGCTCTCTAGCTCGAGCTGGGGACATGGTGCTCTATACCAACGCGGGGCCCGAGATTGGCGTTGCGTCGACCAAAGCGTTTACCACCCAGGTCGCGATGCTCTATATGTTTGCGGTTCAAGTGGGGCACCTGCGCAAGAGTATGGTGCATGAACGTTTCAAAGAACTCACCAAGCGGCTCATTCATTTGCCCATTTTGGTGGAAAAGACGCTTTCCTTGGACAACGAGATCCAAAAGATTGCTCGGAAGTACCATGGATTTAGCTGCTTCTTTTATGTAGGGCGCGGTATCTATTACCCGGTTGCTCTGGAGGGAGCTCTCAAACTGAAGGAGATTAGTTACCTACACGCAGAAGGTTATCCGGCGGGCGAGTTGAAACACGGGCCGATTGCGCTGGTGGCACCGGATGTAGTGACTCTGGTGCTAAACCCAAAATCTGTGGCCGATCCTTCTAATCCCAGCCGGCCTGCCGAACTGAGTCAGATGTATTACGAGAAAGTGATGTCTAACCTCGAAGAGGTCAAAGCTCGCAAAGGGGAAATTGTCAGCATTGGTACGCAGGGAGATGAAACGTTGAGAAAAAGTTCTCACCACTTCTTGGAGTTACCGCCTGCGGCGTGGGGGTTAAACTCGATTCTTTTATCGATTCCCTTACAGCTTTTTGCCTATCACGTTGCACAAATGCGCGGCACCGACGTAGACAAACCCCGCAACTTAGCCAAGAGCGTTACGGTAGAATAAACTCACCCCCGGCGACGCGCAAACCTCGCGAGCAAGTTCGTTTAGAATTGCTGCCAGGTAGAGCGAGACGAGCCAAAGGCTAAAGTGACCTGACACCTTTATGGAAATGTCTGCTAGAATAATTCCCACTTCACTTTTATTTCTCCCGGGAGACATTTCTATGAAAAACGTTTTTTATCTTATCGCGCTTGCATTTATTTTTACGGCAGCTTCCCTCACGCTTACGAAGTGTGGAGCGGGTACCGTAAGCGGAACGCTCAGCATTAAGAATATCAACTAAATAGGAAATCCCATGGCCAAATACCTTAGTTTTTTTCTGATCGTAGTTTCGAGTGTTGCATTAGCGGGGGGAAATGAAAGTAGCTTTACTCCCACGAGTATCCTCACCCCCATCATGAGGATTACGTTGGTAAACTCTTCCTCTAGAAACAATTCGGAGATCTACGAATGCAGCGCCGGGACGGAGAGCGGCTGCTTAGTAGACGTGGCGGACAACGCGGCCCTGGCGGCTTTGGTCAGCACGATTACAGTAGATGAAGGAGAATATGACCAGATTCAGGTGGGTACCTGTAATGACAGCGGTTACAGCTCCCAGGTGAAAGGAACCGTGGTTCTGGGCGGTACCACTTATTACACCGCACTGAACTCCAATGCGACTCCCCATGATGTTCTTTCCACCACGGCGGGAAATCTTGACTATGTGACGGTAGACTTCACAGGTTGTGCCGCAACATACAATTTGCCCAGCACGTTGACGGTGACCGCAGATTCCTCCGTCAATATCAGCCTGCTTTTATCCACCACGAATATTGCGTGGGCGCGCCTAGGAACTGCCACCGTTCCCAGCGGTTGTGCGGAAAGCGCTGATAATGCCCGTAGCGCCTGCATCGCCTATCCCGATGTTGCACCCGTTCTAGGCACCGCCAGTCCGACACTGGAGGCTTATCATGTGTGTGAGGGGGCAGCCTGCGCGGAAAACACGGCAAGTGGCCAGATACTGCTTTTGTTTGACACAGTCGATAATTTCTTAGGGGGCTTTACACGACGGCTTTTGTCGCAAACCTCGGCTACGCCAAGTGTAAACTACGACACGGCTTTCCGCGTGTTCTCGAAGATCGATTCCACGCATGTCAGCTTTGCGAACTATGGAAGTTCCTCAACGACAAGCTACGTCACTTTTAACAACTTCACGCGAGCCGATCACCAAGGCACGATGATCAATAATCAGGGTGGTGATGCCAGCATTACTTATGAAGCGTATAGACAGTAAGTTCCGTTACTTTCTACATCGCCTTTTCGTCGCTGACCAAATCATCTTCGTCATCATCGACGCTTAAGTTGCTCAGACCGTACTTATCGACTCGGTAGCGCATGCTACGGAAGCTGATTTTGAGCAATTTTGCCGCTCGCTTCTTGATTCCGCCTGCCTGCTGCAGAGCGCGAACTAGGAGCGCACGTTCAAAATCGGCTACCAGTGCTTCGAGTTCAATGCCCTTCTCAACGTCAATTTCGATCTTGTTGGCATCGAGGTTACCCGCCGGCGCCGGTGTTTCTAAGAGATGGCGTGGCAAGCTTTCAGGCAGAATCATCTGGCTCGGTTCCAAGGCAACAGTGCGCTCGATGATATTCTCAAGCTCACGAACGTTACCAGGATAGTGGTACGTCTTTAACCGATCCATCGCCTCGTTGCTGATCTTCTTGATATCGATTCCGAGAATTTTGGAGAATTTTTCCAAAAAGTGGTTGGCGAGCATCACGATGTCTTCGCGACGTTCGCGCAGCGGGGGCGATTGAATATGAATTACGTTCAAGCGATAGAACAAGTCTTCTCTGAACCGGCCGGCCTTCACTTCGGTATCCAAATTTTTATTGGTTGCCGAGATGATGCGCACATCGACATGAATGTCTTCCGTGCCACCGACGCGTTTGAACGTACCTTCTTGAATCACGCGCAAGAGCTTTACTTGCATGGTCAAAGGTAGCTCGCCTAATTCATCGAGGAAAATCGTTCCCGTGTTAGCAACTTCGAAGAGACCTTTTTTATCGGCAATGGCGCCGGTGAAGGATCCCTTACGGTGACCAAACATTTCGCTTTCCATTAGGTTTTCAGGAATCGCACCGCAGTTTACGGTGACGAAGGGACGGTCCTTGAGGGGGCCGTTGTAGTGAATGGCACGGGCGATCAATTCTTTACCCGTTCCGCTTTCACCCATGATCAGTACAGAACTTTTCGTATGGGCAATACGACGGACCATTTCGTAAATGCGAAGCATCGGAGGTGCGCCGCCGATGATGTTATCAAAGGCGTATTTGCTGCCTAGTTCTTTGCGCAGCTGAGCGTTCTCAAGTTTCAGAACGCGTTCTTCAAGCGCTTTGGCAATGATGAGTTTGACTTCGTCGAGCTTGAAAGGCTTTTGGAGATAATCCGAAGCGCCGAGTTTCATGGCTTCAACCGCGGTGTCGGTCGAGCCAAAGGCGGTGATCATCACCACCGGCATTTCCGGATCTTGCTCTTTTACTTGAGCCAAGAGCTCCATACCGGACATTTCGGGCATCTGGATGTCCGAAATGATCAGATCGACTTGGTGCTTTTTAAGCTGCTCCAAGCCTTCTTTTCCGTTCGAAGCCGAGAGAACTTGGTAGCCCTCTCGTTTCAACATAATCTCAAAAAACTCTCTTATGCTCTCTTCGTCATCGACTACGAGAATCTTCCGCAGGTTCATCGGGCACCTCAACAACACAACATGAACAAACTACACAGCTACAAAACTTTGCTTCATGAAAACGCAAGACGCGACGGAAGATCGTACTCTGAAGGACTACATGATGAGAGCTTCCACTTCTTCTGACGTTCCATAAAACTACTCCGCATTGTTCAGCAACAATCGTACCAAGCAGCGAAAAAGGGCCCTGGCTTGAAATTACAGGGATTTTATTTTTGGATACAAAAAGACTACTGATTACTTCACTTTCGGGTGTGTGACATTTCTCGTCACCTGTCGTGAAGAAGTGGGAATTCTGGATGTTTATGAAGGGTAGGACGAGCGATCGATCTGCACTTTAATAGAGCGCGTATTCCAAAAGAAATCAGAGAAATTAGTCGAACGCGTCCGCTTGCCGGCGAAACTCTTCCAAAGTCAGAGTGTATGACTTTCCTTCTTCCACGTTGATTCGGGAAACCCATGCGTGCCTTTCATCCGGCAGTCTGATGACCACGGAGGCCCAGGTGTGGTTTCCTGCAGGGACTTCCACTGATAGGACCGCGGTCCGATCGAGCACTTTAGTTTCCACTAGCCGTGATCGGGTGTTAAATCCCCAGACACGTGCCCCTTCCAGAAGGTCCGTGATCCGGATCTCGCCTGAGACGCCGACTTCATCGGGAGGAATGCCCGCAACCAAAACACCTACGAGCGAGGCAACAAGCATCCCACCGCTAGCGTGGCCGGTCGCCTCACCCAGCCAGGGAGCATTGTCGTTATTCGCCACGGCCGTTAGCGCAGGAGGCGCGAACGTCGCAATCGCGCACCCGCCCACCATGAGCGCTAGACTGCATTGATGAACTTTACGTTTCCATGAGGAATCGGCCTGCGCGTAGTAAGGGAGGATCATTAAAATTGCGATCAGTGCGCCTATTTTTAGGCGGTAGTTCTTGGCGGCGTTTGGCATAAGGCCGGACCATAACATGGAGCGTTAAAGTGCTGCCACGTTTTATATCCAAGGAATTTCCGCACTTTAGTTCCGCTTTTTCATTCTCCGAGTTGACCCACCGCTTCCAGGGGTATAGGACCAAAGAATCAATTAACGCACCGACCCGGAGGATCCGCTTATGAAGCTTGCTCTCACCCTTTCAATCTTGTTGCTTGCCGTTCCGTCTTTGAACGCGGAACAACAGAGCATTTTGAAACAAAGTAACGAACCGACTTTAGCTGTTCCGGCTGAAGAATCCATTATCGCTCCCCTTCCTACACCGGCACCCAAAAACCAGACCACGGTTACGGACTACCCTATTGTGGAAGCAGTTGATGACGTTTTGTCGCTTCCTTCCCGGTCGCAGATTGGTGTGAGCATTCGTTTTGTGTCGGATGTTCCGGTGCGAGAGAATCGGAAGCACCCGGTTTTGATCGTCAGCCAGCCTGAACAGGGTCTCTGCGCTACGCTGGTAGATGTGCGAACGGTTTGCAGTCCACAACTGACGTGCGTCCGTGAAGTCGGTGTTTTCGGTCGCGTTCGTGATGTGGAAAAATGCGTCTATGATTGCACCTCGACGGCCGTATTTAAAATGGGCCGTGCTTCGGAGGGAGACCTATTGGTTCAGGCGATTGATAATCGCATCTTGAATCGGGCGCGCGGAACGGTTCTCGCCGAATCCGTCGTTCCCGTTCGCATTCAGTAGTTCCGAAAGGTGCCTGGCACCTTTTAGAACTTTGTGAATTTGAAACAGCTGGCTCTTACGGGCCGGCTGTTTTTTTTTGCCTAGTTGATTTTGGCAACTTCGAAGCAGCTGACCCAATGGTCGGCGGCTTTCTCTTCCAGTGGCGGAATGGAATCTTTGCAGTGCGCCTGCATGAGCGGGCAGCGGGTATGAAAGGGGCAGCCCACAGGCGGGTTCAAAGGCGAGGGTAGTTCTCCTTGCAAAATTAAACGCCGGCGCTCACGTTCGAGCTTCGGATCAGGAATCGGAACCGCAGAAACCAGAGCCTTCGTGTAGGGATGCATCGGGCTGCGATAAAGTTCCTTGCGATCGGCAATCTCGACAATCTTTCCTAGGTACATTACCGCAATCCGATCCGAGATGTATTTCACTACTGAAAGGTTGTGCGCGATAAAAATCATCGAAAGCCCAAGCGCGGATTTGATGTCTTTTAAGAGGTTAAGAATCTCTGCCTGAACCGAAACATCCAAAGACGAAACGGGTTCATCTGCGATCAGAATCTTTGGCTCCACCACGAGAGCGCGCGCTATGGCAATACGCTGGCGTTGCCCGCCGGAAAACTCGTGCGGATATTTTTTGAGAGAGGTTTCACGCAAAGAAACTAAACTTAATATCCGCCGGATACTTTTACCGAGGTCGCTAGCGTTTAGTTTCTTATGCGCACGCAGCGGCTCAGCCAATATATCAAACACCGTCATCCGGGGATCCAGAGAGCCGTACGGATCTTGAAAGACCATCTGAATGTTGGTGCGGGCCTTACGAAGTTCTTCCCCTTTAAGGGCTAGGAAGTCGATACCGCCAATCTCCACGTGCCCGCTGGTGGGCTTGTTCAACCGAATAATGGCTCTGCCCAAGGAGCTCTTGCCGCAGCCTGATTCGCCCACCAGACCCAAGGTTTCCCCTTGTTTGAGTTCCAAGCTAACGCCGTCGACAGCTTTGAGGTACTGTTTCGGTCCGAAATTGAGAAAGCCAGCACGCATCAGGTAGTGAACCTTTAGATCTCTTACGTGCAAAACATTTTCATTTATCATCCGGGTAACCTTTCCAGATGGCAGTACGACTTATGGCTGTCGGCAAAGGACTTCGGTTCCGGCCATATGGTGGAGCACTCGTCCATGCGGTACTGGCAGCGCTCGTAAAAAGGACACCCGCCGGTGAGACGGGATAAATCGGGAGGTGAGCCACCGATAGGGGGCAACGCCTCATTTTCTTGGTCGAGCCGTGGCGTAGATTTCAGGAGCGCGCGAGTGTACGGATGCTGCGAATCGTAAAAAATAGAATCAGTCGACCCGTACTCGAAAACTTTTCCCGCATACATCACGAGCACTTTGTCGGCAATACCTGCCACGACACCTAAATCGTGAGTAATAAAAATAATGCTCATACCCGTTTCTTGCTGAATATCTTTTAGAAGCTCCAGAATCTGCGCTTGAACAGTCACATCCAGAGCGGTCGTCGGCTCGTCGGCGATAAGAAGTTCCGGCTTGGTGGTGAGCGCCATCGCAATCATCACGCGCTGGCGCATGCCACCACTAAACTCGTGAGGGTAGGCATCCATCGCTGTATGCGGGTGTGCAATCCCTACGCGCTTGAGGGCTTTCTCGGCCTCATCCCACGCTTGTTTCTTGTCCATGTTCCGATGCTCGGTGAGCGGCTCGATAAGCTGCGTGCCGATCTTCAGGTAAGGATTAAGCGAGGTCATCGGCTCCTGGAAAATCATGCTGATTTTGTTGCCGCGAAGTTGTCGCAAAACCGAATCACTTGTGTTGAGCAGGTCGATATCGCCGAACATGGCTTTGCCAGATTCCACCTTTAGCGGAGGAGAAGGTAACAAGCCCATAAGCGTTAGCTGCGTGACCGATTTTCCACTCCCGCTCTCACCCACAATGCCGAGCGTTTCCCCTTTTTCCAGCGTAAAGCCCACTCCGTCGACTGCTTTGACAAGGCCCTTTCTGGTATGAAAGTAGGCGCGTAGATCGGTGACTTCCAAAAGCGGCATTAGTCTTTGGCTCCTTTGGGATCGAGTGCGTCTCGTAAGCCATCGCCTAAGAAGTTAAGAGAGAAAAGCGTCGCTGCAAGAGCCATCGCGGGAAACAGAAGAACGGTGGGCCGGATTTCCATCACTTCCACGCCGTTAGAAATCAGCGTGCCCCACGAAGCCATCGGTGCTTGTACACCAAGGCCAAGGAAGCTTAGGAAGGCCTCTTCCAAAATCACGGAGGGCACGGTCAGCGTCATAAACACGATTACCGGTCCGAGAGAGTTGGGTATCAAATGTCGCTTGATAATGTGCCATCGACGTACCCCAACAGAGTGAGCAGCTTGAACAAACTCTTTTTCTTTTAGCGAAATCACCTGACCGCGAACAATGCGTGCCATCGTTAGCCACTGCGTGAGACCTAAAGCGATAAAGAGCAAAAAGATGTTGCGACCAAAGAACACCATCAAAATGATGACCAGGAAAACGAAGGGCAGCGCGTACAGAACGTCCACGATGCGCATCATAATGTTGTCAACGCGACCGCCTAGGAAGCCCGAAACAGCTCCATAAACAACGCCGACAATTACGCTGACGAAAGAAGCGAGAAATCCCACCAAGAGTGAGATTCGACCTCCGTAAAGAACGCGTGTGAAGAGGTCGCGTCCGAGAGCGTCCGTCCCCATCCAGTGTTCCGCGGAGGGGGCAAGCACCCAGTTCTCTAGATTTTGTTCCTCAAAGCCGTAGGGAACAATCCAGGGAGTGATGATAGCGAGAATAATCTCCAGGAGGATAAAAATGCCGCCTGCAACGGCCATCTTGTTCTTTAGAAGCCTGCGAAACGCGTCTTCCCAAAGGCTGACTCCGCCAGACTCTTGTTTCAGATTGGATTCTACGATGATTGGACTTTCCATGGTTGCTGCTAAACCGTCACTCATAGCGCACCCTCGGATCCAAGATTACGTAGAAAATGTCGACCAAAAAATTGGAGACAAAAATCAGGGTAAAGTACAGCAACGCTGTTCCCATGACGACGGTGTAATCTCGGTTGAGGGCACTTTGGATGAAGAACCGGCCTAAGCCGGGAATGTTGAAAATGGTTTCGGTGACAAGCGCACCGGATAACAAGCCAGCCAACGCTGGGCCTAAGAATGAAACAACAGGCAGCATACCTCCACGCAGTGAATGTTTAAGGATGATCGTACTTTCTTTTAAACCTTTGGCCCTAGCCGTACGGATAAAGTCTTGGGTTCTTATTTCCATCAGCCCACCCCGGGTGAGCCGAGAAATATAGGCGGCATAGGCAAAGCCCAATGTCATCGACGGTAGGATGCGATCGGCAGGTGTGTCCCACCCCGCAACCGGCAACCAGCCGAGCCATAGACCAAAAACCAATATAGATAGAGGTCCGATCACAAAAGTGGGCAAGCAGATCCCCAGAATGGAGATCGACATGGGTATGTAATCAAACAAAGAATTAGGCCGAAATGCCGCAAGCCCCCCGGCGGTGACTCCTATCAGGAGTGCCCAAAACAAAGACCAAAGTCCCAATTCCAAAGAGACAGGGAACGCTTCTCCAATGATGTCATTCACAGAGCGATTCGAATGTTTGTAGCTAGGCCCAAGATCAAAACGCGAAAGGTCTCTCATGTAGAGCAGGTACTGCTTCCACAGTGGGAGATCGAGATTGTACTTCTTATCCAGATTCGCTTTGATCTCCGGCGGCAATTTCCGTTCACCATCAAACGGTCCGCCGGGAGCAAATCGGATCGTGAAAAAGACAAGCGTCACCACCGCCAAAAAGACGGGGATCATAGTGAGAAGACGCTTTACGAGATACCCAAGACCCATGCGTACTTAACCTTTGCTGCCTTACTTTATGCTAACAAACTTGAGCGGATGGAAATCCATAATGTTGGGATACCAGCCAGCTACTTCGGGACGAATCAGATACGTGCGCGTGTAAATGTAAATGGGAACAACGGGGAGTTCATCCATCAGGATGGCTTCAATCTGATTGAAAATCTCCCCACGTTTTTTGGCGTCCATTTCAAGCTTCGCTTTAGCGACGAGATCGTCGTACTGCTTGTTGCTAAACCCGGTGTCGTTATTTCCCCCACCCGTGACGTACATTTCCAAGAAGGTAAGAGGGTCGTTGTAGTCTCCGATCCAGCCGGCTCGCGCGACCTCATAGTTGAGTGTTTGACGATTCGCCAGGTAGCTTTTCCATTCCTGGTTATACAGACCCACATTGATACCTAGATTCTTTTTCCACATCTCCTGAATCGCTTCGGCGATCTTTTTATGCGACTCCTGAGTGTTGTAAAGAATGTCGAACTTCGGAAAACCTTTTCCATTTGGATAGCCGGCTTCTGCCAAAAGTTTCTTCGCCTTAGCGAGATCTTCCGGGGTGACTTTCGGATTTAAATAAACACTGGGTTGAAATCCACCCGTGCCCGGAGGCGTAAATGCCGTGGCAGGCATTTGCCCCGCGCGTGTAATGTTCTTAGTGATCTGTTCGCGGTCAATAGCCAGACTAAGGGCCTGACGAACGCGTTTGTCCTTCAACGCCTTTTTCGTTGTGTTGATATGGTAGTAGTACACGCCCAAATAGGGTGAATGATAAATTTGGTCTTTCTTTTCTAGCCAGTGCGGAATTTTGGGAAGCGGAATTTCGTAACCCACGTGAAGCTTACCCGCCCTGAACATTTTTTCTTCCGTATCCGTGTTTTCAATAGGATAGAAGTTAACGGTTTCTAACTTTACGTTAGCCGCATCCCAATAAGTGGGGTTTTTGTCGGCGATGAGAACTTTGTTTAATTGCCAGCTACGCAATTTGAAAGGTCCGTTGGACACTATATTTTCTGGAAGGGTCCACTTGTTCCCAAACTTCTCGATGGTTTTCTGGTGCACTGGGTACAAAGAATAGTGATAGGTCAGAGGTACGAAAAAGGGAGTGGGTGTCTCTAAAGTGACTTCCAAGGTACGGTCGTCAATGGCCCGCACGCCAAGCGCGCTCAGGTCTTTGATTTTACCTTTGGTGATGGCGTCGCCATTCTTAATATACCCGCCATGGTAGGCGTACTTCGCCGCAGTTTTCGGGTCGACCAATCGGCGGAATGCGTAAACAAAATCTCCGGCGACGACCGGGTCACCGTTTGTCCATTTCAGTCCTTCACGTAGTTTGAAAGTGTAAACTTTTCCATCCTTAGAAACAGTCCACGATTCTGCCTGACCAGGAATGGGTTCGGCCGTTTTCGGATCCATCGTAACCAAGCCTTCGAAGAGTTCCGAAATGACGTGGTGTTCAGGAACGCCCGAAACAATGTGAGGATCGAGATCCTGCAGCTCGGTGCCGTTGGCTTTATCGAGCACCTGGGTTTGGTTGGAAGATTTCTTCGTGCATGAAACGGAAAACAGAAAAAGGAAAACTGCCCCCATCGAAAAAAGTTTCCTTAAAGACATTTCTGATTTCCTCCGTGCTAGAGACGTTGTGCCACCCGCGATTTCTGACCGGCTCCAAAGGCCCAGCTGTCGCTAATGCAAGCGAAGCGCCAACTTAGTGGGGCAGAAACTACCCCAGAACAATCTGATTTGCCGAGGGTGTCAAGGTTGTAATTTGGCGGGGACGAGGCCGGAAGTAGTTGAATTTCAAGGATTTGTCAGGGCTCTGGAAATGATGCCACGCGATACATAAAGGACTGCGCAGATTGGCGGGAAAGCCGCCGCAGTGGCGATGGTGTCGTTTCGCCCCTACTAACTTTTTCCGAGTAAACCTTCTTTGAGGCCAGAATTAGGAGGGTTGCCCAACCACATACTCAGGATAAGGCGGGCCAACTCTTTTCCTTTTAAGTGGCCAGGGGCTTGGTTCTTCACGGTGACTTCCACTCCTTCGGGTGAAAAAGAGAAAACCATGGTGTCCTTTTTTACGAGGGGAACCATCAGGGCGTTTAGCGCTTCAATTTCCTTCAGCCATTTTTCGCAGTCCTTCTCACAGTTTCGTTCAAGCGACTCACGCCAAGCCTTTTTCAGCTCCTCTTCGCTAACTTTTCGCACAAACTCCATGCGGATCTGCTTGAGCCCAGGAGAGTCCAGGATCACTTTGGGATCCTTTTCTGCCGTTTCCAAGTAGAGCCCAGCTACATAGACATCCACGGAAAAGACCGTAGCTTCGCGAATGCCGAGGCCGTTGAGTACGAGTGGCTTATTCTTCCACTCTATCTTTTCGGGAAAACTCAGCCCGATGATTTCGGCTGAAAAGCTGGAAGTGCATAGCAAAGCGAGCAGGAAAATCAGTTTCATGAAGATGGCTTATGTTGCTCCGCCCCTTTGAGTCAAGCTGGCACGGCGATACGCTAGGGACGTTTCGGCGGTGCCTGCGCCCTTTCCGGCTGAAAGACGGAAAGGGACCTGGCACCTTCCCGGCCGAAACGTACGAAACGCACCTCTAAAAAGGAAATCTACTATGCGGAAAATATTGGGTTGGGGAATTTTACTTTCGTTGTTCACGGTGCAGGCGCAAGCGGCACGGGTTTATCAGGTGAAAGTTTTGGAGAAGAAGGGCGGCGCGCTTGAACTTCTCAGTGAAGGGTGGGCCTCCGGAAGAACCGAAGCCACCATTTCAGAAGTGACCTACCCCCAGCAGGTTGTGGAACACCAGCAGCCCGACGCCAATCGAGTACTTGAGATCACCGGATCAGATAGAGCGCAAGCCTGGGTTCATCTAGAGAAGCGCGGTTTAAGAATGGGTGCGGTGCCGCAAGATTTTAGAGATGGTACGCGAGAGGAAGTCCGCACTTTCGTTAATAGTGGGCCGAGCGCAAACCGTATCGACTTGGTTTTCATGGGCGATGGCTACACCGAGGGAGAGAAACAAAAGTTTTTCGATGACGCCAAACGTCTGACAGATGAAATGTTTGTTGGAAAAACTTTTAGCACCTACCTACCTGTTTTTAACGTGCACGCGGTTTTCAAGCCGTCCAATACTTCCGGCATTGGAAAAGGATCGCCCAAGGATACTGCGTATGGTCTCTACCGTGAAGGCGTCACGCTTCGCGCAATTTTTCCCACAAATGCGAGTGCGGCTCGTCGCTCGTGCTCGCAAGCTCCCGGCTGCGATTACCCGATTATCATGGCAAATGATCCTTACTATGGTGGGTTGGGAGGAGAGTTTGCGATCACGACCAGTTCCATCCAAAGTGGAACCAAGGTGCTTCGTCATGAGCTGGGCCATAACTTTGGTCGGGTGGGCGAAGAATATGATGGAGGGGGTTACTTTGGTGCGAACAATTCCTCTTCTCTAAATAGTGTGTCCTGGAAACATTGGTTGTCGGGAACCTTGCGTGCCGAACCCATGCAAGCACTGTACGTGGGTTGGCCTTGGCACAATCTCGACAAAGGTCCCTTCAAGGCCACGATGCGCAGTCAGGGAAATGCGGGCTTCTACGAAATTCAGTACGGGGCTGTGGGCATTGAGACCGACGACACCTTAGAAATGACATTCGGTGGGCAATCCATTCCCACTCCTTCGAATGGGCATCCGGATCGAGATTTTAAAGAGTTCTTCCACCAGGGTGGACTGAGTGCCGGATCACACACTCTCGAGCTTAAGGAAAAGGTGACTGACGGCGACAACTGGCTCTCTGATTTGACGGTCTATGAATACGGTGCCGATTACAAATTCGATCCTGAACATATCGGCGCCTATCCCGTTTTCATGAGCGCAGGCGTTGTCGGTGGGTATCGTCCCACGCATGAAACTTGTTTGATGCGGAACATGAACTCACACCGATTCTGTTCTGTATGCAAAGAAAACAATTGGATGCACTTTCTCACCAAGATGACGATGGTTGACGACGTGGCAGTAACTCCCCTGGCCGATGGGAAGGTGAAGGTTCGGGTAAGCATTCCACCGCTAGGTCAGTTCCGTCCGACTCCTTTGGCTGGCGAAATGGTGGAGATCACGTGGAAGAAAGACGGGCAGATTGTTCCGCTCTTGATGAATCAGCAAGAATGGGAAGCCACCAGGGTGGAGTCCGAAGGTGACTGGTCGGTGAGCGTACGCTTCATCACACCGGAGGTGAGAAAAGATCCTCGCAATTTGCTGACAGCGGAAGAAGAATTTTCCATCTAGAGCAGAGGTTTAGCTGGGCTGTTTTCGCAGGGTGAAAAGTGTGACTTCACCCGGGGAGAAGTACCGAACGGGTAGAGCAATCGTGCCGGCCCCTGGACTGGTATATCCGATCATTTTTCCCTCACGCCAGAAACCGCTCGCACGTTTGCGACCCGCGGTGTGATGGGTAATGACGGGGTGTCCCCCTGGCAAGCAAATCTGTCCTCCGTGTGTGTGTCCCGCTAGGTAAAGGTCATAGCCCGCGGTCGCAGCAGGGTGATAGAGCTCAGCCGAGTGCGCGAAGAGCATTTTAAAGCGGTCCGGAGTGTTACGAATCGCTTCGAGCGCTTGCTCCGTATAATAATAGTGAACGTCATCGATTCCCGTGAAAATGACCTCTTCATCGTGTCGTCGAAGGGTAATCGTTTCGTTTGTGAGAACCCGCATGCCCATGGCTTCAAAGGTAGGCACCATATTCACGGTGTCGTGGTTCCCCAATGTGGTGAATACCCCGTCTTTCGCCTGAATCGCACCCAGCACCTTTGCTAGCGGCGGTACAATCTGCTTGTAGCCGGAATCGACTCGTTCGCGGAAGTCACCCGTGAAAATGGCAAGGTCTACAGGTCCATCGAGCGTATGGATCGCACGTACCATGCTGTCATCAATGCCGGGCAGGAAGTCCAAGTGAAGGTCGGTGAGGTGCAATATTCGGTAGCCGTCGAACCGGCTGGGAAGATTCGGAAAATGAAGGTCGTGTTTCTGTAAGCGCAGGTTCAAGGCATTCTGCACGCCGCGACGATACAAGCCACTTGCTTTGAGTCCCAAACCGAAGACTTTAATGAGCTGTTCGAAGAGTTCCCAGCGGCGTTTGAAATTGCCACCCTTAGGCTGTGATTTCGCGTGGATGCTTTCCAAAGCGGCCCGGCGAATCGCCCACAAGGTGCGGGAACTGGGAATAGACTGACCGAGTTCTGTCGGGCGTTGAACTTCGGGAACATTACCGGGAAAGAAGGGTGGGTTCTTCACTCTGTCTAGTGCCTCTACACTTAATAATAAAACATCTAGGAGCAGGTCTTTGCGGGTAACTCTAGCGGCGAATCAATAAAAATGGTGGACCCGATCGGGATCGAACCGACGACCTCTTGAATGCCATTCAAGCGCTCTCCCAGCTGAGCTACGAGCCCACATAAAAACACGTTTCTGGAAGGCATACCCATACCAAACCGGTCTGAGCCTGGCAACTGAGCTGCAATTAGGTACCTGTTTTCACCGGCTGCTCCAGCCCGTGGGCTAGGTGCACGGCGTTTCGGGTGCTCTTTTTTGCAGAGTACATGGCTTCGTCGGCCAGGCGTAAAAGGGTTTCGCGTTCGTTGGCGTGGTGGGGAAAGGTGGCTATTCCGATACTGACCGTCGTTTGAAGTCGCTGATCTTTGATATGAAAGATGCGCTTTTCTATGTTTTTGCGCAACCGCTCCGCAATCACTCGGGCCGCCTCGGTATCCGAGTTGTGCAGAATCACCACAAATTCATCACCCCCGTACCGGAAGGCCGGATCGATTCCCCGAACCGCATTTTTTACCGTTTTTCCGATGGCGACCAAGAACTCGCTTCCTACCACGTGACCATACTTGTCGTTAACCTGTTTGAAATGATCGACGTCAATAAAGAGAATAGAGAAGCACTGGTCTGGGCTGCGGCACTTCATAATCGCATTGGTAATCGCGAACTTCAAAAAGCGAGAGTTGTAGAGGCCGGTAAGATCGTCAATGAAGGTCTGTTGTTTGAGTTCGTCTAGTTTTTGCAAGTTAAGCAAGCACAGATCCCCGTGCTCCAAAATCATACTGGCAGTCGCTAAACGTTCTTTATCGACATCTCCCGGAATGCCCCAAAGCAGTACCGCGGCCTTGGGATAGTTCTGGCAAGGAAAGAGAAGGCGACTGGTTTTCGTTTTTTCGTCGTAAGTGACAACTGGCTTTTTAATTCCCTCAGGAAACTTCTGATCCGGTACTTGAGCGAGGACCCGTGGCTTGGGAGTAGAGCGAGGCACCGTGCACGCGATTTCGGTCTGGGAGAATTTCTCCATATCACAGCCTAGCCAGGCCGCACCCTCGGCATGCATGAGCGACTGCATGTATTCCAAAGTGTAGAGCTGAACGAGCGTCGGCGTCGTGCAGCTCGAAATTTGTGTTACCGCCCGAATGAGTCCTGTGCGCGTGTCGGGAGGCGCCAGGCGTTGGATCATTTCTTGTTCTTGCTGGCATTTGCGAACACTCCAGGCAAGCTCTTCAGGACTCGAAGGTTTCAGCAAGAAATCGGCAAAGCCGCTACGAATACACTGCAAGGCAACTTGCGCGGAATCGGAAGCAGACAATGCGATAAGGTCGGCTGTTTGAAACCTTTTACGTAGTTGTTGCAGTTGCACTTCGACAGGTGCGCTTAAACAATCGAGATCGACGATGATCACGCCGGGATCATCTTTCTCGTAGTTGATGAGACTTAGATAGCGGGAAAACCAAACCACTTTCTCACACAAAGGCCAAAGCGCGTGCTCGTACGGATGGCGGATCTCGTCTGGCGGTTGCAGAACGAAGATACATTTCTTGTTGGTGATGGCTTCTGACATAAACGATTCAAAACAGCTTAAGTGGTTTTGATCGTTACACTCTTCGGTGAGTTTGAGGCTAATATTTATGAACGCAGCGTCGAACTTTCATCCCCTATGTCGCGCTGCTTCTTATTCGCAGTAGGCCATGTCTTGAATGGTCTTCCCAGCGGGGTTGGCCAGCGTGACGGTAAGACAGTTCTGCATTCCCGGGAGGATCGGGCTACTGAGTTCGGATGTGGCAATGGGGAATGACACGCTTTGTCCAGATTCGATCAACGTCGTCATACCCGAGCTGATAGCAACCGGTGAAGCGAGAAATCGTTTATCGGTAAGTTTCACATTCCAAGAGCGGGGCGGGGTAATCGCAAACGCTCCCTGAATCTCCAGTTCTGACGCACCTAAGCAAAGCTCGGTGAGGTCAATCGCACTTTCCATTGCTAGTCCGCCTGAGGTCCCCACTGAGCCGTCCTCGCAAAATAGCGTGTAGGGATAGTCGGTCATCAGATCGTAGAATTGTTTTGCCGTGGAAACATGGAGGCTCAGAAGTGAAAACTTCTCAGCATCTTCTTCGGTCCAGCTGATGGGAACGCGTCTGCTGTTTCCCGTGATTTCTACGTCGGAAACTTCCTGTACATGAGTCAGCGCGACCGAAGGTTTTACCTTAGTTGCTTTAAAGTTATTTTGCACTTCGAGGTAGAATAGCTCGCCACCCACATCCGTTCCTTTGCGCATTTCCAAGCTATGAGCTTTCACCGTCAGGGAGATGTTGGCGGGAGTGAGATTGGTCGCTGGTGCTACGACATCAAGCTCATAGACGCCTGCTCGGTAAATATTCTTGGCAACGGAAAGTGGAGACTGAGGCATTCCGGCTTCGGTATCGGCGATATCTAGAATCGTGCGACCTTCTGGATCAAGGAGCTGCCCCCAAACCTTGGGACCATCCGATTCAATATCAACCGTGACAGCGGTGGTGCCGGCAGGAAGGTTAACAAAGAAGCGTTGCGTGTCGCCAACGCTCAACAAGCTTTGTTTGGTGAACCGGTATCCATTTTGCTCATCCAAAAGTGCAGGTTTGACAACAGTAACGGGAATCTCAAAAGCGATTTCACCGGTTGCTTCTTCAATGACAGTGATTTTTTCGGAGTATAAGCCGGGTTCGGTTAGGGCGGAATAGTCGAGAGCAACTTGAAAGTTTCGTGTGACGTTGTTCAGCCAGAAGGTTCCAGGAGTTTGAATCCAGCTCGCAGAAGCCTTCAGATCATAGGTGCGTAGAAAAAGTGCGGCGTCGGAAGAGGGAAGGTTTCTCGGTAGTTCCGCTTTCACATTCACAGTAAAGAAGTTCGCCGGCGCTGAAGCAGAGCGCACAAAAATGCCCGTTCCTCGTCCTGTCGGTGAAGTGGGACTATTGATGGACAAAGCATAGTCCACGGCAATTTCCCCTTTTAAGCGCTTAAGTACTTCTAGGGAGGCCGGGACATTCATCAGTCCGTGACCCTGCTGGATCCAAGCCAAACCGGGGATGACTTTTGCGCCCGCATAAACGGCTCGAGTCATCAGCGCCCGTTCCGTAGGCAAGTGCGATTGTACCGCTGCGCTCATCAAGAGAGCGAGTCCACCTGAAACTTGAGGGGCTGACATCGAGGTGCCACGATAGTTTTCATGGCCGCCTGCCCACACTGGTAAACTCGAGAGTGCACTGCCGGGAGCGGAAATGGTCGGTTTCCACCCACCATTGGTCTGGGGACCAACGGACGAAAAATACCAGAGGTTGTCTTGTTGAACGCCCAGATAACCGTAGTTCTTCTGCGCGGTTTCTTTGGAAACGTAGGCAGCCGGAGTGATGGCGAGCATCGCGCCTGCGGGGGTGCCTATTGTTTGAAGCCCTGGGCCTTCGTTGCCCGCGCTAATCGAGAACAGAACATCATGGTCTTTGGCAATTTTATCCACGTAGCGGTCAATGGCGCTTTGTCCAAGATTGGAACCTGCTCGAATGCCATAACTGATATTGATAATCTTCGCTCCGTTCTTAACGGCATAATCGATGGCAAGCATTTTCGATGCGGTGGTGGTGGAACCACCTGACAAACGGTTGTCTCCAATTTTTACCGCCATCACCTGGGCGCCTGGAGCGACACCTTGTAAACCATGCGCTTGGTAGCCAGCAGCGATTCCGGCTACGTGCGTGCCGTGGGATCCATTGTCAAAGCACAAAGTCGCCGATTTACCATCGTCGAAAATATTGATTGCACTTGAGAGCGTTTTCTTTGCACCCAAGCGAATGAAGGAGCGAGACTCCGAATAGTTGGAGACTTCAGTTTCGTTGCCAAAGTTTTTGTCACCATCGGTATCAACTTTCGCTCGCCATTTCCCATCGCGGAAATAGGTCACAACACCCATGTCAGCAAAAGTATCGTCATTATCCAAGGTGATCGTGCTGCCCTTGAACTCAGCGAAATGGTATTGATCGCCTTCGACTTTGCCCAGGGAGTACTCTGTTCCATTGGGAGCTTGAAAAATCTCAGTCAGCGCTTCATTCACAGCTTGTAAAGAGACTTTCCCTTCTCCGGAGAAATCTTGAAAGTCGATGATCTTGTCATCGCCTGTGGATGTCTTTTTTAGCATCGGGTGATCAAGCTCGATACCGGTGTCGAGCACTGCCACAATGACTTTGCGTCCATCAAATTCGGGATTATTTTTGATGAATGTTCGTGCGCCGATTTCTTCCGCGGGCAGAAGCTTAAGAAGTGTGTCCAACTCGCCACTAGAGCGCGAGCGCTTTCCCTTCGGGAGCCCCTGCTCACGTTGGTTTGAGGTCGCAATCCCTTCGCATTCTAACGCGCTGAGTTTTTCGCTAGGAAGGTTCGTCATCAAAACGCCGGATGTATTTTGGTAGAGAACCTTACCTTGATCTTGCTCTACTTTTACTGCGCAAGCTGAAGCCGAATCGCTCGAGCTACCGAAGAAAATAGATTGGATTTGTTTGACGTCGACTTGTTCAGGCTGCGAAGGTGCGGATGAAGTGCAACCCGTAAGACAGAAAAACACCGCCAATAATAGAAGTGTGCCCCAAAAATTCATGACTCCCCCGAAACCCAAAAAACCCTAATCTATCGATGTCATAGCTTAGGTCTGATTGTCAAACCGCAACCCGTAAACAACACAGTCCCCACCATCTCAGTTCTGCTAAAGCAAGTTGTGTACCAGAATATTTTTTTCAGTTTGTGCGTGAAAGAATTTGGAAGTGAAAAAAATCGGAGCCTTTTCGATACCACCTTGTAAGGATTCCCGAATCGTAAATGTTTTATGTCACTCCAGCTGCTCTATGGGCGAGAGATAGAGAAACGGTTGCTTTTCGAAGGACGCGGCCCAGTAGACTTGACGCGCAAGCTCCGACACCGCAGGCGAGGAAAGAAAACCTGGTTCGCTTTGGATCCAACCATCTTCTCCAAAAACGGAAAAGAGTGGCAGTTTTGTACCTAATATATAGGTGTCAAACTGATCCGGCGCCAAGCCAGCAAGTTTTGCGGCGTGCTCGACGGCCTGTAGGTATCCGCCTTTGTAATCGATGAGTTTTTGCGCTTCCGCCTCTTCTCCGAGCCACACACGTCCCTGAGCGGCTGACTCAGCTTTAGGCATGTCGAGCCCACGCTTATTGGCAACGTAGCGCACGAAGTGATCGTAGTAGTCATCGAGACGCCGAACGAAGATTCGCTTCTCCGCATCGGAAAGGGATTTGTGTTCGGAGTAGAGGCCCGCGTAAGGCGCGTGACTGAGAATTTCTTTGTGCAAATCGATCTTTTTGTAAAGACCACTCAAGGAAGCTTTCCCCAGAAAAACGCCAATGGAACCTGTTAGGGTCGTCGAATTTGCAAAAATGGCATCAGCGGGTGCGGAGATCATGTAGCCACCACTGGCGGCTGCGTCACCCATTGAAACAACAAGGGGCTTTTTCTTCTTCGCTTTCTCCACGAGGGTCGCGATCTGTTGGCTTGCCAAAATCTCACCCCCTCCACTTGAGACGCGAAGTACAATTGCTTTTGTTAAGGGGTCACTTGTCGCCTCTTCCAAATAAGCTTCGAGTTTTTCGGGAAAAATTTGGTACTGTCCACTGATCGCAAGGAGCGGACTTTTCTGGGAAATGATGTCGCCACTAGCAGGAATAATCGCAATACGTGAAGGTAATTGTAAATTATCGCGATAGCGATCGACACGCTTCGAGGTGGCAAAGGTTTTGGCATCCTTATCAACATCGAAGGAGCTGACCTCATCGATCAAGCCGGCGGCTTTGGCTTCGTCTGCCCCATAGACTCCTTGCGCGAGTGCTTGCTTCCATTTTTCTGGAGTCAGACGGGTATTTTTGACCGAAGCGAGAAAAATTTCCTCCAGCTTTTTAAGTTGGCGCAGGCTTTCTTCGCGCATTAAGGGAGAAGCATCCTTGCGCGTGAACATTTCCGGCATGGACTTGTACTTACCCTTAGCGAAGAGTTCACCCTCGATCCCAACTTTGTCGAGTGTCCCTTTGAGGTAGTAGCGAGAGTATTTAAATCCAAGAAGTCTCAGCTCAGAAGAGGGTTCCATCACCACGCGGTTAGCGGCGGAGGCAATATAGTATTCCTTGAGCGACGCATTACCTAGATAGACTTCCACGGTTTTACCGTGTTCACGGAGTTCGCGGAGCGCACCGAAGACTTCTTCTGCGGCTGCCAGGCCCAATGGGAACTCTTCAATGCGCACAATAATGCGAGAAAAGTCCGGAGACTTCTGGGCCGTTTTTAGTTTCTTGAGAATCTCATAAAGAGAAGGACGGCTTCGGCTGAACCAGTTTCCTTCCACCGGTTCTTCGCGCAAGCCACTTTCCAAAGCAACTTCCAAAGTGTCGGTGCCGCTTAATGAAGTGGGGTAAGGGCGGAAAGATGTCTGACCACCGAAAATAAAGTTTTCTCCACTGGGGTCGGGCTGCACAACTGAAAAGAAGGAGCCAAGACTCAAATTAAACTGAATTCCCAACTGCCACTTTTGAGTGTGGTGATACCCCGCCGCAAGTTTTAAACCGCGTAAAACTTCCACTCGAACGTTGGCATCGTATCCAAACGTTTTTCCTAAGGGGGTGCCAGTGGTATCGATATCCAACGTCAGCTCCACCGGATCAACGGGACGGACTACAATTCCCGCAACGAGATTAAACGGAATTTTCGTGCCTGATACCGTGGGCTGGTTGAGAGTCTGTCCTAGAAGACCAAAACTGACGTAACGAGACGCGCGAATCTGCAAACCTAAGTCGAAGGAATTGAAGTTCCGCAACGGAATCGCTTGAGCACGTGTAAATTGGTAGCGAGCGCCCCAGAACACGTAAGGCCCCATCGGAGCGCCAAATCCTAGGGAATAGCGATTAAACTTCGTCGGACCATCATTGATCCACTCTGCGGCGACGCCCAAAAGGCCGTAACTAAGCGATAAACTATGATCTCCTTGAGCCCCGATTCCGGTCGTGTAGGCGGTGAACCAGCCTGCGCCGTTCAAGGCCGTCTCGTAACCCAACGCGGCGGGATTGGTAAAGACGCTGCGCGATCCGTAGGCATGCGATACGGACGTGGTGGGTTGTGAGGTCGTCTGAAGCGGGTTCGCTCCCCAAAGTAACGTGGGTAAGAACGCGACGAGCCCCGTGAGCCCAAGGAAAGTGCTGAACTTCATGGTGCAAAAAATGTAGCCGTGGCCTACCGACAAAGTCACGCATGGAGTACGGTGCTGGGACTGATCCGCCGCTTTATCCTTATTTCTGGTCATTGCGCCCCTATTTCCCCTTTGGTATTACTGACCCCAGTTGAAAAAACGAGGTGATTTGTATGGACGCGCTGGAGAGGCAGCACTTGCGCAAAAAGATGGCTCTGAAAATGGAAGTTTTTCAGGGGAAAAGCCGCGACGTTGCGTGCGTCAGCGCCCACTGGGTGAGTCCTGCTCAGGTCTGTGATCTTTGCGAACGGGTGCACGCGGAAGAAGTTCTGGTCATCAAGAATCGCAAGGGGCAGAACCTTAAAGTGGACGGAAAATGTCTCACGGAGATGGTGCGTTTTCAGGTGACCGACGTCGCCGATCTTCCAAAATGGTTTGAGAAAATTGGTGCTCTAAAAGCAGAGCAACAGCGTCGTGCTGAAGAGGCGCGGAAGCTCCAAGAAGAAGAGCGCAAGAAACTCGAGCGCAAAGTTATCGTACGTCGCCGCCCGGGTGAGAACTCCGGTACGGATGGTACTGAGCCGTCATGAGTCTCGTCATCGAGACGATTGCCATAGGTGACGAACTCCTCACCGGCAAAATATCTGATACCAATTCTACTTTTGTAGCGGGAGAACTATTTTCTCTCGGTGCAGTGGTAAGTCGTCAAACCGTCATTCCCGATCAAGTTGAAGTGATCAAGCGTCAGCTCGATGAAAGTAGCCGTCGAGCGCAGATGGTGATCTGTTTCGGTGGTCTGGGGCCGACCACAGATGACCTGACGGTCGATTGTGTAGCCGAGCTTCTCGGAGGTGGAGTCACTGTCCATCCAGGTCAAAAAGAAAAACTCATCGCCCTTTACCAAAAGCAGAATCGACCGGTAGACGAAACGGCGCTTCGGCAAGTGCGGTACCCAAAAAAAAGCGAGCCCATTGGCAACACGGTCGGCCTCGCCCCGGGTTTTCGTTGTGAACTCGGAAATTGCATTTTCTTTTTTGTCCCGGGAGTCCCTGGTGAAATGCGTGGGATGGTTAGAACTGCGGTGAAAGAGACGGCAACCCAGCTACTTGGAAAAAGCGGGGAGCCATTACATTCTCATTTCTGGCGTTGCGTGGGAATTTGGGAAAGCCAACTTCAGACTCTGATGAACCCGCTTGAAAGAGAATTACCTCAAGGTGCGTGGTTGGGGTATCGCACGACGTATCCTGAGAACCAACTCTCACTCTACTACCGACAAGGGAAGGGAGAGTCTCTTGAACCATTTCTGACAATGCAGCAAAAGATTCGAGAGGCCGTGGCGCCTTACGCTTACACCGAGTGCTATGATTCGCTGGAAGCCACTGTTGTTCAGCTTTTGATCGACAAGAAGCGCTCCATTGCGTTGGCGGAGTCGTGCACGGGTGGGTTGGTAACGCATCGTTTGACACGGATACCGGGTTGCTCAGATGTAGTTTGGGGAGGAGCCGCCGTTTATCAACTGGGGGCAAAAGAAATTTTACTCGGAGTGCGTTGCGAAACCGAAGACGCGGCTGTTTCGGCGGTTTGTTCTCGACAACTGGCTGAAGCGGTCAAGAATCGGAGCGGTTGTCCGCTGGCCGCCGCTATTACAGGTTACATGGGGCCCGAACCCGATGGAACGGAGACTAATCCGAGCGGAACCATATTTACCGCCGTGGTGGGCGAGGGCAACGCGCTACGTGAGGAACGGTTCGTGTTAACGCGCCCTGACCGCCAAGCTCGTCAGTGGGGAGCATCCACCTTGCTGCTTGATCAAATTCGACGCGAAATAGAAACGTTGGCTTAGCGGGCCGACGAGTCGAGAGAGCAACGCGTAACGAACTAGTCGTCGTCGCGCGCCCCGTCGATATCAATTTCATTCGTTAGAAATTCATCTTCGTCGTCTTCACCCGAGGCTGAAGCAATGTCTTCGATCTCTTCGTCTCCATAATCGAATTCTGCGGCTGCGCCGTTTTCATCAATGCTGGAAACTTCGTCGATTGTTAAACCTGACGCCGGTGGGGGAACCAAAGTGGGAACCGATTTCAACTTCGGCTTTCCGGCTTTCTTTGTTGTCTTTGCACTTTTTGACGCGCCGGATTTCTTTTTGGTCTTCTTTGAAACCTTCTTCGCGGGCTTCTTTTTAGCAACTTTCTTCTTAGCCTTTGCTTTTACTTTCTTCTTGGGCGATTTCTTTTTGCCTTTTTTCGAAGTTTTGTTTTTAGCGGGGCGCGTCTTTTTCTTTTTTTTCTCGGTTTTTTTCTTTGCCATGGTTTTGCTCCTCAATTTCTTTACAAAAAAGCAGAAAAGTTCTGCAGCGAATTAATACTTATCCCATAATTCCAGTAGTTTCGTATTGCAAATAATAAAAAAAGAGATTATCCAGTAAGTATATCTAACAAGTTACGCTTTCTTTATTAATCGGCAGTACAGGGAAAAATTCGGGTTTAGTAGTTGAGCCAGGGGGGGAGTTATGGCTAGCAAACGCACGCACCGAGTTTCTAAGGTACGTAGTACGGCAAAAAAACTCGTGAAAAAAAAGGCGCCAGCCAAGCTTAAAGTAGTTGGGGGAAGCGAAGCGGTTCCGGCAAAAAAAGCAGCTGCACCGGCCAAAAAGTCGATTGCATCTGTCGTCAGTAAAACGGCGATCGAATCAAAAACAAAAAAAGAGAAGTCCGGAAAAGGTGGAATTTCCGATCGACTCCTAGCGGCAATTGAGCGTCGCAGAAAAGAGGGTACTACACCAGGTACACTTTTTGCGAAGCCCGCTCGCCGACGGGGACGTCGACCGAAAAACACGGAATACAATCCGGATGGTAGTCCAGAGGAAGCTCCGGAAGAAGCCGATACGCATTTGGCTTATGATACGGGGATTCAAGTCAGCTACGCCGTAGACGGAGACGTACCGTCGTTTGAGCGAAGTGACGACTACGACAAAGAACTCGACTTTGATCACTAAAGTCGGAGTCGCTGGACATTCTCGTGGCTCCTCGGTAAGCAAACCCGAAGGGATCGCTTTATGTTGGAGCCACGAATTGAATCGGTGAAGTGGGATGGCGAACGCTGCCTGCTTCTCGATCAGACTAGGTTACCTCGCGAAGAAACTTATCTTCCTTACACCTCCTATCGCGATGTCGCGGATGCAATCACACGTTTGGTGGTTAGAGGAGCTCCAGCGATTGGTGTGGCCGGCGCTTACGCGTCTGTTCTGGCGGTAAAAGAATCAGCGCGCCACTCCCCATTTGATTGGAATGCTCTGGAAGGGGCTCTCTCCTCTATCACCTCGGCTAGGCCCACCGCCGTCAATTTGAAGTGGGCTGTAGATCAAATCAGAGCGGAAATCGAAGCGTTCAGACACTTAGCGCCCGCGGAACTCATCCGAAAAGTGGAAATAAAGGCGTGCGAACTTCACAAAGCAGATTGCGAAGCCAACCGCGAAATGGCGCGGATCGGATCGGCTTTTCTTCCGGCGGGGCTGGCTGTGATGACTTACTGCAATACGGGAGACCTTGCGACGGGGGGCATCGGTACGGCGTTTGGTGTGTTGAGGGCAGGCCACGTAATGGGCAAGGTACCGCACGTGTTTGCTTGTGAAACGCGTCCTGTTCTCCAGGGCATGCGGTTGACGGCCTGGGAACTTACGAAGAACGAGATTCCGTTTACCTTAATTTGCGACAATATGGCGGCCACCATTTTGGCGCAGGGGAAAGTGGGTTCGATTATTGTTGGCGCTGATCGTATCGCCGCTAATGGGGACGTAGCCAACAAAGTGGGTACTTACTCGCTGGCTATTCTTGCTAAGCATTTTGGTGTGCCTTTTTTCGTAGCCGCACCGTGTTCTACATTCGATTTGTCTCTAGCGTCGGGTAAAGAGATTCCCATCGAGGAACGGGCACCGGAAGAGATTTTCGCGGCCTTGGGTACCAACCGCCCGACTAGAGATTTTAAGGTGGCCAACCCTTCCTTCGACGTGACACCGGCAAGCCTCATTCGAGCGATTTTTTGCGAAAAAGGGGCGATTGAGGCTCCTTCAGCGGAGAGCGTTCGAGCCGTTTTTTCCTCGACCTCCCCGCTACCCAGGCCTTAGGATAGTGAGTCAGTATGGCCCAATCCGCGAAAACCGAGTCAGTCCCTGAGCTTAGGGAATTGGTGAAAGAAAACGATCGTCGCGTTTTCAGTTTCATCTCCTATTTGGTTTTTGATCCTGAAGCGGCAGAAGTTGCGGTGCTCAATAGTTTTTCTGAGTTTGGAAAGTTTTACCGCCGGTCGGTAGCCAGTCGTCGCACTCAGTATGACTCGGATCAGTTGCGCATTCGTCTTTTTCAACTCGTGTGGAAAGAAGCCAAAAGTTTATCGGGCGCGCCCGTACCCTTAAGCTTGGGACGCGACACGCGCTTACTCAATGAGGCCACCACGGACGTGCTTGCCAAAAGCCCAGATGCCGAAGCCCTCGATGAGCGAACGGTAGAGCGCATCACGGATCGTGTCCGCACCCTGGATTTCGATTTTCGCGCCCCGCTGGTGCTTAGAGATATCTTGAAGTTTAGTGACGAAGAAGCCACCCGTATTTTGGGAATTCGGTGGGGCGTCTACCGCCACCGACTCAATCGGGCCCGCTTGGATTTGGTTGATTGTCTGAGAGGACGCGTGAGTTCGGTCAGTTCCTTGCGACCGGCGTCTGAATTGAGTCTCTAAAGAGGCGAATGTGACGAGTTGTTTTTTCTGTCAAAACTTACTCTCCGATTACATCGAGAAACTTTTGCCTAAGGGCAGAGTTACCGAAATCAAAAGTCACATCGAGGAGTGTGTGAAGTGCCGTAAGAACCATGATGAGTTGGTTGCGGTGGACAAGCTTCTCACGAAAATGCCTCTGAAGAATGTCTCCCACGACTTTGCTTTGCGAGTGGTGGAAGCATCGGAAGGAAATGAGCGCGGTCGCTGGGCCTCTTGGAAAGGCGTTGCCATTGGAGCGAGTTTCCTTTTCGTTCTGCTGATGGGCGGAGCAATTGTATCATTTTCTCCCGACACCTTTCCTTGGCTAGCTCGATTTGTTCCCTTCGCAACCGAGGAAGAAAGTTTTGTTCGCTACTATCCACTTTACCATCAAGCCGAAGGGATCTTGGATGCTCAGGCAAGTATGATCGAAATGCGTGATGCATTCTCCGGAAGTCTGTGGGAAGAGGGCGGACTGTCACCCGAGGAATTCGAACGCGTTTTTCAACTTAAGGCCGCAAAGGAAGAAGAAGAGATAGTGAAGTGAAGTTTGGGCTAGCTCAGTTAAACCCCCGCATTGGCGCTCTTGCCGAAAACACCCAGAAGATACTCGAAACGATCGACCAGGCGAGACAGCGTGGTGCACAGCTTTTAATTTTTCCCGAACTTGCGATCACCGGATATCCGCCCCGCGATCTGCTCGATTTCGAAGGCTTCGTGGATGAGAACGAAGCTGCGCTTAAGCGGATTGAGGCACATTCGAGGGGTTTAACCGTTGTCTGTGGCTTTGTAGAAAAACGGTCGGAGAAGACAGGCTGCCCTTACTTCAACTCGGCTGCTGTGATGCGAGACGGAAAGCGTTTGGGCACTTACCGTAAACGCCTTATTCCCAACTACGATATTTTTGATGAAGCCCGTTACTTTGAGGCAGGCAAAGATCCGTTGGTGATTGATCTTGAAGGCAAGAAGGTCGCTCTTTCAATTTGTGAGGATATCTGGAATCGTCCACGCTTTTCTCGCCGCGCTTACGTAGCGCAAACCCTTGAAGAGTACAAAAAAGCACGCGTGGACTTTCTTATAAATTTGTCTGCTTCTCCTTTCCGACGTGGCAAACCTGCGTGGCGCCAAGAATTATTGAGTGAAATCGCCTGCGATCTCGGATGTCCGATTCTTTTGTGTAATCAAGTCGGAGGCAATGACGAACTTCTATTCGATGGTTGTAGTTTGGCGGTTAACGCTCAAGGCGAAACAGTCGCCACCGGCAAGGCATTTGAAGAGGAACTACTTATCGTCGATAGCGCACTTTTTGCTAGTGAACCAAAGCAGCTCGCCGCGTGGCCAGCGACGGATGATGAAATGGTGTGTGAAGCCCTAAAAATGGGGCTGCGGGATTATGTGCACAAGTGTGGTAGCCGCTCGGTAGGGCTGGGCTTAAGTGGCGGTATTGATAGCAGTGTGGCGGTCGCGCTTGCCGTGGAAGCTTTGGGTCCTGAAAATGTTTGGGCTCTTTCGCTTCCGACTCAGTATACAAGCGCAGTGAGTAAAGAAGATGCACGTACTCTAGCCACCAATCTGAAAATTGATTTCCATGAAGTTTCGATTCAACCGCTTTTTGAAGTGTACGAGAAAACTTGGTTGCAGGGCTTGGGTCTTCCGCTTGAAGGAATTACCCGAGAGAATGTGCAGCCCCGGCTTCGCATGTCGATCTTGATGGGCGTCGCGAATTCTCGGAATAGTTTGCTTCTTAACACCAGCAACAAGAGCGAACTTGCCACTGGTTTTTCCACCTTGTACGGGGACGGCGCCGGCGCCATTTCCGTTTTGGGGGACCTCACCAAGAAACAAGTTTACGCTTTGGGCCGCACGCTCAACCGCAAAGTGCACCTCATTCCAGAAAGAGTTTTTTCGCGCGCCCCTACGGCAGAATTGCGATTAGGGCAGGTCGATCAAGACGCGCTTCCCCCGTACGATGTATTGGATGCTTTGGTTGTCGCTATGCTGGAACAAAACCTGCCGGCAAAGCAGCTCTCAGAGCGGATTTCCGCCCAGTGGGCGCCTGAATTCATGAAACGCCACCTCACCAGCGAGTTCAAACGCTGGCAGCACCCTCCTGTCCTACGTGTATCGCCGCGGGCCTTCGGAGTTGGCCGGCGCATTCCGATTGCTGCTACGCGTCAAGATTAGTCGTCTTGGGGGCTTGCAGGCTGGGATTCATGCCCCTATAGTCCTACCCGAAATAGAACCTGGTGGACCTGAAACCGTTGAAGAAGGAGAGATCTGATGATCCGAATGTTTATTTCTAGTTTAGTTGTGATGGCTGGTATGTGGGCCACGGCGCCTGCCGTTGCCGGCACCATTACGGGCAAAATTGCCTTTACCCAAAAAGCCCCTCCGGGTGGCCCTATTCGCATGAGCGCCGATCCCGTATGCGTGAAGGCGCATGTAAAGCCACCTCAGAAAGACGCCGTCATTGTGAACCCAAACGGCACGCTTAAAAATGTTTTTGTTTACATTAAAGAAGGCGCCCCGAAAGGTGGAAAGGCGGCCTCACCTGTGAAGTTTGATCAGAACGGTTGCATCTATGTGCCTCATGTCTTTGGCGTGATGACCAGCCAACCGATCGAAATTATCAACAGCGATCCTACTTTGCACAACGTGCATTCCATGGCGAAGAAGAACGAAAACTTCAATATGGGCATGGCGACAAAAGGCCAGAAAATCACAAAGTCTTTCAGCAAGCCTGAACAGATGATCAAAGTGAAATGCGACGTGCACGGTTGGATGCAAGCCTTTGTGGGCGTAATGGATCACCCGTACTTTGACGTCAGCAACGACAGTGGGACATTCACGCTTAAAGATGTGCCTCCCGGCGACTACGTTGTGGAAGTTTGGCACGAAAAGTACAACACCAAAAGCCAGCCTGTGAAGGTTGCTGCCGCTGGTGAAACCAAAACTGTCGACTTCAGCTTCTAAGCCGAATCGACCTAGGTATTGCTACATTAATGAAGTCACTGGTTTCCACTCTGAGTTCTTTCTGGCCCTCTGGGCCCGTCTCTCATTGGGAGACCGGTGACTCTGTAGCATTGGTGGCGCTTCTTTTATTCGGAATACTCCAAGCCGTTATTCTGGTTGCTTTCTTTATTCGTGTGCTTATCAGACGACGAACTTCTGGATTTGAGAATAGGGAAACGGAACTAGTTTGGTCTGTTGTTCCGGCCTTGCTCCTTGCGCTTATCTATTCTGTGGGCGCGACGGATAAAGCCCTTCCTAAACAGGAAGCTAGGCAAAAGCACCAACTCGAGAGTGAGAAGCCTCAGCCGCTCGCTTCTCAGGTGATTCTTGCCGAATAATTTGGCGGACGGCGGAAATGCCCCGCCCGCTCATTCTCCCTCTTTTTTATTTCCCTACGCGGCGTTTACGGTCTTTTCGACCATTTTGCTTTTAGCCGCGGGAGCCCTCGTCACCAGCACGGGTTCGAGCCTCTCGGTTCCTGATTGGCCGCTTTCTTTTGGTCAGCTGATGCCTCCCATGATCGGGGGAGTTTTATACGAGCACGGGCACAGAATGATCGCGGGGGTGGTCGGCATTCTAACTCTCCTACTCGCGGGCTTGTTGTGGCGCTATGAAACGCGCGCTTGGGTAAAGTGGTTGGGCACCGCTGCGCTAATCGGTGTTGTCGCACAAGCGCTACTTGGGGGGCTGACAGTTCTCTTACGCTTACCGGCTTTTGTATCCGTTGCACACGCTTGTCTTGCGCAGCTCTTTTTCTGTTCGCTTATTGTTTTGGCGTGGACCCAGTCAGAAAGTTGGGCCACGTCCCGTCCGACAAGAATCGCCCCTAATGGGGTTTTATTTTTTGGGTTTGGACTGGCAAGTCTTTTTTTCGCGCAGCTTTTTGTGGGCGCTTGGATGCGGCACTTAGGCGCAGGCGCGTCGATTCCTGATTTTCCTCTTTCACTAGGGCAGTGGATTCCGCCGATGGAAAATCTTCTGGTACGCGTACACTTTCTGCACCGAGTGGGAGCCTACTTGCTTGTGATGGGTGTCGCGCTACTTACACTTATTTTGTACCGTTCTCGAAGGGCATCCGGCGAATGGGTTTTCCTTTCAGGGCTGCTTTTTACTTTTGTTTTAGTGCAAGGCGTGCTCGGAGCGGTCACGATTTGGACTGGACGTCCGGTTGCTTTAACGACGCTACACCTCGTGACAGGTGCGCTGTGTTTGGCGACCGTGGTGATGCTGTGTGTGAGTTTTTGCAGAGGAAGCCAAAGAACTTTGTAGACGGAGTAAAATGAATCAAGAGCGAGCAAAAATATTCTGGGAGCTGAGTAAACCGCGTCTTACGGGTATGGCTCTTGTCATGACGGCATTGGGTTTCGTATTGGGACTAGAGAAACTCGGTGAGCCTTTTTCTGATGCTTGGTTGCGCGGATTGGGAACTTTAGTGGGTACGGCGCTTTTAGGCATGGCTTCAGCCGCTTTGAACCAGGTGATCGAAAAAGATCTGGACGCAAAAATGCCCCGTACTTTGGGACGGCCCCTACCATCGGGACGAATTGAAGTGCTTCCCGTTCAAAGGTTTGGTTTTGCTTGCGGACTCGCTGGTACTTTTGTTCTACTTATTTTCGTGAATGCGATCACCGCGGTTCTCGGAGCGCTGACTGTGTTTTTCTATTTGGGTATCTACACGCCGGCGAAGCGCGTAAGCTCTCTGTCCACCATCGTGGGAGCGATTCCGGGGGCGATTCCCCCGGTGCTAGGTTGGACGGCCGGGTATGGTCGGTTGTCGTTAGAGGGCCTTTTCCTTTTTGGCATTTTGTTTCTTTGGCAAATCCCTCATTTTTTGTCGATTGCTTGGATTTATCGCAAGGACTACGCCCTAGGAGAGTTTCCCGTTCTCTCGGTTTGTGACGAAGATGGAGCGCAAACGGCGCGACAGTCTTTTCTCTACGGTTTAGCTCTGGTTGCCTTAAGTGCTATGCCGACTTTGTGGGGAATGATGGGCGAGTGGTATCTGTGGGGTGCCGTCGCAGTCGGTGGAGCTTTTCTGGCCTCCATAGCCGTCTTAATGTTTCATCGAACAGTAGCACAAGCACGGCGCGTATTTTTTCTCTCGTTGTTTTATCTTCCCGCGATCGCTGTATTGATGGTGCTTGATAATAATCTGTAGGGGCGGCATGAGCGCAGTTCAGGTACGAAATTTAGCTTACTCCTATAAAGATCACGTGGCTTTGAAAGGCATCAGCTTCGAAGTGGGGAAGGGCGAGATATTTGGTCTCGTCGGCCCTAACGGCGGAGGCAAAAGCACCGTCTTTAAAATTCTCTCCACTCTGCAGGCGGTTCAGCAAGGCGAAGCCAGTTTGTTTGGAATCTCGCTCAAAGATCCGCAGCGAGTTCGCCGATCTTTGGGCGTGGTGTTTCAGAAACCCGCCTTGGATCTCAAACTGACTGTTTGGGAAAACTTGCTCCATCAGGGGCATCTTTATGGGATGCGAGGTCCCGTTTTACGTGAATCGGCCTTAGCCTTACTGCGGCAGGTGGGCTTGCTGGACCGAAAAAACGAGGTGGTTCAGAAGCTTTCAGGTGGTTTACAGCGCCGTTTGGACGTGGCGAAAGCCCTGCTACACAGTCCCTCCCTCCTTATATTAGACGAGCCGACCACGGGCCTGGACCCGGTGGTGCGGCGCGATCTTTGGCAATATTTTCGGCAGCTTAGGTTAGAAAAAGGCATGACTCTACTCCTTACCACGCACCTTCTCGAAGAAGCAGACCAGTGCGACCGAATCGCCCTTCTCCATCAAGGCAATCTCGTCGCTATGGGAACACCAGCGGATCTCAAAGCCTCCATCGGCGGTGAAGTTATCTCGATTGAAACCTCTGATCCAGAAGCGCTGCGTGCACGCATTCGGGAACGATTTTCTCTGGAAGCTCAACTTTTACCCCGTGGACTTCGTATCGAAACTCACGATAGTCACCGCTTGGTCCCTGCGCTCGTTCAGGAAATCTCCGATGGAATGGACTCTTTCCGTTTGAGCAAGCCCACCCTGGAAGACTTGCTCATTCAAAAAACAGGGGACCGTTTGAATGAGGTAAGGCCATGAACGAACGAAGCCTCACACTTATTCCAGGTTTAAGCTTAACGGCTCGGGAATGCGTGCGATTCTTTCGTCAAAAAAGCCGAGTCATTGGGGCGATAGGAACGCCTTTACTCTTTTGGTTCTTGCTGGGTTCCGGTATCGGGCATTCTTTTCAATCGGCGCAACTTCCGACACAGATGAACTACTTAGAGTATCTTTTTCCAGGAACGGTTGCGCTGATTCTTTTGATGACCTCTGTGTTTTCCACCATTTCCGTGATCCAGGATCGCAAGGAAGGTTTTCTTCAAGCGGTCTTGGTGGCTCCTGTTTCGAATATCGGTTTAGTCGGGGGAAAAGTTTTAGGAGGGGCGATCATTGCTGTATTCCAGAGCTTGCTTCTTGTTTTGATTTGCCCTTGGGTGGGCTTCGCCTTAACCGCGCAATCCATAGCGATGTGTCTACTGCTTGCGGTGGTCTTCTCGGTGGGGCTCACTGCGTTTGCCTTTATCTTCGCGTGGAAAATTGATTCTGTGCAAGGCTTTCACGGCATCATGAACCTGATTCTGTTTCCCATGTGGCTCTTATCAGGGGCGATTTTCCCTTTGCAGGTGGCACCTTCCTGGATTCGTGGTTTGATGCTCATTAACCCGCTTACCTATGGGGTAGAAGGCCTTAGGCATGCCCTCTACTCAAACCAGGCGCCCGCCGCTTTGTCCTCCCCATCTTACGGAGTCTGTGTTTTGTTTCTAAGTGCCTTTTCTCTTATTTTTGTCGTGTTAGGGACTTTAGTTATGCGTAAAAGAGGAGACGTATGAAATTTAAAATTCAAGGAATGGTTTTAGCGCTTTGTGCAATGCCTATCATCGCGGTTTTGCTGTTTGCATTTTCTTCAGGGGCTATCAGCGGGAAGACGAGTGAGTTTGGCACAGTTCCTTCTTTCCGCTTAACGGATCAGGATGAGCAGTCCGTGGACCGAGCTGATCTCATCGGTAAGGTGTGGGTGGCTAATTTTATTTTTACTTCCTGCGCTGGTATTTGTCCGATGTTGAATCAGAAAATGGAGAAGTTGGTGGAGGAGTTTGGTGCGGATCCGCACTTCAAGGCGGTTTCGTTTACGGTTGATCCCGAGAAGGATACACCACGCGTGCTTAAAACCTACTCCGAAAAGTTTAACACTAAAGGAGACCGCTGGTCTTTTCTGACGGGTTCGCGCCCGGAACTGAAAGATTTATTGCAAAATGGATTCAAAGTAGTGATGGGTGGAATGGAAGGTGCCTCTACGGGAATGATTACACACAGTGAAACTTTTGTGTTGGTGGATCGTCAGGGGCGAATTCGAAAGTATCTCGACATGAGCGGCGAAGATCCTGACCAAATGGTCGAGGCAAGACGGAGCATCTACAAATACCTTGGAAAGCGCTTCTAAAAATGAAGGAACGGTAGGGGCAAGTACGCCGGCCCAGGCATATGATGCGATATTTTTGGGCGGTGGCTTATCTTCTTGTATAGCGGCGTATCTCTTTCGGCTTCGCTATCCAGACGCGCGCGTAGCAATCATTGAGAGAGAGTCTCGCCTAGCGGGCAATCATACTTGGTGTTTCCATTCCTCTGACATAGAGGCTAATGATTTTTTTTGGCTTCACCCACTCCTTTCCCGCTCGTGGAGTGGTTACCGTGTCCACTTTCCGTCGTATGAGAGAACGTTTAACTCCGGCTACCATGCTATCGAATCCTCCCATTTGAATGAGGTGATGCAAAGGCACCTCGGTGAGGGAGTATTTTTGGGCGTAAGTGCGACAGCGGTTGATGCCGAGAAAGTTAAGCTATCCGATGGAAGGGTATTGTCGAGTTCGATTGTCGTCGACGGTAGGGGCTGGTCTGATAGCGACCGACCGTTGGGGTATCAGAAATTTTTGGGGCAAAAACTCATCCTTCGTCATCCACACCGGGTTTACGAACCTATCCTGATGGACGCGACATGCCAGCAGGTGGATGGTTACCGCTTTTTTTACGTGCTTCCCTGGGGACCCAGCGAACTATTGGTCGAAGATACTCACTACAGCGATACCGCTGATATTGATGCCCCCCTCTACCGGGACCAGATTCAGCGTTATTGCAGTAGAAGTGGATGGTCCGTCGAGAGTGTGACTTATGAAGAGCAAGGAAGTTTACCGCTCCCCTTAAGCGCTGGGCCGCTTCCGGGCCACGGGATAATTCGCAGTGGCTTGCGGGGAGAGCTCTTTCACGCCACGACCGGTTACTCTTTTCCTTCAGCGGTTGCTTTTGCGAAGTGGCTGGTCAGTGCGAGAAAATCTGGTTCAGTCGATTCATTCGCTGACTGGGCTAAACAGTTCCAAGGGAGGCAGGCTTTTTTTAGAACTCTCAATCGCCTCTTATTCAGGGTGGCACTTCCTCAGCATCGACGCCGCTTATTGGAACACTTTTATCGCCTGCCGGAAGGACTCGTCCAAAGCTTTTACCGCGGCGAGATGAAGCCGCAAGAGAAAGTACGCTTTTTTCTGGGAAGACCACCGGTGTCTATTCGTGGTGCGCTCACCACTTTATTGACAGGAGAGCGTGTTGCTCGAGTTTGAGTCTCATCTTGATTTGCATTACGGGCAATCCGTAAACGAGTTTCTTCCCGCTGCATTACTCACCCCGGCAGCAGATATGCTCGACAGACCGAGCAAGAAGATTCGAGCGGAACTAGTTGAGATTGGCTGTGGATTTGGGACAAACCTGAATCCTTCAAGCGAGCTCATTGAAACCTGTCGTTTGTTACTCGAATCACTGCACGCGGGCTCGTTGGCCATTGATGATATTGAGGATGACAGCCAGTTGCGTCGGGGAGAGCCGACGCTACACCGGCGTTACGGAATGCCGATTGCGCTGAATGTAGGGAGTTGGCTTTACTTTTATCCTCTTGAGCAAGTGCGCGCGCTTGAAATGAAACCCGAGAGAGAACTTCTCATTTACCAACACTACCATCTGGCTCTTTTGCGCGCTCACTACGGCCAAGCTTTGGATCTAGGTATTCGTGTGGATAAGCTTGATCAGAAGCAGGTGAAGGGTGTGTGCCTTGCCTCTATGGAACTCAAAACGGGGGCTCTTACCGAATTGGCGCTTTCGCTGGGAGCTATTTTAGCGGAGGCTGATCAGAAAGATCGGGAAGCCGTGTCGTGGATCGGACGCGGGCTAGGTGTCGCGCTTCAAATGTTTGATGACCTGGGAAATGCCTTGGGGACAAAAGATCCCACAAAAAAATGGGAAGACTTTCGCTTGTTGCGTCCTTCCTGGTTTTGGGCAACAGTGGCCGACGAGGCGGATACCTATATCTATCGAAACTTTTGTGATGCGGTAGCGCACCTCCCCGAGACCAAACCTCTAAGTCTTTGGTTTGAAACCTACCCGCACCTTATCGAGGGCTGTCGACAAAAGTCGGAAGCCTTTTTATCCGCGCTTTTTACGCGTGCGCGACACGAAGTGGATGGGAGAACCAAGCAGCTCGACCGATTGGAAGAGTTGGGAAATCAGATTAAAAAAGCCTATGCCTAGAGTGAAAGCAAAAGTGATTGGATCGGGATTTGGAGGCCTGGCTGCCGCGATTCGGCTACAGGCTCAAGGGTTCGAAACCACCCTAATCGAAAAACGGGACAAGCCCGGTGGTCGTGCTTATGTCTATGAGTTTGATGGTCATATCTTTGACGCCGGTCCCACGGTTATTACAGCCCCTCACGTATTGGATGAACTATTCGCCCTAGGGGGACGAAAGACAAGTGACTTCGTTGATCTCATTCCAGTTTCCCCGTTCTACCGCTTGTGCTGGGAAGATGGTTATCGCTTTGATTATGGAAGCGATGAGAAAGAACTTCTCCAACAAATTGAAGCCAAGTCACCGCCCGATCTCGAAGGGTACAAGGAGTTTTATCGCTATTCTCAAGAAGTTTTTGAGGCTGGGTATACGGAATTAGTTCACGTGCCGTTTCTTGAGTGGAAGATGATGCTCAAGGTGGCGCCCAAACTCGTTCGCTTAAAAGCCTATCGCTCGGTATACGCGACAGTGAGCCGCTTCATCCAAAACGAGCAACTTCGCCAGGCTTTGAGTTTTCATACTCTTCTCATCGGCGGAAATCCTTACGCTGCATCTTCTATTTATGTGCTTATCCACGCGTTGGAGCGCAAGTGGGGTGTTTTTTGTGTCAGAGGGGGAACGAACGTGCTCGTGAAGCAACTCGTTCGCTATTTCGAGGAACTCGGCGGTAAGGTGCGGTTGAATGCCCCGGTTTCGAAAATTATTGTCGAAAACGATGCTGTCCAAGGTGTGCGTCTGGAAGACGGAGAGGTGTTGGGTGCGGACATTGTGGTCAGCAATGCCGATGTGAATCATACTTATACGCAGCTTCTGGCCGGGGAAAAGCGCGTGCGCAAGCAACAAAGGCGTTTGGGTAGAATGTCCTACAGTCAGGCTCTCTTTGTTCTTTATTTTGCCACTGACAAAACGTACCCGAACCTTGCTCACCACAGCATACTTTTTGGTGGTGACTATAAAAATACACTCCACACTATCTTTAAGACGGGGAAAATTCCTCGACCGAATTCCTTTTATCTTCATGCCCCTTGCCGCAGTGACAGTTCGATGGCGCCTCCTGGTCGCGACACCTTTTATGTATTGGCCAATGTTCCCAATTTGGAAAAGGCGGAAGTCGATTGGAAAGACTATGCTGAAACCTATGCCGACGAAGTTCTCGCCTACCTTGAAAAGTGGTACATGCCGGAACTTACCAAGCATGTTATTTACCGTCGCACTTTGACCCCTCTAGATTTTAAGACCGAGCTTAATGCGCACCTGGGTACCGCGTTTTCTCTTGAACCCACATTGCTTCAGAGCGCCTATTTTAGGGTTCATAACCGTGATCCCCAAGTTCGCGGGTTATACTTTGTCGGAGCGGGAACCCATCCGGGAGCGGGCATTCCTGGTGTGATCAACTCAGCGAAGGCCACCGCTCAGGTAATCCATCAGGACTGGAAAGTTGCTGATGTCGTTAGCGGTCGGGAGTGGGTGTATGGAGCGTGAGGCGTACACTGAGCTTGTAACGCGTTGCCGTTCGATCATCCAGGTTGGCTCAAAAAGCTTCGCCATGGCCTCAAGAATTTTGGGCCCAGAACAAAGGGATGCTGCCTTCTTTCTCTATGCTTGGTGTCGCTACTGTGACGATCAAATAGATGAGGCCGATGGAATCAGTGAAACTGAACTCGAGTTCCGCTTAACCAGCCTGAGACAGAAGACAGATAACTGTTTTACAGATGAAAAAGAAGAGAATCCCGTTTTTGCAGCCTTTCAATACGTGGTGAATAAGTACAAGATTCCTCGCGCGTATGCGCACGGGTTGCTGGATGGATTCGAAATGGATGTGCGCGGCAGGCGGTATGAGTCCTTAGATGATCTCCTCCTCTACTGTCACCGTGTTGCGGGAACAGTGGGATTGATGATGGCGCACGTCATGGGAGTCAGCCGACCTGAGGCCCTGGCTCAGGCAAATGATCTAGGCATCGGGATGCAGCTGACAAACATAGCGCGCGACGTTTTTGATGACGCCAGGGGAGGGCGTGTGTATCTGCCTTTGCGATGGCTCAAAGAGGGTGGCATTGATCCTGACAAACTGACGGAACCCCAGTACCGAGCGGAGTTGGTCAGATGCGTGGACCGCTTGCTTTGTGCTGCGGATACCTTTTACGCGTCGGGCGACGAAGGAACACGGGACCTTTCCTTGCGGTCGGCCTTCACTATTCTAGCTGCCCGACACATTTACGCCTCCATTGGCGAGCTGGTTAGACACCGAAAAGAGAGTGCCTGGGATCAGAGAGCGGTGGTCAGTATTTTCAGCAAGCGAATGGCGCTCCTAAAGAGCGCTTGGATTTTACTGCGACAAATTCCTAGTCGTCTGTTTCGTCCCTGGAAAGCTGTTCCTTTGATTGGGACGTGGAGATTTCAACCGTGAAGTTTAGTTTAAAAAAGGAGTTCGATTTGCCACCTTGCTCGAGCAATGAGAGGGTTAGCAGATGAGCGAGGCTTCCTTGTTGAAAGACGTGCGGATTTATGTGGGACGCGTCTCCGAATTTTCCCCTACGGACTGGGTGGTCTATATCGGTTGGGTCGGCATGATGGTTTCGCTCTTTGCGGCGGTCTTTGGTTTTATCTATTTGGGACACACCCAGGGCGTGGATTTCCCTCCGTATGTTTGGAATGTGCCATTGGGAATTGCGATTTTTGTCATTGCGATTGGATTTGATACCATAGGTCATCGCACGATTTACCGAGAAGAGCTTCGCAAGGCGGAAGCGCTGGTGCATCACATCACCATGTTTTGCGGTATTACTTCGGTTGTTTGTCTGATTTTAGCCTACCAGTATCCAAGCTTTTTTCGCTTCCCGGCGTTGGTGCTGGTTCTGATGGCCGTGTTTTACAGTGTGGTTGATGAATCGATGCACTGGAGGCGTTACTTAAACCAGAAATCGGATCGAGTGGAGATGTGGAGCCATCTTTTCATATTCGTTGGCCATCTCCTGATGAGCGTGAGCTGGTACTATTGGTTTGAAGACGGTTACCCTGGTGTTGCGCAGACCCTAGCACTTTTGCCCTGATGCGGAAGTATCTAAGTGAAATTGAAAATACGCTACGGTCGTTTCCACGTGAAATTCCTCCGGGTATTGCGGAAGCCTATATCGGCGGAAAACAATCGCGTCTTATCTACCTTGGGTTAAAAGTTCCCACCACGCGCCAAATTCTTAAGAAGGGTTTTTCTTTTAGTACTCGAGACGAGAAGACTCAGGCGCCGGTTTGGGATTATGTTTGGAATAAGTCCCAACTATACGAAGCAATGAGCCTTGCGCTCGACTGGCAGTACAGACAGGAAGTTTCCCCCAGAGATCTATGGCGAAGAATAAAACCTTGGAATGAAAGAGTGGACAACTGGGCACACGCCGACGGACTGTCTAACCTGTACGCTCAGATTCTAGAAGCTGATCCTGCCTTGGTCTACCCCACTTTAGCTAAATGGAATCGTTCGCAGAACCCATGGCAGCGCCGCTTGTCGATTGTGAGTTTGTTTTACTATGCGCGGTTGAGGAAGAAGTTTTTGCCGGTGGGAAAGATATTTCCCCTTGTTCTCAACCAACTCGATCACCCTCACTATTATGTGCAGAAGGGAGTTGGCTGGGTGCTCAGAGAGCTGAGCCAAGCTTACCCAAAAGAATGTTCTATTTTTCTGAATAAGAACTTGGGCAGTATTTCCGCAGTGGCTTTTGCCGCGGCAGTGGAGAAGATAAACGTAAAGGAAAAAGAGCGTTTAAAGGCGTTACGCAAACTAGCGAGGAAGGGAAAAATTAGAAGCTAGAAGGTGAACCCTGCCTCGATGTTGGCGAACACGAGTTTGGCCCCAGTGAAGTTGGCAGTAATAATTGTGGACGTGAAGTCGCCCAAGTATTGCATGCCCGCACCAAGTCCAATGTTAAATCCTGATGCGAAGTGGAAACGCCATCCAGCGGTACCAACCAGGGCGATGGTTTTAGCGCTTTCTGTCGCTCCGCCCGGACTGAGATCGGAGATACTGTAGGAAAACATGCCGCCGCCCGCCTGGAGCCACAGGCCCTTGAAACGATCTTTTAGGTATATGTTGATCGTGCCGAAACCACCTACGGAGCTTAGTGCACTTGTGGGATTGCTAAGTTTAAAGAAGTGAGGACGTAATCCAAACGCGATGTGATCGGAAAGCGCGATCTGCACATTGATATAGGGATTAAACAGACCTGATGCCCCACTAAACCCGCCCGTGAGATTGATCGATGGCTTTTTCTTTTTACGCTTTCCTGTCGAATCAATCGTTTCTCCATGAGAAGCCGGAAGCCGGTCTTCGATGTCGGGTGTGTAGAGTTCGGCTAAAAAACCTTTTTGGATTTTGTTTTTCTTATTGTCGAACTTCACCATCGCGGCGGACTTGGCAACTTTCACAACTTTGCCGCAACCGAGTTTCTTGTCTCCATCATAGAAGCAGGCTTTCTCGCCTTTTTTCCAACGGTGGGCTTCATCATGGCTGATCAAAACCGCTTTCGGGGTTGCCTTAATGACTTTTCCGGCAATAGCGCTTCCCGAAAAACAAATCGCGAGGAGGATAAGAATCTGAATTTTCATAGATTTTGTAGTGGGTTGAATTTCAGTATACCAGAATGACTTCGGGGCACGCTAGGTAGCGTTGAAGGAGACGGTGGAGGAGAGTCGGGGATTAGGGCAGCCGCTGACGCAGTACCCCTCGACCCTTTTCCGTCATCAGCGCCAGAGGCCAGAGCAGTGCGACAGCAATACCGTCGACCAGGAAGCGCAGGCGCTTGTTCTGGAAACGGGGCGGCAAATTTCCAGAGAGCGTGCGTTTGATGACATTTAAGAAGAGAAGGCCGAAAACAAATAGATAAATCAGGTGAAGGAGGCGGAACAAAAGGCACCCGAATGGAGTAGGTTTTGAGAAAAAAATCGGGGCGGGCGGAATTGAACCGCCGACCTCTTGCTCCCTAAGCAAGCGCGCTAAACCCCTGCGCTACGCCCCGTAAGATACAAACATCGCATAATCTACGGTGCTCGGCAGCAAAATACAAGGATCTGGTGCGAGGTGCAATGACGGGGGCTAAAAGCTCCCCGGATCCTGTCCCGCCAAGTGAACCAGTTCCTTTAGCTCACCTATCAACTGGCTGAGTACCTTCTTATGCTCTTTTCCGTCGACCATTGGCCGCTTCTTCTCTTCTTTGCGCTTCTCAAGGAGCTTCTTTTTGGCCCCTTTCACGCTGTATTTCTCGACATAAAGGAGATGGCGAATCTGAGAAAAAAGCATTACGTCATGGCGAGAGTAGGTACGGTGTCCGCTGCGGGACTTCATCGGGCGGATGGCGGTGAATTCACTTTCCCAGTAGCGAAGCACATAGGGTTCTACACCCAGCATTTCGGATGCCTCTCCGATCCGGTAGTACTTCTTGTCGGTGGCGAAGGTCAGTGCGGGTAACCGCTCAGCGGAAAGCGGCTCAGCCGGAGGTGCCTTCTCATCGGCAAGTTCCAATTCAGGCTGGGCGTCCTGTTCGGGAACAGGTTGATAATCCAATTCAGTGCCAGTGGCCGCTTCTACCTCGATCAAGGGTGCTTGCGGTTCAACCTGCACATCCTCTGTTTCCCGCTCCCTCACTGCTGCGGCGTTCTTTTTACGCTTGAGCGAATCCAAAATAAACTTGGTTGCTAATTTTTGACTGGGATCGGGAAACTCGTCCTCGTATGAAAAATTTTTCGGCATGTGGCCCCCTGAGAAGAAATAAAGATGCCCCCATTATAAAGGGCGAAAGAGGATTAGGATAGGTGCCTATCTACTTCCCGGCCGTAAAGGTCGCAGGTAAACAATGATTCGATGTGACTAAATGAGTGATGACGAATCGAGTTGTTGGAAAGGCATCTCTGTCGCACTTACCCGCTACCTTCACGGCCGGGAAGTAGATTGGCACCTATTAGGCGCGTAATTGAGCGCCGTGGGTGTCTTGAAGAGCCTGAATAATTTTGCTTTTAAGAGTTTCTGTTTCAGCTTCTTCCAAGGTCCGATCCGAAGAAAGAAAACTGAGATGGAAGGCCAAGCTGCGTTTTCCCATCGGGATATTTTCTCCCGCGTACACATCAAAAAGATCTGCTTTGTCGAGAAGCTCGCCGCCCGCGCCGCGAATGGTCTCTATCAAACTTTGGTGGGCAACGGACTTATCCACCGTAATCGCAATATCCAATGACACAGCGGGAAACTTAGACGGCTTTTTGAAACGCACAGTTCGCCTGCGGTATTTGCGGAGCACATCCAAGTTAAGCTCAAAAATCACCAACGGTTCATCAGTTTCTAGTACACCTTCTCGGACATGGGGGTGAATTTCACCGATAAACCCAACTTCGGTTGTACCCAGCTTCAAGACGGCTGACCGATTCGGGAAAAAGAGTTTGTCGCTAGTAACAGGCTCGTAGGCCAAGGAAACCGTCGTGTTCTGGCTGATTAGATTCTCCACCAAGCCTTTGAGTGTGTAAAAATCTACCGTTGTGGAATCCTTCACCCAACCTTGGGGCGAACGCATTCCCGACAAAAGACCGGCCACACGGCTGGTTTCTTTTACCGTTGTCTCTACGCTTTCATCCCAAAGATAAGTGCGTGCTACTTCGAATAAGCGCTGGCTCTCCAGGTTGCGATTGCGATTATAGCGATACGTTTCAAGCAAACTGGGAAGCAAGCTCGGACGAAGGACCTTGAACTCGTCGCTGATCGGGTTGCTCAATCGGACAGGATGATCGGGCAAAACACCGTACCGGATCAAATTGTTCTCTGATGTAAAACTATAGTGAATACATTCTCGCATTCCCATTCCCGCCAGTGAGTGACGGATATGCAGTTCAAAAAGAAACTCTTCATCATCGAACTCCCGATCGGGAGCTGACGGAACCGGAAAGCGCTCCGGAATGATTTCGTAACCAATCAGACGAGCGACTTCTTCGACCATGTCGACGCTCTTTTCCAGATCGTTTCTGAAACTAGGAATCTTGGCTACCAAGATGTTGGCCGAGCGCTTGTGAGTGGTAATGCCGATCGATTCAAGCAGATCAGCAGTTTTCTCCGAAGAAAGATTATAGAGACCCGTCACTTTGCGCACATCGCGCATGTCGATAGATACGGACAGTTGTTTCGGGGGTTCCGCGTTCGTATCAATCGGCGGGTAGTAGACATTGCCGTCAAAGCTATCGCGCAGCAAAGAGGCTGCACGTTCGCTGGCCGCTCCCACACCCATAAAGTCGACCTTACGTTCAAAGCGTTTCGAAGAATCGGTGTGAAGGCCTAAGCGCTTTGCCGTCTTGCGAATCTGAGCGTGATTGAAAGTGGCGCTCTCTAGAATAATCGACGTGGTTTCAGCGCTTATTCCCGTGCTCGCTCCACCCATAATGCCCGCAAGAGCGATTGGTTTGTCACCATCTTGGATAAGAATATCCCCGGGCTGCAACTGCACCGACTCGCCCGTCAGGAGTTGAAGGTCGGTTTCTCGTTCGCAAGCAGCAACCTTAATGATTCCCGACTCAATTTTTCTTAAGTCAAAAGCGTGAAGCGGCTGCCCATACTCGAGCATCACGAAGTTGGTGATGTCGACGATGTTATTGATCGGGCGCAAGCCGACCGATTTTAACCGTTGCTGAATCCACTCAGGGCTCTCGGTTACTTTTAAGTTATCAATCACCACTGCGGTATAACGAGGGCAAATCGTGGCGTCGGGAACTTCCACCTTAAGAATACTGGAGGTCCGGTGACTCGATACTTTGAAACGGGCTGGCTTAGGGTCGCGTATCCGTGTTTTAAGCGTGGGCGCAATTTCACGGGCCAACCCCAAAATTGAGAGACAGTCTCCCCGGTTCGCTGTGAGATCAAACTCTAGTACGCTGTCGTCCGAACCCACCAAGTGCGCTAAGGGGTCGCCAATTGAACTGTGTTTGGGAAGCTGTAAAATACCATCGGTATCTTCAGATAGTTCTAGTTCCTTCCCAGAACAAATCATGCCAAAAGAATCCACACCACGGATTTTTGATTCCTTGATCTTGAAATCACCTGGTAGGACCGCGCCAATCAGCGCAACCGGAACTACGTCTCCCACGGATATATTTTTTGCGCCGCAAACAATCTGAAGTGGCTTAACCGATTCATCTTTTGAGATGCGAACAGAAGTGACTTGTAGGCGATCCGCATTGGGGTGTTTATCGATTTTCTCGATTTTGCCAACTACGACGTTGTTAAGGCCCCGTGACGAGCTGCCAATAGATTCGACGGCCAATCCGCGCATCGTCATCTTTTCGCCGATTTCTTTCGGATTCAGCTTAAGGTCTTGGTTTAGTAGGTAGTCTTTTAACCAATTGATTGAGAGCCGCATTTAAAACTGCTCCAGCATCCTGTAGTCGTTCTCAAAGAAGGAACGCAAATCATCAATTCCATACTTAAGCATGGCAATTCTTTCGATTCCCATGCCAAAAGCAAAACCAGTCCAACGGTCAACGTCATAGTCGACTGCTTGTAAAACGTTAGGGTGAACCATGCCACAGCCGCCAATTTCTAGCCATTGGTTGTCCCACTGCACATCGATCTCAGCGCTTGGTTCGGTGAACGGGAAAAAGCTGGGGCGAAAGCGTACAGGGCGCTTCCCAAAAAGTTCACGAATCAAATAGAGAACAACGCCTTTAAGATCGGCGAGTGAAATATCTTGGTCCACCATCAAACCTTCCATCTGATGGAACATCGGCGTGTGGGTGAGATCGTAGTCAGAACGGTAAACACGACCAAACGATATAATTTGAAGAGGTGGCTCGCTTTTCTTCATCGTGCGAATCTGAACCGGCGACGTGTGGGAGCGGAGTAAAACCGGTGGATTGAGATAAAAAGTGTCTTGAGCATCGCGTGCGGGGTGATCATCAGGAGTGTTTAAGGCTTCAAAATTGTAGTACTCGGTTTCTACTTCCGGACCAGTAGCGATATTAAAGCCCAGCCGACGCATGATCGTGACCATTTCTTCGATGACCATGGTTACCGGGTGCAACGACCCCTGCGGGATCACGAATTTACCCGGTTGCGTGACGTCGAGTGGATCCGTTCGAGTCAGCTCTTTTTCAATGTGACGGCGTTGGATGTCGAGTTTGCGCACTTCGAGTTGAGACTCGAGGTCGTCTTTACACTTGTTGACGACGGCGCCCAATTCTTTGCGTTCGTCCGGTCCCATATCCTTGAGAGATTTGAGAACGGCAGTGACCAGGCCTTTTTTGCCCAGGTACTGTACGCGTAGACGGTCGAGTTCCTTTAAATCATCTGCAGTAGAGATTTTGGAACGCGCTTCGTCCCGTATTCGATTGATTTCGTTAATCATGCAGCTTGCGGCCGCACAAGCGCCACAAGCTGAGAGAAGTGTTCCGGCTGTGTAACGGCAAGATCAGCTAGTATCTTACGATCCAGCTGGATATTTGCCTTAGACAACCCAGAAATAAACTTTGAATAACTCAGATTATGGAGCCTGCAAGCGGCATTTATGCGCGTTTGCCAAAGGACACGCATGTGACGCTTCAGCTGGCGACGATCCCTATGAGCATAACGATCTGCCCGTAGAGTGTACTCACGGGCCATCTTAAGGACCTTACCAGCACTTCCGACAAAACCTTCAGCACGTTTTAAAATCTTTTTTCTTTTATTTCGGCCTGCGGGGCCGCGCTTTACTCTTGGCATAAACTATATCACCAACATTCTTTCGACCCGTTTTTGGTCGGTCTTATCCACGATTGCCATCTTGCGCAAACGACGAGTGCGTTTGGACGGTTTGTGTGAATTCAAATGGGAAAGGTGCCCATGCGCGCGCTTGATTTTTCCCGATCCGGTGACACGAAACCGCTTTTTCGCTGCCGATTTGGACTTGATTTTAATCCCAGCCATCTACTACTGCTCCTGGGCAGGTTTAACAACAAAAAATCCCTATCTCCTACTTCGCATCAGCGACGGGAGACTGGGACTCTACAGGCTTGATTTTCTTCGGTTTTTCGACCTTCTTGACCTTTTTATTCGGTCCGAAAGTTAGAGACAAAACGCGCGCTTCCATCTTCGCCTGCGCCTCCACAATACCCATATCGCCCACCTTGTCAACGATTTGGGCCATCAGATCGTGCCCAATTTTGGTGTGCGCCATCTCTCGTCCGCGGAACCGAATGGAGACCTTTACTTTGTGGCCTTCTTCCAAGAATCGACCGATGTTTTTGCACTTATAGTCGATATCGTGGGTATCCGTGCGGGGTCGAAACTGGACTTCCTTCAAAGTCGTCACAACCTGGTTCTTCTTGGCCTGGGCTTTTTTCTTCTTCAGCTCGTACTTGTACTTACCGTGGTCGAGAATCTTGCAGACCGGAGGTTTAGCCTTCGGAGAGATTTCAGCCAGGTCGAGTCCCTGAGCCGTGGCCATTTCGATGGCCTTTCGCGTTTCCATGATGCCCAGCTGTGAGCCGTCGGCCGCGATGACACGGACCTCTCGGACGCGAATGCGGTGGTTGATCCTGATTTCCGGTTCCCGTGAGGGAGAATTGAACTTTCTAATGGGTTATTCCTCCAGGTTTAAGTTGCGGTGATAGGTAATCCTTAAAGGCTTGCATCGAAAGATCAGGCAGGGTTTCACCGGTGTGTTTACGAAGAGAGAGCACACCCTTTTCCTGTTCTTGTTTCCCCACAACCACCATGAGGGGAATCTTGCGCAATTGCGCTTCACGAATCTTGTAGCCAAGCTTTTCACCGCGAAGGTCGGTTTCTACCCGCACGCCGTGCCAATCGAATAGCTTCGTGGCGATGTCTTTCGCATACTGCTCTTGGTCTGACGTAAGGCTCAAAATAGCGACTTGGGTCGGACACAACCATAGTGGCAAGTGACCTGCGTGGTGCTCAATGAGAATGCCGAGCATGCGTTCAAAACTTCCGAAAATTGCGCGGTGGATCATCACGGGCCGGCGGGCCCCACCATCGCTAGCGATGTACTCGAGCTGAAAGCGCTCGGGCAAAATGAAATCAAGCTGAATCGTCCCGCACTGCCAGCGGCGATTAAGCGTGTCCTTGATGTGAAACTCAATCTTAGGCCCGTAAAAGGCGCCTTCGCCCTCCAAAAATTCGAAGGGAAGACCGGCTGTTTTAAGGCTGGAGGCAAGGGCGTTAGTAGCTCTTTCCCATACTTCGCCGGTTCCGGGAGCGGTGGCCGGCTTCGTGGCGAGCTTCACTTCAAGCTCATCAAATCCCAGCATTTTGTAGACGGCGCGCGTGTGCTCAATCGTGGCTAGTGCTTCCTCGGCGATCTGGTCTTCTGTGCAGAAAATATGGCCATCATCGATGCTGAAAGTGCGCGTGCGAAACAATCCGTGCGTCACTCCGGCGCGTTCATCGCGGTGAACTTTAGTGAACTCTGCGTATCGCAGAGGGAGATCGCGGTAGCTGTACTTCTTGGTCTTAAAAAGCGTGATGTGACCGGGGCAGTTCATGGGTTTTAGCACCATGAGGTTGTCCTCTTGGACGTGCTCGCCGTGACCGGTGATGAACATATTTTCCCGGTAATGTTCCCAGTGCCCACTGGTTTTCCAAAGTGCCGCCGTCATTAACTGAGGGCAGCTCACCATCTGGTAGCCCTTCGCGACCATCTCGTCGCGCAAAAAGCTTTGGAGCGTGTTTAGAAGCGTCTCGCCCTTGGGCAGGTAAAACGGCATCGCGGGCGCTTCGGGAAGAAACGCGAAAAGCCCCATTTCAGGGCCCATCTTGCGATGATCCCGTCTCTTAGCTTCTTCCAAACGAGCTAGATGTTCTTCAAGTTCCTTTTGTGTGGCAAAAGCGGTTCCGTAAATGCGTTGGAGCATTTCGTTCTTTTCATCGCCACGCCAGTAAGCACCAGCGACTGAAAGGAGCTTGAAGTGACCAAGCGATTTTGTATTAGGGACATGGGGTCCTCGGCACAGGTCGGTAAAATCGCCTTGTTGATAAGTAGTGACTGTTTGCTCTGGCAAACTTGAAATGATCTCTGCTTTGTAAATTTCACCTTGTTTCTTGAAGAACTCAGTCGCTTCATCGCGCTTCCAAACTTTTCGCGTTACATCGAATGCACGCGCGACGATATCTTTCATGCGCGCTTCAATTTTGACCAGATCATCTGGCGTGAACTGATCTTTGCGAGAAAAATCGTAATAGAAACCCTCTTCGGTGACGGGACCGATCGTGATTTGGGTTTCAGGATAGAGTTCTTTAACCGCATGGGCCAATAGGTGCGCGGTCGAATGACGCAATACATCGAGTCCTTGAGCGCTCTCACGCGTTACGATAGCCACGTTCGCGTTTTGATCGAGGGGAATCGAGAGATCGACCACTTTCCCATCAAGCACCGCAGCAACCGCATCTTTCTCAAGGCGCTTTCCGATGGAAGCCGCGATGAGCCGGGGCGTCACGCCGCGATCAAATTCCCGTTTTGAGCCGTCGGGCAACGTAATGGTGATTTTCATGAAGGGCTTAAAGAAAACAATACGAGGAAACTCATAAGCAAGACAGGAAGGTAAAGCCTACAAGAGAGGGAAGAGCTGGAATTGATGGCTGATTTGTCTTAGGACTTGGTCCGAACATTCGGAAAAAAGTATACTTTAACGCACCTTGAAATCAAGCGCAAAAAACCTGTTTCTTTCCGCAGTAGTTAGATACAATCTTAATGTTTGTATCTACTATATATAAGACTAAAACACATGGCGGGGAGCTTGGGATATTCCGGGTTTCTTACCTTTAAAGCACTTTAATTTTATGCACTTGGGAGCAAAGGTGGGGAAAGTCCTCTTTTTGGGTATGCTTTGCGGAGCCTTGTGCGCTCAAGCTGCGGAAAGCTTAATCGAAGAACAACTAGAAGAAATTGGTCGTATTCCCCATCGAGAAATCATCTCGGTGCAAAGGAACTACACGAAGAAGGCATGGAGGCATGAGTTGTCTCCCTTCACCTTCGGTGGAATTCCTTTTGGAACTATTCGCCGGACGCTCATCGGCGGTACAGGCTATGCGCTCCATTGGAATGACTGGTTCGCAACGGAAGCCAACTTTCTGTACACGAAGAACTTTTTTACCTCGTTTACAGAAGATATAAACGGCCCGGACGAAGACAATCCGGTTAATACGCCTCCGATTCAGCCATTGGTCCAGAATTTGGTTTTCGTGTTGAGTGCGGGTGCGAGCTTTACTCCTTGGCACGGGAAGGTGGCCACATTCTCTCGGCACACTCTTTATCTGGAGCCCGTTTTCTCTCTTGGCGCGGGCATCGCGAAGACAGATTCCAACACGTACTTTACCTTTTATCCCGGCATTGGGCTGCGCGTGTTTTTCCGTGAATGGGTTTCTTTAAAACTGGAAGTTCGGGATTACATTTACCAGGAAGTAAGCGGGACTCCGGGGTCTGAAGTGACCTCACTCACTAACAACTATAGCGTTGCTGTCAGCTTGAGTTTCTGGCTTCCGAAAATGCCTAGGTAGAAATCATGAAAATCTTACTCACCTTCACCTTAGTTTTAACACTTGGATGGACAAGCTCCGTTTACTCCGCGAAGAAAGCGGCAGGTAGGAACAATAATCTTGAAGCGGGCAAAAATGCTTTTACATCGGGAAACCTGGAAAGAGCGATTAACCTGCTAGATAAAGCGATCCGCGGAACTAAGAATCAGCACCAAAAAAGTCTGGCCTACTACTATCATGGTTTGGCGTTATTCGAGCTCGGCCATTTCTATTCCAGCTATCTTTCCTTTAAAATGGCTCTCTCGAATCCGAATCCTGCCTTTCGCAAGCTATACGGTAAGGCGATCAAAAATGCGGCATTGATTACCGATAACCTCAACATTGTTGATCGTTTGGGAAAAGACCTGGAAAAATTTCCCGACTCCCTGATCAACGCGGAAGTAGCTGATAAGGTTAACTATGCAAAAGGTGTCTACCGGTTTACTCAGCGCGATCTGACGGGAGCGAAAGGTCACCTTAAAGCAGTCCATCCGCAGAGTGATTTTTATTCCAAAGCCATGTTCTATCTTGGTGTACTAGCGACGCAAGAAAAAGATTATAAAGAAGCCCAATACTACTTCAAGAAAGTCGTGGAATTGACGACGGGAAAGAAAGAACTTCGAGATCGAGAAGATTTAGCGAAACTTAATCTTGCTCGCAGTGTTTACTCTGCTGGAGACATGGAAGCCTCAGTAGAGCGCTTCGCGCGATTCACCAGTTCGTCTAAATATTGGCAGACGGTGTTACTAGAGGCGTCGTGGCCTTTGATGCGCCTTAACGACACTACCGTCTCGCTCGGTAACTTACACACACTGACTTCTCCGTTTTATCGAGAAGATTTAGTGGGCGAAGCCTTTATCTTGCGCTCCATTATTCTATTCGCTCTTTGTAAGTATGAAGAAATGCGTTACACGCTGACGCAATTCTTTGAAATTTATGATCCAGTTTTAGCTGCGATGGAGAAAGAACAGAATCGCCTCTCCGGTTCCGAAGCCTATTTTAATGCCTTCACCAACCGGGAAAACCTGAACGGCTCGTTCCTTCGGTATCTTGATCGCGATACTGGCGTACAAAAGTCCAAGCAGATTTTGGGCTTGATCGAAACCGAGTATGTCGATCTTGCCAAATACAATCAGAGCAAGACTATTGGTATGATGCGAAAAAGCATTCGTGAGTTGGAAGGTTACTCCAAGAATAAGTTGGGTAAAGAGATTCAAGGGTTACACGAACTCAAACTGAAAGAACTCGTGCAACAACGTGAGCAAGCGAACTACCTAAAAGTAGAGATCATCACCGGTGAAAAAGAGCTCATTGAGAAGAGCAAAGGGCTTCCTCCTCAGCGCATCACGGATGTCGAAACCAATGTCTTCGAAGGCTATCAGTATTGGCCGTTCAGAGGCGAGTACTGGGAAGATGAGCTTGGAACTTATGTCTACACGACAGAAAGTTCGTGCATTAATTAAAACTGTCATTGCGAGGAGCCGAAGGCGATGCGGCAATCTTACTCGAGATTGCTTCGGCTTCTTCGAAGCCTCGCAATGACGTGCAAATTCAACTAAAGGCAGGACAATATGGAATGGACGATCAAGTCGCCGTATAAGCGGACGCTTTTGTGCACGCTTGCGGGATGTTTTCTTACTTTGTCGTCGATGGGAGCGGAATACTTCTCACTACCGGTGGGGACGGGCAAGTTACAAGTTCCCAACGCCAATCTGACTTACAGCGGAAAAAGTTACCGTCTATCCGGTAAGGAGGGCAAGATTTCTGCGCCGCAGTTTGAAGGGCAGGCCTACTTATTCGAGAAACAAACATTCCTGACCGCGCGTCGCGATCAAGCAATCAAGCTCCTTCGGCAAGAACTCAACTCCGGTTATCGCAAGAATCGCGACAACGTCTTGCTCCGCTTGGGTCAGCTCTACACAGAAAAATACATGGAGCTTAACTTCCATGAAGTAGAGCTTTTCACGCAACAACACAAAGCTTGGGCCGTTGCAAAGAAGGGTAAAGAACCTAGAATTAGCAATAAGCGCTCGCACCGATACCTTGGGCAAGCGCTAGGTATGTTGAACCAACTGGAAAAAGAATTCCCTCGTCATCATCGAATGGACGAAATTGTTTATTTCCTCGGTTTCGTTCACATGGAAATGGGACAATCCGCGAAAGGGGCGAAGTATTTAGAGCGACTTACTCGCGAGTATCCTCGTAGCCCAAAGGTTCAAGAAGCGAACCTTTCTCTGGCCGATTACTACTTTGATCAGCAGCAGTTTGATGGCGCCATTAAGCGCTACCGCACTCTTTTAAACGATGAGAGCAGCGAAACCTACTACTACGCCCTTTATAAGCTGTCCTGGTGCCAACTCAACTTGAATGAGGTGGACAAAGGTCTGCGCAATATGAAGTTGATTATTTCAAAGTTGGAGGGCGACAACGGCAAATTACGCTTCAATATTCGCGAGCAGGCGATAAACGACATCGCTTTTTTCTTTGTTGAAACTGAGAAAGCGGAAGAAGCATTTGATTACTATGTGAAAATTTTGGGCAAAGAGAAAGCTGCTGATAAACTTCAGACGATCGCTCTCACTCTACATTCTCGTGGGAAGAGCCAAGAGTCTTTGAAAGCCTACGAACGCTTGTTGGAAATGGATCCTAACTCACCCAACGCGGCAAAGTACGCTATCTCGGTATATGAAGCCCGTTCTCGCTTAGGTCAAAACAAAGAAGCGGTTGCTTCGCTCCTTCGATTGCTTGAGAAGTATGGTCCGAACTCAGCTTGGGCAAAGAAATTTGAAGGGGAGCAGGCAAAGCTGGCCCAGGAGCGTATTGAAGAGATTCAGAAGGATGCGACTAACGCAGCTTACTTTTACCATCAGACTGCGCAGAAATCGAAAAACAAGGCTTTCTTCGATTACGCCCTGCAGATTTATTCAGGCATAGAAAGACACTTCCCTAGTCATCCTGACAAACGACAAATCATTTTCTACCAGGGTGAGATTCTTTATAAAGAAGGCAAGTACCTTGCTGCCGCCGACAAATACATGGTTGTGGCGCGAGATGGTAAGAAGGATAAACTGGCTGAGGAAGCGGCTTACAACGCACTTCTTGCGGTGGACCAGCTGACCTCGTCGGCAAAAGTCCAACGCTTCACAGAAAAAGAGAAGAAGGAGAAAACCTTTGAGAAGGTCGCTCTCAGTGAGGGCGAAAAGCGTTTTATCGAGGTTTCTGAGTTTTATTTGAAGGAGTATTCGAAGTTCGATCGCGCAACCGACGTGCGGTTCCGTATCGGAGGCATCTATTATCGTGGCCATCATTTTGATGAAGCGGCGGTGATCTTTAAAGAGATCGCCACTAACCAGCCAAAGCATAAAAGCGCGGAGACCTCGGCTCACTTGTTGCTCGATATTTACAATATTCGCAAAGACTATGCTGCTCTGACCACCCAGGCATCCATCTTTGCCAAAACTCCTGGATTGGGTGGGGCGGAGTTCAAAGCGGAAATGGCACGCTTTAGGGATGAAATCGGATTCAAGGCGATTGAGTCCTATGAGGCCAACAACGAATGGAGCAAAGCGGGTGAGGCCTATCTGAAGTATTACGAAGCCAGCCCTAAAGGCGCGCTAGCAGAAAAATCACTCTACAATGCTGTCATCTCCTATGAGAAATCGGGTGATAACAAGGCCATTCAGAATGTTTCAAAGATTTTCATGAAGGCTTTCCCTAAACACCAGTACAGCAAGCGCTTGGTGTTGGTGAATGCAAAGAGTGCCGAGTTAACTTACGACTACGATGCCGCCCAGGCAGGTTACGAAAAATTCTATCGCGATTTTCCCAAGGACGCGGAAGCGAACAAGGCCCTATACAATTCTGCGGTCTTCGCGGACCTTCTCGACAAGAATGACAAAGCAATCTCGCTTTATACTGAGTACCTTCAGAAGGGAAAAGTCCCGGCGAAGGAAGCGCGCGGTATTCGCATGAGCCAAGCACAGGTCTACGCGAAAATGCGCAACTGGAAGAAAGCGGGCGAACTATACGCGGAGCTGGAACGTACCGCGCCTACTTTGAACGATCGCATCACGGTGTTAGGCAAGATGGCGGAACTCTACCAAAAAAGTGGCCGCACAAAAGATCGCGCGGAGACTTTGGAGAAAGTGCGTGGCGCTACTTTGAAACTAGCGTCGGCAAAGCAGTTTGGTCCAGACAGTTATTATGTGGGTGAAGCCCGCATGGAAGGCCTGAAGAAAGACTGGCAGGACTACGAACGAGTGAAACTGCAGTTTCCTCCGCAGACACTGGTTTCTGGCATGAAGCGCAAGCAAGACTTGCTCAAGCGGCTTGAAGACAAGTATGGCGCCATCGTGGAATTGGGTAATCCGCACTGGGGAGTCGCTGCACTTTCTAAAATGGGTGATGGGTATAGTCACTTCGTGACCTCCTTCAAAAACGTTTCAATTCCTGCTTCGTACAAAGGCGAACAACGTAAAGAAATTGAAGGGCAACTAGCCATTTTGGAAAAACAGTTTATCGCTCCATTCGAAAAAAAGGTGGTGGAGATTTACCATCTCTGCGCTTCCAAGGCGATGGAGTTTCACGTGGCCAGCGCCGAAGCGCAGAAGTGCCAAGTCAGCGCAGGCCAAGGAAAAGATAATGTTCCGAGCGGTGTGCTTCCTAAGCCTGCGTATTGGACCACGCGATGGGGTGGTTCGGGAGTCGCTCAGAAATGAGACCAGAATTGAGATCGGAAATGAGGAACACCATGAATTCATTTAATCGCGTTTTTCTGGGGCTGGGACTTTTGGCGCTCTTAAGTGGTTGCGCGACCGGATCCAATCAAGTTGCCGATGGCGAAGGGATGATGGAAGGGGCTGAGGCTCCCCGTTATCTCGCTTGGCTCGAAGGGGGTTTGGGATCGGGTTACAAAACGGATTCGGGCAGGGTAAGTCAGCGCTTGGCGGAACTCGAAAAGTCACCCCCCGCCCTCACGGATAAAGACGCGTATTTGGAATACGTCTCGTTGCTCGATGCGGCGGGTAAATACAAGGTGGCGGGTGAAAAGATTCACACCTTTATCGGAGCCAATCCAGCTGATGGACGCGGTGCGTTTCTTCTCGCCATCCATTTCTTGCGTTTGAAGAAGGGAACCATGGCGCAGTATCTCTTCGAGAAACTCGAAAAGGATCCCAAGTATGCCTGGCGCTCCCTTGTTTACAACAACCTGGGGATGATGGCGCTTGATAGGAGCGATCGGTACGCAGCAATGGATTACTTTGAAAAGGCGACTAAGGCCCAGCCGCCTCTGGCAGCTCCCTTGGTCAACCTGGGTGCGCTTTATCTGCAAAGCCACAGCTATTCAGACGCCGAAAAGGTTTTTTACACGGCCAGCCAACTGGACCGGGGGCTGGAAGACGCAATTGTGGGAAGAGGGGTCGCATTGGAGGCCATGGGGCAGTTTGAGAAGGCCCATGACGTTTATGCGGATTATTTAAACAAGGATCCCCAGGCGCTCGCAGTACTGTATAATGATTCAATATTGTTGGGGAAACGTTTAAACCAACCCCAACTCGCTGCGCAACAGATGCTGCGCTACGTTCAAAAGGGTGGAAAAGAGACCGCAAGGGCTCAGGAACTTATTCAAAGTTGGCGATAAGGGTATAGAGAGAGAGGTATCTTTTTGTGCCTTTGTCGTTCACTCCGCTAAGGGGTTGGACCGTGAAGAAATTAGGCTATTTCGGACTACTGGGTGTTTTTTTAATGCTGACGGCGACTGTGCAAGCAAGAGCCGAAGGTGGGAAACCCAAAACAACCAAGAAAACCGAAAAGGGCAAATACATCATTGAGAAGCGCTCCGACGGTACAACGATTAAGTACGAAAAGAAGACCAAGTACGAGTTCGAGGGAGCCGACATTGAAGGTCTCTTTAAAAGACCTTCAGGAAGTTACATTTCGAACGTGCAGGGTGTGCAAACCCGAAGCATTATTCGAATCAGAAAAAACTTCGACCCCGAGGTCGAAGACTCCGCTCGCTTGCTTCGTTAAATACCTCTCCGTAGTGGTAGGACGGTTGCTTATGCATAGCAGCTGACCGCCCCAATTAGATAACAAACTAGGACTGCTACCCTATGGAAGCCAAGGCTCAATCGACGCCTCCTGTCCGCCTGGACGTCTTGAATAAAGATGGCGGCGTTCAATACTCTGCAGAATTCACCAAGGACAAGATTGTTCTGGGCCGTGTCCTTTCAGCCGACCTACGGTTGGATGACAGTCGGGTTTCACGAATTCATGCCCTGTTGGAGATTCGCGGTAGTGATCTCCTGATAACCGATTTAGCTAGCACTCACGGTACATTCGTAAACGGCGAAAAGATTGTCGAAAGCCGCTTGAAGTTTGGTGACACTATCGCTCTAGGCGGAGTGACTCTCAAGCTAGAAAAAGGTTCTGGACAGGCGTCAAACGTAGGGGCTCCCGCTTCTGCTACTCAAGGCGACCGCACGCAAACCAGTTTGGATATTGGTTTAGACTTTGACTCCGATACTGTCGTTAGTGATCGTCGTGATTCACCCGATCGTCGCAAGCAAGATACTTTCCAAAAGGAACGTCGCTCTGATGATCGTCGCTCGGGTGACCGTCGCGTCGAGCAACGTAAAGGGGAACGCCGTAAAAAGGATGTCCCTATTAATCATCCCGACCGCAGAGTCGCCGGCTCCGAGCGTCGCAAGCCTCGCGAAGTCGAGCGTCGGGTAGGTGATCGACGGAAAAACGACCGCCGTGTTTTTGATATCACCAGTCTTGAGAGACGCATTGAGGACCGTCGTGAGCGCAAAAACGACGAAGACATGCTTCCCGAGGAATTGGAAGCCGCATTTGTGCAACCCGATCACGCGCGTGAACTTGAAGTCACCGCGTTGTGGGGCGATCACATTCTCGATGTTTCCAACTACGCCGATCCTATTACCTTGAATGTGGGTGAAGCGCCGGAAAATCAGTACATTATTCCGAGCGAAGGAATTCCCTACGAGTTTCCCTTGGTGACGATCGGAGAAGACACGACAGCGCATTTGGCGTTTACTGACCAAATGACGGGTACTGTGCGTGTGCGAGATAGTATCTATCGCTTGCAAGATTTGCCTGGTGAACAGTTTGTCCGCAAATCGGGTGGCTACTACACCGTACCTCTGCGCCAAGATGATTTTGCCAAAGTTGCCATCGGCAACATTAACTTTTTCATCCTACATGTGAAGCCAGCTCCTCGTGTGCGTCCGGCTCCGATGTTGGAAAAAGACGGGCTGTTGTTCCGCACCATGGTGGGTTCGGCTCTTCTTACGTTCCTTACGATTCTGGGTTTATCTTTCTTGCCCGAACCGAAACCGGTGACCATTGAAATGATTCCGGAGCGTTTCGCCAAGATCGTCATTAAGAAAAAGCCAAATATCGACGCCATCATCCAAGACAAAATGTCGATGGATGGCGGTTCGAAAATGGGTGAAGGTGCGAAGGCTCCAAAGCCTGAGGGCGCTCCGATGCCAGCTAAGGAAAATAAGGAAGAAAAAGCGGCTGCTTACAAGCAAAAGTCTGAACAGTCTACAAAGACCGCAGCGCCGAAGAAAGCCGCTCCTACTCCCCGAAAAGTGGTGGATGCGAAGAACGTTCAGAAAGTCGGCTTGCTTGAAGCCTTCAGTGCGAGTGGTTTGCAGAACAACGTGAAGCAGATGCTCGACAAGAACGTCGGCGTGGACGCTTTTGATAAAGGTTTGACCTCTAGCCGCGGCGGCCGTTATGGCGGCAGCGGCCAGGGGATGGGTTTGAAGGGCGTGGACGTTGGTGGCGGTGGAAATACCATCGGTATCGACGGACCTTCGACAAAAGGTATGGGCGGTGGCATGTCGGGTGACGGCATCGGTGAAGGTATCGATGGACCAGGTCGCTTGGGTCAAAAGGGAGAACACAGCGTAAGCGTGGTATCCGAAAACATCCAGGTGCTTTCCGGTTTACCCAAGGACGTCATCAACCGTATCGTACAAGACAACCGTGGTTTGATTCGCCGCTGCTACGAAACAGCGCGACGCCGAAATCCTACCCTCAAAGGTAAAGTCGTTATCTCCTTCAAAATCGATCCAAATGGTCATGTGACTTACGCGGATGTGAAGGAAAGCACGATTGGCGATAGCACGCTAGAGCAATGTATCGTGGCACGCATCCGAACCTTACGCTTCCCGAAACCGGAAGCTCCAGTGGAAACTGAAGTCGGTTCGTATCCGTTCTATTTGAATCCTGTTAACTAATAGTCAGCTCGCGCCCGAAATCCTGATTGAAACTCGCGAATATTGTGCGCGTGCTTTCAAGAGGAACCGTCTACGCGGCTTCCTTGAAAACGCACGCACATCGTCCATAATTCTATTAGTCCTAGCGCGTGGATTTACGTGCCACTGCAATCATCAGTGCGCACAATCCCAAAAAGATAAATCCGGTCAGCATTTCCACGCTAATCGTCACCGGCAAAGCATCCCTCGAAAAGTAGATTACGGCTCCGAGGCTGACACCTGCGATTGCTTCTCCCGCAATAAGTCCTGACGCGAAAAGCGTTCCTGAGTCGGTTTCACTTTCCTTTCGTTTGCGCTGCATAAGGGCGCTGATAATACCGCCGATGAAAATAGGGACCGACAAAGTCAGAGGCAGATAAATACCCACGGCGACCGCCATGATGGGCGTGCGGAAGTTGCTCTTTACCCTCTTAAGAACGAGATCTACAAGAATAATTCCGACACCCAGTAAGGCCCCGATCTTCACGTACTCCCAAGGTAATTCACCCTGACCGAATAGAGCTTTTACCAAATTGGCAAAGAGTGTTGCTTGCGGAGCTTTTAAGGAACCAGGGGCACCAGTGCCAATTCCGTAAGCATGTTGCAAAACGCTCATAACGGGAACAATGACGAGCGAGGTGACCACTGCCGCGATGACTTCGGTCCATTGCTGACGCCTGGGGGTTGCACCAATCAAATAACCCGTTTTTAAATCTTGTGAGATATCGCCTGAGCTACAAACAGCGCAGCAAACCACACCTGCTACGATGAGAGTGGCCATAATCCCGGACGCACCGGTCATGTTAAAAACAAGAAGCATTCCGCCAGTGCCCAACACCGCGCAAATGGTCATTCCCGAAACCGGCGACGAAGAACTCCCCACCAGACCTACGATGTAACTCGCCACTGCAATGAAAAGGAAAGACATAATGAGTGTGCTAATCGTCGAGGCAATCGTGATCGTGATGTCGTTCAACATGAACTGATAGAGACCGACGATTACCGCAGTCGTTAAACCAAGCAGCAATAAGATGTGCGACTGCCGCATACCTTGCTCCGTCCGCAAAACGGTCGCAGCTTTTTTGCCTGCCTTTTTGTAACCGAGAAAGGCTTCTTTGAGACCCTTCACGATGCCTTTTCGAATGCTGATGATGGACCAGACGCCACCTACGATCATGGCGCCTACGCCCATATAACGGATCTTTGTGCTCCACATGGTCCAAAACCAATCCATGGGATCGCCTGTGATACCCGACATGCCGAGAAGAGGGAGGGCAATGCACCAAGCAATGGCGCCCCCAAGGAACATAAGGCAGGCAATATTAAACCCAACGATGTAGCCCACGCCCAGAAGAGCGGCCGAGACATCAGCACCAAAGTAGAATCCAGTTTTTCCAAAAACCCACGCGCCCTCAAGAACGCCTTTAAGAAGCGAAGTGCCCGTGGTGAGAAACTTCAGAAAACCGCCTACCAACATAGAGTAGAGAAGAATCAGGGCTCCTCCGCCACCCTTTTCCCCACATTTGAGCACCTCCGCACAGGCCAGACCTTCTGGGTAGGTCAGGTCGGTATCTTCCACCACATGCGACTGCCGCAACGGGATCATGAAAATAATACCGAGCATCCCGCCGGTGAGGCACATAAGGGTCGCTGGCCAATAGTGAAACTCTGTCCAAACACCGGTGAGGACCAAAGCGGGAACTGTGAAGATCACGCCGGCAGCCAGTGATTCTCCGGAAGAGGCCATCGTCTGCACAATATTGTTTTCGAGAATGGTTCCCCGCTTCAAGATACCACGCAAAATTCCCATCGAAAGAACAGCTGCGGGAATCGCTGCTGACACCGTCATGCCCGCGTATAAGCCTAAGTAGGTATTCGCCGCGGCAAGGATGACCCCCAAAAATAATCCAAGGAAGATAGACTGAAAAGTTATCTCGGGAATTTCCTTGTGAGCGGGAATATAAGGAACAAAAGCCGCTGGCTTTTTGGGTGTAGTCGCCATGGGATCGGGTCTCCGGTTTGGGGTCTTGCCAAGCGATAGCAAGAGACCGGAATAAAATCAACGAACTCCTGTGGTGGGAGCGGATTATCGCCTATTTGGCGATTGCGGTCATCTGGGCCTGAAAGGCCTGCAAGCTACTGGGAAACTGTGCTTCGCTACCGAAGGGGTTCTCACTGACGGGACTGAGTTCCGACTGCAGGTCAGCTGAAGTCGGGAGTGTAGTTTCTCCTGGCGCCGTTCTTTCAAAGCCGTTGAGCCAAGCCGTGAGCTTTCTCATGATGCCCGGATCGGTCGAAGGCGGGGTAAATGATACGCTATCACTCTGGTCGCTCTCCGAAGTTACCGAGACGGTGCTAGCGGTTTTTCGGACGGGCTGATTAGCAACGAAACGATCTTTCGAAACCACAGAGCCACGCAATCCTTCGCTTCGCGAAGGAGATTCTCGCGTGGCAGCTAGGTTAAACACCTCGTCGTCAAACTGAGGCTCCGGATTAAGTTCCGCCACGTTCGTAGTGGAGGTAACTGCTGGCGCGTTATAGGCGACGAATCCAGCGGGATTTGCTCCCGTGACAGGAGCACTGCCTGTGGTTGGGCCGGTGACGGGCGCAACCGTTGTTGAAGGCGTCTTTACCGGTGTTGTCGCCGCTACCGTTGTGTCGGCTTCTTTTGGATCCAAAAGGCGCTTCGGGAGACGATATATAGGAGAAGCCGAACCCATTTGGGTGGGCTTGCTGGGCCGTTTCGCCGCTACAAAAGGGGTTAGTGTCTTGGAAACAGGTCTGGTCGCTACCGTCGATGTATCGTCCATGGCCGGCTTGCGATCAAGCTCATCCCTTTTGCGTTCTAAACTTTCTTTTAGATTGTCTTTGCGAAGTTTGTTTTCTTCATCCATTCCTTCTTCGCTTAAACGGGAAAGACGCTTGAGAACCTGGTCTACGTCTTCTTTATACGTCAAAATTCCAAGTAGGTGCTCGAAAGCATTAAATTCTTCGTTTGTTCCTGTTTGAGTGAGAAAAAAGAGATCTAGGGCACGCTCATATTCATTGCGTGCTTCTCTATCGAAGCGAGGAAGGGTACGCGTCACGCCGATCTGTTTCGCGGACGCGTCTTCATCGGTATGGCTCGCAAAGCTAGAAAGAGCTAGGCCGAAGACCAATACAAAGATGATAGGTTGCCATTTAAGAACGGCGGCATGCATGAAAATCTTCCCCCTTATACTTAGTTAGGATTTGCAAGGTCAGGGCCGTAGTTTTCAGGCACAGACACCTAGTGTGTTCTTTTGGTCTACTAGAAGGTTTACGCCCCATAAAATAAACATTGTAAAATCAAGTAGTTATGCAGGTGTATCTGCCCCGAATACGGACGGTCGGCGAGAAAGGTGTGAACGGGGGAAACCCCTGGCCTAACTGGGCGAGAGCCGGAGGTATTCAGAAGGAATACTTCATTTGTTTGAGTGGGAGTGTCGACAAGGATTACGTTTTAACCGGGGTCAATGAAGGTCATTTCCATCGTTACGGGATCGACGATCACGTTCATTAGATCAGAGGAGAAAATGTCCCGGCGGATAATTAGCTGTTCTTTGGTTGGGGCTGCGCTCACCTGCAGTACGCGCAAGCCGTGTTCCTTGACCCATTTCGAACGCGTGACCCATCCTTTGGCTTTCATTTGCTGTACGAGGTTTCCCATGCGCTCGTTGTGAAGAGTGGCCAGCTTAAGAGCCATTTCGGGCTGGGCCGTTTTTAACTTAACGAGAACCGACTTGAGTTCGTGGCCTTTCACGTCATCGTACTCGATCCACCGGCCGGGCAAGCTTTTCGCATTTTGCGGAGTCTTGAAATGCTTTCCCCCTTGTGGGAAGGCTGCGGCCATTTGGTAAAATTCTAGGTCAAATTTGTTGGAATACTCATCAGTGTGGCCCCGCAGAATATGTTGGCTTCCATCAGCATCGACCACGCGAAAGATAAGCGCCTCGCCACCTTCCTCGATGAAATAGACGGCCTTTGCGCCTAGTCGCTTCTTGAGATCAGCTGCTCGTTTTTGGTGTTCCTTCGGAGACTCGAGAGTGCCTTGTACGAACGCCTCAGTAATGCCCACCGACTGCAGAGCCTTAAGGCAATCGGTTGCCAACGCTGGAGCGGCGACTAATAAAATGAGTAGAATTGTTTTATCCCGCATTGTCGAATCGGAAATTTTTGACCAAATAGATCTTACACTGGCTCGACGACTCCAGGAACAAAGGATGAGACTAATTCAACGAGATCAGCATCTTGCTATGCGTGCAGCCATCTCCTATAGTCTACAAAGTGATTCACCTTACTGACGCGATTTCCGACTTAGGTTTCATTCTTATCACTGCGGCAGTGGTAACGCTTGTCTTCCGCTATCTCAAACAACCCGTTGTACTCGGATACCTGATTGCGGGTCTGCTTGTGGGCCCGCATGTCGATTTCACCCCAAGTATAACCGATACCGACAGCGTAAAGGTTTGGGCGGAAGTGGGCGTGATCTTCCTGCTATTCAGTTTAGGGCTGGAATTTAGTTTCAAGAAACTCGCGCAGGTTGGAGGCGGTGCGTCTGTGATCGCCTTGGTGGAAGTGATCGTGATGATGGCACTCGGGTACATCTCCGGGCAGCTACTCAATTGGACACGGATGGACAGCCTCTTTCTAGGTGGAATTCTCGCCATTTCTTCGACCACCATTATTGTCCGAGCTTTCGATGAACTGGGGTTGAAGACTCGCAAGTTTGTATCTCTGGTATATGGCGTTCTTATTATCGAAGATCTGTTTGCGATTTTGTTGTTAGTTTTACTTTCAACTGTGGCGGCAACGCAGAGCCTCTCCGGATCGGAGCTTTTGTTTTCCACTCTGAGATTGGGCTTTTTTTTGGTGCTCTGGTTTGTGGTGGGTATTTACTTTGTCCCGGCGATTTTGCGTCGCTTACGCCCCCTACTGACCGACGAAACGACCCTCATCGTAGCCGTAGGTCTCTGTTTGGTGATGGTTATTCATGCGACTGCGGTAGGCTTTTCGCCTGAATTGGGTGCTTTCGTGATGGGGTCGATTCTCGCTGAAACTCGTGAAGGTAAACGCATAGAGCATCTGATCGTACCGGTTAGGGATCTCTTTGCGGCTGTTTTCTTCGTATCCGTCGGAATGCTCATCGACCCTAATGTCATTGTTGGACACTGGTCTTTGATTTTAGTTCTTACGATTCTTACCATTGGTGGCAAGTTACTGGGCACTGGTCTGGGCGCATTGCTTTCCGGCCACTCACTCAAACAGTCTGTTCAAGCTGGTATGAGCTTGGCACAGATTGGTGAATTTTCATTTATCATCGCGACACTCGGTTTGACCTTAAACGTCACCAGCGATTTTCTTTACCCTATCGCTGTCGCGATCTCGGCGATAACTACCTTTACCACGCCCTATATGATCAAAGTCTCCGATCCGTTGGTTGCTTGGATCGATCGCAAGATCCCGGTAACGGTTCTGGCGCGTTTGGAGCGTTACCAGTCTGCCATTCAATCTCGCTCGTCGCAGAGTACGTTCTCGTTGCTCTGGCAATCTTACGGCATGAAACTCGGGTTAAACGCTGTCGTCGTGGTGGCAATCACTTTGGGTGCAAGCAAAGGGCTGCTTCCTTACGTGAAATCCCACTTCACCAAGGATTCTTTGGGGGTCGTGGCAACCGCGTTGATCACCCTCATCGCCTCTGCTCCCTTTCTTTGGGCCATCGTTTTTGGCGCACGAGCAGAAGTCAAAGACCAAAACAGCATGGAGCGCCTCAAGAGCCTTCAGTTTGGCGTAGCCATTTTTAGAGTGGTGGTGGTGCTGGGTCTCGTGGGTTTCATTGGCGTGCAGTTTTCTTCCATTTTGGCAGCCTCCGGATTCTTCTTGGTTCTCATCATTCTTATTATCTTGGTTTTCACCCGCTACGCAGAGAACTTTTATACTCGTTTTGAGAACCGATTCATTACCAACCTCAATGATCGGGAACGAGAAGAGAAGCATCATGCTAAGGGAGTTCCCGTTCTGGCACCCTGGGATGCAAACCTGGCAGAGTTTATTTTGTCCCCCAATTCAGAACTGGTCGGACGCCGTCTAGGCGCATCTAATTTGAAGGAACGTTTTGGTGTTACGGTGGCTCTGATGGAACGCGGAGGGCGACGCATTCTTGCCCCTGGCCGCGAAGACCTTCTAATGCCCTTTGATCATATTTTTATGATTGGAGCAGATGAGCAGTTGGAGTCCGCACGCCTGGTCATTGAGAAGGACATTGAACATACTCCTGATGAAGACGTTGAGACATTCGGCTTAGAATCCATCATTCTTCCGGACAACTCTCCCTTTGTAGAAAAATCTATTCGTGCGTGCGGTCTTAGAGAAGCCATTCACGGATTGATTGTGGGAATCGAGCGCGACGGCAAGCGCATGGTCAGTCCCGATTCCTCCATGGTACTCAAACCTCGGGACCTCGTTTGGGTGGTGGGTGATCGCAAACTCATCCGAACCGTAGGCTAAGCATCTACAACCAATTAGGTTTTTCTCATCCTCTTTACATCGGAGGCACTTAAGCGCATACCAGCGCCATTCTTCACTCTATTAATAAGGAGGAGCTATGAAGAAGGGAATATTGATTCTTGTTGTGATGTTTGCTGGTTCGAATGTTTGGGCCTTGCATTGGTTTAACTGCTCGAGTGCCGATGGTTCGGTGGCGGTAGTGGAACGCGAAATCTGGGGAGCCAATCCCACCGGCTGTTACTATAAAGGGGAAGCCGTTGAAGAAGGCCGTATCGAACTGGACAAGAAAACTGAAAAAGAGATTGAAAAAAAGAGTGGCTTTCCGGATAAGAACAAAGACTGGGAAAGAACTTTTGCTGTGAAGGGAAAACTCTCTTCCGCGAAGGGGTTGCCAGCAATCGCAGATGATTCTGAGCGCATTGCGCGGTTAGATAAAGAGGAGAAGCGCGATAGCGTCGAAGCGTGGCTTATCTGCAAGGAAGTAAATACTTCAGCATTGGATTTTGCCAATATTGAGCCTCCCTGTGAAGTCATACGCAAATAGTTGAACACAAAAAAAGCCCTCTCGTTCTGTAAAATGAGGGGGCTTTTTCTATGCTAAGGTTCTATGCGTGGGCGGGTTTAAGCGGCCGGTCCTGCGGAGCCACTTTTCGAGACTGACCATCCCACCGAGCAAACAAACTGTACACACAAGGCACGACGAAAAGAGTGAGTAGGGTAGAGACGAGTACCCCACCAATGACCGCAACCGCCATCGGTTTGCGGGTTTCCGCGCCCGGTCCAAAGCTCATCGCAGCGGGAAGCGCACCCGCCACGGTGGCGAGCGATGTCATCAGAATGGGACGGAGGCGGGTCGGACACGCGCTTAAAAGAGCTTCCATGACACCCATATTTTCTTCGCGGCGCTTGTTTGTAAAATCTACCAACAGAATCGAGTTTTTCTTCACGATACCCATCAGCAAGATAAGACCGATCATACTAAACATGTTCATACTTTGCCCGGTTAGCCAGAGCGCTAGGAAAGCGCCGGAGAAGCTGAAAGGCATCGCCATGAATACGGTAATGGGATGAAGAAAACTATTAAACTGCGAAGCGAGAATCATGTAAGCGACCACAAAGCCCATAATCAGGGCAAATAGGAAACTGATAAATCCCTGTTGAAATTCCTCAGCGGAACCGGCGAGCTGAAAAGTATATTCTTCGGGCATGATCTTTTTCGAAATCGCCTCGGCCTTTTTGAGGACTTCATGTTGGCTGAGGTTCTTGCCCAAGTTGCCGTAGATCATGATGGTGCGCTGGCGATTCTTACGAGAAATGGTTGAAGCTACCGTCGATTCCTGAAGGGTGACCAGAGAAGAAAGGGGAACGAGCTGTCCGCGGTTATTTCGTACTGAGAACTCATTAATGCGTTCCATCGGCTCGCGATCTTCATCAATTAACTTCACTCGAATATCATAGCGGTGGCCACCTTGAGGAAAGGAACCTGCAATGGTCCCTCCCATAAGTGTGTTGATCACTGTACCAATGGAAGCGACGTCCACTCCATGCTCAGACGCAAGTTTGCGGTCGGGAACAATATGGACTTCGGGCGCGCCGTACAGTAAATCTGAATCCACGTCGGTCATCACCCCTTCCGCTTTGAGTTGAGCGACAATTTCTTTGGAGTATTCTCCGAGCTTGATCCACTCAGGTCCTCGAATCGTGAACTCCGCCGGAAAGCCCTTACTACCTCCCCCGCCGAAACCCTGCTGAGACGGATCTTGCACCTGCGGTTTAGATTCGGGCATCGTAGTGGTAAGAAACTCGCGCACGACTTCCATATACTCTTTCTGCGTGAGCTCCTTTTTCTTGGTCGAGTCAATTCCGCGTTGCCCAGGTCGCTTCATTTCCACGAAGATCATTGCCGCGTGAGGTTCTCCTCCTGTAAAGCCACCGGCGGCGACGAAGTAGGCGCTGGTTTCTGGGCGGTCTTTCAAAAAGGTTTCGATCTTGCGAATGCGCTCATCGGTAAAGGAAATACCCGACCCCGGAGGGTTATTGAGTAGAATGGTCACCGCGCTCATATCCTGCGCAGGAGCAAACTCTCCTTTTAGTAGGGCCGCCGATCCAAAACTCGCAACAAAGAATAGGGTTGAGACAAAAAGAAACTTCCAGCGATGATTGAGAACCATGGGGAGCAGGCGCTCATACGCTTTCTGAAAACGGGAATACACCGATTCGAAGACACGGGTGATAATACCATGTGATGCTTCCGCGTCTTTAAAGTAGGCGGCGCGCATTGGGGTAAGGGTCAGCGCTTCGACCAACGAAATCAATACCGCTGCGCTCATGGTTACACCGAACTGAAAGAGAAACTGCCCGATTAAGCCTTCGACAAACGCAATGGGGAGGAAGATCGCCACGAGAGACACCGAGGTAGCGACCGCGGCGAAGGTAATCTCGCGTGCACCAAAGAGCGCAGCATCCACACGGCTTTTCCCCATTTCTCGGTGGCGAATAATATTCTCTAGAACCATAATAGCGTCGTCTACTACGATACCGATGGCGAGCGAGAGTCCGAGGAGCGTGAAGGTATTGAGTGTGAAGTTAGAGAAGTACATGACGATGAAACTTCCCAACACAGATGTGGGAATTGCCAGAAGTACGTTGAAAGTAGAGGCCCAAGAACCCAGAAATAGCCAGCAAACTAGAGAAGTGAGAATAGCGGCCAGAACTAGAGTTAAAATGAGTTCGTGGATGGCGTCTTCTACGAAGCGCGTGCCATCGTAATTATTGATAAAGGTCATCCCTTCAGGCAGTTCTTTCTGCACTTCCACGAGGCGGGCCCGTACTGCACGCGCCACAGCTACTGCGTTCGCGCCCCGAGCCTTTACTACGCCCAAGCCAACGGCAGGTTCACCGTTGCTTCGGGCAAACTGCATCGAATCGGCGATGCCCACTTCAACTGTGGCAATGCTCGAAAGTGGGATGGGATTAAAGTTGGGCCCGCCGCCGCGGGCGTTGATGAGGATTTTAGAGAAGTCCTCTACAGTTTTTTCTTCGCCCATGGTTCGAAGACTATATTCTTTTTGTCGGAACTCAGTGCGCCCAGAGGGCGGCTCGGTGTGTTCGGTACGGATGGTGTTAACGACATCTACTGCCGATAGAGCGTATTGTTTAAGTTTCTTGTTATCTACCCACACGCGAAGGTTGGGCTCGATATAGCCTGGCATCCAGACGTTACCCACACCAGGAATGGTGGTGAGTTTGTCCCGGATGTGATCCTTTACAAAGAGCATCAGTTCGTGAGGCTTCATCTTGGGGCTCGCCACGGAGAGCCACATGATAGGGAAGTCTTCTGGATTAATTTTCATTACCGTCAGCGGATCCATCTGCTGAGGAAGTATCGCTTGGGTGGCAGCGATTTTTGCTTGTACGTCTTGGAACGCTAGGTCCAAGCTGCGCTCTAGAGTGAACTCCACCGTGATGTCAGCGCTGCCGCTGCGGGAAGTAGAATAAACATTCTTCACGCCCTGGATACCGACTAGCGCATCTTCAATGGGATCGACCACTTCTGCTTCCACCACGTCGGGTGCGGCTCCTTCGTATCGAGCCGAAATACTAATAATCGGAAAATCTACGTCGGGGAGTTCGCTCACTCCAAGGCGATTGAAGCTGATGGCACCAAAGATGATGAGTCCAAACATCAGCATCCAGGCAAAGACCGGCCGTCGAATAGAAAGATCGGATAGCGTCATTAGTAGGACCCTTTGGTTTTGATGGGCGCCATGGCTGCTGCGCTCAAGAGTTCGTAAACGTCAATCTGAGAAGAAAAGTGAGCCTGGTCAAAAGTTCGCTGCGCGATTCTAAACTCCGTGAGAGCAAGCTGAACGTCGATGTTGCGAGTAAGTCCGCGACGGGCATCTTTCTGAACGAGTGTGGCGTTCCTCCGGGAAAGTTCAGCAGCCTTTCTAAGGCTCCGAAGTTGATCCAACTTTGCATTGAGCCTCTGATACAAAGAAACAACTTCCATTCGAGCAGCTCGTTTCACTTTCTCGAACTCGAGCTCCGCATCTTTCCTTCTTGAGACGGCCTCGGAATACTTTGCCTGAGTAACAAATCCCTCAAACAAAGGGACGGTAACTTCCAACCGAACATCCCATTTGAGATCAGAGAGGAATCCCGGACGCTCGAGGTAGTAGTTGCCAATGACATCAGCTCTCGGTAGGTGTGCACCCCAGGCGACAGACGAACCTTTTTGAGCGGCTTCAAATTTCTGCAATGCCTCGCGGACATCAGGGCGCTGGGTTAACCTTTCCAAATATTTATCGAGCGGCTGCAAACGGAAAGAACCATGCAGATTGGGATCCACCAGGCTGGCATTGTTGTTTAATCCTGTGAGGCTACCAAACTTCTGTCGGGCGATTTCCAACTCGGCTTGGGTAAGGCGAATATCGCCCTCTAAAGTTGCTTGAGTCGCTTCGGCCGTTACCACATCGGTTTGGTTTGACTCTCCGCGTTTTACCCGTCCTGAGAGTTCTTTGACTCGTTTTTCGTATATCGATGACTGTTCATTTAGGTTTGCTAGGTCCTTCTCCTGCTTGAGAATTTCCACGTAAGCTGTCACGGTGTCCCTGAAAAGTTTATTCAGGCTTGCGTCATAGCCCGCTTCTTCGGCTGACCGCAAATGTTGAGCTTGGCTTAGACCTTTCCACTCCGCAAAGCCCCGAAAAAGAGGTTGGCGCAAGGTGAAGTTGGCTTGTGTTTGGTTCTCGGGAGAGAATTGGGCGGCAACGGGGTCGGAAGGTAGAGGTTGGATTTGATGTGTCAACCCAAACTCCAACTTAGGAAAGATGGAGCCGCGTACTTGTGAAACCACGGAATCTGCTTGATAGATTCTTTCTTTGCTCTGAAGCACCGCCTCATCTCGTGAAGCTGCGGCCTTAAAAGCGTCTTCAAGTGTGACGCGCGTGGCAGCAAAGGAGTGCCAAGCGAAAGTGACCAAAAAAAGGGTGAAATAGCGACGATGAATGAGGGGCATTTCTCTATTTTAGAATTCTCGGCCGCCGATGTCTAAGATTCAGTTTTTGAAAGCAACTTAGGAAAATGGGAGGAGAGAGGGGGGTGTAGACTAATCTGAGCGGAGCGATGCTAAGATATTGGGCACAGGGCGCGTTTTGCAGATGATTGGTATAGCAGATGAGTGAGAACACTTCGTTTTTTAGTTTACTAGAACTTCAGTATTCTATTGAGAGTGTAGATCCTTCCCATACTGAGAAATGGGCTGAACTCTTGTCTCTCTACAGGAACAAGGCTCACAGCAGTTGTGATGCAGCGTTTAGTTTTGAGGAGAAGACTCCCCCCTGGCATCGACTTGAGCGAGCGGTTCTTCTGGAGAAATTGGGCACCAACGCCTTTCGGAGGTTTAGCTGTCCACCCTTTTTGTTCTATGAGATTGCCGATCAATACCTAGCCATTTTGGATACTGAACGTACCGAGCTAAAAGTCTATGCGACAGGACTATCTGCCTTGCACCAACGGCTGACCTGCTATGCTTTGAAGTGGATGATTATTCTGGCAGCGATTCGAAAAGGTTACAGCTATCTCCATGCATCTGCTGTCCAACGTAGAGGGACTAATACCCTCTTCTGTGGGCTCTCGGGTTCTGGGAAATCTTCCTGTTCGGCTCGCACTCTTGCCGCGGGAGCAAAACTAATTACCGATGATACACTTATTTCCGATGGGTTCAGCTATGCTTGCTTCGATATGATCAGTTCGAAGAACAAGGACTTCAGAGATCGGTTTAAAGAGGGGTCGTCAAGATTCCTGAATGGCACGGTTCCCGCTGCAAACATTCCAACCGTTGTTATCCTGCCGCTTATTCGTAACTCGGAACACAGCAGTTTTGAACTCTTAACTCGCGCGGAAGCCGATCTCCAAATTGAAGGCATCAACCGGGAAGAGATCGACTTTAACTTGGCCCCTGCCTTGTTGTCGCCCTTAGATTCATCTTGGGCGCAGCCTGGCTCACCGGTTACGTTCTATCAGTTTTTCGCCGGACGCAACGAAGCAGAGGCGACAAAGACCTTGATGAAGGGGCTCGGGTGGAGAAAGCCTCTTCCAAAGAAAGTATTGGAGTGGTTCGCCGGGTGGAGTAGACAAAAGTGTCAGTAATTGAGATCGACAGAGAGATCAAAGTCGAGGTTGAAAGCGATTCCGCTTCATATCAAATTCTAAGCGGCCTAGGAGTGTCTTTTTCTGAAGCGATAGCGGATACAGCACTTCTTCGGGTCCACAGTGTCCAAGAAATTCACCCAGTTCCGGATTCTGCCGTCAGAGTGCGTTCAGGGCAAAAAGGTTTCTTGAGATTTAGGAACAAGACACACTCATTCATTTGCTCGGATAACTGGCTACTTACATTGAGCAAAGATGCTTCAGAAGTATCTTTGCAGTATTTAGAACGCACGGATGAGGTCTGTTTCATGACGGCTCTGGCGTTACATGTACTGGCTATTGAAAATTGCCATCGACGGGAAATGTACTGGGTCCCTGGCTATATTGCTGACAGAAATCACAAGCGCTGCTTACTCATGGGGAGTTATTCGCTCGGTTTTGGCGATTTCTGCCAAATGCTCCGTGATGGTGGTTGGAAAATTGAACCTTCCAACATTTTTCTGACAAACGGCGTCCTTCGAGCCCTTCCCAGTATGGTGCGGTTCTATGAGCAGGGTTCGGGCTGGCAAGGTTCCACTCAATTAGATGAAAGTGAAGCGATGGATCCAGAAAACTTAACGGTTTACTATTCCCGTCTTCATTATGGACATAGATCAGCTCTGAAATTGGCTACTTCTTTCGAGTTTAGTCACTGGATAGCAAAGTTGTATCATCAGCCGTTTGGTGGATTGTTCTCGAACATCATTGATATCGGTAAACGAATCTCTGAAGTGCGGTTTCAAAAGCGTTTCTTTCTGGATCTCCCCGTAGGTGGGGGGAAATCTCTTCCCGAAGGATTCGAGGATTAGGGTAAGGCAGGTTCTTTCAAAGTGATCTACATTGCTTCAGTCATAACACGTTCCCACGTTTCTAGTGCGCGAGCCTTTGCTTTGTCGTTGTCAAAAACACAAAAAAAGTTTCAACTGTTTACGCTAGTGGTAGACGGCTTGCGAAAAGAAGACTCCTGGATAAATGGCTTTCCCGAACTAAATGCTCTCTTCCCGGAAGACCTGCAGTATCCCCCTTATGAAGAAATGACTACCTACTACGATGCGTTTGAACTTTGTAATGCCATGCGGCCCGTGTTCTTAAGCTATCTGCTAAAGGTGAGAAAGTTACCCAGTATCATCTACATGGATACCGATATTCTCATGGTAGGCACCATACCCGAACCCCAAAAGTTGCTCTTAGAAGGCGAGTTCGGTTTTTGTCCGCATGTAAGGTGGAGCTATCCGGCTGATGGACTTTATCCAAACAATTGGCACCTACCGCTTTATGGACCCTATAACTCGGGATTCATGGTTTTTAACCATTCCCCCGTTTCCCTGGAGGTTCTGGATTTCTTGAGTCGTCAGCTTAAAACTCACTGTTTTAACTCTACTCCCACCTGTTTTGTCGATCAGACTTGGTTACCCACCGTCGTCAGCCTGTACGCACGGGAATTTGTACCGCTTACGGACCCCGGCCTGAACATAGCCTATTGGAATCTTCACGAACGAAAGCTTACAAAGCAAAATGAAGTTATCTACGCCGAGAGCTCACCAGCAGTGTTTTTTCACCTGAGTGGTTTTGATCGAGCAAATCCGACCGTCGTAAGTAAATGGACGAACCGTGTCACGTTTGATACGCATCCCTTGATGAATGAAGTATGCGGAATCTACTTAGCGGCTTTGGAAAAATTTGATGGAGAAAGAGTCAGTGGATATCGTTTTGATCGCATTGATGGACGTGAACACTCGGCTCAGCAAAGAGAAGATCAATATTGTCGACTGCAATCAGGTGTTCCAAAACATCTGATGCCTTTCACTTCGCCTACACCCTCCAGTACTTCTCACAAGAGCTAGTTTGCCAGGAGGAGATAATAATTCTAAGCTATGACTTGTGAGCCGCAATTCAGAAGCAGAATCAGACCGCATACTAGAGCATCATCCTTGGAATTCAGTGGCTGTTCAGGAGCTTTTTTGTAGGATACTGGCATGTACTTCTACGAAAGAACTCCAGCAGGTAATAGGAGACGCGTCGAAAACGTGGAACCGAATTAACTGGACGACAGCTCATAGATATCCTGCCTTTTTCATTCCCATCTATCGAACTCTTAAACAGCTGAGGCCAAACAGCGTACTTGGTGCACTTAGTAGCCTGGAGCCAGTTCATGAGATAAATCAGAAAAAGAACGAAAACTTTTTGGCTAGCGTTGAAGAATTGGGGGGGGCTTTTGAACGGGCCTCTGTTCCGGCTCTTTTTATGAAGGGGGCCGCCTATTTACTTACGATCCCCACAGACGAACGGGGAAGTAGGTGCATGAATGATATAGATGTGCTGATTCAGAACGGGCATCTAGAGGGAGCCGAAAAGGTTTTGAGCACCTTGGGCTATATTGAAGACTACGGACAGAAACCGGTTTTTCTGCAAGAGGGCGGTCGTGACCTGTTCGAAAAGGAGTACTGTCACTACGTATACTCGAGAAAAGGGGTGTACATAGAGCTTCATTGGAAAGTAAGCGTGCTGGAAAATAGCGCGTTCGATGAAACACTATGGCGTACATCCAAGAATGTCGCTAGAGAATCGTGTCAACTCAGGGTTCCCTCAGTGGAAGGGGCTTTGCTTTGCACCACCTTGAATTTTCTCCATGATGTACTTACCAAAGTACCGAACCACCGAGCGCTTGGAACCGTTGAGCGGGGTTTTAAGGCCGTTAAGTTTCTAAATTGTTTATCTGATATTAGTTTCCTTTTTGGACGAGCTGGCCGTGAGCCGAATATCGATCAAGTGGAGGAGCTGCTCAAAGCTTCTTCCAAACCGAAGCTTTTGAGAGCTTTCCTAATTTTTTGTTTATCGGGCTTGGGGCGCAAAAGAGAAGCGCACAGATTGGCCGATGACAGTGGATTGCGGGTTTTATTTCAGCTATTGCAAGCTGTAGGGCGAGGTAATTTGGCGAAGCAATTTATCGTCCTTGAACTTTACATCCGGTTTACCTGGTCTTCTCATAATCTAGATTGTCGAGAAAAGTTTTTCTACCCTAGAAAGCTTCCTGCCGATCTCCTGGCTTTGTCGTTTCCGAGAGCGTACGCCAGAATAAGGGGCTTTTCTGTGCGAACAAAAAAATAGATGGGAAGCTGGAAAGAGCTTAGCGACGCAACTATTCGTCGAAACAGGCTTCCCACGCAGAGCCCTTAAATACATTTTTTACTTCAGGGAAGTTTTCGATGATGTCAGACAGTTTTCTGGTTTCGAGCCTTTGAAAAGGACTTTGCAACGGGTGAATGGGAACATTTAAGAAACTCTGAGATCGTAGCAATTCCTTGGTGGAATCTTCCAGGAGGTCCTCGTACCAAATGGTCAACATGGAGCGGTTGGCTAAATACTTTTCTGTGTTCTCCAAGCGAACCAGGAAATCCTTAAGGTACTCCATTAGATACGCGGTATCTACAAAGATCGTTCTATCGGAGTCAGAATGCTGATAAGAAGACCAAACACCTGTCGATTGTGCCAACTCATTTGAAACAAAAGAGGCAATAGCATTTCTTCGTCGAAGGTGAATGATCTTTAACGCCGGCAGTGTATTGAGATATTTGAGAAGCAACCCGTTGTAGCTGGGTAGATCGTTGTAAAGCAGTTTCATTCCTACCGCCATCACACTTCCCTCATATCCTCGATAGACTGCCCATTTTGCATATAGTTGCGGGAAGAGGTCGCGCATCTTCAATTCATAGGGTCGAGTTTGTGGGCTCATGGGAAGTCCATGGTAAATGCCCCGTGGATTGAAAAGCTCAAGATAGCTAACAATGTTAGGATGCGATGCCAAGAGCGAACAAAACCAATTGGAGCCAGTTCTTGCATCGCAAACTACGAGAAAAGGCAGATAGCTTTTATTGCCGCCCCGCCGATGGAGCAAAGTGTCAAAATGGGGAGCTTTTGTACTAATCACTTTTTTGATTCTAGCCTAAGGCCACCAAAAGCTACTCACTACAGCAAGCAAAACTATTGCCCAAGCGCCGCGATTGACCCACTTTGCTCCGTATTTCGGGTCGTAGTAGGAGAGTGGAATGTGAATTGAGAAATCAGAAAAAGGGTAGAAAGGCCGATAATAGTCGGGAGCATGAAAAGCGTAGTCGAGAATCAGGTGCCCCAAGTAGCAATAAAAAAACGGGGATAAGAAACTAGGTAGAAAGCACCAGGTTATAAAAACTAGAATCAAGAAAAGTGGGATCGAATGTAAGCTCTTTGCGATGACCGTGCTCCAGCGAGGGCCGAGGACGAATCGCCAACTAATGGCTTTAATTCCTTGTGAGAAGGTGTTCTTCACATAGTGGTAGATGTACGGAAGGTCAGGAAAAATCGAAAAAAAGAGGCATGCCGATAGAAACTTTAGGTCATAAAGATATCGGCTAAGGATGAATCCCGCTGCCAAGTGAAAATGAATTTGCATTAGACCCAACCTGTTTTTTAAGGTGCCGTGGTCTTCTTTCCATCCAGCGTATCACATAGGAAGAAACGCCCAAACTAAGGGTCGTTGCCATCGCGGTTGCGAAGAAGATCCACAAGGCGTCGAACTTAAAATGAAGGAAATGTTGGCAAACTGGGTAGGCAATTCCGGCAAGCAGTCCGAACTCCAAGAGATCGGGTAAATGCTTTTTGGTACGACGAGAAAGGTCATATCCGGCTCCGGACTTGGGCGTGCGATTCCAGACTTTCTTTCCGGTAAAAACGCGCATTAAAAATACCTGCCAGCAGTAAACACACAGGCTGATCATGGAGAAAAAACAGAGCATGTCAGTTAATCGAGGAGATCCATCTTTTTCAATCAGGGGCAATACCAGACGTATAACCAGGTGAGACATTAATGATGAACAAATTAATGTCAGACTACCTACAACCCAAAAGCTGTTTACGCCGGACGTTAGAAAATGGTATCCAAAAATGGTTAGCAAGGGTGCCATCAGACAGCAGAATAACGCGCCAAAACAGCGGTTGAATGCTTGAAGTTTTTGAATCCATGTTGTTTTTGATCGGATAATTAATGGAAACAGTTTGAAGCCAGCGAAAATACTTCCTACTGCCCACCGAGACTGTTGATCCAGAAAATCTGTCAATCGAGGCGGAATTTCATTTGTGACGGGATAGTCTCGAAGATAGACCATTTTGTAACCAAGCGCGCACATTCTGAATGAGAGATCCATGTCTTCGGTTAAGGTATCACCCTGCCAGTGTCCCGCGTTCGTGATTGCCTCTCTTCTTAGCATGCCTCCGGTGCCCTTAAAATTGAACCAGTAGTTCTGCCCGTCCTTGCCAATGTTCATGTGATGATCATAGGTAATAAAATATGCTCCCACTTTCGTTACCCATGAATACAAAAAATTTGAGAAGCTGAGCCAGGTCCCCTGAACCACCGCGACGCGTGGGTCGTTGAAATGAGGAACAAGCACTTCGAGAAAGTTTGGTGAAGGCCGGAAGTCGGCATCAAAGATGGCAAAGTACTCAGCTTGAGTTTTTTCAAATCCCTCTTTCAGCGCCCCTGCTTTAAATTCCTTCCGTTCTGTTCGACGGATATGCTGAATCAAAAGGTCTGGTTGGGCTAGACGCAGTAGCTGAAGCTTTTTCTCCACTTTCTCCGGCGTGTCATCTGTTGAGTCATCTAGAACCTGGATGGTGAGTTTTTCTCTCGGATAGGAGATTTTTGCGACGCAGTCCAGTAGGTCGTCGATGGCGTATGCCTCATTGAAAATAGGCAGCTGAATCGCCACCGAGGGGAAAGCCTCCTTGCTCAGCTTAGGGCGTGGATGACTCTTCTTCTTATCGCGCAACCCTCGCCACACTAACCAGGTGTTATTCAGGCTAAGCAGAGTGGTGACTAGCAATGTCAGAAAGTATATTGGGAACATTGTGCTCACCTCAGCTTCACTTGATTGACGTTAAACGACAGATTCTAAAATGCGGTGGTCAAAATCATTGAAAAAAATGATAAAATGGCACGGTTTTGAGTTAATGGAGTTTATTACTGTATCGAATCTCGAATTCATTCGCAAATCTAAAAGAAAGAGTGAATTCGCGTTAGTTGCAGCATAAAACAAACAAGTGAAAAAGCTTATTCGATCATTGTTGGCCCGTTTTGATGCGGAGATTACGGTTCACAGGCGCAACCCGCAGCAGAGGCGCGTTGAGAAGGAATTGCGCCGTCTTGAAAGTGCTCCAGAATTTTCTATTTTAACTAGTTCTGTGTTCGGTCGGCCTTTGCACTTCGCAAGTAGCCGGGCCTTCGCTCATCTTTATCGCGAAGTAGTCGAAAGGCAGACTTATCGGTTCGAAGCCTCGGGCTCTCCTTACATCATTGATTGTGGTGCTAATGTAGGGATTGGAACTCTGTACTTTAAGCAGCTTTATCCAAACGCCGAAGTGCTTTGCTTTGAACCTGATCCCATCGCGTTTGAACTGCTACAGAAGAACATCCAATCGCTTGGACTTTCCGGTGTCACTTCACTTCAAAAAGCGGTTTGGACTGAAAATGCGCAACTAAAGTTTGACCCGGATCCATCGTCCACTGCAGGTCGAATCAACTTTGAAAGCAAAGGGGACATGTTGGTTAGCGCTGTTCCTTTAAGAGATTTTCTAACCCGTCCAGTCGATCTTCTTAAGATCGATATTGAAGGAGCCGAAACCGAAGTTTTGGAGTCCTGCAAGGACAGACTTTTTCATGTGCGAAATCTTTTTGTGGAATACCACTCTTACGTCGGGATGCCCCAAACTTTGCATCGCCTAGTTGCGGTGCTAGCAGAAGCAGGATTTCGGGTCTACGTGGAAAACGGCGGGCGCCACTCTCCTCAGCCCTTCATTGAATGGTGGACACATAAGAAGATGGACCTTTCGCTCAATATCTTTGCAAAGCGGGAAGATCAAGCAACCCAAAAAAAAGGTGTCTCTGCGCCCACTAAGCTCACCGTGCCCACCTTTTCAGCCCAAAAGTAGGTGGGTTCCTCGAAGGGGGTTGTGGCACCTTTTTTCTGGCGCTCGTTAGGGCTTTACTAGGACATTCCCAACTTTTTTTCCGCTGGCGACATATTCGAATGCTTCGACAATTTTTGTTAGCGGGTACTCCCGATCGATTAGCGGGGTAAACTTCCGACTTACGAGTAAGTCGCTGAGTAGTTGAATGCTTCTTTTAATATTAATCGGAATCGGAAAAATCACGCGGCGACCACCCAAAAGTGGAGTGAGAAGCGCAAGGAAAGGATTTTCTGAGCGCGGACCGAGCTCGGAAGAGATATACACCCCCCGACCTTTAAGCAATGGTTTGCAGCGGGCGAAAGAGCTTTTTCCGACTGCATCAAAGACAAACCCATAGCTCTCGGGCGGCTCCTTTGTAAAATCTTCCTGCTCGAAATCAATGACGCGTGCGGCACCCATGTTCCGCACCTGTTCAACATATGCCGTCGGACAGACTGCAGTTACCTCGCAACCAAAGTGCAGCAGTATCTGGACCGCGGCTGAACCGATCGCTCCCGTTGCGCCATTGACGAGCACTCGATCGCCCGCCTTGAGAGAAACCTTGGTAATAAAATTGTAAGCGTAATGTCCGCCCTCAAGACTTGCGACGGCGTGTTCGAAGGAAATACCTTCGGGAATTTTCGCGATGGCTTTGTTTTCGTTGATGCATAGATACTCGGCATGCGACCCAAGGCCGTGGTCTTCAAAGCCAAAAACTCTGTCGCCCTCCCTGAAGAGGCGGGCCTTCGGACCAGTTGCGACAACCGTGCCGGCGAAGTCACTCCCGGTGGCCAGGTGCCGTGGTTTAGGGTAGCCAACGAAAAATCGAAAGATAAAAGGCTTTCCCCAAAGCGCGCCGCAGTCAGTGCGGTTTACTGTCGCGGCATGAACGCGCACCAAGATTTCATTTTCTTTGGGAACGGGGAGACCAAGGGTTTGAACGCTTAGTATTTCAGGGGGGCCGTAACCAGTTCGCACTACCGACTGCATTTTGATGTCATCCACATAAGATAAGTTAGTGGAGTAGAAAGGGAAGGACAACGAGTTTCATTTTGTTCAGAACCTAATCAGTCCGATCGGTCACCTGCGCGGGCCTATATTCTGGCAACCGGCGGTGGCCGTTCCGAAGGCGAGGGCTCATTCGTTTGGTAGCTGATCTATGGCATACGTCTTGCCTCTTCATTCGCGTAGGCCCTTGAGAAGGACGAGTTATAGATGCTGGTTTGTAGAATACTAATTGTCTCCATCATACATTTTTCCATATTTTCATTTAATGCGTATTCAGAAGGTGTTCCCAAACTTGATCCCTATACTATGCAAGAAATTGTGGATGAGTTGAAGGAACCTAAGAAATCTGATGAGGAGGTGTATTCGATAATCGCCAGAAAATTATGGGGAAAGGATTACCCCCGACTTTATCAGCTACCCACCGGGGGAATTTTAGCTGAGAGGGAAGAGTTGAGGACTCTCATTAGAGAAGTAAGCATAAGAGATTTAATTTCATTAGGAAGAGGAAACTTTAGAATATTTTGCAACGTGTTCTTTGACAACACGGAATTAAAGAGACTGATTCATGAGTCAGAATCTCTTAGAGGCGATGAACGTATCAGTGCCGATGTAATGCTATGGAGAGCCCAAGAATCGCTACTCAAAAAAATCGTAGCGGATCGTGAGACACCTTTTTTATCACGCCCCTCGAGGAACAAAATGCACTTTTCTGCTGAAGAATTTCTACACGGGGAAATCTCTTTACGACAAATGCTCATAGGGCTCCCCCCCCAATTGGCGGCGTCTGCTGCCCTACTTCATGGAACGTTAACCAACATGAAAGATCAAAATGATTTACTTTTTGTAGCCGCCTTCCCTGTCGTGGGTTACTTTGGCGTTCAGGGAAGCTTAGTATTCTCAAGTCAGCTCTTAGAAGCTATCCACCTAAAAAAACAAGAAAAACAAGCACGGAGTAATCTCCAACGACTTTATCCCGACATATATCTGAACCCCCGCGCGAGCCGCTGTTCAAAAATTTTTAAGCGCTTATTTAAGCGATAGCTTCGAGCGTAGGTATATGCAATTTCGTTTCTTCCTTCTCGTGTCTATTTTCCTGGTAGTGGGTCAATTGTCCTACGCCGAAAGTGTTTTTACTGATAAAGATGGGAATAGGTACGCTGTCGAGTGGAACCAGCCAGGAAACAGGCAGGAAGCACAACAACTTTTTATAGATACGTTTCATGCCCTCTATAAGGACTCCCCTCAAGTGCAGATTCCAGATCTGCGGGAGTGGTTGCGTGAAGGGTTTCAGGACGACATGGACACAATGCTTAATGATTCGAAGCGGTATCGGTGGGTAGTTGCAAAAAGAGAAGGAAGGACCCTTGGATTTGCCGCTTTTGATACCCAGGATCCGCAGGGAATTTATGTGATGCAAATGGCTGTTCACCCCTCGTTGCAAGGAAGAGGGGTGGGCAGACAGTTGTTATTTTCTATTCTAAACCAGTTTCCGGATGCTGATCAGATGGTATTGATCACCCGACGAATGAATGAACGTTCAATTGCCTTCTATGAAAGATTTGGTTTCAAGCGTTCTCGGTACATGAGACCAGGCTATGATGTAGGAAAATACATCGGGCTGGAACGCGCCTTTGCTCGAGGTGAGTGCCAGAAGGTTCTCTCTGAGCTAGGCCACCAAATATAGGCTTCTTCACTGCTCCTTGTATCGCGTTGACCGTGTTCAACCGAGCGACCTCTTGATTGTAGGATAGAATATATCCAGACCGTTTTCCCGCTCTACTAGTTAAGTGAAAAACTTTCCTGAAGTATAAAGCGGGCTCGAGCCCCGACGGACAGGTCGGAAAGCCCGATGGCTCCAATTTGCTGTAGCCAAATGTAGCCACCTCAAGAAAAGATGCGAAATATTAGGAAACTTGGCAGGCCGCCGGGACCGCGATCTAGGCTCATGAACCCCGGTTTAATTACGATTGGTTAGCTGATTTTGACCCTAAGTGGGTCGAATCGAATGGAGCGTTCGTCCCTTTTTTAGTTATTTCAACTATCTACTGGCTCAAATAGCCAAATTTAGCCTCCGAAAATGTGCGGATATTCAATCTCAGCTTCTTGATATAGAAAAAGGAATGCATACAGTCCCCCCGATCTTCGGCGCGGCTATCAAGCAGAGTTAGGAGACTCCGACACTCATCGTCCTAGCTACCCCGATTTCTACCCATATTCTAATATTTTTGACCACTCGGTCAATAACGGATAGGCTTTTCAGTTATGGGACGGCCGAGAGAATTTAATTATGAACATGTAGTATCTAAGGTCACCGAAGTGTTTTGGGCAAAGGGCTTCCAAGGCACTTCACTCGACGACATCACCAGCGTCACGGGCCTAAACAAAGGCAGCATCTATTCCTCCTTCGGCAACAAAGAGGCGCTTTTTCGGCTTGCCCTTCGCAAGTATATCGGAGACGGCCCTTTCAATCAGTTCCGTGTGGGCGAAATTAGTCCCGACCCCGTGAATGCCCTGATACAGCTCTATCGCAAACTCATCAACGAATCACAGATGGCCAAGTTGGGAAAGCGGGGGTGCCTCGCCTTCAACAGCGGCATGGAGTTCGGAAATCAGAACACGAAGCTTTCGCGCTTTGTCATCGAGGAAGTCGAGCGATTGGAGTCATTTTTCCACGAGCTCGTCGAAGAGGCGAAAGCGACGGGCGCTCTTTCAAAGTCGCTTGATGTGAGGAAGGCTGCATTTCGGGCCTTTTCCGCCGCTTTCACGATTCGTGAGATGGCGAAATTTCGACCCGAGCGTGACCTGCTCGCTGAAGTTGCGAATTCCGCTTTGGCATCGCTCGGAACGGAACGACGAGTATGACCCCGACTACTCTGGCACTTGCCTTTCTTGCTGGTTTGCTTACGACTCTCTCTCCTTGTGTCTTGCCCGTACTCCCTTTCGTTACCGCTTCCTCGCTAGCTAAAAACCGACTTGGGCCTCTGGCTCTGGCGCTCGGACTTCTTGTGACCTTCGTGCTCGTCACTTTGGCTATTAGCAGCTCGGGGGAGCTGCTCGGAGTAAACCCTGCCATCATCCGACGCATATCGGGAGGCATTCTTGCCGCTGGCGGACTTCTGTTCCTCTCCGCGAGATTGACCGAGCGTCTAGCTACCTCGCTTTCGGGGTTGACCGGGCGCGCGGCTTCACTATCGCAAAGAAGTTTCGGCGGGCCGGTACTCACTGAATTTATGGTGGGTATATTGCTGGGCGTCGTCTGGACCCCATGTAGTGGGCCGAGTCTCGGTGTCGCTCTTGGGCTTGCCTCTCAGGCTGGAAGCGTTGGGGTGGCCGCCTTGGTTCTTTCCGTTTTCGGCATGGGGGCTGTGATCCCACTCATTCTTTTCGCTTACGGAGCCAGAAATCTTCTCGGAAAGGTGCGGGGGCACGCGGGACTTATCGGCGGATTTAAGAAGGGATTCGGGTTTCTGATGTTCGTATTTGGAATCCTCATCGCTTTCGACTGGGATCGCTACGTGGAACGGTTTTTAACGACGAACCTTCCGGATTTCTGGGTGGAATTTATTACGAAGTTTTAGAACAAGGAGAAAACATGGGACGATTCTTAAGTCTTGCAACTTGGTTGATGATTTCGATGAATGCTTTTGCAGCGCAGCCGTTTAATTCCGAGGCATTTCAAAAAGCTCAAAAGGGAGGTCAGAAGATTCTCCTTCATTTTCACGCGGACTGGTGCCCCACCTGCCGCGCCCAAGAAAAAACACTTGCCTCGTTGGAAAAGAATGGGGCGCTGAAAAGTATTACTGTTTTTACCGTGGACTACGACAAGGAGACTGATCTCAAAAAGCAGCTGAAGGTAACCGCTCAATCAAGTTTCATAGCTTTTCTTGGAGGGCTTGAGAATGGCCGGGTAACCGGAGTGACTTCCGAGCCGGACATCAAGGCTTTCATCGATAAGGCACTCGTTAACGTGACATTGAATGAACAGCTCAAGATGATGCGGGAAGCTTCAAAAGTTCCTCCAGAAAAAAAGAAGGTGATGGAGGAAGCGGCTGACAAATTGCGAAAATCCCACATCAAGGAGAAGGCGCTCAAGGTCGGCGATACAATGCCGGATTTCTCGCTACCCAATGCATCGGGTAAAAAAATCCAGCTTTCAGCCCTTCTGAAAAAGGGGCCGGTCGTCATTGCATTTTATCGTGGTAGCTGGTGCCCCTACTGCAATGTTCAGCTAAATAGCTACCAGCAACACCTTCCCGATTTTAAAAAAAGAGGCGCGACACTTCTTGCTATCACTCCTGAGAAACGCGACCTTTCCGTTGAAACGGCAAAGTCCAAAAAAATTGAGTTCGATATTCTCACTGACAAGGACAACCAACTTGCCCAGAAACTTGGGCTTGTGTTCGGAGTACCGGCCGAGTTGAAAGCACTTTATCAACAATTCGGAATTGACCTGGAAAAGAGCCAGGGAAATCCCGAATGGAAACTTCCGGTGCCGGCGACCTACATTGTGCAAGGCGATCGCAAAATCACTTACGCCTTCGTGGACACTGACTATACCCAGCGCGCGGAGCCCGCGGATCTTCTGAAAAGTCTGGATGCCATCAAATGAAAAAAGGGCTTTGGAAGGCGCTTATCGTCTTAGTTGTGATCGGAGGCGTGGCTGCCTTCTTCTCGTTCGACCTAGGCCACCACTTCACACTTGAGAATCTCAAGGAGAAGGAGACGTGGCTTCGGACTTACTACGAGGGGCACCAGCTTGCCGTTATCGCCGGGTTTCTAGGCGTGTACGTGTTTTCGGTAGCGCTTTCGCTTCCCATTGCCACCGTGCTCACTCTCGCGGGAGGAGCTATCTTCGGGTTCTGGTTAGGTACGCTCGTGGTATCCGTAGCATCAACGGTGGGCGCGACGTTCGCGTTTCTGGGGTCGCGTTTCCTGTTTGGTGATTGGGTGCAGCGGCGATTTGGGGATAAGCTTCAGCCCCTGAATGAGGGAATCAAACGCGAAGGCGCCTTTTATCTATTTACCCTGCGCCTGGTTCCGCTCTTCCCGTTCTTTGTCATCAACCTTGTAATGGCTCTGACGCCCGTCAAAACGATTACGTTTTTCTTCGTGAGCCAGCTCGCCATGCTTCCCGGCACCATGGCTTATGTAAATGCGGGAACGCAGCTATCCAAGATCAATTCGGTGAAGGAAATCTTATCTTGGCAGGTGCTTTTATCTTTTGCAGCTCTGGGGCTGTTCCCGTTGATTGCTAAGAAATTGGCCGACCTTCTCAGAGCACGAAGGGCATTTAAGAAATTCCACAGACCGAAGAAAGCAGACTACAACGTGGTGGTTATTGGCGGCGGGTCGGCGGGACTCGTTTCCAGTTACATTGCGGCGGCTGTTAAAGCAAGAGTCGCGCTCATCGAGAAACATCGAATGGGGGGCGACTGCCTGAACACGGGATGCGTCCCCAGTAAGGCGTTCATTCGCTCGGCGAAAATCCTTTCTTACATCCGAAGATCGAGGGAGTTTGGCCTTGGGGATGCCACGGTCACTCCAAACTTCCAAGACGTTCTCACTCGTGTCCGCCGTGTGATTAAGGAAATTGAGCCTCACGATTCGGTGGAACGGTACTCAAAGCTCGGCGTCGACTGCATTCAGGGCGAGGCGAAAATACGAACCCCGTTTGAAGTGGAAGTGAACGGTAGAATTCTCACGACTCGCAACATCATCGTCGCTACCGGTGCGGGCCCCCTCGTTCCTCCTATTCCAGGACTCAAAGAGATCGGTTGTCTGACGAGCGATAATGTATGGGACATTCCTTCTCTCCCAAAACGATTGGTCGTATTGGGCGGAGGGCCGATTGGCTGTGAGCTTGCGCAGAGCTTCGCCCGGTTTGGCTCC
>JBGSIC010000027.1:0-6044 GCA_041751875.1 Bdellovibrionota bacterium
CTCGCCGTTTTGGTCGAGGGGGATCCCAACGAGGTTAACTTTTGCATCATTAGCTCTTCGCGCTCTTTGCTTGCTTTAAGTTGATCTTCCAAAAGCTTCTTGGCGCCATCATCCTGCGCTTGTGGCTGCGGTTGTTGCTGCTCTGGCTGAGGTTGAGGCTGTTGCTCATCACCGCCACCTTCCTCTTTTGGTGGTGGAGGGGGAGGAGGAGGCGGGGGAGGTTGAGAACCCTTGTCACTCTTCGCGCCCTCTTTAGCTGCGTGATTTTGTTCTGCGTTCTGCTTAGCCGCTTCCTGCTGCGCTCTTTGCAGTGCCTCTTTTTCTCTTTCTTCCCGGGCTTTCTCTTCCAATTCTGATTTTTGTCCCGGATCGGTAGTTTGATCAGCTTGTCTCTTCAATTCTTCTGCATTCTTTCCATGCTGGTCGGCTTGTGCGCCGGCGTGACTGTCTAAAACGTTCCCGTCTCCCTGAGCGGCTGCCCCGCTCCCCTGACGGTCCACCGCGAAAGAAAAATGCCCCCATAAGCCGAGCAGTAATAAAAATATGCCGTACTTGGATGCGAATCTCACCTGGCCCCCGGATCTTGGACTTCTCTACTTATTAAGGAGCAAGAAATGTACCCAGCTTTCCAGGCTACGCGGGCCGCCCGAAACGCCTAATTCGTATACGGGCTGACTTCAACAATGTGGATTCTTCTATGGTTTCAGTGGGTCAGCGCGTGAAAGATAGGGACCGGCCACCTGGCATCTCTAAACAGTTTAACGATGAAGGATGAGGTTGGGTGGCAGGCACACAGTCAGGTAAAGAAAACTTAACCAACCCTATCAATCTCAGCCGCTTTCTTATTTTGACGCTGCACACAAACTTCATTAGCTCAAACACCATACCGTCATGGGTTTGGTCCGGCTAAAACACTTTTCTCCACTCGGCCAAATCCCCTCTTTTTTGCTGAGTGAGAGTGGGAGACTTTTTGCTACCCGAACGTCTTCAGCAAAAACGCGCACTAGAAATCCTCCATGATTTGGGAAACTACCTCATGTCTGTGGAAGGACATCTTACGATTCTCGCTTCTGTGTTACCGGAGGGCCAACCTCGTCGAAGTGTTCAAAAAAAACTCTTTTATGCTAAACAAGCAATCGCAATGCTGAAGGACTACCGCAACACCATTTCACGGTACGAAGAAGTTTCTTTAGCGGACTTTCAAGCATTGGCTGACGAACTCCGCACTAACTTCAATCACATCGAGACTCTCATTCCGAAGACCCAACGAGATACATCTGATGCCGTCCGCAAAGAAATGCGTTCGGTTCACACCGCGCTTTGGCATGCGACAGAACTAAGTTTAAGGATCGTCTCTCCTACTCCTGTTAGCACCGCGGGTCATCACTTGGTAAAAGTTAACGAGATCGTTAAAACGACGCTCGCGCTGGTTGAAGAAACAGCGCAAGCCTCTTCGGTCGCGTGCTACCTATCTCTTCCAGCGACAAAACTGCACCTCGTGTCGGGAAACCGTACGGATCTTTCTCGTGTCTTAATGAATCTCTTTCTCAATGCGATCCAAGCGATGCCTCAAGGCGGCAAGCTGAGCATTAAAGCACAGAATGCAAAAGCGACTGCGTCAGAGAGCCCCATTTCACAATCGTGGGTGCGCATTTCAATTACCGACACGGGACCAGGAATGATTGCGTCGCTACAAGACAAAATCTTCTTGGATAATTTCTCCACCAAAGGATCACTCCGAGGGATGGGATTGCCCATCGCACGCTGCATTGTCGAAGCGCACCGCGGATCGATCCAACTTACTTCGGCGCCTCAAAAAGGTACGACATTCCTAGTTTCACTACCGGCCCGGCCACCACGATCACGAAGGCTTAAGAAAACTTAGGTCGCAAACCAAAAGACCCCTCTGCATAGTAATCACACATCGGTGGTAATCGATGACAAATTGCTTCCAAAAACATTTTTAAACACTCTCTAATATTCTTTTTCATGAACTCCAAATTTCTTACATGGGAGATTTCACGAAAGGGGGCCTACTATGCGAAAGAAATTCGCCATGCCTTGCTTCTAAACAAATAGGGCAGCTCCTGGTCATACACTAGGAGCTGCTTTTTTCATGGGTTTTGTTTTTGTGGGGGAAACATGGCCACTCTAGATTTAACACAAGAGATTGAACATTTTGCTGAGCAGACTCGAACCAACAACTCATTCTTCCTGCACGTCTCTGAGGGAAGCCTTACACCCGTTCAACTCGCTCGCTTTCTCTATACGGCTTATTACCTTGTTTTACACACGCCGATACATCTGCACCTGGCCAAGGATCAATCGGTCGCCAAGGGAAACGAATTACTAGCCGCCTTTTTTGATAACAAAATTAAAGAAGAATTTGCTCATCAGGTATGGGCCGTCCAAGATCTCACTGCACTGATGAAGGAATATGGAATTACCGAGCTTCCCGAACCCGTACCCGCGGTCAAAGAACTAGCTTCTTTTATCACCGATACAATCAGAAAGGATCCCGCTCTCTACTTACCTTACATACTACTTGCCGAGTATTTTACGGTACTCGTTGGCCCCTATTGGACCAAGATGCTAGCCGAGAAATGTCATATCCCCGCTTCGCTTGTTTCCATTATTGGAAATCACGTCGAACTGGATAAAGAACATGTGGATCACGACCTAGAAGAGCTCCGTGCGCTTTTAAAGTCTGAATCTCAAGTCAACTACGACGAAGTGCTTCGAACTTCAATGAGCCTCTATGATCGGATCTACCATGAACTTGGCGAAAACTGATTTATCAGAAGAACTGCAGACCTATTGCGATAAATTCCCTTTCCCTTCTCCTTGGAAGAAACCCGAACTCTTTGTAGACCAGTTCGTGCTGGGCGAGGACGGCTTGGAATTGGTAGGTTTGGCTTCCCAAAACGGCTTTGAGACCGTCACCGGAAGTGCCGCTGACTTTAAGCATCCCCCACTGGCTCGAGCGTATTTTGAGCTTTTGGAGAGAATTAGCGTTGTCGAAGCAGAGGGAGCGCCGCAACTACCCCTCACTCTACGAACTCAGGATGGTAAGCCCTTTTGCACAAAGCGGTGGCCCGAACTCGACTCTGTACCCAACAGTAGTCAGAGTAGAAACTCCCGCTCTAATGGCGTTTCGGTCGCGATGGACTGGCAGCAGGCCACGCAAAGCGCGTACGGGGAACTCGTCGAACGCGACCGCATTCTATCGAGCTGGTTTGGAACCCAGGATCCGAGGCCACTCCCTGACTCCAAACATCTTATTCCCTCGAGCTGGCAAGCGGAGTTCGATTTCGAACTGGTCGAATTCCCAGCGACGAAAAAGAAAGACCCTTATCATGTATTTGGGGCCTTTTGTTTTCCTAAACGCCTCGAGATACCACGCGGCTATGGATTTGGCGCCGCACGCGACCGAGAAGACGCCATAGATCATGCGGTGAAGGAGTGTGCTCAATCGGTTGGCTTTCTGTGGGGCGAAGAAATTCCCTCGCTGCAGCTGCCCTTTAAAGCCACACCGGATTATCATCAGGATTTTTATTTGCAGCCCCGAAATGTGGAAACACTAAGACAATGGATCAACCTGGGTCACAAGCGGTATCGATCCGACTACAAATCACCAGAGGTTTCGACGCCGCTCTTTGTCGAAATCACTCCGAAGCACTTAATCGGAAAATTGGTTGTGGTTAGAGCAATCGATATACAGAAGATGCCACTCTATTTTGGAATCCATGAACCGCTCATTCCTGAGGGATTTCCTTGGGAACTACGCATTCACCCCGTGGCATAACAACACGTAGGATTCGGGCGAATAAAATACTATCTCTATTCCGATGGGGGTAAGTTTCTTGCGCAAATTGCACAGGTGCACGTCGAGAGTTTTCTTTTCCACGTGTACTTCTCGCCATACATGATTGATGAGTTCTTGCCTGGTTAGTCGGTGCTGAGGAGCGCGTTCCAAGGTTGTTAGAATCTGAAATTCTTTTGAAGTCAGCGGAGCCGACTTCTTATCCCCGCACTGCACAATTAAGCGGGTAGGATCCAATTGAAAAGGCGCAGAATGATGCTCTTCTTCTTCAAACTTCGAAAGGTAGCGATCGACTTTCACGATAAGTTCACTCTTACCGAATGGCTTGGTGAGATAATCCGCTGCTCCCTGACGGTAGCAGAGCCTTAGCGCATCGAGATCGTCCACTGAGGACACAACAATAAACGGAATGTTGCGAAGCGCTTCGCTTTCCTTACTCAAAAAATCCAGGAATGACTCGTCCTCAAGACGGAGATCGGCCAAAATGAGGTCCACCTCCTTTACCGACGCCAGCTCTTCCTTAAACGCACCTAGGGTATCCGAAAACTTCAAATCGTAGCGAAGATCAAGACATTCACGATAGACAAACTGGGCACTTTTATCGTCTTCGACAATCCAAATTGTCTTACGAGAGTTCATGCGTACTCCTTTCAGCTCTAGGCAGACAGATTTTGATCTGTGTACCTGACTGATTTGCTTTGTCCAAAACACTTACTTCTCCGCCCGAGCGCTCCACCAAACGACGGATCAACCTTAAACCCAACCCTTCCCTTCCTGAACCAAGCATTTTCGGTTTGTGCAAGAACGCGGTAAGCTCTTCAAAACGCTCTGCCGAAAGCCCGGTGCCGTTATCTTCTACATAGAAACAAATCTGATCAGCTCTACCTTGCGTGATATTGAGGTTTATCTGCGGATTAGGAACCTTGTTATCAAGAAGGTTCCGGGTGCTGTTTTGAAGAACGTTAAGAAGAACATGAACCACATCAGCCGACCGCATTTTAACGTTGGTTTCGGCCAGCTCGGGCGCGATTTGAATTTTGATCTGGGAAAGTGCCTTAACAGAGAACTGAATCTCCAAAAGCCGCACCACATGGGTTGCGGCCTCCGAAAATCGCGTGCCCACTTCTTTGGGATCGGCTTCACTGCTAATGTGCGCGCGAAGGGACTGAACCAACTCCAGCGCTCGCCCACTACTTAAGGATAGCTGGCTAAGATATTGAGGATCCGAAATCCGTTCGGGGTTCTCTTCAAGTTGCTTTGTACAAAAATCGATCACGTGCAAGGGCCCCGATATATCATGCACAACTAGGCTCGAAAGCTCTCCCAAAGCTTCGTATCGGCTTTGCTCCGCCCGAGTCGTTATCCATTGCGATAATTCCGCATCATAACCATTCAACCGTGAAATCATCTGGTTAAATATTCTTTGCAGGCGAGCCAGCTGATAAGTCGACCAAAGCGGAACTGCCTGTGACCGGCTGCTCGGCTCGTACAACTCGAGAGCACTAAAAAGGGCTCCCAAGCCATTTAAGAAATATTGGTGAGACACATACCAAATACGGGCCATTAGGATAAAGGCCACCGTGCTGGTTACCGCTATCAGAAAAATGGCGTAGAGAGGGCGCGAAATAAAGTGATAGATGAGAAGTGATTGCAAGGCCACCAGTGAGATCCAGATTGCCGCGGAAGCCAGGCCTTCTTGTAGCTCGAAGCTCCCTTTGAGTTTCTCCAATGACATGGTAGTAAACAGCTCGCTCCAGTTGAACCGATCGTGGAGTTTGCCCAGCTGTTGAGAAACAAGTTGATGCAATTCAATGTACTGAACCGCGTACATGTACGCATACCAAATGGTTTCAATCGCCATGAACAGAAAAAACTGGGCGACGTTCGATCGTTCGTGATCCCAGAGAAAAACCACCACCATGGCGTTCGTGGGAATCACTTTCGCGTAGCCGATGAACCAGCAATAGGTTGCGCGAAGCAGCGGAAAATGCATCAACGAGCGGACCATTTTCTCGCGCTGCTGGTGATCCAAATTCGCGTAGGACTCTAATTCGAAATTCGGGAAGAACGATCGGGTTTCAGGATAAATTTTAGGGAATAGCTTTTTGTCGATTTGAATCGTTACCCAAAGCGAAGCCGCTTCGACGACGCAAAAAATTAGAAAATTCTGCCAAGACGGGCGAAAAACAACGTAGTGCGTGCCGTAGCACCCGAGGTTCAA
>JBGSIC010000028.1:0-71457 GCA_041751875.1 Bdellovibrionota bacterium
AATTTGATGGAAAAAAACTTGGCACTTTTGGTGACGCAGCGACATTCGCATTCTATCCTAATAAGCAGATTACTACGGGTGAAGGGGGCATGATCGTAACCAATGATGATGAGATCGCTCACCTAGCAAGTTGTTGGCGTAATCAGGGGCGTCTACCAGGTGATGCATGGTTGGACCATCAGTATATGGGTTACAATTATCGCATGGACGAAATGAGCGCTGCTTTAGGAGTTTCCCAGCTGAAACGTATCGAAGCCTTTATTTCTCAACGAGAAAAGGTCGCCATGCAGTACAGCGCGCAGTTAGAGAGCCTCCCTGGGGTGCGCGCTCCGCGCACGGCAAAAGGAGTTCGCCAAAGCTGGTTCGCCTATGTGGTCGTCTTGGACCGGTCGTACAATAGAGCCCAGGTAATGAAAGAGTTGGAGGCCGCGGGCGTTCCTGTCCGACCCTATTTCGTTCCGATTCACCACCAGCCTTTCATGAAGTCGCTGATGGCGCACAAAGATACGCTACCGGAAACAGAAGCCATCGCGCATTCGACGCTAGCGCTGCCGTTTCATCCTCATCTTACCGAAAAAGAGATTCGTTACGTGGTGAGTTCGCTTGCAGAAGCGATGAGCCGTTCGAAACTCACGAAGAAGGCTGCCTAGGCTAGAGAGCGTTCTTTTGAGCGGGAGCCGAGTGGTGTGAAGTTGCGGCGACCGGCTTGCTACCACAAGAGTATAGGTGAGTTTGAGCGAAGGTTTTTTCGTCCCACCGAAGCACCCAGTCAATCACTCCGCGAAAGGGCTTGGGCAGTGAGAGTGCCAGCAGTTCAAGGGGACGATTAAAAAAGCCGCACCCGTCAAATCGTAGTTCTTCCACACCGCAGTTTTCTAAGAGACGTTTAAGTTCCCTACGTGAAAAGTGCTGATGCCAGGCTTTGGCCTTCTCAATGTCCCCAATTAATCCATTAGGGCAATCGACGTAGCGTTCTTGATAAAAGGCGGGGGAATGTTTGCGTTCCACGTACCATCGGTGGAGCTGAGGAAACCGGAACTTAAAATTTCCGACATCAAAAAAAGAAAAAAGGTGTTTCCCAGGTACTGTCACAACTAAGACGCCCCGAGGTTTCAAAACACGAAGGCATTCCGTCAGAATATGTTTTTGGTCGACGACGTGTTCAATGACGTCGAGGACACTGACAGAATCAAAAGAATTATCAGGAAAGGGAAGTGCCTGTCCGGCTTGAATATTTATCAGAGTTAAATCGGACGAGCTTCTCGCTTGATCCAAGGCCTTGGTATTGACGTCGACACCGACGCCCTCACGAATGACCCCGGTTTGGATGAGTGTTGCGAGTGTTTTTCCATCGTAGGTACCGTAGTCTAGATGGCGACCGGCCGGACGCAGAGACAAAATTTCCCACAAAAAGCTGTAGCGACTTAAGGGGTAAGGGTTTTGCGGTGAGTGGGCCGTTCGCATAGTTATTTCAGTAATAGTTCCGCTAGAGAGGAATAGGACTTCACCGTATGCTGGGCCTCGTGCTTAGGTGTTGGAGCCTTGATGTTGGTATAGAGTTGGTCGGGTAGTTCCATTCTTATGGTGCGCCAACCCAAACGATTCGGAGTTACGAAGTCTTTTTCAACGTTGTCGGCGATATAAACGCAACGGGCCGGGCGCGTGAGACTAGCCTGGACCTGAAGGTAGCCCGCAGGGTCGGGTTTGCGGTGGTGTAATCCCAGATCTGGAGTGAAACAAGCAAAGTCGAAAAAATCTTGGATTTCCAAGATGCGTAGCTTTCTACGTTGAATGCTTTGGAATCCATCACTCAGTAGGGACAGCGAGTGACCTTGTTTTTTCAGAGCGTCCAAGCAACTTACCAGCCCCTCGAAGGGCTTGATATCGGGCGTGTGTTCGCGGTAGACGTCGATGAGTTCAAGGATCGTTTCTGGGTCGGCGTCGTCGCCTTGCTCTTCCAGCAAGCGGTTGAAGACTCTGCCGGAACCTTCTTCCTTAAAAATCTGCCAGAGCTGGAACTCCAGAAGTTTTCGCTCGGCGGGGTCCGTGGTCAAACAAGACGCCACTTCTTTGAATCCACTTTTTACGAACTGGATTTCTGGGTAGAGAGTGTCATCGATATCGAATACGAAAATGGAAGCGCTGCTCATTCTTGCACCCAAATGGCGTCGTCGTAGCGATACATGCGTACGCCCGCCTGAAAATCAAACTCGGTGGTAGGGACGTTCAATTCCTCTTGGATAATCCATTTGGGAAAATCCGCTCCTGCCTGAATGGAAAGGGGAGCGCCTCCTCCAAAACGAGCGTTCACTTCGAAGTAAACGGGAATGCCTTTGGCATTCACGCGACATTGCGTGGTCAGGACCCCCCGTGCGCCCCTAAAACTTTGCGCTACTTTTATTGCGCTTTCCATCAGGAGGTTGTCCTTTAGTGTTACTCCTTTACTAATTTCGCCGTCGCGTACTTCTTGTCGCCAACGAGGAACGGCAATAGCAGGCTTTCCCTCTTTGGTCACAAATACATCAATCGTGTACTCTTTGCCGTCGATATATTCCAGCGCAAGGGGATTCGGGGTGCGAGGGTACCAGTACTGAAATTCCTTGAGATCGTTTATTACGCGGCTTCCCTGGCTGCGTGATCCATTTGCGGGTTTCAGGAAAATGGGAAACTCCACTGCTCCTGATAGAATTTTGTCGGTATTGAGTAGAGCGGGGGTAGGAATATTGTTCGATACGAAATGATCGTAAGTCAGCTTCTTGTCGCGCGTAAGTGCGATGACTTCGGGGGCGCTTACCAATAGTGTGGTCCCAATAGTCTCAAATTCTTTCTTTGCCTCCGCGAGCACAGAAAGCTCTGTGTCGATAAGAGGGACAACCAAACGAATGCTTTGCTGCGCACACAGTTTCTTTAGTGCGGGTAGGTATGTGCTATCTGTGACTCGCGGCACCACAAAACCCTTATGAGCCGCGTGAAACGCCGCACTATGAATCGAAGCGTCAGCAACAAACACCAGGCCGGGCAAGCGTAGTTCCGCCAGGGCCCGCTCGAACTGTTTGACCAAAGCGACTCGCCTGCCACCGCTTGTTAAAAGAATGTTGAAGGGTGTTTTCGTCAAGGGGGCGCGTCCTGGCAGTAAGTGATGGATTCCTATACAATTATATCACCATTGGTGAGGCGTTACTGCCTTACGGAGGCTCGTGGAAACTTCCTTTGCCGAATTCTTAAAACGCACGTTTGACCTGACTGTCAGTCTGATGGGACTGATTATTTGCATTCCCTTGTTTGCTTTCGTGACTCCTTTGATTTGGCTGACGATCGGCACGCCTGTTTTTTTTCGCCAACCACGTGCGGGCCTGAAGGGAAAACCTTTTTTGATCGCGAAGTTTCGTACGATGCGTGAACTACGCGATGCCAAGGGTGATTTATTGCCCGATGGGGATCGCTTAACGGCAGTGGGAAAGTTTCTGCGCAGTACGAGCCTCGATGAGTTGCCTCAGTTGTGGAATGTGCTTAAAGGCGAGATGAGTCTCGTCGGGCCCCGGCCTCTATTACTTGTCTACGTTTCTCGCTATTCCCCTCGTCAAGCAAAGCGACTCGATGTCAAACCAGGCATCACGGGCCTGGCTCAGGTGAAGGGAAGAAACGCTCTGAGTTGGGAGGATAAGTTTGAGTGGGATGTGCGCTACTGCGAAAGCTGGACCTTTTTTCTCGATATCAAAATTCTTTTTCTTTCTGTCGTTCAGGTGTTTTCCCGCCAAGGTATCTCGGCAGACAATCACTCCACGATGCCCGAGTTTATGGGCTCTTCCGAACGCGATAGAATATCCAGAGCCTAACGAGCAGTTAAGCAACTTGGGACTAAGCAATCAGCGTCAAGAGGTAGCTCACGATGCCGATAAGGGCTGCGCTCAATTCAAGAGTAGAAACCTGGAAAGATTCCGTTGCGACCGTTTCATTCAATCCACAGAGAGTTTTAAGTTCGTTCTTCATTTGAGCCTCCTCGGCTTTGCGGCTTGATTGCCGCCTCTTCAATGATTTAATTTTAACCGTGCGGCGTCTCGGAATTTACACACAAATCTGCAACAAATACTGAGCCTGAGCTTGGGTTCCCTCAGGCTTAAGCCAAGAGGGTGAGCACAAAGCCAACCACGCCTACGACAAGCGCGCTGGCTTGCAAGGCTGTAAGCTTGAATGACTCCTGTACCGTTATTTCATCTAAGCCGCAGAGGGTTTTAAGTTCGTTCTTCATTCGCATCTCCTGTATCCGATGATCTAATTCTATTGCGAAAGGCGTACGGAATTTACGCACAAATGTGCAACAAATAGGAGCAGGGTAGCTAGGCTAGGTGTTTCTGTTCGGAAGGAGCGTTCGAATCGAGGAAGACATAGCGGGCGGAGCGCCCTCCGCCGTGGCGGTTGAGCTTGTGCGCGGCTAGTCCTTGATTGAGAACACGCAGGGTACTCCAACGATCCATTCCCAGAATCTTAACCGCATCCTGAGTGGAGAAAGGGCGCGATTCGAATGCGAGGGAGAGTCTTTCTAAAAGGACATCGGAGCGAGATTGCGCTGTGGAAAAAACAGGAACGCGCATTACACAAGGAGCGGTGACCGTGACGAAGTAGGAACCCATCTTGCGCTCAATCTGGATGGGCTGCTTTCGTATCTCAAGCTGTTGACGCAAGCGCAGGACGACTTGTTCCAGGCGATGAGGGGTAGTCGAAGGGTTGTAAACTTCTCCGGGGTAGAGCTGAGAGGAGATCTCCGCGATACGGAGAGGCCGATAAAAATCCGAACATAATATAGAGAGAAGGCGACTTAGCGTTTGGCCTAGCTTAAAGCCGCGTGCCTTGATGTTGGTTTCAGAAAAAAGCTCGACGACCGGGCCAGGCCCGCTTCCCCTCACCCAGTCGTAATGGGAGGGTAGCTTCCCAGGAGTTTTCCATTTACTTGCGATGAGCTTGCGATAATGCGTGTTGGGTGTGCCCACGTAGACAAACAAGAACAGAGCCTCATCATGGGTAAGTTCTGCTTGGAACAAATCCAGGTTTCGAAGGGTTTCCCAGTGGTGAAGATTGCGTGCTTCTTCCCGCACGGAATCGAAATCCGAAACAAGAGTGAGTCCTGGTGATTCGGCATGAGTGAGAAAGAGTTCCCACTTTCGCAGAAAAAGTGCTTCCAAGCCCGAAGGATGGGAGAAACCCGCTTTGGCTTCCTTGAGGAACTCGCGTCCCTCTTCCCATCTACGGTGTTGGAGGGCATTTTCCACGCCCCGAATAAGGAGATTGAGATAAAGCCGCGGGTATTTTCCCTTTGTCTCCTTTAGAAGAGTGGCCAGCAGATGGGTTGCTTGCGGTTTCTCTTCATGCACTAAAGCGGCAAGAAGGTTCACCATGCCGATGAGTTTTTCATAATCCGTGAGGCTGGGGGCATTCACATACTGCTGAAGAAGCGGCAAACTGGAATCGTAATCCCATCGGTTGATGCAATTGAAAGCGAGATAAAGAACGGCCTTGGGGTACTTCGCGCCATCAACGGATTTGAGGAGCTCGCCCGCTTCTTGATATGCTCCCACCATCGTTAGCGCGGCAGCGTATTCCATGATTTCCTCGGGCGTGGCCTCTTTTGCCAGTCGACCCTCGGGGCGCACCACACGGTTTAGCACTAGAAGAGGAATGCGTGGAATTGCGAGCCGGTTTGCCATGCTGCAAATTTGGCTGCGCTCTTCGGGCAAGATGCGTTGCTTGGCGATGAAGGTAATGGCCTTTCGCGCCTTACCGAGTTGGCCGGCACGGATCAGCGCATCGATTTCTTGCAAGCGGGTTTTCTCTTTCGTCTCCATCTCTCTACGTATCGGCAAAACGCACGAAACTGCCAAGATTGAAGCGTTGCGCAAAGTACTAAGAATAAGTTTGTAAAATCAGTGGGTTGGCGAGGAAGCGGCGGACGCGCGGCTCAACCACGCTCCCCACGTTTCTTTCGGGATGAGTTTTTCATCCTGAGGAAGAAAAACATGAAGGGTGCGAATCGCGCGCGTGAGCGCAACGTAAAGAACACGTTTGGATTCTTCCAAATCATCGGTCCGCGCTTGTTCTTTGAGATTTTGGTAGACGGACGTTTCGACTGACTCTTTTCCTTTGCGGAAGCGCAGACCGAGAGGCAAGCCGGGGCCGTACAAGAAAGGTGGCAACGGTCGCGGAGCTTGTCTCAGATTATCTACAAGAAGCACGTGATCAAATTCCAAACCTTTTGCGGCGTGCACTGTCATCAAGCGAATCCCACCTGGGCGATCCTGAACGGGAGAAGGCGAAAATGAGATTTCCTGTTTCTTCCACAGCCGAATCTTTTCCAAAGCTTCCGGCAATAGAAAAGATCCTTCCAATGCTTGCCAGAGTCGCGCGAACGCTGCTGTAGAAAGAGGAAAATGATGGGAGTGTTGAAAGAGTTTTTGTAGGACAGGGCCCAGTCGCAGCTCTCCTTCTTCCAAAATATCGAAATACCATTGTAAGTGACCGGGACGCTCTGTTCGCAATTTATCGAAAAGAGAAGCACCTTTGAACTGAAAAAGAGAAAGTAATGCTTGATAGGAGTAGCCGCCGTAGGGAGAGCGCAAAAAAGCCGCGAGTGTCACATCATTGAGTGGATCATTTATCGCCTCCAGGTAGTTCACCACATCGAGTACGCCATAGTTGCGAAACAAGGATTGCGCTGTTTTGGCGAGAGCTGGAAGGGTCGCTTTCACCAGAGCCGCTTCGAACTGCGGAATCTTGTCAGAAACCCTAAACAGCAACGCAATGGAATCATTGGGGTGCTCTGCATGAAGGGCGGTAACGACCTCGGTTGCACACGCAATCTCCATCGGCGTGGAGGCGGCTCGCGTGGCAGCGCTAGGATAGCGATGTACAAAAAAATCCGACAGATGGGCATCCGGGGTGCGACCCGGCTTCATTGCCCGTTCACTCAGGGGAGAGCCAGAAAAAAGCGATGCCGACAGCCCGTTTACCATTTCGAGTAAAGGCGCGTAGGTGCGAAAGTTGGTATCCATCGGGATTATTTCACCCTGATGGTCTTTCATCTGTGTCGCCACACTTTCAAAGAGTTTCAGGTCCGCGCGACGGAAACGGTAGATCGATTGCTTTGGATCGCCGACCACAAAGAGTCGCTCGAGATGATTTCCGGTCAAAAGAGTCAGAAGCTTCCACTGCGCGGGACTGGTGTCTTGAAACTCATCCACTAAATAGGCTTTCAGTTGATTGGAAAGCGTATCGCGCACTGCCGAGTGATGCTCCAGTAAATCGACGGTCAAGGCTTCCAAGTCGTCAAAGCCGTAAACACCGCGCTCATAAAATTCGGTTTCGAGTTTGGTGATAAGCGGACGCAGTGCCGAGCGAAAAAGATCTACAACCGGGCCCGATTCTTCGTCTGTCTGAGAGTGAAAAAACAAGCGTCGGTAGCGATATGCTTTCTCGGCGAGTTCTTTCATCTCGCGAGGCGTGTACCAACGTACGAGCTGTTTCAGAGTGGTGGCGGGGAGGGTGTTTAACCACTCCGTATAACTTTGCTCAAAGTGTTGGGCAAGTTCAAAGGGTGTCAGAATACTGGAAATAGGCGGAAGATTAAGGGCACCGCTATACCGGTTGAGAACCTGAAAACAAAAACTATGTAGGGTTCCGATGGTGCGCGTGTGCGCGACTTCTTTGAGTAATGGCGACTCGGGATCCTTTTCCATGAGTCGCAACACAATGCGTTCTTTTAATTGGTCGGCTGCTTCGTTGGTGAACGTAACCGCCAAAATTTGTGAAGGAGATAGTCCGGTGCTGAGCAGAGCAAGATAACGTTCCACGAGCACGCGCGTCTTACCGCTTCCTGCCGCGGCGATCACCGCCATGGGGCGATCGAGGACTTCTACGGCCGCCCGTTGTTCTGAGGTGAGTTCAATCATGATGGCTCATCTCTCCGCGTACCCTGCTGCCTGACGGCAGTGTTCAGTCCAGTCGCAAACGTCACAAGTCGCATTGTCGGGTAAAGGTTCAAAGTTTCCTTCTCGGATGCGAAAGGCGAGCTGTTCCATTTGGGTGCGCCCGGTTTCCATGAGCGCGTCCCAGGCTTCGGGACTTAAAGCGTGTCCCCGCGTTAGCGCTTTGGCAAACACCGGGGCTTCTTCTTTACGCAAGAGACCGCGCTTCAATTCTCCTTTTTTCAAATCGTAAAAAAGCATCCCGAGGAGCGGTTTTTTCCATTGATCTTCTGCGGCCATTAAATAGACGAGTGCTTGGAAATGACTGCCGTCATTTACATGATTCGGCGAAAAGCCCACATTTCCGGTTTTGTAGTCGAGTAGTAAAAGCTCGCCCGACGCGCTCTCATCCACGCGGTCAATCTTTCCTCTAAGCCGAATGCCCTGCCAGCCAAACTCGAAGGGAAGCTCTCTTCCCGTGATTCGACTGCCGGGAAGAAGCCTGCGCAAGTCTTGTTCCAGCAAAAATACGTGCGGCACCATTGCGTCGAACTGTTCAGTCAAAAACACGTGCCAGGATTCTGTTTCTAATAGAGTAGGTGCGAGACTCGTTAGCGCCTCGACAAAAACGGTCCGCAAAGCAGAGCGAGAGGAGTCACTGTCCACGATCTCTGTTTGAACCGCGAAAAAGTTTTCTAGAGCTAGGTGAACTGCGCTGCCAAAAAGAAGCGCATATTGCTCTTCCCACGAACGTTGTTTGTTCAAACGCAAAGCATGAGAGAAAAAATATTGAGAAGGGCAGCGCGCATAAGTTTCTAGCTGTGTGGCGGAAAAGGTGCGATCGGGTAAGCGTGCGCTGTAGTTCGGGCTCGGCGGTCTTACGGAAGGCGCTTCAATGACCCAAGCCATTTTGGGTTGCGTTTCGAATGGGGCCTGGCTCAACGGAGAATAAAGCGCGCGGGGAAAACGGGCTTCATTTAAAGTCCCGCGCCAGGTCGCTTGTCGGCGTTCGCGCTCTTCTATTAAGCGAGGCAAGGCAAAACCCTCGCGCCACAATAGTTCGGTTTCTTCCCAATCCAAAGCAAGTTCCGGTGATTCGGCTTTGAGAAACTGCGCGCCGACAAATTCATGTAAGCGCTTGTCCTGTCGCGCACGAACCGGGTGAAAGGGAACAATCTGCACGCCTTTTGTTCCTGGAGTAGGAGCGTAGTACTGCACGGAAAGCGCCATGCCATCCACGGGCTGATGCGTTTGGGTCAAACTTTGTGAGAGTGAAAGACGCTCACTCAAAGGGCGATCCCGGTCCCGACGAAGCGCCCAGGTAAAAGCATGTTTGGCGGCGAGAGTTTGCGCGGTAGCCGATCGTAAAAAGGGAGAGACAGAATGAGGTACACGGTAGTGTGTGAGTAAAAATTCCAGGAAACTCAGTTCGTGCGCCTCACCGGAAAAGGGTATCAAGATGTTTTTTGCCGATTCGCCTCGAACTAGGGAACGGGCGATACGCGCGGCTAAGCGTTCGAGTAAAACTTCGTTGGCCCCGCGAAGAAGTAAACCTGGTTTTTCTTGTGAGTCATTAAAAGCATAGTCAGCGGCCGACGACAGACGGACTGCCGTAATGTCGGGCACGTAGCTGAGCGCACGCGATACTTCCGCAAAGAGAGGAGAGGGATGAGACGACGCTTGAATACAAACCACTTCACCCTTGAGAGGGGATTCGAGGGAACTTTCCTTAATCGCTTCAATCCAGGCCCAAGTGTCCGCCGCGAGATCTTTGGCGAGCGGAGAAGCAAGGTACCGATCAAAGAGTTCACGCAACCGCTTGTGTTTCGGTGCGGGGGGAAGGAAAGAAAAACAGTAGTCGACGTCTTGCTCGGAAAGCACCAGGGCTTCACGCAATTTTTCAATCGTGGTCAAAAAACGGCGACTAAAAACGCGTTCAGCTGGTGTGAGCCAGCTTTCAAAAGTGTTCAGACGAAAAAGAGGATCGGGAATCGGAACGAACTGCGAAAAGCGGAAGTAGGAGGCGGAATTTTCCGGATAGAGCGCGAGATAACTCGCGTGCAACGCATCGCATTCAAAGAGGAGAGATTCCGCCTGTGCCATTGGGGGCGACTTTACTTTGCTGGCGCTTTCCGTCAACCTTCGTTCGAAAAGGAGCGTGAATGGATCCTCTAACCATCGGTGTAGCCGCTGTGGCATTGAATCTGCGGCATGCGCGCAATCTCAAGGACAAGCGCCAAATTCTAAATGGGTTGAAGCAGAAACTACGCAACGCGGGTTTTAGTGTGAGTGAGTTTGATGTGAGCGAACACCCACAACGGGCGGGAGTGGGTTATTCGTATATCGCTGCTAATCCTGCACAAGTGGAAACTGCACTGAAAGAAGCCGAGTCACTTTTTATTGGGGACTGGGAAGTCGTGCGGGGGGAAACCGATCTACTCGAGTTTGATTTCGAGAAGAGCGAAGACGTTCAGAACTATTGGGATAGTCTGCTCTAACTAGTTAGGCGCGTTTCTTTTGACTAAGCGCCGACAGGTGGGATTCTCGCACTTGATTAACGAGTTCTTCTAATTCGGGGAACTCATCGTTTTTTCGGAGACGAAAGGGCCGAGACCAGTCACCGCGCGCAAAAAGCTGCAGGTGTCGTTCTAGAGCGGCGATAGGACCGATGAGTTTGCGCGTAACAAAAAACGAAGACGTAAACATTACCGAGATTGAAAAGATAAATAAGAGAAAGAGTGAAATTTCTAGAAGCTGCTGTTCCTGGCGCACAATTTCCACCACTTGCGCTGAGATGCCCAATTCGTCGCCCATGAACAAGCTGTAGTTGCGTTGAATAAACCAAGCCATCACCGAGATCATAACGAGGCTGACGAAACCCGCTGCGATGGACAAGTACGCCGCGTACTTCAGCTGAACAGGGAGTTTCGGACCTCGCCCTTGTCGATTTTGGGGATGATGGGGTGCCATGGGATTTAGGACGCCTTCTACTCTCATTTTAGCAGGAAACGGCCGAGCTGCGTAAGAGAGTTCACGTCGCTAAGCGGCACATCGAGCTTAGGGATAAAGAAGAAGGGAAACTCGGGCATTTCCTTCTTAAAACGCTCGACCCAAAGCTGCTGGGCCTCGTAGAGGGAATGATAATAATGCAGCAGGTCACGGATCGCGCCCTCTTCGCTCCCGGGGGCGGGACAAGGGGGTTCGAGACGATTGAGTGCGACACCGGCCAGAGGAATCCCGGCCTCTTTGAGTTTTTGAATAAAGCCTTTGGATTCCAAAAAGCGGACTTCATTGGCGATGGTGACCAAAAGGAAAGCGGTCTCGGGGCCTTTGAGAAGTTTGATCACATCCAAATGTCGCTGACGAAACCCTGCCTGCATGCCCGAAAAATTTTCCAGTAAGGAACTAAAAGAGGCCATGAACTCGCTGCCGAAGATTTTCTGAAAGAGGGTTAGCGTAATTTTGGTTCCAGTTCGAAACAGCTTCATGTAGCCCGGCGTGTTTCCCTGAAACCAACGAAACACCGAGTTGTCCATGAAATCGGCAAGGCGCTCGGGAGCGGAAAAGAGATCCAGAGCGTTTTGGCTGGGCGGTGTATCGACGACAACTTTGTCGAACTGTTTATCGGTGGCAAATTCAAGCAGGCGCTCCATCGCCGCGTATTCATGGGTACCGCCGAGACTATCCACCATAGTTCGGTAAATCGGGTGATTTAAAATCGCACTCGCTTGCTCGGGAGATCCGGCGAAACGTTTGATGAGCTTATCAAAGTAGTGTTGCGTATCAAGCATCGAGGCGAAAAGCTCCCCTTTGGGCAGAGGTACTTTCTGTAAATCCGATTGAAAGGATTCGCATCCCAAGGCTTGCGCGAGTCTCTTTGCCGGATCCACTGTCAGCACTACTGTGCGGTGACCTTGGCTGGCGAGTTCGACGGCGAGAGACGCGGCCAAGGTAGTTTTGCCAACTCCACCGGGACCGCCGATCAGAAAAACACGTTTTTCGAGGAGTTTGCTCATTGGGCACCCAACTCCGATGCGAGTTCATCCACGAGTTCTTCGGGACGTGAAGGTGTTTTGTGTGTATGTCGAAGGAGAGGCAGGCCCAACGACTCAAGCGGTTTTTGATTCAGTTCTTCTTCTTCTCGTCTTGAGAGGTACCTTTCTGCCCACTGGCGCACTTCAGGTTTAAGTTCCTCGAGGGGGCCGATATTCTCAAACTCGGGCGTGCATCGGTTGATGTGTAAAAAACCAAACGGGTAGGGACCAATCTTATCGAGTTGCTCTTTTAACTGCCCACACTCTGTGACCGGTAACTCTTCGGGGAGTGTGACGAGATCGAGGCGTGTGGTCGGGGCGCGGAACATGCCAAGTATTTTTTCCGCATCACGATGGATAAATCCCGCGGGAAATAGCTTGTGGACTCCTTGAGGAGACTTGAAAAAAGTGACAGCGTGTCCGCTACTCGGAAGGTCTACCAAAATAAGATCAAACTCCCCGCGCTGGGCAAGGTCGTAGATCTTTCCCGCGACTACGGTTTCCCCAATGCCAGGTGCGGCGCGCACAAAAGTTTTGAAAATGGGATTGTTGAACGCGATTTCGAAAACCTTCTCGAACTTCAAAATACGTAGGGCGTATTCCTTGAACGCTTCCATGGTGTCGACGCGCAGGTGTGTGATTCCAGGAAAATGATAAAGCGGTGCTTCTTGATCCTCCAAAGGGGTCCAATGGACGACACACACCTTCTTGTTGTTTTTTTCGCACAGTCGGGCGGTTGCCCAAACTAAGGTGGATTTGCCAACGCCGCCTTTGCCCGTGAAAAATAGGACTTTGCGTTTTAGGCAGTCGTTTAAGTAAGAGGGGCTTGAGTCAGTCACCGGCGAGAGAATAATAGAAAAAAGTGAAAGCGTCAGTAGGTGCCTGCGGACTTTCCGGATCTTAACGCGTCGCAAAGTACGGGAACTCCGTCCTGGCGCGGACCATAGTCAGATGCCGTCTGAATAGTGGCGTTGATCGCGAAAGAAATGGTGCGGTGATTTCGGCGGAAAGCCTTAGTGCTAGCGCCTTTCGAGCGAAAATGAAATCGTCGCGGATTACGCCGCTATTTAAGGAAAGCGCGTACGGAGAAATCTGCGTTCATTCTTGACACTTACGGCTGTTCCCTCGATAAAAAGCTGTTCAAAGAACGCCTGAGAGGATTTTAAAGACATGCCTGCACCTAAGTTTCCTGAAGTGCCTGAGGCAATGAGCCGAAGGAGCTTCGTTTCCTGGATCGCGGTTGGCTGGGTCGGCTTTGGTGCCGCCATGGCCACAGGTTTGACCGCGGTGGGCAGACTTTTCTTTCCCAACGTCACTTTTGAGCCGCCCCAGAAGTTTAAGGCGGGTTTTCCGACTGAATTCGACATCAATAAGGTGGATGAGCGTTTCAAAAAGCGCTACGGCGTTTGGATTGTGCGCGATGAACGCGGGATTTACGCGCTCAGTACGGTCTGCACCCACTTGGGTTGCACGCCAAACTGGCTTGAAGGCGAACAAAAATTTAAGTGCCCCTGCCATGGCAGCGGGTTTTACAAGACCGGGATCAATTTTGAAGGCCCCGCACCGCGGCCTCTAGAGCGCTTCCAGATAGCTCTCGCGGAAGACGGGCAGATCCTGATTGATAAGGACAAGAAGTTCCAAGAAGAAAAGGGGCAGTGGGCGGATCCCGCTGCTTTCTTGGAACTCGCGTAGGAGCGGTAATGGCTAAAGTCGGACTTATCGAATCAATCACCAAGTCCCAAGCCTGGAAGTCTATCTTTCGGCATGGGCCCCCCACAAACGCGCGCAATAAAGTTCTCGCCGTTTTGATGAATGTGTTTCTGCACCTTCATCCGATTCGGATGAAAAAGTCGGGCGTGCGGATGAGTTTTACCTGGTGCATGGGTGGCATCACGTTTTTCCTCTTTATTGTGGAAACGGTAACCGGCGTGCTCCTGATGTTTTACTACCGCCCGACCGCGGAATTTGCCTACGCCGACATCATCGCTCTGCGCGAGCATGTTCCCATTGGGATCATGCGCGAAGTTCACCGCTGGGGAGCCCATCTCATGGTGATCGCCGTGTGGTTGCACATGTTCCGTGTCTTTTTGACCGGCTCCTACAAGCCGCCGCGGGAATTTAACTGGGGTATCGGCGTTATTTTGCTCACCCTGACATTACTTTTAAGTTTTACGGGCTATCTGTTGCCTTGGGATCAGCTAGCTATTTGGGCGATTACGGTAGGTTCGAACATGGCGCGTGCCACGCCTTTCTTGGGTCACGAAGGTCCGGGGGCGTCTCTTATCAATATGCTCTTGGGCTTTGAGGTCGTACACTCTGGTAGCGATGCGCGTTTCGCGCTACTGGCGGGTCGAGTGGTAGGTGAAGCGACGCTTTTACGTTTCTACGTGTTACACTGCATTTTTATTCCGCTAGTCGCAGCGCTTTTAATGGCCGTTCATTTCTGGCGTGTGCGCAAAGACGGGGGGATCTCCGGTCCGTTATAGCCACAACCAAGACAGAGTAGCTCATGAGTGCAATGACGAACATCATCACGGGATTTATCAACTGGCTTTGTCAGCCGGCTATTCTATTTACTATTTCTAACTTGGTTTTCTTCGGGGTGTTTTTCTACTTTCGAGAGCAGTTTGGAAGAAAATCCACCTGTGTTTTGATGCAGGTGAGTTTGCTGCTCTTTATCGCGCTCAGCATGCTCGATCCCACTTTTCGTTCTGTCGTTGCAAAACCCGACAACGTTCCTATTGTGGCGATGCTCTTTCTTTTGCTCTTCTTTACGTGGTTAGCCGTCCACAAAATGGTAATCAACGACAAGCTTATCGACGCGGGCGAAGACGTTGAGAGCAAGAAGGAAGCCAAAGAACTTGTCTATACTTGGCCCGACCTTGTGTTTAGCGAGTTTATTTGTACGATTTGCGTGTGGGCGCTGCTTCTTGTTTGGGCGATTGTACTTAAGGCGCCTTTGGAAGAACCCGCCAACCCAGTGGATACGCCCAATCCCTCCAAAGCCCCGTGGTATTTCTTAGGCCTTCAGGAAATGTTGGTTTACTACGATCCCTGGCTCGCGGGCGTGGTTTTCCCGACGCTTATTATCGTAGGCCTTATTCTCATTCCTTATATTGATATCAATCCGAAGGGGAATGGTTACTACACCTTTAAAGAGCGAAAGTTTGCCATTACGACCTTTTTGTTCGGTTTCTTGATTTTGTGGAATCTTTTGATTGTGTACGGCACTTTCTTGCGCGGCCCCAACTGGAACTTTTTTGGTCCTTACGAAGTGTGGGATTTGCACAAGCTTGAAGTCCTAAGAAACGTGAACCTATCGGAATATTTGTTCAGAGAGTTTGGCCTTAACGGCGGAAAATTGCCCGACAATGTGCTTCTACGTGAGGGCGTGGGAATCATCCTCACGCTTGTGTATTTGATTGGCGGACCCATTTTTCTTGCGAAAAAGTGGATGAAAAAGTTCTACGATGAAATGGGCCCGGCGCGTTTCTATATTTTGGCCTTTTTGGTTGTGAACATGGCGGCTTTGCCTTTGAAGATGGTGCTACGTTGGACGATCAACTTGAAGTACATCGTGGCCATTCCTGAGGCATTTTTTAATATCTAGAACACAAGGACGTTAGGGACACATGGCGGAATTGCCAGAAGATCAGGACCCCAGGTTTTATAAACCACGCACCCTATGGAAAGCGTTCGGCATTTCCAGTGTGATTATGCTCTTGTTCACCATTTGGATGGTGCTCGATGACTATGGCCGTGAGTGGAAAAAGTACCAGATAGAGTTCTCTGATCTGAAATCGCGCAAATTAGCCGAGAATATTGAAGAAGCCGAGGGCTCTCTCGATCAGGAAGAAATTAAAAAGCTACGTGAAGAAATCAAAGCGGCTGAAAAAGCGGCGGAGAGTAAAGAAAAAGAAATCGAAAAGGTTGAAGCAGAGCTTGTTAAGCTCAATACCATCCGCAAAAACACCCTAAACACCTATCAAGCGGACAAAGGCGTCTGGGACGTCGACAAGTATAAGTACGAAGCAAAGTACGGCCACAAGTACGCGATGAGCAATGAGCAGCAGCTTTCGGCCGAAGCCAAAAAAGCGCTGGATGTGCTGAACAAGGAACTTGCCCGCGTTCAAGCCCTTCAAGACAAAGCCAATCAGGCAGCCGTTGCGTACGAGAATAAGAAGAAAGAGCTCGATGGCTTTCGCGCAGAGGGAGAAGCGCTCAAGAAGCAGCTGACCAAAATTCGGTTTGACGTGGATTTACTTGCGAAGAACAAGGAAGATTCTGAGTTTACGCTAGCAAAAGCACTCCGACACATTCCGCTTCTCGATTTCATGGGCCCCGTGCTCACGGTGCGCCAGGTGGTTCTTCCCAAAATTCGAGACGATCTGAACTTCGCGAGCGCGCAGAAGGTGGATCGCTGTACCACCTGTCATTTGGCCATCGACATGAAAGGCTTTGAAAATGAGAAGCAGCCGTTCCGTACGCATCCTCGTTTGGATCTGATTTTAGGGAGCACATCGCCTCATCCTATCAACGAGATTGGCTGTACTTCTTGTCATGACGGGCGAGGGCAGGCGATTGATTTTACGCGTGCTGCGCATACGCCGCAGAACGAAGAACAGAAAAAGGAATGGGAAGCCAAATACGGATGGCATGAAATGCACCACGTGGAAGAGAAAATGCTTCCCCTGCAGTTCACGGAAGCCAAATGCATTACTTGCCACAAGCAAACGGAGTACGTTCCACGCGCTGCCAAAATCAACAAAGGCATTCAAACATTCCGAAATGCTTCCTGCTACGGTTGCCACCGTGTCGAAGGTTGGGATCATTTACGGAAACCTGCGCCAAGCTTGGAAAAGCTCAAAGGTAAAGTTACGCGCGATTGGTTTGTGAAATGGATTCGCGATCCGAAAGCGTTCAACGAGCGTACGCGCATGCCTCAAGTCTTTCATTTGAGCAACATGCAGACCCCAGAGTTCCGTTCCTATCAAGAAGCGGAAATCTTTGCTGTCACGGATTATGTTTACGAAAACACCGATACCTACACCCCGAATGTGAGTTTGCCCGATGGCAGTTCGGACCGCGGCAAGCAACTGTTCGGAGAAATAGGTTGCTTGGGTTGTCATCAGATGGATGATTTCCCTGTGGAAGGTCGCGGGCGGTTTGGCGCTGGACCTGACTTAAGCACGGTCGGTAGTAAAATTACCCGTACGTGGCTCAACAGCTGGCTCAAAAATCCCAAACATTATTGGGATGAAACCATCATGCCCAGCCTGCGGCTGACCAATCAGGAAATTTCTGATCTTTCCTCTTACCTGTTGAGCAAGAAGAACCCTGATTTTGATGCGCTTGAAGTGGGCGACAAGAATGCGGAAGTGCAGCGCACGGTTCTTAAGCAGTATCTCATGAGAGATCCTAAGTTGGCTCCTGCGACCAATGCCAAGGTTGAGGAAGTGCTGTCAAAGCTCTCAGCACATGAAGTCTCTGTCGAACTTGGTAAGCGGGCGATTGGCCGAATTGGCTGTTACGGCTGCCACTCGATCAAAGGGTTTGAAAACGTTTCACCCATTGGCACGGAACTCACTGAAGCGGGAAGCAAACTCGTTAAGAAATTGGACTTTGGTTTGCTTCATTTAGATCACACCCGCTACGCCTGGTACGACCAGAAAATGCGGGAACCGCGAATTTTCGATCGCGGAATCGCTAAAGAATACCTCGACACGCTTCGCATGCCGAACTTCCGATTCAACGAAGAGGAATCGCAAGACCTGGTCATGTTCTTGCTTGGCCATACAACCGAAGTGCGTAGCGCGGAAGTCGCCAAAATTCTCGATGCGCATGAATACAAAGGCGAGCAAGCCATGCGTATTATGCGCAAGTACAACTGTCAGGGTTGTCATACCGTTGAGAATCTTTACGTTCCCATGTCGGAAGATGCGCCGGGCTACGATGAAGAACGGGAAATGCGGCGCAGATACGAGCTTGAAGCGCGTATTCTGGCCCACTACATGGACGACCCGACACTCGGGCCTCCCAACATCACAAACCAAGGGGCGAAGGTTCAAACCGATTGGGTTTACGATTTCTTGAAAGCGCCTTATCCGTTGCGTTTAGCATTGAAGGTGCGCATGCCGACTTTCTTGTTTAATCAAGATGAGTACAACCAGCTCATCGAAGGGTGGGCAAATGCCGCACGCGTTTCGTTCCCCTTCGAGGAGAAAAAAGACGTTGTGATGACGGCCCACGAGTTGAGCGAAGCACGTAAACTGTTTAAGCGCTTACAGTGCACCAACTGCCACTTTGTTGGACCAAATCCCACTCGCGTGAGTGTGGAAGACGGCAGTCAAGGTCTTGCTCCAAATTTCTGGGAAACGCACAAACGTTTGCGTCCTCACTGGGTGGAAAGTTGGTTGAAAGATCCCAACGCCATCTACCCAGGAACGCGTATGCCTGGCTTCTGGCCCGAGGGCAGCAGTCCCGCGCCCGACATTCTGGGCGGCGATCCGAAGAAGCAGATTGAGGTGTTGACCAAGTACCTCTACTACATCGGCCAGCACAAAATCGTCCCGTAAAAGGTGCCTATCTACTTTCGGGCCTAAAAGGTGCCAGGTACCTTTTGGTACTTCGTCCCAAAAGGTCGCAGGCACCTCGGCCCGAAAGTAGATGGGCACCTTTTCGCTATTTCATCAGGTAGGAGACCTGTTGAGTGAGACTTACCCGTGAGGTAGAGTCTTACGATGTCTTCGCTGTCAGATCGGTTTGATCCGGAAAAAATAGAGAAACCCCTCTATCAAGCCTGGCTTGATTCCGGGGCGTTTAAGCCCGATCCCAAAAGCACGAAAAAACCTTTTACGCTGATCATGCCTCCTCCCAATGTGACGGGAGTTTTGCATATCGGCCACGCCCTGACGATGACCATCGAAGATGTGATCGTTCGTCACCGTCGCATGCAAGGCTTTAACACCTTGTGGGTGCCCGGTACGGATCATGCGGGTATCGCCACCCAGATGGTGGTGGAACGCGATATCCAGAAAAAGGAAAATAAAACTAAGCATGATCTAGGACGCGAGGAATTTCTCAAACGTGTTTGGGCGTGGAAGGAAGAATCTCAAGGCACCATCCTTAGCCAGTTGCGCACGATTGGTTGTAGCGCCGATTGGTCACGTCTGGCGTTTACACTGGATGAGGGACCCGCCAAAGCCGTACGCGAAACCTTTTTTAGGCTCTACAAAGATGGTTTGGTTTCTAAAGAAACGGCGATGATTCAGTGGTGCCCACGCTGTCGCACGGCGCTTTCGGACTTAGAAGTAAAGTTTGGGGAACAAAACGGACATTTGTGGAAGATCCGTTACCGATTGAAGAAAGATCCCTCACAAGCGCTTATTGTAGCTACCACGCGGCCGGAAACCCTACTTGCCGACACGGCGGTGGCCATTCATCCGGATGATGAGCGCTTTGAAGCGTTTCGCGGACAGGAAGTCATTGTGCCCTTAGTGGATAGAGTCATTCCGATTATTCAAGACACCTACGTAGACAGGGAATTCGGAACGGGTGCGCTGAAAATCACGCCCGGCCATGATCCCAACGATTACGAAATCGGAAAAAAACACAAACTTCCGCTTTTACAATTGTTCGACGACCAAGCCGCGATCAACGAAACGGGTGGAAAATATAAGGGCCTCACGCGTGAGGCGGCTCGTAAGAAAATTGTGCAAGATCTGACCGATCAAGGTTTGCTGGAAGGGGAAACCGCGCACCGGCACAACGTCGGCCAATGTGATCGTTGCAAAACAAACGTAGAACCCCGCGTCTCTCAGCAGTGGTTTGTAGACGCGGCCGTTCTCGCCGCGCCCGCCATCGAAGCGGTGGAAACAGGGAAAATTAAAATCCTGCCCAAGGAATGGGAAAAGACCTATTTCGAATGGATGCGCAATATCCGTCCTTGGTGTGTAAGCCGACAGCTTTGGTGGGGGCACCGTATTCCGGTTTGGTACTGCGGGAAGTGTGCGGAAACGATAGTGGCGGTAGATGATCCGACCGTGTGCCCGAAGTGCCAAGCAAAAGAGCTGGTTCAAGATCCGGATGTGCTCGACACTTGGTTTAGCTCAGGTCTCTGGCCTTTTTCGACCTTGGGTTGGCCTGATAAAACGCTCGACCTGAAAACCTTTTACCCGACCAACGTCATGGAAACGGGGTTCGATATTCTCTTTTTCTGGGTCGCACGCATGATCATGCTTGGGCTACGCATGACGGGCGAAGTGCCTTTTCATACTGTTTACCTGCACCCGATGGTACGCGATGAGTACGGACAGAAAATGTCTAAAACCAAGGGCAACGTGAAAGACCCCTTGGAGATCATTCAGGTGCAGGGCGCCGATTCTTTACGGATGTATTTTTGTTTGAACGCCTATCACGGGCGTGACGTGCGGGTGACCGAAAGCGGGCTAGAAGGTAGCCGAAACTTCGTTAACAAGCTTTGGAACGCCGCTCGTTTTGTCTTGATGCGCTTTGAAGGCGTGTCCAAAGAGCACATCAAACGAGAGGATCCTTTTAACCAGTGGATCTGGACGGCTCTTCAGGAAACCAAACAAGAGGTGTCCACCGCGTTGGCCGAGTACCGTTTTTATGAGGCGGCGCAGCTTCTCTATCATTTCACTTGGGACACCTACTGCAGTCGATTCATTGAAATCACCAAGGCACCGGAACAAATGGCATGGCGGCAGGCGGAAAAAGATTCAACCGCGCTTCAAGTATTGGAAGAACTCTTACGTTTGCTTCATCCCATCATGCCCTTTGTAACAGAAGAAATCTGGGGAAAGCTCCCCGTTAAACCCGAGAGCAAACTGCTCATTAACGCTCCCTTTCCTGTAATGGATCCGAAGCGTGTTTTTAAAGAAGGCAAAGAGCAGGTGGAAGGTCTGTTTGCTGTAGTCGATGCCATTCGCACGCAAAGAGGTATCTACGATATTTCCCCTGCGCTCGAGATGACAGCGGTGGTGGTGGGAGCTGAAAAAGTCATAGCCTTCCTTCGTGAGCAGGCGGGCCTACTTAAGTCGATGGCGAGATTGAGCGTGGTTGAATTTAAGGAAGCGCTGCCGGATCGCAAGTCTTACGTGATGGTGGCTCCTCGCCCGGGCGTCCAAGTGTTCTTGGTGCGCAAGGAGCTCGGGGAAGTTGAAATCGCGCTTGAGAAAATGAAGAAAGATGCGGCCGCTCTCAAACAGGCAATCGATCGCGCACGTATCAAGTTGGCGAGTCCTGATTTTGTGAGTAACGCGCCCGCGGAAGTGGTCGCTGGTGTCAAAGACCAGTGTGCAGACATGGAAAGCAAGTTTCGCACGATTGAAACCTACCTAAAGGAGAACGCGTGAAAGTTTCGGTAGTCGTGCCCACTTATGATTCTGCTGAGTGGATAGGAACCTGCCTGGCTTCAGTCCGTAAGTCTTTTAAAGGCGAACTGATTGTTGTCGACGGGGGAAGCCAGGATGGTACCACCGCGAAGGTAATGGATTACCGCGCGTGCATTTACCGCAGTAGCTTAAATTTTTCTGAGCAGTGCAATGAAGGGGCACGTGAAGCGATGGGGGACGTGGTGCTTTTTCTCAGTCCTCAAGTCGAAGTTCTCCCGGGTTGGCGAGAAGCCATCGAAGAAGCGTTGCAATCAGAGTATGTTGTTGGTGGAGGCCTCCGGACAATTTGGGAGGGGGAAAGCTTGAAGGCCCGTCTTTTTTCCTGGGGACAAGACTTCGGGTCTCGCTGCCTCGATGTATCGCTCGCTCCGCAAGGAATTTTCGTGCGTCGAAAGAGTTTTTTGTCAGTCGGGGGATTTTCTCCTAATGCGGTTCTTCCCCATCTATGGCTCGCTCAAAAGCTAAAGGCAGTGGGAGAGTTTTCTTACCTTGATGCCGCCGTAAAAGTGATGGTTCGTCCTTGGGAAAGTAAGGGTATGGTCGCCACCTCCTTGGGCTACGTGAAGGCGTATCGAGAACACCGGCGTTTGGATATCAACTAATCATTATGCGTGCTGTTTTTTTTCTTCTCAGAAGAGCTCTTTGGCCCGAACCCGGAAGCTTGAGCCGCTACGCGCTTTGGATCTCGGTAGCGGGAGTGGCTTTGGGAATTGCGCAATTGATGCTGGTGCTCAGCGTGATGTCGGGCTTCAAGGACATGCTGGAGAAAAACTATACGCGTATTACTTCGGCTATGGTCGTGGTTCCTCCAAGGGATTGGAAAGAAACCGGTGAAACCCAGGAAGTGCTACTCAAAGTTCCTGGCATTGAAGCAGTGACTCCTTTTTCTTTCGGGCAAGGCATGATGCTCAAAGACGGCGTCGGAGGCGTGACCTTGGAAGGCATTTCTTGGCCGTCTTCCCAAGAGGTGGTGGATTGGCCGTCGCTCTGGTTGGAAGGGCCTAACTGGGAGCTGCAAAAAAGCACGGCTAACTGGATCTGGGTTGGTTCGCAACTTGCTGAGAAACTCCACATTAAAGTGGGCGACAAAGTAAACCTCATGATCGCCGAGGAAAAAAAGAAGAAGGTAGTCCCGTTTCTTGTGACAGCGATCACCAAGTTTGGCGTCTACACCCACGATTTGAGATACGCCCGAGTCAGTTTGGAAACACTGAACACACTTTTTAATCGCACTGGTTTTGAGCCTATGTACAAGACCCGCCTCGCTGAGGGGGCCGTTGTGCGAACGGTAGCCAAGGCCGCAGAAAAGGAGCTTGGCGACGCCGTAACGGTAAAGCCGTGGTACACGGTCCATCAAAATGTATTTCTCGCGGTCGAACATCAGAAAAAAATGTTGTTTTTGGTTTTGGAAATCGTGGTAGCGCTTGCCGCGGTAAATGTCGTTAATCTCCTCTTGATTAGCGCTCAAAATAAACGCCGAGACGTCGCTATTCTAAGAGCGATGGGGATGAAGTTTCGTCAGGTAATGCTCTTTTTCATCGCCAAAGGGACCGTCATCGGGACTTTGGGCGTTTTTAGCGGCGTGGCCCTGGGCGTGGGAGTCTGCCAATTGGTGATGGCATTTCAGCCCGAATTTTTAAGTGAGGCGATTTACAACGCAAAAAAGCTACCGCTTCGCATAGAAGTGCTGGATGTAGCGGCGGTATGCGCCGTGGCGCTTTTTCTGTGTTTATTGTTTAGCGTGATTCCTGCCTGGAAGGCGGCTTCCACGCGTCCCGTGGAGGCTTTACGTTATGAGTGAGATTTTGTTGCGCGCCGACAAGGTGGGAAAGAAATTCCATCGCGATGTGGCTGAGCCTGTCGAAGTGTTGAAAAACCTCGATCTGGAACTCGCGCGTGGCGAGCAGATCGCGATCGTGGGGAAAAGCGGGGCGGGAAAAAGTACGTTGCTACACATTTTGGGTACCCTCGAGGCGCCTTCGGAAGGGCAAGTTCTCTTTGAGGGGAAAGACGTTTTCCGGTTTAGTGACAACGGCCTTTCCACTTTTCGTAACCGTTCGCTCGGTTTTGTCTTCCAGTTTCACTATCTGATGCTGGAGTTCACTGCTTTAGAAAATGTGCTCATGCCGGCGCTTCTGGCCGGGGAAAGTCGGGCCCAGGCGAAACCTAGGGCCATAGAGCTTTTGCAAAAGGTGGGTTTGGAGCACCGTTTCGATCACAAGCCGGGGCAGCTATCAGGTGGCGAACAGCAACGTGTTGCTATCGCACGCGCATTGATGATGCGGCCGAAGCTTCTTTTAACCGACGAAATGACCGGAAATTTGGATCCCGACACCGAGGGGCGAGTGTTTGACCTCGTTAAGGCTCTCCAACTCGAATATGGGATCGCGCTCATTTCAGTGACCCACGACGAAGCCCTCGCCCAAACTTTCCCGAAGGTCTACCACCTCAAATCGGGGCAACTCCATCGAAAGCAATAGGTGACAGTCTACTTTTTCCGGAAAGGTGCCTGTGCACTTTTGGGCGAAGCGCAAAAGTGACCTGGCACCCCTTTCCGGGTTTCACCCACATCGTCCCGGATGCCAATCTGGACGGAAAGGGTGAGTTTATAAGCTTGCCGCATGGGGGCGAATGTGGGTACAATCGCGCGCTACTTAAGTGTAATCAAAACGAGGACTTACGCCAGAAGTCTTCGCAGAGTTTGAGGTTTTTGCGGTATTCATGCGATGGCCTAAGTTCCCTATCGCCTTTTGGCTTCTCTTTATCCTATCCGTGCAAGTGCGCGCAGCGGGTCCTATTGTCCGTTCTATTGAAGTTGAGGGCGGCCAAAAGATTGAGAAGGCCGCTATCATGGCGCGTATCCTTACCAAAGTGGGACAACCGCTCGACCCGCGACAAGTGGCGGACGATATCCGTTCGGTGTTTGGTCTCGAATATTTCGACTCCGTGAATGTTTCGGAAGAAAACGTTTCAGGCGGCGTCAAACTCATTTTTGAAGTTAAAGAAAAACCCATCATTTCAGCCATCGAATTTGAAGGCCTAGGTGAATTTGATGAAGACGATTTAAAGGAAGACCTTCAGGTCAAAGTCTACGAGGTATTGAACATCCACAAGCTCAACGAAACCGTTGAGCGCTTTGCGGAAAAGTACGAAGAAAAAGGCTACTACCTCGCCGACATCCAGTACGAAGTGGTTCCTCAACCTGAAAACCAGGTGAAGGTGATCTTTCGCGTTAATGAAAATGATCAAATTAAAGTAAAGAACATCGAGATCATCGGAAATACCGTAATTAACGATTCCGAAATCACTGGCATCATGCAGACCCAGGAAGGCAGCGTCTTCTCGTTTATCACCGGCAGTGGGACCTATCGCGAAGCGGTCTTTGAGCGCGATGTGGCGATGATACAAATGTATTACGGCACACTCGGTTACGTGCAAGCGCGAGTGAGCACCCCTGAAGTAACCGTTTCACCTGACAAGAAGTGGATCGAGATTTCCATCCATGTGGAAGAGGGTAAACAGTTTAAGGTCGGGAATATTGAGTTTCAGGGGGATCTTCTCTTTACTCGCGAAGAGCTCTCCGAAGGTTTAGAGCTAATTCCCGGCGAGATTTTCAACACCGATACGTTACGGCGCGAAACACTTCGGCTAACAGAAAAATACGGCGATCTCGGCTACGCTTTTGCCAACGTAGTTCCTCAACCGGCTATTCACGAAGACACCCAAACGGTCGACATCGTGTTCGAAGTAGATAAAGGCCGACGCGTTTACATCGGCAACATCACTGTCACGGGAAACACGAAAACTAAAGACAAAGTCATTCGTCGGGAACTGCTGATTCAAGAGGGTGAACTCTTTAATGGAACAAACAAACGGTTGAGCCGCGAGAACGTGGTGCGTTTGGGATTCTTTGAAAGCGTAGATTTTCACCAAACGACGTCCAAAGTGGACCCCGAAATCGTCAATATTGATATCCGCGTGCGTGAGCGTTCGACCGGACAGTTGGTAATCGGCGCCGGTTACGCTTCGGGTAACATTGGTTTCACCGCAAACGCCCAGCTTTCTCAGCAGAACTTTTTGGGAAACGGCCAAGTGGCAAGTCTTTCGGCTCAGATCATGACGGGCCGCAATTTCTACGAGTTCAACCTCGACTTCCAGGAACCCTACGTCGGGCACAGTTTATGGAGCTTGGGCGGCGGTATTTACCACGTGCGACGAGTGGTTACTGCAACGCAAGGGGTAGAAACCTTCGAAGAATTTAAGTCGGGCTTTAACGTCAAGTTGGGACATCCGATCATGGATTTCACCAACCTCTATATGACTTATGTGTTTGAGCGGTCTGACGCGGATAAAATTATTGATAAAACTCACATTCCGCCGAGTTCGGTGAATGGCTACAAAAGTAGCGTGTCGGCCAATCTTGTCACAGATAAGCGGGACGATCGTTTTGATCCTCGTACGGGCTGGTTTGGCAGTTTGACGGGTGAACTTGCGGGCTTGGGCGGAGATAGAAGGTTTTACAAGTTCCGCGGTCAGTTCAAGTTTTTCCGTCCGATTATTTGGGATTTCATCTTCCGGTTTAATTTTACCGGCGCAGGTATCCGGGGATGGGGAGGAAGTAGTATCCCGGTTAACGAACTATTTATCCAGGGCGGTTTATTCAGCTTGCGTGGCTATCCGTTCCTATCAATTGGTCCCAAGGTGACTTTGAGTAGTAATTCCGCCGATCTCTCGGATGCTGCGGTGGCGAAATCCCTCATGGGAACCGAGGTGGTGATCGGTGGTCAGAACGAACTTCTGGCGCAGGCTGAGATTGAATTCCCCATCTTGAAGGAAGCGCGCGTGCGCGGGGTGATTTTCTTTGACGCCGGTAACTCGTTTAATGATCTCAATAGTTCGCGTCCCACGCTTTATTCGAACTTTGGCTACGGGATTCGCTGGTTTACGCCGATTGGCCCGCTGCGTTTTGAATTTGGTCATCCGTTATTCGGAGGCCAGGGAACGCAGTTCTACTTTACGATTGGACCGCCTTTTTAGGGTTACGAAAGGGGCGGGGCTGCTGTTATATTGTCCCAGAACCTAGATGAGGAAGAAAACATGAAGCACTTGAAATGGGTACTCGTAGGATTGTTGGTGGGATTTACGGCGACCGCCGAAACCGCCAAGATTGGTTACGTCGATTTTCATCTCTGCTTGACCTCTGTACCAGCCGGCAAAAAAGCCAAAGAACAGCTGGAAAAAGACATCACAGCGAAAAACACCTCCCTGCAAAAGGAACAAGAAGCGTGGAGAAAAGAAGCACAGGAATTTGAAAAGAAAGCCGGTTTAATGAATGAAACCGCACGTGCGGCACGTTCACAAGAACTACAGAAAAAGCTTTTGGAGATTCAGCAGAAGATGCAATCGAGTCAGGCCGATTTGCAAAAACGGGAACGTGAACTCACGGAACCGATTTTGACTCGTTTGCGGTCTATTGTGGAAGCGCTGGGTAAGGAAAAAAAGTTTGACCTGATTCTCGAAAAGAATGAAGGCGCTGTGCTCTACGCCCAAGCGGGAGCCGATCTGACGCAAGAAGTAATCGGGCGGTATAAATAAAACTTGTTGCTCGCGACAAGTTTTATCCCGAGCGAAGCGAAGGGATCTCGTTGAGTTGAGATTGCTTCGGCCTCTTCCAGGCCTCGCAATGACAGTTACAGAATCAGCATACTTAAAATCAGAATAAAGACGACTGCGAGAAGGCGCATGACCCACGGGGTGCTCAGGTCCATCTGACCCAGCATGGTCAGCAGCGTTCCGTCGTGCCGACGGGCCATCTTTTCTTTGCGCTTTTTAACGTCTTTTAGCGAAATAACCTTGGCGGGTCTTTCCGCCTTGATGTTCATCTCGTAGCGGTTCTTATCTTTTCCAAACATGTTAGGCCTCCGGGCGTTTGACTTGCTGCCGTTGTTACTGGGCCACAAAAAGGGTCGACTGCGTGCCACCGACGCTCACCTGTACGCAACCATAGAACTTGCGGTTGGTGAGATCGAGATAGCTTTGGCAGGCGGTACCGATTTGAACCGTGACAGGCGTGGGAATGACTGTGCCGTACATCGATGTGCTCATGCTACCCTTCATCGTCAATTGCTGAATGATGAAGTAATTGCCGTAGCTGTCAGAAACCGGGTAACCCGATCCCATGAAATTTTGTCCCGTGTATTGGTCGCGCGAGGTTACGCAGACGGGTGTCGTTTGGGACATCTGTCCGTACATCGAAGGCATGGGTAAATACAGATTCGCGGATCCCACCACGTTATTGCTGGTCTGGTCCGCGTAAGCTACTGACAAAGTCATCGTGCTTTGAGTACTGCCACCGTATCCGCCTTGCTGGTAAATGTTAGAATAATAATTGATGGTCCCTTGACGCCCTATCGGGAAGCCCGCCACGGTTCCGCAAACTGGCATAACCGGCCCGGTATTTGTAGGAGGAGGTGTATAAATCGGCACGATCGGTCGATCTTCACCGCAAGAGCCAAGCACTAAGGTTAAAGCCAGTGCTGCCGTTAAATTCAAAAGTTTTTTTCCTACCACACTCAGCGTTTTCATCGGTCCTCCGCGTTCGCTACTTCACCCAAAGAGAAAAATTAGCTAAACAAAAATCCCCCAGCGCCTTTACTTTCGAAGAGGCAGCGGGGTTCATGTAATTTCTGCAGCCGTTGTTGTCGTACAAAGTTGTGCAGGTTGTTGGGTCCTCAGAATTAGCGCAGTAATAAATGGGTTTGCACTGATCCTCGGACGTTTCCCTAACGCGGTAACTGATTTGGCCGTTCTTGATGCTGGTTGCACTGCACGTTTCCGTTGTAGGGAAAACTTGGACGCGCACGACAAGTTCGTCGTCCGCAAAAATGGTATCGATGACGCCACCATTCAAGGTGCCGGTATTGCCGTAAGAGCCCATCACCGCTCCCCAGAAACCTACCTGGTCTTCGAAGCTGAAACGTAAGTTTCCGTTTAGCTGCGTTCCGTTGGAACGGGTGAGGCTGAGGCGCAGGCGAGGGTCGCCTACGAGGTCGGGGGTGAAATCGAGCGCGATGTTGCGCAAATCCTGATAGGTCGTGGAATTGCTAAGACGAATCGCCACAGAATCTTGAATGAAGGGGGCGATCGCAGGGTCGAGTCCGCTGGTATCGCCACCGAGATCCCCGCCCGGGTTACCGTCGCCAGGATTGGACGAAGAACCACTGCACGCCACTACCGTAAGGCAGAGAGCAAGGTACAGCCAAATCTGCATATGTTTGCGCTTCAACATCCAACAAGCTCCAACTAGAACGGCCACGTCGTTCTCCGCATCCGCAGGAACTAAGAGGTACACGTGGCGCACCTCTTCAACAGGGAGAATTGTGCAAGTCTGATACCAAGGGGTCTATACGGTGTTCGTGCGTAAGGGGCCTGGGTGGCTTAGGTCCTAAGGTGTTTAGGCTTTTTACAAATTGAAATCTGAGGAACTTCTTTTTATGGCTGACGACGAAATGAATACATAAGACTTATTGGATTTTAGCGAGCAAGGGCAGAGTGAGTGAGTGAAGAAAAGCGCGGAGCGCGAATTGGGCACCACGTTTTGCCCATGAGATGGGCCCGTGTTCGGATCTCATCTGAATAAGAGCGGTTTTTTTGCAAAATAAGGGCGCTTTCCACTGGGACTTGAGGCAGAGTGCGCTATAATTCTTGGGTAGAAAAAAGCGTCAAGGAGCCCTTTAAATGACTTACGTAGTGACTCGACATTGTGTGGATTGCAAATATACCGACTGCGTGGCGGTTTGCCCGGTCGATGCCTTCCATGAAGATGGGCGGATGCTTTATATCAATCCCGATACGTGCGTGAACTGTGATGCCTGTGTTCCTGCGTGTCCGGTGGAAGCGATCTTCGCAGAAGAAAATCTTCCCTCCACGATGGCGGCGTACTTGGAAATCAACACTACCAAGTCGCAAACATTGCCCGTGATCAACGAGCAGCGCTCGCCACTTCCGGGCGCCAAGTCCCTAGATCAGTGGAAAGCCACCGAAGCTTCCTGGTCGGATCCCGAATTCCCATAAGGGGATTATTCCGACGCTCCTTTATTTTTAAACTTCCCGTTCTCCTCTCCCTCTTAAGTGAAGAGCCTTGCCCAGCCTCGAGGCGTGTCTGGCGCAGTGATCCGGGCAGTGCCAGAAAGGCAAGTTTTCTCGCTTTTGGCCCTTTTCACCCCAGACTTGACAGACCGCGCCCTATTTAGCTCAATACCAGGGGAGTGCAGAATCCTGTCTGACTGCGGCATGTTTTTCAGGATTCGCTATGGGCGTTGGGGGGAAATAAATCATGCGGAAATTTGTATATCTATATGAAATCCTTGCCTTAGGCTTACTTCTCGTTGGCTGCGGCGATTCCACGCTCCAGGTGGGCGATAGCCTATTGAGCTACCACCAAGGCGAGGGACAGTCAGCGCTTACGGTGAAGACCGGGCAAGACGGAGATCCTGACGCCGTTCTCATGCGGGGGCAGGGCTACGCGCACGCGAGCCACCGCTTTCGCCAGATGGATATCACCCGGCGAATCAGCACCGCCCGCCTATCCGAACTTTTTGGACCGGAGGCGATGGACACCGGTCGCACGTTAAATGATGTCACCATCTGGGCGGTGGGGATCCCCCTTTCGACCAGAAACACCATGATCAAACTCGAAGCCCATCCCGAGATCATGAAGCTTCTTAACGCTTACGCCGACGGAGTTAACCAGTACATCGCTGAAATGCCCACTCGGCACCCCAAGGACCTCGCTTTCTACCGCAAACTAACCCGTGACCCGAGTTATATTCCAGCAGCTTGGGAGCCATCCGATTCTGTCGCGCTCGGAGTGCAGTTGGGCTACTTGCTTTCCGCTTCGCTCGATAAAAAAGCCCTGTTGGGAATGCTCTATCTTTCGGCCGGAATGGGAACATCGGAAGAGAAGGTCAAAGACATTTTAGATCTCCGCCCCTTGGAGGAGATTTCCATCCTCAAGGTGGAGCAACCGGTAGTGCCTTATCGCGAATCACAGCGCCGCGGATTTATGCGTTTTCTCCCTTTTGGTTCAAACTGGGATGCCAACTCTGCTTCGTCACTCGCCCTAGGGGGTATTGGCGGGTTCAACGTTCCCGGAAGTAACAACTGGGTCGTTTCCGCTGACTATGCGGGGGGTGGGAAAACCCTCCTTGCCAATGACCCGCACCTCCTCCTGACCTTTCCTTCCACTTTCAGTGTGGTGGCGTTGGATTCGAAGAAGGCCGGCGGTTCTTTCCACGTAAGGGGGCTCGTCCCGGCAGGAATTCCCGGCGTGCTTATCGGGCACAACGATGAAATTGCTTGGGGGTTTACCAACAGCATGTCGGATGTGGACGAAATCTATGCCGAGAACTTCGACTCGGAAAATCCTCTCAAAGCCCGATTCAACGGCAAGTTCATTGATGTGCTTCAGGAAGAACATACGTTTTATGTTCGTCAACCCGACGGATCGCTCGCCGAAGAAAAACGTACGATGCGCATCGTACCAGGTCACGGCCCGGTGGTAAGCGATCACATTCCTCAGTTTCAACGGATTCGTGACGCGATTCCCAATCTTGAGTTTTCCTATAAATGGACGGGCCACGAGGGGAGTACGGAGATCTTGGCGCTTTTGGGCCTCAACCGAGCGCAAAACTTTGCGGAATTTAAGACTGCCCTTCAGTCCTTTGAAGTGGGAGCCCAAAATATTGTTTACGGCGACAGGGAGGGCAACATTGGTTACTACTCTCATGGAAACTTCCCGCTGCGCCCGTACCTGGACCTAAAAAATCCGGTGAACAAGAACAAAGCGGCTCATGAAATTTCGCCGCCGTTTATTCCAAATATGAGTTACGGAGAGGAAGAGTGGGCCGGTTGGCGAAAAAATCTCCCGGAAATTTATAATCCCTCCAAGGGCTTTATCGCCACGGCGAATAACGACCCCTACGGGTACAACAAGCAGCCCTACCTTTCGGGTTATCACGACTATTTCGGGTTTCGTTTCGACCCCGGTTCGCGGGCGCAGCGGATCGAAGACTTGTTGAAGGAGTATAAGGAAGATGATGGCGAAGTGACTTTGGCTGACATGAAAGCCATCCAGTTTGATCACAAAGATCTTATGGCCTGCCGCTTTATCAGCATTTTGGAGAAACTCCGTCCTGCGATTGGGTGGCAGGGAGATGCCGCCGTTTTGGGGGAAGAGTTAATCGCCTGGCGGCGGGATACTCATTGCGAGGCGGGGAGAAATCAAACTCAAGTAGTGGGGTACACCCTTTGGCTCAAGCACATGATGAAAGGCTACTACGCTTGGCTACGGGCGGATATGGACAAGCTCTTGGGAGACATGAGCCCGCAGAGCAAAGACTATCTTTTTGCCGATTTCCTTACGACACCCTTTGCGGTGCAGACCGTTTATCACAAGTTTGTTGAAGGAATGAAAAGCGAGCGCATGATTAACGTCGGCGATCAGGCTTTGGAAGCCGCGGCGCTGGAGAGGAAAGTGCGCAATCTCGAAAAAACGAAATGGGGAGAAGTCCACAAAATCGAATTTGTGAATTTGCTTGAGGGACTTTTACCTTCGCTTCCTTATCCGAAATTGCCGCGCGACGGCACTCTAACGACGGTGGATATGGGCGGTTTTCAACCGACAGCGGAGTTTTCTTCGACGGTTCCCACAGAGATGAATCTTCCCAACGTGTGGGGGCCTAGTTTCCGGTTAAATATGGTGCTGGAACCCGGAAAGCCCATTGAGGCGTACGCGGCACTCCCTGGTGGTGGCGGTAGTTTCGCCGACCAAAACACTTTAGCTGAGCTGTTCCGTTGGAATGAAGGACGTTCGCGCAAGTTGGTGGAGTTTGCGGAGTAGCTGTCGATTCGCGAAAGAGTGGTAAAATGGGGAGCCATGGACAGCCTTTTTTTGGAACTCCCCGAGCCTATCGACGGCGACAAATTACTCGCTTTTAGTAAGACGCTCAAAACTTGGTATCCGCACGCCAAACACGCTCGCGCCGCCGTTTTTCCTTTGGCGCGTTTACCTGAGTTCATTCCTTTTCCTTTTCCGGACACTCACCGCAAGGACAATGATGCGTGCTATTTCATGCACCTGCCTCCTCATGCTGAGTACAGCTGGCATACCGACCGACTCGCTACAGCGGTTGTGATGGGGCAGCTTTCACCAGTCTACCCGGGGCAGCGGTTAGAGTTTAATCTTGGAAGTGAAATTCTTTCGTTTTGCTACAAACCCAATCGCCTTTTTCTTGCTAACGTCGATGTTCCCCACCAGTTCGTAAATGCCTGTGACTACGAGCGCATTCTTTGGAAAATTAGCTGGAATAGAAAATTTGATTTCGAGCGCACGCGCCGTTTTTTTTTCCCTCACCTGAAGGAACCTTTGGTGACCCGGCTTTGGCAAGATTTCAGAGCTTTTTCTTCCCCCCGACGGAGATAAGGCCTCCTCTCTGGCAGGGAAAAAAAAACGCAAAACCTCGTTTGATTTCGCGTTTCTGCTAGAATAGGTACCCAGAGACTTGTTGCGAATGCCTTTTTGCTTCGTTGTTTAAAACGATTTATTGTATTTGGTCCTAATCGCATGGCGCCTCCCACGAAGGTCCTTTATCTTATTGATATGCTTCCTACGGAGGGTGGCGGAACAATGCAGTATGAGGCTCTTTTTAATACCCTTGATCCTGATCTCTTTGTTCCAGTGGTCTGGTGTGAGCTTTCAACGGCTTTCAGTCGGCGTCTGATTGAAAGAGGCATTTCCGTTCGTGAAGAGGCGCTTAGTGATTCAGATGTTTTCGCCCCACGAAATCCCTTTCATCTGCTAAGAAAATGGATTTTCTACCGAAGGTCTTTGCATCGGTTGCGAAAGTTTATTCTCCAGCACGGTATTCAAATCGTTCACGGCGACTACCACAAGGGAGCCTACCTCGCTGCTTTGCGGTCGGCAGGACTACCCACGATACTACACATACGCTGCGAGCTTTATCCCACTCTTTTGCGCCTGGAAGCTTTTGATCGTACAAGTCGGACGATCGTTCTCTCCGAACGATTTAGAAAGTTAGTACTTTCTGGCGGTGTTTCGCCGGAGAAAATTACCAAGATCAATGATGGTGTAGACACTACTAAGTTTTCTCCGTCCTGCGGAACGGCCGGCACGCTTTTGGAAATGTTAGGTAGAAAGGATGACACGGTTGTCATCGGCATGGTTGCGCGCTGGGTTCGGCACAAAAGAGTGCTCGAATTTGTAAGCTTGATTCCTGAGATAAGCCGAGCCCTTCCTTCGGCCAAATTTTTGCTCGTCGGCGCTCACACGGATGGTCAGTACGAAAAAGAAATTCTGGAGTTTATTGAACGACAAGGACTTAGGGATAAGGTCGTTTGCGTGGACGAGCAGAAGCAAATGGAGCGGGTGTTCAACCTGTTCGATGTGTTTGTTACGTTAGCGGGCGGGGCGGTGGTATTGGAAGCCATGGCTTGCGCCAAACCGGTTGTTGCCGCCGCTAAACCAAGTCCTCCAGGCAAAACCATTATCGTTCCGGGGGTAACCGGTTTTTTGGTAAACCATGATGATCTGGGGGGGCTGGCAGCTAAGATTATCGAGTTGGGCAAAGATGGTGAGACGCGGCGCGCATTTGGCCTAAACGGCCGGCAGCGGGTGCAGGATGTCTTTGATCAAAAGCGGATCACCAAGCAAACCGAACAACTTTACCAAACTCTTTTGTCGACTAGGAGCTGAAATGGGCTCTGTTCTTTTCGGGGTGTTCTACCGATAAGATAGCGAAGGAGCGTGCGTGTTTTTTCGCATACTACAATTTGTTGAAGATTCCGTCGCCCTGGCCCTCCGGTGCCTGCGCTGGCCTTTAGCGCGATGGCAGATTAGTCTTCTCAAAAGCAAGCTTGCTGAAATACGCCCCAACCAAAGTGAGTTGAAGCTTACCGTTCTAATACCTTACCGCGATCGCTCTGCCGAGCAGCTTTGCTTACTGTTTAAGAGCCTCGCCGAACAAACGTTGCCCACTCGCTTTTGGCGTACGCTCGTCATTGACTATGGCAGCGATGCCGAACATGTGAAGGTGCTTGACGAACTATCACACCGTTACTCCTTTGAAGTCCTACGGGTTGAGGAAACAGGAGTCTGGAACCGCGGCCGCGCCCTGAACATTGGCCTGCAAGCCGTTGAGACGCCTTTTGTTTTGCTGGGGCACGTGGATCTCTTCTTTCAGGCTCAGTACCTCTCAACGGCGATAGATGTGCTGGAAGGTCAAGACAACCAAATGGTGGGTTCGCGTATGATGGATTTGTCCCGCTCGTTTGGAACCGCGTCGCGGCGATTACAGGAAAAGTCCGCGCTCGCATACGCCAGGCCGCGATTGAATTTGCCCTTCCACCCCTCTGTGCTTGTGCTCCCTACCTGGGCTATTCGTTTGATCCGTGGTTTTGATGAGAGGTTTCAGCTTTGGGGGTACGAGGACCTAGATCTCCACGCACGGCTAAAATTACTGGGTCTAAGATTGGTAAATATATCAGGACGATCTGAGTACTTCCACCAGTACCACGAGAAATATGCGGGAGTGATTCAGGAAAAGGAACTCACCCGTACGATAGTCCGAAATCGTTTTCTTTATCTCAGCGAGCCACGTTTGTTGCGAAATCCGACAGGGTGGGGAAAAGCGCATGTTGCCATGCTGCCCGCTAAGAAAGCTAAAGCGGTAGGCGGTTCTTAGAGCGCTGATTCGGCCAGTAGCTTTCACAAGGTAGTGAAACAGCAGTATACTCGCTGTTTATTCCTACTGTAGTGGCGCCTCTCTTGCAGTTTCCCTCCCCGATGAAGAGCCCGCTCACCATAAGCTGTCTAAAAGGGGGAATGCTGGCTGCCCTTTTTTGCCTGAAAGTCGTTGCCGCTGAGCCCAAACCCTTCGACAAAGTCATGGTTTTTTCGGGCGGGAGCCACCAAACCGCTTCCTTCTTGGGAATGGTAGAGCAGGCTCGCGAAATGGGATGGGATCCCGATGTGGTGATATCAACTTGCGGTTCCTCAGTCGCCAATCAGATTCTCAACGTGAGTGATGACCCCAAAGAATGGCACCGTATTGTCTCCTCGCGAGAGTTCTACGAGATGCTCCGCAGGGAAAAAATTAATGAGAAGGCCGCGCAAGGGGTAAACGTCATTGGGACCATTGGTGCGAATGCGGCAGAAAACTTCATGCGCGAGGCCCAGAATACCGAGCCCGTCTCGCGGGTACCGGATATTTTTGCCAACAACTATCTCATCCATACTCCCACAAGTGGGTTTCCCAAGACTTTCGACGTGCCTTTTTCCCGTAAGGGGATCCGATCGATTATGGTCGCTGCCCGCGCTGACATTAAGCCATCTGATGTAGGGAAAAAGCGCAACGGAAGAAAGCTGCTCACTGAACTCTTTTTCACCGATCCGGATACCGCGCAGTACCTCAAAGGATTTAAGTCCCCCGTCGCGAGAGCGTTTCCCGCCAGCAACATTGCTGACGACACCGCGATCATGACCGACCAGTCGCTCGCCGTGGCGATGCGGGCTTCCATTTCGGAACCGACCTTGATGAACCTTATGTCAATCGGGAAAGGCGACGATAGAACTTACCTAATGGCAGGAAGCGTTGATTCTTATCCTATTGAACTCGCCAAGACGCTAGGCGACCACGTGATTGCCACGCGTATTGGATACATCTCCGATTTGGAAACCATGATCGGGGAAAACGTACACGGCTTTAATATGAATGAACGCCGGAGGCAGGTTCAGCGCCAGCAGGTCGACCATTGGATCGATCGGACCAACACGGATGATATTGATGATCTCGAACCGAAGAAAAACTTTACTTTCACTAGCGGAAAACTTCTCCACCTTTCCAGTGGGATTCCCGACTCTTACGAAGAATATAAGAAGATCGTAGACAAGCACTGGAAGTGGGGCAGAGATCGCATGAAGGAAACTCTTGAGACCCCGCGAAACTCTATTGACCATATCCGGAAGGAATCGAGCGACGGCGTAAAAGACGGCCTTTTTCACAAAAGCGGAAAAGTCGGGGGAACCTTGTGGGCTCCTGCGATGAGTCTCAGTGGTATTTATTCCCGCATGGAAGAAGAGGATGACACGGTCGCAGACGCTACTTTCGAAATGCTCGTGAATCAAGGTTGGCCCCTAGGAATCTATGTGGGTGGCTCGGTTATTTTGGATTTGGTAAGACGCCATTTTTTGCAAAGCCATCCTTCACTTATCCCCGCCGAGCCTAACCAAAGGGTGCTTCGGATTGTTTCGTATCCTGGACTCAACGAAAAGGACGATGGAGTAAAAGACGTTTTGCGAGTTTCGTCATTCAAGGAATTGACCGATTATCTTAGGCGGTCCGATAGCAACGCGCCCTATGATCGGATTGAGTTTGTGGCGCGATCAAAAAAAAAAGGCAAGATACTCTGGGCTGATGGAACACTTTTGACTGACAAGCAGCTTGCCGCTCTCGCGGAGGTTCCGCGGGTCGGCGTACCAAACGCCGAAATTATTTTGGCAGTCTCGCGCATGGGCCGTTACCAAGAAGGGCGCGACCAAGCCGCACAGCTCGCTGCGGCACTGGCATCCCATCCCCGCGTGACGCTGACGGCCCGAGATATCCGCTGGCCGAAGTCGACAGCAACCCACGTCGCCGGCTTTGTGGCTGGTCACTTGAGTGGCTTAACTAATCTGCGCACGACTTATTCCACATTGCGCGCCTTACCCTCGGCTCATCGAATGGCAAAAGGGTATGAAAGCTTGCCCTGCGCTGGCTCGCTTCCTCGCTTGGTCGACTAGCCCCTGGCTTGAACACCGTTGGTTAAGGCCTCGCACACCGTACTCATTTTAGGCAGTATTCTCATGGTATTAGACAGTGGTGACAAAAAACGTCCCTGCCTAAAATGCCAATGATTACGCACTATATTCTGTAAGTATGCGGGATCTGTTTAAAAAATGGCCCGTGTCGTGCATCTCTCAGAGGAAGTACAAACTCTAGTTGTGAAGTGAGACGGCATGTTTTCAGTGGGGAGAAAATCTATAGCCGAGACCTGGGTGTCCTTTGCGCTCATGGCAGTGGTCGTTTCTACGACCGCTGAAGCGCGAATATTCAGACGGTTTTTCGGTTTCGGCGGCGGGGGGTTCCGGCAGCCTGTATTCGTACAGCCGCAGCCTGTGCGCCGTTTTCCGCAATCAATGGGTTGCGGTAATGGCGGCTTCTGTGGTGGCCAGCCCAGCTACCGTGTTGTGCACAACAACAATAATAACAATTTCGTTAATAATAATTTTGATCCCAACGACTTCCAACAAGCGGATGCTCGTTTTAAGAATATTAAGGATCAAAAGGGTGTGTTGTTTGAAGCCAACGACGGTGTGGTTGTAGCGCAGCTTTTTGTCGATGAGCGTACCGGTGAACTTTTCTCCGTAGGTGTAGATCGCAATGGTAACGTACGAGGCTTTAAACGCCCGGTCGCGACCAACAGCCTCACATTCGCCCAATTGCAGCGGTTTTACTTTGATAACCTGGACAAGTTTAAGTCCGCGTTGCGTGAAGCCAATATCGAAGGTAACGGCGCGGCCATTCGTAAAGCCGAGGACAATCTCAACCTCGTCCAAAACTTCTTGAACTTTTCAACGCGTGCTACGGGCATCCAACGAGACGGTCGGGTCAATTTTGATATCAGCAAAATGGCGATGCCTGAGTCTTTAAAGAACGCAGGCGGGATCTTTACGTTACAGAACGTGGCCATTGCGGGTCTTAATTCGACTCTTAATATGCTCACCAATCAGTGTGACATTCTCTGCGCGGGTCCTCGGATAGACGGTAACACCGCGGTGGGCTGCCGCAGTGTGGGTAACTTGAACGGAAATATCCTTTCAGCGGATCTCACTCAGGGCTTTGGAGAGCGTACGATTGATTTAATGACCAACTCTTTGGAAGATCCTTATTCCTGTGGCGATCGTCGTACGATGCGGCTCGACTATTTCATCGCGGCGACCCTCGCGGATCCCAATAAGTATTATGCGATTAAGCAAGTGCCTCGTGAGTATGAAGAACTCGCTGAGCGCCAGGGTATTTCTGAGAACTCGATTAAGTTTGCTCAATCTCGCGAAATCAAAATGGTGGTGGGTGCGGGCGAATCGATTGTCGCCAAAACGGAAGGCCCATCGCGTGTTACGGGTTTCCAGAACCAAGATCGGGTACGCGCGAAATTTGGGAATCGTCCCGCGGTTGCGGCGATGAGTTTAGATTTTCAGAACAACTCAGGCGCAGGGGTAAGTCTAGTATCTGGCTTATCGCAAGACTTGCTGCATGATCCGGTTGGCGTCATTGGTTCCCAGGCCGGTGGTGAGAAGATCGATGAGCAGTGCAATGGTTTTCATATGTACTCGGTACAAAATGGGAATGGCGGTCGCTTAAATGGTGTACCAGGAAACGTAGCGAGTCACGGTAACGCGATTGGGGCGGGTACGGAAGTGTCAAATCCCTTGAGCTGCCGCGAGTGCCACAGTGAAGGTTTCCGCAGTGGCGTGAACCATGCCAAAGAAGGCATTCGTCACAAAACCAATCCTTTTGAATTTTTGGATGCCGGCGAAGCAGCACGGGCGCGCAACTTAGGTTACCGTCTGCCCGGTGAAATCGGTGCGGTCAATAACGCCCTGAACGTGGACTATCGTCGCGCTCAGCAAGCAGCAAACTCACGGTTACCTAACTTCAGCGTTAAGGAAGACAAAGCCACGGGTACGAACACGGTTACACTCGATCCGAACGACTCCATACCGGCTGAGTTTAGGATCGTAGAACAGTATTTCAAAGCCTTAGGGGATGAAGACGTCGCGCGCGAGATGGGTATTCCCGGGCTGACGGTGGATCAGCTGGAAAATCTCCGTGGTCCGACGGGAGAGAAGCTATTCCAGTTAAAATTCGAGAAAAATCCTAAAACCGGTAAGCGCAAAATTCAGCGTGACTCGTTTGCTGAAGTCTTTTGCAAGGCGCGTGCGGCGATTTCCGCGGGACGCACGGGTGGAGTCGTTGACACCGGGAACGGCCGAGGCCGGGGCACCGGTAATGGCCGACCCGGCACCGAACAGTTCAATCACCAAACGGGTCAAAGAATCTAAAATCAGTGTTCACCACTAGGACGTGGCACCGCTTCGCCCGCTTTTAAGCTCCGATAATAGTCATGTAGTGAAAGATTAAAGAGAGGTGTCTCTTCTATATTAGGCACATCGCGATAGACTCCGCCGCAACGGTAGCAGCTAACGACTTCGCCCACCCGCCGGTAAAGCCACCAATCAATCACGGTAACCAATAGCAGCGAAATCCCGTAGGTAAAGTAGGCTAGGACCACACCGATGACGACTAAGCCAATTCCCAGAGCGCGGTTAAAGTCGCGGTGGCGGTATACATCGGCGCAACCGCAGACTACGCACTGGTCAATTCCCTGCGAGTCTTGGAATCGATCCGTGGGAAAGCCGACGACGCTTTTTTGGCAGTGCGGGCAGGGAGCTTCCTGCGAAGTGACTAGCGCCTGGAAGCGCTGTTTGCAGTGAGGGCAATGAGCGTCGATTTCCATAGCGTCAGAGAGCGATGCGGTAAACCAAGGCGAGATACTGGCTCAAGGTTTCTCCCGCCAGCACGCATAACACCGCGACGTACAAAATGCCCGTGGCGGACTGAGTGCTACGTATCGATACCGTATTCCAAATAAAATAGAGAAGAACGAGGGGAGCCAGTAGCCCCCACACCCAGCGCATCGTGATAAAAAGGCCAGGGTAACCTGCAAATAGATAGGTATAGATTTCCGCCTCGCTTTTTCCCCACAGAAGGCCTACCACGACAGCGGTCCCTAAAAGAAAACGTAGGATAACCAAAACCACGAAAACGACGGTGGTCCGCTTAAGTTCGTGAATGGAGAGTTTGGGTTGGACGAGATACCAATGGCCCACCAGCATGGCGGCCATCGTAAACCCCATCAATAGCCCCGAGAGAATTCCGTTTAGTAGGAGGCGCCCCGCATCCAAGGGTTGCCCATGAGCCAGAAGGCCGGGTAGCCAGGTCGCTACCATTACATAGAGTGCGGCGACCGCCCCAAAGGCGTAAAAAAACGTCGTTAACCACCAACGTGATCCGGCGCTCACAGAATAGAGGGTGCAAAAAGCGGCAAACCAAAAGACGGCAGGGGAGGCATAGGTCCGAGTCGAAGCGGGGTTAAGAACAAAGAAAGCGGCAAGGGCAAGTATGGCGGCCCCCAGCCCATGGTAAAGGTAGTAGCGTTTGCCCATGGCATTTTGCTTGAGTACTCCCAAACTAATGAAGAAGCCGGCACACAAGGAAAATAATAGGTTAAATGTGAGCTGTTTTAGGTCCACCGTCCGTCCATAGAGCAGAGAAAGGTCAGCAATGTCAAATTGACAGCGGAAGGCTGACGAATCTAAGTTGGGAAACACTCTATGGAAGCTCTAGTTTATTTGAACGGTAAAATTTCTGCGGCTAAAGACGCCAAAGTGTCTGTAATGGACCGTGGCTTTTTGTTCGGCGATGGGGTCTACGAATCGGGACGGACCTACGAGCGCTGCTTTCTTTATCTCGAGGAGCATTGGGAGCGTTTGCGACGCTCAGCCGAGAAGCTCCTCCTTCCCATCCCTTGGTCCGACGGAGAGCTCACCCAAAGCTTGTACGAGGTAGCACGCGCTTATCCCTCCGAGGAGGCTTGCTTCCGTACGATCGTCACACGGGGAATGGTAGAAGCGGTGGGCCTGGATTTACTCGACACGCCGGCACCCACGTTGGTGCACATTCTCAACGCGGTTCCGGACTACGAAAAAAAGCGAAAAGACGGCATTTTCATTCTGACCTCGAAAATCATTCGCAACAGCGCCGCCGCCCAGGATCCCAACATCAAGACCAGCAATTATCTAAATAGTTTGCTCGCCTGCCAGGATGTCAAAGCTCGCGGAAGCGCCGAAGGCGTTATGTGCGACGGACAGGGCAATGTGACGGAAGGCACGAACTTCTCCATCTTTGGAGTTACCCAAGACGATGTGGTGATTACCCCTGGTCTGGAAGTCGGGATCTTAGATAGCATCACCCGCCGGCACGTGCTGGATCTCGCGCGTCCGAAGTTCAAAATCCAGGAAGGGTTTATTAGCTTGGCTGCTTTTCAGGCATGCCGGGAAGTGTTTATCGTCAGCAGCAATCGGGAGATTTTGCCCGTAAAACAATGGGACGAGAAGCATTATCCCATTCCAGCGAAAATCACCTCAGAACTGATTGAATTGCTTACCGCCGAGATGGCTGAGTATGTGCGCACGCACCCAAAGTACGATAATTGAAAGGTGCCTGTGCACTTTCCGGACGAAGTACGGAAAGTGACCTGGCACCTTTACGGAATTATCGTAGCTTCTTAAACGCCTCGGTCAAAAGAGGCACGACCTCGAATAAATCTCCCACGATGCCGTAATCTGCCTTGGAAAAAATAGGTGCTTCGGGATCTTTGTTGATAGCGACGATAATCTTAGACGTGCGCATACCCGCCAAATGTTGAATGGCACCTGAAATGCCACAGGCAATATAAAGTTTGGGGCTCACCGTGCGACCTGTTTGTCCGACCTGCATGGAATGCGGAGCGTACCCTGCGTCTACCGCGGCTCGACTTGCGCCAGCCGCTGCCCCAATCGCTTCTGCGCAATCAAAAATTACCTTGAAGTTTTCAGCGCTTTTCAACGAACGGCCGCCAGAAATAATGATATCGGCTTCGGAAAGATCGATCTTCTTGCTAGCGCCCGCTTGAACTTCCACAAGTTTCGCTTTGACCGCGCCGAGATTCGCACTAATGGTTTCAACCTGCGCGCTTCCTCCTTTGTCGGCGGGTGCGGGTAATACGTTGGGGCGAATAGAAAGAAAAGCAGGACCTTGCAAAAAAGTAACTTTTTGCGAAGTTTTGCCGGCATAGACCGGACGTCTGGCGCTAACTTTATCTCCCGAGACATCGAGGCTCACGCAATCGGTAGCGAGGCCGGCAGAAAATTTTGCTGCGAGTCGGGGAAGGAAGTCCTTTCCTTGTGCCGTCGCACCCGTCACCACGGCCTTGGGTTGCTTCGACGACAAATAGGAGTGAAGAGCGTTGGCGTAGCCTTCTGACGTATAAGCATCCAGGCCTTCTCCTTGAAGCGCCACGACCTTCTGCGCTCCCTTTTTTCCTAGCTGGTCGGCCAAAGGCCCCATATCTTTGGCACCCACCACGATCACATGTGCGCTGGCACCTTGCTTGAGTACTTCGCCCAAGATTTCGAGCGTGACCCGCTTGATATCGCTCTGGTTATGATCCGCAACTATGTATACGTCGCCCATCTTTACGTCCTCTTCTTGGAGATTATAAAACTTTAGCTTCGTCGCGAAGTAGGCGCACAAGCTCAGTCACTTGAGCCGAGGCGTCCCCCGCTAGCTTTTTGCCCGCTTGTCGCTCTGGAGGCATCTGGAATTCCGTCAGTTGAACACGCGGTCCTTCTGAGCCAAGACCCAGATCCGCGAGGGTCAAGGTTTGGATTTCCTTTTTCTTTGCCTTCATAATGCCGGGAAGACTGGCGTAGCGAGGAGTGTTAATTCCCTTGTTAACTGCCAGCAAGCAGGGAGTAGGCATTTCCAGAATTTCTTTGGCGCCCCCTTCGATCTCTCGGTGAGCGCGCAAGGATTGCTTATCGGCAGACCAGTCGATCTTCACGACGACAGATGTGGAAGGCATGCCGAGAAATTCAGCCGTGTAACCGAACACTGCTGCTTGATCATCATCTAAAGCTTGTTTTCCGGCGAGTACTAAATCCGCACCGACTTTTTTGACGGCTTCCGCGATGGCCTTGCTGGTCTGATAAGTGTCGAGTTCCGTGTCTCCCTTAACGTGAACGGCGTGATCGGCACCCATGGCAACGGCCGTGCGTAGTGCTTCGACACAACGATCAGGACCGACCGAGAGTACGGTCACCGTGCTGCCGGGAGCAGCGTCGCGTGTCTTTAAACCTTCTTCGACAGCAAATTCGTCGTAGGGGCTGATGATCCATTTCACATCACCGGTTTCAATGCCGGTCGCATCCCCTTTCAAACGGATCTTGGTTTCCGTATCCGGGACTTGCTTTACCAATACTACAATTTTCATTTAGTCCTCTAGCAAATGCCGGGCGATGACCACGCGCTGAATCTGAGAGGTACCTTCATAGATCTGGACCAGCTTCACATCTCGCATGATCTTTTCGACCGGGTATTCTTTGGTGTAACCGTAGCCGCCAAAGATTTGAACCGCGTCAGTGGCGACTTCCATTGCCATGTCAGCGGCATGGCGTTTGGCGTGCGCTGAATAAAAACTTCCCATTTTACGGTTGCCCTGATCGAGCTCCCATCCAGCGCGCAGACAGAGCAGGCGCGCTGATTCAATTTTTGTCGACATGTCGGCCAGCATGAACTGAATGGCCTGAAAACTGGAAATGGGTTTGTTGAACTGCTTGCGCTCTTTGGAATATTTGACAGCATAGTTGAGCGCCGATCGGGCCGCTCCCACCGCGCTGGCGGCAATGGGTGGGCGGGTGCGATCCAAGGTCGCTAGCGCCACTTTGAATCCTTCGCCTTCTTTTCCGATCAGGTTTTTCTTCGGAACTTTTACGTTTTCAAAGCTGATCGCACGCGTATCTGAAGCGCGTTGCCCCATCTTATCCTCGTGCTTGCCGGTAGAGATTCCCGGCAAGTCCGTGGGAACGGCCAAGCAGATAATGCCTTTGGTCCCCGCATTTTTGTCCATCGTGCAAAAAACGGTATAGAGAGAAGCGTGTCCCGCGTTGGTGATCCACATTTTGGAGCCATTCACCAGATAGTGATCGCCCTTATCGACTGCCGTCGTTGTCAACCCACCGGCGTCAGATCCGGCGCCAGGTTCGGTCAGACAGAAGGAGGCGAGCAGGGGGGATTCTAAAAAGGGGACGACAAACTCTTTGATTTGTTCGTCAGTGCCAAAAAGGATAATCGGGTAGAGGGCCAGAGTGTTGACGGCAATACTGGTACCGATGCCCAGGCATCCTGCGCCCAATTCCTCGTTGACGATTACGTCATCCAGAACGCCTAAGCCCAATCCACCAAACTTCTCGGGAATGGTCACATTCATGATGCCCAGTTCCCAAGCCTTTTTGATGACTTCGAACGGAAATTCGCTGGATTGATCGTACTTCGCTGCGACAGGAATGACTTCTTTTTCGATGAACTTCGCTACCATCTCTTTGAGTGCTAGCTGTTCTTCGGCCAAGTCAAAGCGGAACATATGCGCCCTACCCCTTATTCCAATACTCTTTGCCCAAACCAAAGCTAAGCGTAAAAACCGCTGATTTCAAGGCATTTATGGGACGGGGCGGCCAGATCCGAGCGCGGTGCCGCGGTCTGTTGAGAGCCCAGACACAGGACTATGGCAAACTCCTCACGATTTACTTGGTCCATCCTCTCGTCTACACTCACTCCATCGTGGCAAATTCTCGCACAGGTATTTTGGTTATCTTGGATGGGTTTGGATATCACCCGGACCCTGATTTCAACGCTATCGCTTCTGCAAAGACTCCGGTTTGGGAGGGTTTGCTTTCTCGCTACCCCAACGGGTTGATTCAGGCCTCAGAATCTTTTGTCGGCCTGCCTGGCGGGTTCATGGGAAATTCGGAAGTTGGGCATCTTAACATCGGTGCGGGGCGTGTGGTGCGACAGGATTTCTCATTGATTAGCGCTGCGATTGAGTCGGGAGAGTTCTTTCAAAATCCCGTTCTAACGGGCCTGATGCAAAAAGTGAAAGCCGATCGAAAGGCGAAGCTCCATTTGGTGGGCCTCGTGTCAGACGGCGGTGTGCATAGCCATCTTTCTCATCTCAAGGCGTTACTACAAATGGCAAAGCAACAGGGAGTGACCTCGGTTTGCCTGCACGCCATTCTGGATGGCCGAGATACCTCTCCGACGAGCGGCCGCAAATTTTTGGAGCTGCTTAACAACTATTGCGTGGAATTTGGGGTAGGTTCGGTCACTACTGTGATGGGCCGTTTCTACGCGATGGATCGCGATAAACGCTGGGAACGCACCCAGTTGGCTTACGACGCGATGGTAGCGGGGGAGGCGCAAGCTCACTTTCTCGATCCGATCCCGTTTCTCGAACACAACTATGAGAACCAGATTACCGATGAATTTGTGCTACCCGGAATCAAGCAAGGCTATGAGGGCATGCGCGATGGCGACGGAGTCCTTTTTTATAACTTTCGTGCTGATCGTGCGAGACAGTTGACGGCGGCGATGACCCAAATGGAATTCTCGCATTTCCGCCGGAAAAAATTACCGGCGCTCTGTGGTTTTGTCACACTCACACCTTATGACTCGACCTCTGATTTGCCGTTTGCCTATGGCAAACCCGATGTCGCACAGACTCTCGGCGAAGTGATTAGCGCGCAAGGATGGAAACAACTGCGCATTGCGGAAACCGAAAAATATGCGCACGTGACTTATTTCTTCAATGGTGGCCGGGAGACTTTGTTTGATGGGGAAGAGCGCATTCTCGTTCCCTCGCCCAAAAATGTCAGAACCTACGACGAAAAACCTGAGATGAGCGCGGCGGAAGTTACCGACAAATTGATCCAGGCTTTAGATGCTGGGCAATTCAAGTTTGCCGTAGTCAACTACGCGAACCCCGACATGGTGGGACACACAGGTAATTTCCCCGCCGCGGTAAGAGCAATTGAAACCGTAGACCAGTGCTTGGGACGTATCGTGAAGTGGGTGGAAGCGAACGACGCGTTTGCGATTATTACGGCCGACCATGGTAACTGCGAGAATATGCGCGACCCCGACGGACAGCCCCTTACGGCACATACGCTCAACGCAGTCCCTGTTGTAGTGGTTGACCCGGAGCAGAAAAAATCGGCCCAAATTCGCACCGGCGGTAGCCTCTGTGACGTGGCGCCCACGCTGCTTGGGTTATGGGAAATTCGCCCTCCCAAGGAAATGTCGGGCCGCAGCTTACTAGGATAATGCGATGCGCTTAGACGTTGGGTGCACCCCCCAAAATTGCCCCTAAAACACCCGTAGCCTTGCTATAATAATGACAGACGCTGGGAAAGCTTTTCCACTCCCGTCGTTATCCACTCTCCTAACAATAGACCTAAAATTCCCTCTCACATCATTAAAAGGGGATTTTCTTCTCACTGCTCTTGGTGGCAGCGAAGGTGAATGACTTGATTTTCTCCGAATACATTTGGCCGGGCCGAAAGAAAAAAGTTCGCGCCTTTGCCCCCGTTGAAGATTTCACGAGTGCATTGGAATCTTTCATGCTGGGACGGTTGGGGATTCTGTATACCCTTCTCGCTGTGGTTATTCTTACCCAGGTGTTTGGCCAACCTGTCTCCCCGTTTCATTTTGCGCTTGGGTACGCACTACTCGCTCTGGGCTTTGCCTTTAATCTCGTCCAGGCTCTGACTCTCGATAAACTTCCCGCCAACTGGTGGCTGATTGTCAGTCATATTTTATTTGATACGGCTTTGACGTCGACATGGGTCTACTACTCAGGTGGGCCGGTAAGTGTTTACGCGCTTTTGTATTTGGTACAGATCCTGGTTTCTGCGCTTGTTTTCTACCACAGGGCCGCGTTGTTTTCGGCCGCAAGTTCGAGCATCGGTTTTGGCCTTGTTGCGATCGTTAGTGAAGGCGGAAATTTCTTTAGTTGGAGCATCTACTCCGGCTTGTTTTTCGTGCTCGCCTGGGTCGGAGGATATCTCAGCGAGGAGCTTTTTGAGACGACGCGATCTCTAAAAGAAAAACAACTTACGATCGATAAGCTTCAAAGCTTTCACGAAAAAATTATCGGTAGTCTGCCGACTGGTTGGATGACCGTTGACCAGCAAATGCGCGTAAATTTTATTAATCCCGCTGGCGCGCACATTCTGGGGCAGGAGCCTGGGGCAATCGTGGGTAAACCCCTTGTTGAAGTCGAACCAGGCTTGATGCCCTTTTTCGATCAAATTCAAGATGCTCGCGTCGAAGAGCCTGCGGACACGGAGAGAGAAACGGAAGTCTCCTCAACGGGTAATCCCTTGCATCCCAGTTTTTTCATGCAGACCAAAGACCATGCGCGTTTGCAACAAACAGTCACTGTTAAAACGCGTGTGCTTCGTGGTGATGTGGCGGAAATCGACGCGCATCCTGCGCTCGGGCAATTTATTGCTCAAGACGCTTCTAAAGGAAGGGTTCTCCTTTTCCACGATGTTACGAAGTTGTTGCATCTGGAAGAGAAACTTAAGCAGCATGAAAAGTTGGCAGCCGTGGGACAGCTCGCTGCGGGTATTGCTCATGAAATTCGTAATCCCTTGGCTAGTATGAGCGGCAGCATTGAACTGTTGCGCGATACTCTTCCGGAAAAAGATGTGTCGGCAGAAGAGCGCAAGTTGATGGATATCGCTCTCAAAGAGATTGACCGCCTCAACCGTCTCATTTCGGAATTTCTAGATTTTGTAAGACCCGACAAGATGGAGATTAAAGATGTGTCCTTGCCCGACCTATTGGGGGAGTTGGTGCTATCGGCCCGACAACGCAAGGAATCCATTGAGCGCATTGAGATTCGAGAAAACTATGAGCCTGGTGTGACAGCCAAAGCCAGCAGCGAAAAACTGCGCCAGGTTATCTGGAATCTTTTGGTGAACGCGTTGCAGGCGATGGATAAAGCCGGAACCATCGAAGTGGGCTGCCAGCGAGCCGGCATCAATCGCGTCAGATTTTGGGTAAGGGATGAGGGTAATGGCATGTCGGATGAAACCTTGCACCGGCTCTTTGAACCCTTTTTCACCACAAAACCCCGAGGTACGGGCTTGGGGCTCGCAACCGCGTACAAAATAGTCGAAGCCCATTTAGGTGAAATTCGCGTGAAGTCGGAACTAAAAAGAGGAACGGAATTCGAAGTTATTTTACCAGCCGCATGAAAATCCAAATCATAAAACTTAGCCTCCTGATTTTTTGTATTAGCGGATTCGTGCGCGGCGAAAGCGTCCCTACGCCCCTTGATTCTCCCGAGCCAGTCGAATCCACACCTAAGGTGATACCTAAAGAGAGCAAAGAAGCTGCCGAAGAACTCGATGGCTTAACGCAGTCGCTCTATGGTGCAGGGCAATTGCAACAACTCGCCATGGGCGCACGGTTTGACACTGCCTTTTTAACCGGAAGCGGCCTCATCCAAGGTTTCACACTCCCGTCGGCACGTCTTACGGTGTTTGGCGATCTGTCTCTTCACGTGAAGTACCGTTTTAGTTTGGGGCAAACGCGAGAGTTTTCTACGGTTCTTTTGCCGCAAATATTACCGGTCGAAGCCTTTGTGGATTTCAGTACGCGTCCGCTTTTTCGTAATGAAAGCGGTCTGGTCGTACGTATGGGGATGTTTACGCCGGATTTTCACCCCCTGTGGACTCCGGATCTAAGCTATCTCACGTTGCCGACGTATCACGAATCCCACCGGACTTTGTTTCTGGGGCGTGAGCTGGGCCTCCAAGTGAAATACCATTCTTCAAATGACCAATTCGAGGCCGGTCTGGCCTTTGTAAATGGCGTCGGTATTTTGAGCGAGAACTCGAATAACGCGAAGGCGCTGGCGCTTTTCGTGAAGCACGGTTTTGAGTTCGGAAGCGCGGAATTTAAGATGGGTTTGAGTGCATTTGGGCGACTACAGTCCTCCAAAGGAAGCCTAAACTTCCGCCAAGACTGGCTGGCGCTCGCCTGGGCCTCCATGCGGCTTCGCTCCATCGAGCTTTGGGCGGAATATTACCTGGGAGAGTTTGAAGACAGTGCTGTAAGAAACGAACCCAATGGTTCCGCCTTTATGATTTCGGTGGAGGTTAGCCCCACAATCTCTCTCTGGGGACGATACGAGACTTTAGGGGGATCTCCCTCGGGGGCGACAGGCATTATGGATCGTTGGGAGGTCGGACCCCGTTTCCAGCTGCATTCGAATCTCCAGCTTTTCTCTACTTACAGCCAAATTGATGAAGGTTTTGGCTTGGGGGCCATTCAGGAATTCCGCGTTCAGCTTCGTCTTAACATCTAATCTTTCCCTTTCTTTTCCTTTCACAGTAGCGTCCGGTCAAATGCCACAACGATCTTCGGTTGTTAGACCGAAAGCAAAGTTGACATTCGTTTAAAACAGACTATGACAGGTGTTTAAATTGCTGAGGAGGCACAAGATGGACCGTATTAAGGCATTGATGTTGGTATTGGTGTTGGTGTTCAGCATCGGAATCGGCGCTTGCACGAAGAAAAACGAGAGCGCTGTCGATGGTATCGAAGAGAAAGCGGATGACGCTGGCGACGCTGCAAGGGATGCAGTTGAAGATGCTGGTGACGCCGTTGAAGAACACACGGATCACTAGGCTTTCATTCTTTGGTTTGTTTTTCGCGGTGAATGGCCGTTCTTGGTAGGTGCTTTAGCAGCTTTCAAAGCTTCCAGTCCGCCGGTTTGAAAAAACTGACAATATTTTGTAATCACGCAAACCCCGCATAGGGGCTTGCGTGATTTGCAAGTCTTCCTGCCGTGCCAAATCAGCAGCATATTGATTTTGGCCCAAAACGCTTCCGGAACAGCCTCTTTTAGTTGACGCTCCACTTTTACCGGATCGGCGTGGTTCGCCCATCCAAGCCGATTACTTACTCGGTTGACGTGTGTGTCTACCGCAATCGCTGGAATGTCGTAGGCTTGGTTCAGTACCACACTCGCCGTTTTTCTCCCGACGCCTCTTAGACTTGTGAGTTCTTCGAGCGTGTTAGGAACCTTTCCTTCAAACTTCTCACTGATATCGTGGGCCGTCCCCATAATGGCTTTTGTTTTGGCGCGGAAAAATCCGCAGGAATGGATTAGTTTCTCTACCTCGGCCGGAGAGGCTTTAGCCAGCGAAGGGGCATCGGGAAAACGCGCAAAGAGGGCCGGTGTCACCATATTCACTCGTGCATCAGTGCATTGCGCTGACAAAATAACGGCGATAAGAAGCTGAAACGGCCCCTCGTAGGTGAGCTCAGTTTCTGAACTGGGGTACTGTTTTTCCAGTATCTTTAAGACGGCTTGGACGTCCGCAGGGGGAGGCAATGGTGAGGCATTTTTGGATGGCATGGTTCTCAACTTGCTTTATACACGGTTCAAAAATATCTTAAAAGGCATGCTGGCGTGGTGAAATTGGCAGACACGTATGACTTAGGATCATATGGGGAAACCCGTGGGGGTTCAAGTCCCTCCGCCAGCACTAATACCTGAGGGTCGTTCAACTCGGATGAAATGGATTCCGGCTCCCCGAAGGCTGGAGTAGCAGTCGTCCTTTTCGCTTCTATATCTAGACGGCACTGCTCAGCACTCGCGTATGTAGGGTCATTTCTTTTTCCAAAACTCCACCCGTCTCGAAAGCCGCCGTCACGCTGATGGGCAACTGTTCTTAAGAATAGTTCGTAGGGCAATGTAGGGTGTTTCTATGAACTGGAAAACCAGTCTGTGCAGTTCTCTCTTTCTCAACTCTGATTGCGAACCCATAAATTTTATCACTTCTGAAATGGGCGGGTCACCGATTCGCTGGGTTTTGAGCGTGGTTCTTTTGGCATTCTCATTGCAATTCAGGGTGGAGTGGGATCATCCACAACGAGGGAGAAGAGAAATAAAATGAAAAGAGTTACTGGCCTAAAGGTATTACTTGCTGCGGTGGTGTTGATGAGTGTGTGCGGCGTGAAAGCTAAAGCAGACGACATGCCCCTATTATCAAGATTCCTCTACGAAGAGCTTGAGGACGGTTGGTATCACTATGCCTCTGTTGAGCCCGTTGCTAAGAACAAGTTAAAAAGTTCAGGCATGGTGCTCCCTAAAGGGCGCTTGATGCTGATGGATTCCAATCAGACCTACATTTTCAAATATGAGGAAGAAAACGTTATTAAGTATTCTCCCTCGTCGCGGGAATACCTGTCAGGCGGGAACAAATCTGTAGAAGGAAGCTATCGAGTGGAAGGCGATACTTTAATTCTTGAAGGTCTTGCCACCGGGAAAATTGCTATCAGTCAGACCGAAACAGTGATCGAGCCCCCCCCCGTGATTCAACTGACTTTCACGACGGACATCATTACTGAAGGCCTAAAGGGACAAATGCTGGAAGCCTTTGGTGTGGTTTCAAGAAACCCGAACTATGACGCAAACTAGGGGGCCACTCCTAGCTTGTTAGGACTTGCTGGAAAGAATCCGAACTTGCTTCGGATTCTTTCTTTTGCAGGTTAAGACAGCCTTATTCCCTTTAGTGCTATTCGTACTATTTTGATTCCCGAATTCGTTTTTCAAACAGACGGAGTGCGTGGGTAGCGTGAAAAAGCGCACCGTCACCCACTTCGTCTGATTCTCCGTGGTAAATGTCGAGGGCTACGCTTTGTACACCCCGAAGGACCCAAGGCTCGGTGAGCCTCTCGTCCGGCAGAGCTTGCATCAGAAACTCCAGAACATGCCCATTTGAAGCCACTCTTTCAGACCAAGTTTTGGCCATTCTCGAAGAGAAAAAGACGTCACCTGAAAAGGATCCATCACGATTCTGAAACTGCTTGGCCAGGGCGATATGGGTTTTCACATATTGTTCGGCCTTCTGGAAAGTTCCCTTAAGGGGAAGTGTCCCGTGCTTAGCTTGGTAATTTTTCACCGCAACATCCATCGCATAGAGTCGGTGGGTTCCGGCGCAGGAAGTTTTTTTGTTTATTCCTTGCTTAAGCTCAATCGCTAGAATTTTTTCCAAGCTATAGCTTTGTCCTAAGCTGTTTTTCCACGTTTCATCCGCATCAATGTAGCGGCTGAGCCCCCACAAAAGCCATGTCATCTCATAGATGTAGTCGGGATGAACGTTGATTCCCGTCTGCGCCTTGGCGTCCTCAACGATGTCACCGAAAGTACCTTCCACCCATTTTTTGGATTTGGCGTCCCAGCTACTCCAAGGAGTTGAAGTGTCGAGTTCCAAGTCGGATAGGTAGCCGAAGAACTGCGCTGGATGGCCTTCGAAAACTTCAATGAAAAGTCTTTTTTTGGGATCGCAACATTGTCCGCGAATTCCGGATGCGGTTTTCTTGAAAGTAGCGTACCCCCCGCAAGTTCCTCCCTCGGATAACCATTGAAGTGCCCGTTTTTCTTTTTCCTTAAGAGGTCCGCCCGTCACGTAGATATCATTTTCAAGCGCCAAGATTCCATGAACAACGGCCCAGGCTCCCATCTCATCCAAATGAACGGTGTGTTTCGCCCTGACCGGAGAAAGGGCGAGTTCTATCGTTTCAAGAACATCTTCCGCCGAAGGATTCTTCGCGGCCGGGGGAAAGTGGATGGCTTTCGCGTAGCTCGTTGATAAGACAAAAATCCACGCGAAAAAGGCGATGCGAAACATTTATTTCCTTTCGTTTAGCTAACGCGGGTATACAGAGGTAGGCGCGAGAGTCAAGGCAACAGCCATTCTCTTCTTTGATTCTGAAAATCAGGGGTGGACTTAAAGTACATTGATCAGTACAAGTGACTGGTTCCTGACCCTCCCACAGCCTGTCTACGGGGGGATCGTGATGAAAAAGCGAAACATATTGTAACCCACCTTGGGGAACACGTTTTGCAGAGCCTAAGGGCTCGGTCTTACTAAAAAAGAATAGGAAAAGTGATGCAGCGGTTATCCACTTTGATGTTGGGATGGTTTCTTTTTGTCGGGGGCGCCTCGGTGCCTCAAACACACGAAATTAAGGCGCCCACTGCCTTAGAACGGCAGCGGCCTAGCTCCGAGGAGCCTAGTCGGCTTTTCCCCATTCCGGTCGAGCTTCTCCATAAGTTGGTCAGCGTGCATCAGCTTTCCGATGGAACGTTTGAGCTCAATGTAAGAACCGATACGGCGGCCACGGATGCAAGGATTGAATTGAGTAAGATCGCAGAAGATATCCGGCTTGGGGATCTCATCGAGGCCTTCGAGGCACCTCTACTTTTTAAGGTGTTGGATCAAAAGTCGCGAACTTTAAAAGAAATCGAAGTGCCGTTGCAGGGTGCGATTGTGGCGATGGCGCTTTCTCAAGCCTCGCGTGACCGCTTTGGTGGACGGCGATTGTTTCTCAGCAAAGGGAAAAATCAGGTTGTAACTACTGCTCCCGTTCCTACCTTACCTATTTCCTCGAAGAGTTTACGGGTAAATCTAGGAGAAACGGCAAAGTTTGACGAAGGAAGAGCGGCCAAATGGAAGTTCTCGTTTGATCTCCAGGCGGATGAACCCGCGCCTTTTTCTCTGAACTACAGCGGAGAGGAAAAGGCTTATGTGCTTGAGGAAAACCCTGACCATGCGGTCTGGCGGGCGCGACCCCAACTCAAGGAAGTCCTCACCTTGGTGCCGGTGAAAGAGGCACTGAAAAAAATGGGTGAGAAAGCTTTGCCAGGAACCACTACAGATCAAGCAGCAGAGCAGGTGCTCGCCCAAGAAGAGGTAAGCGAGGTGACGGAAGGCAAGCCAGAGTTAAAGCCTCTCTTGAAGCGCTCTTTTGGGAAATATATTTCTCGCGCGTGGAATGCGCGGCCCTTGACCGTATCGCGTACACCCGTGTCGGGCGGACAATCTTTATTGCACGTTTTACCAGCCACCGGTCCACGCGTGGCCTTTTGCCAAAACAAAGGCAACAATAGTATGCGCCGAAACTGTTCCACGGCGGCAGGCGCTGTCCAGGTTCACTTTACCAGTGGGATAGGCAACGCCACGGCTCAGATTCAGCAAGCTTATGAGGCCGCAGGGCAGCCGGTCGAAATTATTCTGGCGTCGCATGGTTGTGGTGGGCGCATGGATATCGCCGAACCTGGTTGGCCCCAGTTGCAGACGTTGATGGCGAGCACGAAGGGAATGGTAAGCGGTGTTTATGCGATGGGATGCTCGGTCGGAAAGGATGCCGGATCCAGCAGGCACTTACTCAATGTGCTCGCGCAGGGTTGGGGTGTGCCAGCGCATGGAGTGGATCGCATGCTGCAAATGAAAGGCTCTGGCAAGTGGTATGTTTCAGGTTCGGGGAATCTCGTAACCGTTCAGCCGACAGCAACGCCCGAAGTAAACCCCGAAGAACTGGTAGAGAACACGCCGGTTTGGAAAATGCCTCTCTAAAGAGCTTCTAGCAAAACTAGCGCGAAGTATTTGCGGTCGTCTTGCCAGGCTTGCACAAAGCGAAAGCCGATGGGGGCTGCAAAATCTGCGAAGGACTCTACTTCGAATTTATACGAATTCTCCAGGTGAATGCGCTCCCCCGCTTCGAGAGTAAAGGCGTGTTCCTCAATCCGAATGGTCTGCTCGGAGCGGGTTGTGACGTACATTTCTACCCGGCTCTGGGACTGATTATAAAACCCCTCGTAAAAAAAAGCTTCCCGATCGAGCTGTGCGCCAAGTTCACGTTGCATGCGGGTGAGTAGGTTGAGTTCAAACTGAGCCGTGTATCCCAATGCGTCATTGTAGGCCCGATGCAAAACCATCGGATCCTTCTTTAGGTCGAGTCCCACAAGAAACATCCCCTTGGGCCGAATCATCTGGTGGATCGATTGTAGTAAGCGTCGCATGGTGGCTGGTTCGAAATTTCCCAAAGTGGAACCGGGGAAATAAATCACCTGCTTGTTGGCATGAGTGGGTGGCAAACTGAACGGCTGCAAAATATCCGCACTGAGTGCAATCACTTCCAGGTCGGGAAGTTCGCGGACCAATGCCTTGGCGTTTTTAATCAAGTAATCACGCGAAATGTCGACCGGTACGTAGGCTTCCAGTTCGGAACAGCTCTGCAAGAGTCTTCGAATTTTCTTGTTATTACCGCTGCCATACTCCACTAGAAGAGCTTTGGGACCAAAGTGAGCCGCAATTTCATCACCGTAGGTATCAATCAGCGCCAGCTCTGTTCGGGTTTGGTAGTACTCGGGCTGGCGGGTAATCATGTCGAATAGTTCGGATCCTTTTTCATCGTACAGAAACTTAGAAGGAATGGATTTGGGATGGGTAGAGAGACCACGTATCACCGCTTCCCGGAAACTTTCCTGAGGGAGTTCGAAATCCACTATGCGAAGACGAGCAGGCATTTATCTATTTCCCGCCAATCTAATTCCTGAGAAGGCCCAGCGGGCGGAAGGGGGAAAGAAATTGCGATACGATTTGCGAAGGTGGCGAGATGGGGTCACGCAACTTCCGCCTTTGAGGGTTAGTTGGTTGGCCATAAATTTACCGTTGTATTCTCCGAGCGCGCCGGGGAGCGGCTGATAGCCCGGGTGAGCTGTGTAGGGACTTTGGGTCCATTCCCATAGATCGCCCCACAGTTGCTGCACGAGGTCATCCATGACGGGCGAAGTCGGTGTCAGCTTGCCGCTTTCAAGGAAATTACCGCGAACCTCTGAAGTCCCAGCGGCGCATTCCCACTCGCCTTCAGTCGCAAGACGGCAGCCCTTCCAACGCGCGTAAGCATCGGCCTCGTAGAAGCTCACGTGACTTACCGGAGCTTCGGGATCGCGTTTCTTCATGCCCGCGAGAGACATCTCGAAATGTTGTCCCTCTTCGTCGTACCAATAAAGGGGCTTAGAGATTTGTTCCCTCTGGATCCAATCCCATCCATCGGATAGCCAGAACTCTGAACGAACGTATCCGCCCGCCTCGATGAAATCCTTGTATTCCCTATTGGTGGTAAGGCGGCTTGCCATCCGGAAAGGAGGCAACACGGCTTGGTAAGCGGGCCGTTCGTTATCAAATGCAAATCCGGCTTCGCTCTGACCGACTCGGATGAGTCCACCCGGAAAATCAACCCACATCAAAGAGGAAGCCTGGGCTGCCGGAACGGGGTTTTTTTGGTAGGCGGGAAACAGGGGATTACGCGAAAAATTATAAAGAATGTCCATCAGGATCAATTCCTGATGCTGTTCTTCATGAGCGACTCCAAGTTCGAGGAGTGCGTGGTTTTCCGGGGTAAACAAATCGCGGTCAAAAAGGGCCGCCATGGCGGCGTCGACATGATCCCGGTAAGCATAGACTTCACTAAGAAGAGGTCGGGACAGCAAGCCGCGTTCAGTGCGGGGAACAAATTTCCCGACGGTTTGATAGTAAGAGTTAAAAAGGTAATCAAACTTGGGTGAATAAGGGCGGTAGTGGGGGAGGGTGTTTTTGAGCAAAAAATGCTCAAAAAACCAGCTGGTGTGCGCCAGGTGCCATTTCGTCGGGCTGACGAAATCGGCAGCCTGAATAAGAAAGTCCTCTGTCTGTAGAGGGCGGCACAGGCGCAACGAGCGCGCACGGGTTTCGTCGTACAAACGTGCGAAGTTGTTGAACGGGGCGATCGCCGCGGGTTTCTCCACCATGGAGAAATCCGTACCTCTTTCCTAAACCGCTGTCTATCTCTCGAGTTGGTGCAAAGCACTGGGTGCGGTTATAATAGCTTGATTTCATGACAATACTCGCCAAATCGGTGGGCTGGTTCATCCAGCACGTTAGTTTTACATGGGGCATGCGTTTACTCCATGTTCTTAACCTCATGCCCAAGGCCTTCACCGAATTTGAAACAACGGTGACCTATCGAGGGAGCCGTTTCCATGTCTTTACCCGCGAGGAAATCGGTCACCGACTCTTTTACTGCGGAAAGTACGAACCGGACCAGGAAGACTGTTTTCTCTCGTTTGTTAAGCCTGGGGGGAGAATTTTTGACATCGGCGCCAACATTGGCATTTATTCCGTTTTGGCGGCGTCCAAGGGCGCGGAGGTTGCGGCCTTTGAGCCCTCACCCCGAGCTCAAAAATTACTCAAAGATAATATCGAAATGAACAACCTGAAGGCCCAGATCACGGTTTACCCGCTGGCGGTCTCTAAAGAGGAAGGGAAGGTTACGTTCTATGAAGGGCATGACCGAAACTGGTCGGTAGGTAGGGTGTTCCGCTACGGCAATCGAACCGACACCCAAACCGTGGAAGTCGACACGCAGACCCTTGATAGGCTTGCTGAGAAAATCGGTTGTCCCGACGTGATCAAGGTCGATATCGAAGGTGCGGAATGGCTCGCTCTTCAGGGAGCAGCGAAGCTTCTGGCTCGTCCTGACGCTCCTGTGTTCCTAATGGAACTTCACCCCGGCGAGATTGAAAGTCTGGGGGGGGAGTGCTTCTGCTCTGGTCGAGCAAATGCGTGTGGCCGGGTTCATGCAATATCGGTTGGAGCGCACGGATCCGGCTGCTATTCACCAATGGTTTGTTTTTTCCAAAAGCGAAGTGCTTAATTCCCAACTTATCGCGGTTAACTAGTTTAGTTGAGCAGTTTGGCTTTTCCGTCTTCCGAGATGGAAACACGCAGCTTGATAGACTTGTTTTTAGTCGTATCGAGTGTGACGGAAGGCATCTTAATGGCGCCTTTGGAAGTAAATAAAGTGCCTGTAAGAGTGCAGGGCTTGGGGTTGCCGTAAGAGTTATAAAAGAGATAGTTAAACGTGTAGACGCCAGGAATAATTTTATCAGCCTGCCAAATTTCTACACCAGGTCCTTGCCGCGTATCGAGGACCAAAAGACCGGGATGAGATTTGTGTGAGCGTTTCTTGAAGTCGAAAGAACGCTTGTTTGGATCTTCCACCACCAAGTCGACGTCGTGATCGCGCGTGTCCCAACTCATCACAAACGCCACGAAACCGCTGGCGACCAGCGCTCCCTTTGCTTCTTCCAGCTCCGCTTTGAGCTCTGTTACCGTTTTTTCTGTGACTTGCAATTGCGTTTGAGTCGAGTTGAGAGTGACTCTCAATTTTTCAATTTCTTTTTGGGATTGCTTCGGGTCAACCACTTGCGACTTCAATGTGCGGACTTCGGCCGTGAGGGTTTTTACTCGCGTTTCAAGAACGCGTGATTTGGTTTCCAGTTTTGAGCGCTCTTCCAACACCTTTTGCAGGCGTTCGGTCAGTACTTTTCGTTTATCCTCATCCTTCGAGACCGTGCTGAGAGTTTTCTCTAGCTCGTCCTTTTGTGCCTGAAGCCGTTGGATCTCTTCTTCTTGAATTTTTTGTTGTTCCTGAATTCTTTTAACGTCTTCGACGCTCACCACTGGCTTAGGAACAACGGCGGTAGGTTTTCCGAAGCTTTTCTGAGCCGATTCTTGAACCTGTTGGAGTTTAACCGGATCGAGTGTGGAGATCGCAAAAAGCATGATGAAACAGCCACACAGAAGAGTCATCTTGTCGGCGTAAGACATGAGCCAACGCTCATCCACATGGATCGGCTCATCGACTTCGACAGTGCTTGCTCGATCATCGTCTTCGAGAAGCTCCAAAAGGCGGTAGGTTACATTTTCCTTCGGCGCCTTTTCCGCTGAGTTATTTTGCTCTTTACTCATGGAGTGCCTAGGCTGCCTTTTTTACAATTTGAGCCACTTCGTTGGAAGCTTGGTCCACGTAGTCTTCCGAAAGTTCAATGTTCCGGTAGCTCATGCGATCTTGGAGCGCGAGAAACCCGTTCACTTTACGCAAAACGAGCATCGGTTTCTCATTCTTTTTAATCAGCATCAAACCTTCAACAATGAGTTGCCTCACCAAAATGTCTTCTGAATTTAACCGGGCGGCGTAGTCGGCAAGTGGCATGAGAATCATGTAAGTCGTAATGAGTCCCCAGAAAGTGGTGACTAGCGCGAGCGCCATGGCGGGTCCGATCCCCTCGGCACCGTTGCCCAAGTTGAACATCATATTCACCAGGCCCACCGTCGAACCCAACATCCCAAGAGAGGAAGGAAACTTTGCCAGCGTGGCGAGCATCTTGGCATCATTGGAGTAAGAGGTTTTAAAGTAGGCGCTGCGTTTTTCCAACGTGTCTCTGAGGTTCTTGGTATCAAGTTCGTTTTCAGCGATGAGGTTAAATCCTTCCAGCAAGAAAGGATGACTTGCTTCGCAGTGGGGTAAATGGCGGCGTTCGCTTTGGGGCAAGACGGCTGCGCGCACGATATCTTCAGCGAGCTGACGCACATTGGTGGTCTTTTTAAGAATCACCCCGTGCCAGATAAATTTTTCAAGCTCGAGCAAGCGAGAAAAGGGAAAAATGCAGAGGCCCGCCGCAAGAGTTCCGCCGAGAACGAGGGCTATGCTCTTCCAATCCAAAAGGGCATCGGGGTTGGGGGAGTCGGCAAGGACAGTGACATACAAAGTGGTGCCCATCAAAAGGAACCCGAGCGTAGAACTAAAATTCATAACGCGTACCCCGAAATAAAATGGAATTGAAAAACGAAGGAATGAAAAAGAAGAGCCCCAGAAAACCCCCAACATACGGACTGTGATGATTGGATCGTACAAAAACAATGTGAAGGAATTGTGTGATTTGGGGCTAACGAGCCGCGTTGATTGAAAAAAATTGGCGTTGGTCTGTATACAGGCAGTCTTCAGAGTTCCCGCAGACTTATACGCGCCGTATTAAGTTCCTTGAGCCCAAGGCCGAAGAGAGACACGAAGGGATAGCATGCTCGCCAAAGACGCCAAAATTCTCGTTGCAGACGATCTCACGGTCATTTGCCAGCTGTTAAAAAAGGACCTCGCCGGCCTAGGCTACACGAATATCGTGTCTGCGGCGGATGGGGTAAAAGCTTGGGAATGCTACGCCCGGGCAGCCGCGGAAGGCGCCCCCTTTGCGCTAGTGATCTGCGATATGTACATGCCTTTGATGAATGGGCACGAACTTCTGGTTCGGGTTCGCAATCACGACAAATACGCGGACACGAAATTTTTTATGATCACGGGCAAGGCTGACAAAGAAAACGTGATCAAAGTGGCCAGATGGAACGTGGATGCCTATCTCGTAAAGCCCATCACCGCAAATCAGTTGAAAGAAAAAATCAGCAAAGCCTTTGCTAAATCCGAAGCCGCCTAGTTTTCATCCCTACTTATTTTTTTGCGCAGTAATCCAAAAAGCTTTTTACGAAACGTCTTCCATACGTAAAAGCGGCCTCATCGACAGCCGGCATTTTTTGGTGCAACAAGAAATGAGTGGTCGCCTCGGGATGAGCTTGCACCGTCCATACGGGAAGCGATTCATGTTCGAGTGCTTCCAAGGGGAACTCTTCGCTCTTGGCAATGACTTTCATTGAAGTCGGGCATGAGGTGACAATTTCCCGGTGGGAGACCACCAAAAGCCCTTTTCCGGGAGTAGGCCCGGAAAGGCGGTTGGCGGAAAAGTTCACCGGACGTGTCCCAGAGAGTTTTCTCTTATCCTCAAACGCATATCCGACTGCGCCGCCCAGCATGTGTGCTAGCAGTTGGTGTCCATAACAGATGCCGAGAATCGGGGTTTTTGCAGCGAGGCGCTTTTCGAGCCAGTTCCGCAAGACGGACTGCCAAAGCGAGGCCTCTAGCACGGAAGAGGCGCTTCCTAAAATGATTACCCCTCTGAGACCACTCGTATCCCCGCCCAAAGAACCCACCCCCTGGAGGGCCGGAAGATGGTAGGTCAAAGGCAACTGCGAATCGAAAACCATCTGATTGAAATCGGCGATCTCGGGGGTATTAACGGCCGGGTCTAGAATGGCTATGTGCTCTTTTTGCATAGCCCACTCGTAGAACCCCTCGGGCCAAGTGTCAAAAATTCCTGAGGGGAATTTCGTGCGCTGGTCCCCTGCAAAAGAAGTTCAGTTGTGATATGAGGGCGGCATGTTCAGAGCATTTGTGGCCCTATTGCTGTATGGCCTTGTGGCGCAGGCCGCTCCCCCTTCCTTTTTTATTCACGAAGGCTCTCATCGACAGAGCTGGACCTTGGAGCAGTTAAAAAAGAAACTCAAAGTGCATACTCGCACGTTAAAGAACCCCGAGTATCCCGGGGGCAGGGAAGTCACTTATGAAGGCTTTCTTTTTAGCGAGGTGTTGGCCCTTCTTCCCCAAGCCGCAAAAAACGAAGACCCCGCACGATCTTTGCTTTTTACTTGTGCCGACGGTTATCAACCAAGCCTGCCTGCCCGCCAGGGAATGAAAGGGGACTGGTTACTCGCATTTGGTGAAAAAGGCGGCGGATGGCTGGCCTTCAAACAGGGGAAAAGAGACATCAGTCCGGGGCCCTTTTATTTGATCGGAACGGATTCAAATTTCAAAGAATTTCCCTGGCCGTACCAGTTAGTTGGTGTGGAATGGATAAACTTTTCGGCAAAATACCCTAATCTCTACCCCAAAGGTAATACGAGCGCCGAAGTGGCGCATGGCTTTGAAGTCTTCCAAAAAACTTGCATCAAGTGCCACTCGATTAATTTGCAAGGTGGGGAAATGGCGCCCGAATTGAATGTGCCACAAAATATTACCGAATACCGAAGTGAGGCTTTCCTTCGTAAGTTCATTCAAAATCCGGCGAGCTTCCGAGCGCGCTCCGTCATGCCGCCGGCCAATCTCTCGTCCACCGACCTGGGAAACTTGCTCGAATATCTAAGGGCGATGGCAAAGCACAAGGTAAAACTTTAGAATCTGCGTTCGAAAAGCGGCGCGCCGAGACGTGGCTTTATCTGGGCAAAAAATGCGGTAAAATAGAGTCAGGCTTCCCGTACTTGTCCGATTTTTCGATCTATAACGCATGCCCCCACAAACGCATTCTACTTCAACAACTCAGGGGTATGTTCGCGCATTTGATGGCTTAAGAGGTTGCGCCGCTCTGGCTGTGTTTTTCTACCACTATTTTTATTGGGGCATTCCCGCTCCAACCACCAATAATCTTCATTTTGCTCTTTGGAAAGGGGCACAAGCGGGATGGTTGGGCGTAGTCCTCTTTTTTGTTCTTTCCGGATTTCTCATCACAGGGGTTTTACTCGACCGAAAAGACGAAGTGGGGGCGATGCGTGACTTTTACATGCGTCGAGTACGGCGCATTTTTCCCGCTTACTTTGTTACCCTAGCGGTAGTGGTCTTACTCTTTTCGCATCCGATGCCTTTTGTGGGATTGTCAGCGCTGTTTCTGGGCAACTTCTCCGACTTTTTTGGCATTGCTATGTTGTATCCTTGCCTATGGAGTCTTTGCGTCGAGGAACATTTTTATTTGATATGGCCTTGGCTGACGCGTTTTTTCTCCTTTAGGAATCTTGAAAAAATCTGCCTTCTGGTTTGTGTGGGGAGTCCTCTTCTTCGCACGGCCCGATTCTATTTTCTCTGGCCAGATGGGTTTTACACTTGGTTTTGGTTGGACGGAATGGCGTGGGGAGCGCTCCTCGCCATTTGGATGCGGTCTACGAAAGGCGCTGCGCTTGAAAAAAGAATGGCGGGTGTGGCGGTGCTTAGTGTTTTGTCCTCCCTGCTGCTACTTGCAACTGGGCAGTTGGGCAGAAGAGAGGTGCTCGGCTCTGCGCTTTCACCAACCCTGATTGCGTCTTTGAGTTTTTGCCTGGTTGGCTGGATTGCCATCCGCCCCCGCAATCTCTTTTCCGGTCTCCTTTCCGGGTCGAAAATCGTGCGCGTTGGAAAGTGGAGCTATGGGTTTTACCTCTATCACGGCTTTTTTCTTGCCCCGTCCGTCAAGCTGAGTGTGATGATTGAGCAAGCGGTGGGCCCGTTTTCTGACTTCGGAGTGACCCTAGTACGTGTAGGGCTAGGGGCGGCGTTCTCCCTCCTGGCTGCCGGTTTGTCATTCCGTTTTATTGAAGTGCCGTTTCTTATTCCGCGAGAGACGGCGTCGGCTCCCACCCTGGTCCCCCTGATTCCTATAAAAACAAAAGCTAACTTTGGTTGAAACTGTGCTCTGGATCGCGGAAACTTCATCCCGTTATGAAGCTTGATCGCAAACAGATTGAAAAACTCCTTTCCGCGCTGAAATCACAAGCGTCGAGCTTGGCGCAAGACAAGGGTAGCCTGATTGCTCTTGTTGATTCGGCCAAACAAAAACTGGGGGAAAATCCTTCTCTCAAAGATATTGCGCTGGGATTTAAGACACTGCTGAGTCTTCTCAAGGAGTACGCGCTTAATCGTTACGATGGTCTTTCTTGGCAATCGATTGTGATGGCGGTGGCAGCGGTCATCTATTTCTTAAATCCCTTCGATCTGATTCCCGACTTTCTCATGGGGGGATTGATTGATGACAGTATGGTGCTGGCTTGGGTGTTGCGTCACTTGAGCGGCGAGATTGATCGTTTCAATGCTTGGAAAAAAAAGGGTGGTTCTTCCAAAAAGTAGGATGTTCGCTGCCTATACCGTCTGAGCTTTTTCGGGTAGGCTCTCCTCTGTGCCATTAACCGCGCTAGAAAAATTGCGTTTATTTCTACGACCCGCAGGGAGGGGAATTCACACCCACTCCACCGGGGGTGGCTATGCCGCCAACCTGCAACGTATGCTCTACGGCACTGACCAATCCAAAGAAGTGGCTAGCAAATGGGAAGACACGCTGCAAACGATTCGGCGGGCCGAGATCATTTTGTTAGGCGTCCCTTCGGACGTGGGCGCGGGTGTCATGCGTGGCGCGAATTTTGGACCTATCGGAGTGCGAGAGGCGTATCTTTCTAAATATAAATCCTATCCCCGGAACCTGGCCGATATTGGCGATGTCATTTGTGTGCCTCAGCTTCTGCACGATGAGATGCTCAACGACAAACAGATAAAAATGACACGCAAGGAACTTTATCCGGATTTATCGGAGGCGCTTCCGGTGAGCCCTCTTTCGATCACGGAAGCAGCACTTTATTTAGTGCACGAGCTGAACCCAGATGCCAAGGTCGTGGTTTTGGGAGGAGATCATAGTATCAGTTGGCCGCCCATGCTGTGGTGCCACCGTAAGTACGGCAAAAAGTTTGGGGTGGTTCATCTCGACGCCCATACGGATTTAATGGATGTACGCTTGGGCGTGAAGTACTGCTACGCCACCTGGGCTTATCACGCCTTGGGCTTGATGGATCCACAGCACCTGGTTCAAGTGGGAATTCGCGTTTCCAAACGCGATAAAGCTTTTTGGACCCAAAACTTTCCCGTCCAGCAAATCTGGGCCAATGAGGTTCCTTTTCAGGAAGATGCTGCCATTCAACGCATTTTGGACCATTTCCTGAAGTTGGGGGTTAGCGACCTGTATATCAGCAACGATATCGACGGCACCGACATGAGCAGCGCGCCGGCGACCGGAACGCCTGAAGCAGAGGGCTTATCACCGGAGTTCGTGCTCAACCTGATTTCGCGTTTGGGGGAAAACTTCAACGTGATGGGTGGGGATATCATGGAAGTGGCGCCGCCACTTTCGGGTAGGAAAGACTTCGCGACGGAAGAGACTTGCGTGTTAGCGGCGCTGTATCTGCAAACTCTTCTGACTGCCCTCATGCGCCCTTCAAAATAGCTAACCACCGCCTTTTTACTTAAACTTTTGTACTTCGCACCCTATAATAGGGGCATTCGACAACAATGACTTTCTTTCAATCATGCGTTCTGGGACTGGTTCAGGGAATTACGGAATTCCTTCCTATTAGTAGCTCTGCTCACCTCATCCTTTTCCCTTGGTTTTTTGGCTGGGAAGATCCTGGACTGGCTTTCGATGTGTTTCTCCATCTGGGAACGCTTCTGGCGGTGTTTCTCTATTTTTTTCAAGATTGGATGCGCCTCATCGCAGCGGGATTTGCAAGCATCCGCGAGAGACGAATCTACGGAGACCATGAACGTCAGATTTTTTGGATGCTGGTGATTGGCAATATTCCCGCCGTCATTGCGGGCGTGGTGCTGCACGATTGGATCGCGACCATTTTTCGAAGTCCAATGCTCATTAGCATGACACTCGCCGTGGTGGGTTTCTTGCTTTACTGGGTCGACGAGAGTTCACCTGCAATCAAAAATTTACGCGACATGACCTTCAAAGACGCTCTGATGGTGGGAATCGCGCAGGCGTGTGCTCTTGTGCCCGGTGTTTCTCGTTCCGGCTCGACGATGACCATGGCCCGGTGGCTGGGAGTGCGGCGCACGGAGAGCGCGCGCTTCTCCTTCTTATTAGCATTTCCGATTACCTTGGGTGCCTCGCTGTTTGAAATGAGGGAAATCAATAACATTATGGTGCAGGGAACGCCTGCGAGCCATTTGGTGGGTGGGTTTGTCTGCGCGCTGGTTGCGGGCCTTCTGGCCATTCATTTTCTCATGCAGATTCTGCAAGCGGCGAGCTTCAGGCTATTCGGATTCTACCGCATCGCGCTTGCGGCCGTGATCATTCTGTGGAGTGTTTTCTCCGGCAACTAAGTCCAAGCCCGTCATTGCGAGGAGCGGCAGCGACGAAGCAATCTCATCCGCTTCTAGAAGTTATAAGTGATCGACGCCGTAGGCAGGAAGAGCCCACCGCTGCGGGGAAGACCGCCTGAAAGTTGGCTGATGCCTTCGTCAAAGAAGAACACAAAATGGTAGCGAAGATCTAAACCCAAAAAGAGTGAGCGACGGTAGATGGGAAACTCAATTCCTCCCCCTACGTAGAAACCAAACTGGCCGTTGGGCGTAAGGCTATTGGCCAAAGCCGGTGGTGAACCGGTGACCTGGCCCAAGTTATAGTTGCGAAGATAGTATCCCCCTCCACCCGCGAGATACGGATTTGCCATGGCGATAAATTTCGGCGCAGACTTGGTGGCAAAGTAGTAGCGAATGCCTGCCGTCATGGGAATCATGTTCACAAAGAGCTCGGTCGTGCCCCCACTTTGTGTGAGGTATTCGGCGTGCGCCGAATAATGAACCGCGAATTCCAAACCGATGTGCTGGTCAAAAAAGTAAACGAGTTTCCCACCGGGAGAAATCGACATCTGGGTTGTCTGGCCAAGACTTCCTGTGAAGATAGCAGCGCCCAGGTTCACGCCGATCATAATGAAGCGGCCTAAGTGGAAAAACTCTTTGTCGGCTTTTTCGTCTTCGGCAAATTCGTATGAAGTCGGATCGCCGAAGGGGTCGGTGACTCCGAGATAGTCTTCGTCTTGGCTTTCGGCATAACTCGGCGCGGTACCACACAAATACACGACACAGAGAAGCAATGTCAGAATGGGCTTCATGTTTACTCGAATCTCTTTAATGGCGCGGAATCCCTTTTATTATTATAGCTTGGAACGCCCCGAGGCGTCGATATTGAGAATCGTGACACCCTGTCTAGTCGCCATACAAAAGCTCCCCTAATCCTCAATCGTTGGGCCCACCTAGCGGTTCCGGGTTAAGGGCCTTCTTTGACTTCACCCCCGATTTTGATAGGGTATTGCCAACTTAGGAGCAACTTGTGTCTAAACCACCGAAAATTGATAGGAAAACACTCAAAAAACCTGACGAGTTTGTCGTGCAGGGCGTTTCGTTCATGGAGCGCGCGGCCCACTACCAGAAGCAGATTTTGTTTGCCGCTGTGGGAATCGTTGTGGGTGCCATCGCCTATTACAGTTTTGGCTGGTGGCAAGATCGCCAGCTCAATCAAGCTTGGATTGCCTACAACACGGCGGTGAGCACAGAGGGCAATGCGAAGTGGGGGGCACTCGAGGCCTTTCACAAAGAATATACCAATACCCGTCCGGGATTTTTGGCGGCTGTGGCCTTAGGTGACCACGCTTTTGAAGAACAGAAAAAGGCGCTCTTTGAAAAAGGCGAAACCGGAAAAGAGCATGACGCTGTTAAGTGGTACACCGAAGCGCTGAAGTTTGGAAAACTCGTGCCCTTCGAAGAACAACTTCTTTTGATCAACCGTGGCAAAGCGCAAGAACTGGGCAAACACTGGGGCGAAGCGCTTGCTGACTACGAGAAAGCGGCGGCCATTTCTGGTGAAGCCGGCGGTTTGGCCGCGCTCAACGCGGGCCGCGCACTTGAACAACAGGGAGAACGCGAAAAGGCTTCCACTCAATACGATAAAGTTGCCGCTCAGTACGCGGATACCGAATACGCGCGATTAGCGAAAATTTATCGCCGTACCCTAAACAGCCCCCTCATGGCCCCCGGCAAGAGCGAATAGAAGTGAGGGGTTTACCCACAATGCAAAGCGCGCGCATCTTATTTCCCGCTGTCCTTGTTTTTTTCTTCGCAGCTAGTGCTCCCGCCGAAATGCAAATCTTTCGCGAATGGGTAAGACCGGCTCCGAGCTCTTATACTTTTCAACACCGGCCGCAAGAACGCACCCGTCCTGTAGTCGTGGGCGATTTCGTTTATTACGGAACGCTTGCTGGCGATGTGTACGCGATGCACCGCAAAGAGGGCTATGTGATTTGGCACTTCAAGATGCCAGCGGGAGTGGACGGGGCGCTGGGTTATGGGCGTTCTAAAATCTTTGTGGGGGATCAAGAAGGAAATCTCATTGCGTTGCACGCTCGTAACGGCATCGAAGCGTGGCGCAAAAAAGTTTCCGGTCAGTGGCTTTCTGCCCCCCTACAGTTGGGTGTGCGCTTGATCGCCACCACCTCAACCGGAGAGGTATTTGCTCTCGGGGAAAAAAACGGAGAGGAACTCTGGCATTTCTCGCAACGGGGCGATGAAAAAATGACGATTCGGGGAACCAGTGCGCCAGTGGTTTATGGTTCAGACGTTTATTTAGGATTTGCGGACGGCAACGTGGCTGCTTTGAATGTAGAAAACGGCCAGGTGAAGTGGAAGAAATCTCTCGGGCGACGTTCGCGCTTCTACGACGTGGACACATCGGCGTACGCTGATGCCAAGAATCTTATTGTAGGAACGTTTGACGGAAGTCTCTACAGTTTGGATCGGATCACGGGGGACATCCAGTGGCGCTTTCCGGTAGGATCGCAGAGCGGTTTCCATGTGTCGGGCGATAGCCTTTATTTTTCTGGCTTGGACAAACATTTTTACGCTTTAAATTTAGTCACTGGAGCAGAAGTTTGGAAAACGCCTTTCGATAGCGGCGTGGGCAATGCGCCTGTTCCTCTGGGAGACTATCTTCTGATTCCGACTTCAGACGATCCGGTTTATCTGATTTCGCAGAAAGATGGTCGTGTGGCCTGGAAGGGAAGGTTGGGCGCCGGCACAATGGCAGCGGCCACCGTTGCCCACGACAATTGGTTTTATTGCTTGAGCAATTACGGCAACCTCTACTCATTCCGTTGGGAATCCGGTTTGCCGCTACTGCAACAAGACAACATCATCTCCTTACCGTCGGGGCTCCGCCAACAACTTGTCCAATCAAGCGCACATCGAAACCCTTCTTGAAGAAGCACTGCGGACCCACGTTTTTTCGGGGTACCAACTTTATGCAGAAGCCAAAGGAAAAACTGCCTTCGATCTTGCCGGGGGAGTAACGGCATACTGGCCGGGCGCTACGCCAGTGACCCCTGCCACTTACTTTGATCTCGCTTCACTCACCAAAGTGATATTGACTACTTCGCTTCTTGCGCTGGCGGTGGATCAAAAGAAAATCTCCTTAACCGATACGATAGCCAAGTATGTTCCTAGTCTCGATGGTGTGGGCGTCGGTGAGCGCCAGGTAGGGCAGCTTTTGGAACACGGAGGCGGGCTCTGCGGGTGGATTTCCCTTGCTGCCACTCTCAAAGGCGAAGGTTTGGTGGAGTGGTTGAAAACCCATAGTTCCCGTCTTTGTGAGAACCCTATCGGTCAGATGGCCCTGTACAGCGATGTGGATTTTTGGCTCTTGGGACTGGTTGCCGAGAGAGTCTGGGGCTCACTGGATAAGGCGCTTGAAAAGGAAATTTGTGAACCGTTGGGTCTCAAAGAGCTGCGCTTTGGTCCCCTACTCGACAAATCTCAAGTTGCCGCCACCGAGTTCAGTACGGAACGCGGAAGACTTTTGTGGGGAGAAGTGTTTGATGAAAACACCTTTACGCTGGGGGGAGTGGCCGCTCACGCGGGGTTGTTCGGTACTGCGCGCGGGTTAGCTGGCTTTTGCAAAGAGTGGATCAAGGCGCGTAACGGAAAAAGTAGCTGGTTGACGGGTGAAACGGCGCTGCTCTTTTCGAAGAAAGTGGGACGCGTTCCCCAAAGTAGTTGGGCCTACGGGTGGGACACGCGATCACCGGTGGGCTCTTCCGCGGGGCAACATTTTTCCCTAAAAAGTTTCGGTCATCTGGGGTTTACCGGCACCTCGCTTTGGATCGATCCTGAGGCGGAAGCCTATGTGGTATTTTTGTCCAACCGAGTACATCCGAGTCGTGATGACGATCGCATACGCCGCCTTCGTCCCAGACTTCACGATGCGGTGAGAGAGGCCTGGAAGGTATGAGCGCAGAAAAAATTCACTTTGTAGGAGTGGGCGGGGTCGGGACCGGAAGTTTGGCGCAAGCCTTGGCCCTTTCCGGTTACGAAGTCAGCGGCAGCGACAAGGTCCTCTACGAGCCTATGAAGTCTGTGCTCGCCCATGCCCAAGTGAAATTTTTGGCTGGCTATGAAAGCGCGCATCTTAACGCCATCAAGCCGGATAAAGTGATTATCGGAAACGTAATCGCCAAGGAAAATCCTGAGGCCCGTGCGTGGATTCAATCGGGTATTCCCTTTCTGTCCTTTCCCGAAGCAGTGCGCACCTATCTCATCGGCGATAAACATTCCGTGGTCATCGCTGGTACCCACGGAAAAACAACAACAACCTCTTGGGTCGCTTATTTATACGAACAGGTGGGATTAGACCCCAGTTATCTTATCGGGGGGGTGCCACACGATCTCGATCGCGGAAGTAAACTCACTCAGGGCGGAGTCTTTGTAGGAGAGGGCGACGAATACGACTCTGCTTTCTTCGATAAGGGAGCCAAGTTTCTTCACTACAATCCAAGGTTTCTCATTCTCACTGGTGTGGAATTTGATCACGCTGATATTTACAAAGACTTGGAAGATATCAAGCGAGCGTTTCGGAAACTCATCGCGCTTCTTCCCGGTGACGGTCTTTGCATCGCTCGCTACGAGGATCCGGTTACGCGAGAGCTCATCCAGGAATCGCTTTGTCCGGTAGAAACGTTCGGGACCACTGCGGGAGCGATGTGGCAAATCACCAGCCAGGAAGAAACCCCTGAAGGTGCGCGTTTTGAGGTGGCGTTTAAAGGACGCTCGGTCGGTAAATTCGAAAGCCCCCTTTTTGGTGAATACAATTATCTCAATCTGCTTTCCGGAATCATCAGTGCCGTGAATTTGGGCGTCCCCATAGAAAAGATTCGTCCAGTGGTTTCTCGTTTCCGAGGGGTGAAACGGCGCCAAGATTACTTATTGCGCAAACCCGTGACGATTATCGACGATTTCGCGCATCATCCTACGGCGGTGGTGGAAACGCTCAAGGCGGTTCGCACGCGTCATTCCACCGGCAAAGTATGGGCGTTGTTTGAGCCCCGTTCGGCGACGTCCCGGAGCAATACTCATCAGAACGATTATGTCGATGCTTTCGACAGCGCTGATCACATTCTGATCAAAACGCCATTTAACGCTGCGGCGCTCGCCGAAGAGAAGAGATTGTCGGTTTCCGCTGTAGTTTCGGGGATCCAGAAAAAAGGTAAAGACGCCAAATCGTTCGAAGCGACGGATGAATTATTGAGCTATTTGCTTGCCTTAGTTCAGCCTGGCGACACAGTGGTAGTGATGTCCAACGGCGAATTTGATAAAATACAAGAGAAGCTGGCCAAGGCGCTCGGTTAAGCGCTATTTCAACCGTTTCTCTTATGCTTAATTCACACCTTCGAAATGAGTCGGGAGCTGTTGTTGCCGATTATCTCTTACTCGTCGCCGTTGTGGCCGGCCTGATTGCCCCTATCGTTTATACAAAATTTGGCGGACCGATGGTCGAGAGTATGACCAAAAACCGCGAGGAACTTGTATCTTTTTTCGGCCAGGATCGAAAAGAAGGCGTTCCCAATAGTTGGTTCAATAAAGAAATCCCGAAGAACATCGAAGTCGGCGAAGTTGCTGATACACGAGATATTGAGGTGAATGATCTCCCTGATCCGGGACAGATTGAATCTAAAGAACTGGCGAATGTAAAAGAATTGCCTGAACCGGGTCAGATTCCTGACGTGGGCCCCGTCGGCGGACGCGGGGGCAGGGGCGGTGGTGGTGGTGGCGGAAACAATCGTCCTGGCGGCGCTGGTGCCGGCGGCGGTGG
>JBGSIC010000029.1:0-524650 GCA_041751875.1 Bdellovibrionota bacterium
ATTTGTAATGAAAAATACGACCCAGGACACTAGGATATTACGGATGACGAAAAGGATTTTGGTTTTCGCAAAGCGCAATGACAGCGCAGCCAAGAATGCCTGCCAGCAACTTGTCTCCTATTTAAAATCAAAGAAGATCGAATCGTTCGAAGTGAAAAATGGTGACGACACCATTCCCGAAGCCCAGGTAAAGAAATGTGATCTGGCGGTGGTGATCGGTGGAGACGGGACATTCCTTAATCTCGTCAAGCGGTTGCCCAAGAAAGACGCGCTCCCCATTATCGGAATCAATCTTGGAACGGTTGGCTTTATTACCGAGTTTTCTCCCAAAGAAATGCTTCAGGCGGTTGATCGCGCATTAAGCGGAAAGTTGGTTGAAGATAGCCGCACGCTTTTGAGCGTTTCGCTGTGGCGTGGCAAGAAGTGTGTCCAGGACGGAATAGTCTTCAACGACGTCGTCATTAATAAGGACACGCGCACCTCTCTTGCCATCATGGACGTTTTTTTAAGCGGCTTGTTACTTAGCCACGTGCGTGCGGATGGCTACATCGTTGCTACCGCGACCGGCTCTACGGGCTACGCTCTGTCGGCGGGAGGCCCTTTGCTGCATCCCGGCATTGGGGGAATGGTACTTGCTCCCATCTGTCCTCATTCGCTTTCGTCGCGTCCAGTCGTTGTTCCACAGGAAGCCGAAGTGGAAATTCAGGTAAAGCAGTTCGCCGGGATTGCCTACCTCGTTTTCGACGGACAAATAAATGTAGAGATAAAAGAAAGCGACTGTGTAAAAATCTCCAAATCGGACACAACCTTGCGGATCTTACGATCGCCAAAACACGGTTGGGCTGAAGTCGTCAGAGAAAAACTCCAGATGATCTAGGCTCATTTCTTTTATGAGTCATTCCATTGAAGAAGTAGTTGAGGGAATTCGACAGCATCCTCGACTTGTTTCTACTGATGATTTTGAAATCTCCTTACAAAATACGGAAACCGTAAGCACCCGCTTTCGCGAAGGCAAAGCCAGTGCCCAGAATTTTGAACAAAGCCTGTGGATTCAGTTGCGGGTGTTGTTACGCCGTCAACCTGGGATCGCGTCCATCTTGTATCGCAGTTCAGAGGATCTTCAGCGTCTTGTGGAGTCCGCGCTGGAAGCCGCCGAAGGGTCAAGCGCCGATCCGTGGTTTCGCTTTCCACTCGTGAAAGTTGCTAACGCGTTTGAAGGGGACGGTGCCGATTCTCCCGTCCCGTTACCCACCAGTTTGTTTTCTAATAGCGTCGATATCCCCATTGATGAAGTCTATGAGAGTTGCGTTCAGCGTGGTTATCTATGGAGACGGGAAGAAAAAGTAGAGGGTTCATACGTCCGTCGGTATCAGGGAGCCCAGTTTCGCGCTGCGAATGGCCCTAGTCTCGCTGACCTTCAAGTTTGTGGAACGAACTGGGAAGGCCGAGAGGAAAGCCTAAAGCGACTCATTGATCAAGAGCGCTTCCGAAAATCCGCAAGACCTTTTCGTTCCGCCTTAGGCAAACAAGTTCTGTTGCGACCACGCTTTGTTGCGCAATTGTTAGAGGAAGTCGGGCATTGGTTTTGCGCGGATAGAGCACAGGCTTCACTCAGCCCTCTGAGCGACAGGGAGGGAGAGACGCTTTTTTCTCCCGCTTTCAGTTTGATTGACGAAGGCGGTATTGAAAATGGCGTGAATGCCTACCCGTTTGATATAGAAGGAACCATCCCTCGTCGCACGATGCTCATTAACAAAGGTGTTTTGAGTAACTATTTACACAATAGTTACACGGCCGCACGAGCCAATCGGCCTAGCACGGGAAACTATTTGCGAGCGCCTCACGCCAGTACCCCACAGATCGCGCCGTCTCATCTTTATGTCTCGAGTTCGTCGCCGATGGAATCGGACCTGATTACTTTAATGGCTGAGGGGATCACTTTGGATACGGTGGAGTCCATGCAAGCCGTTCCCGGTGTCGGATCAGAGATTCTCTTTCGCGCTTCGGGCTGGGCGGTTCATGCCGGTAATCGGGTGACGTATCTTACGGGTATCTGCGGCAAGTGGGATCTGTTCGATGTGCTGCGCCGGGTTGTCGCAGTGGGCAAAGACATTGCTTTTTATGGTCATTGTGGTTCGCCGTCGATTTTGTTGGAGAATGTACCGTTAAGTGAAGAGAGATGAAATTAACTGCCTTCGCCATGACGGATATTGGTCTCAAACGAAAAGTGAACCAAGATTCCTACCTTAAAGATGATGCGCAGCAGCTTTTTGTCGTTGCCGATGGCATGGGCGGACACAAAGGCGGGGAAGTCGCGAGCAAGCTCGCCGTCGATCGCATTAAGGCTTATTGCGATAAGAACCCGAACCTCTCGGGCCGAGACATCCTGGATCGCGCCATCAACGATTCTAGCTTTGCCATCAATAAGAAATCGCGTGAAAACGAAGATCTCAATGGCATGGGGACAACCGTCATCGCACTTCTTTTCCAAAACGATACGGCTTTCATTGGGCAGGTCGGCGACAGCCGTGCTTATCTGATGAATAACGGTGGTGTTTGGCAGGTGACGGAAGATCACTCGCTGATGAATGAAGAGATTCGGGCGGGCAGGCTTGCCGGGAAACAGGTCGAATCCTTCCAGTTTAAAAACGTCATTACCCGTTCCGTGGGATACGAAGACGCTGTTGCGGTGGATGTTTACCGACGCAAAGTTCAGGTCGGCGACACTTTCCTTCTTTGTACGGATGGTCTTTCCGGTTTGGTTTCAGCCGAAGAAATGGCCCAAGAAGTTCTCAACCATGGGTCGCAGGTAGGCCTTAAAAAGCTGATATCCATGGCAAATGCCCGCGGCGGAGAAGACAATATCACCGCAGTGGTGGTCCAAGTCGTATCAAAGTGAGGCGGCATGCAAGCCCCTGGGGGGCACCCCTGACTTGTCTTAAACCCGCCTATCGCCTATATGAAATACGCTGTGAAAAATTTTGAATTAAAGAGACCACCGCGACCGAGTTGGTTGCGCGAGCGTTTTGTGACGCTCATGGTGATTCCCGAGCGCACGCGCCAGGTGCACAAAGTCGTGGTGCCTTTTTTCGTGGTGAAGCTTGGGGTGGTACTCGCCTCGCTCACTGCTCTTTTTATTGGTTTCGTGGGAATCGACTATCTTCGAGTTCTTGGCCAAAGCGCTGAAAACAAGAGACTCAAAGGACAGAACTTTAAGCTTCGCCAAGAAATCCAACTGATTCGCAACAAAGTCGATTCGATGGAATTTAGTCTGGAACGCGTCCGCAATTACGCCAAAAAACTCCAGATGCTTACGGGGCAGGGGGAAACGCAAGTTCGCAAAGGGGGTAAAACTCCTGTAGCGGCACCTATTTTTGACGATGTTCCGATGGATTCCACGCGCGTACCCGCCAGTTCAGGATCGGGTGACGGCGAAACAGACGCCGATGACTTGCACTCCAAACTGGAATTGCCCAAACAAGAACCGGTGATTGAAAGTCCGGGGCTACTTAATCAACGCATTGAACGTGTGCGGCTGATGACAGTCGACGCGGAATCGCATCTGTCAGAACTCCAGGACTATTTATTCTCGCGACGATCGCTTGCGATGGCGACGCCTTCGCTACTCCCGATTCCCGGTCGCATTTCTTCCAGCTTTGGTTACCGTTCGCACCCTGTGCATGGCAGTACCCGCTTACACCGCGGCGTGGATTTGGTGGCGGAACCCGGTACACCTGTTCGGGCGCCTGCGCCGGGAACAATCATTTTTTCAGGCACGCAGCACGGCTACGGGAAAGTGGTAGTAATCGATCACGGCTTTGGAATTCGCACGCTTTTCGCGCATAACTCCAAGCTTTTCGTGGAACGCGGCCTGAAAGTCGAGCGCGGGCAAATCATCTCCCAGGTAGGAAATACCGGCCATTCCACAGGCCCCCATCTGCATTACGAAGTCCGGAAAAACGGCGTTGCGGTCAATCCTGTGCCCTTTTTCTCCGCCGCCAGCTACTAAATAATCCAATATATTCAATGCATTACATCCAGCGTGCATCGACATATTTGGGGGCCTCGTGCGTGCTAACATTCCCCTATGGCTTTTATTGTACGTTATTCGACAAGCCTGACTTTCCTCCTGTTGATTCTCCTTCTTAATGCTTGTTCCAATGCCCAGCTTGATTGGTCTATGCCGAGCGGCCCCCTTACAGTGGTGGAATCTCCCATCCTCCCTGAGCACATTTTCACCATTACGTCTTCGACCGCGGTGGTGGAATTGGTTTGGGACGAAGTTCATGCGGATGAGACTGCTTCATTTAATCTGAGCTCTTTGAGTGATGGAGCTGGTTTTTTCAGTGCTTTCATTGGCGGGAGTTCCGTGCAATTTGGGGGCGTTTCAGAATTGAGAAGCTTCGCACTCAATGAAAACTTTCATTCCGACTTTTTTAGCGGAAGCCTCGACTCGGCTCAGCTCCTGCTTATTGATTTGCAAGTTCGCACTAGAGACGATCCGATTGCTACCGGTTCGTTTCTCCTTAACTTTGAGGCAACGGAAACTTTGGAACCTTGTGAGGGTTCAAAAGTGAGGCGCGTGAGACTGATCTTTCCCACTAACTTTTACCCATTAATCGAAGAAAGCTACCAAACATGGTCGAGCTTACCGCCGGACCAAAAAATGAATACTTATCATACTTGGCTCCCGACAGCTCCCCAAGCGCCAGCGCTGCGGGATCTTAGGGGCTCCATTACCCAAGAGTGTAAACCGGTCGCGGTGGTTAAACCTGCCATTCCCCCTGAGCACGTCTTCACCCTTTCCACTTCCAATGTTCTGGCAGACATTATTTGGGACGAAGGGCAAGCATGGGACCTTGCGACCCTTATATTGAATTCCGCAGCTTATGGGACTCGGGAGTCAAAAACGCTTACAAATATCGGTTCGGGATATGCAAGGTTTGGAGATGTAGGGGATGCGCATTCGAGGCAGCTTGATCTCGGCATTGAGCCGCAGTTTTTCTCCGGAGTGTTAGAGGCGGCTCGGATAGAGTTTATCAATCTACGATGGGACAGCGTTGGCGACTTTAGCTCGGGTACTTTTTTCGTTAATTTCGAGGCCCCCCATCCGTTGCAACCCTGCCAGGATACAGAAGTTAGGCGGGTGAGACTGACGTTTCCGCCTGATTATTCCAAGGAGCTCCTAGCCCTCCATCAGGATTGGGACAGCTCGGGTCGGTCCCGGGATTCCTTCCACGATTGGCTATTTTTCGAAGCTCCTTCCGAGGCGCAGAAGTTTCGGGACCTAAAAGGCACCCTGTCTCAAGAATGTATCGTGCGCTAGGTTGCGGGGCGCGCGACCTTATTCCAGTCGTCTAAAAACTTCTTCAGTCCAATGTCAGTTAAGGGATGCTTGGTCATCTGCGCGATGACTTTAAGCGGAGCGGTCACGACCCCCGCGCCCAGTTTGGCGGCTTGGAGAATATGCACCGGGTGGCGCACGCTTGCGACCAAGACTTCAGTTTTAAATTTGTAGGCGTTAAAAATTTGCACGACATCGGCGATAAGCTGCATGCCGTCCTGGCCTAAATCATCGAGTCTTCCGATAAAGGGGCTGACATAAGCGGCGCCGGCTTTGGCGGCCAAAAGCGCCTGAAGAGGCTGAAAAATCAGAGTCGTATTAACCGGAATCCCTTCGTCCGAAAGGGCCTTGATGGCTTTCAGGCCATCGGGCGTCATGGGAATTTTCACTACGACATTGTTCCCATACTTGCGAAGGGCTTTGCCCTCGGCGATCATTTCTTTCCATTCGAGACTGACCACTTCTAGGCTGACCGGGCCATCCACAATTTCACAAATGGAGCGGGCCACTTCTTCGAAGGGCTTTCCCGTCTGGGCGACCAAGGAAGGATTCGTGGTCACCCCGTCGAGGACCCCCATCTCCTTGGCTTCCCGAATCTCGTCAATATTTCCAGAGTCGATAAAGAATTTCATGCCCTTTTACTAGCTCATCTCGCGCTGGTCGTCTACGGCGTACCCAATCTTGACAAGGTTTGCCGAGGGTTCCTAGAATGATGCGGCACTAAATATCTTCATGGGTGCCTTTGGGTAATCCGAATTTTTATTGTGACGGAAGGGCCGTCGGCGCAGTCTCAAAGAGACGGACTGCGGTATCGGGAGTGCGCAGAGGGGTGCTCAAGCGTTTACTTTCCCCGCGTATCTCTAGCTATCGGGAGTTCTGGGCATGATACAAGTACAAGACCTAACCAAATATTACGGGGACCGGCCTGCAGTGGACGGCATCTCCTTTCATATCGAGAAGGGGGAGATTCTCGGGTTTCTGGGCCAGAACGGTGCTGGCAAGACCACCACGATGAAGATTCTCACCTGCTTTATGCCCGCCACATCGGGAACGGTGAAAATTGCGGGATTTGATGTTTTTGAAAATCCCTACGAAATCAAAAAACGCATTGGCTATCTGCCGGAAAACCCGCCGCTTTACCAAGAGCTTCTGGTTTCCGAATATCTTTCGTTTGTTGCAGACTTACGCCTCGTTCCTAAGGCGGAAAAGAAAAAGAAGATAGATGCCGTGATTGAACGTCTCAATCTCGGAGAAGTGCGCAATCGCCTTATCGGCAACCTCTCAAAAGGGTTTCGCCAACGTGTGGGGCTTGCGCAAGCGCTCGTGCACGACCCACAAGTCTTGGTGATGGATGAGCCTACGATTGGGCTCGACCCCAAACAGGTGAGTGAAGCGCGCGAACTGATTCGTTCCATGCGCAACGAACGCACGGTAATCTACAGCACCCATATTTTATCGGAAGTCGCGGCCACCTGTGATCGCATCATCATTATTGATCGGGGAAAAATTCGTGCGCAGGAGTCTTTGAAGGATTTGGGCGGAAATTCGACTCGCACCGAAATCGTGGTGCAACAGCTCAATGACGGAGTCGTGAGTGCCCTGCAAAAGGTTGCCGGGGTGAAAACCGTAAAAGCGTCTTCAAACGGGGTACAAAAACTTCTCATCGAATCCGAATCACGCGAGGACATTATGGCAGAACTTGCCCGTACGGTGGTTGGCCAAAACGTGGGACTGCTTCGCATGTCACCGGTGCAGTTACCACTGGAAGATTTCTATCTGAATTTGATCGGAGGCAAGGGGTAATATGAGAGGCCTATTAGCGATCGTAAAAAAAGAACTCAAAAGTTATTTCTACTCGCCCGTAGCGTATGTGCTTCTGGCGATATTTCTTTTTATTATGGGTCTGATTTTCTCGAAGTTTGTGGGAATTTATCAGAGCTATAAGATGGCAAACCAGTTCGGAGCAGCCCAGGATATTACTCTCGATAAGCTCGCTCTTTTTCTCTACCAGAACATGGCGTTCATGCTTTGTTTTATCACGCCGTTTATTACCATGCGTTTGTTTGCGGAAGAGCGGCGTCAAAACACTTTTGAGCTCCTTTTGACTGCTCCTATCAGCAGTTTTCAGCTCGTGCTCGGGAAGTTTATCTCAGCGTATATTGTGATCGGCATTATGGTGCTTGCGTCCTTTGCGTACGCGTTTTTCATGATTCTTTGGGGTAATCCGGATGTTTACATTATCCTCTCCACTTATTTGGGACTGCTTCTTGCGATGGGTTGTTACATCGCGCTTGGGGCGTTGATTTCCTCCTTCACAAGTAACCAGCTCATCGCCGCTGCCATTACCTTTATCGCTCTAATTTTCTTGTGGCTGCTTCAGAGCTTCGCGCAGGGAATCAACTTTAAGTTGGGTTGGCTGGAGCTCGGACCAGCTCTTGTGTATGTATCACCTTTAACCCATTTGAACAGTTTTCATGAAGGCGTGATTCATATCAAGCACGTGGTTTACTTCTTGAGTTCAATCGCGCTCATGCTCTTTTTCACAAACCGTGTGATCGAAAGTAATCGCTGGAGATAAGAATGGATAAGAAAAACATGACTTCCCTCGCTGGTTACCTCGGTGTCGGGGCTCTTTTGCTCTCTGGCTTAGCCGCCTATTTGGTTCCTCATCTTGCGCTCATCTGGCAAATTGCTCTTGGTGTGGCGTTGGTTTCGCTTATCGCATTCATCGTTTTGGATCGAAAAAGTTTTCAGACCTCGCTTTCTCGCAAGACCACTCGGTACGGCATCAACGCTATCGTGATGAGCGTGATCATGCTTTTTATTGTCATTTTCATCAACGTGATCGCTAACGAGTACGATCTTAAAAAAGATGTAACAAAAAACAAATTAAACACGCTTTCGGATGAAACCTTGAAGGTCCTTAAGGGGCTAGATTCCGAAATTACGGTTAAGGCATTCCTGCAGCCCACTCAGATTCCGATGTTCGATAGGATTTTCGAAAAGTACTCCTATCACACCGACAAACTGAAAAAAGAATATGTGGATCTCGACAAAGATCCTCTCGCGGTAACCCGTTACAAAGTTAAGAGCGCGGGCACGTTGGTATTTGAGAGCCCCACGCGTTCCGCTCGCGTCGAAAATCTTCAGGGTGCGGATGACCCGAAGATGGAAGAAAAGGTCACCAACGCCATTGTGCAAGTAGCGAAAGGCGACAAGAAGAAAGTTTATTTTCTCAAGGGACATGGAGAGCGTTCGATCTCAGATACCGGTCGCGATGGTTACTCACAGATGAGAGAAACGTTGGAAAGCGGCCGTTATAAGGTGGAAGAATTGATGCTTCTGGATAAGGATCAAATCCCTTCCGATGCGGATATGCTGATTATCGCGGGTCCGAAATCGGATTTCACCAAACATGAAACCGATTTACTCGAGAAATTTTTCCAGGCGGGGGGAAAAGGCATTGTGATGCTCGATCCGACTTCGACGCCCACGGTGGGAAGTTTACTCAAAACCCTCGGTACAACCTGGTCCCCCAATAGCACTATTTACGAGACTAATAAGTTGCAGCAATTAGCAGGGGGTAATCCACTTGCGCCGATTATCACTTCCTATGATCCCCGACACGAGATTACCAAGGAGAACCGCGAGCTAAGCATTTTCCCCGTCGCAAGCCCTGTAGAAAAAGCGGAAAAGGGACCAGATAATCTCCGTGTGCAGTCCTTGTTTAAGACCAGCGATCGCAGTTTGGTCGCAAACCTTAAGGGCAACCGCCTAGATGTGAATGAGAAAACCTCACGACGCGGCCCGATCTCTATCGCCGTAGCGGTTACAGGGACAGCCGGGAAGGATCCCGCTGTTGCCGATAACACGATCGCAAAAGAAGAACCTGCGGCTAAGAAAAAAGAAACGCGTGTCGTGGTAGTCGGGGACTCGGATTTCCCGGCCAATGGAGTGAGCCGTTTCGGCATCAACTCAGATATTTTTCAGAATATGCTGAGCTGGGTGGCACATGAAGAAGATTTGATTTCCGTTCGCCCGAAAGACACCAGCGTGAGTGAACTGGAAATCACCGATGCCCGTTTGCGGGTCATTCACGTGGCCTCCGTGTTTCTGCTGCCGATTCTGGCAGTTGTTGCCGCCATCGGTATCTCAATTAGCCGGCGACGCAAGTAGAGCGGCTTAGGCACTTGTCCAAAGACTTAGGCGGGACAAGGCGTTCCGCGTGGCTTAGCGCATTATTTATTCCTTGCCCTTTTCTTAGAAACCCCCCTATCTAATGGGTAGGTAACTACGCAAAGGGGTAAATATGTTTCAGGCGTCCTCGGTCTTGAAAGCTTTTCTCGTGGCAATTTTCTTGCTGGGAGGAAGCAGTGTTTGGGCCCAGAACGAAAATGAAACGGAATTTGCCTTACTCCCCGTTTACAAAAAGCTGATTGAAAGCGGAAGCACTGCCGAAAAAATAGGCGCTCTCAAGGCGCTTGAAAAAGCGGAAGTGGACTCTCCAGAAGTACTCGACATGGTCGCCATTGCTTTGGAATCCACCCAAGATGACGAAGTAAAGCTAGCTGCTTTCGCGGCGCTTTCTCAAATTCTTTTTGCCGATCACATTGATTATCCTAAGCTCGCAGAGCGCATTGTTCCTCTTCTTGCGCACCAGGATCCGACGTTTGCCGAGAAGGCGGCCCACGCCTTGTACAGTGTGGGTTATCGCCATGACTTTTCAGAAGAAGAACTGGATTTTTTTGTTGGGGTGCTCCAATCAAAGGATCTAAAAACGATTTCAACGCTGCTCTGGACGGTCCAGGCGCTTAACCAAAAAGACCTCAAAGTACTCACTCCGGCTCTCATCGAGTTGATCTCGCACGAGAACGATTCTCTGCGGGAGGATGTGGCCTATGCGATTGAAGAGTCGAAGACCTTTGACCCCGATTTTGTTTCTCCTCTCTGCATTCAGCTGGACAAGGAAGAACACGCGGCAGCAGCGCTAAAGCAGATAGCGGCGCTTGCAAACTTTAAGTACACAGATCAAACAGGAGAAAGTTTTCTGAAGGTTCTAAAATCACAGGACGCACAAGTTCGCAGTTTCGGGGCGATGACTTTAGGAAGATTTGGAAAAGGGGCCACGCCCCTCGTGCCGCGTCTCATTGAACGCGTCAATGGGCTCGGCGAAGACCGGGCGGCGGCGGCAGTTTCTTTACTGCTGCTGCGAACGGTGGTGGGTAAGAACGATCCCTTGCCCGCTCTTAAAAAAGCCTATGTCGTAGAAGCCACGGGTTTTAAGAAAACATTCGCAGTGGTGATTCTGGCGTTTGCCAATTCTAAAGACCCCAAGGAAACAGAACTCCTTGAGAGTGCAGTTAACTATCTTAGCGGAGAAATAAAACGCACTTATAAGCGGGAAGAGGCGCAATCTCTCCGTAGTCTTATCGAACTCATTTCCTTCTCGGGTGCGCCGGCCTTGCTTTTAAAAGACGAGCTTCTGCAAGCCGGCGAAAGCTTACCTCCCGATGTGAGTCCCTATTACCCGCGTATGGCGATAGAGACCACTGTAGCGGAGTGGCTGCTTTTGCAAGGCCCGGAGCTCAAGGGCAAGGAGTTGCCTCTGTTCGTGGAATATGTTTCCTCACTTAGTTTAGACGACGAAATGAGCAGAATGGTGCTTCCCAGCCACGCCTTTGACGGAGCAGCCGAGTCCGTCCGGTTGTATCCGCATCTTTTTAACTACGAACTAGAAGCCTACACGGACGCATTTTTTAGGGTCATTGAAGATCCCTCTGCCCCTGAAGATGTGCGACTATTTGCCTTAAATCTCTTTCAGAGCCTGGCGGTATCAGAATCGCACGCCGTTATTCCGTACTTAGCCCGGTTAGAAGTGCTCAAGCAAAGTGCGTCCGAAGAGGTGGGGAAGGCGATAGATCAGATTCTAGAAAGCGCGAAACGTAACTAAACTTTAAGCTCTGAAATGATCATCGGCGTAGTAAGTGGGTTGCGCGCGGATCCAATCTTCAATTTGAGGCAAAGATTTTCTGGTTTGGGATTGAAGCAAGTAAGTTCCTAGATCCGCCGCCTGTAGTGCATACAAATTCGGCGAAGGGTTACCTTCATCGCGAATGAGCAGCGTTTCCTTTTCCACGCTTTCCAGCCGATCATTTTCTACCATCAAATCTTTTTGAAAGAGCACACGTTCGGTCTCGCACGCAAAAAGAGAAACCACGCCTTTTCGCGGCGTCATGCGCGTGAGCACACCGATCTGCTTGGGGCCCTTAAACTCAGGCTGCTTTTTAATCCAGCCCCAAACACGGGGTTCGGCGCTGTGAACTGTTTCGATGGTGGCGTTCCAGGCCATGGCGAGCGCTTTAGCGGAGGAAAAACCGACGCGCAGACCAGTAAAGGAGCCTGGACCGTCGCTTACGATCACGCGTGATACCCGGGAAATCCCGGCTTCCCCCATCAGGCGTCCGGCTGCGGGAATAAGTTCGCTCGCGTGCCGCGACCCGGACGAAAATAGAACCGAACCCAGGACCACGGGCTGTGCTCCGCTTTCAAAGCGATGAAGCGCCACGCTGCCAGGGCTTTGGGCGACCGCAAAACTCAGCCAGTACTCAGATTCCATGACCTGGGTGTTAGCATTCTTGCCTAAAATAGGGGAAAAAAAGAGACGAAAAAGTAGGGCGGCAGAAAAGAACGTTGGCCAAGCGAGGGGTAGTGCTTGGCCGGGTATCTGGTTTCGGGGGTTGTCCTTTTTTTAAGACGAAAGTTAGGGGAACTTCCGCCACTCTGCCGCCCCCGTGTAGAAACTCCGAGCCTCGTAAGAGGCTTCCCTCAAGACATTCTTATTATAACGCGGCGAATCAGGGGGCCGCAATACACAGCTTGTATACACCCAGAGGTCCTTTTTTTGTGTTATATTAAAGCGTTACGCGTTGACTGGCGCGTAGCCGGCCCCCTTTTTGACAGCTGGGGGGCGCGTTGGCCAAACGCGGGCGAATCCACTATGCTGGCGCCGGGAAACGAACCGGTGGTGCCGATGCAATGTGAAATTCGCGTTTTGAAGGGTAAACAGTGGCACCGTTTTCAGGTGACTCGCGGGGTAACATTGCGAGAAGCGCTTCTGGATCAGGGACTTTCCCCGTATCAGGGACGCTTTCGCAAATTGAACTGTCGCGGGTTGGGTGTTTGCGGAAGCTGCAAGGTTTATCAAAAAGAAAATGGCCAATATTGGGAACGTCGGGCCTGTCAGCTGAAGTGTTTTGCCCCGATCGAAGTGAAATTGCCATGAAAGAGAGCGCACCACGATGATTATCAAAGCCTACGCCCGAAGCGTGATTGGTAGCCGCGAAAAGAACCAAGATTCTTATTTGATTGAAGATGATCGCCAGCTATACGCGATTGCCGATGGTGTGGGAGGAGGCGTGGGCGGTGAAGTCGCATCGTCGATGGCTGTCGAGGGCATAAAGGAACTTGCCCTTGATCACACAAAATTGAAAGAAGCGCTCGAAACCTGTCAGGAACGTATTTTGAGAAAGGCGCTAAAAGAGCATGGTGCCCCCGTGATGGGAACAACACTCACGGTGGTTTGTGTCGAAGGTAATCGGCTTCATCTTGTGCATGCAGGCGACTCTCGATGCTATTTATTCCGAGGAACACACCTCGAACTGAAAACGGAGGACCACGAGTTTTTTGATGATTCGTTGGGGGCCACCGTTCTAGGCTCGTATTTGGGAATTCCCACGGACGAGCATACGCTGCAAATTTTGCAGGACACCTTTGAAATTCTTCCCGGTGATCGCGTGCTTCTTTGCACCGATGGGCTCTACCGGCAAATCGAAGAGCCTCGTTTAGTTGAACTCATTAAAACCTATGAGCATAACCCGGAAGAGCTTCTCGAAAAAATGACACAAGAAGCGGCCGAGCATCCACACTCCGATAACATTTCCATCGTTTATATTGAAGCTAAGGCCAAGGACGCAGGCACAAAAACCCCTACTCAAGAGTAACTCTTGTCTTCGGCTCTGGTCGGGATCTATAGTTTTGACCTATATGGGACAGGTCATAGCGATCAATCAGAGGCGGTTTTTTACGCTGGAGGAAGCCCAGGAGCTTCTCCCCGTTGTTCGTCGCGTGACGAGGCTCGCTGTGGAACGTGCGAAGTTTCTCAGCACTCAACTCAGCGTGGTTCAAAACCCAGAAAAGAAGCAAGCCCTAGAGGAAGACGTCTACCTAGTTTTTAAAGAGTGGCATGAAAAGGTTAAAAAACTCGGTGCGGATGCCAAGGGAATGTGGCTGGTCGATTTCGATACTGGGCGTGGGTACTATTGTTGGAAATACCCCGAAAAGGAAGTTTGCCATTATCATGGCTACGAAGAGGGGTTTCGAGGTCGAGTTAAAATCCATTGAGTTCGCTTGAGTCTAATCGTTTCGTGCTGGTTTCTACCAAGAAATTTGCGGACCTCACCACACGTACTTTCAGTTTTAAAGTAAGAGGCAAAACCTACCAAGGATTCGTAGTGAGAAAAAAGGGAACCTATTTTCCCTACCTGAACCGTTGCCGTCACCTACCGGTCACTCTTGATCTCGAAGATAATCAGTTTTTTAATCACGATCAGTCCGCACTTCAGTGCCATATGCATGGCGCTGTTTATGAAATTGAAACCGGCCTTTGCGTCGGAGGACCATGTGTGGGAGCTTCTTTGCGAGCCTTAAGCTTCGAAGAGGAGGGTGACCAGTTGGTCATCGCTATCCCTGATGAAATTGAGTGAATCAGAAATCCTTGTTGTGGGTGGCGGCCTATGGGGGCTTTTGCTCAGTGAGCGGCTTAGCCGCAAAACAACTTCGCTTTGCTTTCTGCCCACACCGGAACCTTCCCATTTGGCTCCCCCGCTTCCCGTTCATATCGGTACGGGAGAACCCCCACGAAATGCGGAGAAAGTTTTTGGGGAATCTTTATTCCGAGCGGTTTGGTCAGCGAGCGAAAAAAATATGCAGATCGCAAAAAGTCTCTGCGCAGACTTGGGCGTTGATTGCCAATTGGACACGCTTATCTGGGAAGAAGGAACACTTGAACGCTCTCAAGCGCTTCAACTCGATTTCCAGGCACTGCAAAAAGCTCTACGAAAAAAATTGGAAAGCCGGAAAATCGCTATTCATGCAGTGGAAAAACCCATTCAGGTTTCTGGAGCGCAGCCCTTTAAATACACGCTTCGTGGTGGTTCCGGTCTCACGTACCAAAGTTCACTCGTCATTTGGCTAGACGAACCCAACCTGGGGAATTTCTTTGCCTCGTTTAAAGATAAGTTGATTCCTGCAACACTGAGTTCCTTTCTTTACCCCGCCTCCCCAAAGACCCAAGGGGTGCTTCACCTTTTTAATAAAGGGGCGGATTTTGCAGCAGTGGAACCGACGGGTTTGCGACTGGGAAGCTACCGCAACCTGTACAGCGATACCGGGGTGGGCTTGCGCGAAGGGATCGATCCCAAAACCTTACAAGGTGTGAAGGCTTTTTTTAAAACCAAGAAATGGATTGGCGACGAGGAACCCCTTCAGAGTTTTGTTAACTGGGAGCACTTGAGCTGCGACGGACTGGGCTGCGTGGGATCACTCAGTGAAGCGCCCGGCGTGTACGTTGCGGCGGGGTTCGCCGGCCGCATGCAGAATTTTATTTTTCTGATCAGTGAAGCGATGGCACGATGGGCGAGTGGTGAAAAGTTCAGCGACCTAGATGTTTTCTCGCCCCGCCGTTTTGTTTAGAGGGAATGATGAAAGACAGTACGATTGGAATTCATGCAGGCGAGCCGAAAACAAAGGCGGGCGATCCTGTCGTTCAACCCATTTACCAGAGCGCAAATTATATTTCAGGAGGAGAGGAAGAAAGCTACGAAGATGTCCGGTACATGCGACTGAATAACTCTCCTAATCACGAAACCCTTCATACGAAGTTAGCCGCTCTGGAGGGAGCGGAGGACGCGCTAGTGCTCGGCTCCGGGATGGCCGCTATTTCCAACGCTCTTTTGGCTTTGATCCCACTTGGGGGTGAACTGCTAGCCCAGAAATGTCTGTACGGCGGCACCGCTCACTTTTTGAACGATTTTTTCCCGAGCTTAGGGCGAAAGGTTCGTTATTTTCGGGATGAGGATGATTTGGAATCTTTGGTTAACTCTCACACCAAAGCCATTTACGTAGAATCTATTTCAAACCCTCTTCTGGGTGTTCCTGACTTCGACCAAGTCGTATCGGTAGCGAAGAAGTACTCCCTTCTTACTTTAGTCGATAACACGATTCCCTCGCCCATCAACTTCAAGCCCCTTTCGATGGGTTTTGATATTTCTCTTCACAGCGCTACGAAGTATCTCAACGGTCACAGCGATATTGTCGCCGGTGCCGTGATCGGAGCCAAAAAACATTTAAAAGAAGTACGTCACCTGGCCGTGGAGTTGGGGGGGAGTCTTGATGCCAACGCGTGCTTTCTACTGAATCGGGGACTGAAGAGCTTGGCACTGCGGGTAGAGCGGCAGACGTCGAGTGCCACCAAGCTCGCCCAAGCTCTGTCTGGCCACCACAAGATAGCAAAGATCCATTATCCTGGTTTGGCCTCGCATCCCGACGCTAAACGTGTCGCCCGCTATTTCAAGGGCGCTGGCGGTGTGCTTTCCTTTGAGTTTAACGGCAGTGTGGCGCAGGCCGATGAGTTTATCCACCGCTTGGAGCTCCCCAAAATAGCGGCGAGCTTGGGGGGAGTGGAAAGCCTCATCACCCGACCGGTGACGACATCCCACCGGGCCCTGAGCAAAGAACAATTGAATGAATTAGGCATCAAAGATACACTTGTTCGCGTTTCTGTGGGCTTGGAAGACCCCTCAGATCTGGTAACTGATTTTTTGAAAGCTCTAGAGAGCTAAAAGGAACCTTGCGATGAAACACTTTTTGATGACTTGGGCCGGGATTGCTTTCACCTGCTTTTTCATTACTGCCTGCACCCAGTGCGGTAGCAAACAAACGCTAAAAGACGCGACCGCCCCTGTGGCCGAGTCGCCTGAAACACAAGGAAAGAACAACATGCTGATTGAACTCTCTTCTGGCGGAAACGTCGAAATCGAATTCTTCCCTCAGGAAGCGCCCAAAACAGTCGCGCGCATAAAGCAATTGGTGGCGGAAGGTTTTTACAACGGTCTTAATTTTCACCGCGTAGTTCCCAACTTTGTGGTCCAAGGTGGCGATCCCAAAGGGGACGGAACGGGCGGTTCCGGAACAAAATTGCCTGCCGAGTTTAATCAGCACAAGCATGTTGAGGGCACGGTCGCCATGGCACGAGCCGCCGATCCTAACTCAGCGGATAGCCAGTTTTATATTTCCTTGGGAACCCATCCCCACCTGGACAACAACTACACGGTGTTTGGGAAAGTCACGTCGGGCATGGATCTCGTGAAGAAGATCAAGCCGGGCGACAAAATGGCGAAAGTTACATTGAAGTAGTTCTAAAAGGTGCCTGGCACCTTTTGGAACTTAGGATAAATGAGACAGGTCGGTGACCTGAAACTGCTGGCTGAGTTTGCGGAAATCAGGTTCCGTTTCGGCGACTAATTCCACGGTATGGCAGACCCACTGGTATTTCTCGCCCACTTTGCGGGCCGTGACGTCGAAGACGACTCGCTGCATCGGGCTAATGACGTGCCACAACTCGCGACGCAGGTCAGCACCAGGCTCTCCTAGCTGCTTATCAAGATCGGAAACAAAACCACGGACTTGGTCCAGGTCTTCAGGCTTAGGCCGTCTAATTATATAGCGCATCGACATGTGAGGGTCCTTCTGGAGGATTTATACTTTAGGATGACGGGACTTACAAAACTTTTTGGTGCTGCCTTCCTTGATCCCCTTCCTTGGAGCATGGGATAATAAGGACTGATCCAGCGGGATCCCAAAGAGCCGCTTTTCCAGCTCCTTGCCGCGTCTCGGGCAACAGCCTCTTTACGACGCCCCTTTTCAATTCAAATTCAGATTCTGCATCTCTAGGAGCCTCTCATGTCGAAGAAACTTTACGTTGGTAATCTCAGTTACGAAGTCACCGAAGATGAACTTTCCCAGCTTTTCTCCCGCTGTGGTCGAGTTGATGGCGTTCGCATTGTTAAAGACCGTGATACCGGACGGTCCAAAGGTTTTGGTTTCGTCGAAATGGTGGATGCGGATGAAGCTCACCAAGCCAAGGAATCGATGACCGGACAAGATTTGCGGGGGCGCCCCCTGACGGTTGATTTTGCTCGCGAAGAACAAGGTCGCAGCCCGCGACGGTAGTGATAAGGAGTCTCGATGAAAATCTCTTTTCGGCCGCTGGCGCGGTATGCCTTTTTGGCTTTCTTAGCCCTGCCGGTTTCTGCAGGTGCCGTTGAGGTATTCGCCAAGGGGTCTGCTTCACGGACGATGGTGAGTCAAGACCAATGGACGATAAGCATTAAAGCCACGGGCGGTTTTGCCTTTTACTTAGCGGACGGGATTCGCCTTGAAGCCCGCTACACAAACATAAGCTCGCTTCAAAATAAGTTGGAGGTTGCCGACGCCGGCGTCTCGGGAACCGTCTCGGACATCTTAACCGAAACGGCTATCTACAGCGGAGGCGTTAACATTGATCTGTTTAGCCGACGCGCGCGATTTCGGCCTTATCTCTACTTAGGAGCGGGCTACGCGATTGCCAAACGCAGCTATGATTTCCAACTTTCCACCAGTCCGAGCAAAACCTATTTTGAAGAACCCGAACAGCGGGGACTCTCAGGTAACGTGGGCTTGGGTGTCGACTGGGAAGTGGCAAAAAGTTTCGCAGTCGAGCTTGAAGTGCTTTCCTACATCACAAACTTCGAAGACGACAAACCGCTTATCAACCTCTACGGAAGTCTAGGCGTCCGGCTTCTCCTCTAGGTCCTTGGGTTGCTGAGGCTTTCCCCTTTCCCCCAAAAATTCTTGAAAGCGTTTCTCTACGCCTCGGTTGCTAGGGATATAAAAGCGCTTGTCCTTAATCTCGTCAGGTAAGTAAGTCATTTTCACCCAAGCGTTCTCACCCTTGTGCGCGTATTGGTATCCCGCCCCGTAACCCCATTCCTTCATCGCTTTCGTGGGAGCGTTTCGCAGGTTCATCGGGATCTGCAAATGGCCTGTCGTTTTCACTTCAGCTAGGGCGGCATCGATCGCCTCGTAAGCACGATTGCTCTTTTCCGAACACGCCAAATAAGTCGCTGTCTGCGCCAGCACAATACGCGCCTCAGGCATTCCTATCGCGTGCACCGCTTGAAGGGCGGAAGTGGCGAGTACAAGACCCATCGGATTCGCGTTGCCTATGTCTTCCGAGGCTAGGATGAGCAGCCTGCGGGCGATAAACACAGGGTCTTCGCCACCGGCAATCATTCTCGCCATATAATAGAGAGCGGCATCGGGGTCGCTTCCTCTCACGCTTTTAATGAAAGCGGAGATGGTGTCGTAGTGTGCTTCTGATTTCTTATCGTAATAAAGTTCCTGGGCGTGACTGAGCTGATCGAAGTCTTCCAAAGTCACATCCGCTTTGGATCCCACTGTCATTTTAAGATGATCCAAAAGCGTCAAAGCGCGCCTGGCATCCCCCACAGAAGAGGCAGCAATTTTTTCTAATACTTCCAAAGGGACGTGCGGCGGATTTTTATCGGCGCGTTTGAGAAGCGAAACGAGATCGTCTTGAGAGAGTGGTTCCAAATGAAAAATGAGACAGCGAGAGCAAATCGCGTTGTTAATTTCAAAAGAAGGATTTTCTGTAGTCGCTCCAATAAAGCGAATGGTTCCGCTCTCTAGGTGAGGAAGAAGCACATCTTGTTGCCCCTTGTTGAGCCGGTGCACTTCATCAATAAATAAAATCCACGCGGGTTTTCCCGAACTCACATCTTTTTGAGAAGCTTCTAAAATAGCGCGAAAGTCCTTCACTCCTGCGGTGACCGCGGAAGAGGCGCGGAAAGGGCGTTGAGTGAGATTGGCAATGACGGTCGCAAGCGTGGTTTTACCCGTGCCTGGAGGACCCCAAAAAATGAGACCGGTCCACGTGTCTCCCGTGAGAAGACGTGCGAACTTTTCGTTCAAAAAATGCCTCTGTCCGACGACATCCCCCAGAGACTGAGGGCGCATGCGATGGGCAAGGGGGCCTTCAGCGACTTGGGAGAAAAGAGAGTCTTGATTTTGGTCTTCCATAGGCACTCACCGGCGTTATAATGGCCCGGCTTGAACATTTCAAGAATCTCACCGGAGAGCGGTTCCGGAAGAGGAGCGAGTAACAACGTTGCGCAATCGGCTGAGCCTGACTTCACGCTACTTATGGAAGTATCTCTTTGGCGAGGTACTCGTAACGTTCATGCTCGGAACGGTGGTGTTTTTGGGGCTGATGTGGGCCCTACAATCTTTAAAATTCTTCGAGTTTGTTGTTCTTCAACAAGTTTCAATTCTCAATATTTTCAAGCTCAGCTATTACCTTGCGCAGTCGGCAATCACGATTGCCATTCCCGTCGCTTTTTTGTTTGCGATTATTTGGGGAATATCCCGCGCCAAGAGCGAAGGGGAGATCCTCGCCCTTGAAGCTTCCGGCGTAAGTGCGCTGAGCATTTATCTCCCTATTTTGTTGATGTCGTTGGCCCTCACCGGGCTTTGTATTTGGCTGTCTTTATTCATTGTTCCCAACGGGCAAAACCGTTTGGAAATTATGTTGCGGCAGATGGGCGTAAAAACCGTTATCAGTGGCTTTAAAACGGGAACGTTTACAGAAGGTTTTGCTGGCATGATTTTTTATGCCGAAGAGGCAGAAAACGATCAAATCAAAAGAGTCTTTATCTACGACAAACGTGAGCCTAACGCGCACTTTGCGATCACCGCGCAGAGTGCAAGCCTTAAGAAGAAAAAGGATGAAGACGCGATAACCTTGCGATTAGCCGATGGTTCAATTCATGTGATTCCCAAAGGGCAGCAAGAATTTCAGCAGAAGATTGATTTTGATATCTATGACGTAAACCTCGATATCAACTCAGGCAAAGGAATTGGAGGCTGGCATACTGTACCGGAATTTACGTACCCGATGCTCATCGCCAAACGTAAAGAAACGGAAGACAGCGTTTATCGCATCAAACTAGAACTAGAACTTCACCGTCGTTTTGCGATGGCCTTTGCGTGCGTGGTGTTTGGTGCGTTGGGATATTTCATCGGACTCAAAAGTAAAAAGGGCATGGGCAGTTCTTCGGTCGTGTTGTGCCTGCTCATCGCAGTGATTTACTGGCTCGGTTACCTTTGGGCGACCGCCGCTTCGCTCAGCGGAAGCATTCCCCCGTGGATTGGGGTCTGGATTCCCAACTTCGTTTTCTTACTGATTCCCCTGTATTTTGCCCGAAAATTCCGCCTCGCGCCCTAGCCGTTCAGTTCATGTCACCTTGTATTCACCCTGAATACACCCCAGTTTCGTGGTCCCCTCACGAAAGCTTGGGCGGTTGTGCATAAATTCGACGAATTTCACAGTTTAAGCCATTGAAATTATAGATAAAAACGTGGCATTTCGGTTGCATTCTTTTAGGGGTGAGAACTCATCAAAAGACGATGCAACAGAGACACTTCATCCCGGCGCTGATTAACAGCCTCATTTTAGCCCTCGTTTTTGGGCCCGTTTCCGCGCACGCGGGATCGGTAAGCACCGCTCGCAATCTGGGCACGTCTACTACACAAAGCCGCCAGCAACTTTTAAATACCCTTCGCAATTTTGGCGATCGGGCGCCGCAAAGTTTCAGTAACGCCTTTACCGGTCAACCGGTTCAGCCGCAAACTACCGATTCGGTTACCAATCCGACAACGCTGCAAGCGCCGCAGCTTCCTTCTTTGGATCTTTTGGATTTTACTGGCGCAAAAACGCCTTCCACGGTCCCACCTTCTTCGAACTTGCCTCCGCTCACCATTGCTCCTGCTAGTGGAACGAGTGCTGCTGCGGGTGTCGATGACGAAATCCAACAAGTTGTTTCGGATCCTTTTAAAGTTTCAAAGACGCGTCGTCCGCCTTCGACTCCGTTACCGCCCAAAGCACCGATGACACCGCTACCGCCGGACAAAACAAAATCGCCCCCAAAAAACATTACGGGTGAGGGCGCGCAGGGTGGGTCACAGGTTTTGCCGAGGTGGAAGCCGTTGTGTTTTTTGATTGAGCCGAACTACAAGGATCCTAACAAGCTGATAAAAGGCGTGGTCGACACTTACGCAAGCTGTGGCGTGGTCGCAGAAGTATTTCCCTTTACCGTAAAGAACATGCCGTGGGGCCCAGATGAAACAAACGAAGCGGCCCGCACGGTTTGTAATCTAGCAGAAACCTTTGGCGTAGCCGAAACCTCAATTCAAACGTTGCACAAGAATCCCCTCGCCGATGACGAAATGTGCGGAGAGCCACCGGGAAAAGATGGTGGAACAGCGGGTTGCGCGGAATTCGCTCCCCCTCGCACTGGCGGCTTCTCTAAGTCAGACACAGACAAATTGAATGAAAAACTTAAAGCCGGCGGCGGCGGGCACTTTGGTGGTGCCGGCAAGAGTGGCGGTAAAGATCTGGTTTCTATTCTCTCTCCGGGGCAAGGCACCTCTACGTCAGTTCACGAATTTCAACACAACAATGGTGGTGTGAACGTGGGTGAGGGCGATCCGAAGAAACCGCACGGTGATTATGGCATTGAATCGGTGAAAAAGGATGGAAGTGCGCACAACGGCCATGGCGGTTTAGGGAACATGGCTAGTGGAGGGGGATCGGGTGCAACAATGACAGCCGAAGGCTGCGCACATCTTGTGGGTGCTTCCAATAAGAACGATGGTACGCACGCGTACACCCCGAGCCGAGAGATTTATTACAAAAAGATTGAAGATCCGCAGTACCAGTACGATATGGCGGGCGGACGAAGCTTCTTTGAAGGAGCGGGGGGCGGTTTACCTCCTCCGCCAGCGCATCCGCCTCGGGGAATTCAAGGCGATCTCGCCTTTGATCCTCCTGCGAAAGCCACCTTGCCGCCGCCTGGAAAAAGCAGCGGTCACCAACGTCCGCCCAAGGGCGGCTCAACTTCTGCTGGCAAAGTGTCGTCGCCCGAGCTCGATAGTGGTTTTTTCGGAAAGAACGAAGACGAGCTTTTTGGAAAATCGGAAGATGTTTTTGCTGAAACAGATGTCCCTTTGAAAACAAAGGTTGCGGGTGCCCCTCCTGCCGGTAAAGGCAAAGGGTCGAACAAACTTTTCTTTGACGATGAAGAGCCCGCGGAAAAAAAGAAAGACGGGGAATCCAAAGGTAAAAAGGGTTCGGGTAGCAGCACGGCGACGCTTGGGGGAACCTCTGTGGGCGGCACCAGTATCGGTGGTGCGGGCACTCAGTCGGGAACCGATGTTTCCGGAACCAGTTTGCGTGAACCTGCTTCTGCCGGAGGAGCCGCAGGCGCGGAAGGCGATGGCCTTGAAACCACAGAAGCAAGTCTCGATGGCGGCTTTTTCTCTGGCGGTTTGGGTTCGTGGCTGAAAGATGACGATGAAGACGCGGATACTGAGGGAATGGACGGAGATTTCTGGGCGAAGAAAGCACCCAAAGCGAAACCTAAGGCGACTGACCGAAAAGTTCGGGCGGTGAAATAGAGTTTGTCATTGCGAGGCTTCGGAGAAGCCGAAGCAATCTCATTGGGATTGCTTCGCTCCGCTCGCAATGACTGGCGTCAATTTTCTTCGTTAAAAGGAACTTCTTTAAGTCTTACCTGCGCCGGAGGCGGAGTGAAATCGCTGGTTATCAGAACATTTAAACCAAACTGAAAATAGCTCGGTGCCCGGCGTCCCCAGAGCGAGCGTTCCAGTTTTGCTTCGATACCGATTGTTTGAGAAGCTTTCACACCTAGTTTCAACCCGGCCGCTACCAAGCTGGGACTGCCGGAAAAACGTGAGTAAGAACCCGCGGAACCTTTTGCGGTGTGGGTATTAAGCGACGAGCCCAATAAAAAAGTTTCCGATAGCGAGAAGCTTGTATCCAAAAACACCGCGCCGTAAACTTCGTTGTAGCGCCCCCCTGCGGCCAAGGAGAAAAGGAATGCCGAGGAATAGCCCCCAAACCGGAGGTTAAGGCCGAGTGCCCCAGTGACAAACATGCGGTTAAAACGGTAACCCGCGTGCGTTTTCAACAGCACGTCAGCGTTGCCGTCGCCCGGACTGAGTTCGTCTACCGCACGCCCTCTCATATGATAAGTCGGAATCTTGATGCGCGTTTCAATCGTGACGGGGAACTGGTCGGTGTTAAGCCGCCATTTCAGTCCCGCAGCCAGATCACCGATGCTTGTGCTTCCAAAACCACTTCCCACACTGATAGGGGTTGCAGAAGCCGAAACAAATTCCACGCGTAGCATTCCTGCGAGATCGGGCGCAAAGGTATATTCGGGTTCTATCCAAAAGCGATGATCACTCAGAGAGATGTCATAGTTTCCCGGATAAACCGTGATGGGTTCCAAAACACTGTCACTCGCGTAGTTTTCAGTGGAGTGAAAATAAGTCCAGCCACCACGAAAGAACAACGACTCTTCTTTTGGAATCCAGGCAAAATCAGCAAAAAGGGGCGTGGTGAGCAGGAATAAGAGCCCAATGATGCGGTAACAAGTCGTCAAATCGATGCAGCCTCAACGTAAAAAATTAATTTAGAGTAACAGGCTTTCCCACCAAATCGTAGTCCAACGCCTTTTCTATTTGCACCGGAATGATTTGGCCCTGCTTGAAGTCGCCGCTGTGCAAAAGCACACAACCATCGACCTCGGGAGCCTGTCCGTTATGACGCCCTTGCCAGAGGAAGGGGGTGTCTTCGGAGGGGCCTTCGACAAGCACTTGAAGGACTTCGCCTACATGATCGCCTATTACTTTATGGGAAATTTTCTGCTGCAGTTCCAAAATTTCGTTGCGACGGGCTTCCTTCACTTCTTCGGGAAGGTGTCCGTCGAGCAGGTAAGAAGCCGTATTTTCCTCAAGTGAGTAAGCAAAAACACCTAAATGTTCAAAGCGCGCTTCTTTTACAAACTCTCGCAACTCTTCAAACTCTTCCTGCGTCTCTCCTGGGTAGCCGACCAAAACCGTGCTGCGAAGACTCACGTGAGGCACCTTTTCCCGCAACCGCGCAATGCGCTCGCGAATTTGCGCGCCCGTGACTTTTTTTCGATTCATTCGCTGCAACATGCGGTCGTTGATGTGCTGAACGGGCATATCAAGATACTTACAAATCTTGGGTTCTGAGGCGATGAGTTCCAAAAGGCGATCGGAAAGTTCATCGGGATAGACGTAAAATAGGCGAATCCACTGCAGGCCCTCTATTTTGGCCAGTGCTTGGAGCAGATCGTAAAGACCATCGGTGTAGCGCAAATCAATCCCATAATCGGTCAGATCCTGACCAATTAAATTAAGCTCGACGGTTCCCGCTGCGACAAGCCGCTCGGCTTCTTCCACAAGCGATTCAATGGAACGGCTGCGTAATGTACCGCGAATTTTGGGAATGATGCAGAACGCGCAGTTCTTGATGCAGCCCTCTGAAATTTTTAAGTACGCCCGATAAAACGGCTGGGAATTGATGCGCGGTGTGTGTTCCGAATGGATGTAGCGCGGATTTTCAAAATCAAAGTTTTCTTCTCGTTTGCCTGCGATAAATTCTAAAATGTTTCCGTATTGTCCTGTGCCTACAAACGCATCGACTTCCGGAAGGCACACTTTGAGGTCAGCTTTATACCGTTGTGGTAAACAGCCCGTTACAATCAGCCGCCGGCAGCTCCCTTTTTCTTTAAATTGAGAGAGCTCTAAAATGGTGTCAATCGACTCTTGTTTGGCGTCGTTAATAAAGCTGCAGGTATTAACGACAATCACCGAGGCAGCTTCTGGCTCCTGAACTACCGTGAAATTATCCTTCTTAGTGATACCCAGCATGACTTCGGTATCCACAAGATTTTTCACGCAACCCAAGCTTTGAAAAAAGATCGTGCGCGGAATGCTTGTTTTGGCAAGCACGTCGTCGGAATGTGTGACAACGTTACTCACGAAAATTGGTGAACTGGAAATCTAGACCGAGGTCCGTTTTTTTGACGATGCTCATGGCTTCTTGCAGGTCGTCACGTTTTTTACCAGAAACACGCACCTGTGAATCTTGAATTTGAGGCTGCACTTTTATCTTCGAGTCCTTAATAGCCTTAATAAGGCTTTTAGCTTTATCGTCAGGAATACCCTGCTGGACGGTAATTTTCTGACGAGCCATTCCGCCCATGGCGGTTTCAACGGTTCCGTAAACTAAATTTTTGATGGAGATGCCGCGTTTAATCATCTTGCTTTGCAAGATGTCCACAACGGTGGAGAGCTTGAACTCATCATCAGCGGTCACAACGACTTCGCCTTTTTTATCCCAATCCAGCTTGCTCTTGCTGCCACGAAAATCATAGCGCTGGGCGATTTCTTTCTGGGTTTGGTTGATAGCGTTGTCCGCTTCTTGCAAATCTAATTCAATAACGATGTCGAAAGACGGCATTCGATTCCTCTTTTATTTGTGGCGGTTGACGATGTCATCCGCCGCCGGCTGATAGCTGAAAAGCCCTTCATCGATGCTGGCATTGGTCTGGGGGTCCTTGAACTCCATGCGTGTCAGCGTGCTCTCGTCTTCGTAGCTTAGGGCGAGCAGAAGATAGCCTTTCTTACTTATTTCCGCAATATAGCTAGGCTGGTCGGCCTTCTTCGCTTTGAGGTCTACAACGACCTGGGTGTCGTTTTGGCTAATAAATTTCGGGGTGTATTGCTGGGCAAGGTCCACGGTTCCCGCCAGGAGATCCAAGAACTTGGGGTCGGCTTGCTTAGAAAAATCGGGGTAAATATCCACGACCGTTTTACCTCGTTGGGCTTTGGGTTGGACCAAGGTTAGCTCCTTACCCTTTAGGATCTGGATGCTGCCGTCGGTTTTAGATTCCCACCGGAAGCGGTCCGGTTTGACTACCGTAATGGTTCCTTCAGAAACATCGGAGGTTCCCATAAACTTGGATTTAACGCTCTGCGAGAAGGGGGACTTAAAGGTCTTGGCGGCTTTCCAGGCTGCTTGGGTTTCCTTCAAAAGCTTGGGCATGTCGGGCGTGGGCGGCGTGGCGGCGAGAAGATTAAACGCCCCAATCATGAGAAAAAGGGCCCAAACTTTGGTTATGTGACACATAGCTCCACTTTATCCGAAAGGGCCTAAAACGCAAAGATGTGGCCTATTGGGAGCGGTTTGCCTTTTTAACAAGTGCTAAAAGATTCCCCCTTTTTTCCCCCGAGTTTTGTCAAAGATTGGTATCCTAGTATAGGTAAGCATCTAAGAAGCGCCCTTATCTTCGGGCCTACTCTCAAACGACCAATCCCTACAATTTGCCCTTCAATTCCAAGGAGCTGTGCCGATGCGCACCCGCACCATCCAGTTGATCTCTCTTTTTGCCTTCTTCTTTTTAACTTCACCGGTCCTGGCTTCTCGGCTGATCAACGGAACGGTGGTCACCGAAGGATATGACCACGTGGTTTGGATCGTCTCCGGCGGGGCCGGTTGTACGGCGACGGTCGTAGGTCCGCGCACGATTCTTACCGCGGGCCATTGTGCCTCCACCGGGCAAACAGCAAAATTCAAAATTGGGGGGACCGAATACAGCGCGAAAATTACGCGACACCCTGACTACAACGATTCGAACGTGGAAAACGATTTGGCTCTTGGTCTTACCAATGTGGATATCGTGGTGAAGGAACGCTCCACCATCAGCAAGACTGCCCCCAAAGTGGGCGATGCTATTACGCTTTTAGGTTACGGGTGCACGAAACCCAACGGACAGGTCGACGGCAAATTGCGCAAGGGTGATTCTGTGATCACCAAGTTTCAAGGTAAAGACATGGGCTCTCACAAAGAGAGTGGAGCCACTCTCTGCCCCGGGGATTCCGGTGGACCCGCGTATATCTCTGTCGGCGGCAAAGATTACCTTGCAGGTGTCAATTCCACTGTGACCGTGGACTACCACACGAGCTACGATGAGCGCACGGACGTGCCGACTGCTCAGCAGTTTTTCTCGAACTACGCCCAAAGTAATGGTGTGAAAATCTGCGGTGTAAACGAAGATTGCCAGGGCACAACACCCACAGCACCCACCTGCCAACTCGCCGCCAGTCCCAGCACGATTAATAAAGGACAAAGTATTACGTTTACGATGAACGTCTTAGGCGAAGTGACCTCGGCCGATATCGGCGGCGTCGCTGTGACCGCCCCGAACTGGGCGATGACCACAACGCCTCCGAACGCCGGTAATTTCACCCAAACGGGCAAAGTGACCGGACCGGGGGGCAGCAACACCTGTACGGCTGCCTATGAAGTAAAGGGGGATCCCACGCCTACCAATCCGACTTGTGAAATTGCGGCCAACCCGTCTCAGATCAAGATTGGAAACAGCACGCTTCTTACGCTCAAAGCGAAAGGCAATGTCACCCAAGCCGCCATTAACGGCATGAACGTTTCCTTTCCGGAAGGTTCCCTCTCCGTTCAGGGCACAATAAAGGGACAGCAGCAGGCCACGGGTTTTGTCGCGGGTCCTGGTGGCGTGGGCACCTGCCAAACCACTTTTAACGTCGATGACGGCACGCAACCGGTCATTCCGCCTTATGCGGTGGTGCCGAGTTACTGTGGTCCGAATACGGCACCTAATTCTTCGGTCATGAAAGCGTGTTTGGGGGTGATTAAGCGCGACGGCACCCAAGGTTTGCGCGAAGCCGTAAAAGTCACCTACGCTGACGGCTCCGAAGAAGTGTTGCCTCTGGTCGCGAAGACGAGAAACAACTCCGCTGTCATCGAAGATGCGCTTACCCTGTACGCGAATTCCAGCTACCAAAAAGATCAGTATTGGGTACTTAACAGCCGCGTAGGACGCGTGACCTACAATGCAAACAATACTCCGGTCACCCTCGAAGGAACCACTGCGGGTGGCGAGCTCTTCTCCGTTTCGCAGTTACAACCATAGAAATCCCTCAAGCAGGAGAAAAAACTTCCAGCGCCCAACCTTCAAAGGGGGCCACATCCCTGGCGCCCCTGCCCATTTGGAAAGCATTGGGTCCGCGCTCATGCGCTAACCGTTCCGGAAAGTGCCAAAGGACCTGAGAGAACGACAATCCGCAGTGGCCACTGCCGCACCAATCCTAGCCGGCATGAAATTTTCGTAGCGGATGAGTTTGATGAAATTGCGCTGCAGCATTTCAAAACCTTGAGCGGAGATTCTAAAGTGCTGCCGACGCCCTACAATCTCGGTTTTTCAAACGGGAATGAGTTTGATTTGCCCATCGCGGGATGGACAAAATTCTGGAACGACATCTTCCAGCCCAAGATTTCTTTGGATCCCAACCTTGTAAAAGCCCTTGTGGCGTCAGAGTCTGGATTTCGCACCAAAGTACAGCTCCCAAGCAAAGCGGGGCCGGCGCGCGGCCTTATCCAGGTTACGGAACAGGCACGCAAGATTCTTGGAAACTCCGAGGGCGAGCTTCGCGACTTTTTGATCACTATCACTAAAGAGCAGGTCAATGAGCCAAATACAAATATTGCATCGGGGATCCGTTGGCTATTTCATAAAAAGGAGCTCGCGAAACATCGATTGAAGCGGGAGGCGACATGGGAAGAAGCCATTGCCGAGTATAAGGGTATCTTGAATCAGCTCGGAAAAATAGAGAAGGCAGATAGCATCATGGAAAAGCTCCAAGATTATTACACACGCTTGAGAGAAAAAAGATGAAGTTGCTTTTACTTCTTTTACTTTTGGTTTCAGCGTTTGCTTCGGGCAACGTTAAGGTACACAAGCAGACAAAACAATTCATTGATATTGAGGTTCCAGTAGGAGACGTTTTTATTCATTGTACGAATGTTAATCCGGAGGAGAAAAACTTCCTTTTGACAGTTTACCTTTTAGATGGCCGAAGTTTACACGAGTTTGACTATCGGACGGTACGGAGTGAGGTGGAATGCCAAGAAGAAAAAGCCACCTATCACGGACTTTTAAAGGAAAGCCGAACCGCGCGGCTCGTTGGTATCTCACCCCTGCCTCGTAAAATGAGCCCAGCTCCCAAGGGTGCACCAGTGAAATTTCGTGCTGTATCCTCACGAATCATTTGGACCTTTATACGGCTTCAGACGCCAAGAGCATGTAAGCCCTACTTCACAATCGATTGTACCCTTCCGGAAAACTATTGGGGTGGAGTCATTCCAGAGTAGCTCTATGAAGAAGGTTTCGATGCCTCTCCATTGCGGGGTTAGAGTCCTAACTCTCCCGCAAGTTTTTCTTTTAAATGTAATGCCTTACCTATACCTGACAATTAAATGTATATTAGCCTGACAATGACTGTTACAATGTCTCAATGAGTACCCGAGATAAAATCTTGGTCGAAGCGAGGCGAAAGAGGGAAATCCGCACGCGTGAGCTTGTCGAAAAGCTGGGGATCTCGCGTCAGAGCGTTGCTGCACAACTAAAATCTCTAGTAGATTCGGGTGTGCTCTCACGGAGTGGTTCTACCCGAAGCGCCTGCTACCGCCTTGCGAGTCAAGCCCGAAAAAAAACGGTCGTTGAGTTATCTCTTATAAAGAAAACCAAAGGGCTTGAAGAGGACCGAGTTTTTCTCGAGGCGGATCGCAAGCTCGGCCTATCGAGAGAGTTGAACAGGAACGCCTTTTCGATTCTTTCTTATGCATTCACCGAAATGTTGAACAACGCCATCGATCATTCGGGCAGCGAAACTGCGTCCGCACGTTTTTGGATGGAAAAGGGAAATATTCAGTTTGAGGTGCGTGATTTCGGGATTGGAATCTTTCGCAAGGTTTCAAGAGACTTTAGGCTAGAGAACGAATTTGAGGGCATGGAGCATGTTCTAAAGGGTAAACAGACGTCGCAGCCTTCGGCTCACTCGGGCGAGGGAATTTTCTTCACGTCTCGCATTGCGGATGTATTTACTTTGCGCAGTCACCATTTGCAGGTCAGAATCGACAATAGAGTAAGTGATACTTTTGTCTCAGAACCCAAAAAGATTGTGGGTACCAGTGTACAATTCTCGATTTCTATAAACACGAAGAAGCATTTGAGCAAACTCTTTGCGAAACATACCAACGCAGATTTCATGTTTGATCGAGCAGATCAACGGCTGAAGGTTGCGGCTTTCGGAGGTGCCTTATCTCGGTCACAAGCCAAGCGACTTCTGCAAGGTCTAGAGTCTTTCGACCGCCTGACGTTCGATTTCAAAGGGGTCACCGAAATCGGCCAAGGCTTTGCCGACGAGGTTTTCCGTATTTACTCGCAAGCGAACCCAAAGAAACAACTGGACTACACGAACGCCAGTCCTGCAATTGAGCTGATGATCCAGCGAGCAAGGAAATCCGCAAAAAAAGTAAGTTTATGACGAGAGAGTATAGGTTTGGGAAGATTATCTACTTTGTTTCATAGCAACTTCGCGAGAGCAGTTGAACGCCGCCATTCCCGCTCGGCTTTAAGCCAGATTTCTGAAACCATTCAAAGCAGGAGTCATTTCCAAAAGAGCAGGAGCAAACGGCGAGGACAAAGGAAATGAATAACTTTCTCATCCTGGTTTAGGGCTGACGGTTATAAAGACCAACTCGGGGCGCGAAAGAAATCTAATGGGCAGGATAGAAGTTCCTAATCCCCGGCTTACGTACATTTTTGTTGCGTCCGATTCATACCAGCCGGAAACGTAATCTCCGCTCCCACGAGGCAGCCAAAGCGGCCCTATCCCCGGCAATAATACCTGCCCTCCGTGCGTGTGGCCCGAGAGTGCTAACGGACAGACATCCTTTACGGAATCAAAAAACTCCGGCGAATGAAAAAGCGATATACAAAAATTATCATTGTTGTGTTCGGAAGCAATCGCCCGTGAAGGCTGGCCCGCATTACTATCGTCGAAGCCGTAAAGGGTAAGATCCTTTCTAGGAGTGGCCGTTTCGTTTAATAAAAGGTGAATACCTAGTTTTTCGAATTGTGAGGGGGCAACCATGTTCTGCCAGTGCTCCCAATTTCCTAAAGCCGAATAAATTCCTAGCGGAGCACTTAAGTCCTTGAAAAACTCTGCGGCAGCATCCGCACTTTTTTCACTATCCAGTGTGTCACCGGTAATCAGAATGATGTCTGGTGCTTCCGCTTTTAGGGCAGCGATCACTTTTCGTTCAAGAAAACCAACTTTGCGGAGATGAAGGTCGCTTAGATGAGCAATTTTTAGAGGGGCATCGACGGGTCCCAAAACTTCCAGCGAGGTAATAGAAAGCAGGTGGGGTTCGAGAAGGGAATAGGAAAGAAGAATGACCGAGGACAATGCTACGCCAAGAAGGATGCGACGAATACCCATTGAGCCCAATTATAGTCCCAATCGGGCCCGGGGGCGCAATCCCTAATGTTCTAGACCGTAGGTCTAAAGTGAACCCACCAAAACAGATCGGCGTTTAGCGGGGCCTGCAGCAGCCCCCACCACCCCTTCTTTTTCCATCTGTTCCATGAGTGTCGCGGCACGGTTGTAGCCAATCTTAAGATGGCGTTGGAGTAAGGAAATGCTCGCTTCGCCCCTATCCGTGACAATGCGCACGGCTTGGTCGTAGAGACTTCCGCCATCCCCGCCTTCGCTCTCCTCGAGTTCCATGCTCTCTTCGAGGTTAGCCAAGATCGCTTCATCGTAATCCGGGCCCGCTTGGGCTTTGAGGTGTGAAATCACGCGATCGAGGTCGGCATCCTCAATATAAGAACCCTGCATACGTTTCAGTGTGTTGAATCCGGCCGAATGGAAAAGCATGTCACCGTTACCAAGTAAGCGCTCCGCACCCGGGCGATCCAAAATCGTTTTGGAATCCACGCCGGAGGCTACGCGAAACGATATGCGGCTGGGGAAGTTGGCTTTGATTGTTCCCGTGACGACATCGGTGGAAGGACGTTGCGTGGCAAGCACCATGTGAATGCCGCTCGCGCGCGCCTTTTGCGCGAGACGCGCAACCGAATGCTCCACTTCTTTGGGTACAACGGCCATGAGATCCGCGTATTCGTCGATTACGGTGACGATGTAAGGCATAAACGCCAAGTCCAAGGCTTCGCCTTGTTTCTGGAGTTCATTGAGTTTGGCGTTGTAGGAATCCACGTGTCTTACGCCGGACTTATGCAGAATGTGATAGCGACGTTCCATCTCGTCGATAAGCCAACGCAAAGCCAATACGGCTTTTTTCGCGTCTACCACTACTGGTAGCATCAAGTGCGGAATGCCTTCGTAATGCGAAAGCTCCACCATCTTGGGATCGACCAAAATGAGTTTGAGCTGCTGCGGGGCAAAGCGGTACAGCAAACTACAAATCAGTGTGTTTACGAAAACGGATTTACCGGTACCCGTGGCTCCCGCGACCAGCAAATGCGGCATTGCTGCGAGATCGGTAAGAATAGGTTCGCCAGAAGCCAGACGGCCGAGGGCAATCGGAATGCGTCTATCGCTTTTATAAAAAGGCGTTTCTTGAACGATATCTTTGAAAAACACCATTTCACGTTCCGGAGTCGGAATTTCAATACCAACAACAGGTTTCCCGGGAATGGGGGCGACGATACGAACGCTCAGGACACTCAACGCTAAAGTGAGATCATCAGAGAGATTCGCGATTTCACGAATTTTAATACCGCTCGCGGGTTTAAATTCGTAAACGGTGATCACCGGACCGGGAGCGACATTTACAATTTCCCCATCCACACCGAAGTCGGCTAGTTTTTCGACTAAGAGTTTTCCCTTGTCGATGTACCACTGCTTATCGATGCCGCGTTCTTTGCGGTTACTTCGCCCAGAAAGAAAATCAGCAGAAGGCAATTGGAAGTTTTTTGTCGCAAGGGGCATGCGAAGTTGTTTCGGGCGGCGAAGTACCTTTTCTTCGGCATCCTCAATATGGGCAAAATCTTCATCGCGTGGGTGTTCCACAAAAGAGATCACTTCGGCAGGCGAAATAGGTGACGTAACCGAAGGCGCTTCCGTGGGGGTTGTGGCAATAGGAGCGGGCGACAGAAAGGTGTCGGAAGGCGCTTCAACCTGCTTTTTCCAAAACTTAGGGATACGAATGCGTACGGGCGGAATCTTCTGGATTGCCGATTTAACGACGAGATAAAGTTTCATAGGTGATTTTACAATCGACCAGAAGATCTCTTTCTTGTTCATTTCCTTTTGTGAAAAGGGGCGCCACTCAAAAAGGATAATCAAAGACGAGATAAATCCGAACACACCCAAGACAAGTGCGCCCAGCCAACCTAAAGGGTAGAGCAGGCCATGGTAGATAAAGCGTCCAACAAGTCCGCCCGCCAAATTGAGATTCCACGGTAGCGCGGTGGCCGGGTAGAGCACGTGAAATAGAGTGGTGGTCGATACCACAAATAGCAAAGCGCCAATGGACCATAAGCGATCATCTTGCGCTTCATCGGCTTGGCGTTTCACGCCTGCGATGATGAGAAGAAAAGGGAAACAGAACGCGCCCAAACCAAAAACAAGATACGCGAGATCCGCGCTCATGCTTCCTAGACGTCCCATCCAGTTCTGCACGGCGTTTTTTGTTGTCCACGTGCTCCACGAAGGATCGGAGGCGGAGTAACTAACGAGTGCCGCGATGAGTACGATGGCAGCAGCAAAATAAAGTAGATGATGAATTTCTTCCCACACCCCTTTTTTGTTTTCGGGCACGTAGGGAAAAAATGGATTCGACGGCTGCGAGCGGTTTGATCGTGTTGCCATGATTTTTATGTGAATGTTAGGTGATTGAAATTAAGAAGATGGGGCTACGCCGGATGGCTTTCGAAAATTCCCCACATCTATATAAAGTATAACTCAGTGACAAGCGGAGTCAATCGACTTAGTTGACACGCTGAAGGCCGTTGTTATCATCTATTTGTAAGAAAACAACAACTTACCTTTATGTTGCCGCCTATTGTGGAGTGGGGTTGCTGAAAAAGCGGCAGGAATGGTTGGGTAGGGGGTTTTGGGGGGATATAGCAATGCCGACAGGGTTCGTGAAGTGGTTTAACGACAATAAGGGTTACGGATTTATCGAACAAGAAGGTGGCGCGGATGTGTTTGTGCACTTCAGCGCGATCGAAGGGGAAGGCTACAAGTCTTTGGCCGAAGGACAGGAAGTCGAATTCGACATGTCAGATGGTCCCAAAGGACCGCAAGCCACCCGCGTAAAGAAGCTCGAAGCTAACGCTTAGCGTCTTTCCACTTAGATTTTGGGGCCCCTTCGGGGGCCCTACAAAATCTCTTGACACGCCACGTGCCTTTTTCTAGTTTTACCCTGCGGTAAAGCCTTAATATCAATGCCCAAGAGGTTACCTCGAGCGAACCGCACGAGAGAGGAATACGTCGTTCCTTTTTTCGTTGTAGTGAACAGGGTGAATAACTAACAACCAGATACCTAGACACTATTTTTAACCAATCATTCTCTTCGATTAGATCTCTCGATCATCGATCCTAGGAGATAACTCCCATGCCTCAAGCCACTGAACCCACCGAAGGAGCTGTAATGCGTTTGCAGGAGCTCAAACAGAAAAGTATTTCTGAGCTCGCAGAACTCGCCCGCTCTCTAGGAGTAGAGTCCCCCGGAGGACTTCGCCGACAAGAATTGATTTTTGCAATTCTTCAGGCGCAAACCGAACAAAATGGACAGATTTACGGACAGGGTGTTTTAGAAACCTTACCCGATGGTTTTGGTTTCCTTCGCGCTCCTGACTACAATTATCTTCCTGGTCCAGATGATATTTACGTTTCGCCTTCTCAGATTCGCCGCTTCATGTTGCGAACGGGCGATACGATCGAAGGTCAAATCCGACCTCCCAAAGATTCCGAGCGCTATTTCGCGCTTTTGAAAGTTGAGAAGATCAACTTCGAAGAACCCGATTTGACCCGGGACAAAATTCTCTTTGATAACCTTACGCCTGTTTATCCGGACGAAAGATTTAAGCTCGAATGCCATCCCAAAAAGTATTCAAGCCGCATCATTGATCTCTTAGCGCCTATTGGAAAAGGGCAGCGCGGGTTGATCGTAGCGCCTCCTCGCGCTGGTAAAACCATGCTGTTGCAGGAAGTTGCCAATAGTATTACGGCGAACCATCCTGAAGTTCTCCTTCTGGTTCTTCTCATCGACGAACGTCCGGAAGAAGTGACCGATATGGAACGTCACGTGAAGGGTGAAGTAGTTAGCTCAACTTTCGATGAGCCCGCGACCCGCCACGTACAAGTTGCCGAGATGGTAATTGAAAAAGCGAAACGCTTAGTAGAGCACAAGAAAGATGTCGTCATCTTGCTTGATAGCATCACGCGTCTCGCGCGCGCTTACAACACGGTTGTTCCCCCGAGCGGAAAGATTCTCTCCGGTGGTGTCGACTCCAACGCGCTTCACAAGCCCAAGCGTTTCTTCGGTGCGGCCCGTAACATTGAAAACGGCGGCAGCTTAACGATTATCGCCACAGCGCTCATCGATACCGGAAGTCGCATGGACGAAGTGATTTTCGAAGAATTCAAAGGTACCGGTAACCTCGAAATCACGCTTGACCGCAAGCTGATGGAAAAGCGCATCTTCCCGTGCATCGACATCAACAAGTCGGGTACACGCAGAGAAGAATTGCTCTTGGGCAAAGATATTCTCAATCGCATCTGGATTTTGAGAAAAGTGCTGCAGCCTATGAATCCTGTCGATAGCATGGAGTTCTTGCTCGATAAGGTCATGGCGACCAAAACGAACCAAGAGTTCCTTGATTCGATGAGCAGTTAAGCTTCGAAAATTCGGATTGAAGCGAAAATACCTCATTCTCTTTTCATTAAGTGGTCTCATCCTCGCGTGTGATCAGCTCTCCAAGTATTTGGTGCGTACATCCATTTCACCAGGGGAGACGAAGTCGGTCATTGGTGACTTCCTGACTCTTGTCTACGTGCGCAACGAAGGCTTTATTTTTGGCACACTCCAGCAGGTTCCTAACCCGTTGCGGGATTTTTTCTTCATCGGCATTCCCGTATTTGCGTTGATTTTGATTGTTCTCATCTTTGTAAAATTACGCGATGACCAAATTATGACTTCGGTTGCGCTTACCACCATTTTGGGCGGCGCCGTAGGTAACCTCGTGGATCGCACCGAGCACGGGTTTGTAATTGATTTCATTCAGATACAAGTCGGAAACTGGTTTACCCCACCACCATTTAATATCGCCGACTGTTCAATCCTCTTGGGTGTGATGATCATGTTTATTAATACCTGGTTTCATGCGAAGATGAAGGATTGAATATGTCATCTTCGCGATCCAAGTACTTCTTACTCGCTGGAATTTTCGCCGTGGTCGTGATCATCGATCAATGGACCAAGCACCTTATTCTGATCAATTTCCGGTGGGGCGAATCACTCGCCGTCATCCCTAATTTCTTTTCCTTAACCTACGTTCGAAACTCGGGAGCGGCTTTTGGCTTGCTTCACTCCGCACCGGCCGCGTTTCGCGATCCTTTTTTCATCGCCGTCCCCATCATTGCGATGGGCGCTATCTTCTATTTATTTTCGCGCCTCAAACCCAGTCAAAAATGGGTCGCGGTGGCGCTTAGCCTCATCCTCTCGGGGGCTTTTGGAAACCTGGTCGATCGGTTGCGTTTTGGGTATGTAGTCGATTTTTTGGATGTTCACTGGAAAGATTTCTACCATTGGCCAGCTTTCAATGTGGCCGACGCTTGCATCGTGGTCGGAGTGACAATGATGTTCATCGATTCTTTCACGGCGGGGAAGAAAGCCGCCCAAGCCAACTAATCCACTGAATTAATTGAGTAAAATAAAGCGAAGCGAGAAGCCTAAGCTTGTAGGCTGCACCGAGTCATGGTACAAACAATCGCTTTTTCGGCCTTAAAATAGTAAGAAAGCGGCAAATGGATCACGAACACAACCACACAGTTCACGTAAAAAAAGTAGATAAGCTTAGCGAAACGCGCGTGCGTCTTGCCGTCGAAGTTCCGCAGGAGGCTGTGCAGTCTCACGTCCAAAGCACTGCCCATCAGTATCAGCAAAAGGCGAGCATTCCGGGTTTCCGTCCCGGCAAAGCCCCGCTTACCGTCGTGCAAACAAAGTACAAAGCGCAGATTGAGCAAGACGTTGTCTCGCATCTGCTCGAAGCAGGTCTTCACGAAGCGGTGAAGGAAGCCAAGCTGATGCCCATTAATCGTCCCCGCGTGGAAATCAAAAGCAGCGGCTTTGATGGGAAATCGGGCTTGGTCTTTGAAGCGGAATACGAAGTCCGCCCCGAAATTAAATTGAAAGACTACAAAGGCATTAAGCTCACGGAAAAATCTTTGGATGTACCGGACAAAGAAATAAACGATTCGTTGACCCAATTGCGCGATCGTATGGCGACCCTTGAGCCGAGTGACGCTAAAAAAGCAGAAAAGGGAATGTTTGCAGTCGCCAAGATTGCGATCGAAATGCTTGATGGCGACAAGAAAAAAGAAGAAGCCAAAGAGTACACTCTTGAACTCGGTGCGGATCAGCTGTTGCCGGACTTGGAAAAGGCTCTTCTTCAAACAGAAGTGGGAGGAAAGAAAGAAATTTCCTCGAAGTTTCCCGCCGATTACAGCGACAAGGGACTTGCGGGGCGTCCAGTCAAATTTAATATCGAAGTCCTTGAACTAAAAAAGAAAAATCTTCCTGCGTTGGACGACGATTTTGCCCGTCAATTGACCAACGGCAAAGACCTCGCGACGCTCAAAGAAGAGCTGAAGAAAGATTTGGTTGAAAATAAGCGTCGTGAGCAAAAAGACGAGCAGCGCAAACAGATTTTGGACCACTTGATTGCGAAGCATAACTTTGAAGTTCCCGCTTCGATGGTCGCACAGCGCATGAAAGATTTGGTGGAACAAGTCACTGCCGATATGAAACGAAGAGGGCAGGCTTTTCCCGAAGTTTCTGAAGACGAAGTGAAGATCCTTAAGCAACAAGCCGAACGCCAAGTGAAGGGTTCTTTGCTGCTGGCGGAACTTTCCATGAAAGAAAAGATCGAAGTCGATCCTAAGCAAGTCGATGAACGTGTTTCCCAGGTGGCCACGCAGTTAAATAAGCCACCCGAAGAAGCACGGAAGTGGTTGGAAGGGAAAGGGTACCTCACCCAGATTCGCGAAGAAGTGCTGACCGACCAGCTTTTCGCTTATCTTGCCGAACACGCTTCTTCAAAGAAGGCGTAGGGCGGTTTACCGGACAAAACTTCGCTACGACGGGCCTTGTCAGTTTACGCAGCTTTGAGTTAAATGAGCATAGGGCGAGTCCTCAATTAGGGTTCGTCGCGAGACGGTATTGGATAACGCTGCTCCGAGGACGCACAAGGAAGCCACCGGAGGCGACCCGAAAGGGTCGTTGAGGATGGCGACCGCGGAGGACAAAGGAGGAAGTTATCCAATACTGGCGCAGCAGAACACTAATTGAGGACTTGCCCTAAAGTAAGGAGCCCCATGATTTCCTCCATCGCAAAAGGTTTTGATAACGCAGCGCGACAAGAACCTACCAATAGTTACCTGGTCCCTGTTGTTATAGAGCAGACCGCGCGGGGGGAGCGTAGCTTCGATATTTACTCCCGCCTCTTGAAAGAACGCATCATCTTCATCGGCACGCAAATAGATGATGCTATTGCGAATTTGGTGATTGCCCAGCTCCTTTTCCTGGAATCAGAAGATCCCGAAGCGGACATCCATATCTATATTAATTCGCCGGGCGGAAGCGTTTCGGCTGGTTTGGGTATTTACGACATGATGCAGTTCGTCAAACCTGAGATTTGCACCTACTGCACCGGTTTGGCCGCCAGCATGGGAGCGATTCTGCTCACCGCCGGGACCAAAGGGAAACGGTTTGCTCTCCCTAATGCTCAGGTGATGATTCATCAGCCTTTGGGCGGTGTACAAGGCCAGGCAACGGATATTGCCATTCAGGCGAAACAGATTTTATTGTTGAGAGAGAAGCTGAACAACATTTTGGTGAATCATACAGGCCAGTCCTACGAGAAAATTGAAAAGGACACCGATCGGGATAATTATCTTTCTGCTGCAGACGCTAAGGCGTATGGTTTGCTCGATACCGTGATCGAAACGAGGAGAAAAGTAGCGTCGGGCTCGGACAAGGATAAGAAGAAGTAAGGTCCTTGAAGATTTCAGAAAGTGAGAGTCGGAAATGAGCCGAAGAGATGGCGATAGTTTTGGAAATCTGGTTTGCAGTTTTTGTGGTAAGAGCCAGCGAGAAGTAAAGAAGCTGATCGCGGGCCCTACCGTTCACATCTGCGACGAATGTATCGAACTCTGCAATGACATCATTGCGGAGGAAGCTGAAAAAGAGGATCGCAAGACAGGGGCGGGCAAGATCCCGACCCCGATGGAAATTAAGAATGTTCTCGACGAATACGTCATCAGCCAAACGCGCGCTAAGAAGTCTCTTTCAGTAGCGGTTCACAACCACTATAAGCGCGTTGCAGGGGCCAAGCTTCCCAACTCGGTTCACTCCGAAGTTGAATTAGCAAAAAGTAACATTTTGCTTATCGGCCCCACGGGTAGCGGAAAAACTTTGCTAGCCCAGACGCTCGCCCGTTTGCTCAACGTGCCGTTTGCGATCGTCGATGCGACCACCTTAACCGAAGCAGGCTATGTCGGTGAGGATGTTGAGAATATCATCCTCTACCTCCTTCAGAACGCTGACTACGATATCGAAGCCGCGCAAAAGGGCATCGTTTACATCGACGAAATCGATAAGATTTCTCGAAAAGGCGAAAACCCCTCCATTACCCGCGACGTTTCCGGGGAAGGTGTGCAGCAGGCGCTTTTGAAAATTTTTGAAGGCACGCGCGCGAGCGTTCCGCCCAAGGGAGGCCGTAAGCATCCCCAGCAGGAATTTTTGCAGGTGGACACGACGAATATTCTTTTCATCGTGGGCGGCGCGTTTGTTGGCTTGGATAAGATCATTGAATCCCGTCAGCACAAACGAGGAATGGGAATCGGCGCCGATGTACCTTCCAAGAAAGAACGCAGCGCGAGCGAATCGATTCATGAGACCCGTCCTGAAGATCTTCTTAAATTCGGCCTCATCCCTGAATTCGTCGGTCGTTTGCCCGTCATCGCGACGCTGACCGAACTCGACGAAGAGGCGCTGGTTCAGATTCTGACCGAACCCAAGAACGCGCTGATTCGTCAGTATCAAAAGCTCTTTGAATACGAAAGCGTGAAACTGACATTTACTGACGTGGCGTTGCGCACGATCGCGCAGCAAGCACTAAAAACCAGCACCGGTGCTCGTGGTTTGCGTGCGATTCTGGAGCAGTCGATGTTGGAAATCATGTACGAGCTTCCCTCATTGAGCGGGCTTAAGGAATGCATTGTGGATGAGAATGTCATCATTAACAGAACGCGCCCGCAACTTATCTACTCGGATGATCCGGGAACCGGGTCGGGGACTTCCGGTTCGGGAACCGGAACGCCTGCGCCCTCCAGTGACTCGAGTGCACATAAAGCGCCGGGTCGCGTAACGAAAAAAGTCGGCTCCGTTTCTTGAGCTTGTCACTTTGATTCATGGCGGCACTCCTTAGCTTTGCGAGAGTCACCAAAATTGGACATTGACAAAATTTTTGATCACTTCCTGCGGCGATCGGCTGAAGATATTAGCTTCCGACGACAGTTTTTCACGATATAATATTTCGTAGGGACGCTCGTCTTTTGAGTGTCCTCCAACTAAAAAAAGTAATCCAAAAAAAGTAGTTTTCGCCTTCAAGGTACGGAGACGCGTATGAAGAAGCTAGAAGAGATTGCAAGCTATCCTCTACTCCCCTTACGCGACATCATTGTCTTCCCACATATGGTGGTCCCGTTATTCGTCGGAAGAGAGAAATCCATTCACGCCCTTGAAGAGGCGATGGCGGGTAACAAGCAGATCATTCTCTGCGCGCAGAAAAAAGCCCAAAACAACAGCCCGAGCGATAAAGACATCTACGAAATTGGGACGTTGGCCAATATCATCCAGCTTTTAAGATTGCCCGACGGTACCCTGAAGGTGCTCGTGGAAGGCATCAAACGTGTACAGGTAAAACACTACGTTGAAAAAGATGCCTATTTCCGCGTCCAGGCCGAAGTGTTGGAAGAAGTCTCCAGCTCGAAAGTGGAAGCCGAAGCCTTTGTTCGCAGCATCAAAGAAACCTTTGAAGCTTACCTGAAGCTTAACAAACGCATTCCTTCGGAACTTCTGATGTCGGTCCATTCGATCGACGATCCGGGCAAGCTTTCCGACACCATCACGCCGCACTTAAACATCAAGGTAGAAGAAAAGCAGATCCTTCTGCAAACTCCCGATTCGTGCAAGCGGCTTGAAAAGCTTTTCAGTCTGATTGAGGGCGAAATTGAGATCCTCCAGGTCGAAAAGCGCATTCGCTCGCGCGTCAAAAAGCAAATGGAGCGCTCCCAGAAGGAGTACTACCTGAATGAGCAGATGCAGGCTATTCAGAAGGAACTCGGTGAGCGCGATGAGTTTAAGAACGAAATCGCCGAGATGGAAAAGGCCATTAAGAAAAAGGGCCTAAGCGAAGAAGCCGCCAAAAAAGCGCGCAACGAGCTTAAAAAGCTCAAGATGATGTCGCCCATGTCTGCAGAAGCGGCGGTGGTACGCAACTATCTCGATTGGATCCTAAATATCCCGTGGAACGAGAAAACGGACGAAAAGATTGATGTCGAAAATGCTGAGCGCATTTTAGATGAAGACCACTACGGTCTGAAGAATGTGAAAGAACGAATCGTAGAGCATCTCGCGGTTCAGTCGCTGGTTCATAAGGTCCAAGGGCCTATTCTCTGTTTAGTGGGTCCTCCGGGCGTGGGTAAAACCTCGCTCGCGCGTTCCATTGCTCGCTCCATTGGGAAAGAATTCGTAAAGCTCTCCCTTGGCGGCGTGAGAGATGAAGCGGAAATTCGCGGCCATCGCCGTACCTACATCGGAGCCTTGCCGGGCAAGTTGATTCAGTCCATGAAGAAGGCCGGCAAGATCAACCCTGTCATCTTGATGGACGAAATCGACAAGATGAGCATGGATTTCCGCGGTGATCCGAGCAGCGCGCTTCTCGAAGTATTGGATCCCGAGCAGAATCGTTATTTCTCCGACCACTACCTCGAAGTGGAATACGACTTGTCCCACGTGATGTTCATCACGACTGCCAACTCGATTCACACGATTCCGCATCCGCTTTTGGATCGCTTGGAAGTTATTCAATTGTCGGGATACACGGAAGAAGAGAAAAACCAGATATCTATTCGCCATCTCATTCCCAAGCAAGTCAGTCGCCACGGCCTGAATGAGAAGCTGATTAGCTTCTCCAACCAGGGTGTCGAATCGCTTATCCGCGAATACACGCGTGAAGCCGGCGTACGTAACCTGGAACGCGAATTTGGATCGGTTTGCCGTAAGGTCGCTCGTGACTACGCGAAATCCAAAGACGCCGAAAAGAAGGTCACCGTTACGCCGAAGAAACTTGAAAAGTATTTGGGCCCACCACGCTTCCGCTTCCAAAGAGCCGAAGAGCAGTCGGAAATTGGGCTCTGCAACGGCCTGGCTTACACGGAATCTGGCGGCGACCTACTTCGCATCGAAGTGGCGCACCTACCTGGCAAAGGTAAGCTCACTGTTACGGGTAAACTCGGCGATGTGATGAAAGAATCGGCTGAAGCCGCCATGAGCTATGTGCGTTCACGCGCGCGTCTCCTGGGCCTTGCCGACGATTTCTATCAGAAAATTGATCTCCATATTCACGTACCCGAAGGCGCGATCCCGAAAGACGGACCGTCCGCCGGTATCACGATGGCCACGGCCCTCGTTAGCGCGCTGACCGGTAAGCCCGTGAACAAAGACATCGCCATGACAGGGGAAATTACCCTTCGCGGGAATGTGCTTCCCATTGGTGGGCTGAAAGAAAAGATCTTCGCGGCTTATCGCGGACAAATCAAAACGGTCATCATTCCAAAAGAAAACGGAAAAGACCTCAAGGACATCCCGAAGAACATTCTTGATACATTGAAGATTATCGAAGTGGATCACGCGGATCAGGTTCTTCGCCACGCGATTGTGACGGATCAAATCTTTGTGACCCCGTCTCTTAAGGGTCGCTTCCCTCACGAACTGGCCGAAGTACCGGCAGAACCCGTGCACGATGTGCTCGATCCCACGGCACCTGCGCACTAACATGCGCTGGGTCCTTCTTTTCCTCTTTCTGTTTCCCGCCTCAGTAATGGCGTCGGGCCGAAGCGAAATCGGTCTGGGCGCAACCGGTGCCGCCATCAACTTCTCTTCTGCTGAAGATAATTTTGGCATCCAAGCCGAATATCACTACCTCATCTCCAAGGGTTTTCAATTTGGAACCCAAAGCGCTTTCCTGGTTCGCGATACTGGTGGCACGACCCACACCGGCGTAGTGGTCATGGTGGGCCCCACCATTAATTTCCCGTTCGATACCTCTCTCATCAAAAGTTTTTTTTGGACGACTTTGGTCGGGTTCTCCCACGATAGCGCAACCGCCAGTGGTCTGAAGTTCACCTTCCTTACTAAGCTGGGTAAGCGCTTTGCGATTTCTAACCAAATAGCCTATTCGCCTCATGCCGTTCTCACCAAAGTGGCTGGCCAGAAGGTGGCTCTCACCATCAACCTGGTTTCCTTCCGCCTCGTCTTCTAGAGCGCAGATTCACGCACCCGTATTCTGCTAGAATACAGAAAATTGTGAAATTACAGGCACTTGGGATTGCTGCGATGCAGCAAAAGAGATAATATAATAGTCGACTGCTTAGTTCTTTTGCATCTGAGCAAGAAACTTCCAGAAGCAGTGGAACGTAAATGGGGAGCTCGCAGGGGCGCGGGCGTTTAAGGGGAGGCTAACATGTCTGAATGCAAAATCTGTAAGAAGAACCATTCCCAATTCCATATGAACAACAAGCTCGTCTGCTTTAGTTGCGACGAGTTGCTATTCGATATCGAAATCGAATGCGACGAAGAAGTCACAGAAGGTACCGGTACGACAGCGACCATGAAGCTGCCAACACGCGAACTGGCACGTGGGCATTAGGAAAGGTGCCTGTGCATTTTCCGCTTGGACTCTTGAAGCTACTTTAAGAGCGCTTTGAGATCATCCACGCGATTGAGGCTTTCCCAAGTAAACCCTTTCGACGAGGTACGGCCAAAGTGCCCATAGGCTGCCGTTTCTTCGAAGATGGGACGATTGAGATCAAGCGTCTTGATGATTTCAGCCGGTTTGAGACCGAACATCTCGCGTACGGCGCCCGAAAGTTTCTCAGTGTTGGTGTTACCTGTGCCGTAGTCGTAGATATAAAGCGAAACGGGTTCCGCGACACCAATCGCGTACGCTAGCTGCACTAAGCAACGCTTCGCCAAGCCAGCGGCGACAATGTTCTTTGCTACATAACGAGCCATGTAGGAAGCCGAACGATCCACTTTTGTGGGATCCTTTCCGGAGAAGGCACCGCCGCCATGAGCACCGTGACCGCCGTAAGTATCGACGATAATTTTTCTTCCTGTTAAACCGCAATCCCCCATCGGTCCGCCCGTGACGAAACGGCCAGTGGGATTGATATAAATTTTCGTTTTGTTATCCATGAGCTTCGTGGGAATTGATTTTGCAATCACTTCCTCGCGAACCGCCGCCGCCAAGTCTTCGTGCGGTACATCGGGGCTGTGCTGGGTGGAAACCACTACCGCTTCCACGCGCTTCATGTTTCCGTTTTCATCGTATTGAATTGAAACTTGTGATTTTCCATCTGGACGCAGGAAAGCCAAGATGCCTTCCTTACGGCATTCTGAAAGTCTTTTTGTGAGGCGATGAGAGTAAGCAAGAGTTGCCGGCATGTATTCCGGCGTTTCATCACAAGCGTAGCCGAACATAATTCCCTGGTCACCGGCGCCTTGTTCTTTGAAAAGGCCTTCCCCTTCCGATACGCCCTGAGAAATATCGGGTGACTGTTTACTGATCGCAGTCATGATGCCGCAGGTTTTGTAATCAAATCCCATTTCATCGCCGCTATAACCAATCTTTTTGACCGTGCTGCGAACGATGTCCGGAATATTAATGACGGCGGTAGAGGTAATCTCTCCGCTGACGACCACTAAGCCGGTGGTTAAGAGGGTTTCACAAGCGACGCGTCCTCGCGGATCTTGCGCGAGAATGGCATCCAAAACGGCATCCGATACCTGGTCAGCCATTTTGTCGGGGTGGCCTTCCGAAACAGATTCTGATGTGAATAGGCAATCCTTAAGGATCATGGGTCTTATCCTGCTTTCCAGTTTCTAAAATAAGTCATTAGGAATGGCCTTTGAGTTTGGATTTGTCAATCTGAGAGGGAAGTAATGCGGCGCAAAATACGGGTTCTGAAGAGGGGACGAAGGGCAAAAAAAAAGCCCCCTTCGAAGAAGGGGGCTTTTGGAACTTCTAAGGCTTAGCCTCGCTGAGCCTTGTTAGGCGGCGAGTAGGTATCGTCTTCGCGATAGTCTTCTTCCAAGGTCGTGGCCTTCTTGCGACGGTTGATCACAAGCAAGCTGAGAAGGAGAAACACGATGACTCCGCCTACGGCAAAGCTGAAAAGGTTTTTCTGAATGAGTTTGCCAGTAGCAGACGCTTTTTTCTTCTTCGCGCTTCCTTCGGCAGGAGCGGGGGGGGAGAAAGAGTCGTTTGCGGGGGGCAATTCAGGTGCTTGCGCGAAATCGTTCCCACCAAGAGGCGCGCCGGCCAAATCCGCCGGAGGGGCGACAACAGGCTGTTCCGGTTGGAACATCTGCTGTTCGGCAATCGGAGCTTCCGCTGCAGGACGGGAGTTTTGGGCCACCTGCTGACCATCGGTGTATCCACTCAAATCTTTGGGGTAGAGAGAAAGTTGCGCACCCGGAGCCACGCTATCAGGGCTGGTCAGTCCGTTAACAACCGCAATCTCTTTCCAGCTGCGGAAGTTTCCGTACTTTTGCTCAGCCAATGCCGACAACCATTCCCCTCGTTGAAGGGTGTGGGACTCAGGTGTGATGCCTCGTTCTTGATAGAAAGAGCGCATCTGGTAGTCCGAAGCGTCGTTCGGTGAAGCGTAATAAACGACTTTGCCGGCTTGCCAGCTGCCGCGGTTCCATCTGGCTAAATCGCCAGAGCGTTGGGGCGTTCCATAAATTAATTGAGAAACGGAATCCGACGTGTCTCCCTGGCGTACGAAGTAGTAACGGTTAAGGAGCGTGCCATTTTGATCTTTGGCTTGGGTCGGAATTTCAGGGACTTTCGAAACGACCGTGCGAGGCGCGGGAGTTTCACTTCCACCGAAAAATCCTGTGTCAGATGAGTTATAGTTGTCCCGAGCAGGGGTATCTGAAACGGGAGCTTCGAAGGCCGCCTGGTCAGTCGACTTGTCGTCCGCAGGAGCGTCAGACAATTCGCTCGCACCATCCATCAAAGAATCCAGTTCACCAGACTCTGTATTCTCAGAGGGAGCTGTCGCTTCCGTTTCCAAGGCGGCCATTTCGTCGCCTTCCAGACCGTCCATCGAAAAATCTTCAGAAGCGGAGTCGTCGGTCGCTTGGGCTGATTTGTCAGATAATTCGCCTTCTAGCGCGGCGAGCTCTTGCTCTTCCTCGGCATTTTCGGCGCCCTCAGCCAAAGACTCGTCGCCGCTCCATTCGTCTTCGCTGTCGCCGCCTTCTTCAAGCAGCGCTAGATCCTCGCCTTCAGCGGAATCAGCATCGGCCATTTCGCCTGATGCTTCTTCGCCGTTCTCAGACTGGTTGATGGTCTCTTTAGACGCACAAGAGATACATACCGCCAGGGAGTAGATGAAAAAGGCGTTTAGTAGCGACTTTAATATCTGTTGAAGTTTCATTTTTCTTCTCATCAACGCTAGGGTTTTTTTGGGCGCACTTATAGTGCCCTTCAGTCTTCCGTATCGGCACTTGGGGTGAAAGGTTTAGGACTTTGTCCTTATGGTGGAAAAGGACCTTTTGTTTGAAGGTAAAATGGGGTTTAAGTGTTGAAATGACTTCAGAATTGAAATTCCTTCCGCTGGGCGGACTCGGCGAAATCGGCATCAATTGCCTGGTCATCGAATGCGACGGGCAAATAGTCTTGCTCGACTGCGGCATTCAGTTTCCTGATGCGTCTCACCCCGGTGTGGAAATTTTCCTCCCCGACCTTACCTACGTGGTGGAACGCTTTGACCGTCTCAAAGGCGTGGTGGTTACCCACGGGCATGAAGACCACATTGGAGCCATTCCCTATCTCGCACGCCATGGAAAGATTGATGTTTATTGTACGCAGTTTCCCCGTGGGCTGATTACTCACAAGCTTAGCGAGCACCGGGAGGCCAAAGAGGTCACTTTCCACAATATTGAGCCCGAGAGACCCTTTAAAGTCGGTCCTTTTGAGTTCCACCCGACGTCAGTTCAACATTCCATCATTGAGGCACTAGGCTTCGGCGTTCGCACTCCTGCCGGACTTTTTGTCCACTCAGGGGATTTTAAGCACGACCCGCGTCCGGTGAACGGAAAAGTCATTGGATTGGAGCAGTTTGAGAAGTGGGGCAAGGAAGGGGTGCATCTACTTTTTGCCGACAGTACCAACGCGGAGAAGGCCGGCCATACGATTTCCGAGCACGAAATCACCGATTCCTTTGAAGGGATGCTCAGTCAGCAGAAATCACGCGTGTTTATCGCTCTATTTGCGTCCAACGTGCGTCGGGTAGGAAACCTCATGCATCTTGCTCACCGACTGGGCAAGAAGGTCGTTCTGGTCGGTAGAAGCATGCATTCTTATACGCGCCTTGCTCACCAACAGAAGTCGCTACAAATTCCTGAAAACACTTTGATTTTGGCGGAGAGTAGTCATGAGTATCCAGATGATCAGGTCATCTTTTTAGCGACCGGAAGTCAGGCCGAACCTCAATCTGCGCTATTACGTTTAGCAGAAGGTTCGCACCGGGAAATCAAACTCAAAAAAGGCGACCTCATTATGATGTCGAGCCGGTTCATACCTGGAAATGAGAAGGCCATCTCCAACATGATCAATGAGCTGTACCGACTGGGTGCCGAGGTCATGTACGAGTCAATTCACCAAATCCATGTTTCCGGACATGGTTTTGCGGACGAGTTACAGATGCTGCACCGTGCCTGCAAACCGAAGTTTTTTGTTCCTGTTCATGGGGAATACCGCCATTTAGCCAAGCACGCCAACCTGGCCGTGCAGTCCGGAGTGGCTCCTGAAAATGTCTTTGTTATTGAGGACGGACAAAGTGTCGTTACGGACGGGACCAAGCTACGCCTGGGAGAGAAGGTCGATCTCAAGCCTATTCCTGTGGTTCAGGGGGCGCTCATGGAGCAAAGACCCCTCGTTTTTACGCAGCGCAGGGCACTTGCCAAGGCAGGGATTGTATTTAGCGTCGTGATGCGCGATGCCAAGAACAAGCAACTGCTCGGTGAGCCTGTGGTGCGCAGTGTAGGGCTACTTTTTAAACGCGAAAAAGAATTGGTAGAAGCCGAGACAGAGGCAGCGAAATTTCTCAGCAATATCTACATCAAGAACATGAAAGACCCCGAAATTGCGGAAGTCTTTCGGCGCGAGCTTCGTCGCTTTTTTCGCGACCGAGCCTGCTATAAGCCCACCGTTATCTCCCAAGTATTCGACATCTAAGGATTACGGGGCGCGTTGGTTAAAGCCACGCCCGATTCTGTCCGATAAGAAAAGGGGAGCCACTCTTGTCAGTCAAAGCCTTAAAAGAAGACGAAGTACCTATTGAGCCGCAAAAGTATTTTAAGGTGCGCATCAATTCCATTCCGCTCGAAGTTCCCCTGCAGTTCGACATCCTTTTATATGTCAGTGGAAGACTGACCCTCTTTCGCAAGCCCGGTGATGTGCTAACGCGTGACCGGCTGTCTGGTCTTAAAAAGCACGGTGCCAAAGAGTTTTTGATTCCCGACGATCAACGTGGCCTCTACCTGCAAACACTAAAAGATAGTATTGCCGATCCGGGAACAGACAAAAAAGACAAAGGGCGCATTATCAAAGAAAGTGCGTTCATTCACGTAGAGGATCTTTTCACCAAGCAAGACATTCGTCCTGTGGTGGAAACTTCGAAACAGCTAGTTGAAGAAATGGTTTCGTTTGTGACTGAAGATGTCGATGCGGCGGTTTCTCTTATGCGTTTGTCAGTGCATGACTACTATACGTACAATCATTGCGTCGATGTTGCGGTCTACGCAATCACACTAGCCAAGAAAATTTTTGGTGATGATAAGAATTTACTTTTCCACGCAGGACTTGGTGGACTTCTACATGACGTCGGCAAGCGACGCATTTCCAAAGAAATTATTAACAAGATGGGTCCGTTGACCGGCCCCGAATGGCAAGAAGTCAAAAACCACCCGAAGTACGGTGTAGATTTTTTAAAGAGTGTTAATTCGATTCCGGTAGAAGCCAAACGAGTCGTACATGAGCACCACGAAAACTTCGATGGTACTGGTTACCCCCAAGGATTAAAGGAAGAGGAAATTTCTAAACTCAGCCGCATTGTGATGATCGCAGATGTGTTCGATGCTCTGACAACTGACCGTTCCTACCACAAGGCGATTAATCCCAGTGAAGCATTGAAAACCATGTATTCGATGCAACCGGGGAAGTTTGACCCCAATCTTTTCAAAACGTTTAATAAGAATTTCGAAAAGAAGGGCCCAATCCAATTGCCCAAAGATTTTGATCCCTGCCAGACCCGCAAGATGATCAAGCCCACCGAGGAATAGCCCACCAAGGCTCAACTCGACAGATCTGACCCAGGCGCTTCCCGCCTATAGCAACCCTTCTAATCATGGTGGAAAATTTGGGTAAATCCTTATAAGGTGTGCCTAGTTCCATTTGGGGGCGGATAGCTCAGTTGGTTAGAGCGACGCGTTTACACCGCGTAGGTCCGGGGTTCGAGCCCCTGTCCGCCCACCATTTTTAGCAAGTTCGAGCAGGGTCTCGGTCTCGCTCAATCTGGTCGTGGCAGGTAAATAGGTTTTGCTCGCGAGGTCGAGCCCCTGTCCGCCCACCATTCTCCCTTTGAGCGCCCTGCAATTGGGCTTTGGCAGTCTTGTTCTTTGTTAAGTTTTAGCCTGTTGCCACCTTCGTGAAAGATGGCAGAGTGTTTTTCCCCATAAGGCGAAACCCGCGCGAATACACGCAACGAGGCGGTAAGGAATAAATTTTTCCTTAAACACAACCGTCGAGAGGGTTTTGGTTACACGTGAATTGCCTATCGCTTGAGCCACGCTCAACAATTCTTCCGCGAAGCTCGTCTCGCTAAGCCCCTTCCGAGGACCAAAATAGTAAGTGGATGGCGGTATTTTACTGAGATCAAGGGGGACCGGGAATGTGCGGTATTTTTTCAGGCTACCGAGGGTTTCCAAAGCGAGCATGGTGCGAAGGCATTTTGCGCAACGCCCACAGTTGTTGTCTTGGGAGGTGTTTTCCCAGCAGACTCGAAGCGATTGGTATGTGACTTCCCACTGGCTAATGACCCTTAGCTTTTCTATTCGAGAGAGGTTGGAGCCGTGGTGGAAAACCTCCAAGTGGGGACGGGAAAGAAGATGATCGGTCATGGGATTGGAGCCAAGCGGAGGCACAATCAGAGAGTAGCGATTGGTTGAACCGATAAAGACACGCCGAATGCCCCTGCTCATAAGAAGAGCGATCGTGGAAAGAAACGCACCGTGGACCATTAACCAGTCACATTTGGGGTCTAGAAAATGGCGAAGATTAGTGCGTATCGGAATCATCTCAACGCCCATGTGCCCAAGAAGGTCCGCGTACTTGGCGCTGAGGCGGTTAAAAACAAATTCCTCCGAAAGGGGGATGTCAAACCCGTGGAGGAAAAAACAATACTGGATCTGAAAGGGGGGCAGCGGTTCGTTGTGGGGAAGGTGGCTGTGGAGCGTGTAGAAGGAGTCCACGCCACCGGAGAAAAAACTCGCTGCTCGTTGATTTATTTCGAGAGAGTTGCCTTGATCAGCGTACGGATTTGCTGAAATATTTATGGTTTCGAAATCCGAGGGCCGCCAAAATTTGAAGTATTTTTGATATTCTTTTGCGCCGTAAAGGAAGCGCTCACTCACGCTGCCATCCACCAGAAGGTCTTTCTTTGTGGCCATCGCAGGGAAAAGCAAAGCCGAGGCAAGCCAGTCCTCCGAGTCCGATAAAAAGCTTTCATATTTTTTTGGCACGGAAAAGTAGAGTTCGTCGGGGAACCCCGTTTCGCTGGTAAGAATTTTCGAGCTCAGCTTGATCGTTTCGCCAATGGTTTGCTTTTTAGGGTAGGAAGCGTTGAGGGTGTCAGTAATCAATTGGCTCCACCGTTCCAAGAAATTTTGAGGAAGTGAGGTTTAAGAGAATAGTGATAAACACTATCGTTCTTAAAATAGTTATTCGGATGAAAATAAACCCGCTTGTTTAACAGGGTGGCGGCAATGCAAATGTGAAGGCGATCGGTATGGATGGCGGAGAACTGATTCAAACATTTTAGTAGATTAGCGCTCACCCTGCCGACGATCTCAGGTGTCCACCCCGGCTCGTAAAGATGGAAGGAAAGGTCCACGTTGCGGCTGGGTAGTGCCTTGCGTAGACTCTCCTTGTCCTGTCTAAAAGCAAAGAGTTCCTCGTTTCCGCACCACCGCCATAAAAGTAACTTCATTTTTGTTAGGTTGATGTGAGCAGACCGCACGAAGGTCGAAAACGGACTTTGCTGCGAAGCGTGGCTTGGGGGCCGTTGGAGTACTTTTTTCGTGTCGAGAGCGAACACTAGGTCGGGATGCAGGTGCACTCGACTCCTATTTGCAAGCTTTGTGACGTAGGCGAATGAAACAGGCTCTCGGCAAAACACCTCAACGCGTTCATCAAAGGAGCGTATGAGCGTTTCATGCCCTAAGATAGTTTGAGGTAGCAGAATGAGTCTGCGTACTTTTGGAAGGGCCATGCGAATGAAGTTAGCGGCGTCATTATACAGAGGAACCAAGTTTCCTCCCCCGCCGTAAACAACGATTTTGTTTGTCAGGTCGGTGTGAGGAAAGATTAGCTGATAGGAAATAGAGTACTGATTAAATAGCTGATAGGTGGCTTCGGCAATTAACTGATCCCCGGCCCACCCAGGGTTCGGGAAATAGTAAACCAGCTCGTCGCTAAGGCTTTGTAGACATTGACTGAGAGAAGAGAGTGTCTTCCACGTCTTCATATCTGAGTAGCTGACCGCTTAGATCGGAGGCTGGAAAAAACGGGTCCGAAAGCCGGCCAATCGATTAGCACAAAAGCCATTAGTACATAGGGAGTGAAAGTGACGTCTAAAAGCCAATCGCTGACAACGTGAAAGACTATTGCGTTACATAGAAAGAAGTTTCGAAGCCACGGGCCGAAAAGAGCTAGTGGAAACATTAGCTGGATTCCCAGCGAAGCTAGGGCGAGAAGGATTGTAAGAGGGCGATAAGAGGCGAGGGTGCGGCCGGCCGCTGACGCCGGAGTACTGTAAATATAGTGAGTCAAGCCGAAGCCATCTTTCCAAGTTTCTTCTGGCTCGTTACTGCCAAATAGCTGGTGCGTGGAGTCTGTTGAGCGACTCAGATAGAAAGTTAAAGTATCGCCTCTAAGCCAAGCCTTGCCACCGTGGCGGATTTTGGCTACCCCAGCGTTGAAATAGAAGGAACAGATCAGGCAAAGAATAAGAACCGTTCCCCAGCGTGGGACGGGCTCTCCTTTGAGGGCAGTGAGTACGGGCTTTTTCTGGCGTCGCGCTCGTAGTAGGGAGTCAATCGACCAAGAATCTACTCCGGGGGCGAAAACGAGTGCACAAAGAACAAGGAACACTAGTGCGCTTACGTGATGGAAGGCGCCCCATGAGGAGAGCAGGCATGAGACGTAGCCGAAGCAGAGTGTTACCCCTAGTAAGGAGAGGCGCGTCACGATACCCAGTAACGCAAAGAGCGCGCACAGAAAAAAGAAAGCCGTAAACAGCCTAAGGAGTTCAGGCGTCAACGGCGCGTGAAGACCCAACCGCACCAGTATCGACCCGGGATCCATCAAAAAAGAATCCGCGCCATCATAATGCGCAAGGACGCCGAGATCCCTTCGGATTCGGGGGAGAATGACCAGCGCTACTATCACCATGCGAAGATACGGGGCAGGGTTCCAAACTTGTTTTGAAAAGAGAAAAGCCGTCACTGTTTGCATTACAAGTTCGATTCCCAGGTGTGTGTGAAGCGTTGTTCTTCAGGAGAGTAAAAGCCAACGGTACGGCGTTTCATTGGCCGTTCTTTCCCGTCAACCGAGAGAATGGAGACCCGCAGTTTGACACCAGGCTCAACCCAAGAGGGTCGCTTCAAATGGAGCTCCTTAAAAATCGATCTAAAGTACACACTTAAACGTTCACGGAATAAGCTAGGGTTGTCGTTTACGATTGCGGAGTGCGGTGACCGGCCAAGGGCGCCGTAAACATGGAGAAAAAAGTGGCGCATGGTTGGCATCTCCCTCCAGTAGAGGTCGTGGGCACGAAGCTCTCGGTCAGTTCCGTCGGCACTCTGTAACAGCCATTCAAAGCGATATAGCCTGTCTGTGGGCGAGGCAAACATGGGTGCAGATGTAAACGGCCAGACTTCACCGGCGGTGAAAAGGACCATGATTTGAGGTGACAAAAGTGCCAAAAACAGAAAATAAACGCCGAAACGCTGATGGCGAGTCACAGTAGGCAGAGGCACAATCTTTTTCACCATTTTAGTCTAAAATAGAGCGAACAAGAAAGGATGGGCGTTGCGTCAGGAGGATGGGGATGATTTTTTATCCCCTAGGAGTCTTTCGGCAAGAATGTGCATTAAGGGTTTATCTTTTTCGAAATGCAAAACCGACTTGTTGGGAGGGAGCCTCCTTAGAAAGTGTCCTGCCGCTGAGGGATCCTCTAACATCTTCTGTTTGTCCGCCGGCAGTTTGGCGTAAAAATCAAGAAAGGAGATAGTGAGATTACATTTTTGAGCGAGCAAGCAAAAGAAGAAGTCCTCAGGAAGGTCTGAAAGATAGTGTTCCGTACTCCAAGCCGCTAAGAGTGCGGTGTGGGCCGTGGGAGAGGACAGTATACGCCGTATCGAATTTGTTCGTAAAAAGTAACATCCCCCCTGAAAATATTTGTGGCCATGTCCAAAATGAGTTTGTCCTACTATTTGAGAAGCACAAGAAGCGGCGACTTCAAAAATGTTTGAGTTTAGAAATAAGGTATCGCTATCCGTTTTTACAAGTAGGTCGTTACTTTTCATTTCTGAATAAATTTCTTTAAAAGCTTGCCGCGTACTAACAATAACGTTGGAACCGCCCCACGAAAAAGGCAGAGGTGTCCGGGTAAGGGTCGAGCCGGAAGGGCAACGCAGTAAAAGTTGCCTAACTTCATCGGCATTTATGGGATCCTTCCTGTCTTCGAAGAGGCGGACCGAGTAAGCAAAAGGAAGGTCCAGAGCCAGAAGACTGTCGACCGAAGCCTTTAAGTACCGGAAATGTGCGCCGCAGGTAAAATAGGCGATGAAAAAATGGGGCCTTTCGGAGAAAACTTCCGGCTTTGGCATCTGAAAGGGAGCCCAAAGCAGAGACTTAAAATCGAGGAGTAACAATCGCAAGCCATGTAAAGGCGTCAGGAGCGCCAGATGGAGAAGAGACCATAAATTTCTATGTCGTAGAGGCGGGGTCAACAAGGTCTCTTTGAAGCACGATTCCACTGTTTTTAGAGGCATCGCGTTGCTCTATAAGTAAGGGTACTGCCTGACTGATTCTACCGTTTGCTTCGCGCCGTCAAGGTAATAGGTGAAACTGCCTCTCACCTTGGCGATCTCAACGGGAAAGGCGCCTGCGGGATTGGTAGGAGACTGTTTACTTAAGGTTTGCTATCGATTCGCATTCGAAACCTTGCTAGACTCTCCTTCAGCCGGGAATCCCATTGCGCCATTTATCTGCTCAATTTTATTTTATTTTTTTCCTTGGGTTTGCTTCTCAAGCTCTAGGGGTCGGCCTTTTAGTTGGTAAAACACCCGGTGCGTTTCATCGCTCCTCGGTCCAGGTGGTCTATGTAAAAGAGGGCGACCGTAACACCCTTACTTTCTACAGCGACTTTCGCGGGGAAAACGGATCATTCGTCATTCTGCTGCCGTTTCCTTTCGCTGTACCAGAAGAAAGCATAGCCTTGCTCGAGCACGCACCGATGGAACAGCTCGAAGCCTTTTCGGCCCCCATTTTATTTGAACAGATGGATCCGGATCCTTGTTTAGAAGAAAATTTAGCCCCCAAGGCGGCGGGTGGCCCTGTCAAAGCTCACCTTCTGGGCAGTAGTCCGCAACGTCGTACGCGGGGAAGTTACAAAGCAGTAGCTTTAAGTGCGCCCCAATCTCAAAAAATACAGGATTGGTTGCAAGAAGAAGGGTATCAACCTGCCCCCGAAAGCGTGCCTTGGTTGAAGGAACAAGCTAGAAAAAATCATTTCATCGCGATTAAAGTGGAACTCAAGGAACACAGCCGACTGGCGTATCAGTACCTACGGCCTATCCAAGTAACATTTACCGGCGCTGAATTTAGTTTACCTTTGGAACTGGGACCCGCGCCCCAGGGAGAAGATCAAGACCTTTATCTCTACGTGATCACAGACCAAGGGCAAGTAGCTCCCGCTAATTACGCGATTACGCAGTTACCCTCGAACAAAGATATTCCTGCTTACATCAAGTATCGATTTGAAGATTTTTACCGGGAAGTATTTTTACAAGCGAGTCGGAAAAATAAAGGTGCGTTTCTCGAATACGCGGGAAGTGCGTTGCGTTGTGAGAATTGTAATGAGGATACGTTAACGCTTGAATCGCTTTCGGCATTGGGCGTGCAGTGGCTATCGGGCTTAAAAGACAAGAAGGCAATTGCTGCTGCAAAAGAAGCATACCTTTCGCGTTACCATCTTCGGGGACGCAAGGAATCGCTTCCGCAGAAGATCACTTTTCAAGCCGTGGCGGATTTGCCGCCATTTCAGGAAGTGTTTTTGGTACGCCACGCCTGGATGGGTTCGTCGCGCTCTTGCGCCCAGGCGAATGCTTACGCCAACACGCTCAGTGCCCGCCGCGAAAGCGAAGCGCGCACGCTAGCTAGTTTGACGGGATGGAGCATTGAGCGAATTTTGAACAACATGACGCCTGCTCAGAAAGACCAAAAGAAGCATTGGTACGAGAGACTCTTCGATGAAGAAAAAAAATGAAAAAATTGGAATTTTAGGCTTAGGCAGAATGGGACGCTGTCTTGTGCAAGGCATGTTAGAAACAGGCCAAGTGCAGAAAGAGGACCTGCTTTTCACCACCAGAAAGAAAGAGAATGCTACCCTTGCGACCAAAGAGGTCGGAATAAAAGCCTGTGCGAGTAACAAAGAGCTAGTGAAGAACTGTTCGGTGATTATTTTGGCGGTGAAACCACAGAATCTGGACGATTTGTTAAAAGACGTGGGCCAGGACTTTAAAGCGAATCAAACGATCATTTCGATTGTTGCCAGTGTGACAACCAAAGCAATTGAATCGCGAATTCCAAAGAATGTGGCTGTCATTCGTGCCATGCCCAACACCCCAGCTTTCGTCCGCTGTGCCATGACGGCGATGTGTCCTGGCGCCGCAGCGGGGAAAGCTCACCAAGACATCGCAGAGAAAATTTTCAGTTCGGTGGGTAGGGTGGTGCAGACTGAAGAGCGTCATATGGACGCGGTCACGGGCCTGAGCGGTTGCGGCCCCGCTTATATCTATTTAGTGCTTGAGGCAATGACCGAAGGCGGCATCAAGGTGGGCCTTCCCCGAGAGGTCGCCCTAGAACTATCCGCCCAAACCGTACTGGGGGCGGCAAAAATGCTTCAGGTGACCGGTCGCCATCCTTCCTCTTTACGCGACGAAGTGACCACCCCAGCCGGGTGTACGATTGATGGCCTTGTGGAATTGGAAGAAGGGAAGTTGCGGGTCACATTGATGAAAGCCGTTGTTAAAGCGACTGAGCGTGCACACGCGCTTTCCAGTCTCTAGCGATCGGCTTTCGAAAAGAACGGGCCGTTTGACCGCTTCCGCTCAGCCAACTAGGATATTTTTCGAGCCGACGCGTACCGTGGCAGGTACTCTTTATTACAAACAAATCGACACGTCGACTCGCACGGGGAGCAGAGATGGGTGATTCCGCAAAGTTAAATGTAGATGGTAAAGAGTTCGAATTCCCGCTTGTTGAAGGAACCGAAAAAGAGCGGGGTATGGACATTACCAGCCTGCGGTCGAAAACGGGCCTAATCACTTTAGATACCGGCTATATGAACACCGGGTCTTGTTCCAGCGCCATTACCTTTCTGGATGGTGAGAAGGGGATTCTTCGCTACCGCGGCATACCGATTGAAGTCTTGGCGGAAAAATCAAATTTTGTGGAAGTCAGCTACCTCCTTATTTACGGCGAACTTCCCACGGAGTCGCAGCTTAAATCGTTTACCAACAACCTGACTCGTCACACGATGCTCCATGAGGATATGAAGCGCTTCTTCGACGGATTCCCGCGCGATGCGCATCCGATGGCGACGCTATCGGCGGCCGTAAACACACTTTCCACTTTTTACCAGGAAGAAACTGCTGGGCTCCAAGGCCGCAGTCTGGAGAATTCCATTTATAGACTTCTTGGGAAGTTACCGACCATTGCGGCGTTCTCCTACAAGAAATCGATCGGGCAACCGTTCATCTATCCTACGAATGCACTAAGCTATTGCGGCAACTTTTTGAAAATGATGTTTGGCGTCCCGGCTGAGGAGTACGAAGTCAATCCGGTGATGACCAATGCGCTACGCCTTCTGTTTTTGCTTCATGCTGATCACGAGCAGAATTGCAGTACGTCCACCGTGCGTCTGGTGGGAAGCGCCGGGGCGAACCTTTACGCCTCAGTTTCCGCCGGTATCTCGGCCCTTTGGGGACATCTCCATGGTGGGGCCAATCAGCGCGTTGTGGAAATGCTTCAAAAGATTAAAAAAGAAGGTATCGGCGCCTCCCAGTTCCTGGAACGAGTGAAGAAGAAAGACGAAGGTTCGCGTTTGATGGGCTTCGGACACCGAGTTTACAAAAACTTCGATCCACGGGCGAGCATTATTAAGAAAGCTGCGGATGAAGTGCTGACCAACCTGGGTGTGAAAGATCCCTTGCTCGATATCGCCAAGGTGCTCGAAGAAGCAGCGCTTAAAGATGAATATTTCATCGAGCGGAAACTTTATCCCAACGTCGATTTCTACTCGGGGATTATCTACCGAGCGATGGGAATTCCGGTAACCATGTTCACCGTGATGTTCGCAATCGGAAGATTGCCGGGCTGGATCGCCCAGTGGAAAGAGATGATTGGGGATCCTGAGAACAAGATCGGTCGCCCACGCCAGATTTACACGGGATTTAACGAACGCGCTTACACTCCGATTGAGAAGCGAACAAAATAGCGTTTAGAAATGAACGAGAAGAGCGCCGAGAAACTGGCTGTTGGCGTTTCCCAAGAAGTCAGAAACTGAAAAATCATCCCGGTTGTATTGCACACCAAGCGAAACTTTCTCGAAGAGTCTGTAGTAGGCACCTAAACGGATTCGGCTGAAGGCGGGACCGTTCCCTCCCGCATCTCCCGTAGCGCTATTGATTACGCCGTAAATAATATCTGCTGAAATCAAAAAATCTTCGAAAGGGGTAATCTCAATACCGGCGATTCCGTGAATTCCCCTAACACCAAAGCTTAGCGAGTTTTGGGAACCAGAATCCGTGGTCACGGAGGTCATTCCCAGGATGCTATACCCAACGCCCGCCTTTGCGACCATGCGCATCGATGCAAATTCGAAAGGAAGCTGCCCTTTGGCACTAAAGCTACCCCCGACCACCTTACCGCTTGTCTCGTTGGTAAAAGAACCGCCAGGAACGGAAGTGAGTTCCGTGTCTGTTTGGGTGGGATAATTCTGAAAAAAGCCGTCTAGTTCAAATCCGAAATTTTCCCATCGGAGATCGGCATTCAGACCCAGATGCATACTGCTGCCGACTTGACCTTGCCCGTGGGCAGAAAAGGAAGCATTCGAGATGCCGCCGCTTGCGCCCAACCGAAGCTCCATTTCTTTTTCACTTCGCGGGAGATCGTATTCAGCGGAGGAAAAGGCGCTAGAGCTGTTCACGCTGGCGAGGCGTCGTCGAGGAATTTGCTTCTTTTTTGTTCGCAGTGTCTTGGCGCGCAACTCATCTTCCGAGTAGACACGTTTGCGCTTGGGTTCAAACTTCCTGCTTTTAATAGTGCGCAGTCTGTTAATGCGAATTTGATCAGAAGAGATGGGGGCAAACGCGTCGGCATAGAGGTTTGTCGATGCTATCCACGAAGAGGCATAAATCATGATGTAGGCTAACCGACGCATTTGCGAACCTCGGGAAAAAGAGCTCAAAAAGGGACCTATATTCAGCTGTATTCTGCAAGTGGGGTGCCACGAAATCAGGCTCGGCCAGAGAGGGAAAACTGTCTAACTCGTGGCAAGAAAAGCAATTTTCGACGGCCCAGAGGGGGAGTACGGGGCCAAACCCGCATATCTTAGTGAAATCGTAGCGGAAAGAGGGTGTACCCGGCAGGCACGTTCTGGTATCCTTCAGTAAATTTGACTACATAGGTACCATCACCCGTGGCAAGCAGCAAAATAACGACTTCAAGTACGGCCGAGTATTTCGCGAAGAACCTTCAGCAGGTTGGTTTTTCTTCGTCCACAAAGGCCGTTCTGACAACTCTGAAAGAAGCAGTCGATAACTCACTCGACGCTTGTGAAGACGCAGGCATTCTTCCTGAAATTAAAATTCTGATCGAAAAAAAGGGCGAGGGGACAGGTAAGAACACCGATCTCATTCGAGTAAAGATTGAAGACAATGGTCCGGGTTTAGATCTCGAAGACCTACCGAAGGTTTTTGGTGAATATTTGGCCTCTTCCAAATTTGGTCGAGGGCGTTGTTCGCGCGGGCAGCAAGGGATTGGTATTTCCGCGGCGACTACCTGGGCCCAGCTGACTTCCGCCAAGGGTGCCAGCGTGATTACCAAAACGAAAAAAATGCGCGCGGCGATCTCTGCGGTGGTGAACGTTGATATCAAGCAAAACAAAGGCATCCTGAAGAACAAAGAAAGTGTGAATTGGGATCGGCCGCATGGCCTTAGCGTTGAATTTTTGATCGACGGAAGAATGCAGCTTAATGGGGAGGGCGGGTTACTCACCTATATTAACGGTACCGCATTAGTAAACCCGCATCTGGATCTCGAATATAAAATTGGCGAAGACGCCAAGCAAAAAATTAAGCGAGTCGCGGACCTAGTGCCCAACATCCCTGAAGCGACGATGCCCCACCCTCATACGATGAAGTTGGGTGAATTTTTGCATCACTCTCACCTATTCGGAAAAGTTGAGCTTCGCAAGTGGTTGAAAAAAGGTTTCACGCGTATCTCGGATGGAGTGATTGATGAGATCGTTAAGAACGGACTCAGCAAAGGGTTTCTCACGCGCCCTGTAAACCAGCTCTCCGAAGGCGACATGAAGCAGGTTTACCAGGCCGTTCAGAAAACGGAGCTCATGGCTCCTAGTACGCGGTCGGTAATGATTATCGGCGAACATGCGCTTGCGATGAGCATCAAGCGCATGGGCGAAATTGATTTCTTCTCGGTCGTTACCCGCAAACCCAAGATCTGTGATTCGAAACCCGTGGCTGTTGAAGTCGCCATCGCGCGATTCTTGGATCGCTCGGGCTCTTCGGTGCCGGATGAAGAGGTCGGTCCCGTGACCGTTTTGCGTTTCGCCAATCGGGTACCGCTGCAGTTTGATAAGTCGGCTTGTGCGATTGTTCAAGCGATTGAAACCGTGAACTGGCGCAGCTATGGCCTTTCTCAAGCCAAAAGCAGTTTGCCGAGTGGACCCTACGTCATCGCGGTGAGCGTGGTCTCACCTTTTATTAAGTTTAAAAACGCCTCCAAAGAAACCATTGATGCGAGTGATGAACTTGTAGAGGAAATCCGTCGTACGCTGATGCAGGCGGGACAGAAGCTTTCACGCCACATTAATAAAGAAAATCGTGAAGCCGATCTAGAGAAAAAATTACAGCACATTGAACAGTTCTGTCCGATTCTAGTGGAATGCTTGTGCCGTATTACAGAAGCTCCCGCGAAAAGAAAGAAAAAGGCTACCGAAGGCATCATGAAGCTTCTGGGTCGCGACGTGAATAAAGCCGAAGAAGAATTACAAGCGGCTAAAGAGGGCGTGAACAAGGTCGTCACAAAGCAGAAAGAAAAATTCCAGAAAGCCATTGCGAAGAATAAGAAAGCCTCGGGTGAGGACTCTGAGCCGGAAGAAGATGTCCGACCTAACGCTGAGGACGTTGTCACGCCTGAAGAGGTGAATGAGGAAATTGAGCCTGAACTAGAGGCCGCGGAAGAAGCCGAAAGCGAAACGGAAAAGCCCAAAAAGGGCGGAAAGACCAAGAAGGGCAAGACGGCAGCACCTGCCAAAGAGGCAAGTGCGAAGAAAAAGGCGGCGCCCAAAGCGGAAAAAAAGGCGAAGCCTAGCGAAAAGAAGGCCAAAAAGCCCAAGGGTAAAGCAAAAGACGACGAAGAAGAAGTCGACGAGCTGGAGGTTTAAATGACAGAAACAGATATCCCAAAAGTGAGTAAGGCTCTTTGTCAGCGCTTATTAACCGACCTGGAGAACGCACGACGCCCGGTAATGGAAGCGATCAAGTGCTCTCTCGATAACGCTATCTATTCGCCAAAGGTCGGCTACCTCACGCCGGGAGATAAGAGAGTACGTACCGAACTTAACGTCAGTTCTGTGCAGAAAATGTCGCGTGCCATTTTCCTCTTGGAGATACTTCTGCGCAACGTAGACACGGGTGCGGTAAACACGAAACGCGAACTCTATTACATCGCAAAAGGTGAAGTAAAACACTCGCCCGATCTCAAGCCTTTGGATTTCGCTTCGCAGGAAGAAAGCGATTCCATTATTGATTTCATTTGCGAAATGCTCGTTTGTTACCGAGAAGAACTAAACTGTTTTGCGAACGATCGCGGCGGCCAAACCTATTCAGAAGCGTTGGTGGTTACCGAGACCTTGCCGGATGGGAGCAAGGCTCAAGTAGATCTTGGCTCTTTGGGAACGACACCCTTCCAGCCAAAGAACCGACCCCAAAGCTTGAAGCTTAAAGCCAAGAAGAAAATCGATTTCTGCTTAGTTGTGGAATCGGAAGGTACGGCTAACACCTTTGTCGCCAATGGGTTCTGTCGGCGTAACAAGGCTATCTTAGTGGGTGCACAAGGGGTTCCTAGTAACGCGGTTCGTGGATGGGTGAAGCTCATTCAAGAAGAACTTAGCGTTCCTATTTATTTCTTTGGTGATCTGGACGCCTATACTCTTCAAAATATTTATCGCACCCTGAAGGCGGGATCAGCAGCCAGTTTGATACGCAATTCGGATTTCTCTGCTCCTAAAGTCCATTTTCTCGGTGTGCTCCCCGAAGACATCAAAAAGTATGATTTGCATGACTACGAAGTAAGAGAAGCTGACTTGCAGGAAGCTCGTGCTCTTAAGAAGGCCCGAGACGCCCTAGAGAACGATCCCTTTTTCAAAGATCCTAAAAATAAGGATCTCGCCAACATTCTCAAGTGGCTCTTGAAGAACAAGCGCCGTTGCGAGCAACAGGCATTCTTCATGGTTGATCCGCGCGATCCGACTCGCCCGGAGAAAATCATCATCGATAAGATCAGAAGAAAGAATTACGTCTGAGCGAGAAACCACTCGCAAAAAGAATAGAGCGAGCCCCGTTTCGTCCAACCAAATTCAGCCCTTAGGCCGGGCTTCGCCCGGCCGTCTGGCAAAGGTGCCAGGCCGCCTAAGCTATGGTAGACCTTGCTCTATTTGGCGGGAGGAACCCTTTTGGACTATCTGCGTGGACTAAACGAAAAGCAGCGGCTGGCCGTGGAATACGGCAACGGCCCACTTTTAGTTTTGGCTGGGGCAGGCTCCGGCAAAACCCGGGTTCTTACGCACCGGATTGCCCATCTGATTGCGCACCATCGGGTTGATCCGATGCAGATCTTCGCTGTGACCTTCACGAATAAAGCAGCCGCTGAAATGCGGGGACGAGTGCAAAAGCTGCTCAGCCAGCATTTCAACTGGAATATTAGTGAACGTGAACTCTGGGTTAGCACTTTCCATTCCGCGTGCGTACGCATTCTGCGCTCAGACATCCAACACCTGGGCTACAATCCTCAATTTACGATTTACGACGACTCGGATCAGCTATCGGTCATCAAAGCGGCGATGAAGGAACTTAAGATCGCTGAGCAGACGATGAGTGCGAAGGCCATTCAATCGCGCATCAATAAGATAAAAAATGATGGAGATGATCACTCCACTTACCGTTCTCAATACGGTGGCCCCCAGGAAGATGCATTCGTGCGGGTCTTTGAAAGATACGCGCAGGCTCTACAGCTTTCTTCTGCTCTCGATTTTGCCGATCTTATTCTACTTGTTGTGAGGCTTTTCCAGAGAAACCCTCGTGTTTTAAAAGGGTACCAAGAACGATTCCAACACGTTTTGATCGATGAATACCAAGATACGAACCGGTGTCAGTATTTGTTTATGAAGCTCCTCGCAGGGGAGAGAGCCAATATTTGCGCCGTGGGCGACGAGGACCAGTCTATCTATCGATGGCGCGGAGCGGATATCTCGAACATTCTAAATTTTGAACAAGATTATCCGAATGCGCAAATCTTTAAGCTCGAAGAAAATTACCGCTCCACAAAAAATATTATTGAAGCGGCTAGCAGGGTCATTTCCCACAATACAGAGCGTAGAGATAAAGAGCTTTGGACTCAGAATGGGCAGGGCGAGAAGATTAATCTGATTGAGGCTTACGATGAGCATGATGAAGCGTTAAAGGTGAGCGCGGAAATCAGTGCTCGCTTGGGGCAGAATATTTCGCTCAACCAAATGGCTATCTTCTATCGTACCAATGCGCAGTCGCGTGTGATCGAAGATACAATGCGTGCTAAGGGCGTGAACTACCAGATTTTCGGTGGGCTTAAGTTCTACGCCCGTCTGGAAATCAAGGACGCATTGGCCTACCTGCGGCTCTTGGTGAACCCAGACGACGATGTTAGTTTTCGGCGTATTGTGAACGTACCTGCGCGAGGGATTGGGGCAAAGTCTCTGGAAAAACTTGCTAGCCGAGCCTCTGAGTTAGGAATTAGTCACCTAGCACTTCTTCTGCAAATCTTTGAAGGCAAGCAGCAAGTCGATCTCGGGCGAGGCGTGAAAAATTTCAAAACTTTTTACGATATCTTACTTAGCCTGAGAAAGTCGTATGAAAATCTTTTGCCCTCTGACCTTTTAAGTGTGGTTTTAGAAGACTCGGGCTACCGCGAAAGTTTGGCGCAGGAAAAAACCGTCGAATCACAAAGTCGCTTAGAGAACTTGGCGGAGCTAAAGCAAAGTATCGTCGAGTATGAGCTGCGAGTGGGCGCAGATAATCCTAACGCTCCAATTACTCTTGAGGGTTTTCTCCAAGAAATCGCGCTTGTTTCTGATACGGACAAGTTTGATCCCGAAGCGCCGGCTCTCAAAATGATGACCATCCACATGGCGAAAGGGCTCGAATTCGATTTCGTGTCCATCGTGGGCCTGGAAGAAGAACTTTTCCCTAGCGTGCGTGCTTGGGAGGCTGAAGATCCGGCTAATGTGGAAGAAGAGCGACGCCTTTTCTATGTCGCGATGACTCGGGCACGAAGAGCCCTGAGCCTCTTTTTTGCGAAAAATCGAACCGTGTTTGGAACCAGCCACTTTCGCGTCACTAGTCGCTTTGTGGAGGAAATACCCCCAGAGTATGTGGAACTGCATAAGGCGGATTATTTTTCTCGCCGCCGAGGGGGAGGAATAGGGCGTCCGGGGCTTCCGGGCAGGTCGCTTCAAGATCTCGATGAAGATTTTGATCAATCCAGTCTTTATGAAGGTGCCTACACCGATATCGATGGCGAGAGTGACGGTGACGATGAGGACGGCTTAAGGGCTGGTAACCGTGTGGTCCATCCCATTTTTGGAGAAGGAATCGTGCGTAAAGTCTACGGAGCAGACAAGCTTTTGGTCGAGTTTGCAGGCCGCGGAGTGAAGAAAATCTCACGCAAATTTAGTCAATTAAAGGGTGTCTGAGCTGAAGCTTCGAAAGCTTGCAAGCCCTGGAGTGGGGCTGTAGAACACCTTTTTGGAAAAAATGTGCCCTATGAGTGAAGAGCGTTTAAGCAAAGAGACCGTAGAACATATTGCACGTTTGGCTCGTTTGGAGCTTTCTAGTGCAGAACTTGCCCTATATCAAGATCGTCTCGGCCGAGTTTTGGGCTACGTGAAAGAATTAAGCTCCGTAAAGACGGACCCTAAAGCCGTGGTACAGCACGTTCCGCGCGATGTTGTCGCGCTGAGAGAAGATCGCGTGCTCGATTTTGCAAACACCCGGAAACTTTTGGCAAATGCTCCGGAAAAGTCCGAAGATTCTTTTCTTTTACCTGCTGTACTAGATGGGTCGAATGAAAATTAATGAATGGAATATCGATAGTCTGACGGGAGCGTATCGTAAGCGCAGTCTATCTCCCGTGGAAGTCGCCAAGTATTGTTTGAGTGCGATCGAAAAGCGAGGGAAAGACCTCAATTGCTTTTTACAGGTGCGTGAAGATGCGGTTTTGGCGAGCGCGGAAGATCTGGAAAAGAAGTTCAATGACAAAGCGAAACTCCCTTTGTACGGCGTTCCCATCGCGATTAAAGACAATTTTTTGGTAGATGGGTGGCAAGCCACAGCGGCTTCAAAAATTTTGCAAGGTTATGTTTCACCTTACACAGCTACAAGCGTGGAACGCTTAGAAGCGGCTGGAGCGTTGATTATAGGGAAAACCAACCTCGACGAATTTGCCATGGGCTCTTCGAACGAAAATAGTGCCTATGGTCCTGTCAAAAATCCCTGGGACACTTCGCGCGTGCCCGGTGGATCCAGCGGTGGTTCAGCGGCTGCGGTCGCCGCCCATTTATGCTGGGGAGCGCTGGGAACCGACACGGGGGGCTCGATTCGTCAGCCTGCGAGCCTTTGCGGTGTGGTTGGTCTCAAACCCACTTATGGAAGAGTCAGCCGATATGGTGTTATCGCGTTCGCCAGCTCGCTAGACCAGGTAGGACCATTTGGCCGTTCGGTGAATGACGTAGCCCGAATGATGGAGGCGATGGCGGGCTACGATCGCAAGGATGCCACGAGTTCGCGTTCCGTCGTTCCTGTTTACACGGAAAGCGTCGCTCGCGCCTCGGCAAAAAATGCGCGGTTTGGCGTCGCTAAAGAGCTCTTAGAAGGTCTGGATCCCGAAGTAAGGCAAAGCTTTGATCTCTTAGTTCAGACGATGGTAGCAAACGGTGCGAAGGTGGTGGATGTGAGCCTTCCTCACAGTCGCTACGCTCTTTCTACTTACTATTTAATTGCCCCTTCAGAAGCGAGCAGCAATTTGGCTCGTTATGACGGCATTCATTACGGGTATCGATCTAAGGGATCGCGAGGCGAACTCGAGCAGGTTTATTTGAAGAGCCGTGGCGAAGGGTTTGGCCCCGAAGTAAAACTGCGGATCATGCTAGGCACTTACGCCCTTAGTGCGGGTTACTACGACGCCTATTACGGCAAAGCGAACCAAGTGCGTCAGCTAATTAGCCAAGATTTTGTGCAGGCGTTTGAAAAATGCGATTGCGTCCTGATGCCTACTTCGCCTTCAGTGGCTTTCAAATTCGGTGAGAAAGCGGCCGATCCTTTGAAAATGTACGCATCAGACGTTTGTACGCTTCCGATTAACCTTGCGGGTCTACCTTCGGTATCAGTTCCCAGTGGGCTAAGCTCAGATAAGTTGCCCATCGGAGTACAGTTCGTGGGAAGACATTTTGAAGAACAAAGAATTTTGGATTTAGCGGCAGCGTATGAAAAATTACGCGGCCCCTTTCCCATTGCTCCGGGGGTCAGGGAATGACAGATCTTGGAAATTGGGAATCGGTCATTGGTCTGGAAGTTCACGCACAACTTCTTACGGCCAGCAAAATGTTTTGCAGTTGTAAGAATGCGTATGGCGGGACGCCCAACTCACGTATTTGTCCGGTCTGTAGCGGGCAGCCGGGTCCTCTTCCGGTAATCAACCAGGTTGCTGTCATGTTGGGGCTGCGTGCGGCTCTTGCCATCAACGCGGAAGTGCATCTCACGAGTATTTTTGCGCGCAAAAATTATTTCTATCCCGACCTTCCCAAGGGCTACCAAATTAGCCAGTACGAAAGTCCTTTTTGCACAAAAGGTAAAATTCACATTCGATTTAAGGACGGTACCAGCAAGGACATCGGAGTGACCCGCATTCATTTTGAAGAAGACGCGGGTAAGAATATTCATCGTGCGACAACCACGGAAGTGGATCTTAATCGTGCAGGTGTGCCGCTTATCGAAATTGTGAGCGAGCCGGACATGCGCACTCCTGAAGAAGCAGGACTTTATTTGCGTGCGTTACATACTTTGCTGCGCTACGCGGAAGTGACCGACGGTGACATGGAAAAGGGAAACTTTCGTTGCGACGCGAATGTTTCCGTACGTCCGAAAGGCCAGGAAGAATTTGGGACCAAGGTAGAGTTAAAAAATATTAACTCCTTTCGTTATGTAGAAAAAGCGATTGCTTACGAAGTTCAGAGGCAGATTCAAGCGATAGAAACTGGAGAAAAGATTATCCAGCAAACGCGCGGATGGAACTCGACAAAGAACGTCAGTGAAGTCATGCGCGAAAAAGAACAAGCCCACGACTACCGGTACTTCCCGGAGCCGGATTTGCCGCCCCTGGTCGTCTCGGAAGCCTGGCTTAAGGAAATTGCGTCCAAAATGCCCGAACTACCTGAGGCGCGGTGTAAACGGCTTGGCGAGGAAAATGGTCTTTCGGATTATGATGCGGCGGTCCTCACCAGTAGCCGCGAACTTGCCGATTTTTACGAAGCGGTGAGCCGCAAAACGAAAGAACCCAAACAAAGTGCGAATTGGGTGATGAATGAGCTGCTCGGACGGCTCAACGCAGTAGGCAAAGACATCGTAGACACTCCGGTTTCCGCTGATGGCTTGGCTTCTTTGATCTCTAAAGTGCAGAGTGGTGAAATAAGCGGTAAAATAGCAAAGATGGTCTTTGAACAAATGTTCGAGACCAAGAAGTCTGCCGACGATATCATCCGAGAACAGGGATTAGTACAGATCAGTGATGCAGGGGCTTTGGAGCCCGTTGTATTGCGGGTCATTGCGGCAAACCCTGAACAGGTGGCGTCTTACAAGGCAGGCAAGACCAAGCTCATTGGATTCTTTGTCGGCCAAGTGATGAAAGAGACACAAGGGCAGGCCAATCCGGGCTTGGTGAACGAGCTAGTAAAAAAACTTCTCGACGCTTAGGCGCTTAGTTCCGGAGCCAAATGAAAGCACTGATCACGGGTATTACCGGGCAGGATGGATCCTACCTCGCCGAATTTTTATTGGAAAAAAAGTACGACGTTTACGGGGTTGTGCGGCGATCCTCTAGTGAAAAGTACGATCGCATTGCACATATTCGCGATCGCATAAAACTTGTTCAAGCTGATTTGCTTGATCAAGTTTCTCTCTCCCAAGCAATTCAAGAAATTCAGCCGGATGAAATTTACAATCTAGGCGCACAAAGTTTCGTACCGACATCTTGGGCTCAACCCGTGTTGACCACAGAGTTTACAGGCACGGGTGTTACTCGGATGCTCGAAGCCGTGCGATCAGTTTGTCCGCGCACGCGCTTTTACCAGGCATCTAGTTCAGAGATGTTCGGAAAAGTTCTAGAATCTCCTCAAAGTGAGAAAACCCCTTTCTATCCGCGTAGTCCGTACGGAGTGGCGAAGGTGTACGGCCACCACATCACCGTGAACTATCGCGAGAGTTACGGCCTATACGCCGTTTCGGGAATTCTGTTTAACCACGAATCGCCTCGCCGTGGCTTGGAGTTTGTGACACGCAAAATTACCGACGGTGTGGCGCGCATTAAGGTAGGTCAGGCCAAAGACCTTCGCATGGGAAATCTTGATTCCCACCGTGATTGGGGCTTTGCCGGCGACTACGTGCGAGCGATGTGGATGATGCTGCAACAGCAAACACCTAAGGATTATGTGGTCGCAACGGGCGTGGCGCATACGGTTCGCGAGTTTTGTGAAATTGCCTTCGGATATGTGGGTCTCAACTACAAAGATTATGTAGTTGTTGACCCGGAGTTTCTGCGTCCTGCAGAAGTCGATCATTTATTGGGCGACGCCAGTAAAGCCAGGAATGAGCTGGGTTGGAAACCTGAAGTGAGCTTCGAAGAGATGATTGAAGCAATGGTAGAGAGCGATCTGAACCGCTACGCTCAAGGGCGTGCCGGAAGTGTGAATTCAGTAAAAACGTCCGAAAAATCTTTATCCATTTAAGGTTATAACCATGGAACTTGTCGTCGAGTGCCGAGAAGGCTATCGGGGTATGGAAATTCCGTGCCGTTTTACGATCGGTGGACGTCAGTTTGAAGTGTCGGAAGTCTTGGACCGCTGGTTGGGAACGCTCGATCGCTACTTTAAAGTTCAGACCGCAGACGGTTCGCGCTACATTTTGCGACACAAGAATGAGTTAGGTCTTTGGGAACTAACTTTCTATGCTGGCGGCGAAGGTAGAGAACCCGTTCCACCTTCACATGACTCTTCTTTGCCCAGCGCCGCTCCCTAGGTCCTAGCTAGTCCTTCGAGAGTTTTTCAAAATCCTTTTTTGAAATTTTAAATTTCTTGAATCTCATAGCCCCCATGCTATCCCCGACATGACTTACCGTCCGCATTCCGTTTAACACACAATGAATACCCGGTGTGTTGAGTAGAATCGCCAGCGCCTTGCGCGAAAAACTCTCTTTCGAAATCGCCGGAGGGAGAATCTTGTTCATGGTCTTCTTCAAGATTTCGAGTTCGGCTCGCCCGTGTTGGGAGAGTTCGTTACCCACCACTTCAAGCAATGTCATTAGTTCTGGGAGATAGGATTTTTTCCACGCAGCCCAAATCTTTACAAGGTCGCCCTGCAACTGTTCATCCAAAGCTGCACATAGTCGCGTCACCTGTGGTCGGATAACCTTGAACTCCACCTGCCTCCACTGATCAATTCCAATTTCAGCGAGCTTCGCCTGCGAAAGTTCGCGTCCCCACGCAAAAAGAGAATCTGCTGCGGGTCCTTTCTCACCAGTATCAAATTGGCTTCCAATCTCCCTAACAAACCGGGCTTCGAGCTCAGCAATAATATTTAATTGGTCCTCAAGAGAAGTCTCGCCGGGGATCACTTTCATGTCCGCCAGGCGAACCAACTCGTTGCCTCTAATGGCATTAAGGGGCCGATTAATCAACACACCTATTTCCTTGGCCTCGGCGTACTCGAGTACAGTTTTAGACTCTTCACAGTTTGGCGTGAGGATGGGTCCTACTTCCAACAAGTTGGCGGGCATCTGAACCACGGAGAAATGGTGCTCGTACGGACTGCCTTTGCGGTCTTTGCTTACGGCACAAGCAATTTCCCACAAGCTCTCCAAAGAAGTGTGTTCGGGTTGATGGACATTTTCCCCGAAGGTGTTCGACGATACGCCGTAGCACCCAATCCGTCCTGCTTGCACTTCATCTTCCAATTTGCGAAACGCACGGCGGATACGATCGTAGTAGAGATCACGCACCTTATCTAAAGAGAGTTCCAGCTGAGTATGCTGGGCTTGTCGTAGGAAGTATTCGGGATTGTGAAGCAGGTAGACGTCAATTTTCTCGAGTTGCAAACGTTTGAGGGATTCGGAAATCTGATCGGCAATAAAAGAAGGGTGGATACAGTGCCAGCAACCTTCGGCATATTTCACCATGTCGGGATACGGCTTTTTGTCTGCTTCGCGTTTTTGCGCCTCGCGGAGGTTGTTCCCCTGAACGTAGCCCACCTTCGAAACCACTATGATCTGATCGCGCTCGATATCCTTTTCATCGATCAGGCGCTTGATCACTTCTCCCACGCAGGTCTCGCTTGAACCATCGGTATAGTTGGTTGAGGTATCAATGAGGTTGCAACCACCTCTTATGGCCGCAACCAGGGCGGCGCGGTGGTCGGGTTCCTCGGCGGAGACGCGGTATGTCCCAAAGCCCAAGCCTGAGGTTTTTAGACCCGTTCGGCCCAGCACGCGATAAGCGTTGGGCGGAAAACCGGCATCGAGATGAGCTGCTGAGTAGCGGTGTGTGCCTTCTGAAGTCGCTTTAAGCATGCCGCTATACTAGCGGCGCATAGCGCGGTCGCAAAGCGTCTTTAGCAGACGTCGGTATTGATTCCCAAACTCGCCTTAGAGTATAGAGAGAGGCATGTTATCTCTCGAAGAAGTTAGAAAAAGGGTGGAAAACCATATCGCTGGCGCGCAAGTCGAAGTTGCCGATATGACAGGTGGCGGCGATCATCTCGAAATCAAGGTGGTTGCCAGTGCGTTTGAGGGTAAGAGTCTTGTGACCCGTCATCGGATGGTCTATTCTGCCCTTGGAAGCAGCGTGGGCGGCGAAATACATGCTGCGCGCCTAGTTACCCAAACTCCAGACGAGTCAAAAAGAGGTTAGAATGTCCGACGTAAAGATCAAGATCGAGGAGCAAATCAAGACGAATCCTGTTCTCCTTTATATGAAGGGTAACAAAACCTTTCCTCGCTGCGGCTTTTCAAAAACGGTGGTGGATATTTTGCAGCACCTCGAAGTGCCGTTTGAAACGGTAGACGTCTTGGAAGACATGGAAATTCGCGACGGCATTAAGCAGTTTTCGAATTGGCCCACCATTCCCCAGCTTTATGTGAAGGGTGAGTTTGTGGGCGGGTGTGATATTGTTCGTGAAATGTTTGAAAAAGGGGAGCTGGAATCCCTTTTAAAAGGGTAGTGAGCCAGGCGCGCTGGCAGGAGATCACCTTGTTAAAAGCACTCTGCGTTCTGTTTTTCGGGTTAGGTCTTCATGGCATTGCTGCAGAAGCGCCCCCACTGGTTACCCTGGAAGCAGCCCCAACAGTTATTTTAAAGCCCGGTGAAAAGAAGCAAGCAACAGTGAGCGTTGTTGTTAAGGAGGGCTACCATATTCAGGCTAACCCCGCTAGCGAGCGGATGATTCCCACGGAACTGAAGTTCGAAAAAGCGGAGGGAATGAATGTCGGGACGATTCTGTATCCCGCTTGCGATCCTAAAATGGAGAAAGCTTTGGGCCCGTGCAAACCACATCACCTGAAAGGTTTTCCCAAGGCGATCAGCACCTATGAGGGTAGCGTGCGAATGGAATTCTTTATTACCGCCGATAAAAAAGTAAATCCCGGCAAGCATACTTTAGCGGGGAAGCTGCGCTACCAAGCCTGCAACGCGCACACTTGCTTCTTTCCTAAATCCATCGACGTTGCTGTTCCCATTGAGGTCGGCAGTAAAAGCTAGACCACTATTTGGTCGGTCTGGATAGTTAAATCCAAGTTCTTCTCTAAGAGAATCGGTCACATAAGCACACACCCCTCCCGGGTTTTTTGCGTCTGTTGAACTATTAGGGACCTTAAACAGTTCTAAAGATATAACCTCTCCGAGAATACAAAAACGCGACCATCAGTTTATGAGCAATTTCTCAGTGGATGTATTCCAGACGAATCGTGAACTGAAAAAAGACAGGCCCAAAAGCGCCGCAGTCTTTTGCTTACCATTTAAACAGCCGGCTGCTTGGTCCTCAGGTTGCACTAGATACTCCTATAGCGCGCTCCGGCGATTGAAAAAGTGCCGGATAAGGTAGTATGAATGTTTCGTCCCCTTTCGGAGGTCTGTGTTGAGTGCCTTACTGAAAATGCTTTTTGTCCTTTCGTTTACCCTTGTTGCCTCACTTCGCGCCGAGCCCCATCAAAAAAATCCTTCTGTCACTCGCCCGATTAATCCTTCGCACCAATCGGCGACGGGTCAGACGCGAGCGCCCGCAGTGGTGTCCGCGCCCCTTACGGGAGAGTCCTTTGTTAAGTTTCCTTCGGAACCTGATTTTGAAAAGGTCACGCGCACGTCTGCGGACCTCTACTATACGAAGGGGGAAAAGTATTTTTACTTCCGTTCTGACGATGAGTCCCAGCCAATTGCTTTCCGTATAGCCGCCCACCGGGTAACAGCGGGAATGTACCGCGTGCCAGCCAGCGTGGCGGGAACTCAACTGCTCATTCAAATCGACCCGCGTTCAAGCGAACCGATTCTGGCGGAGCGCACGAATTTGGCCTTGGCTGAAGTTGAAACGCTACCCTCTGGCGCCTTCGAGCGCATTGAATGGGCCGGTAAGATTTAGTCGCTCCCCCTGCCAAAAACCAACTTATTCTAATAAGATCAGAGGCTTATAAAAGTTAAGCGAGACAATTTTCATGCCGTCTAACGGCTGGCTATCCTAAAGGATTGAATTTATAAGACTTTAAAAGCGTGGCATTTGCGCTGTCGAAGTCCTAGGCGCTTGGCTAGCTTTCAGCGCTTTGTCTAAACTATCGACAGAATTGCCCCCTTTAGTCCATGTAAATTCAGCTAGTTACTGGGGGCTGGGGCAGTTAAAGGCCTTTCTCCGGCACGCGATATGCACTTCTAAGGGGTGAAGACTTTTAATCCCTTAAAGGGGGCCTTGTGTCGGCACGTATTACAATCATGGCTTGGATGGCGGTTCTGCTAATGGGCTGCCAAATCAAATCCTCGGAAATCGATGGATCGGTTTTCAACTACGATAACGCGTCAGCGGCAGTCGCTGCCAACGAGGCTCTTGAATCAGTGATTTTAACGTCCAACGCGCTGGCTGAGTTACGTGCTGCTTTGGGCGAAAGCTCAAGCGAAGAGAGCATCAATCGGGCACATGCTGAGATTCAAAGTTTGCTCGAAGCCGATTTGCTCGGAAAACTTGACGGCGTGGTGGCTGCTTCTCGCGGTCGAATTCCCGAAGAAAAAATCCACGCTATTCTTGAGCGTCGAGAACGCCTAACAGGCGCCACTCCCGCCGAGGGACAAGATCTTTTTATTTTCTATGAGACGGATAGTCGCTTTGGCGATATCCGCGAATTCTCCAACCGAGTTTATGCAGTAATGGGAGAAATCGCTCTGGTGGGTGACGCTCACTCGCGCGACGCCTCAGAAGCATTGGCGGAAGAGGCTTCTAGTTATCTTTCCATCTTAGAAGGCCTTTCCGAACTTCTTTCCGAGATCCAAAGCAGCATCTAGTGCCTGCGTTGACACACCCAGTGTGTCCCGTTAGCTTGGCGGCCAAATGCGGTCCAAGCTTATCATTGGAATCCTCTTACTCATCGGCGTGGGCACAGCGGTAGTCTACCGCGATTCGTATCTCCCCGCCTTACAACCTACTCAAACCGTTCTCTACGAAGACGTCTTCTTCGGACAGGGAATCGATGCGCAGGGACATCGTCCTGACTATTACGTCGCACGCGGAGAAAAAGCGATGGTGGTGTCGGAGGGCGAGCCTGCCACTAAGATTGCCGTCGATTTACTGAAGAAGGGCGCCTCAGCGATAGATGCAGCTATTGCTCTTTCTTTTGCGATTTCGGTTTATGAGCCCCACGCAACAGGAATTGGTGGGGGCGGTTTTTTTCTTATTTATCAACCAAAGACAAAAAAGATTCTTGCTATCGACGCTCGGGAACGCGCGCCGCTTAAAGCGACACAGGACATGTTTCTTCGAAACGGAAAAGCGGTTCCGGAACTGAGTCGCTGGGGAGGCCTTTCCGTTGCGGTGCCGGGTTTGGTTGCGGGCCTGGAAGAAATTTATAAAAAATATGGCTCTCAAAAGGTGAGTTGGAAGGAGCTGGTAGCGCCCTCCATCGCGTTGGCTCGGGACGGCTTTCCGGTTTATCCGAGAATGGAAGCGGCGATTGATTTTTTGGAAGAAGAAGGCTTGCTGAAGAAGTTTCCCGAGATCCGCAAGCTTGTTTCCGCGCCTAATGGAGCTCTACTAAGAAGTGGTGACATCTTTAGAAATCCCGCACTGGCTAAAACGCTGGAGACGATCGCTGAGAAGGGAGCGAAAGGTTTCTACTCAGGCTGGGTGGCGGACGAAATATTAGCGACGGTAAAAAAGGCTGGCGGTATTTTGAGTGCGCAGGACCTAAACCGCTACCGTGTGAAGGAACGCGTACCCGTCGTAGGGACGTACGCGGGTGCCGAAATCTACAGTATGCCGCCACCTAGCTCCGGTGGAGTGCATGTCATTCAGATGCTAAATGTTCTCGAGCAAAAACCAGGTTCTCTAGAGAAGGGCTTTTACTCGCGCGAAGGGATGGGGCTAAAAGTGGAGATAATGCGTAGAGCCTTTGCTGACAGAGCAGCATTTCTAGGCGATCCCGACTTTGTGTCAGTTCCCACGGCGGGATTACTTTCGAAAGGTTACGCGAAAGCGGTAGCTCAAGAGATTGACCTCGAGGCCGTTGCTCCAGCCCCTGAAGTGAAAGCGGGTACTCCTAAGCTATACAATAAAACCAACACGACCCATTTCTCGATAGTGGATAACGATGGAATAGCGGTGGCAACCACGCAGACTATTAATTATTTGTTTGGTTCGGCTCTTGTGGCAGGTTCGACCGGTGTCATCTTAAATGATGAAATGGATGATTTCTCCGCCCAGCCGGGGGCGATGAACGTGTTCGGCTTAGTGGGTTCGAAAGCCAATGCCGTAGCTCCCGGTAAAACGCCTTTGAGTAGCATGACTCCAACCATTGTTGTCAAAAACGGGAAAGTGAAAATGGTACTGGGTAGTCCGGGAGGTTCGCACATTATTACGTCGGTATGGAACGTGCTTGTGAACTACTTGGGACACGGAATGGAAATTAAAGATGCCGTGTTTGCTCCTCGGATTCACCATCAGTGGTTACCTGACAAAGTCATTGTGGATGCCAGAGGTTTCTCTCCCGATGCTATCGCTACTTTAAAGTCCAAGGGCTACGAAGTAGAGGAACTAGCGCAATATATCGGTAACGTTTCTGCGATTGCGGTGGACGACACGAATGGAGTGATGACCGGTGTTGCCGATCCTCGTCGCGGCGGTTTAGCAGAAGGATTTTAAGGTGCAGGTGCCTGTGCACTTTTGGGCGAAGCGCAAAAGTGACCTGGCACCTTAAAGTATATGAAAAAACTAACTCTTGTAATCTGTCTCTTTGTTCTCAACAGCTTTGCTTCTGTTCGTGAAATCGACCAATTTGTTCAAGCCTCAGCGCAGATTGGAGAGGGTACTGTCGTTGTCACCGATCTCGACAATACTCTTATCGAACCCAAGCAGACCATCGGTAGTGCGCAATGGTACGACTACTTGGTGGGAAACAAAATGCGTGAAGGTCGCACCCCCGCTCAGGCGGTAAATGAAGCCTTGTCGCTTTGGGTACGTGTCCAGTTGCGTACAGATGTGTTACCGGTGGAGCCTGCGATTCCGAGTTTTATTCGAGGATGGCAAGACTCTGGTGCCTTTGTCATTGGGCTTACCGCGCGCCCCACTTCGTTGGTGGATACAACAGAACGCCAGCTGGAAAGCGTGGGCATTGATCTCAAAAGGCACTCGCTTTTTGAAAGGGAAGTGCGTTTACCCTTTAAGCGGAACGATGCTTTGTATGCGAACGGGGTGATTTATGCAGGGCCTGAGCTGAACAAGGGTGGGGTTTTGGCCGCATTCTTTGAAAGGATCGGTATTCGCCCAAAGAAGGTCGTCTTTATCGACGATATGATGAAGAACGTAAAGAACGTGGAGCGAGCTGCTAAAAAGGCAGGTTTTACTTTCGCGGGTTTAAGGTACGGAGGGGCCGACGCACGCGTGAAGACTTTCGATGCGGTGTTAGCGGACAAACAGCTTCAATACTTTGAGGGAATTTTAACCGACGATCAAACCCGGAAACTCGCCGAGTAGGTTGCTTACGGCCGAATTCCTGGTTTACCCATCTGATCGAGAATATACATCCATCCGGCTCGCTGACGTTCCACTGTTTTTTCTCGCCACTGCGAGAAAGAAGGTTGGAATCCTTGATTGGTGGAGTTCATTTCGATCACATAGGCGAGAGTCTTGTGTTTTGCGTACATATGGTCAATCGAGCCTCCATCTACATCATAGAGTAGCTCGTAGGCAGTTCCCGCGGTGTACTTTCCGTTTCCCGAATCGCGCACCAGAGTTGCAGCGAGTTCCTTGCCAATTCGCTCATAGATGGGACCGTCGGGTGCGGGGACGCGTTTAGGGCTGCAACCGTAGGGATAGATCACAATTTCGGAGTACGAGTGGTAGGAAATATTAATAACGGGTTTAATGCGTTCAGCTAGTTGCATGAGTACTTGGGTTTCCGGCTCGGATCCGGCACTAGCGCCGCGGTAGGTGTCAGAATTTTTGTTTCCTGATGATCCGTTACAAGCGTTCCACGCGTAGTCGTAATTGCGGTTTACATCCACACCATGCCCATCACGCGTATTTTTGCGCCACATACTTTGTGCATTCCAAACTTTATCGTTACCGTCGGGATTCACCATGGGAACAATCCAGATACTATAGTTATTGACCCAATGGCTTACCTTCTCATCGATTCCATAGTTCTTTGTCAGGTAATCTGCGATATCTATTGCGACTTCGGGAGTCATCACTTCACGCGCGTGGTGCATAGCATCGAAGAGAACAGCGGGTTTTTCTCCTGATTCGGGACGGACAAAACGCGAAGTGAGATGCATAGCGATCAGGTCTTTTCCTTCAAGTGTTTTCCCAATCACTTCTACGCTGGCGAGCTGAGGATAGTTGTCAGCAATTTCGTGAAAGATGGTGTTGATTTCTTCGTAAGTTTTGAATTGAGAATCGGGAGCGAACGCGATGGCTTGTCGCGAGAGAACTTTCATGTCACGCAAATTGAATAGATTCTCTTCCGCGACTACTAAGCTAATGCGTTTGGATTCGAAGTTAACGCCGCCGATACTCCAACCGGCATCGTTGAGTTCTTTAAGCTGCTCATGGGATTCGAAAGGAATCTCAATGTAATATTCTCTCGGAGGATCAAATGCCGCGACAAACACACCCACTGCGAGAGTAAGAAGGAATAGCTTCCACATGAGGAGGCCTCCGAAAGTTGAAATGGTTGGGAAAACCGACTTAGAAGAAAGTTGGTTAGCTTCTATTTTAACATAGACCGTAGGGTTGGAACGCCGCTCCTGGAGCGAGTTTTATCAAAAGCTAAGAGTTGTTGCTGCTATGCACCACGAGGCTCTAAAGCTTGTTCTGCGCGGGCGAAAGGCGTAGAAAGGACCACTAAAAGGAGAGCCGTCATGAAAAAGAAGTTGGTTTTAGTAACAGGCGCAAACCGGGGGCTGGGTTACGCCACCTGCCGTGAATTAGCGAAGTTGGGTTATGAGGTCATTCTCACGAGCCGGGAAGAAGCGAGTGGGCAGGAAGCGGTGGCTAAACTCGCCGAAGAGGGCTTGAGTCTGCATTTTCACCAACTTGATACGGCCAAAGCGGAAAGTATTCACGCATTGAAAACCTATGTCGAAAAGAATTTCGATAAGCTCGATGTGCTGATTAACAACGCAGGAATTTATCGGGACGGGAAAACGGAATCCTTTTTCGAAGTAAAAATGGAAGTCGTTCGTGAAACTTTTCGCACCAATGTAGAAGGCCCCCTTGTGATGATTCAAACCTTTGCGCCGTTAATGGATAGCTCTGGGCAAATCATCAACGTTTCCTCTGGAATGGGCCAGCTTTCAGAGATGGGAACAGGTTCCACTTCGTACCGAATTTCTAAAACGGCGTTGAATGCGGTTACCACGATTGCACAGGCGGAACTCGCTTCCACGCAAATCCATGTAAATTCTGTCTGCCCTGGTTGGGTGCGAACCGACATGGGCGGCCCCAACGCTCATCGCTCGGTGGAGCAGGGAATTGATACGATCGTTTGGCTTGCGACGATGGGAGAAGACGGTCCGAAAGGACAATTTTTCCGCGATCGCAAACTCATTTCTTGGTAACCCCTCTTTATTAGCGCGGCGAAAGCTTAGTCAGGTCCGTTAATAAGTGACGGATAACATTGAGTATACACTCCCGCCCGTGCCTGCGGGGGAGCGGACGGATGGCAATCCTATTGCATCTAGGTTAAGCACCGCTCATGAGATTACTTACTTTATTCATTGTCTGGTTCACGATTCCGACTCTTGTTCTGGGAGCGCCGGAAGACAATTGTTCCGATCTTTTTGGCAACCTTGGCAGGCGTCCAGCTCATTATGAGGCTATGGAGGCCGAAAGGCTTTTAGCGCGCCAAGACTTATCGCTTACGGAGGCGCTAGCCGATTTGACCGCGCGATCCCTCGAAGAAGAAATCAGGAAAGGCACCGAGCCAGCAAACCGGAGTCGCTATGTTGCGGCCAGGCAGCGGGCCGAAGCTCAGCTCAATCATAATATTGAACGCGTCACGCAGAAAGACGAAGCCCCTCTCAAAGGAACGCTTTTTTTCGATGAGTGGGTTACCACGCAAGATGTCTTGGAAACCTTAGAGCGTGTTCGGCTTCGGGAGGGGAGCCTCGCAGCTAGAGGCGATGGAAACGCGGAAGTACGAGCGCCCGATCTCGCCGCCTGGGTGACCGAAACGGAAGGGATGTTGCAGAATGATTCCCAGATTCCCTCTGTGGATAGGCAATTTGTACAGACTCAAGCGAAACTGAGGGAGTCGCATCAGCTCCCTATTACCACCGCTTACCTGGCCTACCTCACCGCGCTTACTGAAAAAGCTGCCCGTGTTCAGGATCCAACCCGCATTGAGATTGAACGTGCCGAAAGTTTGTTGTTTGGCGACGACTCGAACAGACGCCTGACGGACAGTGAGATGATAGCCATTCACCGGGCCCATCAAATCGGATTGGATAGAGAAGTCGAGGGCGATGGCCCGCGTATTTTCTCCTCACAGGAGATACAACAAAAAGCACGGATCCTGCGAAGAGAGGGTGGCTTTAGCCCTCAGCAAGCCGAACTGCTCATAGTGGAAAGAATCGCGGGAGAAGATCAGTTTTCATATGAAGTAAACAAGACCTACGGCCAACAGATCGCAAAGCTGCAGTTGTCGCAGCAGCAAAAAGATCAGATTCGCGCCTTTCGCAAAGCAGTGAAAGAGAAGGGAGGCACCGAAGCCACGGAGGCAGGATCGACGCATGCACTTCAGGGACGGCTTGCCGGACTTTTTGCACTGGAGATCGGTTCCTCATCCTCGCCCTTTCGCCTCGTATACCAAGTGACGGATAGCAACGGCGTGGTAGTACACGGCGTAGGAGATCACCAGATTTACGATCGTGTCCGACCCCCACAATAGACCGAGACCCCGTTTAAAAGGGGACAATTTATCCGTAATCGCAAACTCATTTCTTGGTAACCCCTCGTTAGCATTGACGCTATTTTCCTAGCGTTTGGCGCGAGTCAGGGTGTAAGACGGTCTCGTGTTTGGGGGCAAGCTAAACTGATGAAGGAGAGGCCATGGCCACCATTGCACGAAAAAATCTCGAAGTTGATTTAGGAAATTTCCAGTCGATTAAACCTCGCTGGGGCTTAGCGCTCGCAGCGGGTATGAGTCTTATCTTGTTGGGGATGCTCGCTGTTGCACGCCCCTTCGTTAGCTCCCTTGCTGTCGAATTATTCTTGGGCTGGTTGTTGCTCGTCGGCGGTGTGGTTCAGATCTTTCATGCCATCAAGGAAAGAAAGCAGCGTGGTTTTGGTCTGGCTCTTTTTACAGCCATCGTCACCTCAATCGCCGGCTTTGTTTTGCTGGCTTATCCGCTTAGTGGCGTGCTCACACTCACGCTCATCTTGTCATGCTTCTTCTTTGTTGAAGGGGTTTGCAATCTTTCTTGGGCGTTCAAAGTCCGGCCTAAGACTGGCTGGGGATGGCTCCTTTTCAGTGGCGTTCTCGAAGTTGTCTTCGCCGCGATGATTTGGATGCAGTGGCCGAGCAGTGCCATTTGGCTCATCGGTTTCTTGGTGGGATTTGATCTCATCATGGCGGGATGGTCCCTACTGACGTTGTCATTGGGCTCCCGTTCCCTGATGAAAAATTAGTTGAGTTGGCTTAGTAACCAAAGGGATAGGCTCGAGCCTGTCCCTTTTTTTATGCGGCCCACTTTTTGTTTCCGCTGACCAGAGCGGCTATGACCAAATCTCCACTTACGTTAAGGGTGGTGCGGCACATGTCCAAGAGTCTGTCGACGCCCAACACAAGGCCCAGGCCCTCCGGCGGAATACCCAGAGTTTGAAGTAAAATCATAATTAAAGGAAGAGAGCCGCCAGGCACTCCGGCGGTACCGATCCCGGCGAGGACAGACATGAGGACGACCTGGACTTGTTGCGCCAGAGTTAGGTCGATTGAATAGACTTGAGCGAGGAATAAAACTGTAATCCCCTCAAAAAGTGCTGTGCCGTTTTGGTTGGCCGTTGCTCCCACCGTTAATACGAAACGTGAAATCTGAGGTGGAAGCTTGAGCTTGTGCTCCGCGGTTTCCAGAGAGCGGGGGAGTGTGGCGTTGGAAGACGCGGTAGAGAATGCGTACAAGTAAACTTCTTTGCATTTTCCGAAAAATTTAAAGGGCGATTGTTTGGTAAATATTTTAAGTAGAGCCGAATAGACCAAAAACTGTTGCATCAATAGGCCTACGATGACAATCGCGACGTAATAGATCAACGAGGAGAAGATGCCGTAACCAAACTTGAACGCGGTATCAAACACAATGACAAAGACCGCGAGGGGAGCGAGCTTCATCGCGAATTCGACTCCCTTCATGCAAACACCCATTACCTGTTCCAGCAGTTTTACGAGTGGGTTACTTTTTTCTGGGTTCGAAGAATAGACAAGGGCAACGCCAAAAAAGACGGCGAAAAACATAAAGGCCAGCATCTCTCCATCTAGGGCGCGAAGGGCAGAATCGAGCGGGTTTTTTGTGACCAGCTCCACCACGGTCTGCGAAAACGGCTTGGTTTCCGAGGCGATTCGGCGCATGGAGGACAGCGCCGACTCCTGGGGAGCGATCATGGCGGCATCAAAGGGAAGACCGACACCGGGTTGAAACACATTTACTAACGTAATTCCGATCACGACCGATGCGAAGCTTGCCACCACCGTGAAAAAGAGAGTGCGTGCGGCGACTTTGCCCAAACCTCTTCCCTGGCCTAACTCGTAGACACCCAGAACGAGCGCCGAAAACACCAGCGGAACCACCATCATGAAAATCAGGCGCAAGAACACTTGGCCAATGGGGCGCATGAAATGGGTATTTAACGTCGCAAGCCACGGGATCTCGGCGTAAGAATGCAGCAAGGTGCCCAAAGACGCACCAAGGACGAGACCTAGAAGAAGTTTGGTATGAATTTTCACTGTTGCCCCCTACAACGAACCCTATCGACTGGGGCAGAGATGGTCAAACTTTCAGGGTTGGCCACTGGAGCGGCTTCGGAATGCTTTACAATATCAAAAACTTTTGACACACTCCCCGGTTCAAGTTCCCGGGTAGCTCAGTTGGTAGAGCAGGTGACTGTGACCAAAATCGCAGCTTTCCGCTGAAAGGCGGATTGAAAAATCGGGTGAATTCAGGGAAGCCCTCCCTGTGAAAGCAGAAGGGTAATCCTGAGCGAAGTTTGGCGAAGCGCAATAGTAGCCGAAAACGTGCAGAGACTAGGGGATGAGTAGCGCAAGCAATAAACCCCATAGCGCCCGACGCCCTAACGTAAAGTTCGAGGGCGATGAGATAGTCCAGTCCTTATAGAAATATAGGGGAAAACTGTAATCACCCTGTCGGGGGTTCGAATCCCTCCCCGGGAGCCATTTATTTTCCCCACTCGCCTTTAACGACCGTATTTTGCCATACGAACTGTTCTTAAGAACAGTCCGAACCCAACCATAAAAGATCTAAAAGCAAACTTTTCGATGGTTCGTTTAGTAGTGGGTAAAAAGATTTTGGCCCTTACTCCAGGTGTGTCCTTCGAGGTGGGCCTCCCAGATGGATTCACTCACGCAAAGTTCGGCCTGATGAGGATTGGTTTCGGAATGTTTAGTGTAAAAAAAGATCCGAGGCGCTTCTTGTCCGATGCCAATCCATCGCATGGAGGTGGGAACCTGATTAGGGCTTTCCGCTCGACACGACTCTGCCAGCAGGACTTTACAAGCGTGCATCCGCCAACCGGCCTGGTCGACCACACGTAAAAACTTTCCATCCGACCAATCGATCACCGCCGAGCTAGGGTAGACCGAGCCCGTGGCGATATCCTTGCATTTCATATCCAACCAGAGGGTTTCGATTGATCCAAACGCTTGAGAGGCACGCTGCACCGTGAAGGCATGGGCTGTGCGTTCGATTCTCTCTGTCGGGGATTCCGGACGCAAATCCGAAAGCCTTACTTTGTTCGGATTGGGAGTGCCCCAGGTGGGGCTAGAGCAAATGAAAAGCGACGTGATGACTAAGAAACGCAGCAAATTTGAGATCTCCGTTAAAGGTGGGAGGGAGATAAGCCAAAACGGGAACAGGGGTCAAATAAAGCTTGTGCAAAGAGACGGGAAGGATACTTAAAAGAAGAAGAACCTAGGATCTCAATGATTTAAGGATTTTCTTCGAAACGGATTTCAAGGTTTCGAACACGCCGTCCCCTCTAACGGCGACAGCTTCCACGGCTTCGACGCCATAGGAATTGAGTTGCTCATTGAGCACTTTGATCGGAATCGGATTAGCGGTATCGCGCTTGTTGTATTGAAGAACGAAAGGCAGAGTTCCTAGATCGTAACCTTGCAAACGCAAGTTTTCATCCAGGTGCTCTAAGCTCTCCAGGTTGTCTTCCATTCGATCCACTTGAGAGTCGGCGACGAACACCACCCCATCCACGCCCTTCAAAACAAGCTTGCGACTGGCGTCGTAAAACTTTTGACCGGGAACTGTGTAGAGATGGAAGCGGGTTTTAAAGCCACGAATTTCACCAATATTGAGCGGAAGAAAATCGAAAAAGAGGGTGCGCTCCGTACTACCCGGAAGCGAAACCAGTTTGCCCTTATGTTGCGGGCTGGTTTGCGTGTAGATGTACTGGAGGTTGGTGGTCTTTCCACCCATACCCGGCCCAAAGTATACGATTTTGCAGTTAATTTCTCGGGCCGCGTAATTTATAAAGGACATAAGGCCTGCCTTGCTTAACTACTCTATTACATGGCTACGCGATTTTGAAGCGCTTTGCTGAGTGTGGCGCCATCGAGATACTCGATTTCTGAGCCCACAGGAATTCCGTACGCGATGCGGCTAACTTTAAGACCGCTAAACTTGATTAGCCGCGCGATATAAAGGGCGGTGGTGTCCCCCTCGACGGTAGGATTGGTGGCTAGAATCACTTCTTCGACTTGGTCGCGCTTGATGCGTTCCTGAAGTTCTTTGATTTTCAGCTTACTCTCGTGAATGCCATCCAGAGGGGAAAGTGCCCCGTGTAGGACGTGGTATTTGCCCCCAAACTGCTGGGCCTTTTCAAAAGCCGACAGATCGGCCGGCGATTCGACCACGCAAATGATTTCCCCGCGCCGCTTGGGGTTGTCGCAAATTGAACAAAGCGCGCTTTCCGTGAAGGTGCAGCATAACGCGCAAGTCTGTAGTTTTTCGCGCGCTTGCAACACGCTAGCCGCTAAGCGTTCTGCGTAAACTCTCGGCTGGCGGATAATAAAATGCGCCAAGCGCGTTGCGGTTTTTTCCCCTATTCCGGGGAGTTCCTTAAGACTCAACACAAGTGAGTCTAAGGTAGAAGATTGTTCTGATTCAAAATTTGCCATGATTGATTAAGAGCTACTTAAACATTGCTCCCAAGGGGCCCAATCCACTCATCAGGCTTTTCATTTCTTGGGAAACAAGATTCTGCGCGTTCTTCAAAGCCTCATTTACGCCAGCCACCACGAGGTCCTGAAGCATGTCCCGATCATTCATCTTAAGCATCTCGGGATCGATTTCAATGGAAACTACTTCTTGTTTACCGTTGGCGACGACTTTCACCATGCCCCCGCCGGCAGTGGCCTCTACGGTCTTTTTGCCCGCTTCTTCCTGAATGCGCTGCATTTCCTGTTGCATCTTTTGAATTTGCTGAAGCATCTTTCCCTCACGGTTACGGACCGTTGTCGATATTAACATCCACAACTTCGGCCCCCAGAGCTTCCCTGGCCTGAGCAACCGACGGGTGTTCCAAGGCTTTCTTTCGCAGAGCCGAGTTTTCGGCAACCCGTACTTTTTCTAAGCTCGCGTTAGTGTCCTTCACTGCGTTGGTGAGTTCAATGTCGGTATTCTCACCAAAGTGTTGCTTGAGAAGTGCTGTGATGTCATCGCGATTTTTAGTTTCGCTAACTTGCTTCTCGTAAAAGCTGCCTTCTTCAAAAGCCAAAATGACCTTTTTCGTGGCTCCCGATTCATCAAGCTTAAAATTGGCGTGGCTGAGAAGCGCTCCTAACAAAGGGCGCTTTTTCATAATTCCTTCCACCACGACTTTCCAGTTGTCGGCGGGTCCAGAAGGTTGCGAAGCCCCTTCAGGGTAAGCGCGATCCGGGGGCATGGGTTCATCTTCCTGCGAATCGGAAGGGGGAGGGGTCGGAAAAAGGGCGGGACGCGTGGCTGGCGCCGGAGCGGTCTGAGTGGGCGCTGTCTCGGAAATGGGCTGAGCGTGGGCCAGAGCCTGCTCTAAGCGCGAGAGACCGTCTAGTTGAGCCATGCGGACCGAAGCCATTTCCACGACAAAACGAGGTAAAGACGCCCAGTTAAGCTGACCAATGGTCTTGTTCAAAATCTGCGACATCCTCTCGACTTCCAGTAGCGAGGTGTTTGGCGCTAAACTGATGAGTTCCTCAAAGTGTCCAGAAGCAATATCGAGAGTATCGGCAGTAATTACCTGGCGTGATTCCGAAGCAAGTAAGACATGATAAAGCCGGCGCACTTCTTCCAAAGCATGCTCTAAGAAGTGTTTCATATCGATGCCACTAAAGAAGGTATCTTCGATAAGCTTTAGCAGGGCCGGGATATCTTTATTTACGACAGACTTTACAAAATTAAGAGAAGTTGCCGAATCGCTGATTCCCAAAGCCTGAACTACCTGATCTTCCGTGAGGGCACCCTCACTGATTCCACTGTAATGGGAAAGGACTTGGTCCAGTAACGAAAGAGCGTCTCGCAAAGAGCCATCGCTGTGACTTGCGATGACCATCAGACCCTCATCCGAAATAGAAAAGTTTTCAGCCTTAAGGATAAACTGCAACCGAGATACGATCTGTTTTGTACTCAGACGACGAAAATCAAAACGTTGGCAACGCGATAAAATCGTCATGGGGATCTTATGCGCTTCAGTGGTAGCGAAAATAAACACAACGTGCGCAGGAGGCTCTTCGAGAGTTTTCAAAAGCGCATTGAAGGCACTGATGCTGAGCATGTGCACTTCGTCGATAATATAAATTTTGTAAGTACCGGTTGAGGCGGCATACGCGACATTTTCTCGAATACTTCGTACGGATTCCACACCGTTATTCGAGGCCCCATCAATTTCCGCCACGTCCAGCGACTTGCCTTCTGAAATCATTTGGCTTTCAGGCATTTCGTTGTTCGGGCAACGTAAAGCACGCGCAAAAATCCGCGCCACTGAGGTTTTGCCAATACCTCGCGGACCACTAAATAGGTAAGCGTGTGCGACGCGATTCTGTGCGATCGCGTTGCGTAAAGTTTGAACAACATGGTCCTGTCCCACCAAATCTTCAAAACTCTTGGGACGCCATTTTCGAGCGATGGCTAAATAACTCATGGGAACCAGTGAAAACTAAATGGCCAAAAAAAAGGAGGCTCGGTTTACCTGCATCGCATAAAACAACCGGCTACCGCTGCTTCCTTCCGGACCTGACGGGGTTTGCTGGGCTTCATCGCGCAGGGCCGAGCCTCATACCATACAGCAGTAGGTTTAGTGGACTTTAGGAGGCCGGGCAACCCCTAGAATAAAGGGCTCTGGGGCGTGGTTTGGAGGCCTTTCAGGAAACCCGCCCAGGCTGTGTGTACAACCGTTTTACGGGCAAATATGCTGATACTTGCACCACCGCTTCAAACTGGCCGCCTAATGTTTTCATATCCTAAGGCCTAGCACTGATGAGGAAAACCATGATGGTTTTTCGCTTAAAGCACGGAGGCAGAGGGATCCAGTACGTTATCTTCTTTTCCCTATTCGGGTTGGCTGTCGCAGGAAGCGGCAGCCCTCGCAATACTCCCAGCACGTTTCGCCTTCATGCATTTCGCATCCCAGTTCCCCACAGCGAATTCTCCCGAAATAGGATTCCATTCTTGGACTCGATTTTTAGTTAAAAAATTTGCACTACTTTCTTACAAGGAGGTGGAGTCGCGCACATCGACTCAGGGACAGGTGATCGCAAGATACGTGAGCGTGTGGGCCAGAGTTTCTGAAACCAAGGCGGAAACACTGCGCTGCCGCTCCAGCGAACTCGGACTTTTAGGACCGGGTTCCAGCTTTCGCTGATAGGGTGTTCTTCTTGGGGCGTCAAACTCAAGGACGAGGCCGCCGCCTACAGGAGGGACACCTTATTCGCGATACTAGTTATAAAAAGTTTCTTCGGGTGCTTCCTCACGACGAGCCAATGCTTCGTCGACCAAACGAATTTTTTCTTTCAGGACGTCGTTAAACGCCAAATCAGCGCCATAGGTGGCTTCCAGGTTCTTGGCAGCCGTGGAGAAAGCTTCCATTTTTGTTTTCTGGTCAGGGGTGAAGTGCGTTTCAGGCGTCAAAGTAAAAGTGAAGTTTTGTGTTCCATCACCGAGTTCTTTTTTTACAAACAGGAATTCAACGCCCGAAGCGGACATGTTTTGTTCCAGCTGATTCAAAGCATCGCCTTCTGTTGCGAGCGCGGCAATTTGCTCCGGCGTAAGGTTCTGGGCTTTATCAATCTGTGCCTGCGCTACCGCTTTCGGCTTATCATAATAAATTCTCAGAAGTGGAGCGATTGTATCTAGGTAGTCTTTGTGGTCCTCGAAAAACTTCGCACACAGAGCGATGTAATCGCTCAGAACGGGCTTTTGCTCTGTCAAAGTAAAGTAAGGTTTTGCGGCAACAAAATCGAGTTGCGCTTCTAGACTAGCCGTTACGACTTCTCCGTTTCCCGTGCCTTTTTTGATGCGGATGACTTTAACCCCAATCGTTTCAGGAAAGGACTTCTCTAGGTTCTCCATTCTTACTAGGTCAGGGCGAAGAGTTTGTTTTGCGGCTTGTTCATCGATAATAGGCCCGCAAGCAAATAGACAGAGGACGAGAAAAAGAGCCGAGATGCGTGTAAACATTTTTACTCCTAACGGGCAGGACCAAAGCCCCAAACCAACCTTTGCGAAAGGCGTAAGGTACACGAAAAGCCGCGCCCTCTCAAGGCGTGCACCTTAATTGCATGATTTACTTGGGAAAACCCATTTGGGGGGCTTCCCAAATTAGCGCGCCTCATGATATGCGTTTGGGTCGGATACAAACGAGGCAGCTTAGATATGACAGAATCGATTCCCTCCGTGCTCAGCGCGGCCCCTTCCCCCATCGTGGATAGTGGAGAAGGACAGATGTCACTACTCGAAGAAACCGCAGAGGTACTACGTTTTCTGGAAATCGTAGGTAAGAATCGGATTCTCTCCGAGAGTGCCATGCACTGCCGAATCAGCGCGTGTTCCAAGCTCTTCTCTGTTTTGCGGGAGGGCGAAAACTCCGTAGAGTATTTGCTGAAGAATCTTTCTCTCATCGCAAGTCGTTATGAAAAAAAAACCAAGAATGTTACGCGGAGCACTTTGCGTGTGTACAAGTCGCGAGTGAAAAGTTCCCTGGAAGACTATCAAAGCTGGTGCCGCGATCCGATTGGCTGGGAACAAACGGTGCTTAACCGGCAGCCGCTACAAAAACAAAAACAGAAGAAAGCGCGCGCAAAAGCCAAAGCGCGCGAAGAGCAGTTACAAAGAGAACCAGACGATCGTATGGCTGAGGCCCCACTCATGGCGAGAACTGGCTCCCGGCGTCTGATGTTTCCGGTGCGAGATGGTTTTGACGTCGAGGTAGTGATTCCTGCGGAGGGGCTGACGGCGAAGGAACTCTTAAAATTCCAGCTCTTTCTGTATTCCTTCTGTCAGGAAGCTGAGGGAGCCAAGGCTAATACTTGGCTTCCCGTGTCAAACGCCACCCACTGAGAGTGGGAAGTCGGCGCTAGTTGCGGTACAGTGACTAAAGGAGGTCCTCGTAAAATCTCGCCGAACTATTGCGCTCATTCTTTTAGTCAGTTTCCTGATGGGAGAAGGTGCTCTTGCGCGCGGGGTAAAACGAAAAGCGGTCAAAAGGAAAGCCCCCAAAAAGGTTGAGCGACGCCAGTCCGCTTCGGAAGAAAAGGAAGATCGTTTCTTAGCTTCCCGCCGAGTGCTGAGAAGAAAAGAGGCGCCTTTTAGAAATGTCTGGCTGTTTGGCGGACACCTCGGACTGGAGTTTGCCTTTGCTAGCAGTAGCCCGAAAAAAGAGGGTTCCACCCGGCAAGGTTTTGGGTTCGGTGTGTCGGTGGAACGGCCAATCTCCGGCGACTGGTACTTTCAGCCTGAGCTGCGCTACGTACAGCGTGGCGTGAATACGACCCTCTATCAACTAGCACAACTCGGAGTGGATGTTACAGGCACGGTGAAACTGGATTCCTTGCAAGTACCGATTCTATTTCGTTACAAGACAGGGAATACGGCGTTTCGCTTTTTCTTTTTTGTAGGGCCGGCGTTCTCCCTCGCTTTGACCCGGAAAATTTTTATTGCGATTGGCGACTTTTCTCTGGGTAGTCGATTCCGCTTTTTCGATATCGCTTTGCAAGCTGGTGGAGGCTTGGAGTTTCTCATCGGGAAAAACCTGTGGGTAACAATGGGCCTACGCTACTCGCACGGCATTCCCGACCTTGACCGCGAAGTATCCTCCTTCCGTAGTCGTGAAATCGAGCTCTCCGCGGGAGTCGTGACCCGGCTCTAGCGCCCCACCCTAGGAAAAAAGTTCATCTCATAACGCAATTGCCCCGCCGGTGCGCGCCAGCATTGCCTCTCAGGCAGTATGATGTTACATAGGCGCTTGCAAGCAATCGACGTTTAAGAAGGAAAGGGTGTCATGGCAAAGGTTCAGTTTGATCAAAAAAAGTCGCCTGTCTCGCATTTTATTCAGAAGCATTTTCTGCATTTTAATTCCGCGACGGTGATTGACGCCGCAGAGGCCTACCGCAACCACTTGGACCAAGGTGGAAAAATGATGGTAACCCTCGGCGGAGCGATGAGTTCTGCTGAGCTAGGTTTGGTTTTGGCTGAGATGATTCGCCAGGACAAGGTGCACGCCATTTCCTGCACCGGTGCGAACCTTGAAGAAGACGTTTACAACCTAGTGGCGCACGACCACTACCGTCGAATCCCCAACTACCGCGACCTTACACCCGAGCAGGAAACCGAACTTCTAAATCAGAGTTTAAACCGAGTGACGGATACCTGTATTCCCGAAGAAGAAGCCATGCGTGTGATTGAGCGCGAAATCTTGGCTTTGTGGAAAGCAGCGGAGAAAGCGGGGGAACGCCATTTCCCGCACCAATATTTTTATAAAGCTCTCAAAAATTGGAGCAAGCTTCCCGAGAGCGAGCGTCCCTTTCAAATTGATCCCAAAAATAGCTGGCTGATGGCGGCGTGTGAAAAGAATCTGCCCATGTTTGTACCAGGCTGGGAAGATTCCACGTTGGGAAACAACTTTGTTTCCAATATCTACAAAGGAAATTTGGAAAGCACGAAGCCCGTTTTGGGTGGACTCGATTACATGGCGGAGCTGGTGAAGTACTACCGCAAGGAATCGGTAAAAAGCTCTATCGGGTTCTTTCAAATCGGTGGTGGTATCGCAGGGGATTTCCCGATTTGCGTGGTGCCCTTGATCAACCAAGACATCAGCGGTCATGCGGATACGGATGAGGTCCCTTGCTGGGGTTACTTCTGTCAGATTTCTGATTCGACGACCAGTTACGGATCTTATTCGGGAGCGGTTCCCAACGAAAAGATCACGTGGGGAAAATTATCCGTCGATACCCCTCGGTATATTATCGAATCGGACGCGACGATTGTCGCCCCCTTGTTGTTTGCCTACGTTCTGGGTTGGTAGGTTTTAGTAGCTACTGCTCTTAGGAAGAACGACGAGCAAGAGCAACGCGGCTACGGCAATCACAAAAACGGAACCCACAAACAACCAGTTTTGACGAAGAAAGCCACCAATGCCAGCGCTGGCTTGCTGAACCTTGGGCTTTTCCATCTTTTCCATTTTGGCCAAGAATTTCTTCACTTCTTCTTGGCTGGTGCGGGTCGCAAGTTCCCAGTTCTCTAGATTGTAGGGCGTCAAATCTGCCGCTGCTAAAACCAAGGTTTGGCCGACTTCTAAGTTGGTCGGATCCTGAAGACGATTGGCCGCTGCGATTTCAGTCCAACTATCTTCGCTACCGTACATTTCAGCTGCGATACCGGAAAGTTGTTCGCCCTTTTTGACCTGGTAGGTCTGGGACTTCACACTGCGCTCTGTGTAGAACGAACGCATTTTCTGATCCGAAGGCTCGTTCGTTGATTGATAGTAAATGACCGCGCCGACTTTCCAGCCACTTGCGCCGCCGGCGTTTTGAAAGATCTGCTTTGCGCGATGCGAGTTTCCAAATAGTAGTTGCGATACGCTGTGCGGAGTGTCCGATTTACGGACAAAGTAGTATCGGTTGAATAGGGTGGTATCTGATTTAACCGCCTCGACAGGAATTTTGGGCGAGTAAACAACCGCAATTTTTTTGCGGGGGGCTTTCGTTTCTGCCACCAGGCCTTCAGGAGCGGGAAGCGAGACCGCTGCAAGTTCCTGCGTTTTTTCTTTCATGTTTTCTGGCTCTTCATACTCAGCAAGTAGGTCAGAGACTTCGCTGCTTTCGCCGTAGGTTTCATCTACGCCCACGATGTCATCGATGTTGATTTGGCCAACCATATCGCTTTCGCTCGCTGTTTCGGCTTCATCCATAGCCAGAAGCGCGTCGGAATCATCTCTATGGGCGCATGCGGAGAGATAGAGAACCACCAGCGAAGCGAGCGTTCCCACTGATATTCGAAACAGGTTAGTTTTTTTCATGGTTCTCCCCTTTGGCCTGTTGCCAGGCGCGAAAGTGTTACGCATCTCCTTTAGTATTTCGGCAAAAAGACCAAAAACGATGAAGGGAATGCGCCGATTTCGCCACAGGGCGGAACAATGAAAATGATTAGATACTAGATACTTACGTGACTCGTGCAGACCTACCGTAGTTTTTCGTTAAAGCTAAAGTATCTTTAAATACAAATAGTTAGCGCGTCTTTAGACTACCCTATTCATTCTCCTAGAATTTTGGTATTACGCCCTGTGCCAAGAGGACCATTTGTGAAGCTCTCTCCCTCTATATATAAAGGACGTCTGACACCCTACGTGTTGCTGCTCCTATTGGTGTGCCCTCCGTCATACGCGGCAACCGCTATTCCCCCGACGCTCATCAAGTTCGGAGTGATGGAAGAGCAGTCCGACAAAGTGAACCCCGATCCTAACGCGAGTTACAATAGGGTGTTGGATGCGGCGCTTTACTACGCAGTGGGGGAGTCGGCTGAGAGGCTTGCGGGCTGTGGCTACCGTGTGGAAGTGCTACCTTCCTATTTTGATTGGGAAGACAAACTTAGTCCCAAAGAGCGCGCACAGGAACTCGAACGTGCGGGTGCTTGGATCATCTTTGGTCCAGAACCAAGCTACAGCTACCTGGTGGCTCGCAAAGGTTTGAAAAGTACAGCGATGGTGTCTCCGATGGCAGGGGCGCGGGCGGTAACGGATTTAAAAGCCCCGTTTTTTACGATGTACCCTACCATTGATAAACTTGCCGGAGCCGCCGTGCGAGGCGCTACCGGATTGAAGTACGGAAAACGTTACGGTGTCTTGGTAGATGCGAGTTGTCCTTCCTGCAAAGATTTTGCAGATTCCTTTACCACGCTTTCAAAAGATAATTACCGGCAGGAATTCTGGGTAGATGTCGTGGGAGACGCTCCCGATCTTTCGAGGCTTATGGCTGCGCTCACCGCAAATAAGATCGATTTCCTGTTGGCACCGAACTACGAAGTCCTGTCTGCTTATGTAATTCAAAAAGTGCACGAAAAATTTCCCAACGTGAAGTTCGTGGGAGCCGATAGCTGGGGCGATGATCAGGTTTCGAACATGAAAAAATATAATCTTTCGTCCACGGTTCGAGGCGTGCATGTGCGCGGCGGGCGCTCGGCGGAAGAGATGCGTAATCACTACGGGCTCTATTCTCTGCACCGAAGTCATGAAGGAAAAGCTGTGTTGCCTCACTACTCTGCCTACATGATGGTGGATTTAGTTCGTACGTTGGTGAATCACCTTTGTAAAACAAGGCCTAAGGCCAAGGCTGATTTCCTAGAAAGTCTCAAAAAACTTTCTTCGGATCATTTTAAATCGAAAATAGGTGTCGGAGTATTTTCCCTCGAAGGGGGAAAGGCCGACTTTTTGTACGCGGTGGCTGAATAGTGAGAGAGAAACGACAAATATCGGTTGATCAGATCGCCCAAAGCGCTTCGATCTGGGCGTTTGCCGCGACCGCTGTGTTTGTCGTGGTCTCAGTTTTGGTCGCATTAGTTTATGGATTTAAACGGGGAGTGGAAAAGGAAGATGCCCGATTAAGTTCGATCGCGCCGGTGATCGCGCGCTCGGTGGCGAGTGAACTACTGGTAGGCGATGAAAAGTCGTATGAAATGTTGAACGAGGAACTTCTGCGGCGCTTTAATCTCTCTGACCTGGCCATTGGCTCGGATCCTTTCATTTGTCGAAGCGAGGGCGCCTGGTGGTCTGTTTTTGGCAGGAATATTTTTGAAAGTTGTATGAGCGTACCGATGCGTGAAATCGGGGAGTCACGCTACTTAGTGGTCAAAAGCCGAGATCGAAAGCTTGTTTCCGCGAAATGGATGTTGGGTATTTTTTGGTTTTGCATTCCGATTTGTTTGTTCGGAGCCTTTGTTACCTATCGTATTCGCCGCGCACTAAGACAGTCTATTGCGGATCCCATTAAGAAACTCGCTGGCAACCTTGAAGGGTGGCAGACGGACGATCCAAATGTGGCTCAAGAAATTCATGTTTTGCACGACAAATTGCGTACCTACATGATGGAGCGTGATAGCGAGCGGGATAAAGCGCAGGCTTTGTTTGTTCAGGCCTCCATCGGAGAGATGGCCTCCCAGGTTGCGCACGATATCCGTTCCCCGCTAGCGGCGCTTGAAATGTTGGCAAGCAGTCTAGGAGAAATTCCCGAAGAGAAGCGAGTGCTGATGCGCAGTGCGATCAGTCGTATTAAGGATATCGCAAACTGGCTTATGAATCGTCAAAGAGCCGCACTCAAAAAAACGGGACCGGTTGAAGTGGTGAAAGCGGCCAAAACGGAACTCCTTTCGGGGTTGGTCGATACGCTTATTTCCGAAAAACGTATGCAGTATCGCGGCCGTCTGGGTCTAGAAATTGAAGTGGTGTTGTCTCCCCGAGCCTACGGTTTATTTGCTTCTCTTCAGGGAACGGAGTTCAAGCGAGTTCTCTCCAACCTCATTGATAACGCCGCCGACTCTCTCGAAGACTTTGGCCGTATCGTAGTGGAAATGTACGCGGATAGTACGTCAGTTTTCGTGTTGGTCCGGGACAACGGAAAAGGCATTCCTGCTGATGTTCTCCCTAAGCTTATGAATAAAGGTCAAAGTTTTGGCAAAAAGAAGGGTGTTGGTTTGGGGCTTTTCCACGCGCGTTCAGTGGTGGAAGGTTGGGGCGGTCGCATTGTGCTCGATTCCAAAGAAGGTAAAGGGACGACTATCGAAATTCAGTTGCCTCGCACGCCGGTACCGGAGTGGTTTGCCTCTGAGCTACGGTTTGATAACGATGGTGCCATTGTTGTGCTCGATGACGACACTTCCATCCATCAGATTTGGGAAGGGCGTTTTCGCTCTCTTAAAACCAAAGAGCTAGGGATTGAGCTTGTTCATCTTTCGAGTGCGCAAAGTTTACTCGAATGGCACGCGGGTCGCTCGAGTCAGTATTCTTCGGTTCACTACCTTATCGACTATGAACTCGTGGGAGAAGATCGGACTGGGCTTGATCTCATCGCGCAGCTTGCTATTGGCGCCCAGTCAGTGCTGGTGACAAGTCGTTCGGAAGAAATCGGTATTCGAAGTGCGTGCCGCCGGTTGAAAGTCCCTATTTTACCCAAAGGGTTGGCGGGGTTTGTTCCAATTCGAATTGTTCAAAAGTCGACGCGTTCACTTGCGAACTCCCCCAATACCAACTCTCCGTCGCCCACACTGCAGGCTTAAAAAAAGAGACTGAGCACCTGGGTGAACACCCAAAGGCTCAGCCTCTATTGATTAGTTTAGTATGTGAGGCTGTCTCAGCAAGATCATCTGAGCGATTGCCTTACTCAAGTAATCCGTGTCATTACTGTAACCTGCCTCAACGATCGCCCAAGCATCACGCGAGCCGATTTTGTTGATCGCTTCCTGCGTGCGGTGTTCGCCGATGTTGTACGCCAGAATCGCGAGATGCCAGTCTTGAAAACGCAGGTAGAGCGCTTGCAAGTATCGCATCGCCGCGTCCGTTTCCTTTTCGACATCAAGCCGCTCATCGATCCCCGCTTTTACCGTCAGGTTGTAGTTTCGTGCTGTGGCGGCCATGAACTGCCATAGACCTGCCGCACCCACCGGGTTTTTCTCTGGCGTGAGGTTTTGGTACCCCGATTCGGTAATCGGGATCGCCTGCAGTTGAAGGGGAAGGCCGTATGCGCGGATCTTTCCCTCTACCATCGCGCGATAAGGTTTCATCTGCTCGATGGAACGTTTCATGTACGCTCGTCCCTCTTCCGTACCGGCGTAGTAGTTGAGTTGTTCAAGCACAGACGGATTGATGGGTAACGCGATCGGGGAATCTTTTTCGGCCGCGCGAGCAAGTCGCGAAGCGTACTCGATGTCCATCGTCTGCGTTTGAGCGTTCATTCCCAGGCTTATTCCTGTCAGCGTTACCACCAGCAGGCTTACGGTACCAGCCACCCAGAACGGCCAGGGCCGCTGAGAGGGAAGTTTGTTATTTAACACCATGGAGATTCTCCTTTTGAGATCGGAAGCTCTCATCGCCAGACCCACGGTACCGGTGAGTAGGCGACTTGAGTGAGGTTGTGTGCGGGCCACACGAAGTAAACAGCACCCATATGCTTGCGGTGATACGGCAGCCCGGCCAATGACTGCCTCATCGCAAACAAGCTCTTGAAGAAACGAAATATGTTTAAACCAATAGAAAAGTAGCGGGTTCCAGAAGAAGAGTGATTTCAAGCTTTCAAACAAATACAACCACGCAGTATCGCGTTGGCGGTGATGCTGGATTTCATGCCTTAGAGACAGTCTAAGATCTGCGGAATGAGAAAGCAGATACTCGGGCAGGACAATATGTGCCTTACCCCACAGCAAGAAAGAGCAGGGGATCTGAATTTGGTCTGAGATCCAAACGCGAGTTCGACCCGCTTTTTTAAAAGAATGCGCGCGTGCGATCACGAGCCAAAGTTGCCACTGTCCTTTTACGAGTCGTCCTAAGGTGAGCAAAAATCCAAGTAAGAAAACCCCCAATGTTACTTGAATAGGAGTGAAAAAATCTTGGCGGATTGTTTTTGGTGCGGGGCGGGAGGCCTTAAGGGGGGCACTTCGGGCCACCTGTACTTTTTGTACGCGTGCGCCAAGCGAAAGAGGCAGCTCGGTGAGTGGTGCCGAGGGAATGAGATAGCCGGCAAGCGGCGCAATGAGCGCAAAGACAATGAGCGCATGTTCGAAGTGAAGTCGAGAGCGAACGCTCGTCGAAAAAAAACGCATCCCCAGGCTCATCAAAAAAGCAGCAGACAGACTGATGCTGCAGAATAGATACCCGCTTGCTAATAAGCGCGCGATCATCCTTAGACTCCTTGGTGCAGTAACTTCTGAATTTCTTCTATTTCTGTTTGAGAGAGTTTTTTGTCATCAACTAAGCGGCGCACCAACGCAAGCGGAGCGCTTTCAAAAACATTTTCCACGACATCTTCCAATGTCAGACTTTGATATTGCGCTTGTGTGAGAGTCGTTGAATAAATGTGCGTCTTGCCCACTTTTTCTGAACGCAGAAAATCTTTTTTCTCGAGTATGCGCAAAATGGTGGAGACCGACGTGTAAGCCAGCGGTCTATCGCGAGGTAAATCTTCCATGACGCCGTGGACGGTTGAAGCGCCACGCTTCCAAAGGACTCGCATCATGAGCAACTCGGTCGGAGTCAGTAGTTTTCTTTCCGCCATAACTATTTATAACTAAGATCTTAGTAGGTATCAACTAATTTATTAGTTGGAAATTTCCAAAAGATCCGATCGCGGTGGATCCCAGCTGGGAAGGAATCTCGGGCAGGATCCTTCTGGATACTCGAGTTGCGCTTCGATCTGCGCGAAGCTTGGACCGCGGGATTGGAAGCGCATGTCTTTCAGAAGGAGCGTTGAGATAAGTGGCTCGTAGTAGGGTGCGCGGGCAAAGCGAAAGAAAGCGTTGGCCATACAATTTTCCGTGTTGAGACGTGTGAACTCGTCGGTGGTCCCCTCAAAATCGGCCCACCAGACTGTCGAGCTGGTCTGATTTTTTTCGTGCGCGAGGGTAGCGGGCAAGAGTTCTGTGCATTGGCCAAGAGGAAAGATGGCAGGAGATATCGTGTGGATTCCATTTCTCATTTTGAAACGGTGTTGGGAGGAATTTTTTTGAATAAGCACAGCTGTCCAACAAAAGGGATTGGCTGGTAACGGACTTAGCGCGATATCGACGATGCTATACTCGCCCCCGTTCTCCGCATCAGTGATCTGTTGGCGAGCGATACCCGAAGTAATGTTAAAGGCCAGCAACACCAAAACAAATGCTACACCTGTCGTCGATAACATTGCTCTAGCGGATAGCTTGAGCGACAGGATGAAAAAAAGAATCAACCAAAGCATCAAAAATGCAAATGTCACCATCGAGACGAGGCCCGAACTAAACGCTAGTACGAAGGCAAAGGGAATAAAGAGAGAAAGGACTCCTCTCCAGGCTTTTGAAATGGGCTGGCTCACCAAAAGAGGAATGAACATAAACCACAGAAGGGGTTCGATGATGAAAAGAGTGTCTCCGTAAAGCCACTTGCTACTAAATGGCCAGCCAGGGTGAACCCCATAGGAGTTGAGCGCGTCTAGGGAGATATGAATGAGGGGGCCTAAAAGACACAAAATCCCCAACGTCTTCCACTCGCGTCTAGTGGGCCGCTGTTTTGTGAAGCGAAAGACGAGATACGCAAAAGCCAGTACCAGGAGAAACTGCGGCAGGACCATGCCCAGAGTGTGGGTATGCCCCCGGTGATGAAGAAGGTAGCCAATTTTTCCCGGCGTGATCGGGGCGTACAGCGAGTCGAGATCAGGAAGATTGTTGGCAATGGCAGAAACCCACCAAAAGGGCGCGCGGGGAAGTGAGGCGGAGGCGGGCTGCTTGCGCCGGCACAGGCGATAAGCGGCTTCTCCGACGGCCAGACCGACTAACGAATGCGTAATATTGTCCATATCCTACGGGCTACTCGATTCTTACAGATTGGGAAACATAATACCTTTTTCTCCTCGTATGACACGGGGTTTAAGACTTGCCCGGCCAGAAGGCAGGTGCTACTTCACTGACTTTACGCAGCAACGGGGACCTATGACTTCACTCGATTGGATCATCATCGCCTTCTATCTCGTGGGGATGATAGCTCTCAGCATCTACATAGGTAGGGATCAAAAGGATGCGGCTGACTATTACGTCGGAGGCCGTAACGTTCCGTGGTGGGCTTTGGGCATCTCCACCATGGCCACCCAAACTTCCGCCAATAGCTTTATCGGTATTCCTGCTTACGTCGCTCTAGCGGTCGGCGGTGGGTTGGCTTGGCTGCAGTACGAGCTCGCCGTGCCGCTAGCCATGATCTTTATTCTCGTTTTCCTGCTTCCTTTCTTCCGCAAGCTGCGTCTGGTTACGGTTTACGAATACCTGCAATACCGTTTTGGATCAGGCACACGCTATTTTTTGAGCGCCGTTTTCCTAATCGCACGCGGTGTGGGAACCGCTGCAGGCGTATACGCGGGTTCCATTGTGATTTCAGTTTGCTTAGGAATCTCCGGCCACATGGCGATTCTTCTGATGGGAACCTTTGGCATTATTTATGACACCATCGGCGGGATCAAAATGGTGATCTGTTCGGATGTCATCCAGATGGTTTTGCTTTTTGCGGGTCTTATTTCTTGTATTTGGTGTGTTGCCATCGCCGTTGGGGGATGGGAACCCATGTTGACCTCGCTATCGGCGGAGCGTTGGCGCGCACTCCAGTTTACGTCAGGGATTGGGGAAAGTTCTAATGGCACCCCTTTCTGGGCCTTCTTACTCGGGGGTTTTTTCCTTTACTGCAGTTACTACGGCGTAGACCAAACTCAAGCGCAACGTGCTCTTTCCTCTCCGTCGATTGAAGATACCAAGCGTGCGATGATCTTTAACGGTTTGGCCCGGTTTCCCTTAACGGTCCTCTATTTGATGTTGGGTATCGCCGGCGCAGCGGCTTACGCGCATATTCCGTCTATTCGCTCGGCGGTTCCACTCGACCGTCCCGATTACTTGGTTCCGGAGATTATCATGCAACTGCTTCCTAGTGGTTTGCGAGCGCTGTTACTCGCTTCACTTCTGGCAGCCTCCATGTCGGGACTGGATTCTGCGCTCAACTCTTTGTCGGCCGTGACGGTAGAAGATTTTATCAAGCGAAAGGTGAACCTGAATGATCGTCAGCTACTCCGCGTGGGCAAAATCACCACAGCGATGTGGGGAGTGATCATTTCCATCTTTGCGCTGTTTATCACAAAAGATACTCCGGTGGTCGTGACCATTAACCGAATCGGGTCGGCTTTTTACGGTCCTATTCTTGCTACCTTCGTAATGGGTGTGCTGTCGAAAAGAGTAAACGGCAGAGGAATTGTTACGGGTGTGCTAGCTGGTGTGGGTTTGAACATTTTCTTCTGGTTGAGTAACGCTCCCTTGCACTGGATGTGGTGGAACCTGATTGGCTTTTTCGTGACCGTTTTGGTGGCGTATCCGATTAGTTTCTTCTCCGAGCGTCCGAGCCTGGAAGTTGTGCAAAAGTATACTTTGAGGGGTTCGGGTATCCTTTCGCAGCAAAAAGGTTGGATAGGGGCCTATATGGGCCTGTTCTCCTATTTTGTTTTCATCTTGTCGGTGACCATCGCTCTTACTTTGATAGCCGGCGCGGAGGGCCCATGAAGTTTGGATTTGTTTCGACAAGGTTTAGCGGTACAGACGGAGTGACTCTGGAAGCGGGGAAGTGGGCTAGTGTTCTGGAGAAAAAGGGGCACGAAACTTACTGGATGGCCGGGCAGCTGGATGAAAGACCCAATTCGCATTTAGTTCCGGAGGCTTTTTTCCAGCACGTGTCGAACCAGCGCATTCATGCCGCTCTTTTTTGCGAAGATCCCAACCTTGGTGCGGTCGAAGAGCTTTTTGAGCGTATGGTGAGGACAGTAGAATCAGAGCTTTCGGTTTTCTGTGACAAGTACAAAATTGACGTGCTTATCCCGCAGAACGCGCTTTGTCTGCCGATGCCAGTGACTCTAGGCTACAGCTTGAGCCGTTTTATTTCTAAGAATAACTTCCCAACGATCGCCCACCACCACGATTTTTTTTGGGAACGCGAGCGCTATAACACGCATCCTTTGGGGAGTGGTCTGGCGGATAATTTCCCTCCATCAACCCAGAGTGTGGAACACGTTGTGATTAATAGCGCTGCAGGACAGGATCTTTTGCGCCGCAAAGGACTTTCCTCAGTTGTGGTTCCCAACGTATTTAACTTTGAGGAACCACCGGCTCCCCTTGACGAATACGGCGCGCGCTTTCGTATTGCTATAGGTGTTTCTCCGGAAGAACTTTTGGTGCTTCAACCCACTCGGGTTATTCGTCGCAAAGGAATTGAACACGCCATTGTCCTGCTTTCGCGTCTTTCGGACCTCAAGCCGCATTTGGTAATTAGTCATGCCGCGGGTGATGAAGGAATGGAGTATAAGCGCGATTTACTCCGTCTTGCGACTGAGCTGCGCGTGAAGATGAGCTTTGTAGATGACCGAATTGCCGACGAGCGAGGAGTCAATGCTCAGGGGCAGGAGCTCTACACATTACAAGATGCCTACCAAAACGCGGATTTTATCACCTATCCGAGTTTGTATGAGGGTTTTGGAAACGCGCTCATTGAGACGTTTTATTTCAAGAAGCCTGTTCTTGTGAACCGCTACTCGGTTTTCGTACAAGACATTGAGCCTAAAGATTTCGACCTGGTCACGATGGATGGGGAGATTGACGAAAACGTCGTCGCCAAAGTGCGACTTGTACTTTCTCAGCCCGATAAGATCAGGCTGATGACGGAACATAACTACGCGGTAGCCCAGAGAAACTATGGTTTCTCCGCTCTCGCGAATTTGCTTGAGGGTTCCATTGAACGAATCAAGAAAAATAAATGAGCTTAAAGATAAGCTTCTAGAGCATCTTAATATCCTCTATCCACACGATGTGGCGCGGGAGTGCGGTGAGCAGCTTCTGCAACGCATTGATCGTTACAACTTGATCGAATCTCAGTCTGACAAATTGTGGGACGAAAAAGACATTGTGATGATCGCTTATGGCGATCATGTTAAAGAGGCCAACAAAAAGCCACTTCAGTCTTTCAAAGCATGCTTGGATGAACTCGAGCTTAAGGATTGCCTGAGTACGGTTCATCTCTTGCCCTTTTTCCCCTATTCCTCCGACGAAGGTTTTTCAGTAATCGACTACAAACAGATTGATCCTCTGCTGGGTAACTGGACAGATGTTCAAGCTGTTGGAACTCACTTTGATTTGATGTTTGATTTTCCTCTCAATCATATTTCAAGTCACAGCGAGTGGTTTCGAAGTTACTTGAATGGTGTAGCGCAGTACCAGAATTTCTTTGTCGAGACTGATCCTAATCTGGATCTCTCCTTGGTAACGCGCCCGCGCAGCCTGCCGTTGCTAACCCGCTTTGAAACATCGGAGGGTCCGAAACATCTTTGGACGACTTTCAGCGCGGACCAGATCGATTTGAATTTTCAGAATCCGCGCGTTTTGGTTGAGATGGTAGACATCCTTTTGTTCTACCTTGCGAAAGGGGCACGTATCATCCGTTTGGATGCGATAGCCTTTCTATGGAAGATTCCAGGAACAAACTGTTTGCATCTGCCCGAAACACACCAGGTCGTGAAGCTGATGCGAGAGATTACTAATGAAGTGTCTCCACACGCCATTTTGCTCACCGAAACCAACGTTCCTCACGAAGAGAACGTAAGCTACTTTGGAGCAGGCGATGAAGCGCACATGGTTTATCAGTTCAGCCTTCCGCCTCTTCTGCTAGAGGGTTTACTCACTGGAACCACGGGTGACTTTAAGAAATGGTTGGCGAGCGTCTGTGAAACCGCGCCCAACACAACCTTTTTTAATTTCACCGCCTCGCACGATGGAATTGGGGTACGCCCTCTTCAGGGCCTGATTTCTCACGACCGTTTTGGACATTTGCTGGAAGCTGTTCGCGAACGTGGCGGGAGAGTGAGCTATAAACGTAATACCGACGGTTCGGAGTCTCCTTATGAGCTCAATATCACCTATTTCAGCGCGCTTAAGCACAATGACGAGAAGCTGCATGTAGCGCGTTTCGTGGCCTCTCAAGCGATGGCACTTGCTCTAAAGGGGGTTCCGGCAATTTACTTCCCTGCGCTGTTTGCGGGGGAGAATGATGAGCAAGGTGCTAAACTCACCGGCCAGAACCGCTCGATCAACAGGCGTCGATACTCTCCCACGGAAATCGGGGAGTTGCTTTCAGAAAAACTTACCGCGAAAACATCTTTCAACCAGCTGCGATCCCTAATGCGCGTGCGCCGTTCTCAGAAGGCTTTTCATCCTGATGCGACTCAACGCTTGTTGGACGCTCCTGAGGGAGTGGTGGCCTTTGAGCGTCTCGATACGACCTCGGGTGAAAAGATCTCGGTGGCCGTCAACTTTACCGATACTCCGCAGAAATGGAACGCACCCTGGGGAGGGAAAGATCTTGTTTCTGGCGCGATCTTAGAGGAGAGCGTATCGCTGTCTCCCTACCAAGTGGTATGGATAAAATTCTAAGAGTTGGGTTTGTGGGCCTCACCCACGATCATGTCTGGAGCGAGCTACCTCACTGGAAAGCCCTTCCAAATATCAGCGTAGCGGGCGTTACGGAAAACAATTCATCGCTTGTTGACCGATTTCATACTTTTTTCCCCGGTGTTCCCGTATTCAAAGATCCGATTAGTCTTTTTAATAGCGCAACAATCGACGCCATTCAGGTCATGAGTTCCAACTTGCGATCGGTTGAGATAGGGGCCGACGCTCTGGAACGGGGGATTCATGTTCTTTTGGAAAAGCCCATGGCGTCGAACCTGGAGGGAGCCGATAAATTACTTCGGGCGAAATCGGGCTCGCGAGCAAAGCTTATGATCAATTGGCCGAGTTGGTGGCGTCCGAACATGAAAGCGGCTGAAGAGATTCTCAAGTCCGGTGAGCTGGGTGATATTTTTTACGCGCGTATGCGGATGGCCCATCGCGGCCCCCAAGAGCTGGGTTGCAGTCCCGAGTTTTGTGAGTGGTTGTATAGCGAGACGGAAAATGGTGGCGGGGCATACATGGACTACTGCTGCTACGGTGCAGCGAGTTTTTGCTATCTCTTTGGCAAGCCGGAAAGGGTGGAAGGTTGGCGAGGCCGATTGCTTAAGAAAAACCTCCCAGTCGACGACAATGGCCTTTTGACTCTCTATTACAAAGACAAAGTTTGCGTGGCCGAAGGCTCATGGACTCAAGGCCCTTCTCACCAAGGGGCGAGTTTCTACGGAACATCAGGGGTAATGGAATTAGATAAGGAACATCTTTGGGTTACGGGCGCCGAGGGTGTGCGAACCCAGCGCGAATTCCCCCCTCACCACAACAACGGTCCCAAACACTTCGTCGAATCAATCCTCTGCAATAAGGAAATTGAGGGCATTTTTTCCGCTGAGTTGGGCAGAGAGGCCCAGCGGGTTTTGGAACTGGGCAAAGGGCGAATAAACATAGGGTAACTTTTGGACTAACTAAATGCCGATCGTGTTTGGTACCATATAGTTAAATGCGAAAAATACTTCATCGCGCGGAGACTCGGGGGCGTGTGGAGCAGGATTGGTTGCTAAGCCACCACACTTTTAGTTTCGGTAGCTACTACGATCCTAAGCGGATGCATTTTGGCTGCCTGCGTGTTCTTAATGACGATTATATTCAACCCGCCAAAGGTTTTGGAACTCACAGCCATTCCAACATGGAAATCGTGACGGTTCCGATCAGCGGTTCGCTGGCTCACAAAGATAGTAAAGGTAACGAGCACGTCGTCACGCCTGGAGAAGTACAAGTCATGTCCGCGGGAACAGGAATTTCTCATTCAGAAGTGAACCCTTCTTCCTCAGAGGTCGCGAACCTTCTTCAGATCTGGATCCTTCCTGGAAAAAAAGAAGTCGAGCCTCGCTACGATCAGAAGGCTTTCGAGGCCCAGAAGTTCGATAACAAGCTCGCAACCGTGGTGGGGCCTCAAGGAACGGATGGCCTTTGGATTCATCAGAATGCCTATTTTTCTCTGGGCAAGTTCAGCGAAGGTCAGGAAGTGCAGTATCCGTTGCGATCCAAAGATAATGGCATCTATCTTTTTGTGATGAGCGGGACAGTTTCTTGCGATGGCGAAACCCTTCAAAACAGAGATGGATTGGGTCTGACGGAAGTAGAAACATTGCCTCTGCGGATTCAACGCGATTCCCACTTACTCCTGATGGAAGTGCCCCTGCGCTAATCTCCCTCCTAGCTAAACCTCTGATTTTATTATGATTCCCGGCTGGGTGGGCCCTTAAACTTTCCTTGAAAGTCACCTCATTCCATGGGTAGTCTTGCTGCAGATCCTTTCTATTTCTTCTTTTGGGTAGAGCAGTCGAACGAACTGTCGGATTTGGGGTTTGGGGGAGCAAAAAAATGAAGAACAAAACGCAAATTTTAGGAATTACTGCGCTTCTGCTGGTGTGTAGTGGCTTTTTTGTTTATCGCGAGCGCATCAAGACTTCTTTATTTCCTGTTACGCCAAAGCTTCTTACTGAGAATAAGAACAAGTGGGATGGGCAAAACCTCGACGGCTACGAATACGACCTTCAGATTCGCGGTAAGCTGAGGAAGGACTACCACGTTGTTGTTGAGAATCGGGAAGTAGTGGCTGTTACCGAGCAAGGCCAGGCGGTAGATGTAAGACATGATGTTTCGATCCCGGGCCTTTTTGCGTCTATTGAATATGATGTAAAAACGAGCAAGGCAAAAGGCCGCTCGAAAAATCGCATGGCCAAGCTTTCCGTGGCCTTTAGCAATCGTTGGGGCTACCCGGAGCTCTACCTTCGTCGTGCATCCGCACCGTTTAAGTCAGGTTACGTGACCTGGCGAATTGAAAACTTTGAACCGAAATTAGCCGAGTAGTTCTTAATCGACTCTCACAAGGATTTGGCTCAGAGGAGAAGTTTGTTCCGCAAAGTCCGCGGGAAAGTCAGGCAAATCCAGAAACTCGCACTGGCCGTGAAAATGTTTCGAAACAATTTCTGACACATCTTCACTCGACCAATCATCGAGGTTGCTGGAAAAGAAGAGGAGGCCGCCACGCGCCAGAACGGGCAGGGTGGCATCGAGTAGTTTGTTCACGTCTTTTCGAATGCTAAAAGGCCCGTTCGGTCCACGTGAGAAACTGGGCGGATCAAGAATAATCAAGTCAAAAGTCCGTTCGCGTTTCCGCGCACCATCGAAATACCGAAAAATATCGCATGCAAAGAACTCATGCGATTTATCGTCGATGCTGTTTAATTCAAAATTTTCTCGTCCCCAATTGAGAAACTTAGAGGAAAGATCCACACTCGTGACTCTTGCCTCCTCTCTTGCGCAGGCCACTGAGAAGCTGCACGTGTAGGCAAACGTATTGAGAACCGTTTTTCCACGCGAAAGCCCCGCAAGAAAGCGGCGATTCTCCCGCTGATCCATAAACAGGCCAGTCGAATAGCCCAAATAAGGTCGAATAAGAAACTGGTTGGGCCCCTCTTGTACGACAATTTTTTCGGGCGCTGTTTCGCCACGAAAAGGAGTGGGCGAAAAAAGAGAAGGATCTTGAGATTGGTGCGAACGATCGGCAACAAAAGTCTTCAGGTAAACGCTCTTAGCGTCGGTGTGCCTGAGATACCAATCAGCGAACGATGCCAGTTCCTCCTTATCCAAGAACGCCTTTTTTTCAAAGAGTTGAAATACCAGCACAGAGTCGTAACGATCGACAACTAACCCGTCGATGCCCTCCCGCTCGCCGCAGAAAAGACGGAACGCTCCCTTTGGATTTTCTTTCACGAGCGCGGCGCGTTTTTCCCACGCACTTTTCAAAATGTCCGTTAGTGAATCGGACATTTCAAAAATTCCTTTTTCCATTTTTCAGCGCTGGCGGCTTTCAAATGGACTTGCTGCTCACCTGTCGCTTTGGTGAACGAAAGTTCATACGCCATGAGCGCAATTTCATCGGAACGGCCTTTAAGAGGGGGACCACCGTAGCGGGTGTCACCCAGGATGGGGTTGCCAATTTTGGCGAGCTGGGCGCGAATCTGGTGTTTGCGTCCCGTATGCAGTTTAATTTCTAAAAGGCTGCACTCGTTCTCGTGAGCGAGAACTTTGTATTCCAGACGCGCTTCCTTGAGGCCCGGGCGGGCCTTTTCAAAAATTTGGCGGGGGCGATCGTTGCCCTCCCAGTAGTGAGTCAGTTGCCCCTCAGCTTTATCAGGTTTGCCCGCCACCACCGCGAGGTAGCGTTTGCCGATCGTTCGGTCTCGAAACTGCGCGGACAGACGGCTTGCCCCCTTGGAGGTTTTGGCAAAAAGGACGATTCCTCCCACTTCGCGGTCTAACCGGTGTAAGCATCCAATGAATACCTTACCGGGCTTGTTGTACGCCTGTTTGAGCCAGGACTGCACGGCGTCCATCAAGTTGGGTCTGCCGGTCTCATCGGGTTGCGTGAGCAAGCCTGGGGTCTTCCAGACGGCGATGAGGTGGTTGTCCTCATAAAGGACCTTACTTGACGATAGACTCGTCGAATGAGTAGAAGAAGGGCTCATTTTTTTAATGCAATCAACTCCGAACGGTTTATCGATGAGGCCACTAAGACGAAAATCAAGGGTGCCGACGGCTCAGGATCTCGCCGAGATCCTTTCAAAAAGTTCAATTTCGCTTAGCCGCCACCAGCTGGATCAACTGTGGCGGTACCATAATTTACTGAGGAAACGAAATCAAGATAGAGACCTTACTCGTTTGGTCGGGTTTGAGAGCATGGCGGTAAAACACTACGTTGATTGCCTCTACGTCGCTAAACTTGCCTCGCTGCCTTCCCCCATCATTGATGTGGGAACCGGAGCGGGATTTCCCGGAATTCCCCTTAAAATACTGCTTCCTAGCCTCGAAATCACCCTGGCCGAACCTCGTCCCCGTAGGGCCCAGTTTCTCAGAGATGCGGTAAAAGAGCTGGGACTCAAGGGAGTCGAAGTTTTTGATCATAAAGTGGTGAGCGCCAGTTTTAAAAGGCCCGTTCAAGCAGTTATTACTAGGGCGCTTGAAACAATGGACAAAACCATTTTGCGAACGTCAGCGTGCCTGGTTCCCGGGGGACGGATTTATTTCATGAAGGGGCCCAATGCTGATGCGGAGATAAAGGATGTAAAGAAGCGTTTTTTTCCGAAGTACAAGTTGGTGCAGGATAAGGCTTACCAGTTGCCGCACACCCCTTTTCGTCGTCGTTTAGTTGTTTGGGAAAGAGTAGTTAATGAACCGAAAACCTCCACCGCGAAGGCCTAGGCCGCCGCTCAAACGTCGTCCCCCTCAAAAGGATACGGCCTGGCATGCGATTGGCGATTGGTACAACTCAATCGTCGGGAAACATGGCCACTACTATCATCAGCACGTTGTTTTGCCAGGCGTGAGGCGTTTACTACCACTCAAGAAGGGTGACTCACTTCTTGATCTGGCCTGCGGACAAGGAGTTCTGGCGCGCGAAGTTGCCGACGGCGTGGAGTACTGGGGTGTTGACGCCGCGGGGTCTTTAATTGATCAGGCAAAGAGTCAAAACAAGAATCGTGAGTTTCGTTTTCTAAAATTTGATGTTTCGCAACCGCTGCAAATTGCCAAAAAAGATTTTGCCTATTGCACTGTCATTCTCGCACTTCAAAACATTCAAAATACGATGGGTGTCATCAAGAATGCCGCGGATCATTTAAAGAAAAACGGACAGGTTTTGTTAGTCCTCAATCATCCTTGCTTCCGCATTCCGCGCCAGTCTTCCTGGGGCATCGACGAGACCAATAAAATGCAGTACCGGCGGATCAACCGTTACATGGAACCTTTGGAAGTGCCTTTGCAAGTTAATCCCAGCCAGGGTGAGTCATCGGAACAGATGTGGTCTTTCCACCAACCGCTTTCAGAATACTTTCGTTGTTTATCGGCGTGTGGTTTTGCGACTCTGAAAGTCGAGGAATGGATTTCGGATAAGAGTAGCGTAGGAAGCGCTGCGAAAATGGAGAACCGAGCCCGGAAGGAGTTTCCTCTGTTTCTCGCGATTCTTGCCCAGAAACTAAGCTAATTTTTCCGTAGAGAATAATTATCACCTTGACCGACGCGAAGTGTAGTGACGCCGCCCTCCCAAATGTTATCTTTGGCATCACATGGGGGTTCGTATGCGCAAAGTTTCTCTACTTTTAACGGTGTTTGTTCTTTTTTCTGCTTCTGCCGCGAAGGCCGAAATGAGTTGCCAAGATGTCGTTGGCAGCTCGATTTGCCGATCGATGGATAAAATCACGCACAGCATGCAAAGCTACTGCACTGGTGATTCTTGCTACGCTCTTTGGCAGCGTCAGCTGGATATGATGCGCCAGTTTACTCACAACTACGAAAACAATGTTGGCTTCGGCACCTCGATGAGTTTGGAGATGGGAAGTCTCGCCTACTCTGCAGCGGATCTCATTTGTCGCGTAAAGAGCACCGGGGCGTGTGAATGGATGAAGGCCTTGTACTATGCGAAAGTCGATGCGCTCTATGTGCTGGAAGAAATTCAAAGCAATGCGAGCTTGACCAACATCCGTCGCTGTTCGCTGACCTACACCTGCCCGTAGTTAGTTGTCTTCAGTAGTGACGTGACGGAGAAATACCGGCTGATTGCGAATGAGAATCGGGGAACCGTCTCTGTTCTCAATCTTTCCGATGGGCGAAACGCGGTAGTCGAAATCTCTGAACTCAGCTTCTCGTCCAGGTTCAGGAGCTTGTGTCCAAAGCTCCAAACGCACCTGCGGCGTTTCCCCCAAACGTAACGTAAGATACTCAAGGGTGTGCGCTATCTGCTCAAGTGCGTGCGCGAGAACTCCTTCGCGGTAGGTGCGCAATAATCGTGAGCGAATTTCTGCAATGAGGAAGGTGCCGTTTTTCTGTGCCACCACGTCAGCAGCAGGGGCACCTTTGCGGGAAAAGTAGGGAATCTGCAATAAAACGTAAGTTCCCTGCGATCCTGCACTAAGAATTTCCCAACCTTCTTTTTCCATCTGAGCGCGGGCAGATGCCTCTAGAGGATGGGCATCAGCGGATTGCTCGCCATCAATCATTTGCAGCTGCGAAAGAATGTGTTCCCTGAGAATTTCAGTCAGGCTGGCGCAGAAGTGGGGACGAGCTGCCTGCCATGTACGCGGAGTCGGGCGGGACGACAGATCGAGTCCCTTTACATAGTTGATAATTGTTAGAGCCAGTAGGTCCCGGTCCATTACATTGAAAGTTTTCCCACCAGCCTTGGCAACTAGGTCTAGGAGCTGCGCTTTGTAGCGGTAAATGGGAAGTCGCGATTGCCACGGTGTTGGCCCCCCATCCTCGTTAGGAAGCATGGCCTTCTTCTGGATTTTTGCCAGCACTGAGGTCTGTCGTACAAGGAGAGTAATCAATTCGCTGGCGGCTTCAGAATACTTCCCGCGTCCACTGAAGAACGCTTCAGCTAAGGCAAAAAGTTCATCTCCCTCTAAAACCTGCTGTGCCCGTACGAAACTCTCAGCGTCGAGAGACAACATGATGGCTTGGGCAATGGACTGACTATCGAGAGATTCGATGGTTGGGTGAATTTTCTCGAAAACTCTGGCCGCGTCGACAACGCTGATAATCTGGTCAATAAAAGGCTGAGAGCGAAGTTCCGGAAACTTCCCCAAGTTTTGCTGATAGAAGTGGTCCATGGCCGAGAGGTCAACCTCCACGCCATTGGCGGTGGTTTCCTCAATATAAGCCGTCAGGGCATTCACCGCGACTTCCATCCGACTTCCTTTTAGGTAGAAGTCGGGAACATACTGTTCATAAAAACGTACTGCTGTTTTTTGAAACTTGGACAGCGAGGCCCGCTGTTTGTTGTTTCGGTGGCGCCCTTCTGCTTTCCGTGCATCTACGTTGCGCGCCACTTTCTTTACGAATTTTTCATGACGAGTTTTGTGTCTCTTGGCTTGGCGATTCGATTGCGGCGCTCTTCGTAAGCGGTAAAGCGGACGATTGGCGGAGGCATGATGAGGACGTTTTCCTACCAAGTACTGAGCACAACGGCGTGAGGCTCCCTGAGTGGGAAGAGCGAAACTGACAAAAACCAAAAAAATAAAAGAGAAGTTAAGTCTCACCGAGAAAGTCCCATGGGTTGCCGCACGAAAGGCCCAAATAAACACATCGAAAATAAAGATGCCAGCTTGAAGCAAACTTTTTTCGGAATCTCGCCCCAGGGCCACATTTCAGCTTTGAGACTCCAGAAGTGAGAATTAGGGTCATTTTGACCCGGTTTTGTGCCTAGTCGAGTCGGCACGGGACTTGAAATGAGAATAGAGTGAGGCGTCCATTGATGCGCCCAGGGAGGTTCTATGATGAGTAACACAGTGTACGGTATTTTGTTCTATTCGGTCGTCGGATTGGCCGCCTTCTTCGCCCGGGATTATCGCCTCCAGTACCAGGCGAACCTCCAGGCTGCGACGGTAAGTGTTGCCCAAAACCCTTAGGGGCAGACCCGCTCCTCTGCGGCTTGCGTTATGCCCCGGGTTTCGGTAGCACGGGGACGCAACTTAAAGAGGAGAAACGATGGCAAAAATTACATTGAAGGGCAATTCGATAAACACCTGTGGCGACTTGCCTAAGGTAGGAGCGAAAGCCCCGGGTTTTCGATTGGTAGGATCAGACCTGTCCGAAAAGACGCTTGATGACTACCAAGGGAAGAAAAAAGTTTTGAATATTTTCCCGAGCATCGACACCGGAACGTGTGCGATGTCAGTTCGTCAGTTCAACGAGCGCGCCTCTAAGTTTCCTAACACGGTAGTGCTCAATATTTCGGCAGATCTCCCCTTTGCCCAGAAACGCTTCTGTGGCGCTGAAGGAATAAAAAATGTCGAAACGCTTTCAGCATTTCGAAGCGCCTTTTCCAAGGAATGGGGACTTGAAATGACAGATGGACCGTTGAAAGGTTTATGCTCCCGCTCCGTGGTGGTGTTGGACGAACAAAACAAGGTTCTCTACACGGAACAGGTTTCGGAAATTGCCAATGAACCAAACTATGACGCGGCTTCAGAGGCCCTGGAATAGTAAACTATTTGTCCGGCGTGCTTTGTATCGTAAGATAATCGTGTGCGGATAACTAGCGTTTCAAAAAAAGAATGGGCACTGGTGCTGGTTAGCTTAGGCATCGGTGCCGCTTTTTTTGAACTCCTCCTGCTCTTTTTACTTTCGTACCCTAAATTTATTCCTCCCGTTCCACCCCTCGTGCGTACCATGCAGAACCTCTACCTTGAGTACACGCGAAACGTTATTCAACTCCAACCAGAGAGCGCGAAATATGATCCAGATTTGTTCTACACACTCCGGCCCGGTGTTTCGAAATTTGAGAACTCGGAATTTTCCACAATTGTGGAGGTTAACTCTGCAGGTTTGCGAGACGACGAACCTTCCCTTTTGGCCCCGGAGATAGTTTCACTCGGCGACTCCTTTGCGATGGGATGGGGAGTGGAAGGGGAAGAGACTTATGCTCAAAGAATCGAAAAATTGACTGGGCTAAAAGTTTTAAACGCGGGAATTTCAAGCTATGGGACGGTCAGAGAACTAGGGCTGATGAACCGCCTAGATCTTTCGAACTTGAAGTATGTAATTGTGCAGTATCATCCAAACGACGAGAACGAAAATGCCGCGTTTGCGAAAGAGCGCAAAATTGAGATTAGCGAGGAACGTCAATATCAACAAACGATACGAGAATGGCAGCGCCGTCAGCGCTACTATCCTTTTAAGTATACGCGCGCATTTTTCAGTTTGGTGCGTTCCAGTGTGAAAACAAAAGTGGCCAACGAACCTCGAAAGAAATCAATTCCATCGACCTCAAGCGCCAAAGATTTTCTTGCGATCCTTCTGGAAAAGACACCGCTGGCAGCGCGAAATGCCCAGTGGATTGTTATTACACTTCCCCAGCAGCCGGAATTTTGCGAGACACTCAGCAACTTGGTATCCAATCCGGATCTTCCTCCCTTCCTACGTAAGCTAAAAGTGGTCCAGTTTCCTGAGGTCAAGAATCCCGCATTTTGGTTCATTCTGGACGACCATCTCGCAAAAGAGGGCCACCAGCACGTGGCGGACGTGCTTTCCGAAGCTTTAAAGCCCTAGCGCTCAGGCAGGCTTTGTGCCTGAGACACCCCATTGTGGCGGGATCTTCACAATTGCTCCACAATTGGCTCCTATAATATAAGGATATGGTTCGTTGGTGGATATTGCTACTTTTGGGTGCACTCCTGGGTCTGGCGGGGTGTACGAATTTTGATACCAACCAGGACTTCGCGTTTTCTAACTTCAATTATTCCAGTAGCATCAGTGGTGAGTTTGAGCCGATTGCTCCAGAGAATTCAGTTCCATTTAGAAATTTTTCCATTAGTCCCGCTCTTCCGGAAGGCCTGACCCTAAACACAACCACTGGCGAAATTACTGGCGACTACAGGGGCTACCTTGATCAAGAGTATACAGTTTCCTGCACCTGCATTCGCGGTATAAAAAACTATTCAGATACCATTCGCATTGTTCGGTACAAGTTTCCCGAAGTGTTCGGAAAAGTCCTGGCAATGGCCCGCGTGGGAAACGTTCTTTATCTGGGAGGGAGCTTTTCACGACTTGAGGGACAGTACGCCTATGCGCCTTTTCATCGGAGTAACCTGGCCGCGATAAGTGCTACAACAGGCGAAGTTTTAGCGTGGAATCCGAATGTCGATGGCGAGGTAGAAACGCTTTCGGTTTATAGGGATAAACTGTACGTAGGGGGAAAATTTCTCAGCATCAATGAGCAAACGAGGACGCGTCTTGCCTCTTTTGATCTAGATTTAGACAAACAAGAACAATTAGAAAACCCGACCTTAAACAATTGGGCTCCTACGCTTCCCGCCGGTTCGACCATGGTCTACGACAAAATGGTAAACGCGATTGTTTCGGATGGCTCTACGATCTACGTCGGGGGCAGTTTCGGGCAGCATTTGCCTTCGGCGATTAGACGCTTTTTTGCTGCGTTCGATATGCAAGGAAATCTTCTTGCGTGGAATCCAAAAATTAATGAACAGGTCCGCGCCTTGTATATCCATGATGGAATTCTGTACGTAGGGGGAGACTTCACCAAGCTGGGCCCTTCTGATTCTCTTGTCGACCGAAAGCGTTTGCTCGCATTTGAAATGGCGACGCGTGACCTCTTAGACTGGGACCCGAATGTTTTAGCAACTCCAGGGCTCGACCTCTACTCCCGAGTAATGAGTATCGTAAGATGGAAGGGTTCTCTCATTATTGGGGGCATTTTTGGCGCCGTAGGGGCGCCCTCGTCGGTGCGTCACAATCTGGCGGCCCTTGACCTTGCCCAACCCACCACGGATCCCTCCTACCTCTTGGAGTGGAACCCCGGCGTGAATTTTACTGCGGCGAGCGGAGTTGTCGAAGTAGCCGCGCTTGAGGTGTTCGACGATTATCTTTACGTGGGTGGGGACATTATTAAAGCGGCAACCCCCGGGGTGCCACCGGAAGAAGACTCAGGGGCCAGGAGATTTTTTGCGAGCTTCAAACTAATGCGCCTGAAAACTGAATCAGGCACAACAGTACCTCATCCGAAAGTGGAATTGGGCGACTGGAGGCCTTCGCTAACTTTGAGCGATCCCCATCAGGTATATTCAATGGTGCGCTCTTATCAGCATGTCTTTCTCAGTGGAGCGGGCATGAACTTTGGCGCTTACCATGTCGTGACCGGCCAAAAGAACTGAGCCTGCTTCTAACGACGTTTCTTTCTAACTGCACCACTACTGTAGAGCCTTGAAATCACGTGAATTTTACGATCACCAGGGCCAATTTTCATTTCTAAGTACGCACACAAATTTTGCCGAAAAGATCTAACATGCTTAATCCAGAGGATCTCAAATGAAATTCGCTACTCTCGCTCTTCTTTTTATTCATGCCACGTGGCTACAGGCTGCTGGGTTTCCCGAAAACATCTTGACCCTACATGAGGGCAAAACAGTCGAAGTCCAGGTGGGAGAAAAGACAGTAAGCCTCTCTCAAGAGACAGATGCGCAAAGCAAAAAGACCTACGTTCTGAGCTTCAAGCGATTGAAACTCGAAGCGCACTTTATTACCTACCTCCCCGGAATTGGGATAGTCGGGTGGGACGAAGGACCTCTGACAAAGGTTTACAAGAAAGAAACAGATGACACCAGAAAGGATACCCCGACTACATGGACTTTGGTCGGGAACCGAGAGGGCGGTTTTGTTAAGTGGGTTTATCGGGAAGCGGGTTCTGGTGATATCGGTTCTAGGCAAGACGAGATACTTTTCCGCCGTGATGTAGATGAAAGCGGTTTCACTTCAAAGCGCACCTTCTTTGGGTTTGGAATGCGGACTTCCCCTTCCTTCACCAGACCGGCAGATCAGATCAATCAAGCCTATCTTTTCAAAGGCAATGAGCTAGAAAAGAAATGGGAAAAAGTGGTCGACCTAAAGAAGAGCAACAGGACGGCTACTTTTTTTCAAATGGATGAAAAAGGGCACATTCAGTTTGCTGACGCCAAAGAGGGAGAAAAATTTGTTCAGGTCACTACCCTCTCTCCTAACCTGGAAATTAAAGCGACACACGATGCCTATCTCGTGCACCAGGCACCCGATGTACCTCTTCCAGTTGATTTTTTAAGGGAAAAGATTGCCCCTGCCACTCCCGACCTTTTGCCTTATCTGTATGGTAGAGCACAGCGTTGGCCAGAAGAGTATAAGACCGCGTTGCTCGTGGCGGACCCGAAAGTAGAGAACTGGTTTTCGGTATTGAATCTAGCGGGCGAACTTGTGCTGCCGAAGGGCGCTCTAGGTTTGATTCCTTTAGCGATCGAACAACAAACATCCACGTTTAATAAAGCAAAGGTGTCGGTCGCTCAGGGTTGGGTCGTTGCTTACGGTGCTAAGGGCGGGGGAGTAAAATGGGGCTGGGGCAGTCCAGAACTCGCAAAGTTTACCGGGCCCATCTGGAGCGATTGGGATTTGCATGTTGATGAAACACTGGAGAAGTTTGAAATCTATTCTAGAAATACACGAGTCTATATGCCAATGCCTCTCGTAGTGGCCCAGCTCGGTGCAAGTAAGTGGCAACTCTATACGCTTCCAAACTACTATACGTTCAATTCCACTTTTGATGGGCCCAATACCTTTCAGGGAAAAATTCCGAGCGGAAAAACCAAAGCTGAGGCTATTAAAAAGGGCGTCGGAAAGCTCATGGGGATGCGATCGGGTGTGAAAAACGAGCTTGATCAAGGTTTAAGGGGAGTTGAAAAGGCGAGAATAGCAGCAAGCAATAAGTTGTTCTTGAAACAAGAACAGCACCTCAAGGACAAAGCTAAGATGGAAAAAGAGGCTGCGAGACGCCAAGAGCTAGTGAATCGCGAGTATGGCGGAATATCAGAAGGGCTCTCCTCAAACACCTCACGCCAAGGGCACATTCGAATTATGGGAGATATTGGGCGCAAAACGCAGTACTTAAAAAGCATTACGCGTTAGAATTCTGAAGCTTGGGGCTCTAGGAGAATCGGAGAAGGAGGGATTCGAACCCTCGATTGAGTTTCCCCAATACACGCGTTCCAGGCGTGCGCCTTCAACCACTCGGCCACCTCTCCACAGGAATAAGTCTTTTAAAATCAGCCGCCCTGGGTGGCAAGCTCGATTTTCCCGCCTCATTTTAGGGAGTGCAACTAAGAGATTACGCTCGATTGGGGACAAAAGGAGTAACAAATGGGTTCAATTTTTGGAACTTTTGAGAATTTTTGAAGGATTTTGTCTGAAAAGGAGTAATAGGACCTGATAGTACTATTGTACCTGATCACTTTTCCGCAATGCAACGTGTTCAAAAAGAATACAACTGAATTTGCCAGTATACGGGTCGTAAAGTGGCCGCAGCTGCCCCAAAAAGCGGCCCTCGTCGACTAGTATCCAAATCAGTTCCCCATCCCTTATAATCCGAACGACGCCTATGAAAAAAACAAGAATCCTCGCTAAGCATCTTAGAGTGATTGGACCTGGAGTCGCTCTTGCGGCCACCGGTGTCGGAGCAGGGGATCTTGTTGCTGCCAGCGTGACCGGCTCAACTTACGGTTTGGCTGTGGTGTGGGCCGTTTTGTTGGGAGCCTATTTTAAGTTTGTGCTCAATGAAGGACTCGCACGTTGGCAGCTCGCCACGGGCACAACCCTTCTAGAAGGGTGGATGCAGAAACTGGGAAAAGGCGTGGAAGTGTTTTTTGTCGGGTATCTTTTTCTTTGGTCCTTTGTCGTAGGGGCTGCTCTCATGGCGGCGTGCGGCCTTGCGGGGCATACTCTTTATCCTGGCCTTTCTGTGGCAGCCTGGGGAATTCTCCACTCGGTTGTGGGAGTCGTGATTGCCCTGGTAGGAGGATACAAAGGCTTCGAATGGGCGATGAAGATTTTAGTTGCTCTCATGTTTGTGAGTTTTTTTTGGTGTGCGCTTAATATTGCTCCGCCTATCGAAAGTTTGCATGCTCTTGTCACGCAAGCCTCCCTTCCCACCGGAAGTGCGAAATATGTTTTAGGGGTAGTTGGAGGTGTGGGCGGCAGTCTCACCCTTCTGGTTTATGGATATTGGATGAAAGAGCAGAAGTGGACCAGGGCCTCCGATATCAGCTTGGTAAGAACCGATTTATCTGCCGCCTACATTTTGGTGGGACTCTTCGGAGCGGCGTTGATGGTAGTGGCGAGTGCAACTCTTTTTGGTCAAAAGGTTCCCGATGGTAACCAAGTGATTCCCCTGATGGCGGGAAGTCTGGTCCCTGTACTCGGGAAAACCGGATACTCGATTTTTCTTTGGGGTTTTTGGGGGGCCGTTGCGACTTCGCTCTTTGGCGTATGGCAAAGCGTTCCTTACCTGTTTTGTGACTATTGGGCACTTCGTATCAACGCTAGCCCTAAGAAACGAAATGAAATGATTAAAACGCGCTCAGCCTATTACCGCGGCTATTTAATCTATCTTGCGGTGGCTCCGATGGTTCTTCTTTTTGTGCAAAAGCCCATTTTGATTATCCTGCTTTATTCCGTTTTTGGAGCGATTTTCATGCCTTTTCTGGCGGCGACCCTCTTCTATATGAACGGGCAAAAGAAGTGGATGGGAAACCTAAGAAATACTTGGGTCTCTCAGTTCAATCTACTTGCTTGCATTGCCCTTTTTGGATGGCTGAGCCTGGAGGGGTTTATGGAGATCTACGAACGCTTCGTGGGTTCGCGGTAGTTTAGCATTTGGTGTTCTACCAATACGCGATTGGGAAGTTCATTCATGTCATCGGCACGGCGCGGGAAGGGTTCTGCCATCGTATTGCCGATGGTGAGAATGGCGTCGGCCAAAGCTTGAGCGTGCACGCCCTTTCGAATACCTGTGACGATCTTATCGCTTTGCTCTTTCCAAAAAGTGGCAGGAACTTTCTCGTAGATACCTTTGTCAGCTAGAATTTCCACGCGGTGTTCAAGGTGGGATAGAAAAATAAGAACGCCGCTGCGATCGCGAGTTTGGGTAAGTCCGGCCGCCACAAAATTTGCCATGCATTGGCGGTGTACATTTTCCGCTGCCGTTTGCTTCGGCAGAGTTTTGCGCTTAATGAGTTCTATACAACCGACCGCGTATCCCAGCACCGCGGCAAAGCTCTGTGCAATAATGGCGTCGTGAAGAGTGACCCCCCAAATCGACAAGCCGACAAAATGCCCGATTTTCTCAAAGAGGGAAATAGCCCACGGTGCGTGGCTTGAAGCAAACCATAGCACCAGCGTGGTGAGCGCGACGAAGATGCCGGACCAAAACCAAGGAATCCATCCGTAGTCATCGCTTTGGCGAACAATCATGGGCACAATTTCGCCGCAGGTCTTTTTTTCGGCGTTCAAGACGGCGTCTTCAATCAGTTTGCGCTCTTCTTTTGAAATGCGAAATTGCTGTTTCATAATCACCAAGAGGACGAAGATCCTCCGCCGCCAAAGCCACCTCCGCCCCCACCAAAACTTCCCCCGCTGCTTCCACCCCAGCTACCACCGCCAAATCCGCCACCGCTTCCCCATCCGCCGCCTCCCCAGCCTCCGCCGCCAAATCGGTTGCGGCGTCCACCCATGCGACCAAAGATGCTTCCGACAAAGAGAAACACCCAAACGAGAATGAACAACAGCGGGAGCCAGCGGACCTCTTTAGACGAAACTTTTTCTCGTTGAATGCGGTTACTGACCCCGGCGTTTAAGTCAATTTGAAGCTGGTGTGCGATAGCCTCGATGGCGACTAGAATACCGTCGCCGTACCTTTGCTGACGGAAATAAGGCACAACATTGTCGTCTAGTACGCGACGACTAAAAGCATCGGTGAGCTCACCCTCCAGCCCGTATCCCACCTCCAGCCGCATGCGTCGCTCCTTAGGCGCGATAATCATTAAAAGCCCTTCATCACGGCCCTTCTTGCCCAACTTCCACTTCTCAGCGACGGCAAGCGCGTAGGGGGCAATGTCGTAGTCTTGCAGCGAATCGGTGATGAAAACCGCCATCTCAATCTTACGAGAGGCACGGATATTCTCCAAAAGCGTCTCGATTTGAGCGGCTTTGTCGGGGGTGACGATGCCCACCTTGTCCGTAAAGGGCCGGGCGACGTCAGGAATCGTTAGGCCGAACGTCGCAGGTGCGAGAAACAGAAGAAAAAGCAGGATTTGTAATGTTGATTTTGCGCACGCCAAAACTAAAATTCAACCTTCGGCACTTCTTTGGCTTCCTCAGTCGTTTTGAAAGTTTCGCGCGGTTCCATTTTAAGGAGAAACCGAGCGGTTAGGTTTGTGGGAAAGAATCTGACCTTCTTATTGTATTCCGCCACCATATCAATGTAACGCTTGCGAGCCACGGTGATTCGATTTTCGGTGCCCTCTAGCTGAGCCTGCAAATCGCGGAAGTTCGCATTGGATTTCAGGTCGGGATACTTTTCCACCACAACCATCAAACGAGAAAGGGCTGAACTAAGTTGTCCCTGAGCCTGTTGAAATTTGTCGAATGCCTGAGCGTTGGAAAGCTGGCCCACGTCGATCGTTGTTTGGGTGGCTTTCGCACGGGCCTCTACAACCGCAGTCAGGGTTTCTTTTTCTTGTTTCGCGTACCCCTTTACCACGTTCACCAAATTCGGAATGAGATCCGCACGTCTTTGGTATTGGTTTTCCACTTCTGCCCAAGAAGCTTTTACATCTTCATCGATTCCTTGAAGGCTGTTGTACCCGCAACTGCTAAGCACAAAAATCGTCAACCCGCAGAAAGCGGAAATCCATTTCGTTTTCATAGGGTCATCTCCTAAAGACAGGTTCAGTGGAGGGTAAAGCTATGAAAGTTCGCAGTGCGAGTCAAATAGAAGGGCAGGAAACGCAAACTAGGAGAAAATAAGGACAAGTGTGCCGATGAGCACAGCCCACATAAAGACAATCATCGAGACGGTTTGAAAGGCTGAGCTTTTCATCTTTTCCGAAAGTTGCTGCGCTGGTGAAAGCGGATCATAAAACATCCCGATCGGGGTATTGCATTTTGATTGCCAAAACCCGGGCTTCCGACCTCAAAAAAAGTGGTCATAAATTCAATTACTTAAGCATGAAGGGTTTTGGGCGAGATGGAACCGGTAACGTTTTGCCACCAGCTAGTAAGGAAAAATTGCTTGGGTGGGGCAGTGTGTGAGCTTACAGGTAAAAGTGGAGAAGGAGCCACGCGTAATGACTGTAGGCCGCTTCGCTCGCCGTGTCTTTTTGTAGGTTCCAGCTCATATTCACTTCCAGGTGCGGGCGAGGGAAGAACTGAAGCCCCGCTCCCACGCCGTGAAACAGGCCGGGAAGGTTCGTGTCTGGCTCGGAAAGCTCTAACGTGAGGTAGGAGTGAACTCCCTGGACCCATTCCCTATTCAAACGTAGATAGCTCACCACTTTTGTGGTTTTGGCCAGCGTGGATAGGTTGGTCATCAGACACAAGTCGACTTCTGCCAAGAGAAAGAGACGGGGCGTAAACCCAAGCATCGCAAACGCACCTAGGATGTGACGGTTGCGAAGAGAGGACTCTCCAAAGAGGTAGTTCATTCCAATTTTTGAACTATCAGTAATCGCAAGGGCTGGGCGAATCGCCACGCCTTTGTCGCCAGGGTTAGGGGAAACATCCATCCTCCCCATCAGAGCGGTGAGAAAAACGTCGAAGTTGTCATAAAGCCAAGCGGCTTCGATGTTGTGCGCTTCCGCACCGAAATCCCAGCCCAACCCCTTGCGAGTAACAAGCACGTGATCAGCTGTGTGAATGCCGAAAGCAGGGTAAAAGCGCCCCGCCCGCAGCGAAAAATGTTCATTGAACTGGTGTTTTAGATAAAAGCGGCGGCTAATTAAATAGTCACTCCACTTTGCTGTACCGGTGGTTGGGCCCCGATCCAAACCAACCGTGGCATCAACCGTCCATTTTCCAAAGGTGGCCGCTGCCTCCACGTCAAACTGCATGAAAATAAAACGTCCCTTAGTAACTGTGGGTGTATCTTGATGTAGCTGGAGCGCGCGGATTTCCCCTCCAAAGCTGATCCACTCAGGCGGCTTAACGGCACCATAGAGGAATTCGCTTTCCCCTTCGGATCCCCACGTACTTAAGATTTCTCGCGCAAGGCTTCGTCCATAGGGCGTAAGCACTCCGCCACCCGTCGGGCTGACGTGGCAAGCCGTGCAATGGGTATAGCCGTGACGAATCATTTCCGGAAAAGCGAAGGCTTTTATCGAAAAAGTACAGAGGAGAAATAGAAATAACCGCATAGACTAAAAGTTGCCTGAGATTTTTGTGGTGACGTCAACTTGGTCCACTACCTTGATTCCTAAGTAAGCAGGTTGGGGGATGCCGAATTCAGTCATGGTGACTTTGAACGCGAAATCCATTCCCAATTTTGCTCCCTCTCGTTGCACATTCATTTTTCCTACCACCGGCTTTTCCGTACCATGCAAAGTGAGTTTTGCGGTGAAGGGGATGTCTTTTAGGTCACACTTGGCCGTGCAATCTGCCGGTAATACTGTCTCATCAAGTTTGAGTGTTGCTTGAGGAAAGTCTTTGGTCTTTAGGTAGTTGTCTTTCATGTGGGAATCTCGCAATCCCACGCCCGTCGTCAAAGCACTCATCTGAAAAATAGCGTCACCCTTGAGTTTTTGTTTTTCAATCTCTAGCATTCCACTCAGAGGTTTTTCATTAGCGGGAACCGTCCCTTGAATTTTAAGCGAGCCAGGTTTGGTAACTGCGAGAAAGCCCACTTGGTTCTCCGTATTTTTTAGATCTACCTTTTGCGCGAAGAGGGGAACGGCGACTAAAAATAAAAAAAGAACTTTATTCATTGTTGTTTCTCCGGTTGTTTCGTAGCGCCCGCTTCAATCCACAACCGAACGCTTTCAATTTCCTCGGCGCTTAGGCGATTTTTCGGATTGGGTGGCATGTTGTCGTTGATGGAAGCAAAAAGCATACTAGCGTCGGGATTACCTGGTTCAATCACCCATTGCATGAGGGTTTCGTAGGTAGTCGCATCAAATCCACTTTTATGTTCTTCGTTGTGGCAGCCGGCGCATTTTGGTTTGAAAATGGTAGTGTGCAAAAATTCAAAGCTAGGAATTTCGCCTTCTTCAACAGTGCGGGGGTCGCCCTTTTCGATGTAGTAGCTACAAGCGGAGAGAACCAGAGCGATAACTAAAGGCGGTAAAGCCAATAAAGCATTCCCAGATCCCATGTTTTCCCCTCCCCAGATAAGTAAAAAGACCTTTGGCGATTCCTTTCACTACACTCTATCTATATGACAAAGCGCGCTTCGGTTGCGAGGAGAAAAATTGGGAACAGGTGTTCTCATCTTGTAGTGCTTGCTGAGACCAGAAAAATCCCTTAGAAATCAAGCCAGTGAATGAAATCCATGCCAGTCTAGACGCGCTTTTCCAAGGCGAGAACCTCACCTTCCTGGGCGTGGTAAGCCTCGATGTGCAAGAAGATTTTCTGGCCTACCGTCGTTGGCTAGAAGACGGAAAGCATGCAGAAATGCATTTTTTGGAGAATCACCAGGAGCTCAGAGCTGATCCCAGCACTCTTCTTCCTGGAGCAAAAAGTGCTGTGCTTTTTGGTCTGCGTTACGATCAAGGGGATGAACGCCAGACGGAGGAACCTCGCGTGGCACAGTACGCTCGTTTTGCCGACTACCACCGCGTGCTTCGAGAAAAAGGAGAACGTATCGTAGAGGCGTGCGGATGGGAGAACGCGCGAGTGCTGGTAGATAGCGCGCCACTTTTAGAGCGTGCTCTTGCGGCAAAATCCGAGAGAGGCTTTATTGGGAAGAACACGTGCTACATACATCCCACGAAAGGGAGCCTCATACTCCTGGGTGAAATTCTCACAACCGCGGAGTTGGAATTTGATAAGAAAGTTCCTGTGGATCCCACTGTACACGATCGACACGGCGGCTGCGGCGCATGTAAGGAATGCCAAGTGCATTGTCCGACCGGGGCATTGAATGAGGCTTACCAAATCGATTCATCTCTTTGCCTGGCCTACTGGACGATTGAAAACCGGGGGCCGATACCAGAGAAGTTTTGGCCCTGGTTGGGAGAGTACTACTTTGGTTGCGATATTTGTCAGCTTGTTTGTCCCTACAACCTAAAAGTGCGGGACTATAGTTTGCCGAGGGAAATCAAGGTTCGTACTTATCCACCGCTTTTTGAAATCGCTACGATGGATCAAAAACAGTATGAGAACTATTTCGGTGGAACACCAATGACGCGAGCAAAGCGAAATGGACTCAGACGAAATGCCTTGATCGCGATGCGTGTGAAAAACGATCCAAAACTGGAAGAGGCTCTCGCGCTGGCTGAGCAGGATGCGGAATCGCCTATTGCAGAGACAATTCGTCAGGTTCGCGCTTACGAATCTCTACTGCCTTCTGTTTCTTCTCTAGCCTGACTTGAGAAAAAAAGGAACTGATGAGGTCTTGCGCCTCTTCCTTAAGCACGCCGTCTTGAACGAGTTTAAAGCGGTGGTCGTAAACACCTTCTCCAATCAGGGGTTTTACCCGAACCAGACCTGCATTTTTGTTATCCGGACATCCGTAGTAAATCGAATCGATTCGTGCCCAAAGTAGCGCACCGGTGCACATCAGGCACGGCTCCACGGTTACCACTAAAGAAGTCCCGGGGAACGCACGCCACAAACCTGAGCGCGCGTTGTAATCTTCCAGTGCCATGACTTCCGCGTGAGCAATCGTGCGGGAGGAAGAGAGGCGCGAATTAAAGCCCTCCCCGATAATTTTATCCTCTGCCACCAAAACAGCACCCACGGGAACTTCGCCTGCTTGAGCAGCTTTTTCACCCAGTGCGAGAGCCCGGCGCATCCAAAATTCGGGGTCTTTTAACATTGGAAGCGAACCTAGCATACCCGGACCACCGGTTTCCAGTGCCTAATCTTCCGTGTTTGAGCGCCTTTAACCAGGCTATGCATTAGACAGCACTCATAAAGTATACGGTGGTAAATAGGCGTGAGTTTTTGGACGTTTTATTGCATCTTCTAGCCTTACCGTTTACGGGGGATAGGTGCGAAATTTTACCCTTATTTTTTTTACCTTGATGATGGCTGCGCCCGCGCATGCCAAAAAAACGAAAATTCCGGTTCGCATTGGATTTGAAAACCAGCTTTATGGTACTTCCCATATCTCGGCGACGCTGGAACACGACAGTGTCAACCATACAGCGGTGGTGAAGTTTGAGCCCAGGTTTTGGAAAGGGCCTCTACCCACCAGTCACTTTGTGATTCCTCCTGAAGCAATTCCAAATTTAGAAGCCTATTTAGCCAGCAAACACGAGGAACAGCCCGTTTATCTTCTTACCAAACGATCCAATGGTCCGCCGTCAGTGGCAACTTTTTCGCCGCACAGTATCCATGGGGCGTTGGCTTCCCACCCGTAGTACGTTTTCAGAAGTAAAAGGATTTGCTCAAGTGGAATGGAGAGTTTTACACGCTTCCCCCGTTTCCTGAACAAAAGTTGGGGATAGCCGTGCGTCCTACAAATGGATTAACTCGGGAACCTACTATGATTCCTGTTTTTGCCTTTAGGGGCGAAAAAGGAGTGGCCTATGTTATTCCCGCTGAGAGATTGATGACGGATGTCGTTGAGCGCGTCTATCACCGCGCCCTTCCTGGTTCCAGTACGGATTTTTATGCCGTTCCCCTATCGGCCTTGAGGGTGGCGAGCGGACCGGCCGAGTACGATAGTTGGAAGGAAAACACTACCGGTATTTTTTCTTCTCAGAGAGTTCCGCTGCGAAGCGAGACAGAACTGGGATTAATGCCCAAGATTCCCGTTCGCTTTGGTGAGATCACCGAGGAACAATGGCACGGGAGCCTGGAGGATTTAGTCGAACCAGCCATTAAAAATGCACTCGAAGAAACGCGTCACGGTACCAATGTCTACCGCATGTCTGAAGCGTTACCCGAGTCTAGGGTACGAGAAAAGGTTCTGACGAGTTGGGAAAAGTGCAAGGCTGTGCTAGCAGAACTCAATCCGTTCACGCTCAAGCCAACGAATCCTTTTTCTCCCAATTAGCTCTATTGTTCGTGACAGTCGCTTTCGGTTACCTTCACTTTAATCTTCGAAGGCCCTACCATGGGTCGGGGAAGCGGCACAAAACTCACTTCTGCCTGCACGCGGCACTTTTCCGATTCCACGACAAAAACGTCGGGGCTACTTTCGGTAATCGACTTCACATGATCCGCGCTTCCGAATGCCTGCGCAACGTGTGCACTTCCGGCGACAGCAGCGAGAATTCTTAAGCTTTCCGCGGTGGGGGGTAGAGCTGCTACTGCAGCAACAGTTGAAATTCCCAAAAACAAAACACTCAAATGCATCTTCTTAGCCATATTGGCCTCCCATGTAATGACCACAGATAAAACCTGTTTAGGTAGGCCGTCAATGGCGTCGAATTCTTCTTTCATGCCGCTCTGCGGTGCGCGTAAAGCCTTACTCAGTTTGGCCGAGCCTCTGCCAGTTTTTTGAGGGCCCCTAGGCCTTGAGCAAACGAAGCTTTCACCATCTTGTCACCGAAAAGGAGCCCCATGACTTTCTGAGGAAAACTTGCTGCTCCACTCATCGCCCATGTCACTTGCGTAGCGTTCCCTTGAGGAATCAAAGTGAATTCCACATGGCTTAGACTTTTTATCGGCCGATGCATTTCCAGTTTCATCACAACCTGGGAAGGGGGCACGGACTGCAAAATTTCAGATCGTCCTGCTCCTACCATTTCATTACCTTCCCATTCCATTACGGAGCCGGCTCCCGTTTGTGAGCCGTGAAACTGTTTTTTCATATTGGGATCTGTTTCGAAGGGAGACCATTTGCTCCATTCGCGCAGATCATTAATATAGGGAAAGATTCTGTCGGGAGTTGCCTGAATCGTTTCCGATTGTGCGACATGGAAGGTGTTAGGTTGAAAGGAAGCAATCACCAAAACGAGGGCGAAAAGAACGCCCAGGAAAGCAAAAACCCTTTTTAAGGTGCGCAACATGATGAGATCCTCAAGCAGTTGACCAAGGAAGTTTGAGAAATTTTACAACGAGACGCGAGAAAGGGCCTAACTTAATGATGGAGGCAAACGGGGCGATGACATCGTGGAGGTAGGGCTAACTCATTGAAATAAAAGAAAAATGCGCGCCCGGAAGGAGTCGAACCTCCGACCTACAGATTCGTAGTCTGCCGCTCTATCCAGCTGAGCTACGGGCGCACACTAATAAGGTTTCCTGAAACAGGAATTCCTAAAGCGGTGCCAATGTTATAGGGAAAGGTTCGTTTTTCTACAAATGTTATTTTCCCGCCCCAAACGGCGGTAGTGAGACGGCAATCTAGAGATACGGCTCTAAATAGTGGGAAACGGGACTCCAGCGATGCGACTCGTGAGCGTCGATAGAGGCCGATTCGACTGCCTCATTTTCTTTCTGTTCCGCTTCTTTTTTTTCTGATTCAGTTTCTAGCTTCAGAGGACGAACAACAGCGAGCTGGATTTCCGCAAGCCTTTCCCCAAACTCTCGTTCATCGACGTCGGTGTCGGTCCATTCCGAATCAATCTCAGTTTTATGGCCGGCGTTCCTAAGAAATGGAGCTTGTTTCAGCGTTCGATTGATGACTTTGGTAGCTTTAGGCTTTGCAGCGTTCATACATCCCCCTGTGATTGATGAGTTCTAACCAGATATATAAAGCAAAGTTGATGCCAATGGCTCTACGCGACGAATAGGCTAAGACTCTGCCATTTAATTGCTGTCCTGTGTTCTGAAAAAGGAACATTTGGTCTGTTTTGTTTCATACTCGCGACATGAGGGGGATCTCGGGAAATCGCATAACCATCGCGAAGATCCCAGGCTGGAGTCACTTATTCTTTTGAACTGACGTACTAAAATGAAACACGCTAAGCAATGCGTAGGCACGAAATTTTTGGCATATGCATTGCTTCATAAAAGGTTAGTGCCTGACTGGATCGCTAGAATGCGAATTAAAGCTTGGGAATTGAAATGTGAGATTGGAAGATTTCGCAGTTCAGTTCCCAAGCTTTTTTTCTTTTAGGCAGCGGGTAGTTGGGCAAGTTGTTGAACCATTTAACACTTGGAGGGGGCCATGCCGGTTCGATTCGTATTCCATCATCTCGATCCTTCCCGTTCTTTAATGCGTTACACAGAGGAGAAACTCAGTCACTTGTTTGAGAAATATTTTTCGCGTCCGCCAGTCGCGGTTCGCGTTAGCTTTACAAAATTAAAGAACGGTCGGATTGCTCACTGTGATTTTCAAGGTCCTTACGGGAAAGAGGTGCATACCGAAGTAAAGGCGCCCACTGTCTATGGAGCTGTGAATAAAATGGCGACTCGCATAGGGCGCCAGCTGCGCAGACAAAAAGAACGCATCAAGGGACACAAGTCATTGCCCATGCACAGCGTGACCGCCGCTGAGGCGCTTGCGGTGGAAAGAGAAGAAAGCTTTCCCTTGGTTTAGTAATAGATTAGCGAAAGCGACGGGAAACTCTCAAAAGGGTTTCCCGTTTTTTTTGCTTTGCGCACTGCATCTAAATTGGGAAACGCCTGACCCGCGCGGCTTTTGAACTTCTCCCGCGCTTACGCTAAGGTAAGGGGCACATGGGGAGGGTTCATATGGGTAACTGGGTTTTGGTTCTTTTTTCACTCTTTTCGCTTTCTGCTTCTGCGTACACAACACGGCCAGCCGGGCGCGTGGAAACGCTCATGCATGTCTTCGATATCGATATCACCAAATGCGAGAAGAACTATCGAGCGGTCAATCCGAACGGAAAATATTTCAGAAAAGGTTACGGCATTTGTACGATATACGAGTGTGAAAAGGTAGAGCCGCACATTTCATTCGAGCGCGTTGTTAAAACAGAAATCTTTAAAGAAGCGGGCGATCTGGAATATAGAGTGCATATTGCCGCAGGAGACGACAACAACTACAAGGCGAGTTGCTCGTACACGATCACCTTCCTTCCCCCTGAAGGACTTAATGCCAACTGGGCGGATGCGCGAGACTACGTGGAAAAAAGCATCGCGAAGATTCCGAATGGGAAGTTGGAAGTACCGGTACTGCGCATCGTTCAGTAAATCAGGCGTATTCCACAAGAGTTCTCGCTTCGTTTAGGTTTCTGACAGACTCGACTAAGGGGTGAGCATTTCTTTCTGTGTACAGGTTTGCCCACGCCTGAGCAGCTTGGCACGAGACTCGCACTAAAAGGCTTCATCTAGCAGTTGAGTGGGATGTTTTATGTTTTCCAAGCTACCTCTTTTTACTTTTATTCTCCTTGTCAGTTCCGTGGTTCAAGCCGTCGATGCGCATAACAGAGGCACTACGACAGGTGATCATCTGTATGTTCCCGAACGCGATATTGTGGAATCCAAAATAGATGATGGCGTGCTTTTGGATCTTGAACGCCTAACTTCTCGCGGGAACTTTTTTAGAGGTATTTGTGACGAAACCAACGATGAAGGCATCGTTGCTATTCGCGTAAGTACACCCTTTAAAAGTATAAAAAAATCAACGGACTCTCTTGTAAAAGACCTTGTGAGAACAAAAATGGCGGGGCCGAAGACTCAAGCGACTCGGGTCAGCCGCATATTTCTTGGACCGGAGTTTCGTGCGACAGACGGTAGTTATAATGGTGTGGGACCTGAGACGGTGTGCTTAAAAGTGGAGGGCAAATCAGGAGCCGAGCTGTGCTCCGAGCTCGAGCGCGCTGTGCGCAAGTTTGATTTCGGATTTAAGTACGCAGGCTGTTTTGCCTCGCAGGGAAAGGGCTTCTCTTTTGGCACAGACCAGCTGAAGGAATTCCAGCAGCTTAAGTTTCCCCATAACGAAGAAAGTAGTTTTGCAACCGCCTATATAACCATTGAACACAATCGCTTTGATGAAGCAAAGCAACTTCTCGAAGCAAGCGGCTTAACCATTCCAAGTACAAGTGGAATGCCAGGCGTATGGGAGCTTCCGCTTGGCACGGACACACGCGCCGAGTTTGACAGGTTGCGAGAGCTATCGTTGCAACCCAACTCCCCGTTCAATATCACCAGCAGAATGCAGCGCGGCCTTTAATTAAGGTGCGCATTCCGATGCGATTTGTTGTGCGACATCACCTTTGAAGGTGATGATGCGATTCCAATCGTCGTTACATGCTTGCGCGAACGCATTGCAGGCATAGTTGGAACGAGCGTAGATTTGCCCGGAATGGAGATCGACAGCGACCTTGTCCATGACACGAAACTCACTGACCGAAAGGTCCACGGCGAGCTCGCCCACCACGGTCGGGGCAAGAGGGTTACTGGTATTGACCGCTACGACGTTGCGTTCGTCGCGATTGCCGATGATGAGGCACTTGCCGTAGGCGGCTACCGATCGGGGGCTTTGGCCCACGTTCATGCGTCCGACTTCTTTGAGTGTCTTTTCATCCACAAATAGAAGATCGCCCGCACCTTCCGCAGTCATGGCTAAAAGGCCTGAACTAGCAATGTGGATCACCGAACTTATCTTGTTTTGAAAGTTGGCAAACACAGGCGTTAGCTTATTGGTTTGCGGATTGAGCTGGTAAAGATTGCTGCGCGCATCACCGATAGATTCCGCATTATAGACGTAAAACACCGAACCCACTTTGATTCCGCCGAGCGGTAAACGTAAGCGAACTGGCAGGTACCGTGGGCGACTAGAAGGTGAAATCGTAAAAAAAGTTTGAGCGGCGAGACTAAAGTCTTTGCTCATAGCCGTATCATTGGGATTGCCGCCGGGATCGGTAAAATATTCACGCCCGTTATGACTCCCGATCCAGGTGCGGGCCCAAGCATCCACAGGGACAACTTTGGTCTTGGCAGAAAGCTTCCCGTTTTTGTTTTCCACAAGGGTGTAGTGGGTAAGATTGGGCGTGTGTCCCGTTCCGACAACCAGTACGGAATGAGTGGAGTAGGGATAAACAAAAGCCGCAGAGTGAGGGAAGGTTACGCTCCCTAGAAGGGTATCGCCCTTGTAGGCTTCCAAGCTGTAGTGAGAATTAAACTCTTTGCGAGATTTACCTACCCACAACAGGCCATCGTGAAACGTGAGCCCTTCGAAAGGTTCCCCTTTATCGAGCAGTGTGATCGTCTCGGTTTTAGCGTATGAAGTTCCCACGACGAGTGACGCCCACACCCCAAGCAAAATGGCTAAGCCCCTCATGTTCCCACCTTTTGTATGAAAGAAGTTAAGGCCTATTTTTATGCCTATTGAGGGCGGGGGAAAAGGAACACCGTGGCGCGACGGTTAGCCACCCAAATCAGATAGGCTACCAAGAAGGACATCGAGGTCAACGAAGCCTTTAATCCCCTTCAACTTAGCGCGGTGATCAATTTGGCGCAGTAAAGGGGTTTTAGTGACCTTGGTAGGTTCAGACGGGATGTCTCGGATCCAGAGCGCGTATTTCTGAAACACGGTGTTGTCTAAGTACTTCAGAAAAAACTCATCGGTAGTGTAAAGAATGGGCGGCTTGCCGAAATGGTTTTCGATTAACTGAAGTGCCTCTTGAAGTTCGCGCCTGAAAATCTCCAAGGGAGGCCGGCGTTCACAGTTTCCCACAAACTCTAAGTCAACGGCGGGGATAAGAAGTTTCTTTTCGTCTTTGAGGGCTTCAATAAAGTTTTGAGCCTGCATGCCAGCGTCGCGACACAAATTGTAGTAGTGGTAGGCGCCCACTTTGATGCCAGCCGCTTGAGCGCCTTTCACATTTTCCTTGAAACGAGGGTCTCGGCTTTTTACTCCCTCGCTGGCTTTGATGTAAGCAAAGCGAATCTCTTGTTTATAGATCGCCCTCCAATCGATTTTCCCTTGATGGTGAGAAACGTCGATTCCTTTCACTTCAGCAAAAGCGCTCAGGCAGAGCAGAGAAAGAAGGAGGAGGATTCTTGTCATAGAAAAAAGGGGCCAGTCTCGTTGGGAGACTGGCCCTAAATTCTGTTACTTCTTTTTTTCGTGTTTGTGTTCACAGCCTTTGCCGTCTTTGGCGCAGGCGCAGCCGCCTTCTTTGGAGCAAGCTTTGCCATCTTTGCCACAGCTGCATTTGCTGCACTTGCACTCTTTGCCTTCGGCGCAAGTAGAGCCCTTGTCACAACAGGCCGCCTTTTCGCCCTCCTTTTTTCCGCCCCCGGCGAACGCTTGCGTAGGCGCCCCCATCCATTGGGTTACCGCGACGAGTAAGAACACTTGAGCCAACATCAGTTTCATAAGCTTTCCTCCAGCCATGTAGTTTTATGATATTAGATACTTACAGAGTAAGGCACAAGGCGCGCCGCTCTTACAAGCTCATACGGCCGAGAGGGGGAGTTGTGACCGGTCACAAATGCTCAGTTGGGGCGTATTAAGAAGCGAGAGGCCTTTATCTCTACATGGGAACATAAAACTGATGAAGAGCTGATGCACTTCTATCAGGAAGGAGAGCCGGCAGCATTCGAGGAGCTCTATTTTAGGCATTCCGGGAAAGTGTACGCTTTTTTTAAAGCCAGATTAAATCAGTCGGAAGCGGAGGATCTTTTCCAAAATACCTTCATGCGGGTGCATCAAGCGCGGGCCCGGTTTAACGTAGATTTGCCGTTTCTTCCGTGGATCTTCTCGATTGCGCGTAATTTGTTGACGGATCATTTTCGTAAACACCGGCCTGTGCCATTGGAAGAAAACAAACTTATTTCATTGGCGGATCGCAGGATAGAGAGCGAGGAGAAACGATCTCGTGCTAGTTGGGATGAAATCCTCCGTCTGCTCCCCGATGAACAGAAACGTCTAATCGAGAGGCGATTTGGAGAGGAAGAATCTTTTGAAGATATTGCGCGGATCGATGCGATCTCTCAAGTTTCCGCGCGCAAACGCTTGAATCGAGCGATTCAGGGGTTACGACGACATTTTAAAGTGCAGGGAGGCCGAAATGAAAAAAAGTGAAACCGGCCGAGAATGGCTACACGATTTTGAGGATTTTTTGAAAGGTGAAGTCGGGGTTCCCCACGCTTTGAGCAAGGATATTTTTTGCCAAGTACGTCATGATCTCCAACCTTCTCAGAAGCGAGTGCTGGGGAGACTGCTGGCTTTTCACGCTGTCGGTGCTGGCATCGTTAGTGTTTTTTGTCCGCAGTTGGGAATTGGCCCTTTGATCGGTGGCCACGGGATTATGCATTTGTTTATGGCGCTGGGGCCCCTAGTATGCGCGGGAGTTTGTGGGGCTCTGTTTATCAGCCTGAGCACTCTTTTTGCGGCGGTCTTTTTAAGCCGCGACGAACTCCGAGTAGTGAGCCGGCATCGGGTGGTCAACCTAACTCTACTTACGAGCCTTTCTTTTGTCAGTCTGATGCTTATGGGGGGACGTGGGGATTTGATGACTTATCTGGCCTGGGGCAGCGGTGCCATCGCTTTCGGCTGGGTGGTGCTACGCCTCGGTGCTTTCGTACGCCTTCGCCCGCTTGGCCTTGTGCCCCGCTAAAGCCACTTTCGGCAAAGTTTGACAAGCTTTGGGCTTTTTACCTACATTCCAGCGCATGCAGGAAATGTCGTTTGATTCTGTAAAAGCTGAGCTGAAGGTCCGCCTCAAAGACACGGATAAAGTGCTTGATGTAGGCGGGTGGCATTCGCCCTGGAACCGAGCTGATGCGATTGTTGACATCATGCCCTATGAAACGCTCAACCGAGCTGGGGTGATGTGGAAAGACACTTGGCCCACCGAACGCTTTACTAAGGAAAGTTACTTTCAACGGGATATTTGCAGCGGCGAGCCGCTGCCCTTCAAAGATAAAGAGTTTGATTTTGTTATGTGCTCAAACACGCTTGAGGACATTCGGGATCCCATTCAGGTGTGCAAGGAGATTAACCGCATAGGGAAATCGGGTTTGATTTTGGTGCCCAGTCGTCTCTCTGAGTCGACCCGAGGAACGGAACGTCCCTTTTATTGCGGTTGGTACCATCACAGGTGGTTGTGCGAAACGGAAGGGACGAAGATCACTTTTCAGTTCAAACCCGCCATGCTTCACGCCTACCGAAAGTTTCATTTTCGCAAGTCACCGTTGAAGAAAGTGAATCCGGCTTACAGTTTCGTGGGTTTCTTCTGGAAAGACTCTTTTGACTACGAAGAGCGGGTCATTATTGATCGCGATGACGTCCAGAAAGACTTAATGGACTTCAAAAAGAAGTTCCATGGTGTGAAGGATGTTTTTGTTCGTAAGTATTCCTGGCTCGGCCAACGGTTGTAAGGCCATGGATGCTGCGGAAGTTATCAAGCTCCTCAAACTAGAAACTTTGGAAAAAGAGGGCGGCTACTTTCGCCAAACCTATAAAGCCAAAGGTTTCGTAGGAAACCGGGCCTTTTCCACTGCCATTTATTATCTAGTGACCCCAGAGAACTTTTCTTCCCTTCACCGTTGCCGTTCCGACGAAATTTTCCATTTTTACCTGGGTGACCCAGTCGAAATGATTCAGATTACTAATGAAGGGGAATTTCGCACAATAACTTTAGGATCAGCTCTTACTAGTGGCGAGCAGCCGCAGGCGCTTGCCCCCGCAGAGGTGTGGCAGGGCACGCGTTTGACGGCCGGAGGAAAGTGGGCCCTTTTGGGTGCTACAGTCGCACCGGGTTTTGAGTACGAAGACTTCGAACTGGGCGAACGCACGCGTCTTATGAAGCTCTTTCCGCATCTCAAAGAACAAATCCTTAGGTACACCTACGGCATATGAGGTTTTTCACCCCCAAAGAGATCAAGTGGGATGTCGAGCAGTGGATACACGCTCGACAACATTCCCTGTTCGGTAGAGTTGTGGTCGACATCCCTGCCGGAAATGGCGTGACTTCGGCAGCGCTCCAAAAGGCAGGGGCTCTCGTGCAAGCCTATGATCTCTTCCCAGAGTTTTTTCGCGTAGAGGGAGTCCTGTGTTTGCCCGCGGATTTGTCTGAGAAGTTACCCATCGAAAGTGAATCGGCCGACTATATTTTTTGCCAAGAGGGTATCGAGCATATTTGCGATCAAGCAAAAGTGTTTGCAGAATTTTCTCGTGTTTTAAAACCCGGGGGTAGGCTCATCCTCACGACTCCGAACTATTCCGGCTTGAAAGCGAAAGTAAGTTACCTATTCGGAGAAACGGAAGTGTTGGCGCGTGTCATGCCGCCCAATGAAATTGAGAGCCTTTGGTTCTCAGATGAAAAAAAAGAACGTGTTTATTTCGGCCACGTGTTTTTGGTGGGTTTATTAAAACTAAGACTCTTAGCCCTTCTAGCTAACTTGCGGTTGGGTACGCTCTATCCGACGCGGGCTAATTCTACTTCTCTGTTACTCTTTCCAATTTTGTATCCTTTTATTTACTTCTATAGCTGGCGTGCGTACCGGCGATCAGTGCGAAAAGCGCCAGATGAACTTTCCCGCGAGCGGCTCAAAGAAGTTTTCAGGTGGAGCGTTTCGCCTCACGTTTTGTGCCAGCGGCATTTGTTTTTAGAGTTCGTAAAAGAAAAAGGTACTTTGCTTCCCCAACGCGGTTCTGACGTCGCTAGTTCGTTTTCTACCTAGTTTTCTGACTACCCGTGCCGAGATTTCAGTTTGCCAGTTTATTTTCAGACCCTTAACGTGCAGGAAAGGGGTGGGGATCATGGGGAAGTTTTTGCTGTTGGGTTTAGCGTTTCTTTGTTTTTCAAGTCCGGTTCATTCCGAACCTGGTTACACCGAGAAAGAATATCGAATTGCTGAAGCGCTTGCGGAAGTGGCTTACTACACGGCCCGAGTGCGTAGCGTGGAACTTTTACTAGTGAAGGCGCAGCGGAAGCTCATCTATGAAGATCGCAACCTAGAAAGAGCGAAAAAGCTAGCTCCTTCGAAAGCCATGTCCCAGCAGGAATTTGATGAGATTGAGCACGTGCGCGACCAGACGCAGCTCAATACCGACTTACTTAAAAACGAACTCGCCGTAGCGCGCGCGGAACTCAAAGGCGCAGAGGCGCGGGTTGGAATTGTGGAAACGGCAACAGCTGTCAATGTGGTGAAGGTTCGCCGTCGAGCAAGTCCTTCAGATCGAGAACAGGACAATGGTTTTGTCGAACGCATGATTGAGTGTGAAGCAGTGGCGAGTACAAATTAGAATGCGACTTCTTTTATTATCCTTTTTGTTTCCGCTTTCGGTGTTCGGCGGTGAGTACTGGGGCTGTCGGCCACAGTATGCTCCAAAGGATGACCCCAAGATCTTTCTCGCGCCTGGCTCAAAGCCGCATTCAATGTATATGATTACCGAGAAAGACTGGCAACGGGAGGGAGGCCTGCTCCCACAGGGAAAGTACGAAGGAACGGTGAAGGCCTCAGCAAGTGGAAAATTTGTGAGGGCTGAATTTAACGTGAATTCTTATTTCCCCAACCCTCTTTCGGGCGGCACAGATTCGATTCTAAGTTTTAGCTTGAGAAACGATGCCTCTCTTTTTGCTGTTGAAGCTTACCTACTCTACCCAGAGGGGGACAAAGTGGAAACGGGCGAAATTCTCAACAACTTCGTTTGCCGTTACCGGGTAAGACCCTAAACTTTTTTCCTCTTAATCCAAGGGAGCTGCCTCCGATTTGATTCGCCTTCGATGACTCGCTTATGCTTGTGCTTCGTGGCATTTACTTTGCATCTTTGTGCATCAACTTGATGTATAGAGTCTAAGAAATGCGAATTGCCCAGATTGCTCCTTTGCACGAAAGTGTTCCTCCTGTCGCGTACGGGGGAACCGAACGCGTTGTATCCTACTTGTCAGAAGAACTAGTGAAGCAGGGCCACGAGGTAACGTTGTTTGCCAGTGGCGACTCACACACCAAAGCTAGGCTAGTAGCCTGTAGCCCGCGTGCTTTGCGGCTCGATGAGACCGTTCAAGACGTACTGGCTCCTCAAATCCTGCAACTAGAGACGGTTCTGAAGGAGGCCGATCGCTTTGATGTGCTCCACTTTCACACCGATTACTCTCACTACCCGATTTCACGACGCCTGAACTACAATCATGTGACAACTCTTCATGGCCGGTTGGACCTTCCCGAATTGCAGGGTGTTTACCGGGAATATGACGATATGCCGGTCGTTTCTATCTCCGATTCCCAGCGTACTCCGGTACCAGGTGCGCATTGGCTGGGCACGGTTTATCACGGGCTTCCGCCTGACCTTTTTACCGCTTCCGTAAAACCCTCTGAGGAGCGTTACTTTCTTTTTTTGGGGCGGATCTCGCCGGAGAAGCGCCCTGACCGGGCCATTGATCTCTGCCAGAAGCTGCGGGTGACTTTAAAAATTGCAGCAAAAGTGGACGCCCACGATCAGGCCTACTTTGATGAATGCATCAAACCCAGACTGAATGAGCCTTATGTGGAGTTTCTGGGTGAGGTTAATGGACGTCCCAAGAACGAACTGATGAGCAATGCAACTGGTTTGATTTTTCTCATAGATTGGCCGGAACCCTTCGGGTTGGTGATGATTGAAGCTTTGGCCTGCGGTACACCCGTGATCGCCTGGTGCCATGGGTCGGTGCCAGAAATTATTGAAGACAAAGTCAGCGGGTACCTGGTTAATTCCATGGAAGAGGCTTTTTCTGCGGCGTCCATGATCGAACGCTTGGACAGGCGCACGTGCCGTTCTGTTTTCGAGAAGCGCTTTAGCGCCGCCCGCATGGCCGGCGATTACTTGAAGATTTATGAACAACTCTTGTTTACGAAGAAACGAGAAGTAAGAAAGATCGGATAATGAGGTGAGCCCCAATCGCCATTATATTTCTGCCGCCCTGCCGGTCGCCGATGATCACACGCGTATCCTGAAGCATAACGATCTTTTCGCTGTTTTTGATCATTACGGGGATATTCGCCCTGTTGGACTTGGGGAAGAGGGAATCTACCAAAATGGGACTCGTTTTATCTCCTCTAGTGTTTTTCGATTGGGATCGGTACGTCCGCTCTTCCTAAGCTCAGCCATTCAAAGCGACAATGCGTACTTGACGGTAGATTTAACTAATCCTGACATGGTGGACAACCACCAGCGCACCATTCCTCGTGGCAGTCTTCACTTGTTTCGCATTAAATTTTTGTGGAACGGGTGTAGTTATGAAAAATTGCGCGTGCGCAACTATGCTTCTGTAGCGGTGTCTACAAGCCTAGAGTGGGAATTGGCTTGCGATTACACCGATATTTTTGAGGTGCGAGGGACGACTCGCAAACGAAGAGGGGAGCACCGGAGAAGTGTGCTGAGTGATCCTCACCGACTGACCTGGTCCTACATGGGTTTAGACTCTGAAGAGCGCACCACTGTCTTGCACAGTCCCTCTGTTGGACTGGAGTGGAATGATCCGGATGTGAGCTTTGCGCTCGATTTAAAGCCCGGTGAAGAAAAGACGTTTGTGTTTGTTTTTTCCTGCATCGAGAAGAATGCTCTATCCGTACCGCTTCCCTATGACGAAGCTAAGACGCAGGTTGAACTCCGCGCTTCGCAAGGCATTACCGGAGCTTGCAAGATAAGTAGCTTAAATGACCAGTTCAATAATTGGCTGAGTCGCAGCTCTCATGATCTAAAAATGATGGCCACTGAGATGCAAGATGGCCCTTTCCCCTACGCGGGAATCCCTTGGTTTAGTACGCCTTTCGGACGCGATAGTTTGATTACGGCACTCGAGTGCCTTTGGATTCGTCCTGAGGTTGCCAAGGGTGTGTTGTCCTATTTGGCGCGCACGCAAGCAACGGAAAAAAATCCTGAGCGTGACGCGGAACCCGGAAAGATTATGCACGAGTCTCGCGGCGGCGAGATGGCGAATCTCGGCGAAATTCCTTTCGGTATGTACTATGGAAGCGTTGATTCCACGCCTCTTTTTGTGCTTTTGGCGGGGGCTTACTATGAGCGGACCGGCGATATCGAGTTCATCAAAAAGATTTGGAAGAACATTCTTTTGGCTCTCAACTGGATTGATACGAGCGGGGACTTAGACGGTGACGGGTTTGTGGAGTATTTCCGGATGTCCAAAAAGGGTCTTTCACACCAAGGATGGAAAGACTCGGATACGCCCGTTTTTCATTCCGATGGCACCCTGGCAGAAGGCCCCATCGCGTTGTGTGAAGTGCAGGGCTATGTCTACGCGGCCAAGAAAAAGTCCGCAATCCTTGCAGAACAGCTCGGCGACAAACCCTTAGCGGAGAAACTGCAGGCCGAAGCAGAAACCTTGCGGGAACGTTTTGAAGAAAAGTTTTGGTGCGATGACCTCTCGACTTATGCGATTGCGCTCGACGGGAAAAAAAATCCTTGTCGTGCTGTGACATCCAACGCGGGTCAATTACTTTTCTCAGGAATGATTGCCCCGGAAAGGGCGCGCCAGGTTTGCTGGACGCTCATGTCGGAGCCCAACTTTTCTGGCTGGGGAATCCGTACGATTTCAGAAAAAGAAAAACGCTACAATCCGATGTCGTACCATAATGGGTCGGTGTGGCCGCATGACAATGCGCTGATTGCGTATGGATTTTCACAGTACGCACTTAAGAGCGAAGTCGTCACTCTTTTTGGAGCGATGTACGATGCGGCGACCCACATGGAGTCGCGCATTCCAGAGCTAATGTGCGGGATGACCCGCATGCCGAATAAGGCGCCAACACTTTATCCGGTAGCGTGTTCCCCACAGGCTTGGTCAGCAGCCGTGGTTTTTATGCTCCTACAAAGTTCTCTGGGCTTATCCATTCACGCCAAAGAAAATGCGATTCACTTTAATTCACCGGTGTTGCCATTCTTTTTACCGAACCTGACTATCCGGAACCTTCTGGTGAACGACCACCCTGTGGACCTAGAAGTTCACCGGCGAAACAACCGGGTGGAAATCGAGATAGTTCGCAATCCAGGGAACATAGAAATTCGGTACAATTGATTGGCCGCCGCTCCAAACGGTAGAGCAGGAACCAGGCACTCGTATGGGGGCTTAATCGACTGTTTCTATGGCTAGGAGTATTGTTTCCGTGGCGACATCATGGTGGAAGAGCCGTCGGCCGCTAAGATTCATGGTTTTCTTCCCAATATTCGGAAACTTGTGAGTCACCTTGTAGTCGCGGATTTCGCTGTTCTGAGGCAGTACCTTTTCCAAGAGTTCTCTCAGTTCAGGGATGTTCCACTGCTTGTTGCCTAGATCGTAGATGTAGCGGTTTTCCGTATCACTCGGGGTTGACTTAAAAACTTCATAAAACTTTTTATTCGCTCGCTTCACTTTTAATTCGCCATTTAAAACCAGCAACGGGTGTGAATAAATGCTTTCCACTGCTTCCGCATAGATAAGACTAGTTTTTAGTTGAGTGATATCGGTGAATAAAAGCACGGCCCCGTCCACTCGGCCATCTTGCGTGCGGTAGGGCTTCATTTGGACGGAGTACCATTTTCCCTGCGCGTCCTTGACTTCAAGCTCCTTCGGCCGTGATGTCGCTATAACTTCTTGAAGCATCTTCTCCATGTCCTTTATTTCCACATTGGGATGGATATCAGCAATCGATCTCCCGATGTCGGCGGGAATGAGCCTGAGAAGTTCTTCCGCCATGGGTGTAAAGCGTCTCACCTTCAGGTTTCGTGTGAGAAGGACCATAGCGGAGTTAAAACTATTAAAGAGATTCGATAAGTCATCATTTAAGCCACTTAAATCGTGGTTGCGAAGCTTGAGCTCCTCGTTAACGGTCAGAAGTTCTTCGTTGGTGGACTGCAGTTCTTCCTTTGCGGAGTGCAGTTCTTCATTGGTGCTTTGCAATTCCTCATTGCTCGATACAATTTCTTCATTTGCCGCTCTGAGTTCTTCGTTTGAGGCTTCCTTTTCTTCCTTAATGGATTGCAAATACTCCTTTGTGGAGGTGAGTTCCGCTCGGATCGCGGAAAGTTCGTGTGTTTCGTCTAATTTCGGATTCGCACTCAGTTTGAGCTGCCTTCGACGCTTGGAAACGGCGAAAGTGGGAGCGTCCATATCTTCGAATAAGAGAATAAAATAGCGCTCGCCCGTGGAAGGAAGGGGCATCGGAACGACTTCGAGAGTGATGCGTTTTATGTCGCCTTCTAACTTTACCGCTATCTCTTCCCTCCGTACCACCTCATTTTTTTGCCTGGCGACATCTATTGCGTTTTGGACTTCGGAAACGAGGCCCGCTTTCAGCATGCTAAGAAGCTCTAGGCTTGCAAAACCAGGAGAAGGTTCAAAGAACGGGCCGGTTCTTCCTCGAAACTGTATCAGCTCCAGCTGGTCGTTTACTAAGACACCCGCAGGAACAAATTCCGCCATCAAGTAGCGGTCGGCGTCCCGTTGCATCTGTATGCTTTGGGACGCACTCTCCGCTATCGCCACGACAGGCGGAGTGGTGGAAATTTTATCAGCCGTTTGATGCGCACCTACAAAATCAAAGTAGAGGCGACTCGTTGAGGGTTTTTTGACATAAGCCCGGTAGCGGCTATCTATTGGGATGTAAAGTTCTCCTACGCCACTTACAGTTTCGGCGTTACCTAAAATGAGTGACCCGCTTGGCTTAAGCGCGTAGTGGAAGATAGAAAGGGCGCGCTTTTGGAGTGTCAGCCCCAGGTAAATGAGCACATTTCGACAGGTGATCAGATCGAGTTTTCCAAAAGGGGGATCACTGACAAGGTTATGCTTGGCAAAGATGCATAGATCGCGAAGTGACTTGTTGATTTCATAACCCTGCGTCGTTTTTGTGAAAAAGCGCTCTAACCGTTCCGTGGAAACATCCTGAGAAATGTTCTCAACATAGGTGGCATCCCGAGCCTTACTGATCGCTGATTCACTAAGATCAGTGCCGAAAAACTGAATGGGGAAACGATATCCTCCCTCTTCCAGAAACTCAGTTAACGCAATCAGAATGGAATAAACCTCTTCACCGCTTGAGCAACCCGGAACCCAGACGCGAATTGTGTCTTCTCTGCCACGTCCTCTCACAAAATCGGGAAAGATCTTCTCCTTGAGTAGGTCAAACGCTTCAGGTTCACGGAAGAACTTGGTGACCTGAATGAGAATATCTTGAGCTACGTCATTTAAAATCTGAGGATGTTTGGTCAGGAATGTATGGAAATCGGACAGCTTCGAGATGTTGTTCAGTGCCATTCGACGCAGGATGCGGCGGGATACGGTACCATGTTTGTATAAACTAAAATCGATTCCCGAGCCCTTACGAATCAGGACGATGAGCTCATTAAAATCATTTTGTTCAGAATCATTTTGTTCAGAATCATTTTCCGCGGGAACTTTGGTTTTTACGTACTGGTGGTTTGCCACGCTGCCTAGTTTTAGGGCGATTTCCTTCGGCGAAAGAAGAAAATCGACTGCTCCAGAAGCAAACGCGCTTTGGGGCATACTGAAAAACTTAGAAGTTTGTGCGTTTTGGGCAAAAGTAATGCCGCCCTTAGCTTTTACTTCTCGCAGGCCAAGCGTTCCGTCGGAACCACTGCCCGAGAGAATAACCGCGACTGCTCGGTTCTCAAGTTCTGAGGCAAGAGAGTAAAAAAACTGGTCGATGGCTAAAATAGGCTCACGGTTTCGCGGCCGAGGCGTCAGACGAAGCTTTCCATCCGCGATGGTAATAATCGAGTCAGAAGGGCACACGTACACGCATTGAGGTTGTATCGACCCGCCGTCGCGTGCCTTGTGTACACCAAGTTTAGTTCGTCGGGCGAGAATGCCAGGCAGGAGAGTTTCATGAGAGGGATCGGAATGTACGATGACGATGAAGGCCATCTCTAAATCAGGGGAGAGATTGGTGAACAGCTCTTCAAGAGGTTCCAGGCCCCCAGCCGAGGCGCCAATGCCAACCACCTGAAAATGAAAACCCTCCTGCCGATTGCCAACTGGGTTATCGCGTGAAGTCATGACTAGAGGTTTCTCCCAAGCGTGTGGTGGGAATGGTAAAGGAGAAGGTTGAGCCTACTCCTTCTTCGGACGTGACCCAAATTTTTCCGCCCTGGCGTTCGACGTTTTTTTCACAAATCGCGAGTCCCAACCCCGATCCCGAATACTCGGTTCGGCCGTGTAGTCTCTTGAAAGGGGCAAACACGTTGAGAACCTGATCCGGGTGAATTCCTATCCCGTTATCAGCGACAGATAATACCCACGTACAAAGTTCTCTACGGGCACTGACGTGAATTTTAGGGGCTCGGTTCCCCCTGTATTTTATGGCATTAGCGATAAGGTTCTGAAAAGTCCGCAGTAGGAGCATCTGATCGCCGCGCAAAGTAGGGAGTACGTCATAAGTCAGCTCTCCACCACTTTCTTCCAGTGCATTCTTTAAATTCTCGGAAACCGTTTGTACAATTTCATTGCAATCAATATCGCAAAATTCCTGCTCAACCTTACCAGCTTTCGAATACTCCAAAATTTTATCAATGAGGTGGAGCATGCGATTAGCCCCTCCGATCGTGAAGTTAATAAAGCTATCTGCCTCTTCGTCCAACTGCCCTTCACAGCGTTCTTTGAGAAGCTGCATAAAGCTGGTAATGGTGCACAGGGGCTCTCTGAGATCGTGAGAAGCGACGTAAGAAAATTCTTCGAGTGCTTGATTCGATTCAACAAGGTCATCTGAAGTTTTTTTGAGCATTGCTTCTGATTGTTTGCGCGCGGTGATGTCGACCGCAATGACGGCGACCCCGCAGATTCCGCCGTGGAGATCGGGAATGGGATAAAAGCTCATCTGGGCATAACCTGAGCCTTCCACGCTAAATAATCGCTGCATCTCAACTTCGAGCTCTGTGACGGACTCTCCGCTGCTCAAGATATTCTGCATGACGGGTTCAATTGATTGCGCCAATACAGGAAGGAGTTCGCGCAGAGGTTGCGCCAACTGTTGCGCCGGTGAAAAGCCGGTCATCTCAGAAAAAGCTTGGTTCACGCAAATAAAACGCATCTCTTCATCTAAAAGAGCGAAGCCGATAGGGGCATTTCCCAACATTCCTTCAAGAAGTTTTGCTAATCCGGCGTACTCGACAATGGTCGAGGAGGGTCGAGGGGCATTTTCACTATGAAGCCGGAGGGCGTTTAGCGGACTGGATGCCTCGGGGACCGGTTGCGTGACTTCCAAATCGAGCAAGTGACCCAGAACAAGAACTTCACTTACGCCCAATTTCTCCACTTGCGGGACGAAGGAGAGGGCCCACGAATCGTAGTCTCCCTCTTTGGTGAGGCACCGAATGTTTTTAAATCGGACCGTTCTTCCCGAAAGAACATCTTTGTAACGATCTTTGATTTGAGGGACGTCGTATGGATGAACGAAAGCCTGAAGCGGTTTGCCCAGCCAATCGGCGTCGGTCCAACCGGTCATTTTGGCTAATTGGGGGGAGAAAGAACAAAAAATAGCTTGGGGTGAGAGCGTGACTAAAAGCTGGTTTAAAGGAACAGAATCTGTCGTTTGGCGAGAATATTGAGAATGCATTTATCTCCGCGAAAACCCTAATTGGGCTGGTGGAGATAACGTGTAGTTTGTAGCTCAATCAAAGTTTTACGTTGTGAACTTAGGCTGATGCGGTGCGTGAAGCAAGGTAATAGGGCACCTTGTAGGGCGGCCCACACTCATCTACATCCGCCTGAGCAATAACATAGAGTTAGTGACCGGCGATTTAGCTGTTTTTGCCAAAGCCGTCGCGAGAAACAGCAGTACGCATCACTTGGGTGTAATTTGGTGACATTTGGTTGTCGGAAAGAGTCCCACAACGCCTCAAGAGTCGATGCAAACGGGGGAGTTGAAAGTAGGGCACTTGCATAAAGAGATGGTGCTCCAGGTGATAGTTGACGTGGTGAGGGGCCACTGTAAGTCGCGCCAGCCAGCCCGCAGAGATTGTTCGTGTGTTCAGTAGGGCGTTGGCTCGGTCGGGTGCGCAAGCGTGTTCCGCAATCGAGCGAATTCTAAGAAAGAGACTAAACGGGGAAAGGTAAGCGATTACCCAGAGTAGGTATAATAGTGGGGCTCCACACGCCGCGAGGATCGCAAATAAAACGAGATGAGTGATGAGCACGCCGTGAAAATTACGAAGTCCCGTCAACCAGACGCCTGAAAAAGAGCGACCCGTTTGATCAATCCGTTTGGGCTGAGTGGAAAGTGTGTAGGTCAAAAATCCGAAACCCATCAGCCCGACGTAGAAAACGCGTTTAACCCCGGTAACGCCCGCTAAGTCTCTCGCGCATTTTCGTAGCAAAGATTTGCGACTGACTGGGTAAGGAGTAATCAGGCCAAGATCGGGATCTTCGGCTGTACCCGTTTTCTTATGATGCTCGAGGTGTTCGTTTCGGTATCCCTCTAAATTAATTCCCATCGGATAAGCGCACAGCCATTTTCCCACCCACTCGTTGGTCACACGTGAGGCAAACAAGGTTTTATGAACGGCTTCGTGAGTTAAAATGGCGAGTGCCAACTGGCGACCCGCCAACAAAATAAGTGCAAGCAGGATGGTGAAGGCTGAAGGCCAAAGCCCTACGATCAAAAAAGAAACCGCAATAATAGTGTAGGTGGTTCCCACGGCGAGCCCGCCGCGAAAATTGGATGGGGTGAGTAACTCTCGCAGGTCGCTCCGCGGAACTCCCTGACTGATTTCAATGACCTGGTCCCAGTACGACTTCATGGCTTCGCGAGTATACCTGAAGACTAGATCACTCTGAGTGGCAGGGTATCAACACGAAATTCCCCGGTCTGCGTTAAAACGAATGTTATGTTTGTTACATTTAAATGTTAATCAAATTAGGTATTTAAAGTTATGAAAAATTTTTTGTTGCAAATATTACGGGAACTACTTATAGTTGGAGTAGTTTATGACGCAGCGATCCCAAAATTCATTTGAACTGAGCAACCTAAAGCTTGATGCGAAGAACGCCTCCGTTTTGGGCGAGGCTTTTTGGAATCTTGTTCGACACTACGATATCGGTCGCGAGGATCAAGCTCTGTTGTTGGGTTTTCGGGCGGACAGCCGGGGGCGATTGAAACGCTTTGAAAACGAGGGGTCTATTCCTATTGAGTATGATGTGTTTTATCGTGTCTCAACTCTACTAGGAATTCACAAAAACCTCAGGATTCTGTTTCCTCATAACCGGGAGTTGGTTTATCGATGGATGGGCACCCCTCAGCCTCTCTTGGAGGGCAAGTCTGCCCTGGAATACATTAGAGCGAAACCACTGGAGTCCTTGCAAAGAATGCATGCGATTCGCCGACTGCTAGATCGAGTTAGAAACCGGTGACTTTGCCGAAGCTTCCTAGATTTAGTGAGCTGGTATCACCGTGCTATAGAAACGTTGCCACAATCAAGGACTCTCAAGATCTGTTTGATGACTTAACGGGTAATCCTACCCATATTCCCCTGTTGCAGAAATGGGCTGATGGAACCAGCGGGATTAACCATGATGTGGACGCGAAAGAGAGGCCGTTTCAGTATTCTTTGCCAGAGTTCAAACCGGAGCAGTGGTATCGTGGCCGGTTTGGTGATGGAGAGTTATACGGCGTCTGGTATGGAGCTCTGGAAAAAGAGACCTCGATCGAGGAAGCGCTTTTTTGGCAGTATAGAAATTTTTACAAGCCCATGCTGCAAATTGTTGCGACTTTTACGGTTGATCGACGGATGCTGGAAGCATCGGTTAGTTCCAAAAGGGCCATGGATCTTCGCGAGCTAAAAGCCTCGTATTCAGACTTACAACACGATACGGACTACAAGTTCTGTCACGAGTTGGGCGCGCACGCGATCGCATCATCGATAGACCTATACCTAACCCCGTCAGCTCGGAAAGCAGGTGGCACTTGCGTTCCCATTTTCAACTCGAAAGCGATAACCTCAACGAAGACGCTGTACTATTTGCACTTTAAATTTACAGACAAAGGACGAGTCACAATTACGTCTGATGAAGACAAGGTTTTTGAAATTCCAGGAAGTTGGTAGTGGAGCTCGGCATTGAAAAAAAGAGACGACGAAGGAAAAACCTTCTCCGGCACACCCCTAGAACAATTGAACGTTGGTGTCGATTAAAAGGCATTCGGTTAGCGCACCAACCAGGCCGAATATTGGCGCGAGCCAGAACTTTCAGTAAAGAAAAAAATAGGAGGGCTGAACTTGAAAAAACTATTCGTGTTGTTAAACGGCGCCTGATCGAAAGTAGGCATAGTCCTTATTTTGCCCTAGAAACTATTTTCAATCTTGCGCTGTATTTTCTTATCGCTGAACGTGACATCCAAACGGTGAAAATGGATGCTTTAACGCATTCGGATCCACGTCGCCGAAGCCTATGTTTACGCGTTATTTTGCTTACGGTGTATGAAATCGATCTGGACCAGGCAGCGGGAAAAAATTTGCGCCGCGCCCTGCAAGCCATCAATGCTCCGTCCAATTTGAAGAATAGTGTTTACGAAGCACTGAGCTCAGTACGAGAAGCTAGGACGAAGGTAGTAGAACAAGTGGACCAAATGAGAAACAACGCAATTGCTCATCGTGATGGGGATGCACTTTTACAATGTCGAATCATTGAGAACTTGAGTGAGGGGGAGTCGTTCCAACTAATCGCTCAGTTTTACGAAGCGACCGAGAAGTTTCAAGAGGTGATCCCAAATTTAGTTGCGCATGCTTCATCCCCTAACTCTTTATTACGCCAGCTGCGTAGCAACCCTAAATATCGATGAGAGAAAAAGACGGAACTCATGGATACGACTTTGCAGGACATTCGCCACAGGGACAATCCAGTAGATGAAAGAGTGCAATAAAAAACACAGAATCCCAAAATAGAAGACCGCACAGACCCATCCCCGGAGGCACGGTTTCGCCAATTCTGTACGCAAAGAGCCCAGGATAGGCGCCCTTTTGTGGTAGTCCCACAGTCAATTTGCGCAATTCTTCAACGTTGGGACGATTAATGACTGCTTCGTGACACAAAAAGAGATCTAACTTGCAGTTGGGGGGAAGGGCCTTGTTATTTTCATGAAAATAAACACCCCGAATGATTTTCCAAATGACGCGCTTTATTCGTGCTGTTTCAAAAGTCTTGAGTTTTTTTCCTCCCGGTAAGTGCAGCCCCTTTGGAGTCGTTTCAGAAAATTCGGCTAGTACTTTGTATAGGAGTCCTTTTCCCCTCGGTCTTCGAATTCCCCGCCTAGCATCTCGAAAATTTGCTCGGGCAATGGGGTTTTCATTTCCTAACGTCCCAACAGATAGGCGAAAATACTCTTCATCTTTGGAAAAGCTGGCATTGCACTTTTTATGAGCGGGTAACGTGATGAGGCGGTTTAGATTGTGAACATTTCTTACTTCAGAGGGGATGAATAACTTAGGGGGCAAATGATCTCGAGAAAGGTCTTTTTCTGAAATCGTCTGGCCACAAAGGTAGCAATTCGAGGCAGTAGGTTTTACAGGGGAGGGCATTCGAGTCAAAATGGCGGAGAGGAGAGGATTTGAACCTCCGATAAGGTGTGACCCCTATAACGGTTTAGCAAACCGCCGCCTTCAGCCACTCGGCCACCTCTCCAATGAAACAGCAATAAAGATAACCGGTTACCAAAGCCGCTTTGGTTTGTCACCTTATCTATACCTGGGAGCAGCCTGACGGCTAGGCGAGGGGGTTGCCGCGCAGGTTGTTTAATATAAAGAGGATCCCCGCGCCAAAGAAGACCACCCCAATGAGGAAATTGAGTCCGTTACTCCAGGGGTGAAGGTCGGCCTTGGGGTCTTCACTACGCAACGCCATCATACCTTTCGCGGTGCGGTAAACGATAATGGGACCAGAGAGTAGCAAAAGGACGCCTACGCCAATGAGGAGGTAATTGCCGAGTACTAAAGGATGGCTCATGGCAAAAAAATCTAGCCCATGGGCCTACGCATTGTCGACGCAAAAAGGGAGGGACCAATTCCCCCCCCAAGCGCGTGATAAAATAGCCCATCATGCAAAACCCTAGTCGTCTTTTCATCTTCGATACGCATCCTATTCAGTACCGGGCGCCGGTTTTTCGCGATCTGCACCAAAGAGGGGTGGACCTGCAGGTTTTTTATTTTAGCGACCGCTTTGATGGGAAGAAGTGGTGGTTCGGGGAAGTCGGAAAAATTCCCAAGCAAGTTTGGAATGTTCCCTTATTGGATGGTTACCCTTCCATTGTTCTTAAACGCAAATGGGGACTTTTAAGCTTCTTTCTTTCCATCAAAAAATTATTTTCTCATCAACCTCCTACAGGAGCGGTCATTTACGGATGGTACCTGCCAGAGCACTGGATTCTCTGGGCGCTTTGCGATTGGTACCGCGTACCTTTGATTTTTGTGGGAGAAACTTTTGAAACGGGATCGGCATCGTGGAGAAAAAGCCTAAAGAAGGTGTTGCATCCTTTATTCTTTAAGAAGGTGAGCCAGGTAATTTCCATTGGCAATAAAACCCATGATTTCTATCGTCATTTGAGAATTCCCGAGGAACGTATTACGCGCGCCAAATATTGCGTGGATACTTCCTTTTTCCAAATGCCGGGGCACGAAGCAAAAGAGGTCAGACGGCGTATTCGCGATAAATATAAGATTCCGCACAATGCCTTTGTGGTGCTGTTTGTGGGGCGCCTGTTTGAACGCAAAAGGCCATCTGATCTGATTTTGATCCATAAACTTTTAGATCGTTATCCCAACTTCTATACGCTCATTGTGGGAAATGGCCCGCAAGAGGAATACCTAAAGCATCTGGCGCAGGGTGAATCGAAGATTATTTTTGCAGGCTTTAAAGATCAAAACGAAACCAAAGAAATGTACCACGCGTCTGATGTGTTTGTGATGCCATCAGAATTTGAAACCTGGGGCTTAGTCATTAACGAAGCGTTCGCTGCGGGTATTCCCGCCGTCGTGACTCACCGCTGCGGCGCTGCGAACGATCTGGTTGAGCCAGGGGAAACGGGTTACGTTTATCCCGTGGGACAGGTTCAGGAAGCCGCCAGGTGCATTGGGCTACTGGTAGACAACTCCACTTTAAGGGCTGAGATGGGGAAAAAGGCCCAAAGCCGGGTGGTAGACCAATATGGAATTAGTCAGTTCGCAAGTGCTCTGCAAACCGCTCTGGGAGCCTGTTAGGCGGCAGGAAAGTGGAGGGCGATCTCGGTGCCTTCCGCATCGCTTTTAATCAACTCCACCTTGGCCCCATGACTTTCTACAATTACGCGGCAAATCGCAAGCGCAAGCCCCAGGTCCTGATGGTGGTGCAATTCTTTTTCCGGTGCAATGAGCGAGGAAAAAACGTCCGAAGATAAGACGGTCCCTTTTCTCAGAACCGAATAACTTACTTCATTTTCTTTTTCTGACACGGTCACCTTGAAGGTTTCTCCCTTCGGGCAGTGCGCCACTGTATGCTCAATCAACTTTTTCAAAGCCATGCGCATTTTCTGCGCATCCACTTTAATAGACTTTGCGGTGAGGCTCTTGAACGCAAAATGAAGTTTTTTGGCCTTGATGGACTTGGAAAGTTCTACGGCCAAAAGTTTCGTTTCTTGGTTGAGATCAAAAGTTTCTAGATGCAGCTTGGGGTCAGATTCAACTTTCACATAGAGTAAAACTTCATTGATGATTTCCGAGAACCGGCTCGTGGCTGAACTAAGCGATTCCACCGCTTTTTGAATGTCCGGGGAAAGTTCCCCTTTGGTTTGGCGCAAGAGCTCCGTAAAGGACACCAATACGGTCAAAGGGGTATTAAGCTCGTGCGAAATAAGCGAAAGAAATTTTCCTTTGGCTTTGTCGAGCGACTGCAAACCTTCAAACGCTTTTCGTAGTTCTTCGTTACTTTTTTCCAGCGCGCGGTTTTTTACCTCGAGCTCCCGCTTGAGGTGATAGGCCTCAGCGGCTTGCTTAAGCGTCACCCGCAAATCGTTGGGGTCCCACGGTTTGGCCACATAGCGGTAAATCTGTCCGCGGTTAACGGCTTCCACGACTGCCGCCATATCCGTGTAGCCAGTGAGCAGAATGCGGGTGGTGAACGGGCTAATCTGCTTTACCTTTTCCAGTAGGTCGACGCCCTCCATCTCCGGCATACGTTGGTCGGAGACAATCACCGAAAACTCTTTCTTTTGTACCAACTTAAGGGCTTCAAAAGGGGAGGTCTCAAGCGAGATTTCGTACTGGTTTCGCAAAAGCCGGCGGAGCGCTTCTAAGTTATCCTTCTCATCGTCAACTATTAGAATCGCGTCCATAGGGCCTGGTTCTTGATTTCTTTTGGAGAATAGGTTGATGATAGGCGCTCACAGCCTAATATTCAAGAACGGAGGGTGCCAGTGAGTCGCTCAATCGATACCATTCTTAATGAGAAGCGCGTCTTTCCGCCCTCAGAAGCCTTTCAGAAAAACGCGAACCTTAAAGCCGACGCGTACGAGAAAGTCTGGAAAAGCGCGCAAGAGAATCCCGTGGGATTTTGGGAAAAGGCCGCCCAAGAGGACGTTCACTGGTTTAAAAAATGGGACAAAGCCTTAGACTGGAAAGAGCCGTTTGCTAAGTGGTTTGTAGGGGCACAAACCAACGTCTCCTACAACTGCCTCGACCGTCACCTACCTCAACGCAAAAATAAGGTAGCGATCATTTGGGAAGGGGAAGAGGGGGAGATCAAGAAACTCACCTACCAAGAACTCTTTGAGAAGGTCTGCCAACTCTCCAACGCCTTAGAGCATAAACTTAATCTCAAGGCCGGCGACACCGCCGCGATTTACATGCCGATGACTCCCGAAGCCGTCATTACTATGCTCGCTTGCGCCCGCATTGGCGTCACCCACAGTGTGATCTTTGCAGGCTTTAGTAGCAGCGCCATTCGCGACCGGGTGATCGATGCTGAGTGCAAAGTGGTGTTTACGGCTCATGGGGGCCGACGCAAGGGTGCGGTGCTACCGCTTCTTCCCACCGTGCGCGAAGCGGTGAATGATTTGAAAGTGGTGCGCCACGTGGTGGTTCTAGAAACCGACGCGAAAATACCACTTCAGGGCAAGGAAGTTGGTTGGGACGCGCTTCTTAAGAATGAAAGCTCGACCCACGAAGCGAAAGCGCTTGATGCCGAGCACCCGCTTTATTTTCTCTACACGAGCGGTACGACAGGAAAGCCCAAAGGGATTGTGCACTCGACAGGTGGGTATTTGGTGGGAGTCACTCGCACAGCGAAGTGGATTTTTGATCTGAAAGAAGACGATGTTTATTGGTGCACCGCTGATATTGGATGGGTCACGGGTCACAGCTACGTGGTGTACGGCATTCTTTCCAATGGAGGAACGAGCCTTCTGTACGAAGGGGCTCCAAACTACCCTCACTGGGGAAGATTTTGGGAGATTGTAGAAAAGCACAAAGTTACCATTCTCTATACGGCCCCCACGGCAATTCGAGCGTTCATGCGACAGGGTGATGAGTTACCCGGCAAATACGCGATGAAGTCGTTGCGCCTTTTAGGATCGGTCGGGGAGCCCATCAACCCGGAAGCGTGGATTTGGTATTCCGAAAATATAGGTAAAGGGCGTTGCCCGATTGTCGATACTTGGTGGCAAACAGAAACCGGTGCGATTCTCATTGCCCCCATTCCAGGGGTTACCGCAACAAAGCCAGGTTCCGCGACTAAACCCTTTCCCGGCATTGTGGCCGACATTGTGAATGAAGAGGGAAAAAGTTGTGCGCCGAATGAGGGTGGTTATCTCGTTGTACGTCATCCGTGGCCTTCCATGATGCTCGGGATTCACAAAGATCCGGAACGTTTTAAGGAAGCCTACTGGAGTAAGTTTCCCCATCTTTATTTTGCGGGAGACGGGGCAAACAAAGACGAGCAGGGCTATTTTTGGATTAAGGGAAGAGTGGACGACGTTATTAACGTTTCGGGACATCGGCTTGGGACAATGGAAATCGAAAGCGCTTTGGTGAGTCACCAGGCTGTAAGTGAAGCGGCCGTGGTAGGAAGACCAGATGATCTAAAAGGGCAAGCCATCACCGCTTTTGTCATTCTAAAGGAATCAGCGCCAAAAGATGACCTTACGGCCCTTGAAAAAGAACTCAAAGCGCATGTCGCAAAGGAAATTGGGGCGCTCGCGCGACCCGAAGAGATTAAATTTACAAAAAGCTTACCTAAAACAAGAAGCGGGAAAATCATGCGCAGGCTTTTGAAAGATTTGGCAGCAGGGAAACAGGTGTCAGGCGACACCACGACGCTGGAAAATGCGGAGCTTGTACAATTCTTAAATTGATCTAGCGAAAAAGAACGGTTTCAGCGACAGAGATACCGACCCACAGAAGAATGAGCGCGATATAAAAACTGCGTTTTAGACGGATAGATACCATAGCAACCTCGACTGCTTTGATAGCATCGCAAGTTTTGTGCCCTACAATTTAGGCTGGACGCCGATAAAATACGAGAAAGTGGCCCTATATTGTCACTGCATCCACCCGGAATACAGCCACTGCCACTACTTGGCGAGTAGAGCGTAACCGCAGTTTTTACCGCCCGCGTACTGAGTTAGGTAGGACCTTCGGGCCATCGAATAACTCTCTCCACCAATAGTCTTTAAGGCGTCGCGAATTTTTTGAAGCTTGTGTTTCGTAATGGGCGGGGGAACAGGCATCAGTTCGGCCATAGCGGCGTCAGTTTCCGAAACGAAAGGGTTAGGCCGCCACAGTTCGGTGGCGGATTTTTCGGCAAGTTCGTGCGCGGTGAAGGGGACATAAGAGGAAAAACGCGCCAATCGATTCGTGCCCTCACTGTCTAAGGTAAAACTAGGAAGGGACTGCTCAAAATTAAAGGTTACTTTTCCGCCAAAAAACTCGTGAAACCCATCATCTGAAAACACTCTTGAATCAAACTGTTCTGAAAAAGCCACGAAGTAGGCATGAATTTTTTGGTTCTCTCTGTTGCTCTCGCTATTTGATATGTCTTGAGCCACCCGGATATGATTTTTTACATCGCGTCCCATGCGATCGATAGTGATTCCCCCCAAAAGAACCCTTAGGAGTACCGGTTCTCTACCTTGTAATTCGGTGGGAGAGGGCAGAATTCTATCCCACGCCGCTCGGATTTTATGGGGCGATGTTTCGGGAATATGCGTGCGGTAACCCTCGACAGGAATTTCCATCAAATAGTTTTCTAGAAGCTTCGGATCGCCAATCAGAACGCGCATCGCGGAGGCAATCGGGCTGCTATTGGTTCCCAGTCCTACGATGTAGTACCGCTCAGGAGGGTAGGTGGTGAGCACTTCGGCAGCCGCCTCAAAGGCGCTTTTAGCGACATCAGAGGGGATATCTTGCTGTGCGCCCAGTGCGAACGAAGCGCAAAGAAAAAGCGCAACGAAGCTATGTAAGAGGCCTTTCATCAGGCTCGAAAAGGTGCAAAGGGTATGCCCTGGTTTCAGGCTAAGATTTTCCGTGCATTCGGCGTGAATACTGACCACGCGAATCTTTATCTGTTTAAGTAGGTGGCAATTCGGCGAAGCGCTTCTTCGATGCGCGGGACATCTACCGTTAGCGCCAACCGGAAGTAACCTTCGGCTTCGTCGCCAAAACCTAGGCCCGGTGTAACGACTACACCTTGCTTTTCAATCAGGTTTTTGCAGAACTCCATCGACGATTCGCCGTTGGGGACTTTCGCCCACACGTAAAACGTAGCGGTGGGCTGCAAGTACTCAATTTCCAAACGATCGAGCCCAGCCAAGGCGGCCTTCATCCGATCGCGGTAGCCGCGGCGAATTTCAGGCGTGAGCGACTCGTAGTTGTCCAAAGCGTATACCGCGGCTTCTTGTGTCGCCGGGAAAGGGCCCGAATCGATATTTGTCTTAACTTTAAGCAAACCCTGAACAAGCGTTTCGCTGCCTGCGGCAAACGCAATACGCCATCCGGTCATATTGAAGGTTTTGGAAAGGGTGTGAAACTCAATCACGCGATCTTTGGCACCCGGAATTTGAAGCGCGCTGATGGGTTTCTTGTTTTCGTCCAGGTAGATTTCGCTATAGGCGTTGTCATACGCGATAAAAAAGTCGTACTTTTTTGCGAGCTCCAAAAGATCAATCAGTGTCTCTTCCGGACAGGTCGCAGCCGTAGGATTGTGCGGGTAATTTAAAATAACGTAAGTGGGCTTTTCCTTTTTGACCTGCGCTTCAAACTTCTTCAGGTCGGGCAAAAACGCGTTGTCGAAAGTCAGATGAAAGCTTACCGGCCGTCCACCCGCCATGGAAACGGTGGTGGCGTACATGGGAAAACCGGGTGTGGGATACAGCACGCAATCGCCGGGATTCACAAAGGCGAGGGGCAAGTGGGCCAAGCCTTCCTTTGATCCCACCAAAGCCACAATCTCTTTGTCGGGGCTAAGAGTGACACCAAATCGCCGCTTCATGAAATTGGCGCAAGAGGCTCGAAACGCCTTGGTGCCTTCATACGGCGAATACTGATGATTGCCCTGCTTCTCAGTCGCAAGCTTCATCATATTTACAATGGCGGTAGGAGTGGCCTTGTCGGGATCGCCAATGGCAAGACTAATTAAGTCCATTCCCTTGGCGCGGGCCTTTTCCTTGATCACATTGATTTCACTAAAAATATAGGCGGGCATTTCCGCGACACGTTTGGCAACACGCACACTCATCAGCGCTTTTCTCCTAAAACATTTTTCATGCTGTACATACCAGGTTCCTGCTGTTTGACAAGAAATGCCGCTGCGAGAAGCGCGCCTTGAGCAAAAATCTTTCTGTCGAGGGCTTCGTGGCGAATCTCTAGCACTTCGTTTTCGCCGACTAAACGCAACGTGTGGATGCCGCGGGTGCCGCCGGCTCGCACTACCGTTGTCGGAACTTCCTTAAAGCCCGCCTCAGCAAGCTTCTCCAGTAGGGTTTTTGCGGTTCCACTGGGAGCATCTTTTTTATGTACATGGTGTTCTTCGTGTAAGCGGGCATCGAACGGCAAATCAGAAGGGAGCTGACTGATTAAATCAAACATCAGGTTCATACCCAAACTTGTGTTGGAGGATAGGAGAACCGGGCGCTTTTTCGCGTAGTCTTCCACGCGTTTGAGCTGGGAACTCGTAAAACCCGTTGTGGCGATCACCACGGGGGTATCAATCTGCGCTAATAGGGATACCGTGGCGTCCGGTTGGCTGAAATCAATCCACACATGGACCGGTTCGCGGGGCGGCTCTTCTAGGGAGCGTGTGTCTACGCCTTCAATGTTTGAGTACTTGTCGGAGTCTGTGACGACGTCACAAAGCTCAAAAAGGTCGGCTCCTTTTTTGAATCCTTCGCGGAGAAGGGCTGCCACTTCAAGGCCCATGCGGCCTGAGGCACCCAAAAGACCAACTTTGTAAATCATGCGTTTAATTCCAAGGCGCGCAGTGTGTTTTCAACGGCTTTGCGAGTGGGTTCACTTGTTTCCACAAGAGGTAGCCGCAAAGACGGATTTGTTTTTAACCGCACCGAAAGAGCATATTTCACCGGAGCCGGATTGGTTTCTAGGAACATGCTGGTGACAAGCGGCTGGATGCGCTTTTGAATTTCGTAAGCCTTTTCCCAATCTTTTTTCTGAGCAGCGGCAAAGATCTGCACGAATGGCTCGGGAGCGACGTTGGCGGTAGCTGAAATAATGCCTGAACCCCCTAAGCTCATGATGGCGGCAAAAGCGTTGTCGTCACCCGCAAGAAGAGCGCGATTTTTTAGATCTACCATTGAGGCAATAGAAATAAACTGATCGTAGTCGCCAGTGGATTCCTTTACTCCCACAATGTTCGGGTGAGCAAAAAGTTGCGCTATGACCGCAGGACTTAAGTTCACATGCGTTCGCCCCGGGATATTGTACAAAACAATGGGAAGCGGACTTTTGTCGGCAAGCGTACGAAAGTGGGCGAGTACGCCGGCCTGCGTGGGCTTGTTGTAATAGGGCGAAACCACAAGCGCTGCGTCCGCACCCAGTTCTTTTGCCTCAATGAGTAGTTCGGCCACTTTTGCGGTGTAGTTGCCACCGCAACCAGCAATCACTTTCAAGCCATGTTTGTCTGCCACTTCGCGAGCAATACGAATGCTCGCGCGACGTTCTTCATTTGATAGGGTGGGCGACTCGCTTGTGGTTCCACAAGGCACGAAGCCGTTAACTCCCTTACTCGCTAAAAACTCGAGATGGTTTCGTGCCGCCTTTTCGTCGAACGAGCCATCTTCTTGAAAAAAACTCACGTTGGCGACAAAAACACCTTCTATACGCATGGCCGGTTCCCTTCACTGTACAAAGTTTTTTTCTGGTAGCTCTCTACGTTCGCCTTCAGCTGCACTTCCCCCACGTAGTGAGCGGGCCCTTTGAGCAGGATGCCAGTGGGTTTCTCGGCGCGATTGACGCTTAAAGTGCCACCCGGCACGCGCACACGAATCGGAAACTTTTGCGCGTAAAGCTGCGAATAAACAAGCGAGCCCGCCGCGACCCCGGTTCCACAAGCATAGGTTTCCGCTTCGACCCCGCGTTCAAACGTGGTGCAGAAAATTTCATCCAGATAGAGTTTTTGGAAAAAAGTCACATTGGTTCCCTTGGGAAAAGCAGAATGCCTTACCAAGAACGCGCCTATCTTTTGAAGCGGGTAGGTGTAGATGTCTTCTACTTCGATGACCGCGTGAGGTACGCCGGTGTCGATGCAGTACAGGCGCAATACGCCGTCTTCGTGTTTGATTAACTTCTCTTCGTAGGGCGCATCAATGCCCTTGGCTAAGGGAAGTTCCACTTCGACAAGGTTATTATCGACTTTGCGTCCCTTCAAAACGCCAACGAGCGTTTCAATTGAGATCCAGTCACTTTTAGGAAAATAGTTTTCCGCGAGAAAGAGGGTCGCGCAACGAGCCGCGTTCCCACACATTTCTGCTTCACTGCCGTCGTTGTTATAAAACTTCCATTTCGCCTGTGCCTTCTGGCCGGGCGAAAGCACCGCTATGCCGTCTGCACCCAATCCAAAATGCCGATCGCATAAAGCCGGGATGGAAGACGCTGGGACTTCTTTGGGGGCACGCATCGCGTCCACAAAAAGGAAGTCATTTCCGCATCCGTGCATCTTATGAAAAGTTATTTCGCTCATTTTTTCTTAGGCTCTTCTTTTGGCGCGGGCGCTTCAACAGGTGGCGTACTGGTTGGGCTCACTTTTTCTTGTTTCACGTAGGGAGTGGGATTGCCTTTCACGCCGCAGCCTCCCCCTACAATAAGGAGGGGAAAGGCAAGAAGCAGAAAAAGGAGCCGCCGCATGCGGCAGAACCTAACATATCTGAAAAGGTGAAGCTAGAAGCTTAAATACTACAGTAAATTCAGTAAGATGCTGCTTAGTGGAGCTCGTTCAGAATGGTTTCGATACCTTGCTGAAGGTCAGCCTCGTCAATGGTCAGCGGAGGGGCGATGCGGATGACGTTTTCATGGGTCTCTTTGCAAAGGACCCCTTTTTGAGCGATCTTTTCGCAGTACTTGCGGGCGCCCCCCGCTTCTTTCTTCAGTTCGATTCCGAAAAGTAGCCCTTGGCCGCGAACTTCTTTCACCAGCGGAAGCGATCGTGAACGCAGCCACTCACCCGCTTTTTTTCCGAGTTGAGTCGCGCGCTCTGACAGTTTCTCTTCGCGTAGTAGTTTTAAGGCTTCACGCGCCACCGCACAGGCCAGCGGGTTTCCCCCAAAGGTGGAGCCGTGTTCTCCGGGTTGCAGTACGTCCATCACTTCGGCGCTACTCACCACAGCGGAGATGGGTAGAAGCCCTCCCCCAAGAGACTTTCCTAAAATAAGGACATCGGGCTTTGCTCCCTCATGCTGGAAGGCAAAATCTTTACCCGTACGTCCCAGGCCCGTTTGAATTTCATCGAGCATCAAAAGAATCTTTTTCTCCGAGCAGAGTTTTCGTAAACCTAAAAGATACCCCGCCGGAGGAAGTAAAATGCCCGCCTCCGCTTGCACGGGCTCAACCAAAATGGCAGCGGTATTCTTATCGATAACCGAGTCTAAAGCCTCGAGGTTACCAAAAGGTGCGCTTTTAAAGCCGGGCGTGAAGGGTCCAAAATCTTTTCGGTAGAGCGGTTCCGTGGAAAAAGACACGATGCTGATTGAGCGACCGTGGAAATTGTTTTCCATCGCGATAATATTGGGGGTGCCGTCGGGAATGCTCTTTTTCTTCACCGCCCATTTGCGTGCGATTTTCAGGGCTGATTCGACGGCCTCGGTGCCTGAATTCATCGGCAGCACCTTTTCCATCTCACAGAAGTTCGCGAGTTCTTCCTCAAATAGGCAGAGCTCTTCGCTCATAAAAGCTCTTGAGCAGACGGCGAGTTTTTCGGCCTGATTTTTTAGGGCAAAGACCAGCCGTTCGTGCTGGTGGCCAAAATTGAGCGCGGAATAGGAGGAAAGAAAGTCGAGGTACTTTTTATCATCACTGTCCCAAACAAACGACCCCTTCCCCTTGGTCAGAACAATCGGGAGCGGCAAATAGTTATGCGCGCCAAATTTATTCGATTTATTAAGAAGTTCCTGACTTCGAGACATGCGCGTAAGGTTACCCGACTTTACCGAGGGGGGCCAGCGCTGGCTAAATTCTCCGGTCCAGGTTAGGTTTGACGCGATGGGCTTTTATTACGAACTCAATCCCAACCCAACTACGCCTAGCGAGTATCTTGAGGCACGCACCCCAAGGGTTTTTTGGGTTTTGTATGGCATTCTCGGCTTTGCGCTCGCTTGTATGGCGGGCGCCGCGCTTCACGTGCTGGCCGACCTGGCAAAAACGGGAGCCGCTCTAGATGAGGCGCTCTACTACGGCTTTTTGTCGCTTTTTCCGGGCTATCTCCTATTGGGTCTTTATCTGGCTCTGGTGCGGAAGTTTGTGCGTGCGGAAAAGCGTTTGGAGGTAGGAGCTCGCGTCGTCGGGTGTACCGTATTCAAACGAAGCTTCAATAAAGAAAAGATCGCGGGATTCGAACTGATTAACTACAAGCCCTCGCAGAATACGGCGGTCTCTCAGCACGATGACTCCCAGTACTACTTTCAGGGGCACTGGCGCATTATCGCCCGCCTAAAAAACGGAAAAACGCCTGTAATTGATCGGCACAACGAAAAGGAAGCGCTTGCTCCTCTTTGGCAGTTTCTCGCAAATTGGTTGAAATCTTAGCGACGCTTACGATTTGAGGGTTGTCGTGCGCGACTAGACACACCGGAACGGGTGAGCACTACGCGATCTCGGAGCATCTGATTGCTGCTCACTTGGTAATCCTTTGTCGCGCTTAATTTGAGGGTTTGGTTTACAAATTGTAATCGCGTCCGCTTGCCAGCATCCAGCGAAATCACGAAAGGCTTTCCTCCCGTGATGATGATGTTCTGAAGCACACCATTCACGTACAGAGTCGCACTATGACTTAAAGTGACTTGCACGCGGCCTTTGGCGACCTTTCGCAAACGTTTACTGTAAGTTTGGTTCGGGCGCTCGATGCGCAGATTCTCTTCGATAGTGATGTAGCCGTTTAGCGAAAGTTGGATGTTCGTAAATTCCTTGCAGCGAGCTACGCCAACCAGTGGTGTTCGGCCCACAATGCGATTATTGATGCGAATTTCCGCGCCCTTGGGTTCGGAATCAATGCGTAAGGGGCAGGGGCCATTGCTCTCCACAACAGGAGGCGCGGGATTTGGGGCTATCGTGGAGGTAGAGCGCGCAGTTTCAAAAATTTCCGGTTCGTTCGATTCCGGCGTTACAAAATAAATATAAAGGGTACCAATCAGCGCCGCAATGATCACAAGCGTGGCAAGGGAACGTACAACCGACGTGTTTTGTTGAACCGGTCTGCGCGAGGAGCGTGGCCGAGGGGGAATGGGCTTGGAATAGGAACTCGTGTTCTTAGGAGCAGACGAATCCACTTTTCCCGCAGAGGTGCTGGTGCTGGTACTCTCGGCCTGCGTTGCTAAGTCTTTCTTCGGTTCATTCGCAGTGGCCGCTTCGGTAATACTTTCATTTGCTTTGATGGAGAGATCCGGTTCACGAGCTTTAGAACGCTTGGCCTCAGTCACCATGGTGAAACTTTTGGTACCGTGACCAAAAGAAGATTTCTCCTCAGGCCTGTGATAGCTGGGCTGAGAGTTTTCTTTTTCGCTCTCTTTTTCCTTATCTTTCTCCAGCTCCATTGGTTTTGTCGCGGAAGGAGAACTATCGCTAGCGGCAACCGGCACAGATACTGAGTTTGTGAAGAGTTCATCTTGCACACTTGGCGCGAACGCTGTTTTTTCTTGGCTTGCGGACGTGTTGTTGGTGTTGCTGGGATGGAACGGCAACTCAATTGAAGGCACGAAGGTGCGTTCTTCTGGCGGTTTTTCTTTGTCCGCTTTGAGGGTTTGCGAGGCACTTTTTTCTGGATCAACAATCGAGGGCGTTATTGAACGCGAGACAGACGGTGCTTCAGCTTGGTCAGGAGTAACGATCGAGAGCGACTTCTTCTCAGAACGTGACTTTTCTTTTTCGTCGTCTTCGGCAGCGAGGTCTTCTCCCGGTGTGCGGAAGGCTTCGGTTCCGGCTTGGGCGACTTCAGGATCGGGGTTGTTGGTTTCTAGATCCGCAAGGTCACTTCCTGAGTGGCTCACTTTGGTTACTAGGGAATCGGGATTCATTTCCGATTTGGTCAGCTCGCCATCAAGGAGTTGTCCGATTCCTTCGATTTCATCTTTCGCCGGCTTACTTCCTTCTCCCTGCGAGTATGGAATGGATTCTTGGTAGACTTGCTCGAGACGTTTTTTCTCCTGCTTGATTTCTTGAAAGAACAAGTTACTCATCATCTGAGAAACTGTGTTCTGTGTAATGGTCGGGTGGAACTTGTTTAAGTATTCTTGTAACTTTTGATGAAGCTCTCCAGCTTGTTGGTAGCGGAGATCTTTTTCTTTCGTGAGTCCCTTGAGAATAATCTTCTCGAGGATGTCGTTTACTTTCGGATTTACGAGAGACGGACGTTGGATGATGCACTCTTGAATGCGCTTCAAGGTGGCCATGTCATTCTCAGCAGCGAACAAACGTTTCCCGGTAATAAGTTCGTAGAGAATGATTACTGTTGAGAAAATATCCGAACGGTGATCAATTTCTTCGCCACTTGCCTGCTCCGGGGACATGTAGCCGAATTTTCCCTTGATCACACCTGAGCGAGTTTCATCGACACGATCGCGCGCTTTTGCGATACCGAAGTCTACGATCTTGATGGCCCCCTCGTACGCCAGCATGATGTTCTGCGGGGACATGTCGCGGTGGATGACGTTGAGGTGCTTGCCCTGATAGCCATCACGCATCTTGTGAGCGTAGTCGAGACCCTTGCAGACTTCGTTGATCACAAACACACTAAAACCAATGGGAATGATCGTGTTTGTTTTCTTTGCTTTGTTTACAACCTGGCGAAGGTTTTTTCCGTCCACGAATTCCATCGCGAGCAAGTAAGTGTCACCAGATTTTACGAAGTCGTAAACGTGCACAATGTTTGCGTGATTGAGCAAACTACTTAAGCGCGCTTCGTATTCGAACATTCTGCGGAACTCTTCGTTCTCGCTGTAGGTGGGAATAATTCTTTTGATCGCGAGTTGCTTTTCAAAACCGCCTGCGCCACTTGCCTTCGCGCGGTACACCTCTGCCATCCCGCCGGTTGCGAGTCTTTCTAGCAGAAGATACTTACCAATTTTGAATGGCTTAAATTGCAACTTTTCCTCGTAGGGGGGCCGACATAGACGGACTCCCGTATTTACGTTTTCGGCGTGAGTTGACAGGAAATTCAGGAAAACAATGAGTTACGCAATGCGTTAAATGCGCGTAGCGGCGGACAATTGGTCAAATCGTCTAATGACTCTTGTTGCAAGAAAGATTAATATCTGTCTGAATATTTGGGGTGTCATAAGTAAACGTGAATTCAGAGGTTTAGCGAATGCCTTCCGGTTTGGATTTTTTGACACGGACCATGAACAAATTCATGGGAATGTTTTCAAGCGATTTGGCGATCGATTTAGGAACAGCTAACACGCTGGTCTATGCAAAAAATCGGGGCCTCATCATGGATGAGCCATCAGTTGTTGCGGTGCATAAAAATGCACGCGGTGGACCGAGTCGAGTGCTTGCCGTTGGCCGAGAAGCCAAAGAGATGTTGGGCCGAACCCCGGGAAGTATCGTTGCCATTCGGCCGATGAAAGACGGCGTGATTGCGGACTTTGAAGTCACGCAAAGCATGCTCAAATATTTCATCAATAAGTCACACGAGCGAATGACCTTGGTCCGACCACGCATCATCATTTGCGTGCCGTTCGGTATTACTCAGGTAGAACGTCGCGCGGTCAGAGAATCAGCGCAGTCCGCGGGAGCGCGCGAAGTCTTTTTGATCGAAGAGCCCATGGCAGCGGCAATCGGCGCCGGTCTTCCGATCACAGAGCCGTCAGGCAACATGATCGTCGATATCGGTGGGGGAACCACTGAAGTTGCGGTGATTTCTTTGGGCGGTATTGTTTACAGCCAAAGCGTTCGCGTAGCGGGTGATAAGTTTGATGAAGCGATCATTCACTACATTAAGCGCCAGTACAATTTGCTCATCGGTGAAAGAACCGCTGAAGAAATCAAAAAAGAAATTGGCAACGCGTTTCCTTTTGATGAAGTGAAATACTGCGAAGTGAAGGGTCGCGATTTAGTGGTGGGAAGTCCGAAGACGGTTACCATCAGCAGCGATGAAATTCGTGAAGCATTGGTCGATCAGGTGAACATTGTAGTAGATGCGGTAAAGCAAGCACTTGAAAAAACGCCGCCTGAGCTAGCCGCAGATATCGTCGACAAAGGAATTGTACTCGCGGGTGGCGGCTCGTTACTGGCGAACTTTGATATTTTAATTCGTGAACGCACCGGACTACCGGTGATGTATGCTGAAGACCCTCTGAAGTGCGTTGTGATTGGATCGGGCAAGGTTCTCGATCAGCTCGACCTCTTGAAATCCCTGACCATCGATTAATCAAAAGGTGCCTATCTACTTTTCAGCTGAAAAGGTAGCGGGTGCGAAGATCTGTTTTATTTGAGCACCTTGAAAACGCACGCACAACGTCCTAGCTGTTTAGGGGATGGGAGAGCGTGGGTTTACTATCCCTCGTAAGGGCCCCAGGACGGGGAAGTGCATTCCATACCATCCGGAGAAATCTTTCGGATGACATTACCTTCAAGCGTTCGTGAGAAGATCTGGTAGTGGCCGGCTTCGTTGCTTGAGTAAGCAAAGTGTCGGCCTGTAGGAGCCCAACTCGAATTCTCGTAATTTACTTTTCTACCGCCGCGTTTTCCGCCCTCGGTTAAGCGAGCGAGATTATTTCCATCGGGGTCGATAATGTAGAGATCAAAATTTCCCGTGGCGTGATGTTGAGCCGCAAAGAGAATTTTATCGCCCTTTGGTGACCACGCAGGAGAAGCGTTGTACTGGCCGGCGAATGTGAGCTGGCGAGCTTCCTGCGTGCGGATGTTCATCACGTAAATCATGGGATGGCCAGTGCGGGCACTTGAGAACACAATCTGCCCGCCATCGGGCGCCCAGGAAGGTTCTACGTCAAAGAGCGTGCTTGCGTAGTTAGGCTGAAAGCCCATGCCGCTTAAGCGTCGAAGCTTCATCACGCGACTTAAAGGATCAGGTTCACCCGCGCCATCCGGATTAACCAAGTAAATTTCAGGGCGTCCCGAGAAACTTAAGGTCATCGCAATTTTATCGCCAGCAGGAGACCAGGCCGCGCCGCTGTTCATTCCCACACGTTCTGAAATGATCCGTCGCTTTCCGTTTTGCAAGTAGTGAGTTTTTAAAACGGGAATCGTGAGAATCTGCTTTCGGCCTAGGTTGAACTGAACGCGTCTTTGGTACTGCGTATAGGTAATCGAGCGGCCGTCTGGCGACCATGAAGGGCTTAGGCTGATCGTATTGTCTTGAGTCAGTTTTTTAAGGTTTTTACCGTCGGCATCTGCAATGTAAATTTCTTTCGGTACGCGCCCTTTGTCTCGAGCGAGACTGCGGCAAACCATCAGGACGCGGCTGCGGAACAAACCTTTTTCACCGGTGAGTTCTCGTAACACATCTTCAGCAAGAGCATGGACAAGGCGATACGACTGACCGAGTTCATGTTCATAACGAGTGCTGAAAATCTTCACGCGTCCAGGAACGTCGTACATCAATGCTTCCACCGTGAGCAAATTGCCCACCACGCGGTAACCAAGTTTCAAAACAAAGGCCGCCCCAGAAAGTGACCACTCTTCGTAGTTCATCTGATACAGACGGTCGGTCGTGTCCATGTGCGCGTAGCTCGCTGAACCGACCATGTCGAAAAGACCGGTGAAAAGAAGATCTTTTTTTATCTCTTCGTAAACGTCATCCACGATGCTCTCGCTCACGGCGCGAGAATCGGGAAGGAGGTGCATCTTGGAGATGGCAAGTTTTGCTCTTTTAGCCTGCGCGTCAGAGACGGTAATGTAGATCTTTGCGTGGCTAACTACGCAGAATAAAAACAAAAATAAAGTAAAGAAGCGTTTCATGATTCAGAGTCAAACTTTATCACAATTTCATCGCCCAGTATTTCATTTAAGATTTCTCGGTCTTCAGGAAGAGGAATGGATCGTGTGTCGTCTACGGCCTGAAGAGCCGCAGAATCAAAACGTTCGTTACCGGAAGAAGTGACAAGACGCCGTGCTTTTATTTTTCCTTCCTTGGTGACGGTGAAGGCAACTTCGCTTTCCAGTTTCTTGTTTTTTAGCCACGCAAATACGTTGAAGTGCTCTTTGATAGTCGAGGAAACAAGCGCCAGGTAGCGTTCGCGGCCTTTACCGCCAGACTTACCTTGCGTGGACGTTCCCTCGGAGGTGATGTTGCCAGCAATCGCGGCACGGCCCTGTTCGGAACCCTGCAGATTCTTAATGGCTTTTTCCTGCTCAATCCGACGGTTGAGGTCGGCGAGGGCTTTCTTGCGGGCTTCTTCTTGCTCGAGCTTCTTCTTTTCTTTGGCTTCTTTCTTGGCTTTCTCCGCTTCTATTTTCTTCTTTTTTGCCTCGGCTGCTTTTTCTTTGGCCTTTTTTTCCATCTCCGCTTTTTCAGCGAGCTCCAGCGAGTCTTCGTCTACTTTTTCAGCGGCGGCTTCCTTTTCCATCTGCGCGATGGGATTCTTTACAATCGGTAGGGCCGGATCGATAAACTTATCTTCGAATCCGACTTTCTCTGGTAGCGCGACCATATCAATTTGCACGTAGTCTTGATAGATCTTGTCGGCACTTTTTTTCTTAAAGACGTCAAAAGAGGTCAAATCAAGGACATCGGTTGAATATAAAATCAACGGCAAGACAATGTGAAGAATTAGCGAAAAGTAAAACGTTCGCCGAGGAATATTAATAAAACTCTGATCAATCGTTTCAGAGGCCATAAAGGTTTTTACTTACTTCGTGCCGGGAGGAACGGTTACCAACCCGATTTTATCGATACCCGCTAGTTTTACAGCGGCCATGGTTTGAGCGACGAACTCGTAAGGTAACGCTCCGTCGGCTCGGATGAAGATCTCTTTCTTGTCCCGTTCTTTAAAAACATTGCGCAACGTTTTAATTAGCGCGCGAAGCTCCACTTTTGTCTCCGCCACATAAACTTCGCGTTCTTTGGTGATGTTAAGAATAATCGGCTTATCAGGCGCCTTAAGCGCCTTCGTGTTTGCCTTGGGAAGCTGTATGGGGATACCGCTCTCAAGAAGCGGTGCCGCGACCATGAAAATCACAAGAAGCACCAGCATGACGTCGACAAACGGTGTGATGTTAATGTCGGATACAGGACCGTAGTCGTCCCCAGATGATTTAAAAGAAGCGCCCATTAGCTAGCCAAAAAATTTCGTTTCACAATGTTTAAAAAGTCTTCCGCAAAACTTTCCATCTGCGCTTTAAGCAGACGCAATTTCTGAATGTAAAAGTTGTAACCCATCGTAGCGGGAATCGCGCAGAACAGACCGATCGCTGTCGCAATAAGCGCTTCCGCGATGCCCGGTGCAACGACCGAAAGGCTTGCGCCCCCTTGCTCACCGATACTTCTAAAGGCATTTACAATGCCTAACACCGTTCCCAATAAGCCGATGAAAGGCGCCGTACTGCCGGCTGTGGCGAGGAACGAGAGAGAGCTCTCGAGTTTAAGAAGTTCGTTACGGCTTGCTTTACTTAGCGAGCGCTCCAAGTTGGTAATGGAAGACTCCGGCGGAATAATGCGTGCGGGATCCCGGTTCTTCTCCGAGGGAGTTTTGCGCTGACGCTCTTTTTCCATCAAGCGTTGCAGTTCCACATAGCCTGCCTGGAACACTTTCGCTACGGAACTGGAAGAGTGTTTTTTGGCTTCCGTGTAGATGTGGTCCATGCTTTTTCCGCTCCAGAAGAAATCCAAGAAGTTCTCCGTGTTGCGGTAGCAAATTTTAAAGCTCTTCCATTTGAACGCGATGATGGCCCAAGAAAAGACAGAAAAAATGATCAAAATCAGAATGATTAATTGAACTTCAAAGCTCGCGCCAAGGATCAAATCCAGGGTGCCCATGGACGTCGCGGGGGTTGTGTTCTCCGTTGCCGCGTAAAGGTTATTCATCTTTTTTTTCCAGTATTTGCAGTTTGAGTCGGTGCTGGATCTAGTGTATGAGAACCAGCTAACTGGGTCAAGGAGACTACATGCGTCATTCGCAGGAAAAGAAGTCGGTTTCCATTATTGGCGCGGGATTGGCTGGTTCGGAGGCCTCCTGGCAGTTGGCGCAGCGCGGGGTAAAAGTCCATTTGTGGGAAATGCGTCCCGTTAAGAACACCGAAGCCCACGTGAGTGATCAGTGCGCGGAACTAGTTTGTAGCAATAGTTTTGGTTCGCTCAACCCGTCGGGCGCCTCGGCCATTTTAAAGAATGAAATTTTAGAACTCGGTGCTTTCGTTTTAAGGCATGCTTTTGCTCACCGAGTGGCAGCGGGGCAAAGCCTCGCGGTCGATCGTCAGGAGTTTTCCACCGCGATCACACGTGAATTGGAAGCGCATCCGAACATCGAGATCCACCGCGAAGAAGTTACCGCGATTCCTGATGGAATTGTAATCGTCGCTTCGGGCCCACTCACGACTCCGTTGCTTGCTAAAGCGCTTCAACCCTTTTTAGGAAATGATTCACTCTATTTTTATGATGCGATCTCGCCGATTGTTTCGTTTGAAAGTTTGGACCTTTCAAAAATGTTTTTTGGTAGTCGGTACGGGAAGGGTGATCCAGATTTTTTGAACGTTCCGCTAAACAAGGAACAGTACGAAACTCTGGTGGCAGACCTGCTGTCGGGTGAAGTCGTTCTTCCCCACGATTTTGAAGAAGAGAAATATTTTGAATCTTGTATGCCAATTGAAGCGCTTGCTGCGCGCGGACCAAAGACTTTGGCTTTCGGTCCTCTCAAGCCAGTGGGGTTGCATGATCCGGTGACCGACAAACGCGCTCATGCTGTTTTACAACTTAGACGTGAGAACCGTCACGGCACGTCTTACAATCTTGTAGGTTTTCAAACCAAGCTAAAATATGGCGAACAGCAGCGCATTTTCCGTAAACTTCCTGGTTTTGAAAATGCGGAGTTCTTGAGGTTAGGAAGCTTGCATCGCAACACCTTTATTGATTCCCCCCGGGTGTTATCGACGTCATTACAGTTGAAGTCGGAAGCCCGCATTTTTATGGCGGGGCAGCTGACCGGTACAGAAGGTTATCTCGAGTCTTCTGCTACAGGACTTTGGGCGAGTTTGAACGCGCTTCGTCTGTTGGACGGTGAGCCTGCACTTGTCCTACCTGACACGACACTTTTGGGTGGTCTACTTGCTGAGATCACAGATGCAGAAAAGAAAAATTTCCAACCGATCAATTCAAATATGGGAGTGTTGCGACCGCTCGAAGTTCCGATTCGCGATAAGCAACTACGCAATCAAGCACTGGCAGAGCGGTCGATTAAGAATGTGAAAGCTTTTGTGGTTGAGCACACGGACCTTTTTGAATTTAATTCTGAGGAAAAAGGTCGCGAGGAAAGTTATAGGTCTCTTGCTGAGTGGACGGCGAAATCTCAACCGACTCATCTCTCAAGTTCAGCGACGAACTAATATCACGGCGAGGAACGCCAATTCCATGACTGTGTCCATGTCCCGCGTCTCCGCCACCGTGATCGTGTCCGTAGTGACCACTTTTTTGGGAGTTGCCGTGAATATCAAGAGTCTGAGGAACGGAGCCAGGATTCTCAATCGCTTTTTCTGCCAGAATACCTAAGCCGGCTTGGTAAAGACCAGGGCCCACTGGGGCGCCAGCGGTGCCCAAACGGTCAGCGAGCGTCGTCGCGCCGGGAACCGTTCCCACCGCAACTTGTTGTTGAAGTTGCGCGAGTTGTGCTTGAGATAAAAGTGCCTGAATTTGAGAGTTGCCTTGAGCGGCGATGATTTCTGCCATTGCTTGGCCGGAGGCGCCACTTGCCGCAATGCCTTGTGCACTTTTCATTTGCTCGCTGAGCTTATTCAAAAGTTCTTCGCTCTGTTTTGCCGCGGCGGTTTGGCCTTCTTTGGAAATCTCGGAAAGTTTTTTTAGCTGATCTTCGCTGGCTTGTTGTGTGCTCTTGGTGAGTTCTTCCTGACCCGCTTTTGCCTGTTCCTGAATGGTCTTGAAGGAAGAGCTAAATTGCTCTTGGATTTCAGCACCGCGGCTTTCGTAGCCCTTTCCCATATTAATCTGACCCGTCATGGGATTCATCTGGCCAAAGCCACCTTGGTTTTGCTGGTTTTGATTTTGATTCTGCCCCTGGTTCTGGCTGGAACCGACGCCTCGCATCTCGGACGAGCGGGAAGCATCGATCTTAGTTCCAAACAGCTTGGGCGCAGGGGCATCTGCGAAGCAGATTGCTCCTAATATAAGAGAGAGAGTGGTGATGCCTGTGTGTGTTTTCATGATGCCTATACCTAAGGAATGCATAGGGTCTGCCAAAGGCTAAGGCGCGCAATTTCAATGGCTTACCAAAGGGAGAAAGGGAAAAGAGTGCTTAAAAAGTAAACGTCAGAGGGGTAAGAAAGGAATCTGGAGTTAAGGCCACCGAAAACGGGGGTAGAGATTAATCTACCCACCGTTTCCGTGGTGCCTTCCGTCCCGCGCATTAAAGATCACAAAAGCCAAAAAACTTTGTTTCCTCAAATACTTACAGAATCTGGATTCTGCCGTTTCTCTTGGAATACACTGATAAGAAATTGCAAATCGACGGCCACTTTCCCAAACTTTCTTATTGGTGAATGATTCTCAGCTTTTGATGATCTCCTTCCCACCTGTCGAGTCCCCTGGCGCATGTCGACGCACTAGGCACGACAGACAAAGAAATGGTAAAAATATAATGATTTTAGTGGGTTATCGGGACAGTCGGGGGGCTCGACAGCACCCGCCTAGGGATTGGGCTTTTTGAGCACGAACGTGTTTTTCCGACTATGAAACTTACCTCACAATACCGATAAGCTAGTTGATGAAGCTCACTCTAAAAACCCTGTTTTTGTGCTTGTGGAGCCTGGCGGCCTTCGCCGAACCCAAACTTTTTGTACCGGCTGAAGTTAAACCCAAGGAAAAAGTTCCGGAGGCGGTGGCGGAAGGACAGGTCGCCGATGAATTCGAAGATCTTTTATCGGACGAACCCTCCGAACCCGCTCCTTCTGCTGCTGCTGCCGCGCCGACTACGAGCGCTGGAGTTGCTGCTCCCAAAGACGATGTTCCGGTGGTGACGTGGGAAGTAGAGAGCGAGAAAATGCGTGAACCTGCCCAAGTTAAGGGCAAGACCGCGAAGGGTCCGTCGCAAGGCAAACTGGGAGATACATTGGATGATGTACCCCAGCCTACTTTAGATCTGGCGCCCGTAGATTGGGATTTGGATAGTTCTGAACTACCGCAAAATGAAGTTCCGGTAGTATCCGAAGTCGCCATTATTCTTTCCAGCCAGAACTTCTTTCCTCGCAAAGTGCATCTTGCCGCGGGTAAAGAAGCGCGCATCTATTTTACAACCACCAACAAAGATCCCGCGGCGCTCATCATCGAGCGGATGAACATCCAACGCTGGATTGCTAAAGATGGTGGTGCCATAAAACAAAACGATATTGGTCGAGCACCCTGGGAATTTACCAAAGAGCTCAACATGAAACGGCTCACTGAGATTATCATCACCCCTCGCAAGGGCACCTATGTGTTTTATGATGCTCTCACCGGAGCCCGCGGCGAAATCGTAGTCGAGTAATCTTCTTCGTAGACAAAGGAAGTCATGTCCGTCTTTACCGCATCAGTTCAGGTATTTCTCAAGCCAGTTTGGCAGTTCATTGACGATCCTTCCGTTACCGAGATCATGATCAACGGACACGATACGGTTTATATCGAACGTGCCGGCAAGATCGAAAAAACGACCGCTAAGTTTGATGATGCCAACTCGCTCATGGCAGCGGTCAGAAATATTTCTCAATTCGTGGGTCGTCCCATCGATGATGACCATCCCTTTCTTGATGCGCGCCTTCCGGATGGGTCGCGTATCCATGCGGTGGTTCCTCCTATCGCTCGCAATGGCACAACAGTTTGTATTCGTAAGTTCTCCAAGGATAAGCTTCAACTAAAAGATTTGATCAGCCGAGGTTCGCTCACTCCGGCCGCGGCCCGCTTCATTGATGTGTGCATTTACCTGAAAAAGAACATTATGATCTCCGGTGGTACGGGTTGCGGTAAAACCACAATCCTAAACATTCTTGCCGGCCGTGTGACGCCAGGTGATCGCATGGTGATTTTGGAAGATTCTTCCGAACTCAAAATTGATAACGAGCACGTGGTGTATTTCGAAGCGCGCCCCGCCGACGAGTACGGTAAGGGACTAGTGACTCTACGTGATCTCGTAAAGTCTTCGCTGCGTCTGCGTCCTGACCGCGTGATTGTCGGTGAAGTGCGCGGGGGCGAGGCCCTCGATCTTTTGAGCTCCATGAACACCGGTCACTCAGGATCCATGGGCACAGTTCACTCTAACAGCCCCAAAGAGTGCTTAACGCGTTTGGAAACGCTTGCGCTAATGAACGACACCGAAGTTCCCGTGTCGGCGATTCGAGCCCAGGTGGCAAGCGCCATTCACATCGTCATTCAGCTCAACCGGCTTTCGGACGGTCAGCGTAAAACTACCGCCATTACGGAATGCACCGGGATGGACTTGAACGGGACTTATCAAACCAATCCTATTTTTCTATTCGAACAGTCTGGCCGTACGCCGGAAGGCAAGGTACTTGGTAGTTTGAAGCCGACGGGCAATCTTCCTACATTCATGCGGGAAATTGAAGTCAACCACCTCCCCTTTGATCGCCAGATCCTCCAGCCGAACGGCAATGGAAATGGCAAAAAATCGGGTGAGGATGAAGCCGCTTAAGAAATGGGTGTGGAGCGTTCATCCCAGGCTTGCGTCTCTTTGAGATGGCTCGAGTGTGCTCCCCTTTGATCGACCGCCTCTGGATTCTCAATCAAATCAAGGTACGACTGAATGAGTTCGATGATCTCCTTTTCCTTCTCCGACTTTCCTGTCCGCTTGTACAAAACCCCATGTGACTTTGTTTCCAAAGCCAGTAACTCCTGATGCTCCATGAACATCAAGCTGTTCGTAAAATTCTGAATCGAGAGTGATTCCGGATAAAGCATTCCACTATCTTCTTTAATTTTCACCGAATAGCGAACAATCTCACCCAAAAGCTGCTTTTTATCCAGGTTGTTGGCACTAAGTTGTGAAAGTGCCTTAACCGCGAGCAAGTAGCTTTCGAGAAGATAGCCAATGCCGCGCGTATAAACTTCTTGATCGAGGGTAGCGGTTTGAGAGCTCTTTTCCAGAAAAATGCGAGATTTCTTGATCTCCTCCAAAAACTCGGCGGTTGCATTGAAGAAAAACTCAAACTTTAAGAGGTTGCGCAACTCAATACTGTAGGTGTCCACTTTCTCAGCGCTAGCTTCGCCTGAGCGCGCTGCTTGTTGGTACGCCAAGAAGGTAATGGCGGGAATCACCGTGCAATGAAGTGCCGTGTTTTTGTAGTAAGTCAATAGAGTGCGTTTTTGTGGTGGGCAAAGATACTGACGTGGAACTGTATCTTGCAATACTTCGAGATGTCCTTTTTTCCGAAGCGAATAAACAATCTGTTCGACCGCGCGTCGTGGAGAAACGTCGGGTTCAATACCGAGCGGGTGTTTGGAGTATTGCACATACGACATGATCCAGTCGGCAAGCTCCAAGATTTGTTCCAAGGAAATTGGTTTCTTCTTGTTGAGCATGACTGTGGAGACAATGGCTTTCACGGTAATGGGAGTGACGTCGCAGATGCTTTTCGAGGCCTGGAAAGCCGCTTTCTGCACCATCAAAGTAGAGTCCATCTGTGTTGCTTGGGCCTTAAGGTAGATATCTCGCACGGAAATAGGTTCACCAAAAGCGAGGTGAACGCGCCCCATGCGTCTTTTCACAATGCTGCGAGAGCGGAGAAGCTGTCCCGCGGATTCCTTCTGCTTCTGTGCCCCGCCAAGCTCGCTTGTATAGGAGCGCTCCTCCGGAACTTCGTCATACGCAATGGAGACGGGAACGAGAGCGACTTCTTCCACCGTTTTTTGTTCAACGGCAGTGATGACCGTTTTCAAAAGTCCATATGCTGGGGCGAGCATTTTCCCAGTGCGACTTCGCGTGCCTTCGATAAAGAACTTAAAAGGGGTGCGATGCCGAATCAGGTACTGAACATACTTTTTTAGGCACAGGCTATAGAGCAAGTTGCCTCTAAAACTTCGCCGAATAAAAAAGGCGCCACCTGTGCGCAGGAAAGGGCCCATGGGCCAAAAGGAAAGGTTAATCCCAGCCGCAATGTGGGGCGTGCTGAGATCATTTCCGTAGAGCACGTAAGGCATAACCAGGTAGTCAAAATGACTCCGGTGACACGAGACAAACACAACGGATTTGGTTTTCAATAACTCGCGTAATCTTGCAATTTCTTCGCGGCTGTACACCACACCATCAAAGACTTTCGTAAAGAGGTAGGTGAGAAAAAGAAACAACCGCTCGATAGTGCGATGTTTGTAGCTTGCTACAATTTCGGTGAAGTAATTGTAGGCAATCTGCAGAAGTTTCTTTTGGTCGACTCCCGTTTCAAGAGCTTGTGTACGGATAAAGGCTTGAATTTCCGGATCACGCAGAAGATGTTCTTTGATCAAATGCGGAGTGTCGTATCTTGGCCCCAAGATGACTCGCATTTCTTGCTGAATAGAAACCAAAATTTTCCGGCGAGCAATGCGCCCTACCCGATTGGCCTCTGACTCATCGGGAAGCGCAGTGGTTTCCGGCAAGTCTTTTGAGCCTAAATGAAACGGGGTGAGGGAGCGAATGGTGGAGTCTCGGCGCTTGCGAAGCAGGTACCACACCTTTCCCATAATATTGGGACTCGCGCTGCTTCCTAAAAGATACTCAAACCAACTGGTTTGGCCCCCGCCACGACCATACTTTCGCCATAAAAAAAGAACGGGGATGTAAAAATACTTTTCCACCGCCTGTTCTTGGGCCAACCCTGTGTACGTCGAGGCGATAATTTTTTCAGTGGGTGTAGGAACGAAAAGCTTTTTTCGTTCATGGGGTCGACAAAATATTAACTGAGGGCCACTGCGGTGAGACAGATACAAATCGGCGTATTTTTTGCGCCGGAAAAGGATTTGGAAGCAGTAGAGGGGTTTGGAAAAAAGCAGAATGTGTTTTCGGTTTGCTACCAGAATGGCATCGAGGCCCTGCTTGCGACTCCAACTCGACAAGATCAGCCATTCAATGAACCCGCCACTGGTCAGACTGAAACAAACTTTCCCCTCTCGGGAGAGCTCTTTGATGAGCTCAACAGGCAGGTCGAACTCGAAACGAACAAAGATGCGCTCGGCGAGCCACTGCCACGCTCCATCTAGGGTTTCGTATATGACCTTAAAAATCAATCAGCCCCCAATTTTAAAAGCCCCAGTCGCCTGTTGTCAGACGGCTGAGGCTAAAAAGGAAGAAGGGACCCTATAAATAGTGGTGGTGCTTTTGGCAAGAGGCCCCTTCTATGTCACTCCGCTTACGGACCGCACAGCAAATTTAAATTTCAAACTTTTAAAGGTAAGGCGTTTAAGGAACAGCCTTTTGTGCAACGTATAATAAATTGCGAAAGGGGGTTGTAAAGGCAAAAGATGGAAGTCCCTGCTGGGAGCGGGTTTGGACGTAACTACCCAAAATGAGATGCTATTTTTGCATCTTAAGGCAGGCTGGTTGGGCTAGGGCTGCGCAGACGCAGGTGGTGCTTTAACAACAGGGGGCACTGAGGTGTGTAGGGGAATCTTAGGAAGTTGCGCCGTATGGGTCTTTTCCAGGTAGGCGATCATTTGATCGGCAGTAAGTGACCGATCCAAGATCTTCGTTTTCTGGGAAGCAATAGCGCGCTGCATGTCAGTTGCGAGATTTGTTTCCACAATGTTCCACTGATCATCGGCTAACCAGAGTACCATTTTCACGTCCGTCTTCTTTTCTTTGCCCAACGTTACGGGCCCTTGATAGATCGCTTCAACGCGATACAAACCGGCAGAATCTTTTTTGATCGAAACCCAAGGGTTTTGCGCAAGTTGTAGCTGAGAGAACTTTTGCGCCAGATGTGCTCTGACACCCGCTATGAAATAGGGAATGAGGCGTGGGAACACGTCATTGATTTTTTCTTGCGAGGGTAAAAGGTAATACGCGTACGGATGGGGCGCACCTGGGAAAGTCTGAGCGAAGATTTGCGTGCGAGCGCTGGCCAGGGCACGTGACGAATGACTGTTGAGCGGCCCCACCAGGAATGCAATATCTTTTAGCAGGTAGCTTTTCTTCTTTTCTGGATCGGTTTCCTGTTGGTACGCCATAAAAAGGGCAAGTTCGGCGCGTTTGTAGTCGGGAGGAGCTTTCAGAAACTCATTCAGGGCCGCGAGTGGCTGCTTTGCCTTGAGGAGCAAATTTCCATAGGCTGGGAAGAGTTTGTTCTTCGAGTAGTAATCAGCTGCGACTTTAAAGGCCTTTTGCCCGATCGCATCCTGGGGGTTTTCGGAAACGAGTTCTTCTAGAATGGAAAGTTGTGTCTGCGGATCAATCGCGAATTCCGAAATGGCTTCTTCATAAACTTCAGCGCGTTCCTCGTCGCTTTGAGCGCGTTCCTCGTCGCTTTGAGCGCGTTCCATCGTAGGGTCGGCCAACTTCTCTTGGAACTCCGAGGAAAAATGGTGAACGAGATAGGTGGCACCAAAAAAAGCGACCACGAAAAAAATAGTCATCCCAGGATGGCTGCGCTTGGAAGGGGGACGTGCCTTGGGCATTTTTCTGTACTTCTGTTTATGCACAGGCCTCGGCTTTGAACCTTTGCGTGAAAAAGTGGCTGGCAGAGGGGGCGGTGGCTGAAGTAAATGCGGATCGACTTTGCCTGTTTTGATTTCGTTGAGAATATGGGGATTGGTTTTTTCGAGCTCTTCGTTGCGTGTATCGAAACTCGTAAGTGTTTGTGGGGAACCAAAAAGCTCATCAAAAGGCGCAACTTCCACGAGTGGCGTCCAGTTGGTCATGCCTTCATGCCAAATCAGAATCTGATTGGTGTACTTTTCTTTGTTTGCAACCTTCAAAACTTGCGCGGTGGTGAGGGGACCCTTCTGGTCTCCGCGGATCGCTAAATAGTAGAAGGGTTGTGACGCGCCGGGATGGCTCATCTATAAATTATAACATCTTAAACCGTCGCGAAGCGGCGCCCAAAAACACGATTTCTTGCCACCTCGTGTTGTTTTCGACGGTATTCTTCATGATTGCTCTTGCCGAAGATGCTGTCCGCGTACGATTTGACGTCCATAATCTGAATTTCGTAGGGGAAGAAGTAGTACTCATGCGGCGGCACGGCGTGAGGGAAAATCTCGTTAAAAATCTGACGGCCGCCCGGAAGGCTTTCCAGTTGCTTCTGCATGGACGAGTAGGCGTGAAACTGTGGGTGAGCCACCTTGACTAGTTCGCGGCAGGTGAACTGGATGGCCTTGTAGTACTCACTGCTATTGGGGTTAGCGAGGTTTTTATCTTTTTTTCGGTAATAAATGCGTCGTTCGATGCGGCGAATCCATTTGGGTATATCAATCGCCTTTTTCTTCGACTTACTGATCGCGACGACAAGTTTTTCCATTTCCGCTTTAAATCGAACCGTATCAATCAGCCGGTTTCGAACGCGAGAAGGACGAATACTCGGGGTGCTAATTACGTTCTTGTGCAGCAGAAAACGAACCGCTCTCATCGCATCCACTTTGTTTTCGGTTACTAATCGGAATCCAATGCGATCGTAAATCACTTCAACGGTGTTTTCTGCTTTGTGCAAAAGTTTGATGACTTCGCGATCGCGATCTTTTCTGTCTTTCTTTTTAAAGAAGAGCAACTTTACTCCGCCGCCTTCTTCTTTTTTACCCAGGTAAATCGCTCCATCGCTGCTATCGACATAGAGATGCCCATCGAGGCGACCGAGCACTTGGTTCTGAGCTTGCTCGAAATAACGCAAACGAGGATCGTGCGCGAGATGGATGAGTACATGTGCGACACGTAAAATGGCACACGCCCAAAGACGGTCGATGCTGTCTGAAGTCTGAGAGGCCATCACGAGAATGCGGCGTAGGTCTTTGATCGCTTCGCGCGAGCGCATGTGGTCCGGTACGCGGGGGTATTCAGGGTCGTGAAGGGTTTTTTCGATGAAAGCGACGGCGCCTTCAATGTAGCCCCAAATATGGTCGATATCTTCTTGGCTACCGGGATCGTATCCGTAGGCGTGAAGAAAGCTTGTCGCTTCTTCCATGGAGCGGACTTCCAAATGAGGGACGTCCAGAATGGAAATACCATCGAGAGCCACTTCGAGGAGGGGCCACGGGAACTGATAGTCTTGGACGTCGCTCACGCGGGAGACCATAGCATAAAAGGGGGGCTCCGTTGACTAGAGGCACTCTTTCAGTCTGAATAACCCAAACCCCCGTCAGAAGGGGGCTAGAAATGCCTTTGCCGGAGGGTACCCCCATGAAACTGCTCGCACTTCTTCCCTTTGTTTTAGTGGCCTGTTCTTCCACCCCCGCCAAAAAAGCGGATCATTTCGAGGGAATGAGGGGGTGTTTCCTTCTTTACAATTTAAAGACCCAGAGCCTTGAAGCCCAAATGGGGGAAGAAGCTTTCTGCAACGAGCAGCTACCGGCTTCGTCTAGCTTCAAGGTACCTCTTGCCGTGATGGCCTTCGATTCAGGCGTGCTCAAAGATGAGAACACAGTTCTTAAGTGGGACGGGAAGAAGCGAGAACTTAAAACCCACAACCAAGATCACAACGGCAAAACCTGGATGCGTGATTCGGTAATTTGGTTTTCTCAAGACGTCTCAAAAAAAATGGGAAAGAAAAAGTTACAAAAGTATTTGAAAGACTTTGATTACGGAAACCAAGATCTCTCCGGAGGACTGACAACGGCCTGGATCCTGCGAGCCGATGATAAAGGCGCCCTAAAGATCTCTGCAAACGAGCAGCTGGAATTTATGAAAAAGCTTTGGGGCGACTCCTTACCCGCTTCCAAGCGCGCCATGCAAATCGCGCGCGATATTACGTTTCTTGAAGAGTCTCCTAACGGATACAAACTTCACGGCAAAACGGGCTCTAACTTTTACGACAAAGAACGAAACTTGCGTATTGGGTGGTTTGTTTCGCACCTCCAGAAGGGAGACCAGCAATACATCGCCATCAGTACTTTTAGCGATCGCGCACCTAGCGAGAACAAAGGTTACGGGGGCGGTGCTGCGAAAGAGATCACAAAGAAAATTTTTGCGGAGAAGGGATTGTGGTGAGTTAGAATACTTAGCGACAATCACCAGGGAGACATCATGAATAGCAAGAAAGCGATTATAACTGGCCGGGCTTTAACCACCCTCATTAGTCTTCAGTTTGGGTTTAGCGGAGTGATGAAGCTTTTCTACAAGTCTTTTTATCCTCAGATGCCTCAGGAACTGGCGCGCATCGGGTTGCCGGAGAATCTTATGTTCGGACTTGGCGTTCTGGAGCTTGCTTGCGTGATTGCTTACGCGATTCCTCAGACGGCGGTACTGGGAGCAGTGCTGATGACAGGTTATATTGGCGGCGCAATGCTGACGCATCTTCGGATTGGTGAACCCGTTTACATGCACATCTTCTTGGGCATTGTGATGTGGTTGGGAATTTATCTGCGCGAGCCGCGGCTGCATTCATTGATGCCGATTAGAAAGAAATAGTGCGCGCGATTTTCACTGGCGATTGAAAGCCAGCTATGCAGGGATTGTCGGGCACTTAAGGCCCTCGGGAAAGCGTCCATCGTGCTTTGGGGAGCGAGTCCCTCGGGTATAATCGGAGAGGGTGAGATTTACCTTCCGAGCTCCGCGAGGAAGCAAATCACCAAAAAAACCGGAGAGGGTGAGATTTACCTTCCGAGCTCCGCGAGGAAGCAAATCACTAAAAAAACCGGAGAGGGTGAGATTTGAACTCACGGAACTCTTACGAGCTCAACGGTTTTCAAGACCGCCGCTTTCAACCACTCAGCCACCTCTCCACACCAGATGAGCGGACAGGATAGCGGCTCTTTCGCTTATTCCAAGTAAATTCTGATTCTTACATCTCAAAGCGCAGACCAGCCATGTACTCTTCGTGGCTTAGGTCGATCTGGTTTTGCGAGCCCACTGATTGAGAGCGGCCGTACTGAAGGGTCAGATAAGTAGAGTTGATTCCGATTTCACGATCCAAAACTTTTGCCGCCTCAGTGTCAATCGCGCTCAGATTGATTTCAAGTCCACCTGAAAACTCCACCGAGCGAAACATCTGGGTCGCTCGCTGGTCCTGATAGGCCCACGTCACGCCAGCGCCTACTTTTGCAAAGGGCACGACAATCTGGCGATCGACAAAATCCAGTCGGTAGCTCACAAAGCTCTTTATCGGAACCAACGTGACACGGTAGGTGCCAGTCGAGATTTGGGCGCTAGTTCCTAAAATGGCCGCGGTCCCAATTCCAATACCAAACTTACCCAGGCTTTGGATGGGTAACCATTCAAAATCCAAGTGAATCGCGTGATTTGCGCTGCTGTTGGTGACCCCTGGAGCGAACTCAAAATCCGGAAAATGAATCGCCCCGTAGCCGATATCGAGGCCAAAGCTCATGGGGCTTTCACGGCGATAGTTGCCGCTCATTTCTGCGTAGGAATCGGCTTGGGCGGGCGCCACCCAAAAGGCGAGCAACAGAAGACAACTCCCCAGGAGAAGGCTGATTTTTCTCATTTCGCGATTCTTACCCATTCTGGCTCCTTTTTCACGCTGCACCTAATTAAAGGCGAGGCAAGTACCCTAAAATATGGATATCTCCCAATTTGCGGCCCCGTCATTCTGTGCTAAAAACAGACTTTCACGTTGAAGGGTGTGCGATGACGACATTGACCTTTATTCTCTCTTTAATGGGAACCGTTGCCCTACTGGGCGGGTTCTACCTAGCCGTTATGACCATTTTCGGTCTGAGAACCAAAGTTTCTCGACCGCGCTATGGTTTAGTTTCCTCCCAGCCAGGACAAGTCGCGTTCTGGATGTCGTGGGACCCGGGTGTCTATGTGGTGGAGGCGTACCGGATCACTATCACAGTTTACCACCCGACTGGGCTGAATAAAGAGTTCAGGGCTTCCTACACCCTGTACCCACCACCTAAATCTTCGTTTCTCCAGCCAATTATTTTGCCCGCCCCATTGAGGAATTTGATTGAGAGTAAGTCCGTCAAGGGGTCTGAGGCGGTACTTACTTTTGCGGCACGCACGACAGACGAACGTTGTATTTTGAAAGACTATTCTCTGGCCAAATTCCGCAAAGTTTATTCCGAGAAACCGACCAAGGTAAAAGGGGTGCAGGAATTGCCGGCATTGGCGATTGATGAACCTGCGACCAGCACATTGGATTACGAAGAACTGGTTGCTTATAAAGAGCGTATTGGCGGCCTGATAGCGGCGGCTAAGGCGAAGGAAGCAGCTCAGAAGAAAGCCAAGGAAGCGGCTGCCGCAGCGGCAAATCAGCCGCCGACTTCGGCCGGCGGAGCGCCCCAAGACAAACCGGTGGCGGCCAAGCCCGTGGTCGCAGAAGATAAGGCGTAGTATGGGAAAAGATGAAAAAGAAGAATTTCGCGTAGTAGACCGCAGGCATTCCTCCGCGGAATCAAAAACGGAACAACCCAAGGAAAAACCTAAATCCGGCGATGGATTTACCATGAAGGACGCCCCGAAAAAGGAAAGCGTTCCGTCTGAGATTGATTTTTCTACCTTTGTTCTTTCTCTTGCGACCGGTGCGATGATCAACATGGGCCTTGCTCCCGATCCCACCACGAACAAAGTTGAGAAGAACGACATGCTCGCAAAGCAGAACATCGACATTCTGGCTTTGCTCCAAGAAAAAACGAAAGGGAACCTTTCGGAAGCAGAGCAGGATCTCATCGATAATCTTTTGACCGAGATCCGAATTCGCTTTGTCCAGAAGGGCAAGGCCTAGCGCCGGCAATCTCTGCGCGTTGTTCCAAAGCGTCCCACGTTCGAAGAAAACTCCATCATTCTAACGTCTTCTACAAAGCGGGCTCGTTTACGCAAAATTTAAGATCCCTTCAAGGGGAGTTTTCATTTATGGCCGATCCTATTAGTGAGCCATGCGACACCAAACCTCCTTTCTCGCCGACTTTCACGTTCACTCAACCTTCAGCGACGGTAAAGTTCCCATGCCTGAGGTTATCGACTTGTACGGCAAAAGGGGATTTGGAGCCATCGCGATCACCGATCACATAGCGGAAGACGATTCATTTGTAGGTAAGGCGGCCGTGGTACTCGGCCAGGTGCTCACGCGAGCGACCTTTCCTTTATATATGGAGATTCTCAAAACAGAAGCAGCCCGCGCGTGGGAACAATACCAGATGGTGGTGATTCCCGGTTTTGAGCTCAGTAAGAACTCGATTTCGAATCATCGGTCAGCCCACGTTCTTGGTTTGGGCATTACCGACTATGTTTCAGCGGACGGCGACCCAGTTGACCTCGTGAAGCAGATTCACGCTCAGGGCGCGCTCGCGATTGCGGCACACCCCGTCCATACTAGAAAAAACGAAAAACAGACCTACCACCTTTGGGACAGACGGCGAGAACTTGCCAATCATTTTGATGCCTGGGAAGTGGCGAGCGGGCCCTTCATTTTTGATGAAGTAAAAAAGAGTAAGCTGCCGGTCATCGCAAGTAGCGACCTGCACCGCCCGCAGCAAATGCGATCTTGGAAAACAGTTCTTCATTGCGAACGCAAACAAGAAGCCATTCTATCAGCGATAAAACGACAGGAGTTGGGGACTTGGTTTTACTCTTAATATGATTCTATTCATTATCATTGTTGCTTATCTGTTCGCTTTTCTCCCCTTTTCCTACACGCTTATCGGCGTGGTGACGACGCTAAGTAAGCTCTTAGGAAAATCTCTTTTCTGTCCCATTCGCTTTGAGCCCATCTCCATTTTAAAACCGATCAAAGGGCATGATCCTGATTTAGAGAAGAATCTCCGGAGTTTCTTGGAGCAGAACTACCCTTTCTATGAGGTTATTTTTTGCATTAGTGACAGCGAAGATCCTGCTCGCGCGGTCATAGAAGGACTGATGAAAGAATCCACAGTTCCCACCCGGCTGGTGGTTGCCCCTTTTAACGGGGGCAATCCCAAGGTAGGCCTTCTGGAAGCCGGGATGAAACAAGCTGCGCATGAATGGATTTTAGTCAGTGATAGCAATGTGGTCGTGGAGAACGACTTTTTGCGCTCGCTTAATATGCATATGGAATCCAAAGTGGGTGTCACCACCTCAGCGGTAAGGGCGGTGGCGGGTAAGGGCTTGGGGGGGCAGCTTGAAGCAACTTATCTCAATACGATTTGTGCACGTTCGCTATACCTGTCCGAGGCCTTTATGGGCGGGTACGTGCTGGGTAAAACTATGTTCTTCCACCGTGATGTCATTGAGCGTATTGGCGGCATGCGCACTCTTTCCCGGTACATCGCCGAGGATTTTATGACTGGCTTCGCGATGAAGCAACTGGGGCTTCGCGTCTCGTTGCTTTCGCGCCCCGTACGCCAAACGCTGGGCGCGGTTTCTCTAAAGGCTCACTGGGATAGACATCTACGATGGGGGCGCATTCGCAAATACCAAACGCCACTATTTTTCATGATTGAGTGGATGCAATCGTTTGCTCTTGGCCTGATTTTGTTTGTGCTTGCGACCGCCTTGGCTGGAGTTCCGATTCTCGTTCCCACGCTTATTTATTCTCTTCTTTGGTTTCTCGCCGACTGGACCCAAGACAGTTTTGTTGGCGGAAAGCTGCGCTTAAGTTTCCTGTGGGCATGGCCTCTGCGCGAACTCATGGCCATTCCCCATTGGATTCACTGTGCTTGGGGAAACACGGTTTCCTGGCGAGGGCGGGCGATGCAGATAGCGCCAGGCGGGGTCTTTCGGTAGAGCGAAACGCTAGAAGGTAAAACCAATCTCCATCGCAATAGACGGAATCACTCCAGGCATTTGAAACCCAAAAGAGGGGGTGGCGAGAGCCACAAAATACTGGGCACCCACGCCCAAGCCGAAACTGACTCCAGAACCGGCACGCCACTTATAGCCGACATTCACGGTACCGCTGGCGGCAAGAAAGTTTGCATACGATCCGCTCACAATTGCGTCCATTTCATATAAACCCAATCCAAACTTCCAGAACATTCCCTGGTAAGGACCATCGGCGTAGAAGTTAAAAGTCAGCTGGCCTCCCACACCCTCCATTTCTCCCACCGTTCCAGGATATCGAACGTAGAGTCCGGCGAGACCAGTCGCGAACTTTTGCGTGAGAGCATGTTGAAAATGCAGGGTCGGGAAAATGTAGTCGAGTCCTAGTGTAAGGGAAGTGACGGGGAAAATGTGTCCTTTAAGTAATGCCGCGTAGTCGACTCGTTTTTCTTCAGGTTCGGTGAACTCGGTTTCCTCCCCCACAGAAGCGATCTCCCGTTCGGGTTCGGGCTCGCGCACGAGATCCCCGGGGTGGATGGGTTCTCGACGAAATCCTATTTGAACAAACACGCCCATTTTGTTTTCCCAAACTTGGGGCCCCTCTGTTCTGATGGTCGGCGTTTCTAGGTTGAGCCACGCTTCAAACTCGGAAGCTTTATCTACGATACCGCACGCGAGCTTTTTTTCTTTTCGGTAAACGCAAAGTGCGTGTCCCCGTACCCATTCATAGTCTTCTGGGTGAGAGACAATCGCCCAGCTTTGGTCAGCCGCGACTTCGATCACACGGGCACCCATGGCGCTGGCGGAGACTAAGAAGAGAATGAATAGGACCTTACACATGGGCTCACCTCCTTATCGAGTGTTTCAGGGGAAAGGCTTATGGCGTCTGCAAAGCCCCAAAGACACGCCAGATAGGGCCTTTTGGGACGGGAGACACTTTTTCCTCGAAACGGCGGGAAGAAGTTAACGCGACTGGTCGTAATCTTGTTTTCGGGTACAAAGAAAGACCCAATAAGGGTATCGTGGTCACTCAGCGTGAAAGTTTTTCTAGAAAAGATAAGAACAGCTCAGCGAGTTTTGATTACGACCCATCAATTGCCCGACGGCGATGGTGTGGGTTCGGAAATGGCACTCGCTGCGGCACTGGAGAAACTGGGCAAACGCGTCCACCTCCTTAACACGCACGCCACACCAACTAAATTTTCTTTTGTCGATCGGGAAACCCAGATCCAAGTCTATGAGCCAGGCAGCGTGGTGCCGTTGGCTGACCTGGTTATTGTCGTGGATACCCACGACTGGAAAATGCTGGGCCCCTTGAAGGAGCCGCTTCAGAAAATGGGGGCTCCCGTTTGTTTTCTGGATCACCATGTCCCCGATGGGCCGATGACGGAGAATCACATCATCGATGAAACCTGTCGGGCGACAGGAGAAATGGTTTTTCATCTCATCAAGAAGATGGGTATCGAAATCGATGCGAAAATTGCCACCTCTCTCTATATGGCCCTACTCACCGACGTTAAAACGCTGGGTTTTGTGGGCACCAATTCCGCTTTTCATCGGGTCATGGCAGAACTTTTAGATTGCGGGGCAGATACACAAAAAGTTTTTCTGGATGTGTACTCCGATGATTCGGTGAACAAGGTAAAACTTTTTGGTCATGTCTTGAAGGAAATGAAAACTTCTTCGAATGGCAAACTGGCTTGGCTGGAAATTTCGCGGACCTTGCGCGAAAGTTATCAGGCCACTGTGGAAGACACGGAAGGCTACATTGATCGCCTGACTCTGATTAAGGGGTTGCGGGTGGCAATTTTGTTTAGAGAAGAAACGGACGGGAAAATTAAAGTAAGTCTGCGCGGACTTCAGGGGCAGGCTGTGCTTCCGATCGCTGCCCGATTTGGTGGTGGTGGCCACCAGTTCGCAGCGGGAATGCGGGTGCCCGGAGAGCTGGCGCAAGTCGTAAGCGCCGTGTGCCAAGCCACCGAAGCACAGTTAGCCCTTTAACCTCTATTGCCAGCCTTTGGGGGGCAGCCTATACTTTGGGCTCATCAATTAAAGTACGTATATGGGCGCCAAGAAAAATATAAAAGCACTCGTCGGACAAATGTTCATAGTGGGATTTGACGGTTACTCCGTCCCCCAGGAATTCGCTCAAGCCGCCAAAGAGTACCATCTTGGTGGAACAATCTATTTTAAAAAGAACGTAAACTCTCCCGGCCAACTAGCAGAACTCAGCAACGAATTGCAGTTTAGTGTTCGGCCCAAGGAAGATCCGGGAATGTTTATTTCAATCGATCATGAGGGAGGAAAGGTAAACCGCTTGGTAAAGCCGTTTACCAAGTTTCCCGGGAATGATCACCTTGGGGAAATGGGATCCCCTAAGGTCGGATTTGATTTTGGTTTTGTACTAGCCAAGGAGCTTCTGGCGGTAGGAATCAACGTTAACTACGCTCCTGTGGTCGACGTTTACACCAACCCTGAGAACACGGTCATCAAGGGGCGTGCCTTTTCAGACGACCCGGAAGTCTGCGGAAAGCTAGGCTCTGCGGTTGCGCGCGGGATTCAGCGCGGTGGAGTGATGGCGGTCGCAAAGCATTTTCCAGGTCATGGCGATGTGAAAGAAGACTCGCATTTCGAGCTGCCTCGTTGTGACAAGTCGGCCGAAGAAATGGAAAAGCTCGAATGGATTCCTTTTCGCAAAGCGATTCGAGGGCGCGTGGATGCCATCATGACGGCCCACATTTTAAACAAAGCTTTGGATGCCGAGTTTCCGGCGACTCTTTCGGAAAAAACGCTTCAGGGGTTTTTACGCAACCAGCTTCGTTTCACCAAACTGATTATTAGCGATGACATGGAGATGAAGGGGATTGCGGCGCATTACACCGAGGAACAGGCCGCCGTGCTTGCGGTGAACGCGGGCTGTGACATGCTCATCTACAAGGGCACGACCTTTCCTACCGCCGCGCTGGAAGCGGTGATCAAAGCGGTTGAGGAAAAGATTATCCCGCTATCTCTAATCGAAGATGCCAATAAACGCATTCTCGCGGGTAAAGCCCTTTACGCGAATCAGAAAAAGCCCGTGGATGTGACTGCCGTAGGGAAGAGCATTGGGCTGCCCGAACACTTCAAGCTCGCCGAAATCATCACGAAAAAAGAAGTCCCGGCCGGCGATCAATCCGAACTAGCCTAGGTGCTTTCTATTTTCGGACGGTGCCTGTGCACTTTCCGGACGAAGTACGGAAAGTGACCTGGCACCTTCCCGGTCCGAAAATAGAAAACACCTTTTAGCAGGTGGTGAAGAGATCGGGTTGATCGAGAGAGTTTTCGATGCTTCGGCAAACGTATTCAAAGTGCTCTGGTTTCCACTTTAAATCCAAATCATTGGCTTCAACGGTAAGAACTTTGCCCTTGTAGTGATTGGCGATCCAATCATCGTAGCGCACATTGAGACGCTCTAGATAATCTTCCGCAATGTCCTGCTCGTAATGCCGACCGCGCTCACGAATGCGCTCTTTCAAACACTTTACCGAACGTCTTACGTAGATCATGAGATCGGGTGGGTTTAAAAACTGCACCATGTTCTCGTAGAGCAAGATGTAATTCTTGTAGTCGCGCTCCGACATGTTTTCAGATTCGTACAAAGTGCGGGCAAAAATATGCACATCTTCGTAAATGGAGCGATCTTGAATCGCGGATGCGTGCATGCGCACAATATTTTGATGGGCCTCAAATCTCTTTGAGAGAAAAAAGATCTGAAGCGGTAAGGACCAACGTCTCATATCGCTGTAAAAATCAGCGAGATAAGGATTGTCGGTTACAGCTTCGAAATAAGGTTCCCATTGGTAACGTTTAGATAACAGCTCCGTGAGCGTAGTCTTCCCCGACCCAATGTTCCCCGCGATGGCAACGAATCTTTTAGACATCTTGTACCAAAACCTCGTTTGTACTTTGCGAAAGCGAAAACCGTCAAAGAGAAAATCGAGGGAGCCGGAAACCCTTTGCGGGGAAACAATCTCCAGTTTGGCGCAGGGTAAATTGTCTCGAAGAGAAATTTCCGGTAAGGTGCGCTCTTGGGTCAGTAGAGGGAGAGATGGGGATAAAACTAGAAGACATTCCGACAAAGGGTTACGAACGCGTGGTGCAGGTCCAGGAAAGCGCGGTGGGCCTACATGCGATCATTTCTATCCACAACACCCATCGGGGACCTGCGTGTGGTGGCATCCGACTCTTGCCGTATGAATCGCAAGCCCAAGCACTTAATGACGTGCTGCGGCTATCCCGCGGAATGTCTTACAAATCGGCGCTAGCAAATATTGGCTTTGGCGGCGGCAAGAGCGTAATCTTGCTCGACCCCACAAAGAAAACCCCGGCGCTTTTTCAAGCCTTTGGGGAAGCCATCGAAAAATTGGGCGGGAAGTATATCGGCGCCAAAGATATGAACACCGAGTCGGCTGACCTCATGGAGGTACACAAGCGCACAAAACACGTGCTGGGAATCGACGGTCTGGCGGGGTCCAGTGGGGATCCTTCTCCAGTCACGGCGCGAGGCGCCTACCGCGCCCTTGAGGCGGTGGTGGAGTTTCTCAACGGCAACAAGGAGATGAAGGGCGTGACCATGGCGGTGCAGGGCTTGGGACACGTGGGTTACGGACTGGCCGAAAAGTTTTGTAAAGCGGGTGGCAAGGTTTTCGTTACGGACATTAATGTGAAGGTAGTTGAAAAAGCGTGTGCAGAACTGGGTGCTGAAGCCGTCGCGCAAGAAGCTATCTACGATATCGACTGCGACATCTTTTCTCCAAACGCGGTTGGCGCAACGTTGAATCAAAAAACGATTAAGCGGTTAAACTGCCGCGCCGTCGTGGGTTGTGCAAATAATCAGCTTGAGACCGATGAAGACGGTAAACGATTGCACGAACGAGGTATTTTGTACGCGCCGGACTACGCGGTGAACGCGGGTGGAATTATTAACGTCTTTCAAGAACACGAAGGATACGATCGAGATAAGGCGCTAAAAAAGGCTGATGGTATTTACGATACGGTCAAAGAGATTCTTGACCGGTCCCGCAAACAAGGCCTAGCTCCATTTATTATCGCCGACAAAGTGGCCGAGGAACGGCTTGGCGTTCACTGAAAGAAAACAAGCTTGTGATCCTTATGGCACCCATCGGGTGCTGGATCAAAAAAAGTGTCTTCCTCAAGCTGCGCAAAAGGTAGACAATTCGCTTCCTATTTTCCCAAACGAACTACTTATCACTGTAGAAAAGTTGAATATCGATGCCGCCAGTTTTGTGCAGATGGAAAAGCAAACAGGTGGGGATGATAAAAAAATTGCACAGATCGTGATGGATAATTGCCGCGCCATCGGCAAGCAGCAAAATGGTGTTACCGGTTCAGGTGGCATTTTGATTGGAAAGCTCGCCCAAAAGGGAAGCGCGTATCAGGGACCTATCGAATTCGATTTAGGAACCTCGCTAGCCACTTTGGTTTCCCTAACGCTGACCCCTCTTCATTTAGATGAAGTGCTTGCGGTCGACAAAGCCCGCCACCAGTTAACAGTAAAGGGACACGCCATCTTATTTCAAAGTGGCATCGCCGCCGCGCTGCCAGCGGACCTGCCGGCAACCGTGGCGCTTGCTGTATTTGATGTGTCGGGGGCTCCGGCTCTAGTAAAGACGCTTACCCAAAGCGGACAAACGATCGTTATTTTGGGAGCCGGGGGGAAGGCGGGCCTGCTCTCTTGCGCGGCGGGTCGTAATGCGGTCGGTCCCAAGGGGAAGGTGATTGCCGTAGAGCCTTACGGACCCGCAGCCAAAGCGCTTCGTGAGATGTCACTGTGCGATGAGGTTTTGGAGATCGATGCCCAGGATGCCCTGGCAGTGTCTTCTGGTGTGGCTTCCGTTACCCATGGTAAAATGGGAGATGTCGTCATCAACGTAGTTTCGGCTCCTGACACAGAGATGGCGTCTATCCTCTGTGCACACGCAAATGCAAAAGTAGTATTTTTCGGCATGGCCACCCAGTTTTCCAAAGCGGCTTTGGGCGCGGAGGGGGTAGCCAGCTCGGCCCAACTGTTTATCGGAAATGGTTACACTCCCGGGCACGCCGAACTTTGTCTGACTCTTTTAAAGCAGTATCCGAAACTACGAGAAGTTTTTTTCCAACGCTTCGCCTAATCGTTTCCTGTTTCACGTTTCATAATCTTAGGAACGCATCAATATGCCCTCTCCGCTTTGTCGAATTGTTAGCATTGGTAAGGTTACCGCCTGGGGTAAAGAGTTCTTGGAAGGACTTCGCAAAGAAGAACTCGTAGACCTCAAAGTGTATCCCGATACAAAGTACTTTTTGGAATCCGAGAATGAGGGCTTTCCACAAATTGTGTTTCTGGAAAATGTTCCTGAATCACGGCATTGGATCGTGGAGCTCCGTGAAAGCCATGTCCATCTCTACATCATTTTATTTGGAAAAACTTTTACCAAAGAAGACTTGAGCTTTGCCGTGCGCCACCGCGTTTTTCGTGTTCTGGAAAACTTTGAGTTCGATTCCTACGAAACGCTCGAGCAGATCAAACAAATTGCGGAGGCAGCCGAAAAAGAAAAAAGGTTCGAGCTCCTTATTGTGAGCCTTAAAAAGGTATTGGAAGAAGCGGAAGGGGACATAGCGAATTCCGTTATGTCCGAGTTTAAAACTGCGCTGGAAAAGATTGGCCGCAACTCGGGTTTTAATGAATTTTCAGGCGAAGACGAACCCCATACGGACGCATCGAAGTCGCAGGCTTTGCCTGCCGCCGAAACTCTGTTCGATGTTTTGCAAATGATTGATGGTTTGGAACGAACCGGAGTGCTTTGGGTAAAAGGCGAGACCCAGCGAGAGCAGGGCGAAATCCATTTCCTACAGGGAAGAATTGTTGCCGCGACTTCTGGTTCAGTCACTGGCTTGAAAGCGATATATCGAATGTTCCTCTGGGAACGGCCGCAGTTTGCTTTCTCCCGACGTAGTTCTGACGAAATGCAGATTACCAATCCCATAAATGTGCGCGCGCACTGGGTGGGAGCGGAAGGCCTGCGCCATCGTAATCAGTACAACCGCCTCCGTAGCTTGATTCCGCCGCCGACGATTGTGCTAGAGCTTGATCCCCGGTATCTCCATCCCGGCACCAGTCTTCCTCCGAATGAATTCACTACCCTAGCGAGCGTGGTGGAGTTTGGTAAAGTTAGCCAAATTCTCGACTACACCCCCCTACCCGATGCGATTCTTTTCGAGTCACTTATCAATCTGCGCAAGCTCAATATTATTCGTACGGTCGCCTAGACCTCGAAAACCTTTCCTTTTATCTTCTGAGTAAATCCGCTAAGAACGTTCCATGCGCTTTACATTTGGGTCCAAAATGGTGGGCCGGGCTTTGCGTGCGACTGGTCGCGATCCCGAAGAACTCGCCTACAAGGTGCTTCCGTCCTTTCTTTTGGGGGTCATCCAAAAGTATCTGCGCGTTCGTTCGGTGGGGTCCTCGCACCTACCCAAGAAGGGGCCTGCCATTATTATTAGTAACCACAGTGGCTTTATGGGTTTTGACGCCCTGATGCTGGCCTACGAAATCTATCAAAAGAAAAAACGCGTCGCGCGCATCATCGCGCACAAACTATGGTTTTTTCGGCCAGAGATTTCGGTGCACGCAAAGAAACTGGGCTTGGTTCCCGCGACCTTTGAAAACGGTCTTAGAATCATAAAAAAGAACGAAATGCTGATTCTTTTTCCGGAAGGTGAGGAGGGCAACTTCAAGCCTTCCCGTCAAATGTATCACCTGAAGCGTTTCCGCAGAGGGTTCATTCGTTTGGCGTTGCACACCGGCGCACCAATTATTCCCTCGATGGTCATCGGGGCCGAAGAAACGCACATTACGTTGTCGCAGATCCGCTGGGCAAAGGAGGTATTGGGAATTATCATTCCGATTCCTTTGAATGTGATTCCGATTCCGGTCAAGTGGCGGATCAAGTTTCTCAAGCCCATTTATATAGAGAAGAATCCCGAGAAAGCCGAGGACATGGCCTATGTCACGCGCTTGACTCGAGAGGTGCGAAAACAGCTTCAGCAAGCCATACACGCTGAACTTAAGCACCGAAAAACGTTGTTTACCTAATCCTCGCGTGTCTCATCGATATAGTCTGATTTCCCGCCCCTAGAGCAGTTCCCGGTTCCTGGTTGTTTTTTTCGCCGCACAAAACCTATGGCAGGTTTTGTGCAGTTTCTAAAACGAAATTGGAAACTGACCCTATGGCTATGGCGAAAACTTTTAGTGCAAGTCCCCTAGGTGTGGACGGATTTATCGTTGAAGTCGAAGCCGCAAGCCAAGCTTCTAGTCGGCAAATTCTCATTACGGGTTTAGCGGGCGAAGTGGTTAAAGAGAGTCGCGAGCGAATTCGCGCGTGTTTAAACGGCTTGGGGTTTCGGGTACCCAAGGGCAAAACGGTGATTCATCTCTCACCTGCTTCGCAACGTAAGCAAGGCAGTCAGTTTGATCTCGCTATCGCGATGAGTTTACTGGTAGCTGAGGAGCACTTGAGCGATTTTGCTCTAGGCAGTTTGGCTTTTCTTGGCGAACTCAGTCTAGACGGGCACATTCGAGCCGTACCGGCCTGTTTAAGCTTGGCAGAAACTCTCTCCAAAAACCCTTCGATACATTTTGTTTTTGTACCCAAGGGCAATGAACAAGAGGCCGCGTTGATTGGGTCTGAGAAAGTTCGCGTCGTTGATCATTTAAAGGACATATTCGAGTTCTTGCGAAGCAAAGTTCCTCCACCGGCGGCAATTTTTAAAGCTTCTGAAAGCTCAACACGAAACGATTTTCCGTCTTTGGACAGCGTTCAGGGGCAGAATCTGGCGAAGCGAGCGCTGCAGGTCGCGCTTGCCGGTGGACATCATTTTCTCATGATGGGAAGCCCGGGGGTGGGGAAGAGTTTACTGGCCAGGTGTGCGCCGCATTTGTTGCCGCCTCTCGAAGATGAGGAGCGCCGGGAGGTGGCGAAGTGCCGCGTGGGGAAAGAAGAATTTTCTCAAACTCGGCCCTTTCGTGCCCCCCACCATTCTATTTCTTACGCTGGTCTCTTAGGGGGAGGATCGGCGATTGTGCAACCTGGTGAGGTGACGCTCGCTCACCGTGGGGTTTTGTTTTTGGACGAACTGGCGGAGTTTAGGCGAGACGCCGTAGAGGGATTGAGAATCCCCTTGGAAGAGGGCTGCGTTTCGATTTCACGCGTGGGATATGCGGTGAGACTTCCCGCACGATTCCTACTCATCGCCGCGATGAACCCTTGTCCATGCGGAAACTCCGGTGTGAGCGGCTCGAAAAGACCCTGCATTTGCAGCCAAGAGCAACTTTCTGCTTACCGAAAAAAAGTCTCAGGTCCTCTCTGGGACCGAATCGATCTAGGCGTGGCCCTTTCACATCCCAGAAAGCAGGCGACTCCCTCGGCGCTTTCGCAGAAAGCGGTGAAAGATTCCATCGCGAGCGCACTGAAAATCCAGCGGAAAAGAGCGGGAAGCATTTTGCACTACCGGAATGCTGACATGCCGATGGAACATGAGGCGTTTGCACTTGGTCGTTCTGATCGAGATTGGGTCGATCAACTAGTTTGTCGCGAGGGCTTAAGTTACCGAGGTCGGGATCGTTTGATCAGGGTAGCGCGCACGGTCGCTGACCTCGCTCGAGAAACGGCGATTGCCCGAGTACATCTTCTGGAATCATGGAGTTTAAAGTGCCCACCCCCTCACTTGATACAATCTCTCGCTTCGGCGATGCCACCCTCTCCTTAGTTTTCCAAACCCGCTGTGTTTACTGCCAGAGAAGGAGCGACCATTTTCTCTGTCCTGACTGCGCCGTTGTAGTCCCTGTCGGAGAGGCTGTTTGTGATTGCTGCGGGGATCAACTTTCTTCGGCCTTTCCTCAGTGCGGTCGCTGCCGAAGAAAGACGCTCGCTTGCGAGCGGATACGTTCCTTATTTTTTCTAAGTCCAGCGATGCGAGAAGTTGTGCGAAAGATTAAATTTCAGAACCAGCTCATGATGCTGCGCTACTTCAAAAAGACGCTAATTCAGTTTCCGTGGGAAATATTTCCGGCGGATGCCGTACTTGTCCCTGTTCCTTTGCACTGGGCGAAATGGTGCCAGAGGGGTTTCAATCAAAGCGAGCTTTTGGGCCAGTGGATAGCGCTACTGACCCGAAGACGTTTTTTATCCGAAGGACTCCAAAAAATAAAGGCGACCGAAGCACAGAGTCTTTTAAGTCGAACTCGAAGAGAAACGAATCTTAGAACCGCCTTTCGCTGGGACAAGCGGTACCAAGTACCCCCCAAGATCCTTCTCATTGATGATATTTTTACAACCGGTTCAACCTTAGAAGCGGCGGGTAGGGTTCTGAAGAAAGCGGGAGCCCAAGAAATATTTGGTTGGACACTTTTTCGCACTCCCTTAAGAATTTTGTAAGCTAGCGGAAATGCGCTTTGGCGTGTTCGATCGCCCCCACGGCGTCCACTCGTCCCGCCCCACAGCGGTTATCCAACGGGTTTGTTGGGTCGAGCGTGCGTGCGCCCATCATGAGGCTCTCGGTTACTTCACTCACGCTAAGGTCGGGAAACGCGGACAAAAGGAGCGCGGCCACGCCGGCGGCGTTAGGAGCTGCGGAAGACGTGCCGCCAAAACTCTTGGTATAGGCGGCTCCAAACTGGCTTGTGCTGGGCACTTCACTGGGCGCGCAGATTTCAGGCTTGATGAGCCCAAACTTCGCTGCTCCGTCGTAAACGTAATCCGCAAACGACGCCATTCCCTGCCACGTGGTGGGCCCTTCGGCAGAGTAGGGACGATGCTGATCTGTCTCATCGGTCGCACCCACAGAGATCATCGATGTCAGTCCACCCCGCTCGACTTGTTCAGGATGGAGCCACGCCGGGGGATTCGATCCCGGTGCGCCAATGTTCTTAGGAACGTTAGAAGAAACACTGTTTCCCGCGGAATTGACGTGGACCACATCCGCTTTCAGAAATACTTCACCAACTCGTCTCCACTGCTCGTACGACGGGCTCGCAAAATCCTTTACGCTTATTGACATGCTTATCACATCTGCTTTTGTGATCAGCGCGTACTGAAGAGCTTCCCAGATGCGAGATTCAAAAACGGCCGTCTCGATGGCACCGCAACAGGCTTTGATCGGAATGACGGTAGCGCGGGGAGCCACACCTGTGAGAATACCATTTGCTCCGTTTCCCAAAATGATCCCAGCCGATTTACTTCCATGGCCTATCGAATCTTGGACGTTGTTGTTGTTGTTTTCAAAGTTCCACCCGTTCACATCATCGACAAAACCGTTCCCATCGTCATCGAGATGATTGGAAGCTTTATCATTTCCGTAGGCGTCCAGCCCCATTTCCCCCGTGTTTTGAAACACTTGATTCATCAAGTCGGGATGAGTGATGTTCACTCCGGAGTCGATGACGGCGACTCTAACACCGCGGCCGTCGATGGGTTCGCCTTGAGCATTGTTAATTTTCCACGCTTCTGGGGCTCCCACTTTCTCCACGCCCCAAGAAGTTTCTACCGCGGGTAGATTGATGATGGGTGCAATAATAGAAGCCCCGCCGTTGCCCATTTGATCAATGGCCTTCTCCGCGTTGAGAGACAATCGTTTTACAGCGTGGACCTCGGCCAAGCTTTCAATGACCCATGCGGGGGCTTTGACCCTCAGTGAGTTGGTGAGCCAAAGTGCAGTCACCTCAATATTGTCGACTCCACTCGCATACAATTGGCCACGCACCGTAGCGGAAGTCTGATCCGTAAACGCCCTCAAGCGGTCCGTGAGGTATCCGATCCGTGCTGCGCGATTTTTGAAGTGCTTAGGAAGAAGAGCCAAATCGTACTGGCTATTAAGGTGAATGATCGCGGAAACAGGATTATCGCGCTGGGAAAGGGCAGACGCGAGATCGGCATCGACCTTCCCAGCCCCTATCGTCACTGAACTAAAACAAAGGCAGAACCAAGCCCCAATGGCCCGCCCATTCCATTTCCCCATGTGATGTAAGCCCCCAACCCATGCTGTTCACATCGGTCAGTCTCTAGATTAGGAAATTCTCGTTGATCTTCAATAGGCATCTTAAATATCGGCGATATAGAGGTCACATTTGTTAACGCTGTGCACGCGATAGTGCCGCAACGCGGCATTTACTCATGTGAGCTCGAGGAAACAAAAAAAGGGTCTCTGTTTCCAGAGACCCTTTTTAACAAAATGCATTCCGAATTCGAACTTAGGCTGCGTGGTGAGACTTCGCAGAGCGCATTGGCGTTTCTTCGTCTTCGTCACCGCCGCCTTCGCTGCCGCCGCCAAGAGTGACCGGTACGTTCTTGGACCATTCGATGGGATTGTTGACGAGAGCCGCCGACAATACCTCGGAGAGGTCTTTAGCTAGAACGAACTTCACCTTCTTCTTCATTTCCTTCGGAATTTCTTCCAAATCTTTTTCATTGCGTGCCGGGATGATCAGGGTCTTTACACCGTGGCGCATAGCCGCGAGCGTTTTCTCCTTGATACCACCGACAGGTAGCACTTTTCCTCGCAGAGTCACTTCACCGGTCATCGCCACGTCTTTGCGAACAGCGTTGTTCGTAAGGACAGAGATGATGGCCGTGGTTAGCGTGACGCCCGCAGAGGGACCGTCTTTGGGAATCGCCCCTTGAGGAACGTGCACGTGAATCTCGTAGCGTGAGAAATCTTTCTCATCGATACCAAAAAGAGCGGCGTTGCTGCGTGCGAAGCTTAGTGCTGCGTGAGCCGATTCTTTCATCACGTCACCCAATGAACCAGTAAGGAGTAAACCTCCGCCGGTTTTAGTCATTTTCGTGACTTCGATATTGAGAATCTCTCCACCGAACTGTGTCCAAGCAAGCCCAGTGGCCACTCCGACTTCATCTTGTTCGCGTTCTTCTTCTTGCAGGTACTTCGGAGGGCCAAGATATTTACTAATCTGTTGGACCGGAACCACGATAGGTCGCTTGGTTTCCTCACCGCTAGCGATCTTTCGGGCCACCTTGCGGCAGATCGTTCCGATATTTCGTTCCAGATTGCGTAGACCAGCCTCTTGCGTGTACTGCTCGATGACTTTCGCAAGGGTAACGTCATTCATTTCCATGTCGCCAGTCTTCAGACCGTTTTCATCCATCTGTTTGTCGACTAGGAACTGACGCGCAATTTTAAGCTTTTCTTCCTGACTATAACCAGAGAGCTGAATGACTTCCATGCGGTCACGAAGAGCCGAAGGAACGGGATCAATCAAGTTGGCTGTTGCAACGAACATTACGTGCGACAGGTCAAAAGGAAGGTTGAGGTAATGGTCACGGAAACTAAAATTCTGTTCCGGATCCAGAACTTCAAGCAGAGCCGAGGCCGGATCGCCTCTGAAATCGGCACCCAACTTATCGATTTCATCGAGCATGAAGATCGGGTTTGCGGAACCGGCTTGCTTCAAACCTTGTACGATACGACCGGGGAGCGCGCCTACGTAGGTACGGCGATGACCTCGGATATCGGCTTCATCACGGATACCGCCGAGCGAGATACGGACGAACTTACGTCCCATCGCACGTGCGATAGACTTACCCAAGCTGGTTTTACCCACGCCCGGAGGTCCAACGAAGCAAAGAATAGGGCCCTTCATCTTGGGTTTCAGCTTGCGAACCGCAAGGAATTCCAAGATGCGCTCTTTGACCTTTTTGAGATCAAAGTGGTCTTTATCCAAAACTTTCTGAGCCTCTTCAAGATCGATAGCGTCTTCAGTGTAGATTCCCCATGGAATCTCAACTAGCCAGTCCAAGTACGTGCGTACGATGGTGGCTTCGCTGGAATCTTGATGCATGCGATCCAAGCGGTTGCACTGTTTGATCGCCTCAGCGCGAATTTCATCGGGCATCTTGCTGGATTCGATTCGATTGCGGAGTTCCTGAAGTTCTTCCGTCTTCGTTTCGCTGTCACCGAGTTCACTTTTGATGGCTCGGATCTGTTCGCGCAAGAAATATTCGCGTTGGCTCTTGGTCATTTCATCACGGGCATTCGATCGAATGCGTGCTTGCATGGCCAATACTTCAAGCTCTTTAACGAGGATATCGTGAATCTTTTTCAATCGGTCGGTAGGATCGTGGAGTTCGAGAATCTCCTGTCCATCTTCGACTTTTAAACCCAAATTGGAGGCGATTAGATCCGCAAGGCGACCGGCATCATTGATGTCATCAACGACCATCAGAATATCAGGCGAGAGCATACGGCCCAGAGAAATAACTTTCTCTAGTTGCTCTTTCACTGTGCGCATCAAAGCTTCGACTTCGACCGATTCACGGGTGATGGTCGGTTCTTTGATCTGCTTGATCTTTACGACAAAAAACGGTTTGTCCTGCTTGTATTCGAGGACGGTGCCTTTGCTTAAACCTTGGACCAGAATCTTGATGCGGCCGTCAGGAAGGCGTCGCATGCGCATGATCATCGCGACCGTTCCCACAGGGAAGATGGCGTCGGCGCTAGGGTTCTCTTCTGTTATTTCTTTTTGACCGGCCAGGAAGATAAGGCGGTCTTTGCTTAGCGCCTCATTTACAGCCTTGATGGAAGGTTCACGTCCTACAAACAACGGCAGAATCATGTAGGGGTAAACAACCACATCCCGAATCGGCAGCAACGGCAGCGTCTCCGGAATTATCGGCTCTTCGGTCGTCTCTTTATTCGAGCTATCTGAAAAATCATTAGGCATGCATAGCCCTTCGGATTTGGGGTGCACTACAGAGGGTCTACTCCATTTTTCGGCCTTTTGGGGGGGTAGCTTAAGCTCAAACTTCCAGGGATGAAGAATTTCAACCGTTTAGCTGCGGTGTTTAATTGTACGCGAGCGGGGGTACGCGAGCGCCTAGGACGGGTCGAAGACGGAGTGCGGCTTCGCGAGTGCAAGGTACATGCTTGTTATAAAGGGAGAAAAGGAGCGCGGGAGGAGGCTCTGACGCGCCGAGTTTAAGTTGAGTTACCTTGGTAGTTGGAGGCGGCCCTCAGGTATTTCATCCAGCTTGCCCGTAAACCTTTTCATCGCGTTCTTCTGCTTCTTTGCAGTTAATGCAAAGCGTTGCAACCGGGCGGGCTTTCAGGCGTTTAGGCTCGATGGGTTCTTCGCACCCTTCACAAGTGCCGAAGGTTCCGGCCTCAATCTTAGCCAAGGCAGCTTCGATTTTGAGGAGTAACGTACGGTCGCGGTCACGAAGACGGATGGTCATGCTTTGATTAAGCTCAGAGGACGCTAGGTCCACTTCATCCGCAAGATCGTCAGGGCTGAGGGCCATCTCTGCATCAATGACGTGCTCGGTTTGATTCATGATCCGGTTTTTTTCCTCGATGAGAGGATTGATAAAGGTCTTCATCTCTTTTTTGGTCATGCGAATGGCCCCCTGCACGGTAAATTCCACCCCGAAGGGAAGAGTTCCGGCTGCTGCTACATGTTCTGGATAAAACGAATTAGGATCGAACGTCTTGGAAAAACTTCCCCAATTCTAGCACAAGTGAATAGCTGAATCTTTGTGCCCCGTGTCGCTAAAATCCCAGTGAAATCGTTAACTCACGTACCAGAGCCTCTCTCACCTGATTCGTTTGTTCTGATCTTCCGATGATATAAAATAGAGTAAGCAGCTCGCCTCATCCTGCATTTTTGTTCACGTCAAAAAGGTTTGCTCACACCACCTATCTAATCTCAACGACTTGGGAGGCTCACATGGGTCACTCTCTGATAGCGATGTTAGTAGTACTTCTAGGCGGGGGCATGAAGGCCTACGCTCACGACAACGATGACTTTCAAAAAAGGATAAATGAGCAGGCTTATCGCAATCGGTTTAATCGCGAACCCTTTCCCGACGAAAAAACGGGAATAAAAGTCTCGAAGGAGATCCCGACAGCCGCAGGTGCGGAACCTTACGTCCGATCCGATATGAAAATGGTATTGATGACGGGGGATGACAGTATCAGTGCATTTGATAACGCACGCAAAAAGTTGTTTGAAATGTTTTCCAAAGATTATGGAGTGCGGGAGGGAATTCAACTCTCACGCGATGCGAACGAACAAGTTGGTGATGTGCGTTCCACAAGTATTAGCAATCTGGAGAGCGCGCTAAAAGATCTTTCGGTGGGTTCATATGAAGGATGTTTGATTCATATGACCTCACATGGAACACAAAGTGGCTTTTATATAAAGGGACAGGATTACCTTACTCCCGACAAACTTAACCAGCTTATTAAAGACGCTTGCGGGGAAAACCCTACCGTGCTTTTAGTTTCCGCATGCTATTCGGGAATTTTTGCCGAGCCCAAGATGGAAGCACCCAATCGCATTATTCTCACAGCCGCACGAAAAGACAGAACCTCGTTCGGTTGTAGCGCCGAGGCGGTTTATACTTACTGGGATGGTTGCTTGGTGACCACTCTTCCGACGGTATCGACCTGGTTTGAACTGGCCGGAGCAATGGAAAAGTGCATTGAGGCAAAGGAATCGGGTGGAGGATTTGCCCGCTCTTATCCGCAAGCCCGCTTTGGTGCTCTTGTGAAGGACTTAGTCATCAGCCAGAAAGTGATGACCATTCCTTTTCCAATTCCGTAGGTGCCTGCGACCTTTTGGGACGAAGTACCAAAAGGTACCTGGCACCTTTTGGGCCCGGAAGTAGATGGGCACCTTAGTTTTGGGCCCGGAAGTAGATGGGCACCTTAGTTTCGCAATGATGAGTACGTCAATTTTCGCGGATTTGGCCGTTGCGTTCGATCGTGAAGATCGGCAGCTCGCGTTGGGCAACGCGGGTTTCATCGAAACTAATTTTGCCTAAGGCAGTCTGAAAATTTCGCATCTGACTAATCTCGCGCGCTAGCTGATCCCGGTCGACTGAACCGGTACGCGGAATCGCACTTCCCAAAATTTCCATGGCTTCGTAGGCTTGAGCCGCCAACACATCAGGCGCCGCTTGATAGGCCTCTTGGTAGTCAGTGAGAAACTTGCGTTGTCTTTGGTTTTCCGTCGCGGGATTAATTCCCCCGGGAAACATCGCTCCTACCACATGACGACCAGCGCGTTGGAATAACTGGGCGCTCTGCCACTCAGTGGTTCCTAACAGAGGCGCGCCTGTGACATCAAAGTAAGCAAGACTGGGCGCGATTTGTCCAAGCGCTTTAGCACTATCCGGAATGAAAATGGCATCAAAGTCTATGATGGGGGGAAGAGAAGCGCTGATCTTACGCCCGTTTCGCTTTTTGGTTTCTTCTGCGATGAAACGTTCCGCTGCCTGCCACTCTTTTTTGCGAAGGTTGGGTTTGTCGAGGCCTACCATGGAACGGATGTATTCCTGGAAATCGGTTTCTTGCGGCGTGTAGGTTTGGTAGGCCACCACGCTCCCCCCGTTGCGTTCGACCAAGTCCCAGAACTGGTGGATCATGTCCTTTCCGTAACTGTCATTCGGTCCTAAAATCGCGAAACGTTTGTATTGCAAGTCATCCATGCAATGTTTCACTAAGCTTTCAAGCTGAATTCTCGGCGTCAGACCCGTTTGGAAAAGATGGCTTCCGCGAATCGAGAGTCCTTCCTTCAAGGTCAGAAGGATGTTAGGAACGCCTAACTTTTGCGATCGCTCCGCCACGGCAAGTGACTCGTCCCAGTTAATAGGACCAATGATGGCAAAAACGTGGTTTTGGTTTACCAGGGCATCAACGGCATGCGCGGCCGCAATCGGGTTAGAGCGCGTATCTTTAATATAAACGCGGAAAGGAATTTTACTTTCTTCCTGAAGCGATTTCGTAGCGAGCAGGATCGCATCTAGAGCGCGGTTACCAAAACTCGCCCACTTACCCGTTAGAGGCAAAACAACGCCAATGTGGTTTTGAATCGGTTTGCTGCTGGAAGATCCGGAATCAAAGGCCTGAGCCGAAACCTGTCCCATGCCAGAAGCACTTTGTGCCTCAGAAAGTTCTGTCTGCACCGCTTGGAGACGTTCCTGAATACGAGCGCGTGTGGCAGGTTCGTTAACACCAGCAAGAAGTTTTTCGAGTTCAAGACGTGTTTGAATGCGCGGCAAGAGAGCGTCAATTTGACCTTGAATGGTCTCGCGCTGAGAAAGTCCGATGGGCAATTGCATCTGCGCCGAGTACGCGGCCACGGCTGCGGAGTAGTTTTTAATTCCCACTGCAGAAAGCGCGGTGAGACGGTACACCATGGACGCGCGCGCGGGTCCTTGGGCTTCAATGCGAGACGGTTGCAACTCCGCTAAGGCCGCGTAAGCCGCCTCATAGTTGGCGAGTTGGAACTCAGAAGCCGCTAAATTGTAGCGCACATCGAAATCAAGATCCGAGTTGGGAAACTTTTCTAGAATCTCGTTGAATTCGCCCGAGGCTTTTCGAAACTGTCCTTGAGTGTAATAGATGCTGCCGAGTCGGTAGGCCGAAATGAGATGCACACGTCCGGTCGCATTTTCATTTTTAGCCGCGCGATAGCTTTGCGCGGCCGCCTCATAATTTTTGGCAGCAAAAGCTTGTTCAGCCTGGAAAAAAAGTTTCCAGTCGGAACTCTGTACAGAACCCTTTTTAAGAAACTTCGGGGCTTGGAGCGTTTCGATAGGCTCATCCCGCAACGCCATCGGCGCGCAAGAAATAAACGTTAAGAATGTTACGCCTAAGGCGGCTAAAAAAAACTTCATTTGAACAGCTCTTTAAACTTCTGCAGGAAACTGGAAATGGTCGGGTGTGCCTCTTCCGTTTCGATCTTTTTAAAATCTTTCAGCGCCTGCTTCTGCTTGGCATTGAGTTTTGTGGGTGTTTCTACGAACAGCTTCACAAACATATCTCCGTAACCCACTCCGTTGATCCGTTTGATACCCTTACCCTTAAGTTTGAATACTTTACCCGACTGGGTGCCAGGGGGAACCTTGAAAGAAATTCTGCCTTCCAGGGAAGGGATTTCTAGTTCGTCGCCTAACGCAGCCGTTACAAAACTTACGGGGAGCTCCAAAACCAGGTGTTCGGCCTCGCGTTGGAACAGTGGGTGCTCTTTGACCCGTACCACAACATAAAGGTCACCCGGTTGTCCACCGGCTTCAGAAATCTCGCCTTCCCCACGTACTCGGAGGCGCTGATCGGTATCGATCCCGGCAGGTAAGGTCACGACAACACTATGGTTTTTGCGTTGTCGCCCCGCGCCTCGGCAGTCGCCGCACTTTTCCTTCACGATAGACCCTCTACCCCGGCAGTGAGGGCAGGTACGCGATAGGGTAAAGAACCCCTGATTCATCTGCATCTGGCCGGAACCCCGGCAGTAGGAACAGGTGGTGGGTTGCGACCCGGCACGTGCGCCCGATCCTCGGCAGGTTCCGCACGCTACTTCTTTTTCGAATTTGATCGTTTTTTCAACGCCGTAGGCGGCTTCTTCAAACGTAATTTCCAAATTGTATTTGAGATCGGTGCCGGCAGATGCCTGCCCGCGTCCTCCGCCGAAGATATCGCCAAAAATATTATCGAAAATGTCGGTGAACGAACCGCCCCCAAATCCTTGTTCAAACCCACCAAAACCCTGTCCGCCTAAACCGGCGTGGCCAAATTGATCATAAGCCGATCGCTTCGCGGGATTGCTTAAGACTTGGTAGGCTTCATTGACTTCCTTGAAGCTATCTTCAGCCACCTTGTCGCCTGGGTTGCGATCGGGGTGATACTGAATAGCGTACTTGCGATAAGCGCGTTTGATGTCGTCATCCGACGCATCTCGCGCTAGCCCCAACATTTCGTAATAGTCTCTTTTCATGAAGGCTGCGGAAATCTCAGTCGTTTTCGCCAGGTTTGGCCACTACCACTTTTGCCGGCTTTAATAATCTACCATGGAGTAAGCAACCTTTCTGATGCACCGCCAGAATCGTGTTGGCTTTTTTCTCTGGGGCCTCTTGTTCCGCAATCGCCTCGTGGTGCGCGGGATTAAAGGGTTCGCCGACCTTACCCACAAACTCCACCCCGAATCGGGCGAGCATTTTAAGTAGCTCCTGATGGGTCATTCGGATGCCATCAAGAAAAGGAGAGAGCGCGGGATCCTCTTTCGCGTTGAGTTTCTCGCTGTGCGTGAGCGCTCGGTCGAACTGGTCTTCCACCGTAAGAAGTTCGTTGATCAGGCGCTCATTGGAAAAGAGAATGGCCTTTTCCTGCTCGCGTTGCATCCGTTTGCGCGAGTTTTCAAATTCGGCGCGCTGGTAGAGAAGCTCTTGTTGGACGGCTTGGAATTTTTTGGTCAGTTCAGCCAGTGGCTCGCCCGATTCCGAGCCCGGGGTAGCTTCTACGGGAACTTCCTCTTCTGAGTCCAAGTGCTCATCTTGCGACGGGTTATTTTTATCCGATTCACTCATGGGGATCCTTCTTCCTGCGCCTCATTATAGGTACGAGAAGGGCTCTCTTCCAGTCCTCGTGCCTGAGATTTCTCAACTATATGCCGGTATCGGCCTGTAAAAACCCGTTCCCCGTGCTCAACGGAGCGCACAGCCTGAGAGAGAAACCCGTGGAGGGTTTGCACTCCTTCTATATGAGGGGGCAATTGGGAGAGGATTTCATGGAGCCGTGGGCCCATTTTCATGGGGTCGCCCGGCAAAATGAAGCCTACCGCCTCGGCCAGCTCCAAAAAGTGGGCAATAAGGCGGCCTCGTTGCGAAGGCAGGGTGCTATCCACAACAGGAACCGGCTTTTCCAAAAGTGCCCGGTGAATTTCATAGGCAAAAACCAAGACCGCTTGGGCCAGATTTAACGATCGGTATCCCGCATCCGAGGGGATGGTAACGACCCAATTACAAAGCGCCACGTCTTCGTTTTGTAACCCGCTGCCTTCGGGTCCAAAAACAAGCACAAGGTGCTTTACGTCGTCAGACCGCAATTCTTCTATGGCGCGTGGAATAGCGTCGTTTACCCAAAGAGGATGGGGGCGCTGGGGTGAACCAACCCGTGCCGTGGAAGCGAGCGACAGGCTTCCGGGGGGAAGTTTGTCCAATGCTTCGCCTAGAGTTGCCGAGAAAACCGCCTTATTGAGCCGTTCGCCAGCGTGTTTGGCCAGCCGATAGGACTGACTATTGATGGATCCTTGTGGGCCCACGATATGAAGGTCGCCCTTAAGACCCATGTTTTCTATGGCGCGTGCGACTGAGCCCACATTTCCGGGCTCTTCGGGATGGACAAGAATGACGTCAATGCGTTGCCGCAACAAATTGGTACTGTGGAAGACTTGTTCTGGATTCATGACCCTAAAGGACCTTACGCGCCGCGCCCAACAGGGCCGGTTTATCAAGTAACTCTAGTACCTTATTTGGGCAAGGATTCCAAGGTGTCGCTTTGCGGCGGGAGAAAAGGGACAAATCTGCCCTAAATAATCCACAGGCTGTGGATAACTTTGATGCCTGACACAACTACCCCAACGGCGGACAAATTCCTTGTCCGCATGAAATAAGTAATTGGAAACTTTTATTTTTTGGGGCAAATCCTGTCAACGCGAAATTTTATTTTTTTTGAAGCGTTCAACACGCTTGCGGGCAAAGGATTTCGAAGCCTGGACGATCTAAAAGAAAGTCATTTGGTTCGTGCGGCCTGCTAACGCATGGCTCCGAGAACGCGAATTTTTGAGCGATTGGCCCTCTAATTTGCCCAAGATTTCTTTCGCTCGGGAGAGCACATCACCCGGCAATTCGGCTAAACCGGCTACCTCAATTCCATAACTCTTGCTGCAAACGCCGGGGCTAAGCCGGTGCAAAAATAAAATGGTGTCCTCCCAATGCTCGACCAACACGTTGGCGTTACGGATTCCCGGATGCGTGTCTTCCAGAGAAGTGATTTCATGAAAATGAGTCGCAAAAAGCGTTTTGGCGCGAACTTCGGCGTGGAGGTACTCGATGAGCGCCCAGGCGAGCGAAAGTCCATCGTAAGTGCTGGTTCCCCGGCCGATTTCATCGATCACAATTAAGCTGCGGTGACTTGCCTCGCGGAGAATGCGCGCCACTTCCGTCATCTCCACCATGAACGTGGAGCGGCCTGCTGCCAAATCGTCCGAGGAGCCAATACGCGTGTAAATTGCATCCACCAAAGGGATGTCTGCCGAAGTCGCCGGAACATAGCACCCGGCGTGCGCCATCAAGGTAATCAGCGCCACCTGTCGCATAATGGTCGACTTACCGGCCATGTTAGGACCCGTGATGATCAGTGTCCGACAAGAATCTTTGGAGAAATGAATTGAATTGGGAACGAAATCCCCTTTTGGCAGTAATGATTCCACCACCGGGTGGCGGCCATCCTCAATTTTAAGGTCCCAACCGCTTTTAATCCGAGGGCGATGATAGCCGTTATGGTGAGCCGCGAGCGCGAAGCTCAGAAGCCCATCGAGCTCGGCGATGAGTCGGGCGTTCTCAGCCAACTCGGTCGCATAGCCCGCGGTTTGGTTACGGAGTTTGAGAAAAAGTTTTTCTTCCAAACTACGGAGCTTCCCTTCGGCGCTAAGGACCTTCTGCTCAAAGTCTTTTAGTTCCGCTGTCACAAAGCGTTCGCCGTTCGCGATCGTTTGCTTGCGGGTGTAATCGGGAGGCACCTTATCGAGATGACTGCGCGTGATCTCTATCGTGTAACCAAAAACGCGACTGTACTTTATCTTCAATGTGGGAATGCGCGTGCGAGTGCGTTCTCGTTGCTCCATTGACGCGATAGTGGATTTCCCGTCGTGCGCGAGCGATCGCAAGGTAGCGATTTCATCTGTGTAGGTAGAGCGGAAGATGCCGCCGTCACGCAGTGTAGCGGAAGGACTGTCTTCTAGGGCGTCCTCCAAAATTTGGGTGAGAGCGCTTAGATCATTCAAAGACTTTTTAACTTCTCTCAAGCGAGAAGATTTCGCTTTTTGTAAGTCTTTCTTGAGCAAAGGAATTTTTTGGAGCACACCACGAATGGCGACGAGGTCGCGTGGCATCGCGAGCCCCAGCGCGGTTTTGGTGTTCAGTCGTTCGAGATCCCGCATTTGGGCTAAGTGCCCTCTAATCTTTTCCTGCAAGGGAAGATCAACGAGAAGATTGTCTACTGCATCTAGTCTTTCCTCTATCGCTTTTTTCTCAATAAGTGGATGAAGCAGCCATTCTTTCAAAAGACGCCGGCCCATGGGAGTAGAAGTGAAATTCAAAGTATTAAACAGAGTCGGGCCATCGACATCACCTTTTACCGTGCGCACAATCTCCAAGGTGGAAACCGAGGTGTGGTCGAGCTTCATTGTTTTGGATTCAAAAAGTGATACGGGCGCACGTAAGTACGCGACGCGTTCGAGTTTTTGAGTTTCCGTCAAATAGGCCATTACAGCGGAGCGCGTATTCGACTTGCCGTCTTTCTTAAAATAGAGATCGCGAAAGGTGATTGCCGCGTGAGGGACAAGTTTTTTCAGCTCGGCAAACCAGGGAGTCTCCTCAATTTGCGAAGAGACTAACAACTCTTTTGGGGTGAGCTGAAGAAAGAGATCTTGAACGGCGCGAAGATTCTCGCAAAGGCCTATTCGCACCTCGCCAGAGAAGAGGTCCAGTAAGCAAAGTTCTAGTTTTTCGCCTCTAGCGTATGCGCAAGCCAAAAAATTTTGTGTTTCTTCCGAAACAAGATCGGGGTCACCCACCAGGGCAGGCGTGAGAACGCGAGTCACTGCTCGCCGAACGAGTCCCTTAGCTTGCGACGGTTCTTCCATCTGTTCACAGATGGCCACCTTTTTCCCATGAGCTAAAAGTTTCTGAATATAAGTTTGCGCGGAATGGTAGGGCACTCCACACATCGGAATCGGATCAGCCGCGTTCTTGTCGCGTGAAGTGAGCTGCACCTCTAAGAGCGGAGCCGCAGCTACCGCATCTTCGAAGAACATCTCGTAAAAGTCCCCCATCCGGTAAAACAAAAACGCGTCAGGGTACTGCGCCTTAATTTCCCCGTACTGCTGCAGCATGGGGGTCTGGCCAGCGCTCTTCTTTGAAAGCTTTTCGGGGGGAGGTGAAGGGGAATCTGATGCCATGTAGGTGCACAGCTATCAAAGCTAGCGGAGTTAGACAAGTCGTGGACAGCGAGGAGCCGTACACTGGGAGTGGACGGTTACCCGGGAAGGTTGGGGCCGAGATGAAGACCCATTGAATACTTCGTAAGGTTCAAAATTTACCAGGACACTCAGCATTTTTGGTTGGGGGTCCAGGCTTGAGGTGATCTCTTTTTGGACACGCTGTCTACACCTTGGGCGCCGTAAGTCCTTGAAAGGTCGCCCGTATTCGCCCCACTTTTTGTATACAGGTAAATGGTCAGCAAAGAATCGATATGAATTACTTGTAATGTTAAGTACTTAGGTTGGTATTGCCCTTGCTTTACCTAAAGATAGGGGACAACATCATGCGGGGGCGGCTTACTCTTATTATTACTCTCTCACTAGCAAGTGTATCGCTTTGCTTGCCTGCCTCAGCTCGCATGCTTCAATTCGGCGATGAGAAGTCTGCCCGCAAACAAGTGGGTGACCGGGTTCTCAAACTCCTCGAAACATCCGATTTTGCCATTGGCCAGTACGCCAAGAAGAACGATCAAGTAGATCGCAACAGCAAAAACCCTTTCGGTTCCGATACGACTTATCACAGCTATACATGGTCCTATTGCATGAAGTGGGTCTCAACCCAAACCTGCGAACGCTGGCTGGATCCTTATGTTCCTCTTCACGGCGTGGAAGGCGGCGGGGATCAATCACCCCTTGAAGGCGCGATGGCCGAAGTTTGGAAAGGTCTTAAGCAAGACATGGTAGACGGCGATGCGGCCGGCGGTGGCGACGTACAATTTGGCATGTGGTCGGTGCGTGCTAAGCAAGGCAAATCGATTTTGCGCAAAGACGATGTGGTTCGAGCGCAGACGTTGGATCCGGAAGCGCTGGCTGACTGGCGTCTTCTTCCCGAAGTGGAACAGAAAGCCAAAGAGATTGGTGACAAGACGGCTGAAAACGCCATCCGCGGCATGGTGGTTGCTCAAGACGGCGAACAAGAACAAACGATGCCTAGCTTGGTCGATTTACGAGCGGGCGCGGCTTCTTTGACGCGTGCGATGCGAAACCGCATGCTGGCTAGTATCGGTGAAGCACGCGCTTCGCAGCCTGGTATTGAATTTGAACTCGGCGAAGATCGCCCGACTTGCGATGCTTATCTTGCCGACTACAAGAACTATGAAGATAAAGCCGAAACGCCCGGAGCGATTCCTTTACCTCTTCGCGATCGCGAAACAGTAATAAACATGGACGTTAAAAAACGTTATGAGCTTTGCAAACAGGTTACCGAAGCACAAATTTATCAGATTAATCCCGACGTGCAGGGAGAATCACTTGGTTTGGGATCACCGGAAAACGAACGCATCGACGCGGCTTTGAATCGTATTAACGTGGCGATGATCGACCAAGTCGGTTTGGATCCCAGCTCGCAACCTAAACCCGCCGACGTGCAGATTAAGAAAAGCGATTACACGCAAGAAATCGCGGACTACGAAGAAGGCGGAGCCGAGTACACCGATCGCGGCTTAACGAACGCGGACCAAATCAAGCTTTACAACAACAACCTCCAGCAGGCAGCTATCAATATGCGCGCGATGGTGGAACGCGCTCCGGAATCGATTCCCGATACCACAGGCCGCATTTTGGCATCGCAGATTGAAATCGGCAGCAAACGTTTGGATCAAATCAACGGCTTAACGGATCAAATGAAAGACGAACTGCGCGAGACAGAAGTCGTCGATACCGCGCTATTTACCACGACAGGCGTGCGGACATCGGATCCGGATGATGAAAGCATCGAGCTTGCTCCTTCTCAGCTCACGATTACCACCTTGGGTGGCGGCAATTAATCTATCGCTTTTCCGTACACTCTCTCGAACCAAGAGTTCGTTAAAAAACCTTCAGCTATTCCCTCATACTCGAGCTTTCCTTCTTTGAGCGCGAGCACATGATCGGCGTACTTTCGCACAAAGCTCAAATCGTGCGTGCTCACGAGCACGTCAATGGGGCGCTCGTGTTGCTGCTGTGACAGCGCCTCCCAGAAGTCTTGCGTGCTGGGCGGGTCGAGATGGTTAGTAGGCTCATCAAGCAACAAAACTTGCGGCTCTTGCAGAAGAGCTAGAGCAAGGAAAGCCTTTTGTCTTTCTCCCGTGCTTAAACGGCGTAAGGGTTTAAGCGCTTTGTCGGCGAGCTTAAAACGCCCGAAGTAGGTCCTAAACACTTCGGACTCTCGGGAAGGGAGACGCCCCCACACGCCGACTTTGTTGAGGTAAGCCAGACGCCACAAATCTACCAACAGCAAATCTTCCGGGTAGGTGGATTCTTGAGTCACCACCGCCATGATCTCGGAAAGGGTGCGAACCGAAGTGTCCTGGATTGTTTGGGGTAGACTATTCACGAATAGCGAACCACCAATTAAAGGGGGTTCGTTTAAAAAAGCATTTAAAAGAGTGCTCTTACCCGCCCCGTTGGGGCCCACCACCGCTGTGATTTGACCAGCGGGGAGCGTGAACGAGATAGGTACCGGAACTCCCCCGTCAGACACATGCAAGGGTTTGCCTTTTTCGTGTCCCAAAACAATATTCTTGGCGACACAAAAGGCCGCCGCTGGTTTCACCGTTTCCATAGTAAATACAAAAATAAGGGGCCACCCAAGAGCGTGGTTACCACACCAATGGGAAATTCAAACGGAGGTAACACCGCCCGCGATACCATATCGGAAAAAGCCAAAAAGCTTGCCCCTAATAAAAGACTTTGCAGAAACAAAACGCGAGAGGTGGCTGGCCGAAAGAGCAAGCGCGCGCCGTGCGGAACAACAAGTCCCACGAAACCAATCGCTCCGGTAACAGATACGATGAGAGACAAATAAGCTGAACTCAAAAGGAGAATGACTTTGCGTGAAGTGTGGGGCGAAACACCTAAGCTTCGTGCGATGGTATCGCCCAAGCTTAGAGCATCGAGCGCGCGCGCCTTTAGAAAGACCAAAGACAAAAAGCCGATACTGGCGGCTGCCAGGAAAAGCGCCTGGCGCATGCCGACCCAGGGAATATTTCCGAACAGCCATCTCAGACTGCCTCCCCCCATGTGCTGTTGGTGATAGGAGAGAATCAAAAACAAAACCGACGAGAGAAAGAAATTTGTTCCCATACCAAAAAGGATGACTCGGTCCATCTGTTTTCCGCCACGCGCAAAACAAAGCGCGATAAGAAGAAAAGCGCTAGAAACAGCCAGCAAAAACCCGGCGCCCACTGCAATCAATGATTCAGGATTGGCACCCATAAAAACGTGAACCAGGACAATGCCAAGGCTCACAGCGGAGGAAGTTCCTAGTAGATAAGGCTCTGCGATGGGGTTGCGAAACAGACTTTGATAAATTCCGCCCAGTACCGCAAGCGAACCACCCACAACTGCCACAACGACTAGCCGGGGTAAGCGCAGTTCAAAAAGGATGCGAAAGGAAGGGGATCCTGGTTCAAAGAGCTCCGCAAAGTTCAAGCTACCGGCTCCGACGAACGGGAAGGCGAATAGAACCAACAATGACCCAAGCACGAAAAGAAAAGTGGGCTTAGAGAGCAAGGCAACTCTCCGGAATGGGGCGTGATAGTCCAAGTTTCTCCAGATGCCGAAAAGGAGTGAAAGTCGCTCGCCCAAATAAATCTGCTGGCAACGGCACGGCCTTTCCCGAAAAGCGTGGCCACCACGCTGTGATTTTAGCGCGCGAGTTTTCTTCATCACCGGGCGCTTGGGTCATAAAATAAATGACATCCGGCGGATGCAAAATCATCCACTCTTGAGAGAGCGTGGGATAGGGATGACGTAGATGCGTGGGAAGCGAATTGGTTCCCCCTAGTTGCGTCAGGAGGTCAGAGATAAAAGAGGTATGACCATAGGCAATGGGTGGATCGGTCCAGGTGAGAGCCAAGAATGAAAAGCGTTTCTGCTGCGAACTGTTTTGCCGTTGAAGGTCCCGCACGCACGACCGGTACGTGCTCAAGAACGAGTTTTTTTCCTCACCAAAGAGTTTCAAAAGTGTATGTACCGCCTTTTCCAAGGAAGCGAGATCCGAAAGTTGCAATGGTACCGTGAGAATCCCTAGGGCTTCCAAGTTTGCTTCGTAGGACAACTGATTAAGAGAGCGGTCCACAACAACGAGATCCGGACGCAACCGAAGAGTGGCTTCAATGCTCGGCTGGTACAAAAAACCCACCGAGGGGATGCGTTCTGCTTCGGGTGGGGATAGCGCGGGTTGCACCGTTCCCACCAAACGGCTGCCCTGGCCCAGTTGAAAGAGTAGTTCCGTCAGTTCCGGGCTGGAAGAAATCACGCGCGCGGGCGACCCCCAAGTGTTGACCGCCCCAAACAGGGTTATCGTCCATATAATAGAGTGCCTTCTCACCGCGTGATGGTGCCCGAAAGAGGGGGTTGAGCCAACAGCAAAATCCTCAAAAAAATCCCATCACTTAGCTCGGAACGGGGCAATTCTCCTTTAGCTATCAAAGACTTAACTCAGACTCGTGCCTAAAAATGCCGATACAGGAATAGACCGAGGCGCGAGTTGCTATAATTTATAGATAAGCATCTCGTCTCGACTAAAGATCCCATCGCGAAAACAGAGCCCACAGGAGCCTGAAGATGGACAGTGTCAAGACCACGACCGTTTCCGATGCGCGCGATTTCTTCTTAAAAGAACTCTACGCGCTTGTGGAAAAACATGGGCTAAAGGCCGAGTTACCGGCAATTCAGTACCTCGCAGACTTGCTCATCCGCAATATCTCTTCTGAGCAGTTTTTCTCGCGCGACGCTGAAGGAAATCTTAAACAAGACACACTCGCGGAACTCTACTTGGAGTTCATGCAGGGTTCGCCGGAGAAACAGAAAGCGGCTTTGAAACGCCTGGGCGATCTTTGCATGCTTGTAACGGGGTTCTTCTCGCCCAGTCTCACTCGGAAGGCTGTCGATCTAGACTACTATTTTGGAATGGGCGGAGGAGCTTACTGGCAACTCGCGAATCTGCCATCGAGCAAAGATGCGAGTACCTATCTCGAGCTTTCGCAAAAATTTAAACCATTCTCCGATCTACTTGGCGAGTTCAGCGAGCGTAGTGGGATTCAGAATAATTCGGACTTGCTCCGCACTTATGAGCGCTGGCTTTTTACGGGTAACGAGCGATTAAAGAATCTGCTCTCCACCCATGGCATCGCGCCGTTGTCTATCAACCACAAAGTAAAACACTGAGGAACCAAGTGTTCCGTGTCATTCGCCAAATTGAGCAGGCCCTGCACCAGCTTTACCACTTCGAGCTACGTGTGCCCGCTGAGTTTTTCTTGATTGATGTCATGCCCAATGAAGGCTTTGCCATTGCCGGTTCGAAATGGGGTGGACAAGATTGGCAGGGAGCGCTCCTTGTTTATAACGAGGAACAAAGCCCGGACGAAGAGCCCGAAATCAGCTTGGGAATTTATTTAAGTGAAGGTGTGCGCACCCACCTGGAAACGCTAGAAGCCAAAAGTCCCGACGACTGGTCGCACGATGAGGTGGCAGCGTTTCTCACCGCAGCCGAAGAAATTAGCCATTTCCACTATTTTATTCACCACAGTCATGGTGGGCGTGCCGTGAGTTTGCTAGAAATGGAAGTGCAGGGCGAACTCGATAAATTTCTTCTTTTGTATTTTGTGAAATGGAATGCGCTTCAGGCCGAAAGCGTTTTTAACCATATCTATATTCAACTTTTTGAGACCTATTCGTTACCGCTCTGGCTGAATCCCGACCAACGTGTGCGCTACCAGGAAGCTTCTAAGCTTTCCCAGCGCTTTATCCGCAAACACCGCGCCGCACTTTTAGAGCAAGGCAAAATTCCCACGGTATTCCATGAATTGCGCCGCTTCTACCGCTGGGGCGCCATCGAAAAACTTAGCTACCTATCATCTCTTTAAAAGGTGCCCATTGTTTTTGGACCGGGAAGGTGCCAGGTCACTTTCCGTACTGCGTCCGGAAAGTGCACAGGCACCGTCCAAAAAAAATGGGCACCTTTAAAATAACTTTGGGAAGGCGGCGAGAACGAGCATGGAGAGCGCGGTAAACACAATCACGCCCAGTAAGAGCGGTTGCTTGCGCGCCAAAGTGAGTTCGGTTTTCCCTTCCTTCATGTAGAGATAAACCAAGATACGTAAATAGTAGTACGCGCCAATCAGACTACTTACTACCGCGAGAATAACGGTGATGGTGTGACCCGCTTTGATCGCTTCTAAAAACACCAGATACTTGGCCAAGAAACCCGCGGTCGGGGGAATGCCTGCCGCCGATAACACCAAAAGCGCCACACATGCACCGAGCCAAGGTTTAGAGAAACCCAAGCCTGAGAGTTCATAGATATTGGTGGTTTTCTCGTGCATCTCAATGAAACTTACGGCGGCAAAAAAGCCGAGGAAAGTCAGCCCATAAGTGAAAAGGTAGTAATAAAGAGCCTCAAACTGAGGGGCGCCCCCCGCAGAGACAGAGGTAAGCGCAAGAATCAGATAACCGGCGTGACTGATGCTGGAGTAAGCAAACAGGCGCTTGAGATTGTCTTGCTTTAACGCCGCCAGATTTCCCCAGAACATGGAAACCACGGCCAAAGCGTTGAGCATGACCACCCAGCGGTCGGACAAGGGCAAAAGCACTCCCCAGAACAAACGAGCCAGTAAGGCAAAGCCCGCCAGCTTAACAGCACTTCCCATGAAAGCGGTTACCGGCGTAGAAGCGCCTTCGTAGGTATCCGGTACCCACATGTGGAAGGGCGCGAGTCCCACTTTAAAGCCACCCGCCACAATCAATAGCGCGATGGCCGCAAGCGTGAAGATGAGCATTTCGGGCGGCGAGTTGGCGTAAGCCAGATAGTCTGCAATCCGTTTGGCGAGAGTGGTGAGGTGAAGGGTGCCATAATTGCTGTAGAGAAAAGCCATCCCCAAGACCAAAAGCACCGTCGCGAAAGAGCCAAATAGGAAGTATTTCAGTGCCGCTTCGGCCCCCTTGTGATCCCCTTTCTGAGCGCCTACCAAAATATAGCTTGGTAAGGATAGGAGTTCCAAGGCCAGGAAGAGAATAAGTAAGCTATTTGCGGAGATCAAAAAGTAGATGCCCATGGAAACGAACAGGACGAGGAGATAAATTTCTCGAGGACCCTCGCGGTGAGTGAAGTGAAAATGCACTAGGATCAGCGAAATAAGCGTAAAAACACCCGCTGCAAAGAAAAACGCTAAGCTAAAAATATCAAGCCGGTACTGTTCATGAAATTCGGCCAGCCACGTGGGCGCCACAGAAAGTGCTTCCGCGGTGGGTGCCCCAATACCTTCTCTCCATAAGAATAACGTGCAAGCCAGAGAACACAGAACGCCAAAACAACTCAAGGCGAACTTGGCCCGCTGAAGGCTGACTTTCGGAAAGCATTCTAGAATGGTCACGCCGATAGCGGACAAGACGATAGCGAGAATGGGGCTTAAGGGTACAAAAAATTGATTTACCAAGTTATTCACGAGGGCCCGCCTCACCTTCTACAGAATCTCTCGGGGGGAGGATCACAGAGGCCGTTTCCCTGTTTCCGGAATTCTGACTCCAGTAAACGTCCAGGGAGGGTTTAATTTTACCTAAAAGAGATTGCGGGGCGACGCCCAACCAAACGATGAACAGACTCAAAACTCCCAACAAAAATGCCTCACGCGGATTGATGTCTTTTACCGAAAGGTTTTCTTCATTTTTCACTGGGCCCCAAATCACCGCACGCAACATCACCAAGGTGTAAACGGCGGCAAACACGACGCCACTCACAGCGACGGTTGCCCAAAGAGGATGGGTTTGAAAAGTGCCCAACAGAATCAAAAATTCACCGACAAAACCATTCAGTCCCGGAACTCCCATACTGGAACAGGAAATCAACACGAGGAAGAACGCGTACCAAGGAATCACTTTGGCAAGCCCACCAAACTCACTCAGCTTGCGTGTGTGGCGTCTGTCGTACAAAATACCCACGAGAAGAAATAATCCACCCGTCGACAGCCCGTGGTTTACCATTTGCAGAACCGCGCCGGAGAGTGCTTCAGGGCTCAATGCGCAAATCCCCACGACAATAAAGCCCAAATGGCTCACTGAAGAGTAGGCAACCATGCGCTTGGCATCTTCTTGTTGGAACGCGACCCAAGCGCCGTACACAATCCCCACTAGTCCCAGTACCGCGATAATAGGACTAAAGCGCGCAAAGGCATCGGGAGTAAGTGGTACGCAGAAACGAAGAAGTCCGTAGGTTCCCATCTTCAAGAGAACAGCCGCCAAGATAATACTGCCACCGGTGGGGGCCTGGGTGTGCGCGTCGGGCAACCAAGTATGCAAAGGGAAAAGAGGTACCTTGATGCAGAACGCGAGTGCAAAAGCGAGAAAAACCCATTCCTGTGCGGTAAGTCCCCAAAGCACCGGGTCGGTGGAGAACTTAATGTAGCCCAGTGAAGCGATATCAGCGGTGTAGGTCCCGAACTGAGCGTGATAGCTCGTGTACAGCCAGAAAATAGCGACGAGCATGAGCAAACTCCCGGCAAACGTTACCAGGAAGAATTTCAAGGCGGCGTAAATCCGCTCGGAGCTGCCCCACACGCCGATAATAAGAATCATCGGGATCAGCACAAATTCCCAAAAAATGTAAAAGAGGAAAATATCGGTCGCAAGAAAGGTGCCCGCCATTGCGGCATCCAGCACGAGAAAACAAATCGTAAGCACGCGTGCGTGGTTTGTAATCCCCCAGCTAGCCAAAAGCGCAATGGGCATGATGAATTTGGATAAAAGCAGAAGCGGTAAACTAAGTCCGTCTACACCGAGAGCGAAGTTGATTTGGTAGCGCGTGATCCAGGGAACACGAAGGACCATTTGGAAACCGTTGAGAGCCTCGGGAATAAAACGCTCGTAAATAAGACACGCAAGGAGTAGGCCCACCACGGTTGAGGCAACCGCCACTATTTTACTTACTTTAACCGGCAACAGAGCGCACACGACTGCTGTCAAAAGCGGTAGAAGGATAGTCCAGAGGAGTAAGTTATCCATTAGACCACCAACCCCCTAAGCGCCCACCACAGTAAGACGAGGCCGCCTAAGACCATGATCCAAAGATGAACTTGAACCGCACCTACCTGAACCAAACTGAGCGCTGTTCCGCCAACGCGAGCAAGCCTCGCAGGGAAAAGCACAGTAACGTCAATGGCGCGATCGATAATGCGGGACGAAAAGCGGCAGAGCGCCTTAAAGGGTAAAACGATCGTAAGTTCATAAAGCTCATCGATATACCATTTGCCCAGTAGCAACTTATAAAGAGGAGAGAAAGCTCGCGCGAGTTTCTCGCCTGTACCGGTGCCTTTTCGATAGATCACAAAGGCCGTCCCGATTCCCAGCGCCGCTACCGCGACGGCTACGCTCATCGCGCCGATTTCACCCAAGAAAGCATGCGTTTCTTGCCAGGCGGGTAGAACGGGCGACAAGAGCTGGCCAAAGTAGTCGGGCAACATGTGCAATCCGTGCGGCATGCCGACCAAACCGGCAAAGGCACTTCCCACCGCCAATACGGCAAGCGGGATCCAAAGAAGAGCCGACCCCTCATGCGGATGGGCTTCGCCTCGGTAATCGCCGAAGAAAATAAGTAGATAAAAACGCGTCATGTAAAAGGCGGTTAGTAGGGAGGCGAGGCTTGCTACTCCCCACAAGAGCACATCTCCGGTGGGAGACGCGAGCGCGGCGAAAAGAATCGCATCTTTGCTAAAGAATCCAGAGAAGGGGGGCAAACCACAAATGGCCGCGACCGCGATACTCGAAAAGAGGAAAGTCAGCGGGAAGTGCTTCCGCAGTCCACCCATTTTGAAAATATCTTGCTCACCATGCAATCCGTGAATGATGGCACCCGCGGCCAAGAAAAGAAGGGCTTTGAAAAAGGCGTGAGTCATGACGTGAAAAAGAGCCGCGCTGTAAGCGCCCACGCCGAGAGCAACGAACATCAAGCCCAGCTGACTGACAGTCGAGTACGCGAGAATTTTTTTGATGTCTTTCTGTACCAGCGCAATGGTTGCCGCAAAAAGAGCGGTGAATGCTCCCGTGTAAGCCATCCACTGACTGACGTCGGGAGAAACCTGAAAGAGAAACGCCGTGCGTGCGACGAGGTAGATACCCGCCGTTACCATCGTCGCCGCGTGAATGAGAGCACTAACGGGAGTTGGGCCGGCCATCGCGTCAGGGAGCCATGTAAAGAGCGGGATCTGCGCAGACTTGCCGGTGGCGCCCACAAACAGACAAAGCGCTGCCATTTCCAACCACCAAACGCTCAGACTATTGGAAGTCGCTGTGAGATGCGCCATTTCCGTGAAGGTGACACTTTTGAATTGCTGGTAGCAAATAAAGACGCCCAAAAGGAAAGCCGCATCCCCAATGCGGTTCATGACAAAAGCCTTCATACCGGCGTTTGCCTTATCAATGTCTTCGTACCAATACCCAATTAAAAGGTAAGAACAAAGTCCCACCCCTTCCCACCCGACAAAGAGGACGGGCAAACTGTCTCCGAGTACCAAAAGCAGCATCGCAGAAAGAAACAGATTCAAGTAAGCAAAGTAGCGGTAGGGACTTTTCTCTTCATCCATGTACCCGATCGAAAAGAGATGAATGAGTGTGCCAATGCCGGTGATCACGAGAGTCATCACCAAGGTCAGCGCATCGAAGCGTAAGCCCCAATTAAGAACGAAGGGTCCCGCGCTCATCCAAGGCAACGCCGCCGAAAGCGGCGTACCGGTTTCGAAGTAGTTCAGGGAGAGTGAGAGTGCGAGTAAAAAACAGGCTGCAGAACATGCGGTGGCAATACCACCCGCTACGCGGGTGTGCTTTGAGCGCAGCACGAGCCCGTTCAAGATGGCTCCTAGAAGCGGGATAAGAATAAGACCAAACAGCACAACCTGCATGCTAACCCTTCAAACTCTTAAATAGATCGACGTGCACACTGCCTTTAAGTCGATACAAATTCAAAATAATACCGAGTCCCACCGCGGCTTCCGCTGCGGCGACCGTGATAATAAAAATCACAAAAATAATGCCTTCCGGGTGACTCGAGCGCATTGATACCTCAACCAAGAATAAGTTGAGAGCATTGAGCATGAGCTCAATGCACATCAAAACGACGATGCCATTTTTGCGAATTAAGAAACCGAAAAGACCCAGCGCAAACAGACACGCGGCGATGTAATGCGACCATTGGGCTAGGGTGGAAGGAATAGGTATCACTTGTGAGGTCCCTCCTTACTGTCTGGTCGCGCCAGCACGCAAACACCAATAATGAGTGCCAGCAAAAACAACGACAAAATTTCAAAAGGCCACAAATACTTTGTAAAGAGAAGATGCGAAATGACCCGCATGTCCTGAGACACAAGGACTTTTTCGCTCGCGAAATAACTCCCTCGGTTCATCGCTCTCAAAATGAGAAGCGAAAAAAACCATACTGTTGCGCCGGATAGCATGACAGCGAGCCCCGAGCCAGTATCTAGCGACGATTCCTTTTTCAAGTCGAGAAGCATCACCACGAATACGAAAAGCACCACGATGGCGCCCGTGTAGATGAGAATCTGGAGCATCGCGATGAAGTTTGAGCCCCATAAGACATAAAGCGCTGACAAGCCAAAAAAAGCGATCACCATACTAAAGGCGCTAAAAATGGCGTGACGGGCCACCACCACCCCAAGTCCGCCTAGGATGGTTAATATACCGAACGCAATAAAAAGCCCGTCTCTCATCGGCCCTCCACTAAATAGAGCACGATCGCAGTCACGATAATATTCAGCAGGCCCAATGGAAGTAGGTTCTTCCAGCCGACGCGCATGAGTTGGTCAAAGCGAAAGCGTGGGATGGTCCAACGGACCCAGACAAACACAATCATAAAGAAGCTCAGTTTCACGGTAAAGGTTGCTACCTGCAATAAAGCGAGCAGGTTGCGCGAGCCCAAGAGTTCCAACAGCCGAGCGTCAGTAATCCAGGGTAAATGCCAGCCCCCGAAATAAAGGGTGGTCATTAGTCCCGAGGCAGTAGCGAGATTGATATACTCCGCCATAAAAAATACAGCGAACTTCATGCTTCCGTACTCGGTATGGTAACCGCCGACAAGCTCGGCCTCCGATTCGGGTAGATCGAAAGGGAGTCGGTTTGTTTCCGCAAAAAGGGCGATGAAAAAGATGAGAAAACCCAACGGCTGGTACCAAATGCCCCAGTTGGGAAGAAAGCCGAAGAGCGTGCCTTCTTGAGCAAAGACCATCTGTCGCAAATTAAAAGTACCGTAGAACATGACAGCGTTGGCGGCAGCAAGGGCTAGGGGGATTTCATAGCTAATGACCTGCGCAGAGGACCGCATGGCACCTAGTAAGGAGAACTTATTGCTCGACGCCCATCCACCAAACAAAATGCCGTACACGCCAAGACTTCCAATCGACAAAACAAACAGCAGGCCCACATCTAGGTCGGCCACCTGCAAAAGCACGTCACGGCCGAAAAATACGGCGTAATCACCAATCGGGATCGCGCAAACGACCAACGACGCCGGCAAAAGAATCAAAAATGGGGCGATTGCGTAGAGAAACTTATTCACCTCTTTGGGAATAGGGTCCTCTTTAAAGAGAAACTTAAGCGCATCGGCGACCGGTTGGAGCAAACCAAACGGGCCTACGCGGTTGGGCCCTGGGCGATCCTGAATCAGAGCGGCCCCTTTGCGTTCCACCCAAATCATGATGGGTACAACTTGAATGAACGCCACGTAGATGACCGCGGTACGAACGAAGATGATGGTGAGATCTAACCAATCCATTTAAGCGTCAATCCACATTCAAGTATTTGTTTCGGAACACGTAGACCAATCCCAAGACTACAAAAAAGCTAAAAACAAGCATTCCAACCAGCAAGGTGCCATCGACAGCTAACGACTCCCGGTAAATCAGTGCCCAGGGCAAGAAGAAGGCGCCTTCCACGTCAAAGAGCAAAAAAATCACGGCGATCAAATAAAACCGAAACTGGAAAGGGAGTTTGGTAGAGGTTTGCGCTGCTGGTTCGTAAACACCGCATTCATAGGGCGAGAGTTTTATCCGACCACGCACACGCGGGCCGAGCACACTAGTGATGAAATAAATGGCTCCGCTCAACAGCAGCGCGAGCACAAACATAATGACTACTGGGATAAACGCTTCCACAGGTCACTCCTAGAAGACCGTTATTGCTAGGGACTTACGCGGCACCTAAAAACAACGGAGCCTTCGCTTCTTTTTAGAGAATCGAGGCGATTGAACTTTCGACAAACCGAAGGACGGGGGTGAACCAAAGACCCATCACCACGGTGGGGATGGCAAGACCTACCAATGCAATCCCGTTATAAAGCGATAACGAGGAGCGGGAGGCTTCAGGCCCTTCTAACCACATCTCTCGCAGAATCTTTGCGTAGTAGTACATGGAAACTACACTGTTCAGGACGCCCAAAATAGCCAGCCACATAAATGAGCCGCTCTTTACGATGGATCCGAAAAGCAAAAGCTTCCCAATAAAACCGGAAAACATAGGAATCCCCGCGAGCGATGCTAGGAAAATAGTCATCGTTACGCCGAGAACGGGCATCGACCAACCGGTTCCGCGGAAAGCATCTAGCTTGTCCGAGCCCTTGATATCGCTCACAACCGAGATAACCCAGAAAGCGCCGAAGTTGGTGGCGCAGTAGGCGATAATATAAAACAGAATGGCTCCGAGGCCCATCGCTTCCAAGGTCAAAAGACCCATGAGCATATAACCCACGTGCGCGATGCTGGAGTAAGCGAGCATGCGTTTCGTGCTGGTTTGCCCAATCGCCGACAGATTACCCACCGTCATGGTCACCGCCGAAAGGATTGCCAAGAACCAAAGCGCAGATTCGCCACCCATGAGCTGCCAGGTCCCCGTTTCGCCTTTCACGGTAAGGACATCAAGGAAGAAACGGATAAAGGCGGCAAAGCCCGCTGCTTTGGGAGCCACTGAGAAAAAGGTCGCAACCGGTGTGGGAGAGCCTTCGTAAACATCAGGAGTCCAGAAATGCATCGGGAAGGCTGAAATTTTGTAAGCCAAACCCGCGTAAATTAAGAGCAGGCTCACCGGAAGTACAACCGGCAACGAGGCGTGATTTGCCTGAAGGTAGACGGCGATTTCCGTGTAGTTCAACGAGCCGGTAATGCCGTAAATCCAGCTGAAACCATAAACCATCAAGGACGAAGCGAGTGCGCCAAAAACAAAATACTTAAAGGAGGCTTCGTTGGAGCGAAGGTCTTCGTGCTTAAAGCCGGCCAAGATGAAGGAAATGATACTGACGGTTTCAATGCCCATATAAAGGATGAGCAAGTTGGTCGAAGTCGCCATCAGGCACATGCCGAAAATGACACAAAGAAGCAGCAGGCAGAACTCCATTCGATTGGGCGGAGTGAGATCTTTAGAGCCGTAGCTTAGGTAAGCTGCTGCTGCGCCAGAGAAAAAGAAAACATAGCGAAAAAATGCCGAAAAAGAATCGTTTGCGAGTGTGTCGTAGAAAAAGCGGGATGGTGTTTCAAGGCTCACCCAATAGGTCAGTCCTCCTGCAATCAGACAACCCACAGCGACCAAGATAAAAGGCACCTTATTCTCACGTGTTTTCGGAAAAACCGAATCGAGTGTGAACAACAATACCAAGAACACCACGATGCAGATCTCGGGGCTCAGGCGAATCAGATTTTGAACTAAAGATAAATCCATAAAACTAGCTAATAATCGTGAGTAGTTTCGCTACCGACTGTCCCATCAGATTCAAAACGGGCATTGGGTAAACACCAAAAACAATCACCATGATCGTCAAAGGTACTAAAGTGAAACGTTCGCGCCAGTTCATATCGGTCAAATTAGCCCACTCTTCATTGAGAGGTCCTAAGAAGACGCGCATAAACATCCAAAGCAGATAGGCTGCGCCCAGCACGATACCGAGCGAACCAATCAAGACATAAACCTGGAACTTAGGAACGGAAAAGGCGCCTAGGAATACGAGCGCTTCACTCACAAACCCGCTTAGCCCCGGTAAACCCAGGGAAGCGAATACTGCGATCGCCATAAAGCCGGTGTAGACCGGAACGACCGCGGCGATGCCGCCAAAACCTTTGGTGCCGTCGGGCTTTACAATCCAACGGTGGTGGGCCCGGTCGTAAAGGACGCCGACCAAAAGAAAGAGCATCGCGGTGGAAGTGCCGTGGTTAAACATCTGCAGTACCGCCCCGTTAACTCCCGCTGTGGTCAAACTTGCCATTCCCAAAAGCACGTATCCCATGTGTGAAACAGAGGAATAAGCGACGAGTTTCTTGAGATCGGTTTGAGCCATCGCGCAGTAGGCGCCGTAGAGAATACTGATAATGCCCAAAATCGCCATCGCATCAGCCGCCCAGATGGTCGACTGAGGCAAGATGGGAAAGCTGATGCGCAGAAGACCGTAGGTACCCATCTTCAGGAGCACGCCCGCCAGAATGACAGAAACCGCGGTCGGGGCTTCCACGTGCGCCCAAGGCAACCAGGTATGAAAAGGCCAGCTGGGGATCTTGATCGCAAACCCAATAAAGAGAGCGATAAAGAAAACCTTGCTCATCGATAACTCCCAGCCCAACAACGATATCGTGTGCGTGTTGAAGGGATTATTCGCGGCGAGCTTGATGAGATCAAACGTGTGTGGCTCAGAGGTAAAGTACATGGCCAGCATAGTGAGAAGCATGAGCACGGAGCCGGCAAACGTGTAGATAAAGAATTTCGTGGCTGCGTAGACTTTATTCTTCCCGCCCCAGATACCGATGAGGAAATACATCGGAAGGAGCATCGCTTCCCAAAACACAAAGAACAGGAAGAAATCCAGCGCGCAGAAAACACCCAACATGCCTGTTTCGAGCATGAGGAACATGGCGAAGTAGCCCTTCACTCCTTTGTCGATGTTCCATGAAGCAAAGATACACAGGAACGAAAGCAGCACGGTCAAAAGGAGCATCGGCATACTCAACCCGTCGATGCCCACGTAATATTCAATGTTAAAGGGCGGAATCCAGGCGACTTGCTGTGCAAACTGAATCGCCGCAGTGGTTCGGTCAAACTTCGCGAGTACGGCTAAGCAGAGCAAGAAAGGAACGGCCGTACTGGCTACAGCCATCCAGCGCACCAAATTCTCTCGATTGCGCGGCATCGCCAAGATGGCGGCGGCCCCAATCAAAGGTGAAAAAATGATCCAACTAAGCATACGTCAGTCCCCTTACATTATGGCGTAAATCAAAACGGCGCTAAAAAAGAGCGCCACAAGCATCAAATATTGCTGCACCTGGCCCGTTTGCAGGCGGCGCAGAGCCCAGCCTCCGGCGGCCGCGGCGTTCGCGGTGCCATCAACCAAAATACGATCGACCACGATTTCATCGAACTTACCGACCACACTCTTAACCACCATCGTAACGTCTTTCCAACCATCGACAAAAATACGATCGACCACGTTGTCGTCAAAGTTGGCTAGAGCGCGGTTCCAAACCAAAAGACCCTTTTGGATAAGAATATTGATGTAGAGGTAGTCGAAATAATATTTGTTTTCGAGAATGCTGTGCACGAAGGACAAGCGTTCCTTGATTCTCGCCGCTGGAATAATTTTTCGGTAATACGTAATCGTGGAGAGAAAAATGCCCAATCCCGCGATGCAAAGTGAAATAACCAGCGCCAACGAATGCGCGTGGTGCACCACGTGCTCATCACCAGGGTGCAGGTTGATGCCTGATTGTTGCGCGACCACGTTGATGGCTTTGTCAAACCACTCCACCGGTGCCACCGCGTCTACCGCGTGAATGCCCGTGGGGCCCGCGAACCAAATGGCGAGCGAAAGACCTGCGAGGATGAGTGTGCCGCCTACCATGTTCCAAGGCATTTCATGCGCATGGGTGTGTTTGTGCTCGTTGTGAGGCGAACCAAAGAACGTCATGTAAATAAGGCGGAACATGTAGAAAGCGGTCAAGCCAGCCGCGCAGAAGCCAAAGAAGGGAAGGACGTAATGCCCGGGGTGCTGCATAGCAAAACCCAGCACGTCGCCTAAAATGCGGTCCTTACTCACAAATCCCGAGAAAAAGGGCACGCCCGCGATAGCGAGAGTTGCCACAAACATCGACAAGAAAGTCAGAGGCATCTTCGAGCGCAAGCCACCCATTTCCCGCATGTCCTGCGTGTGAACGGCGTGAATCACGCTACCGGAACAAAGGAACAAACAAGCTTTGAAAAGTGCGTGGGTAATCAGATGGAGGAATGCGGGTGCGAATGACCCGACACCCATTCCCAAGACCATGTAACCCAATTGGCTAATCGTGGAATAAGCGAGCACTTTTTTAATGTCGTTTTGCACGAGCGCAAGCATTGCCGCGAAGAACGCCGTGATACCGCCCACGTAGGCGACATAAATCAAAACCGTGTGCGAAGCTTCCAGAAGCGGAAACATGCGAATAAGGAGAAACACACCACCCGATACCATGGTTGCAGCGTGAATCAGGGCGGAAACGGGTGTCGGACCGGCCATCGCATCAGGCAACCAAATTTGCAACGGGAACTGTGCCGACTTACCTACTGTGCCCATCAAAACCATAAAGCCAATGAAAGTCAGAGCAGGTATTCCCAGCAGCGTCTTATCGGCGGCAAAACCCGATTGAATCCCCTGGTAAAGTTCCTCGAAGTTGCTGGTGCCGAAAACCACATAAAGACCCATCAAGCCCAAGAAAAGGCCCGTGTCCCCAACTCGGGTGGTCATAAACGCTTTCAGGCTCGCGTTTATCGACGTTTCTTTCTTGTAGTAGAAACCGATGAGAAGGTACGAGCACACACCCATTAGCTCCCAGCAGACAAAGAACGTAAGGAGGTTGTCCGAGACCACCAAACCCAACATGGCGGCTGAGAACATGGAAATATAGGCGAAGAACAGATGGTAGCGCTCTTCACCTTTCATATAACCCGTCGAGAAAAGGTGAATCAAGAAGCAGCAGAGCGTGACCATCATGAGCATGATGGCGGTGAGGTTGTTCACCAAGATACCGATAGCAATGTCAAAGGTCGGAGCCGAAACGTCGGGATGCGATGCCATGAAGGAATCGGGAATAGGCAAGGGAAGCGAGATCCAATTGAAGCTTGCGATGGCGTGTACATCCGAGGTCGCGAGCAACTGTAAGAAGATGGGAACCGCCAAGATGAGCGAACCCAAAATAGCGCCCACAGAAACCCAATCACCCTGACGGGGGAGTTTTTTGCCAATCGAGACCTGAATTAAAAAGGCACTCAACGGCAGTAAAAATATCCAAATACTAGACTGGATCATTCTTAGTTCCTCAGCAAATTCGCTTCGCTGGCGTCAATCGTTTCACGCAAACGGTACAAGCGTAAAATGACCGCCAGCGCGACCGCCGCCTCGGCAGCCGCAATGATAATGATAAAGAGGGTAAAAATTTGTCCATCAATCGCAGCGGTTCGGTATTTGCTAAAGGCGATGAAGTTTAGGCCCGCGGCGTTCAAAATAAGTTCGATGCCCAATAGAATGCCAATGGAATTGCGGCGATAAATCACGGCGATCATGCCCAAAGCAGCCAGGATCATGCCGATGAACAAGAAACCATGCAGTCCCGTCATCCAATCCAAAAATGTCATCATCGGGGCCTCGCTATCCATACCGCACCCACCAACGCCCCCAGTAGCAGGACGGTGACGCCTTCAAAAGGAAGGAGATAGTTGTTCAAAAGTGCTTCGCCGATCAAATTGGTCTTGGGGCTACCCGCAAAAGCTTCGAAGTTGGCCGGAGGCGACGACAGAACGCGGTTGGCGAGCTCTTCGGCTGCTTTGTAGAAAAAGGGCACAAGGCCGATCCCGACCAGCAGGAACGGAATCGCCATCCGCTTACGCGTATCACGCAACTTTATTTGGTAAAGCCAGCTGGTCAACATAATGGCGAACAACACCAAAATGGTGACGCCACCGATGTAAACAATCACTTGAACGCCCGCGATAAAGTCTGCACCCGCGAACAGGAACATGACAGTCACCCCTAAAAAGGTGAAAAGGAGCGCGACGGATGCATACAAAATGTTGGGATGAAAGGTGACAAGCAAAGCAGACGCAACCGTAAGGAGTTGAGCTACTGCGAGAACGATTTTTGCCGTTTCAGACATCTTCTACACCTAAGTTACTCAGCCGTGGCCGGAGCCAAATAGCAGCTGAGCCAGAGATCTTCCGTTAAAGACCCACATCCATACCGCCGTACCAAACAGATTGATCAGCGACAAGGGGACGAGCCCCTTCCAGCACATACCCATCAACTGATCGACGCGCAGACGAGGCAGCGTCCAGCGCAGCCACATGACGACAAACACAAGCAATAGCGTTTTTATCGAAAACATCGCGAGCTGCACTAAAATAATGATCGCTTCGGGAAACTTGATCCACATCTGGTCCAAGTTAAGGAAGGGGATGTGCCAGCCACCCAAGTAGAGCGCCGTCAAAACGGCGCACATCACGAAGACTTCCGCAAATTCGCCCAGCGCGTACAAACCAAAACGCATCCCAGAAAATTCCGTGTTGAAGCCGGAAACAAGCTCCGATTCCGCCTCGGGCAAATCGAAAGGAATGCGATTGGTTTCCGCCAGTCCCGCGATGAAGAGTAGAAAGGCAGCGCAAAAACAAAAAGGATTGTGAAACAGATTCCAGAAGTGATACTGACCCGTGGTTGCTCCCGACCAAGCCCAGCCTTGTTGCTCGACGATAGTTCCCACTTGGAGCGTTCCCGAAATTAAAACCACCGGCAAAATGGAAAGAGCTACCGGTATTTCGTAGCTCACAATCTGCGCGGCACCGCGCAGTCCGCCCAATAGAGACCATTTATTATTGGAAGACCATGAGCCCAACAAGATGCCCGGCGCTACAAGCGTGGTAACGGCTAAAATATAGAGAACACCGATATTAAGGTCGGCCCCCATAAGATACTTGCTTAAGGGAAGAGCCGCGAACGCAGAGCACGCACCCATCACGACGAGAAGGGGTGCCAGGTTGTACAAAAATTTATCGGCGCCATCAGGAATGAAGTCTTCCTTTGTGATCATTTTCACGGCGTCCGCAAGGAACTGAAGAATTCCGTAAGGGCCCACTCGGTTGGGGCCAACGCGATCTTGAAAGTCTGCTGCCACTTTACGTTCGACGTAAGTGGCAAATCCGCCGAAAGGCAGAGCAACCAAGTAGATAATAAGGAAAGCCGAAAGGGCAGCCCACACCCAAATGGGGCCGGCGCCAATCCAAGTCTGCATTGAGTGGGCGAATAAGGCGGAATTTCCCATTTATTTCTTGTTCCCCGTTTGCGCGACACCTTTGATCCACTCCAAGTCGCCTCGCACCCAACAGTAAGCAAGGCCTGAGAGGAGAAGACCAACAAACAAAAAGATTTTTGCAAATGCGAGTCCGCCGTTGCCACTTTCAATTGCCGCTTTGTAGACGGTAGCAGCCGGGAAAACAGTTGCGACTTCTACGTCAAAAATAATGAAGATAATCGCCACAACGTAAAAGCGAATATTGAACTTGATCCAGGCATCACCGACAGGGGGTTCACCGCACTCGTAGGCCATTGTTTTATTGGCCGAGCCTTTTTTCTGCGGACGAATGATCCAACCAATCCCCAGCATGAGGGGGACCGTAAGGCATGAGATGATAAGGAACCACAGTGCTGTGATGTAACCGGTTTCCACCGCGTAACCTCTTCTAACGACCCATTCTGAAGACCCGCTCGGCGCCGTTGAGGTGCCAGCTAAGTGCTTGAAATTATAAAATCTCGCAGAAAACTAACTTGGGCTCTGCAGGCTGTCAACGGGGAACTCCCCACATAACACACCATGTCAAAAGCTGATCCGCTTTTGCAAAGGTGACTCTCTTTCCTAGCGCGTATAGGCTACGCGGGCGTTTGACGAGAAAAGAAAGGAACGCGGATGGCGGACGAAAAAGTAGCCGTTTTGGGTGCCGGAAGTTGGGGCACCGCTGTGGCCAACGTGCTCGCGGACAATGGTGTGTCGACGGTAATATGGGGACGAGACGCTTCCGTTTTGAAATCGATTCAGCAAGAGCACCGAAATAAAAAATACTGTCCGGACATGTCGCTCAATCCCGCGCTGAGAGCGGATTCCGAGCTGGATGCTGTGCTAACGCAGTGCAATATTATTGTGAGCGCTATTCCCACTCAGGAGATTCGCAACGTTTTGGGCCCGGTGGGTAAACGCCTAACAGGAAAATGGATCGTCAACGCTTCGAAGGGCATCGAAGAAGGAACGCATCTAAGAATTAGTGAGATCTTTAAGCAGATTGCACCGGGTGCTCCTTATTTGGTTCTTTCCGGGCCGAGTTTTGCAAAAGAAGTACTCGCCCGACAGCCCACGGCGGTTACCGCCGCTAGTAAAGATTTGGCGATGGCGCAAACTGTCCAGAAACTTTTTTCCGCACCCTACTTTCGTGTTTATCGTTCTACCGATGTAGTGGGCGTGGAACTGGGAGGAGCGCTCAAGAACGTGATCGCTATCGCGACAGGGATCGCCGCGGGAGTCGGTTTTGGCTACAACGCGCAAGCGGCCATCATTAATAGAGGGGTGGCGGAGATTTTGCGAATGGGACGCCGCCTGGGCGCCGATCCTATGACATTTTTGGGACTGGCAGGAATGGGCGACCTCATTTTGACCTGCACGGGATCGCTTAGCCGTAACCGTCGTCTGGGCGAAGGACTGGGGGCAGGTAGGAAACTAGATGAAGTCTCCAAAGCGCTCGGTGGGGTCGCCGAAGGCGCGCACACCACCAAAGCTGTTTATGAAATCGCCCGTAAGCAGGGGATCGATATGCCGATTACCGAACAAATCTACCGCATTCTTTACGAAGACCAACCCATCAAAAAAGCACTCACCGATCTCATGAGCCGTGATCTTAAAGAGGAGTGGGAGGGCGCTCTTCTTTAGTGGAACCCGTAGACGTTAAGCCGCAAAGTGGTGAACTTTGGTTGCAGACACCGGAGGCGACGCTTCCCTTCGGCCAAAGTTTTCTAGGTTTAGGAAATCTTGCGCGTGCCCTTGTGGGAACCGCGCTCGCCCGAAAAACTTTTCATCCCATTCTGTTTGTTACTGCGGAGAAGGCGCAGGCTCGCGCTTTGGTGGATGATTTACGTTTCTTCTTAGGAAAGGAGCGGGCTGAGCGAGTTCACTATTTTCCCACCATTGATTTCGATTTCTACAAAGGCGTGCTACCGAACCCGGATGACTTAGCCGAGAGAAATTTGGCCCTCTTTCATACGCTGGTTGATCCTGAAAAAAGAATTTTTGTTTGTCCACTAAGTGCGTTGTTGCAAAAAACTCTCCCGCCAGAGGTGTTTCGTGCGCACTTGGATAAGCTTGCTCTGAATCAGGAAGTCGATCGAGATAACTTCGTGCTGCGACTATTGGGTGCAGGATATCGCCGACAACCAGTGGCGTACGACCCCGGCACGTTTTCGGTTCGTGGTGGATTGATGGACATTTTCACACCGCTTTACCCGTATCCGATCCGCATTGAGTTTTACGGCGATCTAATTGAGCAGATGCGTTTTTATGATCCGCAGACTCAGCGCTCGCTTGAAACTGTTTCCGAAGTGTGGGTCCTTCCCCTTGCGACTTACGTTTTGCCTGAAGACTCGACCTTGGAACCTTTATTGCTAAACGTGAAGGAACGTTTGGATGCATTGGAAATTCCAAAGCTTCAACGCGATACGCTCATTGATGAACTTAGATCGCGAAATCATGTCGCACCCTTTTTATTTCCTGTTCTCTCGCAGGGATCGTCTCATTTTATGGATTTTCTACCTGGAGAATCCCTTGTCGTTTGGGAAGGCAAGAAGCGATTGCAGGAGCTTGCTGCGGAAGTGGAACTGCCCCGCTACCAAAAAAACCATGATCTCTTTCTCAAAGAACCGAGCCCGGTGGCTTCCGAAGAGAGTCTGTTTGTCTCAAACGACGAGCTCAAAAGCCTCTTGGAATGGCCTCGCTCTTATTTCATCGAGACGTTCGATGAGTTTAAACCCGAGCAAGGAGCAGATACAGATCCTCCTGTACGTTTAATGAACGAGAAGATTTCGCTTGAGAATGAGCGCCAATCGTTATCGCAAAAAAGCGCGGATCGGCCCGCGTTGGAAGCTTTCGCAAGACGTTTCAAAGCTTGGATGGATGACGGCATTGCGGTGAACGTCGTTTGTCACACCCAAACGCACGAAGATCGGATTCGTCTGCTGCTGGAGCCGTACGGCATTAAGGTAGAGGCGCATCCCGAAGCCGAACGGGTAAATCTCTTTCAGGCCGATGCTAGCAGGTTGCATTTGTGGCAGGGTGTTTTAAGCGAAAGTGCCTATTTCTCTGGACTGCGCACCGTGATCTTGAGCGAGGAAGAGATTTTCGGACAAAAACGCCGAGTTACAAAATCCAAGTCTCTCGGCAAGACCTCCACCAAGAAGCAGCTCAATACATTTAGACAACTCAAAGAAGGCGATTACGTGGTCCACAAGGATCAGGGTATCGGTCGCTACTTGGGTTTGAAATCGATGAACTTCTTGGGCGTACCCAATGAATATGTGCTCATCGAGTATCGCGATGGAGATAAACTCTACGTACCTTCCTATCGTTTGAATGTTGTCCAAAAGTATGTGGGCGGCGAAGGTGCCACAGTTGTACTCGACAAAATGGGAGGCGAGCGTTGGGCCAAAGCTAAAAAGAAAGCTGAAAAGGCAGCTCAGGAACTAGCGGGCGAACTCCTAAACATTCAGGCGAAACGAAAAATGATTCCCGCACATTCGTTTCCTATTCCTGGTGCCGAGTTCCGCCAATTCGAAATGGCTTTTCCCTTTGATGAAACGCCCGATCAAATGAAAGCCATTGAGGATACACTGGAAAGCCTCTCGCGCAGTTACCCGATGGATCGGCTTTTAGTGGGGGATGTGGGATACGGAAAAACGGAAGTTGCGATGCGGGCTTCCTACTTATGCGTTTTGGCCGGCAAGCAAGCGTGCGTCGTGGTGCCCACGACCGTGTTGGCGTTTCAGCATTTTGCTAGTTTTCAGCAGCGTTTCAAAGACACGGGCGCGACAGTAGAAATGGTTTCGCGCATGAAAAAGCCAGCGGAGATCAAGCAAACGTTGGAACGAACGCGAGACGGGAAAGTGGACATTCTGATTGGGACACACCGGTTGTTTTCAGCCGATGTGGCCTTCAAAGAGCTTGGTCTTATTGTGGTAGATGAAGAACACCGCTTTGGCGTGCTTCATAAAGAGAAGTTAAAAAAGATTTCTGATTCTGTACATTTCCTATCTATGACCGCCACCCCGATTCCTCGCACCCTGAATATGGCGATGACGGGCATAAAAGATATTTCACTTATCACCACGCCTCCTCCCGACCGCATGGCGGTACGCACTTTTGTTTGTCGTCGGTCTGACGAAGTAATGGTGGAAGCCATCTCGAACGAGCTGGTGCGGGATGGGCAAGTATTTTTTCTACACAACCGTGTGGAAACGATTGAAAAAGTGGCAAAGGAGCTGCGGGAGCTTCTGCCTAAAGCAAAAATTGAAGTCGTCCATGGGCAGATGGAAGCTGACGAGTTAGAGAAGAAAATGCTTGGGTTCTATCACGGTGATTTCCAAGTTCTTGTGACGACCGCCATTATCGAATCTGGTCTGGACATCCCACGAGCCAATACCATTGTGATCGATCGCGCCGATCGACTGGGTCTTGCGCAGCTGTACCAACTTAGAGGGCGTGTGGGACGCTCTGCAAAGCGTGCTTATTGTTATTTGCTCGTCCCTTCCGAACAAGAAATGACGAAGGATGCGAAACAACGGATTCAAGTTATCCAACGCTATAGCGACTTGGGAGCTGGGTTTAACGTTGCCAGTTACGATTTGGAGATACGCGGTGCGGGAGATCTTTTGGGGAAGGAACAGTCAGGGCACATAGGCGCTGTGGGCGTGGATATGTACTTTGAGCTCCTTGAGGAAAGTATTCGCTATCTACAGGGAGAAGCAAAGAAGATTGATATTGAACCCGAGATTAACCTTAAGATCGCTGCTTACTTCCCGATGGACTACCTACCTGACGTGAGTGAGCGCGTGAACCTTTATCGCCAGCTTTCCGGTGTGGAGGAAGAAGAAACGGTTTCGGAGATTGAGGAAGAAATTCGCGATCGCTTTGGGACGCTACCGGACGAAGTGGTGAACTTGTTGGGTCTGATGCGGATCAAACTCTATCTTAAGCGGCTTCATGTGACTCACCTTAACTGTGGACCTAAGAAGGCGTCATTACTTTTTGCGCCTTCAACACCGGTAACACCGGAGCGCATCGTGGAACTGATCAAAAAGAATCCGAAGATCTTTTCTGTTACACCGGACAATAAGTTGGTGTTTGGGGTGGTAGAATCGGGTTGGAAAGATCTACTTTCGCAGGTGCAAAAGATTTGCGATAGCCTGTTGCTGTAGAGTCACTAGGCGGCTTCCGATGCGCGGGGAATAGTTTGTTTCGATTGGGAGCGATTTTCTAGACGAGTGATTACCTTTTTGCCCAATCTCACGAAAGGTTTTTCGAAATAACTAAAACTAAAATACGCGACCACTAAGTTCACCAATGCCATCGCAGGCACCGCGAAAGCGATAATGACTTCCAAAGGCAACATCGAGAACGTGCTTGTCTTCAACCACGCAGAAAAAGGGGGAACAAGAGCGCGGATCAGTAAAGGATGAATAAGGTAAATCGAGAAGCAAGTGATTCCAAAGGTTCCCATTAAAGGGTTGCGGGTGATACGCCCCCAAATGGTGCCCGGATGCATGGAAGCCACGAATACAGCCGCCAGCGCGACCGTGCTGTAGGGGGCGATTTGGCGAATCATCTGCGCCAGAAAAACAAAAGCGCCAATGCTCAGAATGGTCGCCCATCTATCTTCTTTAAGAACTTTGTTTTGGAAATCCTTTTCCGTGGATAAAAAATAGAGAAGGATGCCGATAGCAAAGCAGTACCACTGGCTCAGCGGGAAAAAGTCGATGAATTGGTTGGTATCCGGCACGCCCATGACTGCGCCATAGGTGTTCCAAACGTAGCTCGCAAAAAGAGTAACAAAGAAGAATGTAAACGCGCCTTGCAGTGTGCGTAAGGTGCTAAACAGAAGAGGCAGTGCGAGATAGAAGGTTTCTTCCACAAAAAGGGACCATTGCACGTGGGTGACTTCAACTAACGGATCAAAACGCAAAAACCCAAAGTACATAAAGGCGCTGGGTAAGAATGAAGCTCCGGGGGCGCCGAAAAGCAGGTAAACGGCGACCATACCCCACCAGAAAGGGAAAATGCGAAAGAAACGGCGCAAATAGAAGTTGCGCCAGGGTTGGGCTTCTTTTCCTAGCCGAGAGTAGTAGGAGGAGAAGAGAGTGAACGCGCTCACCAAAAAGAAAAGCTTCACCCCCTGATTAGTTGCCGCAACAAACCCTTCGATGAAGGGAAAGGTGAAGTTCATCCCTGTGTAAAACCGCAGACTGTGCACGGTGTGCGCGCAGAGGACCAGCAGAATAGATATTCCCCGGAGCCCGTCTAGATAGGGTCGGTGTACAGTCTTTTCTGCAATGCTGGTTACCATGGTACCTAGCTGTGGTTAGGCAGCTTTCGGTCGTTTCCAAAAAGCGGCTGTTTCAATAAGTATTTTTCCAGTGTTTCGGCCATTAAGGCATGGCCCGTGGCATTGGGATGCGGATCGTCGCTTGCGACCCATAGGTTGGTTTCTTTGTCGCCGAATCGTTCCTGAAAATCGGCGAAAAGATTAAGCGTAGGGATTTGCATTTTGCTAAAGCGAGTTTCAATGTTTTGGTAGAGACCTTCATAAGGCGATCCTTTGTCTAAGTTATGGGTGTCGGGGACAATTACGATAAGAAAAGGGATGTTCTTTTGATCGGCCGCTGCTTTCATTTCGTTGATGTAGCCGACAGTTTTCTGCCACTGCGGATTCTCGTCGCGATAGAGGTCGGAGTAGTAGGCCACAAGATCGCGGGTTCCGAAGTATTTGAAGTACATGCCTTGGAACTCACTGTTTAGGTAAGCGGCAAGATAGCTGTAGCGAGCTAGCGGGTTCGAGTTTACTGGGTTTGGTTCGGCGTCGTTAATAAAGTAGTGGAGCACAACCATGTCGGGATCAACGCGCTCAAACTGATCCTTGAATAATAGGTACTGGTAATAGGTGTTGTAGTTTCCGATCCCAGCGTTAAAAATTTCGACTCCTTTGCCCTTCTCGTTGAGGTGTTTTTCAACGACCGTTGAGAACACATCTTCGTAAGGCACCCCCCACCCCATGGTGATGGAACTTCCCAAAAGAAAAATGCGCTTGGTGCTTGGAATTCGTCGGCTTCGCTCGGGTCCACGGTGTCCCCAAGAGTTGAGGGAGATATCCGTCCCCATAAGCTTCGCACTCGCGTTGGGTCGGTGCACGTGGCTGGAAACACCCTTCGGGTCCGTCATTTTCAATTCTTTGGCGTACTTCACCATTTCGATAGTGTAGATATCTTTGCGGAGAGCCACCACGCGGATGGCAATTTCAAAAGCGGCGCAAGTTAGTAAGCAGCTCCCCAGAAAAATGCCCGCCTTGATGAAAAATGATTTCAGGTTGTTCATGGTTTTCCTTTTCTAGAATTGGAAATAAATGAAAGGTCGGGCTTCTTTTACGGTGAGAATCAAAATGCCTACGATAAGGCTGGTGATCATAACGTATGAAATGCGAGCGGCCCGCGGAAAGCGCATCATCAGATACTCGTTGTTGGACCGGTAAACTGGGAAGTCGATGATCCACCACACAAAATAGAGCATCGCCAAGTAGAGAGGGACGGACGGGTCAAAGGGGCCCTCAAACACAAACAACTTTTTCATGTAGCCGAAAGCGTCGCTGATGGTAGCCGAGCGGAACGGGATCCAAGTCATCACTACCAAGAAGTAGGTTAGAAGAATGGAGCCCATTGTAGTGACCCAGCCCATTTCTCGACCTGCGGGGCGATTCTTTAGCCAGAGTTTGTGTACGCATAGAAACAGGCCGTGCAAGAATCCCCAGAAAACGAAGGTCATGTTAGCGCCGTGCCATAAGCCACCTAGCAACATCGTGACCATTAGGTTCAGATAGGTTCGTAGAGAGCCTTTGCGGTTTCCACCCAATGGGAAGTAAAGATATTCCTTTAACCAAGTGGAAAGAGAAATGTGCCATCGGCTCCAGAACTCAGTAACGCTTTTGGAAAGATACGGCTGGCGGAAGTTCAGCATAAGTTCAACGCCAAACCATTTAGAAACACCGCGTGCAATATCCGTGTAGCCAGAGAAATCAAAATAGATTTGTAGCGAGAAAAGCAAGATTCCTTCCCACAGATAGATCGTAGAAAGGGTTGCCCAATTGGCAAACGCAGCATCAACTTGAGGGGAGATCTGATCGCTTAGTACAACTTTCTTGATGTAGCCCGACGCGCAGAGAAGTAAACCTTCCCAGATCATCAAACGAGTCGGGTTTCTCAGCGCTTGTAGTTGGGGCATGAGAGTCGTGGCCCGTTCAATTGGGCCCGCAACCAGCTGAGGAAAAAAGGAAACGTACAGTGCGAAATCACGGAGGTTCGTAACGGGTTTTATGTTCCCGCGGTAGACATCAATGACGTATGACAGACTTTGGAAAACGTAGAACGAGATTCCAACGGGTAAAACGATATTGAGAGTCGAAAAGCTCGCCTCGAAACCAAAAAGTTGGCAGAACTGTATGGTGGAATCCGAAAAGAAATTGAAATACTTAAAAAAAGCTAGGGTACCCAGGTTCGAAACCAAGCTCAGGTAGAGCCATTGTTTTTTGCGCTTTTGTGTTGCGGCCTGAGAAAGTGCGAGGCCGCAGTAGTAGTCAACGACTGTGGATGCCACCAAAAGAACAAGAAATTTCCAGTTCCAGAAGGAGTAGAAAAGGTAACTAAAGAACAGAAGTTGAATTGAGCGGTATTTTCTAGGGAGCAGGTAATAAGAAACGAGAACAAGAAGTAAAAAAACAGGAAACGTTTTGGTGTTAAATAGCACGGATTTTTGGGGAGTGGAGGGCTGGAAGAGCCAGCCGAAAGTGAAATACTTGTCTCTATTTTACCTTAGAATGAAATCAGGTGTCAGGTCACTTTTGCGCTTCGCCCAAAAGTGCACAGACACCTGGTATACTCGAGGCTTAGGAGCTACTCACCATGTCAGCTATAAAGAAAACGCTATTCATTGTTTTCGCTGCAGTGCTTCTCGTAGAGTTGCTGGTGCGCGTTATGCCCATCAATGAGAAACAGAAAGAAGTCTTTTCAATGGAGTCGGTGGCGAGCCTCAGCAAGGAAAGTTGGTTTAACGAACTGATGGCGGAACAGGGTGAGTTGCGACGACGCTTTCAGGAATACGAAATTTACTCGCTGGAACCCTATCAGGGAAAACACATTCGCATCTCAAACGACGGGTACCGAGAAACTCCCAATCCGCTAGTGACGAAAGATAGGAATATCCGGGTGGGAATTTTCGGTGGAAGTACCGTTTGGGGAGGCTGGGCACGTGAAGCGCATACCATTCCCGCGGAAATGAGTTCAACACTGGCAACGAGCTTGCCTGGCTTGAAAGCAGAAGTTTTGAACTATGGTCAGATTGGTTACGTTTTCTCACAGGAAGTCCATCAAGCCGTTCGCATTCTTTCTTCCACAAGACCTTCGGAAACTCCTGTTCCAAAAATGATGATTTTCCTCGATGGAGTTTGCGATGCGCTCGCTTCTTTCACCAATTTTATGCAGGGAACAAGCGAGCCGTCTGGAAAACCGTGGGAGTTTGAAAAGTATGCTTATCTTTTCCAACTAGGAAAAACCGGAGAAGTTTCTTCAATGGACATCGCGAAGAAATCAAAAGCTTTTCGGATGGGACTGAAGATTGCCGAACGCTACGGCGTTTCTGAACCTGAAAAGAAGAATATTTTTGTTCAGCCGACACCTCGCGATCTCGAAGTGCTAGCAAAAAATGCTGGTCGAGCTTATTTGGCTACGCTCAAGACGGCGCATCTTGCGCTTTCTGCAAACGGCGTGACACCCGTTTTCATTCTTCAACCTGCTTTTTTTGCCAAAGAAAAAAAGTCATCTGAAGAGCAAGTTCTTGAGAAACAGAATGCTCATTGGCTTCCCTATGTCGCCCAAACGTATGAATATATTCAAGGGCATCTCAATGAGCTTCCTAAGGGTGTGAAGTTTTATGACTGGAGTAGGTTATTTGACGGGGATGAAAGCACTCTGTACGCCGATGTGATGCACTATTCGGAAGCCGGAAACGCGAAGATAGGTCAGGCGATGGCCGTAACTTTCAGCAATTTGATCGAGAAAGAAGCCACAAGCGCCAAAGGTCCCGCTTCAACCCTCTAGTGTAAAAATCCGAGATGCGTAAGACGGTCGAACGCTGCTTGTACGGTTTCAATGGACGTATTGAAGCGTACGGATAGTGTCCTGGCTTGTATTTTCGCTCCGTCTGCCAGACGAAGTATCTCTGCAATGAGCGGGGTAATAGGCCCCCTAACAAAGTGTCCCTTCACCGCCGCATACAGAATCATGTCAGGCCACATGGTTTGAATGCTGTAGTATCCCTCTCCGATACGAAAGATGTCAGCCTGACGAACCTGAAAACTCGCGCGAGGGTTGTAAAGTAGCGTACGCATGAGGGCGACCAGGAACTCGTCTTTGAGAAGAAATGCGTTTGTGGCGTCGGCATCGATGAAGGGCTTCTCTGTGTTCATGAACTCAAAGAACGCTTCTTCAATACAGATGCCATTTCCCGCGTAAGGATGCTCGCGGTAGTCGCGATAATAGTTCGATTCAAGAAAGCGCTCTATCAATTCTATTGAGTTGGGATCCTTAGGGAACGTTTTGCGGTACTTTCGAAGGACGCGCGGAAATATCCCCTCGATTCCCCCACTCTGTCCATCTGCACCGTAGAGTACCTGGGTGACCACACGTGAGGCAGTTTTCTTTAACTGTTCCCTATCGATCGTTGCCAAATGGCGCTGATCACTTTCACAAAGTCCCAGACTTGAAAAATTTTCGTTGAAGAAAGCTTCTCGGTAGCTGCGATGATAAAGAAGCCGGTAGAGGGCTTCATCTAGTGGAATTAAGCTGTTTGTTTCCATTTTTTCACTCTTTCACGAACCCTTTCGTAGTTCCGTACCGCTTTGGGAATGAGATCTCCTTGTGAGCTAAACTTGGGATCTTCATAGGTGATGGCTTTCACGTTGGGGCAGTTAGTCAGTAGAAAGTCGAGTAGCTCTACCTGTTCATCAAGAAGCACACCATGATGAAGGTCCAAGAACCTGCCGTCGCGAATTTGGCAGCCTGATAGATGAATCTCGAAACATTGAGAAAGGGGAAGGGCATCGAGCCCGTCTAAATAGCGATCGCCACGCCCCTTCAACCATTGATAGCTCAGCAGATGACCCGTATCGAGAGTAACGGGAGAGGCGGTCTCTTCTGCTAGCTTTCGGAAAAACTCAAAACCATCCATTTCACCAATATAGAAATTGGATCCTTCCGTAAAGCCAGGAAACTCCACGAGCAGCGGCACTTCGAAACACTCTTGGTACTCTCGCGTGTTGCGGATACTGGCCCTTAAACCCTCGCCTGTTAGAAAAGGCGGAAGGGGATAAGGCATTCCGTGCCCTCTTACGGACCAAATGCCTAAATCCTCGTTGATCCATTTCAAATCGTAACGACGGATCATTTCATTCGTAAACTCAATGATGTCGTCTTTTCTATAGGGCTCAAGAGCGCCCAGATTCAGGCGCGTGTGGTGAAACGCGCGCACGGAGCTTGGTTCAACGGCTACAAGCGCATCGTAGGCTTCGAAGTATTCTTCGGCGCGTAGGTGATTCTTATTCTTCGGCTGGAAGGAAAAAAAGTAATAGGAAAAGTCGCTGTGGTAGCGTTTGAAAAACTTTGCCACATTGGGGGTGGGCGCGCAGCGACACTCTTTTTGCTCAAAACCCGTGGAACCGCCCCAAGGCATATCGAGCCCGACACCCAAGCCTAGCTTCTCTGTTATTTTTGGAAATCGTGTTTGCGTATCGCCCCCAGAAAAAAGAAGGCCGCCCCTTTCGGGGCAGCCTTTGCTTAGTTGCGTAGTTCGTCTACCAGCTCGACCATCTGTTCGAGCTTGGCCGCGCGTTCCCGGCGCTCGGCGATTTTATCGGCGAGCACTGTCGGATCGGGCATGTTGTAAGCAACAAACTTGTCCACCACGCTTGGTAACAGTTCGCTTTGAGAAAGAACTTTCAAACCATCCAGTTTCTGGAGATCCGAAGCGATCTTTTCTTCGACGGCCGTTTCCAAGACGACGGGGCAAGGCACGCCTACGTAGCAACCGGCCTGCAGTCCTGCTTCCGTACCTTCGACTTTATCCGACACGAGGTCATCGAGTTGGCCGCAGGGCATACCGTAGCAATTGCCGGTGAGACTAGGTTCCGTTCCGCCCACTGGTTGCGCGATCAGAGCTGGCGAAAAAGCCAGTGCTCCGAGTCCCGCAACGAGTGCGCGTTTCTTCGAGCTGTTCATACGTTCCTCCCATGTACCTGAGCAAAGCGCGCAGGTTATTAGTGTCAGACTAAAGGGCCCGACGAGAGGAAACCAATGAGTGATCCTTATCGCTGTGATAAGCGCAGGCTATTGCCACCAAAGGCGGGAAAATGAGTCGTGCTAAGGGTTTAGCACTTAGTGAATGTTATAGATGTAAGGCGTGGGCGTGTCATTGTTGCCCAGTAAAAGCATGAGAGCGAAAACGGCGATGGCAATGGCCAGAGGAATCAGCCAGAACTTTTTATTCGCAAGTAACACGCCGACCATTCCTTTGTTGTTGGCTGCCATCGTCTTCTCCGATTTGGTTTAATGGATTAGTTTAGCGCGAACAAGAATGAAAGCAAGAGTGGGGGGCGACGGCGTGCGCCATACCCCATACCCCAGAGAAACTAGTTTGGACTCAATTGCCGCATTTCCAAAACGCGCAAAGCGGCTTCCCAAACTATTTTGCCTGACATTTTTGAAACGCCTCGAACGCGGTTCTCAAAATGAAAGGGTACTTCCACCAAGCGAAAACCTGCGTGATGTGCGCGGTGTTTGAGTTCAACCTGAAAGGCGTAGCCACGGGAACGTACAGAGGGATTCAAGATTTTATGAAGTACCGGAGCGCGCCAGGCATTAAAGCCGCCGGTGAGATCTTGGTAGGGTAATCCCAGGACTTTCTGCGCGTAGAAATTGCCTCCACGACTGATTACTTTGCGAGTCGCTGACCATCCTGCCACATCGCCACCTTCTATATAACGACAACCAATCGCAGCATCCGCATCGGCAAGTGCACCGATCAGTGCGGGAAGGGCAGCGGGTGGATGTGAAAAATCCGCATCCATCTCTATTAATATGTCGTATCCCTGACTCAGGCCCCATTGAAAGCCCGCGGTGTAAGCGGCCGCTAAGCCCGCTTTGCCTGGACGTTTAAGAAGGTGGAGCCGGGGCGAGCTTAGCCGCAGGTTTTCGACGAGCCTTCCGGTGCCGTCAGGAGAATTATCATCCACGACAAGGACGTCGACAGCGATTGTCTGGAGAATTTTTTCCAGCAACGGGACGATATTTTGTGCCTCATTGTAGGTCGGCACGATAACCAGAACACGTTCGTTCAATTTCCCCGGTTCGCTCATGGGCGGACTATACCTCAAATCACTAAAAGAAAAAGACCACCTATTTAAGGCCGGGAAAACCGTCGACTTAAGGCAACTTGCATCCCTGCCAGTACCACCCATAGTTGAAGCGAACCTATGGTTTTCGAAGAGAACGGAGGGTGAGAAGGCCAAGCTGGGAAAAATGCCAGATCGGTATAGGCGAAAGTGATCGTCAAGAAAGCCAGGCCTAGCGAACCCAGAAGTGCTGCGCGGAACGAAGAAGGGAGAGTCGAAGCGTAGGCGCAAAGAAGAACGTATACCGGAGCCATCAACACGAAGGTTGGAGACTCGGTGCGTGGACTAAAAAGTAAAATGCATAGACTGCCCAACGCGATCCACGGTTCCCACTTCAGATTCCACCGCGTGCGTAGCCAGAGCAGGACGAGAGTGCCACCCAAAACAAACCAACGCAAAAACGAGCCCAAACTCGGTAGCCCCCAAGCACTAAACACGGTCTGGACGTCTAAGAGCCCAGGGCTCGCAGCATCCTTCATAAGAATGCTTAACCAGGTTTGGTGAAGGGCCCAATTTATAGAAGGGCTTAGCCAAAGGGCGGGCAGGGCAAGAAGGAGGAGCGAACTGAAGATGAAGGCTCCTAGAAAAAGGGTAGGGCCGAATGGCGCGAGGCCCAAGAAGAAAAGAACCGGTACGATTTTAAAGTTAGTGGCGATGGCCAAAAGAGCGCCCGCCGTTCTGAATTTCTGGTCACGATAGGCGGCGAGCGCAATAAGCACGATTCCAATGAGCAGGGCGTTGACCTGCTGGTAGAGCAAACTGATATTGAGCTCGGCTGACGCCCCCAGGAGAGCAAAAAGTATTACCCACGAGCTCTTTCGAGTAAGCCAGCATCGGATGCCACACCAGAAGAAAAGAATATTTAAGGCTGCCCAGCTAACAGCTTGGGTAAACGGCGACAGGGCAGCGAACGGCCGGTAGGCCAATCCAAAAAGAGGAGAGTACTTAAACCAATCTCTTTCTCCCGAAGGTGCGACGTACGGGGTCTGCCTATTCCCAAGACGCATTGCTGCGAAAGCGTAGGTTTTGGTAACGACGTTTGTTCCTACAGCGTAGAAGCGAGGCGCAACTGCCAGTAGGCTGCCCCATAGCAAAATGGGGAATAAGAGTTTTGAGAGCCGTTCATGGTTCACCGCGCCAAGATGCGGGTTTCGCTACCAAATGGCAAGAACTCGAGCAGGTAAAGCGGTATCCTTTCGCTCATGGCGATGACAGGCTATACTTAGCGGCACTGGGAAAAGGAGACTCGCATGGGCAACAAAGATCTCGACAACACACACATCAATACGCCGACAAGTCCGAATCCCAGAGCCTTTGCCGATTTGAAAAAGTTGGTCGAAGAAGAATTGGGTCAGTCCGAACAATGGGATAATTTTGAGGCTGTTTTTCAGCCTGTGACGGAGGGCCTGGGCTTGGAATCTCCCGCCAAGGCAATTCAAGCGGCGCAAGAGGCCGAAGAAGCCCGAGAAGAATTGAAAAAAGAACACCAGGTGGCCCGTATTCAGCAGAAGGCGGCTGCACTCCATGCGCGTGTCGAAGTTCCCGACGAATCAGTAGAAGAAATTTTGTCGGACAAGGACGTCCCCCCTCAGCTCGAAATTTTACCGCCCCCAGGGCGTTCTCCTTCCATTTGGCGCCGCGTTTTCGCGGGGATTATTGATCAGGCTTTTGTGGGGACTCTTTGGCTAATCGCCATGGTCATCACCTTGAAAGTGATGACGGGTTCCTTTGTGGGGTCGGCGGAAACCCAGGGAGTGCTTATCGGTGAAGAGCGTTTCCTTCAGTTTGCTGTTTTGGAATTTGCAGCCGTTTGGCTTGCGTACCTGATTTTCTGTATTGGTTTACTCGATATGACTTTCGGTATGTGGGTTTGGGGAATCCGAGTAGGCTACATGACCAAGTCGCGCTCCAACTGGATCTTAAAAAAGTTTCTGCGTACCGCGTTCACGTTCATCTTCTACGCACCTGTGCTTCCGCTGGTGCTATTGATATTTAAAGGCAAACGGCAGCGCAACCTACTCGATACGTTGTCGGGTACCGTCGTTTACCAGTCAGTCTAATTGTCGGTTAACGTCTAGCGTTTAACGGCACACAGGGAATTCGAATTCTTCTTCGTTTTCGCCACCCTCGTCAGTGATCTTCACGGTCACTTTGATTGTCTTTGATTTAAACATATCAATTCGAACCAATTCAGCCCATGAGTCGCCATCGCCGTTGGCGGCTTCAATTAAAGCCTCAAGTAGAGCTTTGGCTTCAGAGGCTGAGCCCTCGTAACAAGGATCAGAGTAATCCGAGTCTTCTCGAAAATCCTTGATGGTGGGGTAAGACTTTGGGTCGCCCTCGATGCGTGGTACGCCTTTAGCGTCGAGTCGTACGGGCTTAACACCCTCAGCACGGATTTGAGCGGAATCCGCGAAAACGGCGTGGCTAAAAAGACCAATGATTAAAAAGGTAGCAAGCTTCATTTCGACCCCCATGTATTAACCCTATTGAGGGTTACTCACCACGCTCAAACTCGGCAAGTAAATCTTGAGCTACCCCGCGCACTTTGAAGTACCACCCGCAGGCTAGTCTGTGTCATATTCCTCGGATGCCCGGACCTGCTGAAAAGATTGTGAATTTTGCGAAACTTGAGGCGCTAGGAGAGCGTCTTCGCGAGTCAAAGGTGAAGATTGTGAGCACGAACGGGTGCTTCGATATCCTTCACTTTGGGCACATCCAGTACCTACTCGAGGCAAAGAAGTTGGGGAATGTCCTTGTTATCGGGGTCAATACGGATGCCTCGGTGAAGAAACTCAAAGGTCCCGACCGCCCCCTTTTTCCTCAAGACGTGCGATTGCAGCAGCTAGCCGCGCTGGAATGCGTCGACTTTGTTTGCCTTTTTGCTGAGCCCACACCGGAAAACTTTTTGCGAGCATTGCGCCCCCAAATCCACGTGAAGGGGGGCGACTACAAGGTGGAGGATCTTCCGGAAAAGAGAGTGATGGACTCTCTCGGCGGGGAAGTGCGCTTACTTTCTTTTGTACCTGGCTATTCAACCTCGTCTATTATCAAGAAACTTCGCCAGCTTGAATCCTAGTCCATCCCGGAGTTGAGGCCCTTCTGGGTTCCTGCTACATTCCGCGAATGAAGCTGCTCTTTGCCATAGGTTTGTTTTTTTGGTGTTCGTGCGGAAGCGCGCTCGTTTCCCCTTTTCCTTCGACGGTTCCCGGAGTTTCTCTTCCGAACGCTCATGTGGTGACGCTGGACGAGGAAGGCGAACCGAGACTTTTTCGCGGTATGGCCCCCTACAAAAAGAAACACTACGACGAGCTTGTTGCGTTAGGAATCACGCGAGTGGTGATTTTCAAAACAGTGGAGCCGTCACATATTAGTGGCTCTTCCAATGACGTGGGTAAGGAGAAATCTGAGTGGCGTAAGCGGGGTTTTGTCTCCCCAAAAGAGGCTACCGAAGGCGATGCCTACTATGTTCACCGCCCCTTTCCTTGGAAAGACCACGGAGAATTTCGTGGTCCTTGCCGAGAAACGGTTAAGGCACTGCAAGAGTTGCGGGATGCCATTGAGGGAAAAGAGAAGTTATTCTTCCACTGCACGGTGGGCGAAGACCGCACCGGTTATCTTTCCGCTCTATTCTTATTACTGATTTCTCCCGATGCCTCTGTTTCGGATTTATTTGTAGAAGAAATGTGTCAGCATGGGTATGAGCATGGCAATCCGCGCAAAGCTGCTTTTGTTGTGAACGAAATTCGAGAGGATCTTACGCCGCTTTTTATGAAAATGGCCTACAAAATCAAGTCACGTAGGCTCACGTGGGATCGTCTGAGTCTCGGTGTATGCAATCACGACCCGAAAGACGAAAGTGTGTTTAGTGAGAGCGAGAAATGGGATGCTAGCCAGTACACTTGCTCTCCTTCTTCTCTTTATGATCCCAGTATTGGAAGAATGAAAGTGATGAAATAATCTTGCATCTTTTTCTCATTTTACTCCTAAGCCTTGGTTCTTCCATTGGGTTAGCTGGAGACGATGTCGACGAGAAAAACTCTGTGGTGGGCTACCACCCTTCCAATCAGAACATTTTGGTACTAAGTGAATGGAAGTTGGTCAGCGGTCCAGCAGGGACGAAGTCTCTTCCCATGTTTCTGATTGAACTGTCGAAAAAGCAAGAAACGAAGAGTTTCCGTGAAATTCCTTTGTTAGCAGGTAAACAGCGAAGCGAAATTGGAACGGCGGCCTATGCTCGAGCAGCAGAACAGAAATACAAAGAACTCGCAGGAACGCTCCAAAAGTTGGGGTACCGATTTGAGAAGTTTCCTGCCATTCCATTCGAACAGGCCAGTGCTCCCCAACAGAAGTGGGCTACCGGAAAAATCAGCTTCCGTCTGCCGGATCTCAAGGGAGTTTTTACTCTCACGCCTGAGCTTCTTCCACGCAAAAAAAACGAAATTCTTCAGGAGCGCTTTTCCCTCAGCTTTAGTGGCGACCCTAGCCAAGTTCTTTTAAAGGAAGCCCATCAAACCGGCGTCATTCATCGCTCCTCTTTGCAGGGGATCTACTATGTAAGAGATTTGCAAGCGCTGGTAGGGCTTTATGACAATACCGATCAGAAGAATTGGGAAGCAGGACGCGACTTCTGGTTGGTTGATACCGATTTCAATTAGAACTTATGGGCGAACGATATCGATGCCGCAGGCGAAAGGTTAAAGAGCTCAACTTGGGCGCTGATGTTCGCCAGTAGCTCCCACTCTAAACCTAAGAAAATATGAAACGCCAATTCGCGTGCCCGAAACTGCGGAACGAGAGCGGTACTCACGCCACCGTCGGCAAGTAGCAGCGAAATGCCTAGGTAGGGTTTAATGCGCACGAGATCGCGGCTCGCGATAAGGCCCGCTTCCCAGTCGTCTCCCGTGTAGCCAGCCAATCCTTTGAGGTGGGTGTATCCCACAAATGCGGCTACGCTCCCGGTCAGATTGTCGCGCTCTGACATGAAGGTCCATTTCAAAATGCCACCATAGACGGCCAGGGTATTTATAATGCCGGAGGGCAGTGCGCTAAAGATGAGATCGACGTCGTAGAAAAGGCCCTTGGAGAGGTACAGCCTGGGTAGCAGGAAAAAGTCAGAAATGCTCCCGTTCCCCAATCCGAAATTCTGTAAATCCCCCGTGGGAACCACAACTGCTTCGAGCCCCACTTTGATACCGGGCCAAGAAGGATAGGATTCCGCGTCGCGCATCGCCCTAGTAACAGAGCCAAAGCCCACTACACGCACCGTTTCCCGGACCTGCTGATTGGTCATACCCGACGGTAGGGACACCGCGAAAATTGACGATGACAAGATGAAGAAGCAGAGCAGAATTCTCATGTTCCATCATCATAGTTAAAAACGGCGCGATTTGCCAATTTCCCTGAACAAGGCGATGTTTATTCCATGGCGAAAGAAAAAGACCTTTTTACGCTAAATGCGCCCCCTTCCATCGCAATTCTCTTTCGTGACTTTGTGAACTACTTACAAACGGAGAGAGATGCGAGTCAGCACACTGTTGTAAATTACCAAATCGATTTGCGCCATTTTCTTCGGTTTTTATCGGACCGAGAAGGGGCTCGTTTGAACGTGAACGACCTGGCAAATCTCACACTCATCCGTGAGTTCTTGCGCTTCGAGAACGAGAGCTTTTCGCGCGTCACTGTGGCGCGCCGTCTCTCGGTGATTAAGAGTTTTCTCAAGTATCTGCATCGTGAGGGCCATATTGAGAACAACGTGGCGAAGCTTATAGCCCTTCCGAAGGTTCCGCAGAAACTTCCCTTCGTGCTTAAACCGGAGGAGGTTGTCGCACTGATCGAAGGCATTCCCTCGAGTAATCTCCGTTACAAACGTATTCGAGCGATGATTGAGTTGTTTTACTCTACCGGAATTCGACTTTCCGAACTGGTACAGCTGAGTCACGAGCACGTGGATCTCCGCAGAGGTACGTTGAAAGTATTAGGAAAAGGCCGCAAGGAACGGCTGGTGCCTGTGGGTCGCCATTGTCAAAAAGCCATTCGTGATTATATTGACTCCATGCCGTCGTTCCAGAAGCATGGCCCTTCGACCCCGTTGTTTATGAATCGGGATGGAGAGCGGCTTTCGGGACGCTCAGTACAAAGAAACTTGAGAGAGTTTGCTGTGGAGATTCTAGGAGAAAGAGGACAAAACGTTAGCCCCCACACCCTACGTCATTCGTGTGCCACCCATTTAATGGGCGCGGGAGCTGGCTTACGTGAAATCCAAGAACTCTTGGGACACCGGTCGTTGGTCACCACTCAGAAATACACCCACGTCGACATCCAACGCCTCAAAGCGTCCTACCAAAAAGCCCATCCTCGCATGCAAGCTCTCCCGGAAGACGAAAAAGAAAGTTTATGAAAGAAAAAATTCGCTCGACCACTATTTTGTGCGTGACGCACAAGGGGAGAACCGTCATGGCCGGCGATGGCCAGGTAACGATGGGTAATACTGTCTTAAAAGATTCCGCCCGAAAAGTGCGGTCTCTTTATAACGAGCGTGTCCTTGCCGGTTTTGCCGGAAGTACCGCCGATGCTTTTACACTTTCGGAAAGATTTGAAGCAAAACTGGAGAAGCATTCGGGAAATCTAACCCGTGCCGCAGTCGAACTTGCGAAAGACTGGCGAACGGATCGCATGTTGCGCAAACTAGAAGCGCTTCTGATCGTGGCGGATGGAGAAAAACAATACATTTTATCGGGAAATGGGGATGTGATCGAACCTGACGAGGGCATCTCCTCTATTGGTTCGGGTGGCCCTTTCGCGGAAGCCGCAGCGCTTGCGCTCAAGCGGCACTCCGATTTGCCCGCGGAAGATATCGTGCGCCAGGCGATGGCGATTGCCGCTCGCGTATGCATTTATACAAACAACAACCTCACGGTGAAAACCTTAGGCGCGCAGTGAAGGGAAGTATGGAGAAGAAAATCGAAACACGAAAAGTAGAAGCCTTGATTCCAACCGAAATTGTCGCGGAGTTGGATAAGTTTATTGTGGGCCAAAAGAAGGCTAAGCGTGCGGTAGCCATTGCTTTGAGAAACCGTTGGCGCCGTCGACAGGTACGCAAAGAGTTTCGTGATGAAATTTACCCTAAAAACATTCTCATGATCGGTCCCACCGGCGTTGGTAAAACCGAAATTGCTCGCCGTTTGGCGCGACTGGCGGACGCCCCCTTTTTAAAAGTGGAAGCGACCAAGTACACCGAAGTGGGCTATGTCGGAAAGGAAGTCGAGTCGATGATTCGCGACCTCATGGAGACAGCTGTCGACATGGTTCGCAATAAAGAACAAGAAGCCGTCATTCCTAAGGCCCGAGAACTAGCAGAAGAGCGCCTGCTCGATCTTTTGGTCCCCAACAGCATGGTCAAACCGAATGAATCAATCGCCAATGTGCAGGTGGAAAACAGCACGCGCGAAAAGTTTCGAGAAATGCTCAAGCGCGGTGAACTTGAAGAAAAAGAAGTCACCATTCACACCAAGCAAAGTAATCAAGCAACGCTGGAAATTTTAGCCATTCCCGGTATGGAGGAAATGGAACACAACCTGCGTGATGTATTGGGCAACATTATGCCCAAGAAGAATCAGCAGCGTATTATGCGAGTGCGTGACGCCCGAAAATATTTGGAACATGAAGAAGCGCAAAAGCTTGTGAATATGGATCGCGTCATCCCCAAGGCATTGGAACTTACCGAGCAGCATGGCATCGTCTTTTTGGATGAGATTGATAAAATCACGGAGCCCAAGGAGCGTTACGCGGGTGGTGGTGGGGTTTCACGCGAAGGAGTACAACGCGATTTGCTCCCCATCGTGGAAGGAAGCTCTGTAAAGACCAAGTATGGTTTTGTAAAAACGGATCATATTTTGTTCATCGCGGCCGGGGCGTTTCACCAAAGCAAACCTTCCGATCTCATTCCGGAGTTGCAGGGACGTTTTCCCATCCGCGTGGAACTTTCGAGTCTGACCACGGATGATTTCGTACGCATTCTTACCGAACCCGCCAACAGCCTGCCCAAGCAGTACAGTGTGCTGCTTGAGACAGAGAAGGTAAATTTGGTGTTCCGAGAGGACGCAATTCGAACGATTAGTGAGCTTGCCACCACAGTCAACGAACGGACCGAAAACATTGGTGCGCGACGTCTGCACACCATTTTGGAGCGCGTTTTGGATGAAGTAAGTTTCAGCGCTCCGGAGATAAGCGGCCAAACTGTTGAAGTTACAGCAGAATACGTAAACAGCCGAGTTCAAGATTTAGTTGAGAACGTAGACCTGAGTCGCTACATTCTGTAGCGATGTTGCCCCCCCTAAATCTCTTCCGTGACCGGTACCCGGACGCGCGCTATGTGCTTGCGCCGATGTCCCAAATTACCGACACGGTCTTCCGTTCGCTGATGCGCGAAATGGGTGCAGAGATTGTAATTTCTGATCTTCTATCCGCGGAGGGCCTGGTACGCGGCGGGCAGCGCACATTAGAAATGCTCGTCTACGATGAAGGCGAAAGACCGCTGGGAATTCAAGTCTTCGGGGGGAATTTCAATTCGCTTGTGGAATCCACAAAGGTGGTTGAGGGCGCGGGGGCGGATTTCGTCGATCTCAATTTGGGTTGTCCCGTAAAGAAAGTGACCAAGACCGGCGGTGGTTCAGCGTGGCTGCGTGATCCCGTGGCACTGGGAAAACTTTTAACTGCGATGAAAGTGGCTACCCGCTTACCGCTTACCATTAAAATTCGAACGGGCTGGGATGAAACCAGCATTAATGCGCACGAAGTTGTGCAGGTGGCTTACGAAAGCGGAGTGAGCTGGGTGGCCATTCATGGACGTACGCGTGCACAGGGTTACAGTGGGAGAGCCGACTGGGAACTAATTCGCGAAGTGGCAGAGAAGGCGCCGATTCCTATTATTGGCAATGGCGATATTCTCACGGCTCAAGATGCGCGTGATCGTGTGCAAGCCGGCTACGCGCACGGAGTGATGATTGGGCGAGGCGCCTTGAAGAACCCTTGGATATTCCGGGAGCTGGCGGGAAAGTCGGTTGAGCAGCGTGATTTCGTGGGCCTCATTGAGCGGCACTTTGAGTTAGCGATGCGGCGCAAGGGCGACCGGGCTTGTCAGTCATTGAAGAAGTTTTTAAGTTGGTACGCTTCGGGCCTTCCGGGTGCCTCGCAGTTTAGAGGGCGCCTCTTTGAAACTCGTGAAGTAGAACCTTTGCGGCTCTTGGCCAGGGACTATTTCCAAACGGTGGATCCCGGACATAAGATTGATGAGGGCCAGCCTTTTCTGATGGGCGGCCACGGTTAAGAACGAGGACAGATGATTCAAGAACAAGTGGTGGTAGGGCCTTTGCAGTGCAACTGCATCATTCTCGGGTGCGAGCGTACGCGTGAGGCTGTCATTATTGATCCGGGTGACGAGCCAAATAAAATTATTTCTCTTATCGAGAATCAGAACCTCAAACCGAAATATATTCTACACACGCACGCCCACTTTGATCACGTAGCGGGAACCGCTGGTGTGCGAGAGAAATTTAATGCGCCTACGTGCTTGCATCCTGGAGATCAAACGCTCTACGACAACCTTCCCATGCAAGGAAGAATGTTCGGCATGGAGTTTGGTAACACACCAAAATTGGAGAAGCTTCTGGCCGACGAGGAGATCTTGACCTTCGGTGATCATCGTTTGCAGATTGTGCACGTGCCTGGCCACAGCCCCGGCAGTGTGAGCTTTAAGCTTCTGGATGGAAGCGAACACATTTTTACGGGAGATACTTTATTTCATCGGAGCATTGGACGGGCTGATCTTTGGGGAGGCGACGGCAGGCAGCTCATTCATTCCATAAAGGATCGGTTATTTCGTTTTGATGACGACACGCAAGTTTTTCCGGGACATGGCGAAGCCACGCGGATTGGTGAAGAAAAAAGATTAAATCCCTTCCTTACCTGACTCGACCGAGTTCATTGCTGACTTTATTTTTTTGACCTGGACTTTGGGCTGAGGTTTTGCAATCTGCCTGTTCTTTTTTGGAGCAGGGACGTACGCAAATTTGGGCGGCTGGCCGTACAGGTGCGCAATCTTCTTGAGCTTGCTACCCACTCGATGATGGTACTTCGCACGGTTTTTCATCGTAAAAGCGTTGTAGTAAGTCCACCACGGAATATTGTGGCGTGTGACCCGGCGTGTGCGCAGTTGGCTTAAGATCCAAGCTGCGTAGAGCACGCTTTTTTCAGGACACTTGAGTGTTTCAATTGAAGCGTCGGTAAAATGCTCCTTGAAGGCTTTGTCGCGAAGCCAAATTTTTTGAATCTGACAAATTCCATACTCGCCCGCGCGTCCTTCAGGAAGCCCAACGCGGAAACTCGATTCCTGTTGAGCAATAGCCACAAGCAAAAGCGCATCGACCCCATAACGTTTAGACGCCTTATGAATCGCGCTTGCAAAACGTTGGTTATCTTCTTCTTTAAGTCGCGGCTGAAGGGTGTGAATCGCTTCTTTGACTAGAGCGAGTTGTCTATCCGCTGTGGTGGAATGGAGTGAAGTCCCAAGAGGAGAAGTGACGTGTCCCAAGAAAAGCACAATCGCCCAAAGACCCATCGAGCGGACGAGTTTTTTCGTCGGTCGGTGGGGTGATGGCTTACCGCTTGTGAGCGCCGGACTTTTCACTGCTCGTGATCCCTGAAAAAAGTTAGTCGTGCCTGTTTGGAAGTGAAGGCAGGGATACTAGCGCAGTGCGTTATCTGGATCCAGTGCGAAACAGGGGTGAAAGTGTAACTATTTGGAAATAATAGTTATTTTTGTGTGACTGGCGGGAAGAATTGACGGGATAGCGACCAAATGAAGCTGCGCGCTCTCTTTCGAGAGTGCATATTTAGCCAATGGCAGTACTCCTTTATTAGCCTATTGGAAAGGTTAAGTGGGCTGCGGGGAAGGGTGTCATCCATTGGCAAGCACTGTTCTCTCACGGCTTCCCAATTGCGAAAATCATCAAACCGGCTTCCGCACTCCTGAATGAGAAACGTCTCTTTAAACGGAATTAGGTTGTGATGCTGCTCAATAAATTTCAGCATCAATTCGTATTCCCAATAGTAGCTATAATCTCTTCGAGTTTCCGTTACGAGTCGAGTTCGAGCTATTACCGTCATATCCCATTTGAAATGGTGAACCTGAACGAAGCATTCATTGACTGGGTATCTCCACTGGTAAGTGAGCGCTTTGAGATATGTTGAAAGCCTTGGAAAGTCAGCCGCTTTGACAGACGCATAGTGCTGGCCGTCGTGAAGGCGCGTGCTACCTTTTGCCAGAGTAACTTTGTTCGGGCAGGCTCCGGAGATAGGATACCTAAAGAATCCCGCGTTCGGGAAGAGTTTCCAAAGATCCGACTCAGGAGTTATTTCTGGAAATGTTCCCTTGGGGCCAATGCGGTCAAGGAATGCCCCTGTTACGTACCGGTAATCTTTGCGTTCGCACTGTGCGATAATTTCTTTGATGGGGCGAGGATAGACTTGAAGCTCATCTGAGTCGGCGATAATCCACCAGTCGTTCGGACGCGTGCGCAAAGTTTCATTGTATATTTGGGTGACCTGAGACCAATTAGCGTAGGCTCCTTCATGAACTTTATAAATTCCGCAGCCTAAAGTTCGAGCAACTTTTTTAACCTCTTCCAGGCTTTCAGGCGACACCCCGCCGTGAATATTTATGTAGATGTTGTCGACCAAACCTTTGTAGTGGTCGAGCATTTGCGCAAGTGCTGGATTCTTGTTCCCGCAAACGGTCACCAGATTTAATGCCATATGTAATCGTATGGGTTCAGAGTGTTAGCCGGGCATAATTTTCTCATAGAAAATACAGGGAGACAAATTCTTCGGCCGATTCTGAATTATAGAACGGTTTAATTCGCATTGGCATCGCAGCTAAAATGTCTGAAGGAGTTCAGTAGGCACATTCCGGGAGGGAGATTGTTTTTCAAGCGCGCTTTCGACCTTTGCAGCAAACTCAGGAAAGTGCTGTCTGACATACTGCGCTTTATGGTCGATAAATTTGCGATGAAGTTGTGGATTGCCCAAAACAAACTTTTTGGCCACCCAAAGGTGTTCAATGCGTAGTTTTTTCCTGGGGTCAAAATTTCTAGGGTTAATCAGCCATTCGGGTATGCCTAACATTTCGTCGGTTTCGGGGCGATTTGGAATATTCGGCCATCCGCGCGCCGGGTGCGGATACTGAATTGTAGCCACCTCATTGATGAAAGTTTCTAGTCTAATACCCTTTTCTAAAGCACACATGGCAATGAGTCGTTGGTCTGCGAAAAGATAGTTTATAGCGGATTGTTGTGTGTTACCCAGGCGCCCATTGTTCTTCTGAAATCTTAACGCTTCTTTTCTATAATATTTCCGAAAACTATCGTTTCTGAAAAAAAGCAGCGAAGAATTTGGGATCATTGTATCCCACCGCCAACTTGGGTTAAACTCATACCCTTTTGGGGTAAAGTAGCATTCCTTTGCGGGGTAATACTCCGGATCGGGAAACTCCAGATGATGGACACGGCAGTCTGACTCCCACATCCATTCCTCGATACGGTCAAATACGACTAGATCGTGATCAATAAAACAGAACGGTAAGTCAATTTCACCCAGCATCCAGGTCTTTGCAGCCGTCCAATAGAAGCGTTCGTCTACTCCTTCCTTCTCAAAGGAGGTCAATTTCTCATAATCAACCGACGTCCAAACATCGAGGAGATCCAGGCCTTCCAAATACTGAAAGCCATGAAAATCGGTGTATAAAAAAACGTCTCCATTTAGTTTTCGCCACGTGAGGGCTGAAACGATTAGCTGGATGAGCTCGAGGTTATCTAGAGAAAACTTTTTCGAGCCTTTGTGGTGATAGCTAAAGGTGCCAGTGCGGGCAGGTTTCGTCCAGTAAACGTGGCAGCCATTCATTTCGTAGGTCCCGCGAAATGATGTCGATCGAGATAGCGATCTCCCGAAAATTCTGCAAAGAGGTTAAAGTTGAGTACAACTCGGTCGCGGTGCCCATAAAAAGGAAGAGCCTCGTGCAGAATATCATTCGGCCACATCATTAGCAGCCCTGGCCGCGGTTTGATTACATAAGAGTACCCTCTTACATTAAAAACAAACTTCCCGCTGTAGATGTGGTCAGCGAGTGGTTGTCCATCGTCCAGATAATATCCGCCCGACCACATGATATAGGTTTCCTCTTCTTTGCGGTATCGCGTGTGAGAATGTAGTCGATGTCCATGCCCTGACTTTGGGTTGTAGAACTGAATCCAACTTTCCGAAATTTTAGGTGGCGAAAAGTCTTTGTAACCAATTGCACGGAGCGTGGAACTGAAAGCGGCAAGGATCGTGGCACGTATTTTATCAACATCTGGGTCGTGATGAGCCAAGAAATTATTCGGCGGATACCAATAGTGGCTTCCAATCGGCAGATTTTCTCGTTGCTCAATCCAGGCATCTGTTGTTCCAACGAGATACTCGGGTGCATAAGATCTCATCTTGGACTCGCGGTGGGCATCAATTAGTTCTGGTAATTCTTCTCCCATCTGACGATCCCGGTCGGTAAGACAGGATTTTGCGAGGCGTAGTAGGTTCTCATTGAGCCCTGGCTCATCAAACAAACGATAGTAGAGCGGAATGGGAGCCAATTCAAAAACATGCTCGTGGCCCGAGGGGCGAAGGACTTGCGGTGAATCCCGAAAGAGGGTCATAAACATAAAACTCTAGCAACAAAGTCCTTAAGTCAATTTGCGATCCTTCCCAGTCAAATTGTCTCCAGGGCTGATTATGTGTTGCGTTATGTAAGGCGTTGAAATTTGGGTAGTTGGGCAAACTTTTTGAGGTAAGCTAAAATGTGAAAGTTCAAAGCGGGACCAAAAACTTTGATTAGCAGCCTTCCGAAGTTTATTCACCAAATATGGTTGCAGGGGCGCCCCCCTCACCGCTACCATGCCTTTTCAAATAGCTACCGTTCTCAGGCAGGATGGGACCACCTCCTTTGGAATGCCCAGAATTTGGAAGCTTTGATTCGCGAGCACTACCCCAAGTACTTATCCCTTTGGAAGGCTTTGGAACTACATGTCAAACGTGCGGATTTTGCTCGCTACATTCTGATGCATCATTATGGTGGGCTGTATGTAGACATGGATTCTTATCTCAAGGTGGATCTGAACAAGTTTCTTTCCACGGGGACTATCGTCCGAGACGACTACCCCGATACACGCTGGCACATCCCTCCCGAGATGGACGTAATGAAGCGAGACTACGATATTATTCTGGGTTGCGAAAAAACCGTGTGGGAGCACATGTACAACCGCTACGCCCTGTCACTTCAGAAGATAAACAACGCAGTGATTTTCTCTAAGTCGAAGAATCAGTTTTGGATCGACCTTATTGAGTATGCTTCTGAAGGAAAAGATCTCCCGATTTTGGATTCATTTGGCGTGCATACCTTCACCCAGTTTGTCTACAGGAAGCTGGTCAACGAAGCCCGAGAGGAAGTTTTTTGGAGAAGTCGAGGATACAAAGAGCCGAGTATTCTGGTTTTACCAACAATCTACTTCTACGAAAATGAGTGCAACGACCCACGGCAGGTAATTGTTCATCGATACGATGGTAACTGGGAGGGGAAAAGCTACGCTAGTTGGCTCGAAGAGCATCTAAGAATCAGCTTTAGACGCCCCGCCGAAGCTTAGAATCGACCACACGTTCGACAGTCTACTTTGAAGCGAGAATAGAAGGCTTTTCCCTTTTAAGTAGACTGATTCGCAGACAATGCGCATGTTCTTTCGGAAAGTCGCTTTGGTAATCTCAATCTCGGAAACCCACCGATTCAGCTGTTTTCTCGACTGGAAGATTCCGCAGGAAGTGCAAGGGATATCTTGTCTCTCAGAAACCGTGCCGAGAAGCATTCTGCGCGCATAGCGCATTTTCTCTCCCAGAAGCACTCCTTTAAGACCAAATTCGAAGATGTTTCCGAAGCTGGACCAATGATTCATGCAGCACCCAAGCATTTTCCCATCAAAATTGACCTGTGGATCCGTCCAGAGCTGACTGCAAATGCCCTCTCCCCAAATTGCTGTGTTTTCTAACTGATCAGAAATTGATGCAAAAGGAAGATCCGTTTCCTTTGCAATTTCTAGCTTTTGTTCCTGAGTGAATCTGAAACTTCCATAGGCAAGTTTTGTTCGGAATGTCATCCCTAGTTGCTCTGCATGCTTCCTTGCCGCCCCAATTTCATGGACGTTGTGCGGAAAAACGATAAACTGCCAGGATAAAGTTGGGTACGGAGTGCGGTAACGAAGTTTGAATGCGTTAATTTTTGCAATATTTGAAAAAACTTTCTCGACATTACCCCGTACACGATACTTGATGTACGTCTCATTGGAATTTCCATCAATAGAGCACGTAAGGTGCCTAAACTGGTAAAGAACCAATCCCTCAAGCACAGACTCGCTTGCGCTGTTTAAATTGACCCCGTTGGAAGCATAGAGTCGCTTTCCATGCGTATGAGAAAACTCCATTATTTTTAGGAGCTCCGGATTAAGGAAAATCTCACCCCAGTTTGACAGTTCAAACTCGACTAAGTGGGGGCTTTCTTCCACCAAGTTTCTAAAGTTCGTAAAAGTTAATCTCCCTTGCCCAATGTCTAGGAACGCAAGTTCTTTGCGACCAGTGACGCATTCCGGACAGCGCAGTTGGCAGTATGAAGAGGCCTCAAGGCGAATGGATTTGGGTTGCCAGTAAAGAAAGTCCCATTTTCTAAGGATAGAGAGCTTGCCTAGCTTAGATAGGAGTTTCATGAAACCTCGCTTGGGGCAGGGGATATATACTATCAGGTTTACGTTTGAATTTTAAGGCAAGTGATCGTTCTTCGAGTGTCTCTCCAATGTCTCGCGAAGAAATAGTGCTGCGTGTTTTGCTGCAAGTGCTTGGCCACGTGCATTCCAGTGGTCATTGCCTCCAGAATGATAGAGTTCAGTGGGCGAATTTTCTTTGAAGACTGGCATCAAATTTAGGTATGGAATGCGATGTTTTTTGGCTATTTTAGTCAAGTTGTCGGTGTAATAGGAAGGCCGATACGCTCGGTACTCTGCGGGTACCAGCATTGCTTCGTCATAGTTTATTGCGGCGTCATGGGGGGACGGAATGAATATAGTAGCGAATTGTGTGTTTTGCTGTTTCACCTTCAATGCGATGTCTCGTAGAAGCACGTCCATCATCGCCATTTTGTATCTTGCCGATTCCGAGTTGGGGAGCAGAGCTATGTCGGCATCGTAGTGGTCGTGGAACAATCTATTTACCTGAAGATTGCCATTTACAACGAAATCATCAAACTCTTCCAAGCTCCACTGGAGATTAGTTGCCATGTTACTGCGTCCCCATCGAAGCGAAGGGATTGAGCTTCTGCGCTTTGTTGATTCCGAGAGAAGGATGTCCGCGCTTCTGAGAAGAAAAGATAGAAGTACCTTTGAAGTAATCCATCCCTTTTCATTTAGGTTGAAGAAGTATTCCACTTCTCTTGAGAGACCAGGAGTTTGTCGGATCAGCTGGGAGTGAGAATCGTCTAAGCGAAACAGCTTGTTGCGAATAAGGTCGCCGGAGTCATTATCTGCAAAAATCGCAAGGACAACGACCGAAGGACTTAACTTGTTGAGGTCGGATTTGATCCTAAGGAAACTTTGATCGGGCCCGAAGCCGGGTACTCCCGCGTTAATTACCGGCGTCTCTATATTCATTTGACGCAAATACTGGGAGAGCTGGTGGGTAAAAGTGGCGTCTTCGGGAGTGAATTCGGATGCAATATAAGAGTCGCCATAAACGATAATCGGCCTCTGGCCGCTCTTCTGTTCGAATGGCGCTCCGCGAAATCCTAAACTATTTATTTCTATTAGATGTGCGTACGGACCATTCTGAAATCGTTTAGTAGAACTGGATCTGTAGCGGTACAGACTTTCAGTATCACGAACAAAAATGAATGAGTAGTGATGCGGAATAAAGTGCCGGCATAGACCTTCAAATATCAGAACGCCTGCTAAAATGCTTCCGGCTGCGACCGATATGTTCAACAAAAGCCTTGATTGGGTGTAGGTAAACTGTCTGAGAAAACGGTCGATGGGCGATTTTATTTTCATATTCAAGTTAACTGTTCGTGAACCCTAACTATTGTTGTCCGTTTAGTAGTTCCGCGTGCAGGGTCCGCAAGCCAGCCTCGGCGAGCTGCGGTTTGAGGAAAAAGGTCGCGTCGAGGTGGTTGCTGATCAGGTGCAAATCGGGCTGGCGGACCGCGTGAGGAGCATGGAAACGAAGCCCTTCAAGAGGCTCCAAACAGTCTTTGTTGAGCTCGAAAATCTGACAAACTTTAAGCGCAAACTCGTAGTGGGTCAGCTTCTCTGGGGAACCCAAGTGGAAAAGGCGCTGTTCGGACGGTTCGGCGTCGATGAGGTGGCCAACGACCCGACTGAGATCTTCCATTGGTACAAAACTGCGGTACTCGTCATTCACGATTCGGGTCGGCGTTTGTTTCCACAACCGACGAAGGAGATCACTCAAAAAGGCGCGTTGATTCAGACCTCCCAAAGCAAACACGGTTCCCAATCGCAAAATGAAAGCGTTTGGAAAGCGGCCCACCATTTCCTCGCCGCGAAGCTTAGATTGCCCATAGTGTTCCACGGGGCTCGGGATGTCAGATTCGGAATAGTCTCCATCTTTTCCTGAAAAGACTTTGGAACTCGAAAGGTAAATGAAGCGGGCGCCGAGGCGAGCAGCCACGTTGGCAAACTGAGCAGCCGCGTGAGCGTTCACAAAAGTCGCAAGCTTGGGATCTTTCTCACAGGTGGCAAGATCAGTAACGGCCGCACAGTAAACAATCGCATCAGGTTTAATCAGGTCAACAAAGCCCTCTATCGGGGCTTTGTCGTTGAGAATCATTCTAAAACCGCGCACTTCTTCTACACGGATGGGATGAAAGGCCCAAGTTCCGTACACGGAGTAATGTTCACGCAGGTAACGCGCGAGATTGGATCCGAGACAGCTAGAAGCCCCGACAATGAGAACTTTTTTCATAAGCGAAACAGGCGCAGTGCGTTGGCGGTGGTGGCTTCCGCAATGGCTTCGGTGGATATCCCTTTAGTTAAGGCTAATGTTTCCGCCGTGAAAGGCAAATAAAAAGGTTCATTCGTTTTTCCGCGGTGCGGATCCGGGGTCAGGAAGGGACAATCGGTTTCGATAAGAAGGCGATCCAAAGGCACTTCTTTCGCGGTATCGCGAAGAGGCTGTGACTTTTTGAAAGTCACAATGCCTGAAAAAGAGATGTAAAAGCCTCGCTTCAAAGAAGCGTGGGCTTCCGCCGTGGTGCCGGTAAAGCAGTGCATGACTCCACCATGCGCGAGTCCGCCCACTTTTTCTAGGCACGCAAAAAAATCGTCAAAAGCATCCCGGCAGTGAATGATGACTGGCAATCCCACTTTCTTGGCAAGAAGGAGTTGCTCTTCGAGCGCTTTCTTCTGTTGCTCGGGAGTGGAATGGTTGTAGTGATAGTCGAGACCAATTTCCCCAATCGCCACGCATTTGTTCGGCACTGTACTATTGGGAAAGAGTTTCTCAAGAGTGTCTTTACAGGTGGGCCAGTCCTTGGCTTCGTGTGGATGCAGACCAAGAGAATAGTAAATGTGAGGATCGGACTCGGCGAACTTTTGGTTTTTCTCCCAGTTCTCAGGATCCGTGGAAACAGTGACCATGCGATCCACAGAAACCGCGCGTGCGCGAGCGACGAAATCTCCCATGACTTGGCCATCAAGCATAGAAAGGTGCGCGTGGCTGTCGAACAGAGTCATCTAAGGCTCCATCTTTGCGAAAAGAATCTCGGGCTCCCCAATAGGGCTTCCCCCGGCTCCAGGCGTTAAGGCGGACTCCCAGTTTAGCTTTGCTTTGTCCAGCTGAAGTTGTTTTTGCAGTTTTTCTGCAGTCGCCGGGAGAAAGGGGCTCAATGTGATAGCAAAAAAGTGAATTGCCTTCAGCCCATAAGCGAGCGTGACCTTGGTTGCTTCCATGTCCGTTTTACGCGAAACCCATGGAGCTTTTTCATCTACATATTTGTTGCAGTCACGCGCAAATTCCAAGAGGCGCTCGAGTGCTCCCTTAAACTCATACACATTCAAACGTTCCGAAACTTCCTTGTGAGCCTGATGCATTTTCGAAATGAGCTCTTTATCGACAGCGGATACTTTCGAAGCATCTATTTCGGGGACAAGCGGCCCCACGTACTTGTGAGTGAAAGAAACGACACGGTTGACGAAGTTGCCCAGGGTATTAGCCAGGTCGGTATTGTTTCTTTGCAACAAATCTTCAGGCTTGTAGACGGTGCGTGCTCGCTCGGGAGCGATGGTGGTGAGGTAGTATCTGAGCACGTCGGGATTTCCACCCTCGTTTAGGTAGTCCTCAATCCATACGGCGGTACCACGAGACTTAGATATTTTTTCTGCTTCCTTATCGGGAAACTGAATGTTGAGAAACTGGTTCACCACAACCGCGCTGGGAAGCTGGTAACTACCTTCGGCGGCGAGCATGGCAATCCAGATCACACAGTGGAAGATGGTGTTGTCTTCACCAATAAAATGGACAATCTCTGTATCGGGGCTCTTCCACCAATCCTTATATAACTGCGCGTCGCCGTTTCGTTCCTGGCAGAGCTGGAGCGTGTTGGAAATATAGCCGATGGGAGCATCGAACCAGACGTAGAGAACTTTGTCTTTGGCATCCGGATCTTGTAGCGGTACGGGAATTCCCCAAGGAATATCGCGAGTCATCGAGCGAGTCACTAGTCCTTGATCCAAAAGACTTTGCACGTAGTTGCGCGTGGTCTCGCGCATGTTGGCGCTTTTGAGCCAACCTGCGACGGTATCTTTAAACTGACTTAAGTCCAAAAACCAATGCACGGTTTCGCGCACGGTTGCGGGTTTCCCTGACAGAACGCTCATTGCGTCTTTTAGTGTGCTGACATCTAAGACACGGCCACAATTTTCACATTGGTCGCCGTTTTGTTCCTTCGTCCCGCAGTGGCCGCAGGTTCCTTTAACAAAGCGATCGGGAAGAAAAACGCCTTTTTCCGTATCGAAGTACTGCTTCGTGGATTTCTTCTCAAAGTAATCCTTCTTATGAAGGGTGAGAAAAAAGTCCTGACTCATCTTCTCATGATACGGGGTGCGGCTCGTTGAGCCATAGACATCAAAATGAATGTTCAGACCCTCGAACGCTTTGAGCTGTTTGTCGTGGTAGAAGTGCGCGACTTCACCGGGAGTTTTACCTTCCTTTTGCGCGGACAACAAAATGGCTACGCCGTGGTCATCCGATCCACATACGAAGGAAACCTCTTTTCCAATGAGACGCAGGTAGCGAACGTAGATATCAGCGGGAAGGTAGGCGCCCGCGATGTGCCCGACATGCAGGCGGCCGTTGGAATAGGGGAGTCCTGCTGTAACTAGTACCTTGTTGGAGCTCAAAGATGCCTTTCCCCGCCAAAATGCTGAATGAGAAGATTTTCGAGCATTAAACCGTAGTTCGCATTGGAACGCAATTGAGCCTCAGTCTCCAAACACGCTTCAAAGGCTCTGAGACTGCCGTACAAAGCATCGTCATCGGCGGCGCTAAAATTACGCATTTCGCGATAAGAACGCGTTTGTAAATGGAGTAAAAACTGATGAGCCGATTCCTTTTCTTTGAGTAGAGACTGCACAGCCATAGTGTTCCGCGTTTTTTGAAACTCAGTCAGTGCGCTATCAAACTCCGCTGCGGCTGAGTCGGTGATTTCCGTGTGCGAGTCGGGCCAGAGCTGAAAGCTCACACAGCGCGAAATAAGCGTGGGTAAGAGAGAGGAGGGCTGGGCGGTCAATAGAAGATAGTAACGATCTGGCCCCGGTTCTTCCAAAGATTTTAAGATGGCGTTTGCCGCGCTCTCGGTAAGACGCTGACAATCATCTACGATACAAACTTTCGCGCCTCCCTCCAAAGGAGAATATTCCATTTGCGTGCAGAGCTCGCGGATGACTTCAATTTTGATCGAGGTTTCTTCAGGCTCTTGATAGAGAAAAACATCCGGATGAAGTCCCTTTTCAATACGTCGTGAAAGGGTGGATTCTTCTTGCGGGTTGATGCCTTTCTTTTTTGCTAAGATCCAGAGCGCCATCTTCTTGGCGATTTCAAAACGGGATTCTTCTTGTGGCCCCACTACAAGGATAGACGAATGGACCCGTTGTCCTTCCAGATAAGACTGCAATTTTTTCTGAGATTTTAGATAACCTTCTACACCTAGGGCGCCTTTTTGATTCTTCACTTCTTACCCCGCAGGCGCTTTTCCACAGCTTGTTGGATTTCCAGAGCAATGGCTTTTTCAGGTTGAGTTCCGTCAATCACTTGGTAGCGACGAGGATTGGATCGGGCTAGTTTCAAAAACCCTCGGCGCACTTTTTCATGAAAGGTTTTCTTCTCCGCTTCCATGCGATCCAGCGCGCTTCGTTTGCGAATACGTGTGAGTCCCACTTCAATGGGGACATCGAGCACAAAAACGAGATCGGGAAGCAGGCCGCCCGTGGCGTAGGCGTTCAACCACGTCGTATTTTTTAGTCCTTGGCCTCGGCACATGCCTTGATAAACCGTGGTGGAGTCCGCGTGTCTATCACAAATCACCACCGCTCCTTTTTTTAGGGCAGGTAAAACGATTTCTTCCACATTCTGGGCGCGGTCAGCCTCATACAGAAGAAGTTCGCAGCGATCCGCCATGGCACTAAATTTTGGTTTTAAAAGAAGCTTGCGGATTTCTTTTCCAACGCTGCTTTTGCCGCCGGGCTCGCGGGTCACGACAACGGGTCGACCCTGCCGTTTCGCCCATTTCTTGAGGTGACGGATCTGAGAGCTTTTGCCGGATCCCTCTCCGCCTTCAAAACTAATAAAGAGACCAGACTTTGGAGTTTGCTTCGCCATTGAGGCGAAATAATAGACAACTTAGGGGTGAGCCGTTAAGTATTTAGTGCCGCTTTTTATACGCTCGGATGGCGGAATTGGTAGACGCGTACGACTCAGAATCGTATAGGGAAACCTGTGGGAGTTCGATTCTCCCTCCGAGCACCATTTATATCGTGAATCGGTCCCTCGCTGCGCTCAAACTCCCCGTCATTGCGAGGAACCGCAAGCGAAGCGTGGCGGGACGAAGCAATCCCATCGCACATCCCGACGCTACTATATGGCAACATATGGCACTATTTTGAGTGACTGATTATTCCCAGTTTGAATTAGAGGGGCCCCAGTTTACGAACTTGCTCACGCATTTGTAGCCGTTGTGAGGCTTCATATCGTGGCAGGCCAAGGCATGGAAATTTTGTTGCTGCGCCCAGTGGCCATCACTGTGGCGATACATCCGCATACATTCCCGCCCCTGAGTCATCAAATCGCTACCGGCCCGACGCGTGACTGCTTCATTTTCGTGGTGCTTGGGCACGTCACCGGGTTTTCGAAACTCGTGCCGAAAGTTCATGTACTTGTTCCAGACCAGCTGATGAGTAACCGACAAAGTAGCGTGTCCCTCGGCACGCTCGCCGGCGTACTTGGTATTAAGTTGGCAAAGATAGGGGTGTCTTTCGCCAAATGCGCTCGCGCCCTCAACTTCCAAAGTGCTGAGTACCTGCGCCAACTCCGTAGCCGACATCGGGAAACTTTCGGTCCAAAACGCATAAAGTTCGGGAAAGCTCATATTCTCAAATTTCGCGCGTGCGGCCGGAACATTGATCTTCTGAGCAGCATTCTTGATTCTCTCATTAATAAAAGCCACGTACTTCGGGGTTTGTATCAGCGCTTCCATCTGAGCGATGTCCCCCGGGTTTCCCGTGAGATTTAATGTGTTGGGAAGAGTTTGGCGTCCCGACTTAATCCTTGCACTGGAGGTGTAGTGATGCGGTTCGGCTAGCGAAATGCCGACCGAGCCCAAAAGCAAAATAGCAGTAATAAAAAATTTCATTTCGTTCTCCTACTTCCCAAAAAGACCAACGCAAACATAGGGCTGTCCTCTACCCATGCTGACATAGTTCATTTTCACCATTGTGTAGCAAAAAGTTCGGTTATCTTTCCCATTTACCTCGGAGTCGTGCCCGCTGCTGCCTCTCCACTTCCGAACACACTCGGCCGCATGCATTTCAATAGTAGTTTCAGAATTTCTGTTAAAAACTTCATCCGTTTGGGCGGTAATTTCCGCGAGCCCGCGAATTCCCGATACCGTTCTTACGGCTTCGTTAAAACGCGCGTCGTAACCTCCGTGTGCGTTTTGCCCACCGTTGTTTGCCTGCTCTTGAGCGTACTTGCGTGCGATTTTGCAGAGAGCCGCGTTGTAGCCTGCTCCGATAGGTCCTCTACGGCGTTCCCGAACGGCGTTGATCATGGCGATCTCTTCGTCGGTAGCACCGCTTTCACGGATCTTTTGTTCGGCCATTTCATCGAGCTTGTATTGGGTACCCAGGTAATCGGAAAGTCCATAAACCATTGCGGGACGCGTACTGCCCGAACGACCGTGCTTTGCCTCACCGGTCGAAGCAAAACAAAGCAACACCAAGCCTAAAAAAATGAACGTGTTTCTCATGCAATCCCACCCTAGCGCTTAATTATCTCTAGGGGTTTTGCAAGGAGTGTTCCGCGTAGTGAGAAGGCGTTACTTGAGTGATTCGGGGGACTCAGAAGGCGACAGGGGGTATGCCCATACTTGCAGAATACGAATAGTTTTCCTACACGCGGTTAAATTGTATAGCCTCGAAACATCACGCGTGATGGGGAACTTTGGCGACTGATTTTTAAAGAATGTAAAAACTTTTTGTTTGTGCAGTGATCCTTCATAAAGTGACTGCTGAAGCAAAAGAAAACATGCGCCGTCCCGCACTGACTTTTCATATCCAGATTGCTTCTCCCGCTTAAGAATAAATTGTTATTGCCTTTAATTGACTCACTACTGTCGGAGTCTATTCTAACCGACAACAACTGAAGTAAAAGAGTCGCCGTCGTCTAGTTTTTCGAAGGCCCGGCCTTAATTAGAACAAAAAAATCTAGCACCTTCCTTAAGGGGATACGTGTGCTCAAAAATCGAGAAAGGAACGCAGTATGTCGTCGAGCGCGGTTGGTCTAAACAAAAGGGATATCGCTAATTATATTTCCTTGAGAGAGGCTACTCCGTCAGATGATAGCCCGGTAGGCGATCTGTTGGTGGAGAGCTTTGGCCAAACAAACTATGAAAAAATGGATGGGCTTGTTTTGTCTCAGGCTAGGCGCGAAGATCTTCGAGACGTTAGCGCTCGTCGCCACGCTGGTGGTGTCTGGGTTTTAGAACTGGGATATCGGATCATTGGAAGCTATTCTTTACTCAAGTTTCCCACCGCCGATCATTGGATTGCTGATTCTCTTCTTTTACGCTGTCTTGCCGTTCACGCGGAGTTTCACGGTTTGGGCTTTTCTGGGCTTATGCTGGAACACGCTCGCTCGATCGCAGCGAGTTGGAAGGCCGCGACAATAAGTTTGCACGTAACAAAGGGCGCTAACGGATTAGCTCGCCTTTACCAAAGCCACGGCTACGTGCGCGATGCTAAAGGTGACAATTTGTTTCTGGGCACCGCGATAGAGGGATATAGTTTAAAGATTCCTACAAGTCTTTCTTTGGTTTCTCCGCACGGTTGAAAAACATGAAAAATCTTTCCGGAATACACTGCATGTTGCTGTCCGGTACGTTGTATGCGGTCATGGGGTTGGGAGCTTACGCGGCCCACCAGCGAGAGCCCCAGTTGGGCTTTCTGTCGGTAAGTGCAGTACGCGTTTTAATGAATTGGTTTCTTCTTTCGCTTTTTGCGTCTTCGCAAGTTCGACCGGATCGGCGAGAGTTTTTTTGGCTAGCTGTGTGGGGTGTTTCCGGAGCCATCTGTGTGACAACTTACTTTGCTTCGGTCGCTCGGTTGGGAGCAGGGCCTGCCACTTTCCTTCAAGCTGTCCAAAGCCCGGCGATCGCTCTGGCCGCTCCCTGGGTGCTACTGCAACGTCAGACGCGTTCCGTTTGGCTGTGCATCGGTGGTTCACTTTTGGGCTTGTATTTCGTTTTAGATCCCAAAATTGGTTCTGAATGGGACGGAGGCAAAGGGGTCGCCCTGCTATCAGGCTTAGCCGCCGCGGTGGGCTATCTGAGTTTAGCGAAAGTTCCGAAGGCTTCTCCGAAGGCGATCCTCCTTTCTTGGTGCGTGTGTTCTACTGTGGCCCATACCTATTTGATCCTTCACAACGGGACAAACTGGCCAACGGCTGGCACAACTTGGGGGATACTTGCGCTAACCGGGGGAAGTGCTGCCCTCGGACTCTACTTTGCTTGTTTGAGTTTTCAGCGAGGACCCGCGGGCAAGGTTGCTGCGCTTAGTAACCTCACCCCCGCGTTGGTTGTTATCGGTGACGTCGTCTTTTTCGGCAGGATGCCTGACCTCAAAGGGACGTTGGGAATTCTTTTGATTCTCGCCTGTGGGGTTGCGTTGTCTTTCGCGCGCTCTCCCGTTGTCTCCAAGATGCCAGAACTCAGCGAAGAGCGTTTGGCTGTCTAGAGGCAGAGTTTCTCAGGTTCGCTAAGACCCGCTGCATTTCTAGGCTTATGATGGAGAAACCTTCGCTGATGCCCATTCCCGGTTTGATGAGAAGTAAATCGGGCCGGCTTGCCAGAGCCACGTGAACCGAGAGTTCACTCGAGCCCACCGTCTCAATGCAACTGCCTCCAAGAAGACTTTGCACGTTGTGCGATTGGCACAAGCGCACCGCTTCCATACTTTCCGTGAGCGACCCCATATCAGGCATTTTGATATGAATCATGTCCGCACACCCGACAAACGCGCGGATATCGTCCAAAGTGTTAGCCCACTCATCGACTACCCACTCAATGGGAATTCCCGTTTTCTTGAGCCGTTCGTAGGCGAGGACCTGCTCCGTTCGCGAAACTTCGATGATGGGGCTTTCAAGTCGCAAGCGATAAGGTAGCGCGGCCTGATACAAATTGCCTAGGTAGTCTTCGAGCGCGGATTGGCTGTCCGGAAAAATTTTCCCCAAAGCTCCATGAAGATCAAAATGAAAAGTAGGCTTGTAGGTCTCACCTCCAAAATAACGCACGCGCTCTTTGAGCCAGCCCAAATACGCGATGAGGTTTTCACCCCGAGTCCCTGGGAAACACGCGATATCGTCGCCTTGGCTGGCGGGCAAAGATCCGATTCCAAAAGATAGGAGCTTATCAACATTCGCGTTCCGGTCTTCGCCGCACGATCCGTGCAATAAGACGGCTTCAGTGGGGAGGGGTAAGTTCCAGTGCGCGCATAAAATGGAAACGGGGAGCTTCGCTTGGGCATGAGCATGAGCGCGCAAGAGCGCTTGGCTTAGGCCGTAAGCAACCGCTTTGGGAAAGTTTCCTTTGTAATTTATTGGGGGCACTTCGTGCCCCACCAAAAGAGGCTTGAGTTCGTCATTTACCCAATGGCCGATTTTTTCCGCACGCAGAAGAGGATCCCGTCCAGATTTACCGCCGTAAGAAACTCCCACGCAATCGCCCCAAGCGACAAACCCATCTTCCAGCACTAAGCCGAGTGAAAGCACTTCGGCCGGTTCACGCACAAACTGCATTTCAGCGTGCTTTGCGGGGGTGCGGTATCTTCGCGAAGGGGGAAGGGAAGCAGATTGCAGAGCTTGGATATCTTCGTAGAAATAGGATCCAAAGCCTGGCGCCGAGATGAGGTCTTTAACTTTCACTGGCAGTTTCCCAACCTCGGTAGCCGAGTACACACAGTCCAAGCGCACTAAAAAGGAGAAAAGCCTCAAAGAATAGAACGGGCAGCCCGCCCAACACGGAAAGAGTCTTAACTCCCTCGATGCCCGAAAAACCCACCATCGTAAGCGCAAGACCACCGATGACGATTCCCCAAACGCACTTCAATATAAAGGAGGGTTCCGGCGCTTCGGGGCAAATTCCGTGCGAGCTTATGGAAGCCATGGCCGTAGTGTTAGAATCCGCCGCGGTGACATAAGACAAAAATACCGAACAGATAAACAAAGGGATGACCACCCGTGAAAAAGGAAGCTCGGAGAAAATAGCGAAAATAACTCCGTCCGGACCTTGGGTTTTTAAGATCGTACCCAGGCTGAGTGTCGTTTCATTTTCAAAAAACAAAGCTGTGCCGCCAAATATCGCCATCCAAGCTGCGCAAAAAAGAGCTGGGGCAAAAAGGTTCATCCCAATAAACTGCCGAACGGTGTAGCCGTACCCAATGCGCCCTAGAAAAAGCGCGGTGATCGGTGCCCACGCCATCCAGTTGGCCCAGTAAAATACGGTCCAGTCGCGCGGCCACGGATCGTTTGGATTCAGGTGAGAGAAGAGCGCGTGCGAGAAGAAATTTCGAGTAAATTCCGTTGCGCCCAGGCTGGCTGACTGGAGGATTTGAAGCGTGGGACCAAAAAGAAAAACAAAGAGTGCCAAAGCAAAAAACAGTCTGATGTTGAGCTTCGATAGAAATCGAATTCCTTTGTGTAGTCCCGATATGGAAGAAGCAACAAAACAACCTACAATTGAAAGAGTGATCCATGTCCAAAGATTAAGGCCATTTTCAAATCCAAAAACGTTCGAAATCCCACCTCCTAAAGTGAGAATGCCCGTTGCCAGCGATGCGGACATACCGGCAACCAGAGCAAACAGACTGATGGAATCTATAAAATCCTTCAACCAAAGGGGGATTTCCCTGTTGGTGAGCGGGCGCAAGCAGCTGGTGAGACTAAAGGGTTGACCAAGATTGTAATAAGCAAACGCGAACAAAACCGCCGGTAACGTGTAGATGGCGTAAGGGATGATGGTCCAATGGAGAAATAGCGCGGATAGGGAAAAGCGCGTGGCTTCTTTACTGGCGGGCGATATGCCGAGCGACTCCGGCGGACTATGGTAGTGGTAAATGGGCTCCGCACAGGCCCAGAATAAAATCCCCACTGCTACCGTGGTGCACGCCGTGACGGCAAACCAAGAAAAAGGTTTGAGAAGCGGTTTGGCGCCTGCTCCTCCCAAACGCACTGATCCGATTGGGCTGATAAAGACTAAGGCGCATGCCACCACGCAAAGGAGCGCAACCACCGCGAAGCCACTCGCGAAAGTGGATAGCAGGCTAGTTTTAAGGGTTGTTAGAGCGGAAAGATAGCCGTTACCCCAAACCCAATACGCCAGAAGGCTACCCAAACAACACAAGAAGGGCGGGAAAAACACCGAACCTTTCAGTTTCAATATTTCACCCAGATCGATTTCAGTCTGGTGTAGGACTCGAGTGAATGGCGGGCCATCTCGTGTCCCCAACCACTTTGTTTAATGCCTCCAAAGGGACTTGAAAAATGATAGCAGCCGTAGTGGTTCACAAAAACCATGCCGGCATCGAGTTTTTGAGCCACGCGCATGGCTCGTTTAGCGTCGTCAGAGTACACGCCGGCGGCAAGACCGTAGGGCGTGTCGTTGGCTTCAGCGATGACTTGCTCTTCATCTGAGAACTTGAGCAAGCACAAGACGGGCCCGAAAATTTCGTCGCGGGCAATTTGCATTTTGTTCTGCACATTTCCAAATATGGTAGGACGCACAAAAAAGCCCTTTTCATTGCCGGAGGCACTATCGCGGTTGCCTCCCACCAAGAGCTGAGCCCCTTCTTTTTTTCCAATCTCAATGTAAGCGAGAATTTTTTCGAAATGAGCTTTGTGGCATTGAGCGCCTTGGGTGGTTACGGGGTCAAACGGATCCCCGCAGATTGCTGCTTTGGCTTTTTCTATCAGGCCTGCGGAAAACTGATCATAAATTTTTTCATGAAGGAAAAAGCGGGTGGGCTCTGTGCACTTTTCCCCTTTTTGGGAGAACATCAAGTTGAACGAGCGATCGATAACTGCAGGCAAGTCTTTCACATCGTCGAAGATAATATTGGGAGCTTTACCACCGAGTTCTAGACTGACCGACTTGAGATTGGAGCGGCCCGAGGCTTGTACGATCTGCGCCCCAATCGCTGTACTGCCAGTAAAAGAAATCTTGTCGATATCGGGATGGGAGCTCAACGCCTCTCCCGCTTCCACGCCGCCTAGGACGAGATTAAAAACCCCAGGGGGGAGCAACTTGCTGCCATCAATTAGCTGCGCCAAACGCACCAAAGACAGGGAGGTGAACGGAGAGGGTTTTATCACCACTGTGTTACCCATGGCTAAAGCGGGCGCTATTTTCCATGCGGCTAAGAGTAAAGGAAAATTCCAAGGAACGATAAGAGCGCAGACTCCCAATGGCTCATGTTGCGTGAAGTTTACAAACCCGTCTTCAACAGGACAACTTTCTCCGTAGAGCTTGTCCGTCCAGCCCGCGTAATAATCAAATACATCCGCACTATCGGGGAGATCATCGTAAAGAGCTTCTCGGTAGGTTTTCCCGTTATCGAGTGCCTCTAAGGTAGCAAGCTCCTCTTTGTGCGTTCGAACTAACTCGCCGATTTTTCGTAGAATTCGAGCGCGCTCCCGACGATCTTGCTTCGGCCAGGAACCTCGAAAAGCGGAACGAGCTTGAGATACGGCACTATCGATATCCGAGCGGCTGGCTTCAGAAAGTGTGGCGAGAGAGTTTTGGTTTGCTGGATTGGTGCTGACAAAGGTAGCCCGCTGGGAGGCCTGCACCCATTCACCGCCAATATAAAGACGCTTTTCGCCCTTTAGCCAATCAAAAGCCCAATCGAGGCGTGGATTTGTATTCAAGTTCGTCTCCTGGGCTCGGCCCTGCCATAGCGAATTTGTCGCAGGTAGGGGCTACTTTGTGTATCGGGACGCTTATCAAATCCGAAAAGAACAATCAGTCGAGTGGTATCGCCTGCAATGGGCGTCACCCTGTGAAGAGTGTGCCTTCCTTGAAAAATGAGAAGACTGCCGGGACGGTTTTCCAGTCGCATGACTCCTTCGCGACTTCCGGAAAGAACAGCCCGTACTTTCTCATAATTTGGCGACTCATCCGAGCGCAGGCGTGGAACAAACTCAAAGTCTCCGCCGGAGTTCGCCTTCCTTATTGCGAGTGAAACCACGAAATCAGTTTGATCGAAGTGCCAACGTAAATAATCTGCGTTCTCCATCACAGCAAGATTAAGAGCGCCCATAGGATCGGCATAGCGGTAAATTTCGTTTAGGCCCAGCACATCACGTGAAAAATGCATGAGGGGATCCCACTCGTACAGGCGTCTGATGAGTGAGTTCTCTGGGAAGTCATCGTAAGCTACCGCCCCCAGACGCGTGGTCTCGGTTAGTCTTTCCACATGGTCGGCCGGCAAGTTCGGTGCGGGTTCAGTCAAGTATGCGTTGCCGGTTAGTCGATTGAAGTGCGCTTTTTCGCTTAAGGATTGGGCCTCGCCAATGTAGTCACCCAGGGTTTCTTCAGAGATAAAACCTTCGAGTTCGCATGCCCCACAGCGGGCCAGATCAGACTGGCACCGAGAAACTAAACTTTGATAAGCCGCGCTTTTTGGTTCAGTGAGCGGATAACTAGTGCGAACCCCCAGCATACGTTCCTCCCGTGAGGCTCAACACACCGAAAGGGGAGCCGGTTGTCAAATCGGACATAATAAGGAAGGGCCAGTTCCAAAGATTCCCAGCAACTAATGTGAGGCTTTTCATCGGGCGGAAGTAGCCTAATAATAGGCCAATGAAGTTAAGAATTTGGTTGGTCAGTCTGGCCCTTATGCTTGCGGTTCCCGTAGAGGCAAACTTCTCCTTAGGGCTAGAGTTAGGCCCGGTTTGGCAGTCCCGCAACGATGTACGCATTCCGTCTAGCGGGGGAACGCCGTTTAGTATCGCGGATGTTAAGTCGGGGCCTTTTTTTCGAGGCCGCCTTTATGCGAGTTATGATTGGAACGAGCGACATGGCTTGCGGTTGCTGGTGGCGCCCTTAAGTATTACGGCTTCGGGTGCGTACGCGCAGAATATCACTTTTGCCGGCCAGACGTTCGCAGCAAACGTTCCCCTAACCGCAACGTACAAGTTTAACTCCTACCGCCTGACTTACCGTTACTTGTTTTACCGCGGCGAGGTATGGAAACTACACATAGGTTTTACGGGAAAAATTCGCGATGCCAATATTGCGCTTTCACAAGGGAGCACTAGCGCGAACCGTAGTGATGTCGGTTTTGTGCCACTACTGCATTTTGCGGCTCGGTATCAAGTCGCTAAGGAATGGTTTCTACTTTTTGATATTGACGGTTTAGCGGCCCCTCAGGGCAGGGCGTTCGATGCGACTTTACAAGCCGGCTGGCAGGCGTCACCGACATGCGATCTCCAGTTGGGTTACCGCACTGTCGAAGGGGGTGCAGAAAATGATACCGTCTCCACCTTCGCTTGGATTCACTACCTCGTACTGGGAGCCACGGTACGAATCTGAACCCGCATGAAAAAGTTTCGAACAGTTTATTGAAAGAGCGAAAAGACTTGGTGGCTCAAGCTATGCTCTTCAAGCTGCCAGGTTCCGCTGCGGTGGCGGTTCTGACCATTGGGAAAAATGGCCTGTAGCTCTGTGCTTACCCGGTAAACTTTCCACATCGCCGGTCCGGTGTTCCAAGCTTTGGAATCGTTCCAGTCGTTGTTGTCCCAACCTGGTTGCCCAAAAGCATGGGGACCCCGACTAACAGAGCTTACGAGCATGTTGTCCATTTCGCGAAAGAGTCCGCCGCCTGAATTTCCGTTGATAAGGCCGATGTTGTTGGTCATGTCCCCACTGGAACCATCCGACTTAACGTAGCCCCAAGCGTAGTAGAGATCCGTATTTCCTTTATCGACAGGGAAACCTACGGTGTAGACCTTATCAGCCGTGGCGTTGTCGCCTACGGCAAGCTCATCGACACGTGTTTGAATGCTGGGTACGAGCTGCATTCCCTGCGGCACGAAGCCGCTATTCCATTTAATTTCAAAAATCCAATAGTCGTAGGTGTTGTTTACTTCCAATGTTTTTCCAATTTTTCCATCGAAGGCCTGTCCGTACTTTAGCGCGACACCACTTCGCAAGGAGGTGGGAATGCCTCGGCAATGGGCCGCACTAGCTCCCACGTTAGGAGCAATGAGGTAGCCGGTGCACCCTTTTAGTTCAAGAGCCATATCAAATTCTTCGTTCACGGCGGGACGTCTTGTCTCGTCATCGTTAGTATAGATGTCGCGTGCTTGCGCTAGGGCGAATTGACTGGTGAGTAGCAAGATCCAACCGAATTTTTTCATGGTTTCCTCTTCAGTTTGCGTACTCTTATCTTTTCGAAGGATTGGAGACCGGACTTGAAGAGAAGGGGGCGGATCGCGGCAATTGTGGGATCAGTTGTTACGTTGACGCAATGTATCGTGCCTGGGTTCTAGGCTTTTCCGTAGAGGAGGTAGTCTTTTCGAATCTTCATGAAATCCGAAAGAGGCTTTCTGGATTCCGTGAGAAACGAGGTCGGGTGGGGTTTCAGATCAATGGTTTCGCGCAGGTTGGAAGTGCCGGCAATGAGATCAATGGGCATGCGTTCGTATTCGTATTCATAAGGCGGATACTTCCAGTGAAAACCTTTTGGATAGAGCTTTGCAATCTTGCACAGAAGATGCACGCCCGCTTCGAAGGGCCGAAACTTCTGGCGATCTAAAACGTGAATGAACACACCGCCGCACACTTCATCTTTCCACTTCTGATACGTGGGTTGAAAATAGACGGGGCGAAAGTAAACGCCTTTGAGCTTGAGTTTGTTCATCGCGGCGGCAAGTTCATCAGGTTTGATAAAAGGAGCGCCTATCCACTCAAAGGGCGTCGTGGTGCCGCGACCTTCCGATACATTGGTTCCCTCGAAGAGAACCGATCCAGGAAACACAACGACGGAGTTCACGGTGGGAACATTAGGCGAGGGCGGTACCCAGGCGCGCTTAGTGTCCTCCCAATAACCTGCGCGCTTCCACTGGCGCATTTTTATGACTTCGAGATCACACCCAATCTCAAAATGCTCATTGAATAAAAGCGCAAGTTCTCCAATCGTCATGCCATGACGGACAGGCATGGGAAATTGACCCACAAACGAAGTAAATTCCTCTTCTAGAATATTGCCTTCCGTATCGACGCCGTTTATCGGGTTAGGACGATCGAGAACAATAATTTTTTTCCCGCCCGCCTTAGCGGCACGCATGCAGTTGGCCAGGGTGTAGATGAAAGTATAAATGCGAGTGCCGACATCTTGCAGGTCCACCACGAGGGCGTCGAAGCGCGAGAGAATTTCATCTCCTGGGACACGGGTGTGACTATAAAGACTAAAAACCGGAAGGCGGGTGAGCGGATCGATAAAGTCTTGGCTCTCCACCATGTTGTCTTGTTTCTCGCCGCGGATGCCGTGCTGGGGACCCAAGAAGCAGGTGATGTTAAGGCGCAGTTTTTTGTCGGTCAGTAGATGACTAACGTGCCGAAACTGGCCATCCACCGAAGCTTGATTGCACAAGACTCCTAAGCGCATTTTTCTAAATCGGCGGTGCTCTTTTTTCAGAAATACGTCTAGGCCCGTTTCGAACATGATTCACCTAAGGCTGTGGAGCGGAATGCTAATGATACGCCAATTTATCAGCAGGCCTAAGGTCTGAAAAGTGTCGAAACGAAAGAAAGCCAAACAGGGCGCTTGCGCATCGCACTAGGGGGTATCGTTTAAGAAGGGTAGGGAAATGTTTTTACCAAATATATTTAGCAGATCTTGGACAGTGGGATTGAAGCCAGGTTTACAGTCGGTGGGTTCGATTTCAAGATTGTGGACGGGCTTTATAGCGTCTACCCATATATCGCCCCAGGTAACTTGGCCATCCGGCAAAATGACATCACCTTGAAGGAGGACTGATACCTGAAGCAACGGGTCTTCTCCGCGCCACTTCTCAGACTCTTCCTGTTTTGAAGAAAGGTGCCACCCCTCTGAAATCTCGGTATGGTTTTCTTGGTACGTGCACTCAAGTCTGTCCGGGTCTTCGCCTGGTTGATAGTGCGCAAGATTGAGAAACGTCACCATAAAGGTTACTTCTGTGAGCCGAAACCGATAACGTGTATTCGCGACTACTTCATCATAGGTATGGAAGGCACCATTAAGTTTAGCGAAGGTTTCGTAGGATTTTATCGGATTTAAATCAAACTGAGTTCCTTCGGAAAAATACCAATCCGGGTCGAACGGTTCGCTGAACTCAAAAACAAACTCCGTTCCTAGTTTTAACTTCATCAATGAAGTGTCGGTTGAAATGCTTTTCGCGAGGATATTGCTGAGGCAGTGCCCAGGTATCCTGAATGCATGAATCTCTGACATGCAAAAAAGGCCGAGCGCTATGGAACACAAAAACTTCATGGGGGCCCGGTATACACGGTTTCGCCTTGCAGTTCCACTATGCATGCCTCTAGGCGTTGCTAGGGGCCTAAGAATTTGAATTTATTTGATTTACGTCGAAGCGGGGTCGACGAGGCTAGCCTTACTTCCGAGCCCCTTGAGGCAAGTTTCCACGCTTTCTGCGGGTACTCGTGGTTGGTAATCCGTGGGGATTTTAGCCCGTCCGGACACCACCCAGTTGGTGAGTGCGCGATTATACTGGCCCATTTCAGCGGGTTTGATCTGACAAGAAGCCGAGAGTTCTTTAAGCGACATGGGTTCGTTCAGCGAAAGCCGCTTCATGTTTACCGGCGAATCCACCAAGAGTTTTCCAAAGTATTTGCGGTAATCGCGTTCAATCTCAATGATGGCTAGGAAAGAAGGGTAGAAATTGGAAGAAGCAAAACCAAAGGTTTTCGATCGATACTGATCGATAATGACCGCGATGTCGGTGCTCTCAAGAGAAGTTACCGCCCGTGCCATACCCTCTCGCCCGTGGTTGTAAGCGGTGATGGCTAGAGGCCAACTTTGCAAGCGATCATAGTTCTTCCTCAATAGCTGAGCGGCAGCTTGGGTGGCTAAAATGGGATCATTTCTTTCATCGACAGCGCGGTCAATGCGCAAAAAACGTTTTCCTGTGCTGCGCATGAACTGCCACACGCCTGACGCCCCTACTTTAGAAACGGCGTTGAGATCGAAACCCGATTCGACGAGTGTCATACGGGTGAGTTCTTTGGGCAGGTTGTAACCTTCAAAGATATCCATCATCTGTGAGAAGTACCTGCCGCCGTAAAGAAAACCCTGAACGATGCGATCTTTTTGACCTACCTGGGCGCGAATATTTGCGACTGCTCTCAAGAATTTGTCATCGCTGTAATGTCGTTCAAAAAGTTTGAATAACGGAAAAAGAGAAAGGGGAACACTCGCTAGTCTGTCGCGGTAGCTATCGAGTTCCAGGAGTTGACGCACGATCAGTTTTTTCTCGTCGCGCAGAAGGCGGTTAATCTGCCGGCGCTTTTGTCGTTTTGAAAGCTTGGCGTTGGACTCAATGGGGCTTAGGTCCACCACACCATAAATCATGCTCATGTCTTTGGCATCATGAAGAACGGCTTGAGAACTGTTGTACTCGGTATAAATTTTTTTCCAGAAATCCACCCGCGTACGCAGCGCGACCGGTACGCGGAAAGTGGTGCCTTCAATATACCCGAGAGTGTTGCTTGGATTTTCAAAGTGGGGAAGTTCCATTTCGCGCAACTGACTTCCCGAATAGAGTTCCGATAATCCTTGTACGCTACGTGGATCGCGTTCGGTTTGAGCGGCGGGTTCACTGCTCTCAAAGGGTTCGGTTGGGTAGGGCAACGGCAAAATGGCCCACGAGGTGGAGCAAACCCATAGATAGAAAAAAAGGAAAGCTTTCACCGGCCCCCGGAGGAAGGAAATCTATTTTCGCACGAATTGGCGTGCGGCTAAGGCGATCTGATCCACCCAGTTGCTCATCTTGCCGTACTTCTTGGCGGGATCATTTAGAAGGATGACGAATGCTAGCATCTCGCCATCGATCGTCGGCGTGTAGCCGGCTAGGGCAGCCACGCCGTCGAGCGTGCCTGTCTTCGCTCGTAGTAGATCTTCGGCACTACTGCTTAAGAATCTTCTACGCATGGTGCCGGTGGTACCAGCTACCCCGAGGGAGGCCACAAACTCGGGGTAAAGGCTGAAATCCTTATATGCGGCGTATAACACTCTATAGATGTTTTGGGCGGAGATCCGAGATTTACGCGTCAAGCCACTGCCGTCGACGATTGTGTAGCTCGTTTTCGTCATCCCCAGCTTTTCCATTTCCGTCTGAATAGTGGCGATTCCTTTGTCCAAAGTGCCCGGTGGGCCAAATTTTTCTGCCCCCAATTTTTTTACAATTTGATCGGCCACGAAGTTATTGCTGAACTTGTTCATGCCCCAGACCACGTGCCACATGGGTAACGATTCGAACTCCAAAAGAAGTTTCGCGCCGGAGGGTACGGCTCCTTCCTTGATGGTTCCACCGACTTCGACTTGGCGTCGGTTCAAAAACTCTTTGAACATGTGAGCGGCGTATAGCGTGGGGTTTACGATATTGCGGTAGAAACGAATTTCCTTCGAGCCGGAAGGAATAGACCCTCGCAAAAGAACCGTGTCACCTAAATCGCCCTTCACGTGTTCAATGCGGCTTACGGAAATAGATTCGCGGCTAGAAGACGAGCCCGTGCTCGCCTGATTGACCACGTCAATGTAGGAATTTTCCGGGTCCACATAAACCGCTGGCGGAGTTTTGGCTGCCGCGCCCGGAGTGACGTAAATCGTGGCAGTATTGAAATTGAAGGACAGAGCACCAACAGGTGCGTTGTAGGCTTGGTCTGTTAAATAGTCCGGCCGACTTTTTGGAGTCGTTTCGGAGTCAAAGTAGGTGGCATCGCCCACAATATTTCCGGAAATTTTTTTGATTCCCAGGCGCATCAGATCGTTGACCATCATCCACATGCGTTCAGAAACGAGACTGGGATCACCGCCGCCTTTGATAAAGATGTCTCCCATTAGAACGCCGTCACGAATGGGCTGGTTTGCGTACACTTGAGTCTTAAAACTCGCGCTGGGGCCGAGCACCTTGAGCGCCGTAAACGCCGTGAGCACTTTGTTCACCGAGGCAGGAATCATGAGCTTGTCAGCATTTTGGGAGTAGATAATCTCGTTTTTCTCCAAAGAGGCGATCACGATGCTGGCTTCCAGGGCAGGGAACTTTCGGCTCGGAATAATGCTCTCAATCTTGCTCTTGAGTTGTGCTTGATTCAGTCCCTTGGCCTGGGCGGAAGAAAAGCATAGGGGGGAAAAGCAAAACAGGGAAACCAGGGCGACTTCGATAAAAGGGCGAGAACGTTGTTTCATAGAATGAATGACCGTTCCTTTTCGGCTATACTGCGGTGAGTTAAACAAGGCTTGTTGCGCCTCTCATTTTTACTCAAATACCGGTAAAAAGTCATCATTCGGTGCGGGTTGCCTAAACCCAGCCGGATCTGCCCCAGCCCAACTCTTTACGGATGGCGTGTGAAGTTGCATGATAGGGGCTTGGGGGACTCCCTGCTAGTTTCTGTCCAGAACGGCCTTCCTGGGCGGCGACCTGGGCTGTCCCCCTTCTTCTCCTGTGGAAAGCACAACATGGATCAAAAACCACGGATTTTGTTGGTCGATGACGAGGTAGAGAACCTCAAGGCGCTTGAGCGCACTTTACGCGATTCTTTCCAAGTCACCGCGTGTGAAACCCCTGCGAAAGCACTCGCGGAAATTGAGAAACAAGATTTTGCGGCCATTGTTTCCGACCAACGAATGCCAGATATGACTGGGGTGGAACTTTTGGATCGCGTTTGCAAAAAGCGCCCACTTATTACACGCATCATTCTTACTGGATTTACCGAATCCAAAGATCTGATCGAGGCGATCAATCGTGCGGAAATTTACCGCTACGTTGTGAAACCCTGGAACAACCAGGAAATGGTGGCCACGTTAAAGCAAGCAGTTGAGTACCATCAGTTGCGCACTCAAAACGCAGCACTCATCAGCGAGCTTCAAGTGCTCAACACCGATCTTGAATCCCAGGTCAAGATACGCACGCAGGAGTTGCAAGAAGCGAATGAAAAGTTGCAAGAGCTCGCGGTTACCGATCCCCTAACCAAAATTTTCAACCGCCGCGTCTTTTCAGGAAAAATGACGGAAGAAATTGAACGCTCCCGTCGCTACGAGCACCCGATGGCGGTGGCGATGATCGACGTGGATCATTTCAAGCAGTTTAACGATATGGAAGGTCACCCCATTGGGGATGAAGCGCTCAAGAAAGTGGCTCACACTATTAAGGGGAAGATCCGCAAGACCGATGTCTTTTGTCGATACGGTGGCGAAGAATTTTGTTTGATGATGCCGGAAACCGATTTGGTGGCGGGAAAAGAAATTTGCGAGCGCCTTCGTGCTTCTGTTGAGAACGCCGTGTTTCAGGGTAAGCAAGGTAGGGCTTATCTGACGGTGAGTATCGGCGTAGCTGGATTTCCCGAACACGGTGACAATATCAGTGAGTTGATTGAAAACGCAGATGAAGCGCTCTACCAAGCAAAAAACTCCGGGCGTAACCGAGTCATGATAAAGTCCGACGATGCATCGTTTTTTCAGCCCTGAAGATTTTCAATCGGGCAAAGAATACCTTCTCTCGCCCGAACAATCTCATCATTTAGTCAAAGTAGTACGGCTCCGCGAAGGGGCAGAAGTCGAGCTTTTCAACGGCAAAGGCAAGGCCGCTCATGCTCAGGTAATTGAAGCACATGGCAAAAGAAGTCGGGTGCAGGTGCTATCGGTACGAAGTGCGGAACCGTTGTCGCAGATTACTTTGGCGTTTGGTCTACCCAAGGCAACAGCGCTTGATTTCGTGATCCACCGCGCAACAGAAGTAGGAGTTGCGGGTTTTCAGCCTTTGATCACCGAACACTCGCTTGGAGAAAAGAGTTGGAACGTGACTCGCTGGGAGCGCGTTGTTACCGAAGTTTGTAAACAGTGCCAAGCAGATGTTTTCCCAAGGTTGTATAAACCCATGCGGTTGATGAACTGGTTGGAAAAGCGCGACTCCCAAAAGGGGCTGCTTTTTTGCAACGAGACCCAAAGAAAACAAAAAACTCCCCAGGCTGTGGGGCCAGCTTTAGATGTGCTCGTCGGCCCTGAAGGCGGCTGGAGTCAGCAGGAAATTAGCGCCGTGGAAAAGTCAGGTGCGATGCCATTCAGCTTAGGGCCGCAAAGGTTACGCATGGAAACGGCGAGCCTCGTGGCGCTGACTCTTGCTAAAGCGCTAAACGGTGAAGTTTAGCCCCTCCTATAATGTGTTTCTGGGGGGCTTGGGTTAAAATACCTTCATGGCAAAAGTCTTCGGGTTGGTTTTTCTGCAGCGCCTTCTTCTATTCGCAGTCGCCTGTTTGGCAGTTCTTCAAGGCCCACTAGCTTCTGAAGCTGAAATCACCGTAGATAAAGTACTGACCGAAGTCAGCTCACGTTTCCTTTCTCGTTCACAATGGCCTGAGCTGAAGGAGCAGGCTTATGGCTACAGTCACAGCTTTCGTAAGGCTTTAAGCAATCCCTTTATGACGATTTATCGAGGAATTTCCCTTTCGACGAAGTGGAAGCCTGGTCTTGTCCTTTTTTTAATTTCGAACCTGTTCTTTATTTGGTTTATTAGCGAGCTATATGTTCTGTTGCTACGTAAATTTACCTACCAACAAACCTTTCTGATAACGGCGCTCGTGACAGCGTTGCCTTGGAACTATGAGCTTAATCTTTTATCTGAGTATTCTTTTTTCTGTTTCTTGGTAGTGCTGTCGATTCACCGGGCATTGTTGAACCGTTGGCACGCAAGTGCGTTCGCTTTGGCGCTAGCGTGCTATCTGAATCCCATGATGATTTTCTTGGGGCTCCTCATACTGGGAATTTTCGTTTTCTATCATCGCCAACACAGTTTTCGGCAGTGGGGACCGCACCTTCTGTTGTTTTTTGGTGTGCTCATTCTGTTTCTCGCGATGGAAGTTCCTCAAGCAGAAACGTTGAGGCAGGCTTGGAGGGAAAGTTTCTTTGCAACTCTTATCGCTGGCAATGCGGCGTACACGACCGCTTTTTCTAAACCCGGGGAATGGACTCTCCTTTGGTTTGTCTTGAGTCTGTTTGTCGTGGGTTGTGTATACTTGTGGAAGAAGTTGCCGGGAGTGCACCGTATCATTCCTCCCGCGTTGTTGGTTCTCGTTCTCGCAGCGGTACCGCTCTCCGCACTTAGGGCCGAGTTATCTGTTGGCGGAATGGCGATGGCTGGCTTTGTGGCTCAGTGGGGAAAGAAGAAGGCTTGGTACCTATATCTTGCGTTGGTGGCGTTGGTAGCCGCGCAAGTTTACGTCAGCTTCAGGACTTTGATTTACTAAAAACCGATCTACTGCAACGTAAAGGTTTTCGGCTGCATGGTGACGCCGCAACCGGGGCACCGTGAAGACTCCACCACTTGCAAGTGACTCAAGTTCAAGTCATGCGTGAAAAGAAGTTTTGTATCGCAGAAAGAACAGTATTCGATCTTTCTTAAGATTTGCGCTTTGCCTTCGATTGCTTCTTTGTTGTCCGCAAGGATAACGGGAATCTGCTGTTCCGTTGTTCTCATTTTTCTCTCCGTGAAATGTAAGAGGGGGGATTGATGCAGGATACTTCTACCCAACTCTTCGGCCTGTCCGTTTAGGTCCCTAAGCAAAAAAAACGCTGACTCATAACGCTACGCATTAGTGTCTTAATTGTATTGAGATATTTGGCGTCGGCTCACCTATGCTTTTAGCTATCTTTTAGATATATTCCGCCGGAAAGGTGGAAAGAGATCGATGAGCAAAAGCCACTATGATTCGCGGGCCGCACTTCTCTCTGGCGTGATTGATTATGCTGGCACCTTTCCCCCTGCAAAATTGCCTTTAAATGAAGCCTTGCGCGAGGCGGCTGCTTTTCGATCCAAAGCCAAGCACCCCTGGCTCATGGGACGGATGGCTCTACCGGTCCAAGATATTTTGGGACTCTCCGGTGGACAACTACTTGCGATGGGCGCGGATGGTTCGCCTTGGATTTTCACCGCTTTAGGTAAGGGGCTTGGTGCGAAAGAAGTTGCCACCGAGCTGGAACGTCTTCGTGTGCAAAACGACAAAACCGATGGCCAATCTTGCCGCATATTAGTGCGCTCTTACGAAACGGCCGCCCTATCGGCGTTGTTCTCTGACCAGGCAAGTGAGGGCGTCGAGAAGCTCAGCAAGGAGCTCTTGGAAGTCTTTGAACCCAGCATTCAGCCCTATTTCGAAATAGCTTTCGGAGAAAACTGGATCGAAGGACTGGAAGTGCTTGCTAAGGTTCTGGTAGAAGCAAAAACCAAAAAGCACCTGCGACCCGGAATCAAAGTGCGAACAGGCGGGAAGTATGTGCCCACAACCGAGCAGCTGGGGCGCTGTCTTCTCTTGTGTGCCCAAAACGGTTTACGGTTTAAGGCAACTCAAGGGCTTCACCACGCCGTTTCCAAAGATAAAGAGTTTGGGTTTGTAAATCTTTTTGCCGCGTTGAATTTTGCCCACGTATTGGGACCAGAAAATTTTGGTAAGGCCGTGGTGCAACGTTGCTTGGAAGACAACGACGTGAAGAGTTTTAAATTCGGCGAAGACAAGTTTGGGTGGCGCGAATTTGAAATCAGCAACGCGGAAATCGAAAGTGCGCGTGAGCGGCACATGGGGTGTTTCGGGAGCTGTAGCTTGGATGAACCCGATCTATTTTTGAAACAAGAGTTAGGAAGTTGATATGAAGCTTGCCACGATTAAGAGCCAGGACAAGAACGGAAAATTAATTGTTGTTTCGCGCAACAACAAGAAAGCCGTGGATCCCGGGCCATTAGCACCCAACTTGTTGTACGCTGTGGAGCACTGGAAAACAGTGCGAAATGATCTGACCTCTCTTTACAATCAGCTTAATGAGGGAACTCTTGCTGGTTCGTTTAATCTCAATTTAGCGGATTGCATAGCGCCTTTGCCCCATGCCCCCGGTTTCTATGATGGTAGTGCCTTTCTGTCCCATGTGGAGCGAGCCCGTGGTTCGCGCGGCGATAAAATGCCAGAATCGGCGCGTATTACTCCGCTTATGTATCAAGGCGTGAGCGACAACCTTCTTCCTTATAATGCGCCTATTGAGCTGATGGATATGGGCTTTGGTGGCGATTTCGAGGGTGAATTTGCGGTGATTACCGATTTTGTTCCGCGCGCAACGAAAGCGGAAGACATGGAAGAGCATCTGATCCTTTTCAGCTTTTTTAATGACATTACCTACCGCGAACTTTTAAAACCTGAAATCGAAACCAAGTTTGGGTTTTTGCAAAGTAAACCCAACTCCTCGTTTGCGCCTTTCGTGGTGACGCCTGATGAATTTGGATCGGCTTGGATGAATGGCCGCATCGATTTGGACGTAGAAGTAAAACTGAACGGCGAGTTGTTCGGTAAACCCAATGGCCGCGAAATGAATTTTAGCTTCCACGAGCTTGTAGCCCACGCGTGCCGAACACGCCCCTTAGCCGCCGGGAATATTATTGGCACGGGTACCGTTTCGAACAAGGACAAACAGAAGGGATTCGCCTGTCTGACCGAAGCCCGTTACCAAGAGGTCATCGATACGGGCAAGGCCTCCACCCCATGGCTCAATCCGGGTGATCAACTTTTCATGGATGTGCAGCAGTTCGATGTTTCCGTGTTCGGCCCCATCGACGAAAAAGTGGTTTTATAGTCATTCATCAAAAAGGTGCCTATCTACTTCCGGGCCCAATAGGTAGCGGGTATTTACCTGGCACCTTTAGGGCCCGGAAGTAGATAGGCACCTTGCGGTATCGGCTAGGCTTGAGGTAAAATTCTTTTCATGGCAAGCGTTGAAACAACAATTGGTGGCAAACGATATCTACTTAGCAGCGACGACGATCTAGAGCACCTAAGCGCGGTTGCCGACATGGTCAGTAAGAAGATTGCAAGCCTTCAAAAAGAACGCTCGGCCTTAAGTGTGCAGAAAGCAGCCATCATTGCGGCTTTCGATTTAGCGAGTCTTCTCATCAAGGGCCGTAAACGCGGAAGCGAATACCGCGCGGACGTGCTGACCAAAGCCAATGAAATTCTCAACCGCGTCCACGTCGAACTGGATACGGTTTCTCCCTCTTGAGTTCAGCCGATTCCAAAAGCACCTTTCGGGCTGCGGCTAAGTCCCAATTTCCCACCGATCCGGAAGAGAAAAACCGCAAAAACACAGCCATTATAAAAGCACTTCTTGCGGACCCTCGCCTCAAAATGGCGAAACAGATCGGCCTCTATGTCGCCCGTCCCTCAGAGGTTGACCTCAAGGCTATCTTTGAAAATTTTCCCAAAAAGTGCGCTTTTCCCAAAGTGATTGGTAAGCACCAAATGTCCTTTTTTCGTATCGACGAATGGGCCGACCTTAAGCCGGGCTTCAAGGGAATAGGGGAACCATCGGACGACGCTCACCTCGAAGTCAGATGGAGGCCCGGAGATATTCTTTTCATACCGGGACTTTGCTTTGATCCCTGGGGGGGCCGCATTGGCAGTGGGATGGGCTTTTACGACCGCTATTTAGAGGATATCCACCCGCACGTTTTGAAATGGGGGATCTGTTGGAAAGAGCAGCTTTCCCAGGTAAGACTTCCCCAGGCCAAAAACGATGTTAGGATGGACGCACTTTGGACCGACGCGAGCTCTGTAGCTCTAGAAAGTATTTGAATGGTCATTCTGTTTTTCGGAGACATTTTCGCCAAACCCGGGCGTGATGCGGTTGCCGAAGTTCTCCCTCGCCTGAAAGCCACTTATTCTCCCGATTTCATCATTGGCAACGTCGAAAACCTGGCTGGCGGCCGAGGGGTTAGCCGCAATAGTTTAGATGATATTTGGGAGTTAGGTTTCTCCGGTTTTACTTCCGGAAATCACATTTGGGACAACAAGGATATCTACTCCATTTTTGAAACGGAGCGCTGTTTGTTTCGCCCGGCGAACTATCCCCACAGCGCGGGAATTCCCTGTCCTGGTCAGGGTTACGGCATTTTGCAGTCGGGCGACAAGAAGCTGATGGTGGTTAATCTGTTGGGCCGTATTTTTATGGACTCAGTCGATTGTCCCTTTACCTGTGTCACGAATATTTTGCGTCAGCATCCCGAGATTGGTTCGGGGACTTCTTCGATTCCTATTTTCGTGGATATGCACGCCGAAGCGAGCAGCGAAAAGTATGCGATGGCGGCGCATCTTGATGGAAAGGTATTGGGACTGGTCGGTACGCATACGCACGTTCAAACGGCTGATGAGCACCTTCTGCCCAAAGGCACGGCTTATATTACAGATGTCGGGATGACCGGAAGCTTCGATTCCGTTATCGGAATCAATTCCAACGATATCGTACGTAAATTTTTAACGCGCAGACCGTATCCCATTCAGCCCTCTGCGGAAAACCCGGGCTTTGGTTGTGTGGTGATTCGGGCCGATGCGCAAAATAAAGCGACAAGTATTTTGAGAATCCGGCAAACGCTGGCACACTTTAAGGAACATCAGGGGAGCGATTGGCCACAATGAATGCGCAACAGCAGCTTGAGGAGTTAAAGCGAGGAGTCGAGGAGATTTTGGTTGAGAAAGATCTCTTGGAAAAACTCGAGCGATCCGTCAAAACCAAAAAACCGCTTACCATCAAAGCAGGTTTTGATCCCACGGCTCCTGATTTGCATTTGGGCCACACAGTTCTTATGCAAAAGATGGCGCAGTTTCAGCGCTTCGGCCACCGAGTAATTTTCCTGATTGGTGATTTCACCGGCCTTGTAGGGGATCCCACCGGCAAATCTAAGACCCGTCCGCAGCTGACTCGCGAGGAGATTCTAAAGAACGCCGAAACCTACAAGCAGCAGGTGTTTAAGATCCTCGATCCCGAAAAGACCGAAGTGCAGTTTAATAGCGTGTGGCTGGAGAAACTCACCGCCTACGACTTTGTGCGCTTAACGGCGCAAGTCAATGTGGCGCGCATGCTAGAGCGTGAAGATTTCAATAAACGCTACAAATCTAACGAACCCATCAGTATCCACGAGTTTTTGTATCCTCTTTTGCAAGGCTACGATTCGGTGGCGATGAAAGCCGATGTGGAACTGGGTGGTACGGACCAAAAATTCAACCTGCTCATGGGCCGCGAACTGATGAGAAACGCCTCGATGGAACCGCAAGTGTGCATGACGGTGCCGCTTTTAGAGGGTTTGGATGGCGTAAATAAGATGAGCAAGTCGCTCAATAACTACGTTGGCGTGTATGAAGCGCCAAACGATATGTTCGGTAAGCTCATGAGCCTCCCCGATTCACTCATGCGTAAGTACTACGATCTCTTAAGCACCCTTTCGATTCCTGAAATCGAGCGTGTTTTTGCAGAACTTAAAGCTGGCAAGGCGCATCCCAAAGACGTGAAAGTGAAATTTGCGTGCGAAATCGTGACGCGCTTTCATGACGCGGCGGCGGCGGAAGGTGCCAAGGAACATTTTGAAAGAGTGTTCTCCAAGAAAGAACTCCCTACGGACATGCCCGAAATCAACGTTGCTTGGGATGGCAAGCCTATTTGGCTGCCTAAGCTTCTCACGGAAATTCAGTTCGTAGGCGGCACGAGCGAAGGTAAACGCATGATCGGCCAGGGGGCGGTGAAAATGGATGAAGCCAAAGTAGAAGAAGAGAACTACACTCCTACAGGCAAGACTTTTGTGCTTCAATGCGGGAAGCGAAAGTTTGCGCGCATTTCTCTAAAGAAAGGCTGAACTTGTCCACTTCCACGGTGATTTTGGTTCTAGGGGCCACGTACTTCGCGGCTCATTTTTTGGCTTTTGTTTTTGAGAAAACCAAGCTCCCTGACGTTCTTATCTTGATGATTGTGGGCATGGTCGCAGGCCCCGTCCTGGGAATCGTAACACCGGATGACTTCGGTCGAGCGGGAGACGTGGCCACCACGGTGGCCCTCGCGGTCATCCTTTTTGAAAGTGGAACGACTCTTAGCCTTTCTTCCATTCGTAGTTCCGTTTCAAGACTCGTTCCGCTTGCCGTCCTTACCTTTATTTTATCGGTTCTCATTGTGGCAGGACTGGCGATGGTTTGCTTTGGAATGCCGTGGGCACTGGCGCTGGCAACGGGTGCGATTTTGGGAGGCACGTCCTCTGCGGTAGTTATTCCACTGGTTAAATCGCTGAACCTGAGCGACCGCGCGGGCACTCTTTTGATTTTAGAATCTGCTATCACGGACGTTCTTTGCATCGTTTTTGCGTTGGCACTATTAGACGGTTATCAAGACGGTGGGCTTTCAGCCAGTGTGTTGGCTGTTGATGTGCTTTTGTCGCTTGGTGTAGCGGCAATCATTGGGTTGGCGGGAGGCTTTATGTGGCTCTTTGTCCTCAATGATGTACGCCGTTTCCCTAGCACGACTTTTACCACGGTAGCTTTTGCGTTTCTCCTCTACGGGTTTGCGGAACTGGTGGGAGCAAGTGGGGCGATTGCCACGCTTGCGTATGGAGTCGCCATTGCGAATGGACCCAGCGCCGTAAAGGGCAGAGAGCTGGCGCATCTCACCCCCATTGAAAAGGGCTTTTTCCAGGAGATTGTATTTCTTCTGAAAACCTTTTTCTTTCTCTACCTAGGGATTTCGATGAAAATCAGTTCCTACTGGCCTGTCATCGTCGCGCTATTGGTGGTCGCGGCCATCTATTTCGTACGTTTGTGGATTACGAAATTCACGCTCGGGAAGTTACTGGAACCGATTGAATCCGTTTATACGAGTCTACTCATCCCCAAGGGACTGGCCGCTGCTGTACTAGCGGGAATTCCGCTTCAGCGGCAACTGCCTTACGGAGAAACGATTCAGATTTTTGCATACGCAGTCGTGCTGCTAAGCATTTTTACAACTGCTGTTCTGGTGCCCATCGCAGGCAGGGGAAGAGTAGGGCGCTTGCTGAATTCCTTTTTCCCAGGACCGAAATTGCCCCCGCCCGTTACGGTTGAAGCTGAAGCACCGCCTGTAGCAACTGAACCTTAACGCACCGGTACTACCAAACTTTCCCGCCCGCTTTATTCTTTCAGGATGTCCAAACTATTTTCCATCGTTATTCCCACCTTTAACAGCCGTAGATATATAGAGGAGTGCGTTCAGTCCGCGCTCGACCAAAGCTACCCGAATCTGGAAGTCATCGTGGATGATAACGTCTCTAAAGACGGGACACTCGAGCTTCTCAAGGCCAAGTTTGGAAACGATCCCCGGCTGAAGCTGTGTGAAAACACCGAAGACTTAAACATGCCCAACGGCTGGAACCGTGGACTTGCCCGGGCACAAGGTGACTTTCAACTCTTACTTCACTCTGACAATGTTTTACACCCGAAGTATGTGGAAACCGTTGTAAACCTCATGGAGAAGTTTGATGCCCATGTCGTTTACTCCGACTGCATCTATTTTGAGGGGGAAACTCCGGAAAACCTTTTTGTAGGTTACCCCGACGAACTGATTTTTGATCGCATGGGCAGAGGACCTCGTGCTGTCGCTGAAACCTTTCGCTTTCAGCGGATGATTCCCACCAGTGGACTTTCATTTCGTAAAGAATGCTTTGCCAATCGCAAACCCTACGATAACCGTTACCGCTGGGACCCCGATCTCGAGCAAGTTTCCTGGCTCGCTCACACCTACGGCATCGTGCATGTGCGCCACAACTTAGCGGCCATTCGCACACACCGGGGACAAGCGGCTTCGTGGAAAGATCCCAGCTTTCCGGCGCAGTACCGCGAGCTCTTGATGCTCGAGCATACGAAGGGTTTAACCGAGCGACACCACTTCTTAATGGATTGGGCGTCGTCGATGGAATTTATCGCGAACCGCCTCACCGAAGAAGGGGCGCCAGTTGTGCCGTTTGCGACTTTCATGGGGCGCTGGTGGAAGGGTGAAGCGGCAGTGTTGGGCTACTTTTCGCTGCACTTTTTGCGTAGGCAGAAGCGCATTCTAAAACACCTCACCCACTGGATGGGGGTAAGAACCAGCCGGATTTTTGGTGGCCTTGTTCCAAAGAGGACCGCATCCGCTCAGTGAAATGAGATTGCTTCGTCGCTGCGCTCCTCGCAATGACAGACCGGCCGAAAAAAACCAATCTTATTAAATGCTTATGAGCAAGCCGAAAAAGTGCCAGGTCACTTTCCGTACTTCGTCCGGAAAGTGCACAGGCACCTTTTCGGCCGAGTTAAGCCGGCGCGGTGTCCCACCGATAAGTAGACCATGGGAGGTCTCCCTTGGTCCGAAAACAAGCAGCCGTAAGTGCTATTCCACCGATTGATGAAACGCTCATTACGGCTTTCAACTTAATCCAATCCTTTCAAGAAGGAACGGTTGAGACGCTGCGAATTCAGTGCAACTGCGAAATCAAATCTCTTCCTTATTATATAAGGGAAGATCAAAGCGAAATGAGCGCGGATGTGGCCGGTGTCATCGGCATGACGAGCTCTCAGTTCGTTGGTGCTATCGCTATCACCTTTTCCAAAGCGACTTACTTAGAAGTGATGGGAAAGATGTTTGGAGAAGAGTTCCAAGCAATCACGCAAGACATTGAAGACGGAGCCGGCGAGCTTCTCAATATCATCTTTGGTCACGCCAAAGCGAAGCTAAACAACAACGGTCACGATATTGAACGCGCGATTCCTTCGGTAGTGCAGGGAGAGACCTTTGAGATGCAGAATCTCACGCCCACACCATCGATCGTAATGCCTTTTCAAACCGAAAAGGGAACCTTTGAAATCGAAATCGGCTTAAGCCGGTAGTAGGAGAGAAACATGTTTGGTAAAGAAACAAAGATTTTGGTAGTGGACGATATGTCGACCATGCGTAAGCTGGTGACCAAACACCTCAAAGATTTAGGCTTTGAAAACATCACTGCCAGTGATGACGGGGCTAATGCCTGGATCGAAATCGAAAAGGCCAGCAAAGCCGGCCAAGCTTTTGAACTCGTTCTATGCGACTGGAACATGCCGCGCATGAACGGATTAGAACTTCTTCAGAAAGTACGCGGTACGAAGGCGATCAAAGATACGCTCTTTATTATGCTTACTGCGGAATCCGAAACGCACCAAGTGGACAAAGCAAACCTCTTGAAGGTAAACGGCTACATCAAGAAGCCTTTTACCTCGGGTGTTTTGATCCAGAAATTGGAAGCGGTCTTTCAGAAAAAAGCTGCGTAAACTAAGCAGCTTTTCTTTTCTTCACGACTTCAAGCGCCTCAAGAGCAATGCTGTCTAGTGGGAGCACAGAATCAATGGCTCCCAGGCGGATGGCTTCTTTGGGCATGCCAAACACGACACACGAAGCTTCGTCTTGCGCGATGTTGTAACTTCCCGCTTGTTTCATCTCTAGTAAACCCTGCGCGCCGTCTTTACCCATGCCCGTCAAAATAATGCCCGTGGCATTTTTTCCCGCAGCCGTGGCAACCGAGCGCAATAAATTATCTGCTGCGGGACGAATGCCAAAAATGGGCGGGCTTTGAGTGAGTCGGATGATGAGCTTTCCCATTGCGGAAGCCACCTCCATATGCGAACCACCCGGAGCCACGAGTGCGACTCCCGCGCATACGGTTTCTCCGTTTTGGGCGATGCGTACGGGAAAAGAGCAAAGCGCGTCTAAGAGTTCCACAAAAGGAATCACAAAACTATCGGGCAGATGTTGCACTATTAAAATGCCCACTTCAGGCGCTTTAAGTTGCGGGAGAAGAAGCTTTAAGGCTTCTGTTCCGCCCGTGGACGCTGCGATGGCGATCACTTTCTCAGCGGGTACGAAAGCGACTTCCTTCTTTTGGGAGGGATTCTCAGATGCCACTCGGCCTTTCACGAGATTAGCACTCGCAACCGCGCGCACGCGTTTGCAAAGTGCTTGGCCGTGCGTTTCGAAATCTTGGATTTGCTGAATGCCGGGCTTTTCTAGGACGTCGATGGCGCCCGCAGAAACGGCTTCGAGAAGGGTTTTGGAATTTTTGGTCGTAAAGCTGCTGTACATGAGCGTGCGCACTGGGTAGGAAGCCATTACCTTTTTAAGAAAAGTAATGCCGTCCATCTTCGGCATATGGACGTCGAGAATCATGACATCGGGTTTAGTGCGGACAATCGCTTCACGCGCCTCATACGGGTCAGAGGCTTCAGCGACAATCTCAATTTCGGGATCCGTGTGCAAAAGACGATGCAGGATGGTTCGCATCACCTTGGAATCATCGACTAGTAAGACGCGTACTTTACTCACGCGGCTTTCCTCCTAGAGTGACTTCCCAGTAGTTCGATGAGTTCTTCTGTAGAAACGACGTAGTCGACCACACCTAAGGCGATGGCTTTTAGCGCGGTAAACCCAAGGGCCGCCTCGTGCGGACTTTGCACCATCACGACATGTTTGGCCCCGGCCATTTTCTCTAGCCCCGCGACACCATCGGTTCCGTATCCACTTAAAAGTAGGCCCACTACATTAAGCTGCTTGCATGCCGCCCCACTTTCAAAAAGCGCATCGGCCGAAGGGGACTGTAGGGCGGAACGAGCGGAATTGAGATGGAGTTCGATGTCGTTCTTTCTTTGGACAACTTCGCCATCTGTTCCGTTAGGAATAAAGTAGACGTGACCAGGTTGCAGTTTTTGTTGCGAGGCCGCGATTTGCAGCTTCAGGCGCGTTTCCCCCTGAAGGTTTTGCACAAAACTCGGAAGAAAGTGGCTTAGCGTGCTGTTTGCCACTACCACCGGAGGTAGGTTGGAGGGCAAGGAACGCAAAAGGGTCTTGAGAGTCGGAGGACTTCCCGTGTTGCCTGCAATAAGAATGAGTTCTGCTTTTTGACTTAGGTTTCTTCCAAAATGAGGGGTAAGCACCGGGGGCGGCGTCGATTTCGTTGCGAGTTGTCGTTGGGCCACGGCTCCTTTAGAGGCAGCCGCCCGCACTTTCTCCACCAAAAGCTCCGCCATCTCGCGCAACGCCTTACTGCTCACATCGAGCGGCTTTTGCACAAACTCCACGGCCCCAAGCTCCAGCGCGCGGTGCGCCTGTTCACCCTGACTATCGAGGTGTGAGACCATCACGACGGGCAGAGGATAGTGTTTCATGAGCTTTTCTAGAAACTCCACTCCGCTCATGTTGGGCATTTCGATATCCAGCGTTACCACCATGGGTTTCTTTTCCACGATGAGTTTGCGCGCTTCAAAGGCATCCCCGGCGGTTCCCACCACTTCAAGGCCGTGTTTTTTGAAAATATTTTCGTAGAGTTTCTGGATTGCGGGATGATCGTCCACGATGGCAACTGTGACCTTGGTGGGTTCCTGCGCGGAACGGTATCCTGTGATATCAAAGTTTTCTTTTGCTGAGGATTTTTCGCTGATGCATTCCACGGCAAACGTATCTGTGCGAAATGTAATGCGTCGGGCTTCGTTTCCCCCTACGTTGGATTCCACAATAGGGATTTTCATCTCGCCGAGGATTTCCTTGGCGATTGAAATATTCATGGCGCCCACGTTTCTTCCCACGGCCATGTCGGGAAAGAGATTTCCACCGCCAAAAATTTTCGCCTGAAGGCTTTTGGGGCTCGCGCCCAGTTCGACCATCTGGTTTACAAGAGTCTTTATCGCATATACGGCGAATCTTGCTGAAGGTGCTTGGCCATCTAGCGGAGCAGGGAGGAGATAATGATTCATTCCCCCAATTCCCTTCCGAGAATCAAACAGGCAAACCGCTACACAACTTCCCAGGTTGGTGGCGATCTCGGTTGCCTCGCTGGCACACGAAATCTTCCCAGGGAGCAGAAAGAAGCGGTTCATGACGCTTTCCTTTCCGCTGTTTTTTTGCGATAAACGGCGTGCTCTTCCATTTCCAAATCCGGTGAGCGTACAAAACCGACTTCTGTATGGCCGACAAATAGGCGTCCGCCTTCCGCAAGGACTCCGGTAAGTTTATCTACAATGCCTGTGGAGGATTCTTTGGAGAAATAAAAGAGAACATTTCGGCAGAATATGATGTCAAAGGCATACTGAAAAGGCAGTTTGGCCGCCTGCAGATTGAAGGGAGCGAAACGGATCATGCTCTTTAACGCGTCAACGGCTCTGTAGTAGCGACGGTTTTGAGATTCCAACACCGTAAAATATTTATCCCTCAGGCCCTCGGGTAAACCTTCGAGTTCACTTTCCGAGTAGATTCCCTGTGCTGCTTTAGCCAGGGCTTTTTGATCAATGTCGGTTGCGAGAATTTTTACCTTCCAATCACCGGGTTGGTTCACGTACTCAAGTAAACAAATGGCGAGTGTGTAGGCTTCTTGGCCGGTACTGCAGGCAGTGCACCAAGCGCGCAGCTCAGGGTTGTGCTGTGATTTTTTGGCTTCGAGCATCGACGGCAGGTGTTTACGCAGTTCATCGAACTGACTGGCTTCACGGAAAAAGCGTGTGGTGTTTGTTGTAAGAGCCGAGACAAACTCCGCAATCAGGTTCTGGTCTTCATCCGCGAGAAGCTTTGCGTACTCCCGAAACGAACCGAGCTCGTGGCGCATCAAAACCCGGGTCAGCCGATTTGCCATTTTGAGAAGGCCCGCTTCGGAGTCATCAAAAGTAATTCCGGTGCGCTCACGCAAAAGAGCACGCAGCTTTCGGTAGCCGACACGATCGCCTTGGAGAGTTTCAAAGACCGAGTAGGGATCACGTTTAGGCGCGCTTTTTTTCATAATAAAAGTTGAGCCGGTTCAGCTTCTTATCGGTCGATTTCCCCAAAAAATTAATAGAAACCCTAAGTATTCCGGCAAGGTAGACATTTAGACGTGCTCATGGCGCACGGTATCAAATATTTGAGAGATCCTGCCGATAATGAGGTGATGCGCTGTGTCCTACGTGTGCCTACAGCGCCATGGGAAACTATGGATTCAGATAAGGAATTTTTCGAAGAGCTAAAGCGGGAATTTCTCGTGGAAGCCTCATTTCTCCTCGAACAAGGGGAGGCCTCGTGCCTCGCCTTGGAGGACGAAGCACGCCGTAAGGACGCACTCGATGAGGTGTTCCGCGTGTATCATTCCGTCAAAGGCGGCGCCGCTGCCGTGGGATTAACCGATCTCGCGGAATTCGGGCACGCTGTGGAAAACTGTTTGTCGATTCTGCGTTCGGATCCCGACCGTATTACCGCTCCCATCACAAATTTGCTATTCCGCGCGAATGACGCTCTTAAGATTCGCTTAACTGAGCTGCGCAAGAACGAAGGCGGCCCTTGGGAAATTCAGGCTCTGGTTCAAGAGTTTGTCCATGCTTCGGAAGATCTGCAGAAAGATCCCAAGCAGGGGCGGCCCGCTGCCGTGGCTCACGCACTGGAACATGAAATTGTTTCCGCAGAGAGTGAGAAAAGTACTGTTCGCGTCTCCACAGAAACCATCGACTCCGTGTTGGATCTGATCGGCGAGTTAGTGGTCATTAAGAGCCAGCTCATGCACGGTAAAGTTTTTGAGGGGAAAAAATCGGTTGGTCTTGATAGCCTAATGACCCTCCTCGATAAAACCGTTCGCGAGCTACAGGACAAAGCCCTTCACATGCGCATGACCCCTCTCAAATCGGTCTTCATGCGGGCTCAGCGACAGGTGCGCGAGCTCTCGCAAACACTCAAAAAACCCACGCGGGTTACCATCTCTGGGGATTCCACAGAAATCGATCGCGATCTGATCGAGCTCATTGGGGATCCTTTGGTACATCTTATTCGCAATGCCATGGATCACGGGATTGAATCCGAGCAAGAGAGAGTGCAGGCCGGTAAACCTGCGCAGGCCTCTCTAGAAGTATCCGCCCGACAGGTGCGGGGACGAATTTTGATTGAAATAAAAGACGACGGGCGCGGCATCGACCGTAATCGCGTCATTGAAAAAGCCCGCGAACGACAGCTCATCGGCCAAGATGTCGATGGGGATGCTCTGACGGATGAAGAAGTCTTTGGTCTTCTTTTTCTTCCCGGATTCTCGACTAAGAGTGAAATCACCGATCTTTCCGGCCGCGGTGTTGGTCTCGATGTCGTGAAGAACAACATTGAGAAGATGAAGGGCGTGATTGAAATAGAGTCCCAAGTGGGTACCGGAACCAGTTTTCGCCTTTCCATTCCTTTAACAGCTGCCATTTTTGACGGCATGGTCGTCATGGTGGGTGAAAACTACTACATTCTTCCACTAGAAAAAATTATCGAAATTAGCGACAGCCGGCGGGTGGAAAGAATGAGCGCAGGCGACCAAGTGCTAGCCCAGTACGGTGACGAGCTTATTCCTCTTATTCACCTTGAAAGTGCGTTTTCAGCTATTCCGGCGATTGATCAGGCCGCTTTGCTAGACAAAGAGTCAGCCATCGGCATGAGCGACGTGGTGGTGACGGTTCAGTACTACTCACAGAAGCTTGCGCTGCAGGTAAAAGCCGTTGTGGGACAGGTTCAAGTAGTGGTCAAGCCACTTGGAGAAAGATTCAGAAATGTGCCCGATGTCAGCGGTGCTGCCATCCTGGGGGACGGAAAGATTGCATTGATTGTCGATACCGATGGCGTGGGCCGTCGTCTTGCTATCCCAACGAATAAAACGTTGAGAGGCAATGGAAATAATAATGGAAGCAAGATAGCAAGTTTTTAGGGAGGCGTTGTGGTAATTCGTAGACTCAGCATTCGCACCAAAGTTCTCACTTTGGCGGCGATTCCGATGATAGCATTCATCGGACTGGCACTTGTGGTTTCACGTTCAACAAGTCAACAACTCGAAGTGGCAAACCAAGTGCTAGCGAGCTTTGACATCATCTCATCTGCTTCAAACACCATTCACGCGATGCAAGAGGAGCGAGCAAAAGTTGCAGCCTTCCTATCCGGGGGAAGTGCCTTTTTTGAATTGTCGACCACGCTTGCCCAAACCGACGATGCGCTAAAGCAGTTTGTTAAGTTGGCCGAGAAACAGGCCTATCTCGAGTCGAATAAGGCCGCCATTCGACGCTTGCCAAGCTCGCTACAAATCCTCCGTACTAGTGTGCAAGATAACTCCATCACCGCCCAAGATGCGATTCAGGCTTACCGGAGTATGATCGGAGAGATCACCCAAGCAGAAGTGGCAATCGGTGATCTAGGTGAATGGGTCGAGCAACGTGTGCGTGGTATCGCTACCGTGGAAGCCGCCAAAGAAAAAGCGGGCATGTTGATTTCAACTTTGGCCATGGCGGTTAGCCGTAACAAAGCGCTGAGTAGTAAGCAATGGAGAACCATTAGTTCATTGCGTGAAGATGTTCCTGCCGCCCTTTTAGTAGAAGAAGGAAAGCTTTCTCGCGAGGCTCGCTCGAAGATACAGAATTTCTCTAACTCGCCGCACTGGATGGCGTTGGATCAGACGTGCGAAGTGGTTTTGGCAAAAGCCAAAACGGGCGAGTTCGACCTTAATGCCAAAATGTTCTGGCGGGAGACTGGCTTTGTAATGGATGACTTAAGCCGTCTTATTCCGCTCCAACTAGAGTTTACAAAAAATCGCGTGGCGCGATTTCGTGATGAGTCGCAGAGCCGAATCTTTGTCGTTGGATTTGCAGTTTGTCTGATGATGTTCCTAATGGGCTTACTGACTTTCTTTGTGATTAAGTCGATTACCCGTTCTTTACGTCAGGTAATGCGCCAGGTTCTTGATAGCGCTATGCAAGTAACCTACGCCTCGCAGGAAATGAAGGCAGCGAGTAAGCATCTTTCGAGTCGAGCAACCGATGCGGCGTCTTCCATCGAAGAAACAGCTTCCTCTCTAGATGAACTATCTAGCATGGTGAAGAACAATGCGGATAATGCGAAGCAGGCGGTAAATCTCGCCGATGGCAACAGCAAGGACGCCGAACGAGGTGAAAATGAAATCGGTCAGCTCATAGGAGCGATGAATGAACTAGCTGAAAGCTCCAAACGTATTGAGGAGATTATCAACGTAATTGAAGATATCTCGTTCCAAACAAATCTTTTGGCGCTCAATGCGGCAGTAGAAGCGGCGCGCGCAGGGGAACACGGTAGAGGGTTTGCGGTGGTAGCAGATGCCGTGCGAAACCTCGCACAACGAAGCGCGGCGGCCGCCAAAGATATTACGATTCTCATCAAAACCAGCGTTGCCAAAGTGGAGCATGGAAAGAAAGTCGCAGATTCCAGTGAAGACGTATTGCGTACCATTGTATCGTCGGCACGCAAAACTTCAGAGCTCCAACACGAAATTTCCACCGCGAGTGTGGAGCAGGCCAGCGGAATTACAGAAATTAGTCGCACGGTAAACCAGCTCGACCAGGTAACCCAGAGCAACGCCGCTTCTGCCGAGGAACTAGAGATTTCGACGAACGCAATCCATCGCCAAGCCGAGGTGTTGACGGGGCTAGTGGATAAACTCAGCATCGTTGTATACGGTCGCGCTCACGGCAGAGATCGCAGCAAGATGACGAGTGAAGAAAAGGGAAATCAGAAGGAAGGACTGCGACTTGTCTCTAACGGAAACGAGCGTTCGGCCTCTCCTGAGGCAGTTATCCCGTTTGATAGCGACGATGAAGACCAAGAAAATGAGGACAAGGACGAAGCCACAGACAACAAGCCAGGCAAAGTGGGCAATTTGGACGGCTTCTAGAGGATAGGTAATGGCGGATACCGAGAAAACTATCCAGTATCTGAGCTTCCATTTGGGAGATCAGGAATATGGTATTGCGATCGGAGAGGTACGTGAAATTAGTCGCGTCCTACAGATTACGCCCGTTCCACGGGTTCCGGTTTACGTGTTAGGAGTGATGAACCTACGTGGAAAAGTCATTCCCGTGATTGATTTGAGACTTAGATTTGAATTGCCGCAGCAGCCGCTGACAACAGAAAGTTGTGTGGTTGTGGTGGAAGGAAAGCAAGGGGAAGTCGGAGTTACCGTTGATAGAGTGAATGAAGTATTGACCCTCAAAGAAACGGATATCCAGGTTCCTCCCGTTTTGGGTAGCGAAGCATTTTTAAAGTTTGTCACCGGAATGGTTAAACGACCTAAAGCGCTTTTTATGCTACTTGGAGTAACTCATATTCTTGCGTTTCAAGAATTTCGAAATTCACCCAAGAATGAAGACGCGGCCTAGGGAGCAGTGATGACAGCAACCGTTAAAAAAAATGCAAAAGATAGCAGAGAAACAGAAGCGCAGAAGAAGCGGAGACATCTGCGATTTTCCCCAGACGGGGCCACCTTTGCTTTTTTAGACCTCGCTTCGGACACGGAGAAATTTTCCCCGCGCTATTCGGCTCTCATTTTGAACCAGTCCTACCGAGGAGTGGGCCTTATCTGCCTGGATGCAAACGGGTTAGAAGCCGGATCTCTTTGCCGAGTAAAAGTTGGCCAACTTGCCCCGATGAAGGCCAAGGTAGTCTGGAAGACACCGTTGGACGAACAAGTTGTTAAGCTCGGCCTTATTTTTCTAGATTAATTTCAGCGACTTAACGCAAGTAGCCTTAGCCCGATCACCTGCTGGCCCGATGGGCCGTGCGTCACCTACCTTCTTAATTTTTCTTAAGAAAACGCCGAAAAGGATAGTGGAGCACCCTGAAATTTCCGTTGGGGGATTAATGTCTACGAAGAATTGGTATGTGTGCATTCACGGCGCGAGCCTTGGTCCGATTGAGACCCAGGTAGTGCATCTCATGATTGAGCAAAAGCGGCTATCGCCGATGGAGTTTGCTTGGTGTGAAGGGATGACAGAATGGAAGCGCGTATGTGAAATTGAAGAACTAGGTGGCTCGGCAGCTGTTCCCGAAATGCCGAGTATTCCCGTTCCGGCAGCCGCACCTAAGAAAGCCGCGCCGCCTGCGCCACCTCAAGCCGCCGCTCCCGCAGTTCCGGCTCCGCCTGTCGCCCCAAAGGCGGTGACAAAACCTGTCGCGAAAATGCCCGCGCCAATAAAACCAGTGAAAGTGGCTACGCCTCCTCCTCCGGTTGCTGCTGCTCCCGCTCCCGCTCAAGGCGAATCGCTCAAAGAGAAAATGATCGCGAAAGCGGCACAAAAAAAGGCGGGCATAGCGCCTAAGCCGTACGTCACCATTCGTCGTGCTGAAAGAGTCGAAATCGACGGCACTTTGGATATCGTGGGCCACGGCACTTTTTCCATTCTGAATATGAGCGCCATTGGTGTGCTACTGAGTTCAAAGAAAAGCGTACCGCCCGGGACGAACATTAAATTCAAGTTTGAGTGCAAAGAGATAAAGAAATCTCCCCTGGACATGACTGGCGTTGTGGTGCGTGACGGTGTGGCTCAAGGGAAAGAAGAAATTGCGATCGAATTCACACGAGTCAACCCCGCACATAAACGCGCCTTGCAGGATTACGTAGAATCCAAGTCGAACGAAGGAAAGGCGACGGAAGCCGCTTAATGGTTTTTAAGAAACCCATTTTGATTGCTCTGTGTTTGTCTCTCCAGTGGGGAGCTGTGCCGGCGTTCGCTACGGCGAACGAAGAGCTTTCTCGTCTTTTTCAAGACCGCAAGTGGGACGCTACCGTTCAGACTGCCTCGCATATTCTCACCCGTTCACCAAACGATCGCGATGCCCTGGTCCAAGGAGCTTACGCTCTTTTCCAGAAAGGCTACGCCAACGCCGCGTTGGTTTGGCTAAAGCGGTTGACTCCTGCCCAATGGGACGAGATTCGCCGCCAGGATGAAGGTTTTGCCGAAGTCGTTTCGCTGCTGCAAAAGAAAGTTCCCCTGACAATTTTGCCGGGTGCCGTTTCGCAGAATCGCCAGGCAAACGGCAGTAGCGCACTTCGTGACGAAGTCCTCTTCTCCAAAGGCCGAGCCGCTCATGAGGCGAAACGTTGGGCCGATGCCAGTCGTGAACTTAATCAGATTTCAAGTCAGTCACGCTACTTTAGCGTAGCGCACTACCTTCTGGGGGCGGCGGCAATCGAGCAGGGATTTTACGATTTAGCGTCGACGGAGTTTTCCCGGTTATTCGAGCCTAGCCTTTTCCAGGAATCAAGCGAGTTTTGGAAAGACCTCAAATCGAACATGAGCCAGGAAATGGGCGCGAGTCTCCGCGTCTTGGTGGACTTCGATGGTCTTAGCCGCATTCGCCGCTTGGGTGAGCTAGGACTCATGGGCATCGCGCGCGTGCATTACGCTAAAAAGCAGTATGAAGCCGCGTTGAACCAGTATCAGCGCATTGCTCCGCAGTCGTATTATTACCCCCGCGCTCGCTTAGAAAGAGTGTGGACCCTCTTGCAGATGAACCAGCACGATCGCGCTCAGCAAGAAGCGGCAGCTCTTGCAGTTGAGCAAAAGAGTTTTGAGGCCGTCGAGGCAAACACCTTGCGTGCTATTATTCTGGCAGACGCTGGGAACACGGTTGCCGCCCGACATCAGCTTGATACCTATACTTTGCTATCCAAGCAGATTGTCACCGATCTCGAAAAATATACAAAGTATCGTATCAGCGACGCGCTACCCAATTTCGTGAAAACCGATCTGTCGGAAGATCAGCGTTTGCAGGCTCTCAACAACTACCGCGACATCTTGCTAAAGGAAGTTGCCCAGCTCCGAGAAGCCGGCGACCAATACTACCCGGTTTATCAGAAGCTCGCCACACAGCTGGCGGCGTTAACTGGCGAAGTGGATCAAGCGCGAGAGAAAGTGACGCGAGAAGTGATTGAGAAAAGACTCGCTGACTTGCGTGCTCTCTCCGTTCAGGCGCATCTGATTCGCGCGGAAACGTTTTTGGAAGATCGCGAAAAACTGCGCGGGACCTTTAATGGTGGCGAAGCGACGCAGGCGATGCAGCAGCAACATGACAAAGACTTGGTGAACCTCCTCTCGAGCGCGGTTCAAGAGGTGGAAGCTGCGATTCCTCAGATGGATAAACGAAATGCCTACCTGGAATTTCGCCAGAGCGAATTACTTTGGGAACTCGGTACCGCTCATTTGATCTTGGCCCAAACCGAGGACAAGGAGAAAAACGACGCTACCGGAGAAAGGCTTCGAGGCCAGTCTCTCCAGCGCGTGCAGAAGGTTGTCTCGGATTTTCCGAATTTTGCCAGAAAAGATCAGGCTCTCTTTTTTATGGGATTCGCTCAGCTGGAGTCCAACAAAAACAAAGAAGCAGTTGGCACCCTGACACAATTTGCCCGAGCTTACCCCTTACATGCGAACACACCCGATGCTTACCGTATCTTGGGAGACGAAGCGTTCGACGCGAATCGTTTTGCCGAAGCGATTGAGCTCTACCGAAAGATTTTGGAATCGCCAGATTCATCTGTTTTAGGGTACGCCTTTTACAAGATCGCATGGAGCGCCTACAACCTGCGTGACTACGCGAAATCAATGCTAGCTCTGGAGCAGGCAGTTCTTTGGACGACGCGAAGCAAAGATGGGGGCAAGATTGTTTCGCTCAAGAAAGAAGCCCGTCGTGACTTGATCAACCTCTATTCTGAAGTAGGGGACGAACGTAAAGCTCGCGAATACTTCATGCGTTTTATCGGTACCGATACGAGTGACTGGCTCGTTGATCTGGCTAAGGCATACTACGAGTCGGGTCAGTTCGAAAAAGCCGTTCACACGTACAACGTGCTCATTTCGCTCAAAGACGATCCCAAGGAGGCCATTGGTCTTTATACCGCGCTTATTGATAGCCATGCGCATTTGCTTCAATGGGCGGAAGTGATCAACGTCTCCAGGGATATGATCGAAAAGTATGGCGCGCAGCTGCAAACGCCCGTGACAGACGAAACCTTGCCGGCGTTTCTCGCGGAGAAAACGGTTCGCGAAGCCTCACTCTCCCAGCACTTTGAGTTCAAAGAAACGGACTCTCCGGAAACCGTAAACCGCATTTTGACGCTTGATAGACTCTACTTTCAGGGATTCGGACAATGGGCAAGCGCGCAAGACCCTCTATATAAGTACGCCTATTTCCTCTATCAGAAGAAAATGTATCCGGAATCGGCGAAAGCCTATGTGGAGCACTGGGCCCGATTCAAAGATACGTTGAAGGAGCCGCTTCGTGAGGAATCGCTTCGCAATCTTCTAAGTGCGTTAGAAAAGGTGGAAGCGACACATAAGATGGACGAAAAGGATTCTGATACCCCGCTGCCCCTTTCCGCCGAAGCCAAGGGAATCGTGGATCACGCGGTGGAGTACCGGGAAAAATACGCTGCTGAAAAGGCGGCCCGCAACATCAACTACCTGCGCGCCTCCATGTTCTTAAAGTATCAAGATTGGGAAAACGGAATCAAAGAAACGCAAGCCATAGTGGATGCCAACGCCGAAGATGCGACGGGCAAGGCAGCTTTCAAGAACTTACGAGTCGCGTATTACCAAACCAAGCAGTGGGACAGAACGTATGCTTGGGCAAATGAAATGCTGTCGCGTCCTCAAGCTGGCATGCGTTCACACGTAAAAGATCTCACCACCATTCGTGAAGAAGCTCTTTTTCTATGGGCCGAAAAAACCAAGGATGATAAAGAAGCAGCAGCTCTCTTCCTCAAAGCGGCTAGTGATCCGCGCATGCAGCGTCTTAAAGAAAAAAGTTTATACAATGCGATTGTTCGTTTGAACAAGGCTGATGATCGCATGGAAGTCCTGCGCTTGTCCCAACAACTCGAGCAAGCCAATCCGAAATCTGAGAACCTCACCGAGCTAACGGGCATTCGGGGAGCCCTTTATCAAGAGGCGGGAGACTATGAAAACGCTCTCCCACTATTTGAGAAATTCTTGAAAAAGCCAGGCGAAGGCGTGACTGCAGATGTGGTTGGTCAAGCGCGCTTGAACACCGCAATGATTGCCCAAGGGGTTGGCAATATCGGTCAAGCCACCGCGCTCTATCAAGAGTATTTGAAGAATGCAAAGAAAGACGCGAGCGGGGTAGCACAGGCAAAAAGCGCGTTGGAGTACATTCAAGCCATGAACAACCGGCAGCCGGCCTCTATCGAGTTTAAGGCATGGCCGGAAATGATGCGCAAGCACGCGGCTTTTGAGAAAGCGCCGCTGCCTCCGGGCGAAGGCTTAGCCGCACGAATCAAGGGTGGCGCGAAGAACTTGGAAAGCGTTGTGAAACTCTTCATGGACGTCTCTTCAGCTGAGCAGACACCCGATTTCTATGCCTTTGAAGCGTACTGCGCCGTTCCTCCTTTATATATGCGCTACGCCTCAGCCGTGATGGATTTGGCCAAGGGACTTCCTGAAGCCGACCGGGGGCCTGTGGAAGGGCAGCTCCGGACGATAGCCGCACCCATGAACGATCGAGGGATGGAAATCGCGATTGAATGTGTAAAGAAAAGTTTATCGGCGCACCATCATGGCCCTTTATTTAGAGCCATCAACAAGCAGTACGGATGGGAAAAGGACGAGAAGACGAGCGCCCTGGTCAACTCCATCATTGGTCAGTTAGGATCGGGGCAACCCTGGTTGGATCCCGCAAAGAACATGGGCACCGAGCCCCAGATCATCGAAGCGCATCTCAACAAGAAGAGCAGTCCGGATAGTTGGTACAGTCTAGCAAAAACACGCCTAGACAAGCAGAAATGGACCCTAAGCCGTTTAACTTTTATCGACGCACTCAACAAAGAGTACAAGGATGCTGCGGGAACAGGAACCTTGCCGAAAAGTCCTCAGTTTCGTGGCGCCATCTTAAATGCGCTCGCGTATATCGAGTGGAAAACGAGTAACCCACCTGGAATTGAAAAACTTTTTGAAAAAGCACTCAATGAAGGATCGGGGCTTGCCGGACTTAACTTGGCTTTCATTCAACTACAGCAAATGCGTATCGATGAAGGCGTCGCTTCCTTGAAGGCGGCTCTCGATAAAGGAGCGCTTGAAGCATTTCCCGATTTGAAAGCGAACGTAGTCGCCTTGGTATCACCGCCGGTGGAGGTTCAACCACAATGAAAAAGTTTATAGTGCTTGCTGTTTTAGTGATGGGTTGCTTGCACAGCTTGGCTGCTCCTGAGTCCAAGAAAGAGAACGACAGCTCCTTTGTGGAAGTGGAAAAGCCCAAAGCCGAGAAACGAGTTGTCTACAAGAAGAGAGAAACGCATAAGTTTGGCGGTCTAAACCTGAAGGGTGAGATTCGTAAACCGGATCTAGATTACGTTTATAAGCGTAAGGGCATTCGTCAGGAAAAGATCGTCAATATACCGGAGACGTTTAACAATGAAATTATCCAGGGCACGGGACAATTCTAGTCTACCGAACCTAAAGGTGACTGTGTATTGGGGAGATATCCTCTATGATACCGTTTATTGTCACCCTAAGGATTCTGTCACCGTAGGACGTAAGTCGAGCAATACCGTTGTGGTGCCTCTTGAAGGAGCAGGTGCGCGTGAATCGCTCGAAATGGTGAAGGTGCTCGAAGACAACACGGTAGAACTTCTATTCGACGAGACGATCACGGGCCACGTCCGTTTGGGCGATGAGTTCTTGCGATTACAAGGTGCCATTGACGAAAAGAAAGCGGAACGTCAGCCCGACGGTATGTACCGCGTAAAGATGCACCACAAAGATGAAGCGGACTTAGTCATCGGACACGTCAGCTTTTATCTCAACTGGACAAAGAACAAAGTTATTTTGCCTCGCTCTTCGGTTGGAGAAAACAAAAAGAGCATGATCGTGAGCGGAGTTCTTACGCTTTTTCTGTTTCTCATGATGGGCTTATCGAGCTTGTTCCAACATCCTGTTGAAGAAGCACCCCCCGAGCGGTTAGTGACACTTGAACCACGTCCAGAACCGCCCAAGGTGCGAGCGAAAGCCGCGATTGGGGTACGCAAAACTGCTGATGGGGGTGCGGAGAAGGGCGAGCTCGGTAAAGCGACGCTCACCGCAAAGCCCACCGTAAGCATGGCAGACAAGCTGAAGAGCGAACTTTCTAGCGGTGATCTAGTAAAAGATCTCGCTGACATTGGAACCTCTGCTCCTTCCCGTCGCACAGTTACGGGTAAAGAAAGCGCAGGTGTCTCGGCGGCGATTGACCAGGTTGGTACCGGCGGTTTCTCCACCGAGGGCTTTAAGACGGGTGGCGGTGGCGTTTCAAAAGGGATTGGTCGCACAGTGGGGCAGGGCGAGGGTGGCTTTGAAGGCACCGGACGCTTGGGCCTCTCTGGGAACTCGGCCGTTGAAGGTGGAACGGGCTACGGAGCCATTGAAACGGTGAGCGAGGGCGGACTCGATCGGGATGTCATCGACGCCATTGTGCAGAAGCGCAAAACCCGCATTCGGCTTTGCTATGAACGCCAGCTTAATTTCAATCCCAGCCTCACGGGAAAAGTGTCGGTGGCGTTTGTCATCGCCGCGAACGGTTCGGTGAAGAGCGCGAACATCGCCGAAGACACAATGAGAAGCAGCGACGTCAATCAATGCATCTTGCAAGAAGTCAAAGCATGGGTATTTCCTCCTCCCAAGGGCGGCACTTTGGTTGATGTGCAGTATCCGTTCGTATTCGAATCCAGTGTAAAGAATTAAGGTGCCTGTGCACTTTTGGGCGAAGCGCAAAAGTGACCTGGCACCTCTGCATTTTGTAGGAAGAAGAATTGAAAGCAGCGGGATGTATTCTTTCACTAGTTCTTCTCTTGTGCGCCCCCGTGTCTGCCGATCCGCTTGGTGCTGACCCCGCTGAATATGTGAAGATGGTAAAGCGCTTAGCCCACCCGCGAACGGGAGAGGCGACCTGGGCTGAAACGTTTGCTTTGCTAGAGGAGCGCGTGCGTGGGGAGCGTCCCCGGACTTTTCAAGCCACCGAGGCGGATCGACGTAAGTTTGCCAAAGAGCTCCTAAGCTTTGCTCATACCTACCAGTCGCAAGAGGTCCAACGATTTGTCGCGGAAGGGATTTCTCTTCTTCTTCACAGTACCCACTTTCCGGCCAATGATCCCCTGGTAAAAGAAGCGGTTGAGAAACTCCGCCCGCTTAACCCTGAACTTACACCCCACCGAGGACGTCGTAGTAAACCGGAGGCAGCCCTAGTGGCTTCGCTCCATCGAAGCGTTGGACGCATGGGTAAAAAGCTGGTGGACGAACGTTCTGCCGGGCGCACGGAGCGTGTGACGTCTCAGAAAAATGCGGGCGCAATTCTTAGTCACATTCAAAATCTTGCCGCTCCCTTAAATACCAGCTCCGACAGTCCTCATGCAGTCTCAGCCGCACAAAAAGCAGCTGCGTTGCGAAGACTCCGAGAAAATACGACGCGACTCATGGTGGAATCCGAGGAAGAACGCAAAGCCATCATCGAACGTCTGTTGCCTTTTGTGAGTGGTGAGCAGGACCCCGAAGTACAACGTTTTGCGATGGAAGCTCTTGGTCACTTGCTGACGAATAATCAGCTTCCGGCTGGGGCCCTGCAAACAGACGATGAATTACGCGAGTTGCGCGACAGAGCAGTGGAGGCCATGCGCGAGGTCTATCGTCAACAAGCAGAGGGAGAACCGGGCGATGCGGGGCGAGCCACAGCCGAATCGGTGCTTCAAAAGCGTTTGGGAATGAAAGTACGGAGCCAGCAAGAGGCGGCGCGAGAACGCGCTCTGGAGAGAACGGGGGGAGTTGCTACTCCTAAGCGAGAGTCTATTTCTGGCAGAGAACTCTTTCATAAAGTCAAAGCAATCGAAGGAGCCGCTCGGCTCGGTGGAGAACTAGGACATTTTACGCTCGTAAAGGGTCAAGAGGACCTGGTTTCGGCACTTGCAGATGACGTTCCCTTGCGGATAGAGAAAGGCGAGTCACGGGAAGAAATTCTTAAACAACTTCTTCACCTCGTAGAACATGGAAAACCCGAAACTCGAGTAGCCGCAGCGGATGCCATTGCAAAAATTGCCAATACGCGCCTGCGCCACGGTGAAGAAAAGGTGACCCCCGATTTCCGAAAGCATCTCGTTAAAACGCTACGAGAACTCAGCAGGGACCCTGGGGGCGATGGAGAGCAACTCGCCGCTGATGTGCGAAGCGATTTGGCACGCGCCCAAGAGATACTTGAGCGAAGTTCTCTTCGAATTCAGCAGGGTGATGTAAGTGCTCAGGCCACGGATCCCGTGCGAAGAATGCAACAGACTTTAGACTTTATGGCAGCAATGGCAAACGAGGCGCGACAGACACTCACCCCTTCTGCCACCTCTCATGATCGTCCTTTCCGGGATTCTGTGACTCACGCGCTCGATGCAGTGACCGGAACGGGTACGACTCAGCCCTTTCCACTTTTGGCTGAGCGCCAACCACAGGAACTTGCACGCCCCCCCAAACCGGATCACGTAGTCCCCCTGGAAGAGATCTTTCAGAAACTCGCCGATGATGATTTCCGCATGGAAGGGATAGGCGACCTGGAGCAATACGCTATCCGTGATATGTATTTGCGCCCAGAAGACCGAAGCAAGGGGCCATACTCCGTTTTAGACGTTGCTGATTGGGGCACGGACAACACCCTTGATAGGGAAAAGATTCTGATCGGGATTCTTAATGGCAAAGACACGGCTGCGCGACAAGCTTTGCTGGATGTGTTCTTGAAGTTTGCTCCGCCGGGGGAAGAAGCGCCCGATTGGTTCAAGCGATCAGGAGATGTTCAGCAAGCAATCGCGGAGAGCGCTTTTAGCCGAAACGAAGGTGTGAGCGAGCGTGCGATTCAGCTTTTGGGCCGTAATATCACCGACCGCGAAGATGGCCGAGAGATTGGGAGTGTGATGCGCGAGGCGCTCAACGGGGATTCCGATAGAGCCAAGAAAGCTGTTACGATTTTAAAGAAGCTTACTGACGCTAAAAGGCGAAGCCACCTGCTGCCGAGATGGTTAAGTGCACGCAGCGGCGGTGGCGTGCAAAGTGGGCTAGCCAGTCATCTTCGCAGTTTGGATGCTGACCTACGCGACGGCGCCGGCGAACTACTTGTAAATCGGATTGGCCCCCATCGGATGGCGGTCAACCGCACGAGCGTCACGGAGTTGATTCGTGCTGTTACGGATCCGAAAGCGACCCTATCTGCTAAAGCGGCCGCCTTGAGGCTACTCACGCAAATGAACGAGGGATCACGCGTGATGGATGATGCCACATGGGAACTTGCGCAGCAGAAACTGGCTCCTTTTCTCGAAGACTCCAAGTCGCAACCAGAGTTTAGGCGTGCGATTGCCTATCTGTTCAGCCAGCGACAGCTAACGGATCCGGAGGCGATGGAAGCTGTCGGTAAAGTATTCTTTGAGGGGATTGCCCCACTTGTTCAAGAACACGACCGAGGTTCCGAGCATCTTAAAAAAGAAGTGAAACAGATTGCGGAGAAAATGAAAGTTCCCGTGCGGCCTTTCGCGGAACACGACGCCGATCTGATGCGCTTTGCCGCCCGTGCTCTTTACCGTTCCACGCAACGCATTTATGCGCTTACCAAGAATGGTTTGGATCGCGACAAATATCTCGACATCTATCGGGTGATTCAGCTTGCGCGTAGGGCGACACTCCCGGGCGAGGGAGCCATTACGGAAGGATCAAGAGCCGCCGTGAAACAGCTCGACCCCGATGCGCCTGCCCCTATTCGAAGTGCGCTTGCTGTGTTTGATGAGCACTATCAAGGTAAACACGGTGGTGAACTTTCACGGCCTCAAGAAGTGCTAGCCCGCGATTGCGGTGGGCTATTCTCCGACATGATCGATTAGGCGATTAGGTAAAAGGTGCCCAACTACTTTTTGGACGGTGCCTGTGCACTTTCCGGCTGAAAGACGGAAAGTGACCTGGCACCTCTGGTCCAAAAAGTGGGCACCTATTTGTTCCTATTTCCAGATCCAGATGGTCAAACCTGCTTCATCCGATAAATTTCGGGGCACGGATCCCATAAAAAAGAAGGCCTGAACAATCTCTTCTTCCATTAGGAAAGTCGGGAGCGAGGAATAGTAGGGTAGACGTTTCACGATGGCGTTCGAAGTGTCAAAAGGGGGCACTTTAAAGTCCTTCGCGTTACCGTCGTGTAATACGCTCTTGCCGCTTCCTTCTCCTGAAGGTCCCAAAATCAAAGCAGACTGACGGTCGGGCGATTTCACAATTTCTTTCGGGCTCTCGATGAGCTGAATGGGTAAACCCGACCAGCGTTGAATCATCTGCGCGTGCGGATCGCTTCGCAAAGCATAAAACTGAGTCGGCGGAAATTTCCGCAAATATTGAGGGGCAAGTTGTTTGGCCTGGTAGATTTGAACGTTGGTCAGTGCGTTGCGTGCGAACGTAAAGCCCAGCACCAAGCAAAGGCCTAACCAGCAAAGCCGTCTCTTCGCTTTATCTCCACCTACCAAAGTGAAATAAAATACAAAGGCGCAAACCGTGCAAAGAATCGCGATAGGATAGACGACGTAATGCGTTCTCCCCAATTTTGTGAAAGGGGAAAGGTCTACGGCAAGCGCATGTACCCAGACAAGTCCGAAAAGAAGAGCGAGGCTGCGGTATGGTTCCGTTCTTCGTTTTTTCATTCCAAACTGATGAACGATCCAAAGAGAAAAACCGATGAAGGCCGCGAAGAGCGCCGGTTCATCTACCATTCCAATGCGAATAAAACTGAAAAAAGGTGGCCGAGGCACAAAACCATGGGTTTGCATGGCGCGGGCGTAGTGCCAGGTATGAATATTCTGCCACCAGTAGTCACCGATAATAGGAAGCCACCAGAATGCAAATGGTAGCACCACGGCCGTGCCTCCCATAAGAAACCAAATCAGTTTTTCCTTCGGCTGTTTGTGCTTTTTTGCCGGAAACAAAAAGAAGAGAAAGCCAATTTGCAGGATAGCCATTAGAGCCCCAGAAGCCGAACTCAGTACCCCAGCCGCGCAAAGGGCGCCCGCTATAGCAATCCAGATTCCTTCTTTCTGGGGCGTGGCGGAGCGACCCAGTGAAGCTCTCCACAACAAGTAGAGTGAACTCACAAAAAAGAGAGTAGCAAGGGGAGTATAGGAGGCCCAAAAGAAGTACTTGGCCATCCAAGGCGACGCGCCGAAAAAGAGCAAACACAATATGGGGGCGCGATACGACTTGGTGAGCTTAAAAGCCCAGTAGCCTAAAACAAAAAATAGTCCTGCCTGACAAAGAGCAGTGAGAAAGACAAGTGACGACAAGATGTCCGGCGAAAAAAGGCCCCAGATCCGTTGGGCAACATGGGCGACCAAGACAAACACCGGATAGTGTGTGCTAAGCGGATGCGCCGTTAGATAGTAAACCTCATCGGAGGGTAGAAGATAGTAAGGGTAAGAAACCGTCAGCCAGAAGCCAAAAAATAGCGAGCTGACAAGGAAAAGGCCCCAATAAAAAGTTCTTAGTTGTTTTGCAGACGCTGTCACTCAAACCGAATTCTACTTGAAGAAATCCATCCGGCAAATGCCAGACGCGATTACTTCTTTCGAGACTTGGCCTTAGCGGGCGCTTTCTTGGCCGCGGGCTTTACGCTCGCCGGGGCGCGCTTCTGCACAGGAGCCGCCACAGGGGCTTCCACGAGTGCCGCCGGGGGAGGCGTTGCCTGTGCCGGTGCGGCTGCAGGTGCTTCTTCGGAGCTCTCAGCCCTTGCGCGTTCGAAGAAGTCCGTGCGAACTTTTTCTTCAGAGCTTTGACCGTCAGAGGCGAAGAGATCCACGACCGGAGAGGTGCCCACCATGTGGTAGGTTACCGTACGGTTCTTCTCTTCGTTCCCAAGCTTATCGATGCTTTTGTAGGTTAGTTTATACAGACGCTCTTTAGCGGTGATCGTAATGGGGCCATCGTAGTTCTGCATGGGACCATCGTTTACGCTGTATAAAGTTTTTTCTACGCCCACACCCTTGTTGATCACGTTGAAAGTAAGGATATTCGGGGAAGGCGAGTAAATTAAACCATCACGGTTGACCAAAGGCTGAGCCGTTTCAATAGTGGTTTCAGGTGGTGTGGTCTGCACGAAAACAGAGAACGTACGGGAAGGCTCCACGTTACCTGCGCGATCGATCGCGTGATAAGAAATCTTATGAAGTCCCGATTCCAAGAAACGGATGGGCTCATAATACGTGCGGTAGTCTTGCTCGTTGTCTACGCGAAACTCAATGCGATCAAGGCCGACGACGTTGTCTTTGGCTTCGAGTTTCAGTGCGAAGTCGCGCGTCGCAAAATTAACACCGCCCGTGTTTACAATCGTTCCCTGCGTGGTGGCAACCGTGCGCGGAGGCGTGGAAACAGTGTAAATCGTCATCGACTTTTCACGTTCCTTGTTACCGACGTTATCTTCGGCATAGTAGGAAAGAGTGTGTGGTCCTTCTCTTAAAAAGAAGATGGGACGCTGATAGGGCGTAGGCTCTTGATTGTCGATTTTCACCCAAATATTCTTCACGGCAGACGATCCACGAACACTTACTTCAGGATCTTTTTCTGACTGAATCTGAACTTCAGGATCCGTAGCTTTAATTTCAAAGTTTACGGAATCGTTGGTGACCAAATAGTTTTTTCCCTCAATCGTGGAGGGTTTGGCTTGGCCGTTGATGTTCATGACAGACTGAGGGGCGGTACCGTCCGCAACAAATTCAATTTTATTTACTTCTTCTACGTTACCCACGCGATCGACCGCGCGAACGAAGATGACTTGAGCGCCGGATTTTTCGACGAGAATGGGCGCTGTGTAGGCCGAGAAGTTGTTGCCATCAAATGAGTATTCAATGGTTTCGACGCCCGAGAGGTTGTCTTGGGCTTGAAGGCGCAACGTCGAGTTCACAGCTGCGTACAAGGTTTTGTCTTCCTTGAAGTAGCGTGATTCTGCGAAAAGCGCCTTGCTTGAAGGGGCTGTGAGATCCACAAAGACTTCCGTAAATTGTACAGGCGCCCAGTTGTTTACCGGAGAGATCGCGCGGAATTTTAAGCTGTGCTTTCCTTCTTGTTTGAATTGAATCGCGCCATCGTAGGGCTGATACTCGGCTCCGTTTACGCTCACTTCAATGCGATCGATAAGCGAACTCTCTGTGCCTTGCTTAATAGTGAAGCGAGTATTTTTTCCTACGAAGTATTTCTTCGTGGTCGGATCATAAATCATCGCTAATGGCTTGTTCGACTCAGCGAACGTGACCTTGTGGCTGGTCAAGCCAAGGAGGGTTAAGCCAAGAGTGAGTACCTGGGTATAGATAGATGAATGTCTCTTCATGCCTTGCTGATCGGAACACTCAGTCAAAACAATTAGGTTTTTTATTGTGGCGCGTTAAGTGTTGTGATTACAAGGATTTGCATATGGGGTGCCGATGCTACAAATCGACGGTCCGGGTAAGCCTGGGCATCGAAAGCATTGAACTCAAGGGTGTGACCATGCGCGTTGTGAGACAGGCCAAGATAGGGTAGCGTACCCCGCTTCATGCGTCTCTTTGTTTTCATTTCTCTCGCCCTATTTTGTGCCGTGGCGCGCCCTGAGGATGCCAAAACGATTCCCATTTGTAGTGGGCTTTTGGCGGTGGAACGCGATCAACTCTTAGGAAATTCTGCGCCCATTTTCGGTGTGAAAGAAGAGATTACTCTAGCGGCACCCACTAACATCTCTATTTTAATTACAGGGGAATCTGGCACGGGGAAGGAGGTGGCCGCTCGCATGATCCACCGTCTTTCCAAGCGTTCGCGCAAACCGTTTATTGCGCGCAACTGTGCGGGATTCTCTCCCGCCCTATTGGAAAGCGAACTTTTTGGTCATGAGAAGGGTGCGTTTACGGGAGCGACCTCCGCTCGTGAGGGCATTTTTGAGCTGGCTAAGGGAGGAACCATTTTCCTGGATGAGATAGGAGAAATGCCAAAGGGTTTGCAGTCCAAGCTACTGCGAGTTTTGGAATCGCGAGAAATTACTCGCGTGGGAGGTACGCGGACCCACCCAATTGATTTCCGAATCCTATCTGCTACGAACCGCGATCCGCTTGAGGCGATTAAAAAAGGAAAACTCCGACAAGATCTCTATTATCGACTAGCCCGAATAACAATCGAAATGCCTGCGCTCCGCGATCGTGGTGAAGATATTCCCCTACTCGTTGAGCGCTTCCGACGTGAGGTAATTGCGGAGAATGGTTTTACTCACCGAGAATTTGCTCCGGAAACGATGGATCTCTTGACCGCCTTTCCATGGCCAGGAAATGTGCGGCAACTTAGGAATATAGTGGAGGCCTCACTCGTCTACGCAAACAATAGCGATCTGGTTTTGCCTGACCACTTGCCGCGGCAATTCCATGAAATGATGGCGGGTGAAGCGGAATCTTTTCCCACGCTTGAAGAGATCACGTATTTACACGTGAGTCGCGCTTTGTCTTTAACTTCAGGTAGAAGAGACGCTGCGGCAAACCTTTTGGGAATTAGTTTGCAGCAGCTTGACGCGCTTTACCAAGAGCCAAACAGGCGCTCCACCAATTAGTGGTATGGCTGAAGGTCCAAATTCCTGATAAGATCATTGTTACGGTTAGCCTTGATATAGTTTTTCCTTTCATGCCTTGCTGACCGGAATATCAGTAAAAAATAGTTTTCTTAGTTTTGCCTTAAACGCAGTCACTTTTTGTTTTTTAACGGAGGTTTCCATGACCTGGTTTATGGAGTCGATGCACGCCGGCGGACTCTTTATGTGGCCTATTCTGGGCTTGGGCATTGCTTCAACGGCTATAGCCGTTGAACGCGTAATGGCTCTCTACTTTAAGATGAACTTAAACAAGGAACACTTTTTTAAGAGCGTCACAAGTTATCTATTAAAAGGAGACTTGGATGGCATGCTTTTGGTTTGCGACCAAAACCCTGCCCCGCTCTCCAAAGTCGTTAAGACTTGTCTCATCCGCCTCACTAATAATGGGACGGACGCGGATATCCAGGCCGCCCTCGACGAAGGCGCGCTGATTGAAACGCCGCAGATTGAACGGCGTGTCGGTTTCCTGGCGGTTATTGGTAACGTGGCAACCCTCTGCGGGTTGTTAGGAACGGTAACGGGTCTAATCGTATCTTTCAAAGCGGTTGCGACGGCGGATCCTGCCACAAAGGCCGCGATGCTTTCAGCTGGTATTTCGGAAGCGATGTACTGCACAGCAACCGGCCTGATTGTCGCTATCCCTTCGATTTTTGCTTACGCATTTTTACAAACGCGTGCGCAGACATTGATCGACGACATCAACGAAATCAGTATCCGCACCTTCAACTTCATTATGGCTAACCGCGAGCGTTTCGGCGTGGCGGGCAATAACGAACAAGCGGCGTAATCACTTATGGTAAGTACAGGCGGCGGCGGCGGTAAAGACGTAAACACAGAACTCAACCTGACTTCCATGATTGATCTCATGAGTTGTCTGGTGGCGTTTATGTTGATGGGTGCGGTGTGGATGCACATTGCAGCTATTCCGGCTTCCGTTGATGTCAAAGGCCGAGCCCCCGCATCTTCTACACCGAAGAACAACCAGTTGGTTGTACGTGTAAAGAACGACGGCTTTCAGCTCGCCTGGCCACCTCTGAAAACCAAAGCGCCCAGTAGCTATGTTAGAAAGAATGCCGAAGGTTACGATCTTCTTCAGTTGACGACAGTAGTTGAAAAAGTCTTCACGGAGAACGCGGATCTTACCACCTCTGTTTCTGGTGATGATACGGTTCCTTATGGAGCGATTGCCGAAGCGCTTGATGCCGTGAAAGCAGCAGGAGTGGTAACGGTTACTTTAGCAACGCACTAAATCTATGCCTTTAACAAAAGCCCGATTACGCATCAGTGATTACAGCAGTGGCCGAAAGTCGCGTGTAAAAAATCACGAGAAGAAGGTAGCGCAAGCTTCGTTGTCGCTGACTTCGATGGTGGATCTTTTTACTCTGTTAGTCGTGTATCTGATGCTCAACTCCGGTGAACTAAAGGAATGGGTTGATGTGGCCGCGGAAGTTCAACTCCCCAAAGGTGCTTTCATCGGGCAAAGTCCTGAACGTGGTGCCACGATTCAAGTAAGCAAAACCACCGTGTTTGGTGACAGAGACATTCCGCTCGTTGATGTAGCAAAAGTGGCGAAAGGTCCTTTCTCTGTTCCGGAAATTAAAGAGTTCCTTAAAAAGCAGGACAATAAAAACGGTTACGTTAACTTGGTGGCCGATTACTCCGTGCCTTTTGGCGTGATGAGAAAAGTCATCGCCTCTTGCCAGGACGCCGGTTTCAACAACGTCAACCTCGCCATCCAGCCCATCGCCAAGCGCGGTACGGCCAGCACCCCGACCGCCCACTAGTAGGCTCACGCCCACCCTCCCTCGTTGCTCGCGGACATTGTGCGTGCGCCTTCATGGCTAATCTAAGTGTCAGAAATAACAAATCTAACTTCTCTCCAGGTGTACAAAGTTTTGCCACGTCTTCCTTAAAATCCCCTGTAATTTCGCGTATTCATCCTGGCTTCGAGTTTGCACCTCTATATATAGATAACGAGGTCAGGCACCATGAGTACGCATCTTAAGTTTAGTCTCATCCTTCTTTTCACGACTATTTCTGCTTCCGGTTTCGGGCAATGTTTCGGATCAGGCTGCGGCGGCGGCCAACGTTCGCACGGGTCAGGTTTCCAAGGAGGCAGCACGCCGACTTCATCCAGCCAAAGTAGCGGTGAAACCAGAAACTATTATGTTCCTAACACCGACGGCACCCCGAACACCAACATGTTATCTGCTGAAGAGAAGCCGCAATTTGAAGCTTCTCACTTCACAGGCCCTGAAGCGAAAGAAGAAGGGGGCGAAGAAAAACCGGAAGGCGAAGCTAAAGCGGATGCCAAAAAAGAGGGTGAAGAAGCGGAAGGTGATGAGACAGGGGGCGGTCACTTCGGCAGCACTCCATCGGTGACAGCCTACTCGGGACCGGATCTCGCAATTCGTGGCGCGGATGGAAAATTTGTAGATTTTCATAGAGTAGATTCCGAAGGCAACGTGCTTGTGAAACAAGCTGGCTCACCGGGCTATCGCCAACTTGATGCCACTAATCCGGTGGAAAAAGAATCCGTAACGCAAATCATGAAAATGATGGAAGGCATTCCTAAGATGAAGGAAACGCCTCAGTTTGCGCAGATCTCTAAAAACTACAAACCAAAATTCGAAGAAATTCCCGCTCTACCTGACCGAAGCATTGCCTCAGTACCCGCTTACAACGCGCCTCCGATTCCAGGATTGAGTCCGACGCTGGCAGCAGGAGGAGCGCCGTTAAACCAAACCAGTATCTTGGACGGCGGCTCTTCGGTTACTCTTACTCCCGAGCTGAAACAATCCATTGAACAAACAGTTCTCGATCTTAACGCGCCAAAATTTCCGAAGCTTACAATCGACCCGCCAAAGCTCGATTCGCAAGCGATCGAAATTTTGTCCAACACCTTTGCTGGCATAGAGCCATCTGCGAGCATCCCAGAGTTCTCGCTTTTAGATCCAAGCAGTATTCCTAGAGCACCGGCTAGTCAGTCAAGCATCTATGGTCAGATCTCCACACCCATCCTCTTGCAGCCTATTCAGCCCAGCATCGGGAACTGGGAATCATTTTTGAGTATCTACCAATCGAATTGGAATCAGCTCAGTAGATGAAACTAGCTCTCACATTTCAGTTTTTGCTCCTAGTTCTTCTGATGGGGAATGTGTGCGCGTGGAGCGCAGAGCACTCGGGCAAAAAGGACGAAAAGGAAACAGAGGCATCTTCGTCTACGGATTCGAATACAAATACGCCGCCAACCGAGGAAGACAGGCTTGCCGAATCGCTGGGCATCGAGGGGGGTGCTACGACCGTGAAAGCGCTTCAAGCGGCATTGAAGGCGGCTGATAAAGATGAGGTAACAGACAAGAAAGAAGAAGACGGCAAAGACGATAAAAAGGACGAGAAGACCGCTCAAGAGAAGGCGAATGAATTGTATTCTCAGCTCGCGGCGGAACTTGGCGAAGGGGAAGCAGGGGAGAAAAAATTAGAAGAACTTCTAAATAATGCCAACGCGAGCGAGCTCTTTGGCGAAAGTTTGGGGGAGATGAAAACAGTCGCCGAGGCGCGGGGACTTCCTGCCACAGAACTCAACCAACAGATTCGTAACCTCGCTGGTTCGTTTAAACCGGAAGACATTGCGAAGAGGCAGCAGTTTATTCAGGAGCGTGATCGTCGTATCCAAAGCGACCCTCTAGCGCGAGCACTTTCCGGACCTGGCGGACAGCGTCCTGCTGCTGCTTTGGAAAGTGCCGCACAGTTCCGCGCTAATCCGAAGGATGCGAAGGGGTTTGCCAGTACGGTTGGACAAATGAATGGTGCTACCCGCAACAACCTAATGGCTGATATTAACCAGGCGATTAAGGACAGTCCTGACGACAAAACCCTCAAGGCGTTTGGAAGTGCGCTGCAATCTGCGGATCAGTACTGGGATGCGCGGAACGCTGGAGCGAGTGCGGCTCAGGCCAAAGATAAGTTAGAGCCGGGCCAAGAAGAAATCGGCGACGCCATGGAGAAACAGTTTGCCCAGAACCGTGAGATCGATAGCATCTTGAGCAGTGCGGTTGGGCCAAATGGGGAAGTGAAGGACCAGGCCGCACTGGATGCACTCAAGGAACGCTATGCTGGTTCTGAAGACGCAATTTTAGATTACATCCAAGAACAACAGGCCACTGCTGATAATAAAAATCTTTCAGACGCAGAACGAGCACTAGCGCAATCGCGCGTGGATAAATGGAGCCGCGTTCTTGAAGAGGGCGATGGGCATTTGGGTGTGAAAAATGCTGACGGCGGCAGTGGCCAAGCGGGAGGTGAAAGGTTTGGAAGTGGTGGTGCCGATTTTTATGGTGAAGATATTGGAGACGTCGTCTCACACCTGGCCTCAAAGGGGGACTTAGAAAATCTTAGCCTTAACCGCGAAGGTGTTAATAAAGATGACTCGGTAGGAGATTTGTTTGGTGGATCCTCTCGCATTGAGCTCAGCAAGAACAAGGAAGGAGAAATCCAAACCAATAACGTCACTGGAGACGAAAAAGTGCAGGCTGCTGCAGACATCGCGTCTGCCGCAATAAAGCGACTTAAAGAGAGTCCCACCCTTGGTGATGCTGCTACCGCTTTGGGAGCGGCTGGATTTATTGCGTTGCAGGGTCAGAGAGCCATTGAAAACGCTACGGGTGCTTGGGAAGGGGTGCCCGACTCGGTGAAGGAAGCTGCAATTAATTCGAAATCAGGAGCCAGCGCTGTGGAGGTTCAGGCCCGAATTAGAAAATTGGCAGAGCAGGGACTCGCGTTCAATCCGGAGACGGGATACTTTCAGGCTCCTTGCGTAGGAGAAGCCTGCGGAACCGGCGGGGCGAATATCAGTGCGGCTACCGTGGCTTCGGGAGACCCCAAAGAATGGGCGAACGCTCAAGCAGAGGTAAAAAGCGCTGCAGAGCGCACTGGCACCGTAGTGGATATCCCTGGATTCGGTGGGTATGCTGTAAAGGGCTTAGAGAGATTTATTGCGACAAATTCTCCTGTAACGGAACCAGATGTGAGGACGGCGCCGGTAGCGAAACCGGTTTCGGCTTTTGAAGCCGGTGCTTTGGCTTACGCGTCTAGCGCTCGATTGGAACAAGCGCTAGTTCACGCGGCAGAAGAGTTCAGCGCAGATCACACGATTAACAATACGGCTCCGAGTTTGGCGGGTAAAGTAGGCTACGGCGATGTGGGAGCGGCTTTTTCTGTGGATAATATGGAAGACTACAAACAGCTTGTTAATGCGCAAAAATTACAAGGACGGCCTACCTTTGTGGTGCCTACCAAAATCGGTGAGTGTCAAAATTGCGATATTTCCGCAACTCATCGAATAAAGAATGCTTCGGAGTACAAGAACTCAAGTTTCATTTACCTCAACGTGGATACTTCAGGAGGACGAGAAGTAGCCAACGGGACGGGTGCGCAACGCTATTCGGGTAGCAGCTGGGTCAGTGGAAACAACGGTGCAATTTGGTATGTAAATCCCCGTACCAACCAGTTGCAGATGCGCTTTAATCCTTAGCTGTCCGCGTTTCTTTCGAGCACCGGCCCGGCCAAGCACCCGCTGCTGTCCCTACTGCCAGAAACCCACGCCGCCGTTCTTCACGTGGGCTCAATGTTTGGATGGATTGGAGCCGATGTTGGAGGGGGCTTTCTTCGGGTGGATGTCCTCAAGCCCGTGGGACCTCAAAAAAAATGACTAATAATAGGAGAGGGGGGATGCCCTTTTTCATGGGTAGGACGTAACACGGGGCAGCAAGGGCGAGGGACTTTCGTTCCTTAGACGCCGTTACTCAAACGGCATGGACCTCTCGACAAAGTTTGAATATATATAGAGAAAAGGTCCCTCGTTTCGCGCATCAGAACGAGATTATTCTTGTTCCGAACGGGGGTGGGCTCTTATAATCGGGGCCGCACGATGTCCTTATATTTCCCCCCGTCGTTTAACCCCTGAAGATGGTTAGCTATTGGGCAAACTAGCGATTGACACTAAGCGCTTTGCATAGGAAAAGGTGGCGTTTAGGGACGCGTTGCCTTGAGGTGGAGAATATTTAGGTATGGCATTGGAAAATCAGAGTATGGCCAAAGAAAAACTCTCGGGAAAGTTGCCGATGACGAGTAAAGCTAAAGGAAAGCTAATCACAAATCCTATTCCTCTCAAGGTTGCAGAGCTTCCTGAGCTCCCGGAGCACGACAAAGATTTAGAAGACGTTCGTGGCGCGGTAAAAGAAGAAGGCAAAACCTTCCAGCAACTGTTCGAAGAAAGCCAAAAAGGCAAAGAGTATAAAGAAGGTGAAGTCGTTGAAGGTACGATCGTAAAGATCGACGACGAAGTCGCCACGGTAGACATCGGTTACAAGTCCGAAGGTCAAATTCGTGTCGCAGAGTTTTACGACAGCCAACGCAAAATCATGATCAGCGAGGGCGACGCCGTCCTTGTCTACATCGAAAAGGTAGAAGACGATCATGGCCGTTTGGTTCTTTCGAAAGAAAAGGCCGACGTACTTCGCGCCTGGGATGAAATCAGCGAAGCTTGTGAAAAGAACGAACTCGTTGAAGGTACCGTCGTTTCGAAAGTTAAAGGCGGCCTTTCAGTTGATATCGGTGTGAAGGCTTTCTTGCCTGGCTCCCAAGTCGACATCCGTCCTACAAAGAATTTGGACCAATATCTTGGTCAAAGTTACAAATTTAAGATCATTAAGTTCAACAAGAAGCGCGGCAACATCGTATTGTCTCGTCGCCTGTTGTTGATGGAAGAACGCGCTCGCTTGAAAGAGCAGACGCTCTCGAAGATCGAAGAAGGCATGGTAACGGAAGGTATGATCAAAAACCTTACCGATTACGGTGCATTCATCGACTTGGGTGGTTTGGATGGCCTGCTTCATATCACCGATATGTCGTGGGGACGTATTAAGCATCCTTCCGAGCTTTTCAAAGTCGGTCAGAGCATCGAAGTAAAAGTTCTTAAGTACGACGAAACCAAGGAACGCGTTAGCTTAGGCTACAAGCAGCTACAGCAAGATCCTTGGGGAACCGTCGAAGAACGGTACACCGTTGGTACTCGCGTGAAGGGCAAAGTTGTCAGCCTCACTGATTACGGCGCGTTTGTGGAACTTGAACCAGGCGTTGAAGGTCTGGTGCACGTCTCTGAAATGTCGTGGACCCAACGCGTGAAGCATCCTTCCAAGCTCGTCAACGAAGGCGATGAAGTCGAAGCAATTGTTCTCGACGTCGACAAGGGGAATCGTCGCATTTCCTTGGGCATGAAACAGATTGAACCTAATCCTTGGGACATCTTGGCTGAGAAATACAAAGTCGGAAGCCGAGTCAAAGGAACGGTTAAAAATATCACCGACTTCGGTGTGTTTGTCGGCGTACCGGAAGGTATCGACGGTCTCATTCACGTCAGCGACGTGACCTGGGAAAGCAAAGACATCAACCCGAACGAAATGTTCAAAAAGGGTGATGAAGTTGAGTGTGTCGTGCTCTCCATCGATAAGGAAGCCGAGAAGTTTAGCTTGGGCATCAAGCAAATGAGTGACGATCCTTGGCGCGTAGTGGCCAATCGCTTCCCTCAAGGCACAAAGGTCAAAGGCAAAGTCACGAAAGTGGCCGACTTTGGCGTGTTCCTTCAGGTTGAAGAAGGCGTCGAAGGCTTGTTGCACGCTTCGGAATTGATGGGTGAAGGTAAACCCAAAGATCGCTTGAAAGAAGTGAAAGTTGACGACGAAATTGAAGCGGTCGTTGTCTCTGTGGATATGTCAGAGCGCAAACTTGCTCTTTCAGTTAAAGCGATGCACCAAAAAGAGGAACGCGAAAATATTCGTCATTACACCAAAACGGCGCAACAACAGTCGCGCACAAGCTTTGGTGATCTGCTTGGCGATGTGGCGCAAAAGCTGCGTGAGCAGCAGACGAAAACGGACGGCGACGAAACGCCTGCCGCTGATTCGGATGAAGCCGCGCCGACCGATTCGGACGATAAGTAACCTTATTAATGAAACCTCTTCTTAAAGGATTAGCAACGGTAGCTGCAGTGTGTGCGGTTATCGTGATGCTCGGCCTTACTTTCGGCATCACCCGCCTCATCGTCACAGCAAGCCGGGCTCAGATCAACGAAAACCATGTTGCTGTACTGGAGTTGGAAGGGATTATTCTGGATTCCTCCGAGCTCTTAGAAGATATAGAAGCCATCAAAGCCAATTCTCAGGTGAAGGGTGTCGTCATGCGCATTAATTCACCTGGCGGTGTCGTGGGCCCTTCTCAGGAATATTTCCAGGCCATCAAAGAACTCGACCAAAAAATTCCCGTCGTAGTGTCCATGGGGGCAGTGGCGGCAAGCGGTGGTTACTACGCAGCGATGGGTGCGCGGAAAATTTATGCTAACCCTGGTACTTTGACGGCGAGTATCGGTGTGATCATGGAGTTTGTGAACACCGAGAAGCTATACGACTGGGCGAAGGTTAAGCGCTTCGCGCTCAAGTCTGGGGCGCTTAAGGACGTTGGTTCTCCCTTCCGCCCGATGAAGCCGGAAGAAAAGGAATTTCTCCAGACCCTGATGGACAACATTCACGTGCAGTTTCGCAATACCGTGAAAGCCCAACGCAAGATCGACGGCGAGGCTTTGTTGAAAGTCACCGACGGTCGAATCATGACTGGCGAACAAGCCTTTGAGGCCAAATTGGTCGATACCTTGGGCGGACTGACTGACGCGATTGCGGAAACCAAAAAGTTAGCCGGCTTGTCGCCTGAATCACCGGTGAGTTATCCCAAGCCGAAAGAGGGCTTTTTGCAGAAGTATTTGGTTGGCGAAATGGCCGGCCTTTTTGCAAAGTTTAACGAAACCTATCAACTTCACTTAGCTCCGGGCTGGAACATCATGCTTCTGGCACCGTTGATGCACTGACGCACTTCGACTAGTACCCACTCTCGGACACGCTACAATTCATCTATGCGAGTATTCAAAACCTTTTCTGTTTTCTTTATGTTGTGTCTCACGGCAGGAGCAGAGACTCGGCCCGGAGCGCATCGCGAAACTGGCTCACGAGCGCTAATCAGCGCCTGCGATGATCTTAGTTCCAAACTGATGCCATATCTCGAAGGGTGCTACTCAGCTGCCCGAAAATGCGAAAAAGAGTTTCCGGGAACGAATACCTCAGATGTTCTGAAACACTGTGAAAAACTCTGGTGTTATAAGATAAAGCAGCTCCGGACAGCTACCAATTGTAGCGAGCCCCTTGGTATTTATCGCAATGACGTCGAAGGAGAAAATCCTTCTTTTTTTGCAATTCACAAAGCTAGCACGGCCCGCCCCAAGGGGCCGGCAGCCTACGTGACGAGCGATGAAACTTGTTCTTAATTATTACGGATTCTCGCTCCGTTAATTAGTTGCCATATAAAAGGAAGAGCTTGGACTGGTCACGTGACCAGTTCATAGGGCAATGTAGTGCGTTTATTTTCGGACGAGTTCCCAAGGTTTTACCTGCCAACGTGTTTTAACAAGTGCAACCGCTTCGTTTTCCGCGTTGGTGATATGCGTTTGTAGATCTATCCAAATCTCACCTTTTTCATCAGTACTAGGCCAGGCATTCGGCCGAAGCGCTTCTCCTACCAAACGTCCACGTCCCTGTTTCTGGTATTGGGCGGTGAGTTCAGACAAAATGATCCGGTACTGTCCGAAAGAGAAATTCTGCGCAATGAGTAAGCCAGCAGGAAACTCACCCAGTAGAGCAAGCGCGCACGCGTGTGCGCCTTTCAAATGATTCTCTCGTAGCTTCCTCGGGGGTGACATCACCCTCACCACCTCCGGCGAAAGAGTGCGCACCTTCATGCCGAGCCAACGATTAAAGGGAATTCCTACGGTTAAAAGGGTGTTCAGCAAAGGTAGCCGAAGGGCCGGTGAAGTAACCTTGTTGGAGAACGCAATAGGATCAAATGCCATGATGGGAAACGGTATTAGCCCTTTTTCAAAAAGGCAAAGTACTTATCCTCAATGGAATCAAACTCCATCGTTGTGCCGCAGGTAGGGCAGGGAGGCGTGGGAACGGTGACATCACCGTGAGAAACAATGTCTTTGGCTTTGAGAAGCATGTCATTCTCTTCATCGCATTTTTCGCAAAAGAAAGGCGCAATAAAAGACGTGAATTCTACTTTTTTGCCACCGGTGAAGTTGGCAAAAAGGTTGATCTGGTTGACGATACTGGCCGGACATACTTCGAAAACAATGTTCAGTTCATCGGGCAGTGACTCCATAAACTTTACCCACTTCTGGATACCCGCAGAGTTGATGAGATTGATTCCCTGAAAATTAAAAACAGCTTTAGATACACCTGTAAACTGGAGGGATGAATAGTCCGCTCCAGCATCTATTTGCCCGACAAAGCTCACCATCAGGGCGCCGCCGCTCACATTCTTCACTATGGTAAGAGAACTTGCACTCATGCTGTCTTCTTCACAAAAAAGTTAAGAGCCTTGTGTGGTGGAAGCGCGTACTTTTCACGACGAGACAGCGGCATCACGCAGATCACTTCCGTCCTGACTCCGGGCTCCAAATTGAAAATCATGTGGGACGTCCAGCCATACATCATGAAGAATCCGATACCGGCTCCTCGGTTTTCTACCATACGCATTTCGCGGCTTCCCAGCGAAGTGCAACGATAGATACGCTGCATTGCGTCCCTAGCCTTTAAGGTACCATGGTTGTCCGTTATCCCAATAACGAAATTTTTTTCGTCAAAGCCAAACTCGATAAATACCTGTTCCGATTTGTTGAGTTTAACGGCGTCATTTCGATTGTGTTGCGCTCGCCTCTGGTTCTTCAGAGCCGTATCAGGGTGGGCATCCAGGACGGCGTTCATCATCAATTCCATTGCGATGGTTTGTGCGCGATCATTGAAAGATCGGAAGGCTTTTACTTGTGCGAGTTTCTGATGCAGCGACATTAACACCGTGCCGTGGCCGCTGAAGCTGTAGAGGCGGAGTTTCTCAACAGCGGCTTTCTTCGATAAATAGTACTGGGTGCCCCAGATAGAGCGCTGTCCGAATTTCTTCAAGAGCACTATTTTTAGCTGGGCCGTAAAATCGGGAAACGATTTCGGCATCAGGTTCAAGACTCCTGGGTGCTCAAACATGAAGCGCAGGTTCTCTTCGTCGGACTCATCGGAAATAAAGACGGTGTTGTTTGAAGCATGTCCGTGCAAGAGCAAAGATAGCCCTTCGGATTGACGAAGCTTTTGTGAAAAATCCGCGATGATGGGAACGTGCGGATTATCCTGAATGATTGAGCGTGCGTCTTGGAGATTGGGGCGAACGATCAGTTCGCACTGCGTGGGTAGGATCTGTACCAGAGCCTCTGAAAGTTTTGGGCAATCGGAAATCAGCAGGACTTTGGGCCTGGTGCGTGCGGTCTTATCCGGCTGTTGAGGCCGCTGTAAAACGGTAGTTTTCATTTACCTTGCCCACTACCAGCGTGATGTCGTCCTCACGCGGGTGGTTTTCTCGAAAGAGTCCCGCTTCTTGGACAACATCCTTCTTAATGTCATCGACATCCTTGTCGGCACACTTTATCAGGGTGCGTAACAAACGGCGTTCGCCCCACTCTTCCTTTAGAGCGTTGCGGCATTCCGTCATCCCATCGGTGTACCAGACGATAACGTCACCTGGGGCTAGCTGATGGCGGTAATCTTGATACACTGCGGTAGGACCATCCCCAAGCGCAGGACCTGGCGCACCGGTAAGGGCGACCACATGTTTCTTGTCACGAGCGCCCTCGAAAAGTTTCGAAATCAAAGGCATCTCATGGGAAGCGTTGGTGTACTGCATTTCGCCTGTCTTAAGGTCGATTATAGAGGCGAAAAAGGTCATTTTGATGCTCCCTTTGGCAGCGAAATAGATGGCTGAGTTTAGGCTCTCCAGAATCTGTTTGGGCGACAGCAGCACATCGCCAAAACGTTCGCCTAGCTGGCGTAATGTCGTACAGCAACTCTGAGCTGCAGCCGTTACAAGAGCGGAAGGAACTCCATGTCCGGTGGCATCGCCAATCAGAACGACCACTTTATTTTTTAAAGGGATATAACCCCACCAGTCTCCCCCGCATTGTTCCGCAGGTTCGTAGTACCCGGTTAGCTCAAAACTTTCGGCAAGAAAGTTGGCATCAGGAAAGAGATTCTCCTGAACGGTTCGCGCTGTCTCGATTTCTTTTTGTAGTTGGGCCTTTTCATGGGTCTCCACCAACAGGCGCTGAATCTCCTGCGCCATTTTATCGAACGACTTTGATAGGGCGCCGACTTCGTCGCGACTTTTGATATTTACTTTGATATCAAATTCCCCACGAGCAATCCGTTGTGTGGCAAGGACGAGTTTGTTTAGCGCGGAGGTAAGTTGTTGCGAGAAAAGCACGCAGAAGATGATCGACGCGAAGAGAATGATTAAGCCGAAGTAAGCCGTTTTCTCAGCTAGCTGTTTAGCGGCGAGAAACGCCTTATCTTTGGCTATGTAAGAGAATAGAATCAAGTCGCCAATGGCAACGTTACTATAGGCTCCGATGTACTGAGATCCCGAGCTATCCCCGAACTCTTTCGCTCCTTTTTCGAACTTGCTCGAGAGAATCTCTCTAACGAAAGCACTGGGAGGCACGGATGGTGCTGATTTTTCTCCCGAGGAACTTTGAATCAACACGTTGCCAGACTTGTCCATCAAGTAGGTGGTGTAGACTTCCGAAGCAGAAAAAAGTTTAAGAAGCTCATCTTCTCGAAGGAGGCCGACAACCAATCGGTCTTTTCCTTTATTGCGCGAAGGAACTCGCTTGAAAATACCGAGCAGTGGAGCCGAAGCCCCTCGAATCTGCTGAAAAACCGTTTTCCCTTGTTCCAGTTCGCTGTACGGAACTTGCAGTGATGCTCTTAGCGTATCGAGGTTAGTCTTATCCAGTCCGTACAACTTCAGATACTCCAGTTTATATATTTGCACCTCTGGCTCGGCGAGTTTGCCACCGGCCCGTTGTAACCAGGGGTACACAGCAACATCGATTAAGTTGTTGTCGCTTTGAAAGAGCGATCGCACCAGTTCTTTCTGTTGCTCTGGGCTGCCCGCGTAGAGAACAGCACTGGCGATTTGTTCCAAAGTCTTTGTGGTACTCGAAAAGAGGGTTTCGATCTCCGTGGCGAGGGTCTCAACAAGAAGGGCGTTGGTATCGTAGATGTACGCCGTTTTATCATTGTTGAAGAGGCGGGTCGCAAGAAACGAATAACTTATCAACGCAGCGACTAAAACAGCCACCATGAAGAGCAAAAGTTTATAACGAATTCGTAACGCTGGAAGTTGAATCATTTCATTTCACCTAGTTACCGCGACGTTAACACTTAGGGTCACGCTACGTTTTTTATCTATATGATTGGTACCGCCTGGAGACGACCGCCTTTAGAATATAAGTATACTTCCCTTCGCCTAGACTTCCGTGACGCATCCAGATAATCCGCCACTAATACTTAATTCCGACGTGCGTGCTACGCGACTGGATACGTGTGTGATTTTCGTCAGCTCGATCGGATTGTGCTTCACGCTTTATCTCTTGCTCACCGATTTCTCTTTCTACAACAACTCCAATCTCATTCCCTCCCGGTATGAAACTGTCGCTGTGACTCGTGATACGCAGTCCAACGTTCGCAAACGTGCTGCGCATCTTCCCGTCTGGGACAAAGTTACCGAAGGCGGTTCGGTGCAGAGTCGTGATCAAGTTTTCACTGACGCTGGGGCCTCTACCGTACTTGAATTCACTGATGGCTCTCGAATTAAACTGGGCGAGAACACGCTTATTCGCGTTGAGAAGGGTGCCGAGAAAACCCAGTTCGATGTGGTACGGGGTGATTTTGTCGCAGAAGGCAGCGAGGGAGGGATTCCGGTTGAGATTAACGTCCAAGGAATCAAAACAGTACTTTCGGGGAAAAAAAGCTCCATTCAAGTTAGCACTAACGCGCAGGGAGCTACCAGCATCACGGTTGTAAAGGGAAACGCGCAGATTACATCGAAGGGCAAGACCGTGGAAGTGGGAGCGAACCAGGAGGGGCAGTTTGCGAAAGATGGAAGTCTGACTGCTTTGAAGAAGATTCCCTTTGTTTTGCTGACCCCCGAGGACAATCAGGAAGTCTTCGTCGAAGCTCGGGGGGCGTCCGGGGTTGAGTTTAGTTGGGAAGCAGTCCAGGGAGTAAGCGCATTTCAACTGGAGGTGGCAAGTGATTCGCGTTTTAAGAGGGTCGTTCAGAAGAAAACCGTGGACATTCCGCTTGCTTTTCTCCAGCTCCCCTCGGGCAAGTTCTACTGGCGAGTCAGCGCGCTTCAAGCGGGTTCGAAGCATCGTGACTTCAGCGTGACTCGCCAACTGGGTGTGCATGAAAACCGCGCACCCAGGTTGGCTCTACCTGCCCCGGGTGCTCGGGTGGCGTACCGAGAAACTTTGGACACCGCTAGCGAAGAGAAGGTAGGAGCCCTTGTGAAGTTTTCTTGGGAGGCACTTCGAGGAGAAGGGTATGAGTTTGAGTTGACCCAACAGGATGCGGAGCCATTTCTCAGGAAGAGCGTCGACCCCTACGCCATTGTTTCCTCTCTCACCGAGGGTGCCTACCAGTGGCGCGTGAGAGTGTTCGATCCCAAGCGCCCCCTTTCCCCTTGGAGTGAGGCTCGCACACTGAACGTCGAGAAAGTTCCCCTCCCCCGAGTTCTAGCGAGTCGAAGTGACCAAGAGTTTGCGCTAAACGCGAATAGGAAAACGGTTCGACTAGAGTGGCAAGAAAGCTCTCTTGCGAAGGGATACCAGTGGGAGGTTTCAAAAGAGGAAGATTTCGAGAAGGTGCTAGAGTCTGTTCCCACGAAGCGTAGTGTGAAAGAGTGGGTCCCTCAAGAAGTAGGGAAGTTTTACTGGCGTGTCCGACCGGTGGATCTCTACGGTAGGCAAACTGTGGCAAGTGAGCCCAGAGCCGTCTCGATTACAACGGAACCCCCAAGTCTGCTCAAACCGAGCAGCGACAACTCGTTGAGTCTTCCTGACCTTCAAGGAAAGATAAACTTCTCTTGGTCTCCTGTAGCACTCGCGGAGAACTATACGGTTCAGGTGGCGAAAGAAAAGTCGTTCTCCTCACCACTGTGGGAGGGAGAAACGACAGATCTGCGGTCTGTTTGGAATGTGCCATCTGCCGGGAAATATTATTGGCGTGTGCTCGCCAAGGTAAAAGGGACCTCTGAGGCCCTTCTTAGCCCGATTCGTGAGATAGATGTTATTGACGTTCCTTTGCCTGATGCGCCGGTACTCTCACCGGAGTATGAAATCGACATCGAAGGAAAAAAAGACGAACCTTCCCTCAAACTTCAACGTCACAGTTGGCTACGGCTGATCATCTCAGACGCCTACGCGGCGATGCCTACCAAGACGAAACAGGTCACACGCATTCAGTGGAAATCGACGGGGGCGGGGAATAGTTATTATCTGGAACTGGCCGATGATCCGGATTTCGAGAACGTTCTGGTGAAAAAGAAAATGAGCTCTCCCGAATTTCTCTGGTCCACTGTGCAACCAGGACGATTTTACCTGCGAGTGGCAAGTATTGATAAATACAATCGCCGGAGTGATTTCTCCAATACCAGTGTGCTATTGGTGCGCCCTCGTCCGCCAAAACTATCCGAACCCAGAGGTAAGTTCACCTACCGTGAAAAGGATGGACAGAAGCTGCGCTTCTCATGGGCCCGTACGAAGGGAGCTACCGATTATTTGTTTGAAGCGTCTACGGAGAAGGACTTTTCGAAACCTGTTTTACAAACGCAGGTGAAAGAAACGAAAGTCATTGTCGAACCTTTCGAAAATGGGAAATATTTCTGGCGAGTAAAAGCTCGACTCGCAGAAAATTTAGAAACACGCTTTAGTGATGCGCAACCGTTTAGTGTGGCAATGCTGGACCCGCTGCCTCCTCCTCCGCCGGAGTTTGACGTTACTCTTCAATGGAAGGCATTGCCAAAGGCGCAGAAATACAACGTTGAAATTGGGACTAACAAACTTTTTTCGAAGGTCTTGCACTCCGCTTCTCTTGCTGGCGAGCGATTACAGACGCGGCTTCCCGAAGGAACGTATTACTGGAGAGTTGCCGGAGTCGCGCAAGGCAAGCAGGGAGCATGGAGCTCGCCGACGCTAATGCAAGTCCCGATGACAACGGACGAACTCGTGCCAGCGGTCAGTGCGCTAGAGAACGAATCCTCTACGGACGATGATCCTTCTTCCTTGGAGGAAGAAGAAGCTAAGTCTGTCGCAAGTGCGATGGGACCCGAACGGGGTCCGGCCTCAGGTGGCGGTGCGAGTAAGTTGGAAGACGCCTTACCATCGAATCGAACACCCCTTTATCTCTGGGTAGCGTACGCCCCCTCGCTCAATAGTTTCAATCAAGCCTCCAACGATCCGACGACTCGGTTTTCAGGACCGAACTTTATGGGGGTGGCGGCAGGCGTCTGGTACGAATGGGAACCCGATCGGTGGGCCGCGAGTGTGCGCTATTTGGGGCAGACTCGTACCCTATTCGAGGATGGTGGGGTGGGAGTAGACCAAGGAGCGATATCAACTTTCCGCCATGATGCTCAAGTTACAGCCGCGTACGGACTTAAGGCAGATCCGTTCACTTTTGACGTCGAGTTAGGCTATCGCTACATGAATGTCTTGAGTTTTCGGACAGCTACCAGCACTAGTTTGCGTACCGTGGTTAGCCACACCCATGGCTTAATGGCTGCCGTGCAAGGGCACTGGCAATTCACTCCTCCTTTGCGGCTTAGTGCGCGCTTGGGGTACAGCTATCCGTTACTCACCTCTGGGGCCGTTACCCTTAGCAGTCCCTTCAACCTACTTGCGGAGCTAACCGCTTCGTACGAACTTTTCTCCGATTTTCTTGTGACGGCGTCCTACACGCTCCAGATGAACCAGTACGCTTACCAAGATGACGACGATCCGCTAACCGGAGGGCCGGTTATAGGGACGCTCTCAGACAACAACCATTATTTTTCTTTGAGTTTGGGGTACCGTCTTTCGCTCTAAGGCCCGGCGACTTCGTCCCCATAGGCGATGAGTGTGTCTTGCATTGATGCGTACTGCGCAGAAACCCAGTTGGCCGAACGAGCTGTATCGGCGATTCGCATCTCATCCATTCTACCGTTCAAATAGGCAGTGCCCGCTGCAATTTGCCCCGTATCGTGCTCGCCGCCCCCGAAGGTCACATCCGCGGAAAGCGCCCAGTCAATCGCTGGGTTTCCACTGAGTTCATCCACAGCATCAGTGGCGTTGACGCCGTTAATGTAGATTCGGTTATTTTCTGCGTCATCGCTATCTCCCACAATCGCAAAATAGTACCAAGTGTCGGCCGTCCATGAACGATGACTAGCATCGGTATATTTGTAGATGATCGATCCATTTTGCTCGACCTTAAAGACCATCGCTCCCTCGGGTGCGGAAGGACGATTGAAGTTCGTACCGACGAGGGAGATGACCGAGTCGTCATTATTGCTGATGTGTTTTGCTAGCAAGGTTTGCGTAGTGACCGTCGCGCTGGTGAAGTTCGCATTCAGCCTGAACCAACCCTCAATGGTGTAGCCTGTGGCGATGTCTAGAACTGCGCTCTGAGGGACACGGACAAGGTCACCCGCCCCGTCAAAAGTAAGAGCGTTGCCAAATTTTGGGAAGAGAGTATCCGTTGCGACGTTACCTTGAATACCCGCATCGTTGGCATTTGAGGTGCTATCCACAACAGCATCCATTGAGGGATCTTCGTTGAAGTGCCACACACCCTGGTAACTTCCGTCCCAAGTAAGAGTGGGCTGAGAACCATCAAACGCAGCGTTGTTACCGTAGTACATCCAAATATAGTCGCTGGCAGAACTTGCGTTAATGCGCGGAATCTTTACCCACACATAGGAACTTCCCGCCTCATTCCAATTTTCGATCTGATAATCCAGTTCGGTATTAGAGTCGGCGTCGACAAAGCGGATGTCCTCGCCCGCATTCTGGGTCTGTGCGTAGTTGATATTTACGCCGTTTGTTAGAACAACAAGCACTTGAAAGTTGTCCAGATCCTCCGCGCGTGTGGAATTATCGAATGTCATCGATCGTCTTTTCGCCCAATCACCGTTCCACCACGCGGTCTCAACCCCTGTAATGCCCGCTGAAAGATCGGGTGAGGGATTGCTATTCACAGCGCAAACCCTAAACGCGTATTGATAGCCATTGGTCAAAGGGGTTACTTGGTGGCTTGTGCCGGTAATCGAGCCCTCGTTAATCACGGTGCCAAGTTCGCAAGAGGCAGGCGCGGTCGCACCACGCTGATAGGCGATGCGAAAACCGGTCGTGCTTCCACCACCGGACGTCCATGAAAGAGTCATGGCGGTCGCAGAATCGATAGCGACGGTTAACCCCGAGGGGTCGTTCGGAGGAACTTGGAGCGTGCCGTTGGTTCCTGTCACGCCGCTTGAAACGTCAGGCGTGGGATTGGAATTGATCGCGCACACCCGGAACGCGTAATCCGTGTCTTCAGCGAGGGGCGTAAAGACGTGCGCGGTTCCGACGATAGACCCTTCCGCAACGACCGTTCCCAACGCACAAGTCGCGGGTGCCGTCGTTCCTAGTTGGTAGGCAATACGATAGCCCGCCGTACTTCCGCCGCCCGAAGTCCAGGACAACGTAATTTGCGTCGAGGAATCTACCGTTACAATCAAGTTGGTCGGATTGTTAGGCACCGCTTGGAGCGTGCGTCCCGTTCCCGTTATGCCGCTCGATACATCGGCGGTAGGATTGCCGTTTATCGCACACACACGAAAGGCATAGTTTGTGTCCGCACTTAGCGGCGTAACGGCGTGCGTGGTGCCGACAATCGAACCTTCCGTTACGACCGTTCCCAGCGCGCAACTTGCCGGCGCGACTAAACCTGTTTGGTAGGCGATGCGATAGCCTGAAGTGAACCCTCCCCCGGAAGTCCACGTAAGAGATATTTGAGTCGAAGAATCTACTGTGACCACTAGACCTGAGGGTTGATTGGGCGGCGATTCTAGGGTCGTACCCGTAGCAGTCGTCCCACTGGTCATATCAGGAACCGGATTGCCGTTTACCGCGCAAACGCGGAATGCGTACTGCGTGTCGGGATCTAAAAGTGTGATCACATGTTGGGTGCCGGTGACGGAACTGGAAGGGACTACTGTTCCTGATTCGCAATCGGAGGGGGCGGTCGCGCCGGTGGTGTAGGAAATTAGGTAATCGGCAGTCGTTCCCCCGCCGGAGGACCAGTCGAGGGTAAGTTGCGTATCTGAGTTTGCCGTAACGGTGGCACCGGTCGGCTCTTGGGGAGGCGCAAAAAGACCCGTCGTTCCGCCCTCCTCACGCGAGGTACACGCCACCATGGAAATCAAAAAGGCGAGTACGCTGAAATGAATAACCAGACGAAACAAACTCCCTCCCACTAACGTGCCGCATGGGTTGAGCCTGCCCCAGCCAAGGCCGGAGGCAGATCAATCCCACCTTAAGTATAGTCCTGAGATGAGAGACAATTATGAAGGCGTTGTGCCTTGGGTTAAACTATCGAAATCACATCGATTTGTAGGTTTTGAGGAGGCTCGGGTCGCTGGAACATTGCAAGCAAATAGGGCCGCTCCAATGGCGCCGCTGTAGTGGCCCATTTCGGCTTCCAGCACCTGAACTCGCTCGGCCACCATAGGAAAGGCGTGGCTTGCGATCCACTCGCGCAGTTGGGGGAGATGCGGACGAAGGCCTTGTGCCACCCCTCCCGCTAAAACGATCGTGTCGGGGTCGAAGAGGTTACTCAGACTCACCAAACTCACTTTTAGTTTGATTAAAAATTCTTCGAAGACCGACGCGAAGGGTTCTTCGCCTTTTGCGGCTCGTTCAAAGATCTCAGGTACCGAGCTGCCGGGGCATCGCTTCTCCAGGGCGGAAGCTGAGCAATAGCGTTCAAAGCAACCTTGGTTCCCACACGCGCAGGGAAAGCCCATCGGGTCGATGGAAAAGTGGCCGAGTTCACCCGCCGTGCCAGTACTTCCGTTAAAAATTTTATTGTCGACGATAAGTCCGCCACCAATTCCAGTGCCTAAAGTCAGAAGGACGACGTTTCGGGAACCTTTCGCCGCACCCAATTTCCATTCCGCCATCACCGCGCAGTTCGCGTCGTTTTCCAAGTGAACCGGTAAGCCAAAGTCTTCACTGAGCCAGTCGCGAAGAGGAACATTCTTCCAGTCCTGGAAGTTGGGTGAGTTTACGACCAATCCCAAATGGGGATTCACTGAACCGGCACAGCCCACCCCGATCGCGTCGGGGAGAAGCGAGTCCTTTTTATAATGGTCGTATGCATCTCGGATGGCGGCGCGAACCCCTTCCGGGGATCCATCTCGTGCGTGCGAAGGGATTTCACGTTCGTCGATCACTTTGCCAGCGGTACTTAGGAGTGCCGACTTAATGAAAGTGCCGCCTACGTCTAATCCTAGGATAAGGGAACTCACTCAAAGTCCTTGTTTAAAGAAAGGGTAAAGGTCTGAAGTCCCACACCCACCCGGCCGGTGTCAAGAATGGGGGGTGGATGGCGGAGGGGGGGCTTTGGGCACAAGAGGGGAAAGTTGTTGCCCACGAGATCGGCGAAATCGATGAGTTAGCAGCCCTAAGACCGCCACCAGGAGGAAGGGGCCCCAGACATCCGGTCGGCGGAGAGTTTCGGGATCGGTGAGACGGGCGCCGTGAAGGGTGTTGGCCACATTCCCTAACGTCACATAGATGAAAGTGGCGGGAAGCATGCCCAGCAATGTTCCCAAAGCATAGTCTTTCCACCCGACTTGGGAGAGACCCAGAACGAAGTTAAGCGGATTGAAAGGAATGACGGGAACCAAACGCAACCCCAGCACCAGAAGAAAGGCGTTTCGATTTAGACCGGCCTGAAAGTTAGCCAAACCGCCGGCAACGACGAGTTTCTGCGCAAAATCCCTTCCAAAATGGCGTACCAAGAAAAAAGCGATGCTCGCGCCGATGTTCGAGGCAATCACGACATAGAGAAATCCCCAAGTGGTTCCAAAAATCGCGCCCGCGGTCAGATTCATGATGGAACCGGGAATAAAGAGGAGAGTGCCGACCAAATAGCAAAGGATATAAACAAGAGGAGCCCAAAAGCCCTGCGCTTCAATCCAAAGTTTTAGGTTCGCGTAGCCCTCTTCGGTGAAGAGCTCCTGGAGGGACCCGTCTTGGTAGAGGACGCCCACGAGAATTACCACTCCCACTACAGAGGCGATTTTGGTGGAAGTGGTCATTCGGCATCAATCGGATATTCGTCGAATCCTTCCGGTTGGGGGTCCCGGCCTTCTTGCAACGAACCCTCCGGGATGCTTTCAGGCGTGCTATCCGTAACCGGATCTTGCTGCGGTTCTCTTTCTTCGGTTGGCGGCGTCTCTTCGATCGGAATGCCGCTTTCGGGAGAGAGCGTTTCTGTCGGTGGAAGATCCGTTTCTTCAGGAGAAGGGGGAGGAGAGATCGGAGGGACTTCCTCTAGCGGCGCTTCCGATGTTTCACCTTCGTACAAAGGACGTATATCGAGATTCTCGACAATATCCGGTACGCTGCCGCCCCAGAGTTCTTCACCCATGGCGGCGTCGTAGCTCGCCTGATTAATAAAATTCATTTTCAGCATGACATGAAGCGTGTGGTTTATGCGCTTGTTCGCCCATTCCGTGAGCTGTTTTTTCTCGAAGTAGTGGTTGTGGTACTTCGTGGGGGAGGGAAGAAGGAGCGCCAAGAACGCCGCCTGTTTGAGATTTAGCCCAGACGGGGAAATACCAAAGTAGTACTGAGAGGCCCGGCCAACTCCGTAGATACCCGGTCCCAGCTCCACCATGTTCAAATAAAAACTTAAGATCTTGTGCTTACTCAGCGCCTTTTCCATTTCGCGCGCCCACACAAACTCTTTGACCTTGCGCCACAGGCTTTTTTCTCGGCTGAGAAAAACGTTTTTAACAACCTGCTGGGTGATGGTGCTCGCGCCTCGGGCGTAGCGTTTTTCCTTTAAGTCGCGCTTAACGGCCTCTTTGATCTCAAAGTAGTCGACCCCTTTATGGAGGTAGAAGCTGGCGTCTTCCTGAGCAATGACCGCGTGAACTAAATAAGGAGAAATGGAGTCGAGCGGAACCCAACCAGGGGCGGAGGGTCCAACCATGCGTTTGGACTCTTTGCCGTTTGCTAGTTTGATCGTAACCGGTACCTGAGTCTGCAAATCGGTAAAGCTCGGTGTGGCCACCAGAAGGGTGTAGTAGAGCCAACTCACCCCTCCCAAAATAGCCAATGAAATGAATAACGCGAATGTCCAACCTACGTTGCGCACGCCGACCACCTGACTTACCAAAAGGTTCTCCATTGTAAACCCGCAGCCCAGAAACGGGAAGAGTTCCAAAAGGTGCCTGGCACCTTTTAGAACCTCCGCTACCGTGCTACCTTTTCGCCCTAATGCGTAATCTGATTTTACAAGGAGTCCGCCAGAACAATCTCAAAGGTATCGACCTAGAAATCCCTCTTGGAACGTCGGTTGTTATCACTGGTCCAAGCGGATCAGGTAAATCCTCCTTGGCTTTTGAAACGATTTACGCGGAAGGCCAGAGACGCTACATGCAGTCCCTGTCTACTTACGCCCGGCAGTTTTTACAGCAGTTTAAAGCTCCCATCGTAGATGGCGTATTCAATGTGCCCCCAACTATTGCGATTGAGCAGATCAACCCGGTTCGCAACTCGCGAGCGACTGTTGCAACTTCCACTGAACTTTACGACTACCTTCGCCTGTTGTTCGAAAAAATTGGCATCGAGTACTGCCCAAACTGCAGCATTCCGATGGAGCGAAGAACTCTTCAAGATGCTGGTGAGCTTTTAGCAAAAGACTACAAAGGCAAAACGATTGTATTGGGCTTTCTGATGAAAGTACCGAAGCCCGCTGCGGCAGCCGAGCAGATGCTGGCAGATCGTCTGAGTGGAGGATTCACCCGTCTCATCGTGAAAGGGAAACTCCTTTCGATGGAAGACGCGCTAAAAGACAAAAGCGTACGGGGAGAGGAATGTGTCGTGGCTTTGGACCGGATCGCTATTCCCAAAGCCGCAGATGAGTCCCTCTTTACCCGACTTTCCGAAGCCCTCTCCTCGGCGTGGGAAATGGGAGACGGAGCTGCACAAGTCCTAGTTGAGAAAGACAGCAAGTACGCTGTTGGGGATCAACTCTATCACGGGGTTCGTTGCCATAAGTGCGGGCACACCAGCCAGCCGAAATCAGCGGCTGCTTTTTCGTTTAATAGCCCGTTGGGAGCGTGCTCCAACTGCAACGGGTTTGGGAATACTCTGGAAGTCGACGAGGAACTCGTTGTGGCGAATCCTCGGTTGTCGCTTGCTCAGGGTGCCATAGTCCCTTTCACCAAACCCAGTTTGGCGAAGTGGCAGAAGAGGCTCCTTGAGTACTGCAAAAAGGCGCGCATCGACGTTGATTTGCCCTATCAGGATTTGAGCGCCAAAGACCGCGCCGCTGTTTTTTACGGCAACCAGGATTTCAAGGGAGCAAAGGGTGTATTTAAGATCCTAGAAAAAAAGAAGTACAAGATGCGCGTGCGCGTCTTTATCAGCCGCTATGTTTCTCCTTCTCTTTGCACGGAGTGCAAAGGGGACCGTCTCAATCCGGATGCCCTGCGTGTGAAGGTAGGGGATACCAACATTGCTGAAATCTGCAAACTGACTATTGAAGACTGCTTGGATTTTTTTAAAGCCCTTTCGCTAAAGCCAGTAGAAAAAAAGATTTCGGAAGATATTTTAGATCAGCTTAATCGTCGTCTGACCTACCTAAATACGGTGGGTCTGGGTTACGTAGCACTCTCGCGGCTAACGAAATCTCTTTCAGGTGGGGAGTATCAACGTATCTTGTTGGGCACCCAGTTGAGCCAGGGGCTTACCGACACGCTTTATGTACTCGATGAACCTAGTATCGGATTGCATCCGCGCGACACACAGAAGTTGGTGTTGGTGCTCGAAAGGCTTTTGGCTCTAGGGAACTCACTTATCGTCGTAGAACACGATCCCGAACTGATTGGTTGGGGCCAATACGTGATTGATATGGGACCGGGTGCTGGTTCACGCGGTGGTGAAGTCGTTTTTTCAGGCACTCAGAAAACGTTTCTCGAAGGCACTTCTCGCACCTCAGAATCGGTGCGCAATTGGAAGCAAGAATGTCTTACGCAAATGGCAGCGCCCAAGAGAAAGCCTCAGCCCGGAATCGAGATTGTCGGAGCAAGTGGCAATAACCTGCGCAATATCAGTGTCGAACTCCCTTTGGGGTGTTTGGTGGTGGTCACCGGAGTGTCGGGGTCAGGCAAGAGTACACTAATCGTGGATACCTACTATCAGGCACTTTCGAAAATATTTAACGGCAAGAGCGGGAAGATTGAAAAGTTTGCCTCTATTCGAGGATTCGAGAATATCGGAGCTGTAGAACTTATCGATCAATCTTCGATTGGAAGATCCTCTCGTTCCAACCCTATTACTTTCATGAAGGGGTATGACGAGATTCGTAGCCTATACGCGAAAACGCGTGAAGCTGTCGCGCGCGGTTTAGGGCCAGGACACTTTTCTTTTAATATCAAAGGCGGACGTTGCGACAAATGCGAAGGCGAAGGCCGAGTCAAAATCGACATGGTTTTCATGGAAGATGTCTACGTCCCCTGCGAGGTGTGCGAAGAGAAACGCTTTAAGCCTCAGGTGCTTGCGGTGAAGTACAAAGAGAAGAATATTCACGAAGTACTGCAAATGACAGTAGATGAAGCGCAGACCTTTTTTAAGGAAATACCCTCGTTAAAGATGAGGTTGGCTGTCCTTCAGGAAGTGGGTTTGGGATATCTGCAGCTCGGCCAACCGAGCTTTAGTCTGTCAGGGGGAGAAGCGCAGAGACTAAAGATAGCTCGCGAACTCGTTGCCTCAGGTGGCAGCTACCGGCGTTTAAAAACCCTGTTTTTCTTGGATGAACCAACCACGGGCTTACACTTCGAAGAAGTGGGAAAGCTAATCGCCGTTTTTAAGCGCCTGCTTGATGTCGGCCACAGCGTCGTGGTGATTGAGCACAACCTTCAAGTTATCTCATGCGCGGATCACGTGATTGATCTTGGTCCAGATGGAGGCGACGAAGGCGGCAAAGTAGTCGCGGTCGGCACGCCGCAGGAGATCGCTAAGAAAAAAGCTCCACAAACCGGAAGATACCTGGCTGACATTCTTCACAGCTAGGCAATACCATCGCGAATGGCGGCAACTGTTGTACCAGAATACCGAGGCTAAACGGGGCGTACTCAAAGTGCGCACTTTTTCCGAGAGCAACGCGATTTGCGTGTTCGATTATTCCACACTTTTTAATTCGACTGATATGTGACGGTGATTTGCTGTTGCTCGATGTTAGCGTACTACCACCCCACCAAAACTTAGCGAAAAAGAAATGAGCAATTTGCATTTGCTATCTTGGCGAAACGTTGCGTGATTTAGAATTGTGATAAAAATTTGACAATTGCTGACTGCAAATTGGGCGGGGAACAATTGACACGGCATGTTAGCTCTTGTACACTAACTGAGTACTAGATGTCTTTCTGACACACACCAAAGTTTAACCACCCGCTCAAAGACGATTCATCACAGATACACCAGCAATGTACGCCTTGGGGAGGGCGCTATGATTAATTGGGATGAATTTGAACACATCCATGTAATCCGCAAACTGAAACAGATCGTTGGGCGGTGGTGGAATGTCGATGTTTTCTTTGCCGACGACAGAGGCAATATAAAGCTAATCAATAAGGGAAGCGGAACAGAGTTTACAAACTATATTTGTAACCTTCTCCTGCAAAGAGATGAAGGTTTCGATAGTTTGTCTGAATTCGTTCGCAAGAACGTGGGCGACATTCGCAAGTCGCAGGAGAAAGGGTTCATCCGTGAATGGTTGCCCAATCTTCAAACCGCTTCTTCACCTATTATCATTGATAATGATTTTATGGGCGCGGTGATCTCGGTTGGATACTTTAAAGAAGGTGTCACTGAATCACAGAAGAAGGAACTTGCTAAAGCCTTAGCTCACTACAATCTTCCGTCGCAGGACATTGATTTTGCGGTAAGCAAGATTCGTGAAATTCCGCAGGACGAAGTGAACTATTTCATGGAGCTTACGGATCTCGTTTCGCAGGAGATCAGCACGCTTCACAAAGAAATTAGCACACGCGATGACAGGATTAGCGAGCTGAACAAAGAACTCGGCATCCGTTATCAGTACGACAGCATGATCGGTAAATCCAAACCGATGCAGGATGTGTACTTACTCCTCGATAAAATCAGAAACAGCGAAAGCACGGTTCTGGTTCAGGGTGAGAACGGTACTGGTAAAGAACTCATCGCAAAAGCGATCCACTATAACTCAAGCCGCAAAGAAAATATCTTTGTGACGCAGAACTGTTCAGCGTTCAACGACAACCTGTTGGACTCAGAATTGTTCGGACACGTGAAGGGTTCATTCACGGGTGCGGTCAAAGATAAAAAGGGCTTGTTCGAAGTTGCCAACGGAGGAACCTTCTTCTTGGACGAAATCGGGGACACGTCTCCGAGCATGCAAGTTAAGCTCTTGCGTGTCATCCAAGACGGTACCTTCATTCCAGTCGGTGCAACTGAGCCGCGCAAAGTAGATGTGCGAATTATCGCAGCTACGAACCGCGATCTCAAAGGCATGGTGGAACGCGGCGAGTTCCGAGAAGACTTGTATTACCGCATCAACGTGATCAACATCACGGTCCCGCCTCTGCGTGACCGGAAAGAGGACATCCCGTTGTTAGCGGAACATTTCCTCGCGAGCTGCGCTAAGGAAAAGAATATCAAGGCGCGTGTACTGACCAAGCGGGCGTTGGAGAAAATCTTCGACTACAGCTGGCCGGGTAACATCCGCGAACTTGAAAACGAAATGGAGCGAGTCACGGTACTTGCCGGACCCGAACCTAAGATCAACGTGGACATGCTTTCTTCACGCATCCGTGAATACGGAGAGCGGAATAAAGTCCAGGGTGTTCGGATCCAAGGCAAACTCCGCGATGCTCTCGAAGAGTTGGAACGAGAGATGATACGTGAGGGGTTGAAGCGAACGGGATGGAACAAATCTCGCCTTGCGAAAGAGTTGGGCATTAGTCGTGCCGGACTCATTAACAAGGTCGAGAAGTATAATCTCGATAAGCGAAAAGTGGCAGCGGCCTTAAAAAAGCCTGACGGTAGAGAAGTAGCCTAGTCCCGTGTAGAAGTGAATCCAGCAGGGGGGTGGCGGTGGTTGCGAAAGCGATTACCGCCACTGCTATTTCGGAAAGGTGCCTGTGCACTTTCCGGACGAAGTACGGAAAGTGACCTGGCACTTTTCCGGTGTTTCTTTCTTACAAAGCAAGTGAGAAGCGCCGATAAGCTTGTGTTAGAATAAATATCCAATCCAAACGAGAATCGCGTGCCTGAACCGAGACTAGATTACATAAAGATCACGCACAAAGCCGAAGCGGGCTTTTCGATTGAGGCACCTTCCTTGGAGCGTCTTTATATCAACGCTGCCTTGGCTTTGACCGACTCCTTGGTTTCAATGGACAGGATTGGAGACCAGGAACGACGCACGATTGTCGTTCAAGCGGAAAGCAAAGAGTCACTGATGGTGGCCTGGCTTAACCGCGTTCTCTTGGAGCTTACCCAAACGCGCTTTCTTTGCCGGCGGATTATCTTTGAGAAATTCGACGGCAAACAAATCCGCGCTACCCTACGGGGTGAAATTTACAGCCCGCTTCGCCACGGCCACGTGGAGAACGTAAAAGGGGTTGTGGAGCCCGTCGAAATGGGCGAGCAGTATGAACCCACCATCCAGTTCTTTACCCGCGTCTTTTTGAACCGCTAGCAAATCAGCGTTCCAGTATATCTAAGTCATTTAATTTCTTAACGTTAATGCATTGCGCTGGAAATACCGAAAAGTCATAGTAGGGGTATGCGCTGCACCGCTCCCGACAGGATGGTTTATTCGCAGATGGGAATCGAAGAAAATCGCGCGATTAGAAATGGCTTTGCCCTGAAACTTTGCTGCATTCTTACGCTCGTTTTTTATGCCGGGTTTTGGGTGCTGGATTGGTTTGTGGTTCCCGAGTACGTACGTGTTACCTTCTTCATGCGCCTTTCCACTCTTCTCTTCGCCATTTTTATTCTAAGAGCGTTTCATCTTCAAAAACGCTGGGTAATGCGTTACCACTTTCCGCTCGCTCTCGTTCTTGGTCTAAGTATGTGCTGGGGAATTGCCGTAATGAGTTGGTTGCATCGTGGTTTGGAATCTCCCTACTATGCAGGAATCAACATGGTCGCACTCGTCATATCCATGAGTATGTCATGGAATTTGCGCCAGACTCTTATCTTTAATTCGCTAGTTTTTGGCTTTTATATTTCCCCGTTGCTGTTTGGTGTGCCGATTCATGACCTTCCCACATTCTTATCGAACCAGTTCTTCTTTGTTTCGCTGCTCATTCTGCCAGCGATTTCTCAGCGTCATCGCGTGCGTTTGGAGACCCATGAATTCGAACAGCGGGCGACGTTAAAGTCGTATCTGGCGCAAGTGCGAGAACTCGCCACTAAAGACTCCCTTACCCGGTTAAACAATCGCCGTCATTTTCTCACCCTCGGTTTACGAGAACTCGCGCGTTGCCACCGTTACCGCCGCGCTTTTAGTGTCATCATGGTGGACATCGATTGGTTCAAAAAGATTAACGATTCTCACGGTCACAAAGCGGGTGATGACGTCATTCAAACCGTCGCCAACCGTTTGCAATCCAGCGTGCGTGCCATTGATATAGTCGGCCGCTATGGTGGTGAGGAATTTGTCATCTGTTCTCCCGAATGCAATTCCAAGGACGCGATGAATCTTATTGTCGCGCGAATTCAAAGAGCCATTGGAGAAACACCCATTCAAACTTCCGCCGGTGCCCTTCCGGTCACTGTCAGCATTGGGATATTCGGCATGGACTCCGCCCCCCAGGGTTTAGAATCCATGATCGATTCCGCTGACAAAGGTCTTTACCTCGCCAAAGAAGGCGGCCGCAACCGTGCCGTCGAGTGGACCCCGCAAAAGACCAGCAAACGGGCCGCTTAATCTTTCAATTTTTGACAACGGACTAAATCATCCCTAACGTTTCTCGCAATTGGAGGTCCTATGAAGCAGTTTATTTTGATGATTGGTTTGGTGTTCGCTTTCGCGCTTAGCGCGGCTGATTTGCCAAAATGCGAAGATTCAGAAAGCACGCTTTCTCACATTGAAGGAAAGTGGGAGCTTGCGAATGACATTATTAAGAGTATGCACGGCGAAGCTATCGCCGCGGTGTTTACTACGGGTGAGATCACGTTTACGAAAGACGATGCCGTTTTGACTCTCTTTAGTGCCCTAGAAGCCGAAGGAAAATGCGCTCATTTTGCGGGAATGTTTTCGATGAAATTTGTGGAAGATGGTAAAGCCGAGGCACTTTCCTCTCCGTTTGCCATTGTAGAATACAAGGGCAACTGGGCCATCATGCACGAGGAACGTGGTTTTAAAGGCGGTGATCACATCCACGACATGCACCCGTTTATTACTTCGTTCGCGAACGCCATTGCGGACAAGAATGATGTACTTTTTATCGGCGGTGACAACGCAGACGAACCCCAACTTGCGTTCAAGCGCGCAAAGTAGTCGGTTTTTTCTCTAGTTGTGTTTTTTGAAAGCGGGAGGGCCTTTTGGTCCTCCCTTTTTTTTGATTATTGTTTGCTGAGAATGGGAGGAAGGGCTTTGAGGTCTTCCAAAACTGCGTTCGATTTCATGCTCGCCGTGTGCATGCACTGGTCGGTTTGCAGTTTGTCGCCATTCTTAACAGCGTGAATTAAGTAGACCCCATCTTTGCTAAGCGGAGTCTGGCATTCATTATTGACCTGGTAAATGGTGACTTCTTTTTCAGAGACACCTTTGAAGCTCGCAACCACCTTCACCGGTGTGGCGATAGTCTTCTTAGAAGGGGAGATGGCAGTTTCTGATTCGACGATACCTATGAGAATGGCGTCGCTGCGCTTAATCGCCTCAGCGGGGGAAACGGGCTCGCAGTCGCATGCTATTGCCGAACGTGTGAGGGTAAAAAGTAGGCCACTTAAAATCAGAAACCGGTTCATGTGTTCCTCCAATGGCTTTCCAGATAAGCCGATTCGAGGGAAGAATGCCATCCCCTAAAAGGAAGATTTTAAAGGAACGAGTTGGATTGAATCTAAGTAAAGGAAAAGACTACCAAACGACGGAAAGCCCATTGATCGGCAAAGCTTCGGAGATGGTGCTTTCCATTTCTTCTAGCGCTTCTTCATCTTCGTCCATGCCTTCTTCAAGGCCAGCCAGGCCATCGACCTCTTCACTGAGCTGTTCGACTACCTGGCGGTAGAGCGCCTGCGCGCTATGGGGGTTACTCAAAGTACGGCCGCAGCGGTCACAACGGTGCACCACGGTACTTGATTCGTTTAGGTTCAAGCAGAAATGGCAAAGCCGGAAGTGAAAATTTTCACCAGGTTGAGTGAAGGATGAATTGTTCAAACCACGTGTATTCATAATTGGCCCTCCAGAACTATGAAGTCTTTAACGGTGGAGCCGGGACACGTATCTCTATTTTATCAGAAATATGACTCGGCGGGTTAATTCTTTGGTGGGTTAAATTATTGAAAATAATAGGAAAATCCAGCATTCCCCTAGGCTGTCAGACGCTAAGTTTCTACGTTATTAATCTTATTGAGAATTTTTGTAGGGGCTGACGGACGCTGGCTGGCCCCCTAGTTGCATTTTTTATCCTCATTCGCAATCTAAGCACGGGTATTCGGGGGGAATACGCACGGCATGTATTCATCGCGTAACAAGCTAGGCATTTGGGCATTGGTGTGGCTGTTTTGGGCTACACCGGCCTCAGCCAAAATCAAATGCAGCCGGCACCTGGCTGGCTTAGCGACGGCTGTGGCGAGCATCGCCCATCGCCCGATCGCTGCGGGCCTATTAGGCGCGCAACCCGACAACTTCTATTTTTCTCATCAAAGTAATTTTTTCCAAGGGCTAGGATTTGCGTTCGTGTTGGAGTCGGCCATTCGCAACAAAGCAAAAGAGCTTCCGGAAAGTTTGCAGCCGGTGGCCCGTTGGATGGAGCGCACCCCAGGAGTCATCCCAACGGCGGTCGCCGCAGCGGGGGTCTACGCGAATTACTTTTTTGAGCTTTCGGGGAATTATCAAGCTTACCGGGATTGGACGGATTTTGGGGCAGGGATGGCCGGACTTGCGGCTTACGGACTGATTCAGAAGTTTTGGCCGGCACCACCTGCCGCTCTCAAACCTACCGAAGACTAATCAAACTTAAAAAAATCGTGCGGGACCAATTGTGAAGACTGTGAAGCTAGCGGGTCTAGGGTTCGAGGTCTTTGGGACGCGCTTCCTAGGTCAGCCAAACAGTAATAGAGAAGCTTTGTTTCCGGATAACTACACTTGAACAACAACACAACATCCGGAAACCCACTGAACTTCCGCTCTACTCTACTTTTCTTTCGCTGCTTCCTATTAAGTTTTCCCCACCCTGTTTCCAGGGTGGGGAAAATTTGAAGTTGCTTCCCGGGCGAGTTACAAGCCTCAGGCTATTTGGGTCCTGCTATCTGACGGCGGTTAAGCCGCTTTGATAACCGAACGCTATTTCAGCTCTAAGGCTTTAAAAAGCCCGTGAACTGCTTAGCGTTGGGGACCACCAGCGAGGCTCCCGCGTACGGCTGTGGAGTTCGAGTTGCTCATCGTAGGAAGGACGGAGCTGGTACGACCCGTCGTCAATCCACTGCCATTGAAACGATTGTAACCTTGCGAGTTCGTGAACGGAGCCGCTACTGAACCGTTAACGGTCGGGATTGCACCCGACTGTTGCTGGCCAAGGAGCGTCTGCGCTGACGTCTCTTCACCGAGCGCCGTTTGGTACTCATTGGCGAATTTCTTCACCTGGGTACCGAACTCAGAGCCATACTTCGTATGCTCTTCCATCGCGCTCTTCAGATCTTTGAAGCTCGTGTCTTGCGTAGCGATGAAGTTCGCTTTCGCTAACTGCGCATTCTGGATCTCTTCTTCCTGCCGGCGAATCGCCTGCTGGATAGAGGCAGTTTGCGTTTGGACACTGTTGCTGTCGAAGCGAGGTGAACCATCCGCATTCGTTTGGCTCGCTTGCTGCGACAACTGCTTCTTTTGGTCTTCAAGTTCCTTAATCTTCGCTTCACCCTTTTGGATGGCCAAGGCCGCCGCCGGGTTAAACTTCGCAAAGAGAGGATCCATTCCGGCCTCTAATGTGCGCAGTTCCGAGCGAATCGCATCAGCTGCTGCTTCGTGCTGATCGCGACGGGTCTTAGCTTCCGAGTACTGCTGATAAGCTTGCATCTTTTTGATGCCCGCTAACCGCATGCGCTCGAGAGGGTGCATGGTCGCCGTAAGAGCGGTAGACATACCGTTCAGAAGGCCGCCCATTCCAAGCTCGTCCTTCATCGTAGCGAGTACGCCACGTGAAGCCGCGATGATACCGTCGCGGAAGTCGACCGTAGGACCACGAAGTCCCGCCGTAATCGCTTTCACAGGCTCGCCGTCCGAGAACGTCGAAGCTTGCTGAGGCGGGATGGGTTGAGGACCCAACGGTTGCGGGGTTTCAGGCAACTCTTCACCAGAATCTGCCGTCTGCGGTTGTTGCGACGGGATAGGAGACTGGGGAGGCGTAGGAGCCTGCGCCTGTTCGGCCTGGTTGTTTTCATCGTTTTCTTGCTGACCCGCAAGGCCGGCAATCAACGAATCAAGCAACGCTTGGTCGTTATTATCTTGATCGTCGTTCACGTTATCCGCGAGCTGACGTTCCAGATCATTAATCTTGTCTTCGAGAGCTTTCGCTAAGTCGCCCAACTGATCGTCGTTGTCGTCTTCAGCGCAAGCTGCGGCAACCGCTTGTTCGATACCAGACAAGTCTACTTCGCCTGTGCCCGGAACCGGGGTGGCGGGAAGTTGACTGTCCGCTTTCAATTTTGCGGCAGCGAGCTCTTCTTCAAGCTTTTTCAGCTTTTCGTTGAGCGCTTTTTTCTCGGCATCTTCTTTTTCTTTATCGCCCTCAGGTTTTTCTTCCTTAGGGTTCTTATTAGAAGGATCGATGCCTAAAGCTTTCTTGAGCTCTTCGTTGAAGATCTTTTTAATGAGATCTTCTTCGCTCATGCTTTCAAGTTCTTCTTTCGAAAGACCTTGGAGCACTTTTACCACGCGTTTCACGAGGTCGCTCATCGCTTTGGCTTTGCTACCATAAGCTTTTTCAAGACCAGGGACTTCGCTGACATCCAACCACTTCGCCATCTTGTCAGACAGGCTCGTGAAGGCTTCTTTGCGAGCTTCATCGGTCTTGTGTTTCTTGTCGGCCCACACGTTAGCGCGGGTTTCGATCATGATGGAGCGAAGAGCTTGAACCATTTTGAAAGGCTCAATCACTTCTTTCTTCTCAACACCAGGCTCGCTGACAAACTTGGAGATGAATTCAGACTGTTTCGCTTCGTCTTTCTTCTCCATGAGCTTCATCCAGCTCTGAACTTTTTCGGAGGGCTTCTTCTTATCGTCGTCGCCTTCCTTTTTAGACTTCAAGTCTTCGTCACTGAATTTCGTCAGGAACTTATCGACTTGCTTGTCTTTATCCCAAACCTTGTGCCAAAGAACGATTTCCGACTTTTTGTCGGGGTCGCCCTCGGGTTTGGCAAAAGAGGTTGAGGGGATAGCTACTGCAACAAACAAGGTAGCTACCGTCATGAGGGTTATTAGCCCACGGCCAAGATTACGTTCTACGTTTCTGCTCATTTCCGCTTCTCCTTCAACTAACTGCAAAAGTTCAACAGCAACTTCACTGCGTCTACTTTGTGAACAAAAAATACTAAGCTTCATAACTAACGCTCCACTAGCAACTTCAACTTCGGAGTCTCTTTCCCTGCCTACGCGACTGCCACACGGACAGTATGCGAGTGCAACGCAAGCCACTCCTCGGGAGTGTATTGAGCAAGTCGTATGCCAGTGAGGTGTCAGGAAGTGGTGACATGGGGAATACGCCACGATCTTGTGGCGTTAATTAAAAAACGGCTGGAAAAATATGATGAAAAAATTGTGCACATATCTGACAGTCTTTTTTTTGAGAATGCAGAAAAGCTCACATTTTTGAGCTGTTGCGTGTTGTCGAGAATGTGACGAGTGGGAAGGACCTTGATTTGCCAAAAATTGTCGGTTCGTCTCGGCCTTCCTTTCGGAACATCTTTGCATTAGATTACCGCCCTTGAAGGGATGAATGGCGATGCCAAATAAGGGCAGACAACTCTTTATTACTCAGACAGTGGAATTCTCCGCGGCGCACCGGCTCGCTCGGGAAGATTACTCGGACGAACAGAACCGAAGTGTATTCGGCAAGTGCGCAAACCCGAACGGGCATGGGCACAACTACCGTCTAGCAGCGACCTTCTCGGGGCAGCCTGACGCTCAGACGGGCATGGTTTGCCACTTTGATCGCATCAAGGCGCTTTTGCAGGAATGCGTCGTTGAACCAATGGACCATAAGAACCTCAATATTGATGTTCCGTTCCTAAAGGACAGGCTTCCGACCTCGGAGAACGTGCTTTTGGCGCTGTGGGATGTGATAGGGAATCTCGTCAAAGACGAGAGCTTTAGCTTGCGCCAGCTTACCCTTTGGAGCTCAGACCGCCATCGTGTGGACTATTACGGAGAGGAACCCTTTGTCCCAACAAACGCATAAGTTAGATGACCCTAAATTAATAGAGTATATCCAGACCCTCCTCGAGCGTGCGGGGGAGGACCCCGCACGAGAAGGCTTGGAGCGTACCCCCAAGCGATATCTCAAGGCCCTTTCTTATTTGACCTCGGGGTACGACCAATCCGTGGCGAAGGTTGTAAACGGGGCTCTTTTTGATTCCGAGTCCTCGGAAATGGTCATCGTGCGAAATATTGAAATCTATAGCTTGTGCGAGCACCATCTGCTTCCTTTCTATGGCAAGTGCCACGTCGGCTATATTCCCGATAAGAAGATTTTGGGTCTTTCCAAGGTTGCTCGCATTGCCGAGGTGTTTGCCCGCCGCTTTCAGGTGCAGGAGCGTTTGACCTGCCAAATTGCCGATGCGCTCATGGAGACGGTTAAGCCTTTGGGCGTAGGCGTAGTTATTGAGGCCTATCATTTGTGCATGATGATGCGTGGGGTAGAGAAGCAAAACTCTTCCGCCAAGACCAGCGCTTTGCGCGGGCAGTACCTCGCGACGGATACGCGCAGTGAATTCTTTAATTTGATCAAGTAGTTATTTTAGGGTGTGCGCCTAAGCGGACTCCGCGGCGTACGTGTGTTATAGGCAAGACATGAAATTGAAGGTCGGTCAGCTTCATCCGGGCGAGAATGTGTTTCAGTACAAAAGCCCAAAAGACACGTGGCTCAATGAGGTCGAAAAGTCGATTAGCAAGCAGGGGTACCCCTTTCAGCGGGGTATCGAGCTCGAGCTCAACGTGACCAAGTTGGACCCTGACTTCCTGGTTCGCGGTCGAATGGCCTTTGAAGCGAGCCGGACCTGCGATCGTTGCGCGGAACCTTTTCCCATTTCCGTAAAGCATCCTTTTCATGTGGCCTATGTTCGGGCCCAGAAGCTGGAAGGGGATGAAGACCTCGACCAGACGGTTTTTGACGGGGATGAGATAGATTTAGCTCCTCTAGTAGAGGAGCAGTTCCACTTGAGCCTTCCTTTTGCGGCCCTTTGTCAGGAAGACTGCCAGGGGATTTGCCAGAGTTGTGGCCAAAACAAGAACTTAGGGGACTGTACCTGTGCCCCAAAAAACGTGGCCAGCCCCTTTTCGGAGCTTGCGAAGCTTAGAGATTCAGGTAGATAGAAGTACCAAGAGTTTAGACCAGAGATTGAGGAGGTAAGCCATGGGAGTACCAAAGAAAAAGACGTCTCACCGCAAGAAGCAGATGAGACGATCACACGATGCTTTGACCCGCAGGAATCTTGATACCTGCCCGGTGTGTGGAGAAGCAAAAGAGCGCCACCATATGTGTACCTTTTGCCAGTCCTACAAAGGAAAGCAGCTTTTACAAGCTAAAGAGTAATCCATGCCTGCTAACGGGGTAAGCGTTGCGGTGGACGCCATGGGAGGCGACTTTTCTCCCGAGGTGAACATCAAGGGAGCGCTTGCCGCCTTATCGGCGTCAGATACCCTAAAAATTGTACTCGTGGGAGACCAGTCCATCATTCGGGCTGAGCTAAAAAAGCTCAAAGCCGAGGAGGGGCCTCGTCTGCGCATTGAGCACGCCGAAGAAACGATCTCGATGGAAGAGATCGCAAGCCAAGCTTTCCGCAAGAAAAAGAAATCGAGTCTGCACGTAGGTCTGGGTCTAGTGAAGGACTCCCGCGCGGACGCCTTTATTTCTGCTGGTCACAGCGGGGCGATGATGGCCTGCGCCTCTTTGATCCTGGGTCGGCTCCCGGGAGTGGAGCGACCAGCTATCGTGGTGAAACTTCCCACCGCCGAGGGTTTTGTGATTTTACTCGATGCCGGCGCCAATGTGGACTGCAAGGCAGATCACCTAGTTCAGTTTGCTGACATGGGTAGCGTCTATGCGCAGGTGATTGAGGGGTTCGATAATCCCCGAATTGGACTTCTGTCGAATGCGAGCGAATCGCATAAGGGAAACGATCTCACCCGGGAAACCGACGGACTTTTGCGTTCCAAGAAATCTCTTAACTACATTGGGTATGTGGAGGGATACGACCTTTTCCAAGGGCGAGCCGAAGTGGTCGTATGCGATGGCTTTGTCGGGAACATCCTTCTCAAATCGGTAGAAGGACTGGCCCGAACCAGCCTCAAGTGGTTCCGCGCCGAACTCAAATCTAGCCTCCGCGGCCTGGTGGGTGTGCTGATGTTAAAACCCGTATTGGATCGATTCAAAGGGCGCTTCGACTACCAACCCTACGGCGCGGCGCCCTTACTGGGAATCAATGGAATGGTGTTAATTAGCCACGGTAGCTCAACCGAGCTTGCCTTGAAAAACGGTATCTTAACCGCGGAACGTGGAGTAGAACAGGATTTCATTGCCAAGGTGGGGGCCTATTTAGGGGATTCGGACGGACAGGCGGAGAGCTAGGCGGAAGGAATCATGTCACAGGACTTAAGGGCCTTTGGGAGCCGCATCGTGGGTGCGGGATCAGGATTTCCCAAAAGGGTGATGACCAATAAAGAATTTGAGGCGTTTGTGGAAACCAGCGACGAGTGGATTCGCACTCGTACGGGTATTCAAACGCGCCGTATCGCCGACCCTGCTGAAGGGGAATCCACCCTAACTCTTGCTAAAGAGGCTTCGATTCGGGCCCTCGAGTTTGCGGGCGTAAAGCCTCAAGATATCGACCTTATTATTGTCGGAACGGTTACTCCGGATACGGTGATGCCCAGTACCGCCGTGCAACTTCAGCACGAGTTAGGTGCGACCAAAGCGTTTGGTTTTGATTTGTCCGCGGCTTGCTCGGGATTTCTCTACGGGCTTTCCATCGCCGATAAATTCATTTCCAGCGGGGCCTACCAGACAGCCCTAGTGGTAGGGGCCGAAACGCTCTCTACCATGATTAACTGGCGCGACCGCAATACGTGCGTGCTCTTTGGGGATGGTGCGGGCGCAGTGGTCTTAAAGCGCACCGAAACCGAGCATAGAATTCTTGCGACCCAACTTCACTCAGACGGAAGTTACGGGCATCTTTTAAACATCCCTCACGGGTACGCGAAAGTGCCGCCTGATTCCGCAGAATACCGGCATGACATGCACAAGATTCACATGAACGGGAAAGAGGTTTTCAAGCTCGCCGTGCGCAATATGGTGGAAGCCGCCCAGGCTGCTCTGGATGAAGTGCATCTGACCACCGATGACGTGGACTTCTTCATTTTCCATCAGGCAAATCTCCGCATTTTGGAAATGTGCGCCCGCATTTTGGGCATCGACGAAACTAAAATGTGGGTAAACCTGGATAAATACGGGAACACTTCGGCCGCAACCCTACCGGTTTGTTTGGACGAGGCTTGGCGCGCGAAGAAAGTAAAAGAGGGCGACATCATTTTGGTGGCCACCTTCGGCGGCGGATTAACGTGGGGGGCAGGAGTTATTCGCTTATGAGCTCCAGCCGCAAGATTGCCCTGATGTCTCCTGGCCAGGGCTCTCAAAAAGTGGGGATGATTAAACCCCTTCTCGAAAACTTCAGTTGGACACACGACATTTTTGAAGAAGCTTCTGATTCCATCAAGATGGATTTAAAGAAGCTTTGCCTCGATGGCCCCGAAGACAAGTTACAACTTACCGAGAACGGCCAACCCGCAATTTTAACCACCTCTTACGCTTGGTACGCGGTCATGCGCCGCGAGCTGGATTTTCAGGCTGACGCCGGTGCAGGACACAGTTTAGGTGAATACAGCGCGCTACTTTGCGCAGGAGCCATGAGCCTTACCCAAGCCGTGCCACTTGTTCGTGAAAGAGGGCGTCGCATGCAGACCGCCGTTCCCGTCGGTATTGGTAAGATGGCTGCCGTCATTGGTTTGGAAGACGAGGGCGTGCGTAAGCTTTGTGAAAAGGCGAGCCAGGGCGTTGACTCGATTGTGGTACCCGTAAACTACAACGCCCCCGGACAGGTCGTGATCGCCGGTCACGCCGAAGCGGTGGAAAGAGCGGAAGCTATTTCGAAAAGCAAGGTAGACTCGGAAACAAGTGCGCGTAAGGTGATGCCGTTGAATGTTAGCGCGCCCTTCCATTCACCTCTAATGGCGCCGGTCGTGGAAGCCTTTGGGCCGACTTTGGAAAAAGTGGAATTTCAGCACCTGCGTTTTCCGATCGTGTTTAACGTCGACGCCAAGCTACGACGAGAAGCAGATCTGAGTACGTTGCTAAAAAAGCAGCTCGACCATCCTGTCCTTTGGACCGATTGCATGCGCACCTTGCGCACAGAAAAGTTTGATCTCTTTGTGGAACCGGGACCGGGGCGCGTGCTGACAGGATTATTAAAGCGCATCGATGAAGACGCGCAAAGTGTGAACGTGGAATCGCCCGAAGGACTTAAGGCCCTGGAAGCGATCCTTAAAGGAGCGTAAAAATGAGTTTAAAAGGTGAAATTGTTTTAGTGACCGGTGGTTCCCGCGGCATTGGTAAAGCCTGCGCGTTGGCGCTTGCTAAAGAAGGTGCTGAAGTCTTGGTGAATTACGTGAAGAGCGAGGATTCCGCGCGCGCCGTTTGCGATGAAATTACAAAAATGGGCGGCAAAGCAACAGCGGTCAGATTCGATGTTTCAGATCCTGAGAGCATCAAAGCCGGTCTGGAACCCATCATGAAGGAAAAGACGATTTCGGTACTGGTCAATAATTCTGGTATCACCAAAGACGGTCTTCTCATGCGCTACCCAGTGGAAGACTGGGACGCGGTACTAAATACGAACCTTCGCGGTGCTTTTTACTGCGCCCAAGCCGTCACGCGCGGAATGATGAAGGCGCGTAAAGGTAGCATCATTAACCTAAGTTCCATCGTCGGTATTATAGGTAATGCGGGCCAAGCCGCTTACTGTGCTTCGAAAGCAGGCCTGATTGGTCTGACCAAATCCATGGCGAAGGAACTTGCGTCGCGCAACATTCGCGTGAATGCGGTCGCACCAGGATTTATTGACACCGAAATGACTGGAGCCTTGAACGACGCGCAAAAAGAAGAGATTCTAAAGCAGATTCCTCTGGGACGTGTAGCAAAGCCCGAAGAAATCGCGCACGCGGTGGTGTTCCTAGCTTCTTCCGCGAGTAATTACATCACCGGCCAAACCATTGTGGTGGATGGCGGGATGGGAATGTGACCCGCGCGCTGCTTTTCCTAATTTTTCTCGCGCTTACGGGATTTGCGTCAAAGAAGATTGAACCTCAGAACCTGGTCGGTACGCTTGATACACCGGCACGAAATGTTTTAAAGGTAAAAACTTCGACTGGGTTTAAGGAATACCGCATCGAAAACTGTACCGGAGAATGCGCGCTCGCTTTGGAGACCTGTGAAGAGGGCCATCCCTGCAAGGTGCGCGGAAGGGTCGACGAAACTTCCGCCGTGATTGATGCTAGTGCAGCAGACGGTCAATAGCTTTAGAAAGTCGCTTCAAGAGGCGACGAGGGCTCAGATTTGAGTCTGGGTCGCGAGCCATTCACCTGCTTATCCACCCAATGATAAAGATTAGTCATTCCATCGCGAAGCTTTTGCGAAGGCGCCCAACCCAATTTTTGCTCGATTAAGGAATTGTCTGAGTTGCGTCCCCGCACTCCTTGCGGGCCCTCGACAAAGTGCATTTCGAGTTTCTTTCCTGAAATGGCGATGACCATCTGAGTGAAGTCCTTGATGGAAATCATTTCCGTGGACCCAATATTTACGGGTCCGCTGAAGTCAGATGCCATCAGTCTGCGAATGCCTTCCACGCACTCGTCGATGTAGAGAAAGGAGCGAGTTTGCGAGCCATCCCCCCAAACTTCTATTTTTGCTCCGTCTTTAGCCTGGGCGACCTTACGGCAAAGAGCTGCGGGTGCTTTTTCCCTTCCCCCTGTCCAAGTGCCTTCTTCTCCAAAGATGTTGTGAAAGCGTGCGATGCGCACCTGCATTCCAAAATTCCGGGCATAGTTTAAGTAGAGCCGTTCACTAAAAAGCTTCTCCCAGCCATACTCACTATCGGGCGAAGCCGGATACGCGGAGGCTTCGGTGCACTTCGGGTTTTGAGGGTCGAGCTGATTGTGCTCAGGATAGATGCACGCCGAGGAAGAATAGAAAATTTTCCTCACCCCAGCTTCGCGCGCTCTTTCGAGAATCTGCAAATTCATCAAAGCGGAGTTGCGCATTAACTGCGCATCATTTTCACCTGAGAAGATGTAGGCCGCGCCGCCCATGTCGGCTGCGAGTTGATAAACTTCATCAATTGAAGAATCAATCACTTGCAGACAAATAACTTGGTTTCTTAAGTCGCCGACGAAGAACTCATCAGCCGCTGATCTGGAGAACTCCGGGCGCTTCGTATCCACCCCGCGCACCCAGTACCCTTCACGCTTGAGACGCTTTACTAAATGCGCCCCGATGAAACCGCCGGCCCCACAGACGACAGCTCTCTTCATTTAGCCCCCAGTAATTTGGATTCTAACACGTTCGTACCTTCGACGTGCATGGCGCGGTGGGTCCGAAAAGAGAGTAGCGAAACGTGTGCAAACCAACGCGTTTGCCAATAAGATAGATCAATCAATTAAGGACGGTTTGCATGAAACAACATCTTCTCATTGGTCTGGCACTTTTGGCTTTGGGCATCATGGGGGCTTCATCAAAAAAGCCCGCCAGCGTGGAACCTGCAAAGCCCACCGCTAAAGCGGTTGATTGCGAAGGCAGCAAGAAAAAGATGTGCACTATGGAATACCGGCCGTTTCGGTGCCTAGCAAAATTTTCGAACGTCCCTGGTCACGACTCGGTTGAGGTTCGTGGCGGAAACCCTTGTGAGACCCGGGTGAAGCTGGATACCGAACTTTGCCAAAAAGGCTTCGCGGGAACTGAGCGTCAGAGCATGGAACAAGACGGACGCCTCACCATCACCTGCACCCCTCAGTAAGTCTTGTCATTGCGAGCCTACGAAGTAGGCGAAGCAATCTCACTGATTCTACCGATTTACTTTCTGCGCAATCAGCTGCACGAGGTGACTATTCCCCTCGGGCATTTCCTTATAGTAAATAATGTGGAGATCTTTAAGCGCCGTGAGAAGTTCATTGGGCTTAAAGCAATCCTCAAATTCCAAATAAGGATTCGGCGGATTCTGTGCGCGGTAATGGGCAACCGTGTAAGCCTCAATCAAAACGGTTCCGCCTACCGCTAAACCGCGCTTAATTTCGCTATAGAAGCGGTTTACGGGCTTAAAATACGTCATGATGATGGTATCGAGTCCCATCAAAGGCATCAGAAAGAAATCTAAATTCTGTGGTTTGATGTCTACCGAAACTTTTTTTTCTTCTGCCAGTTTTGCCGCTTTTTTTAGAGCTGACGGTGCAATCTCCACCCCTTGCACCTGGAAACCGTGTGCGGCCAGATACACGGCGTTGCGCCCCTCGCCCATCCCCACATCCAATGCTTTTCCTTTTTTTAGAGCACCCAAATGGGTCTTTAAGAGCGATACGGGTTCCTTACCAAAGAGGTAAGAATCACCGGCGTAGTGAGCCTCCCACTTTTCCTTGGCGGTTTTTTTATTGGGATCAACTTCGGGGTATTTTTCATCAAACATGGGCCCTAATAGAACAAAATCTCTGGCGATTGTCTATCGCTGGACGGAACACAGAGATCGGGTAGGATGACCCCATGAAATCACTTCTTTTTTGTCTTTGGGTTGTGACGACAAGCGCCTGGGCGTGGGACCGGCATGATCTGATTACCGAACATGCGCTTAAAAAAGTCGTTCTGCCTGACGCCACGGTGAAATACGTTCCGCTCGCAGAAGCTCTGGCGGGGGGAATGTCGGTCGTGAAATCCAACACGGTCGATGGCCTTTTGCGCGAACTCAAACTCAATAAAACTTACGCCTTTTTGCCTAAGTTAAATGAGGCCCCAGGGCGGGTGGTTTTTGTTCCATCTATTCTTTCTAAGTACGCAGACGAGCCCGATTGGGGACCGGACCAGGAACTCTTTGCCGCCGATCAGTATCCGGAACTGTGGACCGGGGACATGCCATATATTTCCGTTAAGACAGGGAGCGGTAGCGGCGGTTTTCGCCATATGTTTTTCCCGGGAAAAATTGATTGGTCGGAACCCTTGTCCAGCTTCCAGATCCCGTTGCGTCCAATTGGCGAAGCACCTGCGCGCGCGGAACTTTATTACAAGCTTTCGCAAGATTTTTTCCGTCGCGGACAACCTTATTGGGGGTACCGGTTTTTGGCGTGGTCGCTCCACCTAGTGGAGGATCTGTATCAGCCTTTTCATGTGCGCCAATGCCCGAGTAAAGCATTCATGCGGTGGAAGCTTAAATGGGGAGTGATTCCCACGCTCGATATCCCGCGGACGGCAGCGCAAATTGAGTATTACCATTTGGCGTATGAGCAGTGGCTAACCGATAAAGCTTTTTCCGAGCTCAAAGAAGAACTTTTAAGTTCCGAGCTGAGCCCGAAGTTTCCGCAAGGAATTGAGGCGATGGTGCTTACCTCTGTCGTACCGTTTGCTTCACGTCGCGCCCAGGCTATTGGCACTCTTAGCGAACGGTTTTTCCCTGAGTACAATTTTGCGGCCGGTGCTTCGCCTAAAGACAAAATTGGGACAAAGGATTGGTGGGATGCGATCAAGGAAAGTAAGTCTGCCGATGCCGCGAAGCTGAAGCAGTTTACTCACGCGCTTTTTAGGGAAATGGGTATGACCGTGCGGCGGATGGTGAGTGAGGTTAAAGAATAAACTGCAGGCCGCCCATCATCTGGATGGAGAGCTGGCTGTTGAACACGGCGAGTATATCGCTCGTGATTACGGCGTTTACAATGGGGAAGGCGATATGCAGGCCACCCACATAGTAAGTAGATTTCGGGGCCGTAGGATCTAAGATGAAGTTGTCGAGAGGCCCATTGGCGATTTTGAGTTTAATTCCTAGGATTGGTCCTAGACTGAGGCGGGGAATTTTTACTTCAAAAAGATAGCGGTAGGTAAGAGCCACCGCGGGGTAGAAGTCCCAGTCAAACCCTAAATCCACCACGTGTTTGGTTCCAAAATAGCGTCCGCCGCCTACGTGCATTCCTAGACCTGTGTCCGTGGTTACCGGAAAAGTCGCGCGACGGGGGAAAATGAGAGATACGTTTGCCCGCACGTAAAATTTATCTTCTAGCTTCACCGGCTGATGCAACAGCAACATCGTAGTGCGGTCGTTTAGGTCAGTAATGACCTTGTCGCTTGCTCGTAAGCGTTCTTCAATTTTTCGCATGCGCTCGATGAGATGTTTGAGCACGCGAACCTTCATGTCCTGCGCCTGACTCTCAATCGCTTCTGTTTGTTTACGGCCACGAATGACAGGCCCATCATAAAGGGAATCCGGAGCGATGCCTTCTTCAGGAGGCGGAGCGGTTTCTTCGGTTGGATACAGTTCACGACCTTTGAGTTTGTCTTCTTCGTCTTCCCCAAAAGCGTAGACACAGAAAAGTTGCGCAAGAAGCGCAGAGCAAATGAATAGACGACGAGCGCTGGAATTAACGGGGCTCATGTGAGAAGAATCTCCTAGACGGCGCGTTCGAGCTGTTTGCCCTTAAGGGAACGAATCATGCCATTGAAATCGGAAGAGAGTTCCTGGAATTCATCGCGATCGCGAAACTTAAGCTCAACGTTCTTACCCGAAGCAACTTCGCGGCAAGTCTTGCGAGTGTTGTAAACCACACCCGCGATACGATGAGAAAATACCGCGCCCAGAAGAGCGATGAGTCCTAAGAAGCAAATAAAGGTCGCGCCAATCACTGCTGTCAGAAATTTCAACTCCCATAAAAGGAGTGCGGTGGTATCGGGATCAAGCGCTGCGTAGTTGATTAAGAGTAAATAGTTTTGCCGCACAAAATACACCAGTACACCGGCGCATAAACTGATGGGCACCATGGCGCTGCCGATCAATAAAGCCAAGTACCTAACTTGAAACTTTGGTTCCACGAGAAAGTTGGAAAGCTTTCTGCGGTTAGAGGCGTGCATATCTAATCATTATAGCGAGATACGCGACGCGCAACAAAACTGAATCGACAAAGCATGACGTATTTCACGAGGCAGTTGCGCACCACGTAAAAACGGGTTACAAGCCCTTTCATGGTAACCATTGGAATGAATTACAAAGTTCTCCCCGGCAAAGGCCCTGTCTTTGAGCGCGCGTTTTCGCAGGTTTTAAAGGCAATGTCCGAAGGCGAAGGACACAGTGCGACACAACTGTATCGCGATGTGAACTCCGAAGACTCTTATCTCATCGTTTCCGATTGGAGCGACGAGGGCGCGTTTCAAAGCTTTGTGAAATCCGAAGCTTTTGCCAAGGTCACCAACTGGGGTAAAGAACAAATCCTTGCTGGGCGTCCGCAGCACAAGGTTTACAAAACCTAAAAGGAAGCAGCCGGATGCTATAATCGTCCCGGTGACACGCCTTCTTTTTTTACAGCACGACTCCGTTTTCGAGAACTACGGTGGTATTCAGTACTACCTAGATGATCTGGTGCAACTCGCCCACGACCACTACGGTACCAATCAGGTACGCACGCTCATTCTTTCTCGCAAGCAGCATGAGACCCCTCCCAAGCCTTCCTACGATGTGCAGTGGGTTCCGATTCAAAAAAAGGGAATCCTCGGAAAGATTCAGAATCGCTTCCCTGTGCCGCTCGTCAATGCGGCCTTCAAGCAGATAGCCGAATTTCAACCCACTTGGATTATCGCAAGTCACATCAGTCTTGCTCCAGTCGCGTATTTTCTTTCTCGCAAAACGCATGTGCCCTTTGGCGTGATTGCTTACGGCATGGAATGCTGGGGAAATCTTTGGCCGCAAGATGAGTGGAGCTTAAAGCGGGCCGATAGAATTTTTTCGATTAGTCATTGGACGAAAAAAGTACTTATCGAAAGAGGTTATAAAGAAAACAGAATCCGCATCATCCATCCGCTTCTTCCGGCTTTCTACAAAGACGGTTACCAACCTGCGCAAGAATCGGAAACCTTTAAGCTCATAACAGTCGCCAGACTCGATCCCACGGAGCGCTATAAGGGGCAAGACGATACGCTTTGGGCACTGGCTCAGCTAAGAAAGAAGAACCCTCACTTAGATTTCTGCTACCAGATAGTGGGTGAGGGCGGGGACTTGGAACGATTAAAGAGAATCGTGCACGACCTGCATCTGGAAAACTTTGTGAAATTCATTCGGCCGGTGAAAGATCGCTCGGAGCTAATACGCCTTTACCAACAAAGTGATCTCTTTGTAATGCCCTCTCGTTACGGAAAGTGGGATGGTAAATGGAAGGGTGAAGGCTTTGGGATTGTGTACGTAGAAGCCGCAGCCTGCGGTTTACCTACTTTGGCTTATGATTGCGGTGGCGTGACCGATATCGTCGAGAAAAATGAAACGGGTTTACTGGTTACCGCCAACAAGCGTGAAGAACTCGTGGACGCTCTACACCAGTTCATGACAGATTCTTCAAAGCGCAAAGCAATGGGGCAGAAAGCATCGCAACTAGTAAGGGAACGATTTGGTGTGTCTGCCGTGGAAAAGGAAATGGCGGATGCGTTTACAAACTAAAGAAAAACCAGTGAGAATTTTGGTTTGCGCTTTGGTCCCTCTCTTGGCCTCGACCTTTGGTTCGGCAGCGCTCACCAGGAACCGAGTTCCATCACCATAACCGTGAATTGAAAGCCCCCTCTGCGCTATTTTTCCTGCTTTACTACTTCGCTTTCAAACTTGAATGTTCTAGCTCCATAGTCCGGTCTGCGATGCTCAAACAGTAAATAAGGCTTGTTCGGATTAATCTCCCTTCTTGGCGGAGGAACTGAAGGTATGAGCGTCAGAATATTTGCTTCAATTTTATACTTCAGTTCATCTTGCTGAAGGCTGGCGACGCACCTTAGGGTGCCGGCAGAAGTCTCTTTTGATTCGATTGTTTCTTTTGTTTGATTGATTGTCAGCTCCCCTTCTTCTCTATAGTCCTTTCCCGAGCCACTAGATACCCGAGAAGTAATTTCAAAGAACTCTTCTGTCAGAAACACAGACGCTTTATGTGAGGTTCCCCCCATCGCACATCGAGTAAAAGCGAATAGGACCCCTGGTTCAATAAGAAGAGTGGTTACCGAGGACATACTGGATGAGCCCAAAGGTGTTTCGACGGGGGAAGTTTCCTTCCAAAAACCATAAATTCCATCTTGGGGAAATATCGCCTCCTTTCCAAAAGATAGGCTAGAGAGAAGCACGCCGATTAGGCCCACGAACATCGATTTCAAGATCATAAATTTCCTCCGGGAAAGTCCATACTCGATTGCTATATTCTGCAAGCGAGATGCCAGAGCATGTGTGCCTGGGGGTTCCGGCGGATTCTCATTTCTGAGATTTTGGCGAGGAAGTTCGGGCTATAGCATATCCACATGAGGACGCAGACTGTTCCAGGTGGCAATCCCACGCACATTGTGCCCCTCTGGGTACGCACGATCTTCAGCCGCGAAATTCACCTTCACCAGCGTTTTGAGCTGCGGGGGAAGGCTTGGGCTGTTGATAGGAATAATCGAAACACTCGACCCTTGATCAGTTAAGTGCTCCTTCCACGCTTCTACCGTATTGGGATGCGCTTCAAGTTGAAGGATGTCTTTCAAACTAATCTTCGGGCAGCCATACACCCAGTTGTTCCACCAACGAACAAGCTGACCCATCTTGTGTTTCTTGAGTTCAGGATCGTTTTCTTTCTGATGGCGGTTCTTCCAGTCCATCGGGCGGCAGTACTGCAAAATCTGAGAAATGGCGCTGTCCATGGCCTTTTTGATTTCTCGGTGTGAACCAAAGCAAAAATGCGGCTGCTCTGTAAGGCTCAAGCGCGAGAGCGCCATGATGCCCACTACCCAGCTCAAGCTCGCGTTAGGGTAGAAAAGCAAATACAAATCGTATTGTTGGCTTAAGAAGAAAGGGACCTGCTGGCGGAGCCAGTGGTTACTTCCCACAATGAGCATGGGCTTTTTGCCTTTTTGCGAAAATTCTTCGATGACACGTTTTTTTGTAAAACTGTGAAGCCCATCTAAGATGGCTTCATCCATCGAATTGCCAATGCCCGCGACATCAGAATCGAGCTGCAGGTCTTCACTTGAAGCTACAACGTTGTGTTCGTCTTTGATGATCTCGTGTGCGTCAAACGCTTCGCCACCTTTTAGGCGCGCATCCAAATCCAGAAGGCTTACTTTCTTAAGCCAGCGGTTCAAGGTTTTAAAGCGGGCGACTTCTTTGTCGGGATCCGCGGCGTGCGCGGCCACAATCTTGGAGCTTACGGGCGATTGGCCCATGGCTGTGAAGTACCAAAGGTTTCCATCGGGGGTGCCGTAGCGTACGCATTTTAATTGAAAAATGGGCGAGAGAACTAAATTGGTTTGGCGACGAATCGTTGTCGGCGGATGGTAACCGGCTTTGTTGCAAAGGCATTTGGGATGAGGAAACACCAGGCAATCCAAACGATTCTGGGTGCCGTTATCCATTACTTCGTAATACGTGTGCGGTAAATTTTCATCGATAAGAAGTTTCAGCGCTTTTGCCGGCTGAGCGGGAAGCGTTTCAGTAGCAACCGCTTCGGCTTTCAGGTTTCTGTCCTTCAGCCAACTCTCCACACAGCTCGCGCACGGCGCGCCTTCTTGCGGTTCAATCGCCAAGCCAACTAAATGGCCCTCACGGATGCGAAAAGCGAAGGGTTTAAGAGGGAGACTCTTCGTAAGGGTCGGCTTGGGACGAAACACCAGCACTCCAACGTTAAGGATTTTCAGCAGTTAGTGTAGGGAACGGCGCATTATAGGAATTTAAGTACTTGAAATCAAGAGACAATTTTTGTCACACAGGCTGTGGACAGCTTTGCCTAGACTAAGCCTTGGGATTCATACCACTCATACGTAGATCGCAAAATTTCATCCAAGCTTTCCTCCGCTCTCCAACCGAAGTTTTTCATGAAAGCCTGCGAAGAAACCACCCACCTGTCGGGCCAAATTTCCTGCGCACGGTCGCGGCTTAAGGTGGGAACCGCTCGCCGCCAAGGGGGAATGGCATCAATCACACGCGAGGCCATTTTAATAAAGGGAATGGGCACGGCGATGAGTCGGGGCTTTCTTCCTGTTGCTTCCACGGCTGTCGAAATAAGTTCTCTATCCGTAATCGCGCCAGGGTTGGCGACAAAATAATATCTCAGCGCTGAATCCGCCCACGGTGTGGAAGAATCCAAACAAGTTAAGATCGCACGCACGAGATCATTTACGCCGATGTAGCTGTAGTACTTGAGGCTGGATCCTGGTTTGAACTGCACGGGTTGCTTGGCCATCTTAAACAAAGGCAACGTCGCACTATCTCTTGCGCCTAGTACCATCGGCGGGCGTAAGCACAAATAAGGAAGATGCGAGAACTTCTCTTTGAGTTGTTTCTCCATCGCAAGCTTAGAGCGACCGTAACCTGTCACCGGATTATTAGAGTCGTGTTCGTTCTTGGCGCTTTCATTGGGGCCGCAAGGGCCGGCTGCGGCTTGCGAAGAAAGCACGACAATCTTTGTGGGTTTCCTTAGACGAGAAAAGAAATTAAGTGTGCCATCGACGTTACAAAGGTAGTAGCCAGGGTCATCCTGCGCGAAGAGGGTGCCTGCGGCGTAGATAACGTGATCCGCTTCGATGGGTTCAAAATCCCAAGAAGGAGCTTCCGCTTTTATCGGAACAAAATTTGCGGGAAGAGAATCGTATCCCTCTTGCTTGAGCTGCTCGCGAAGCTTTTCAGGGTTTCTCAGCGGAAGGTAAATGGTTTCGTACTTTTTGTGCTCTCTGATGAGACGGAGCAGAAGGTTTCTGCCCAAAAAGCCCGTGCCGCCCGTGAGAAGAAGCTTCATTAGTTTAACGCCACAGGGGTTTCATAAATGCGGTAGGTCTTATACTTTGTCCCACCCAACACCTTGAGGCTCTTAATCAACTCGTGGTTAGTTTCTTCTACCCAAGAGAGCTCTCCGCCGGTGTAGCGGCCCTTACCGCGCACCATGCTCTCGTAATAAAATAGTGCCGCAATGCCGGTATTACGATATTCCGGATGCACACCCATCGCTGCCAGGCGCGCTTCCTTGGGATGCTTTGTTTTAAGAGCCCAAATGAATTTCAATGCCCGCATCACGCGATTCGACTTTTTCGTCTTGGCTAAAAATTCATTGATATTAGGAATCGCCAAGCTAAAGCCTACGGGTTTTCCATTTTTCTCGGCAATCAGAAGCATGTCAGGCGCGACAATCTCTTTTAAGTCTTTTGCGGCGTGATCCAAGTCTTCGGCCGTGATGGGCACATAGCCCCAGTTGCGGCAAAGAGTGGAGTTATAAAGGTCACGAATAATTTGGAGTTCTGCCGCGAGATTTTTGAGCTGCATGCTACGCAGGCTAACACCCGTATGTTTTCTAATACGATCGGCGATGCGCGCCACTCTTTCAGGCGGAGGGCCGTTCGCCATGTGAAACGCGTAAAGATCACGCGCTTGTTTTAATCCCAGCTTCTCGTACATCGGTCCGTAGAATGGAGGATTGTGCGGCATGAGCACAAAAGGAATCGTATCAAAGCCTTCAACCAATAATCCCGTTTCATCATTGATGCTGGGGTTGTAAGGGCCACGCAAAACCGTTTTTCCGCGGGCTGAGAGTTCCTGTTTGGCGGAATCAAAAAGAGCAGAGGCGACTTCAAAGTCGTCAATGAAGTCAAAAAATCCAAAAAATCCTAGGTTGTCTTTGTGAAAGGCATTGTGCGAGCGATTTTCCACTGCGGCGATACGGCCGACCACTTTGCCATCTTTGTAAGCTAGGAAGCAGATGACATCGCCATGATGCTTGAAGGGGGATTTGGGGCCGATGAGTTTTACGATGCTACCGGGAAACGGGGGGACGTAACAGGGATCGTCCTTAAGCAATAACTCCTGCACCTGTTCGAACTTCCACAGGTCCCTGAGCGTTGAACATTTTAAAATCGTAACCGCCATAGCGCTTCACCTTCGGGTTTTCCCCCCCTGTATAGGCGACATCCTGGAAAATACCAAGCTGTTTCGCAATGCGTTTAAACGTGTCTAGGACGTAATCTAGCTCACTTTCCGTATGCGTGGCCATGTAGCTGGTGCGCACAATGGCTTGCCCAAATTTCACCGCCGGGTACACCGCGGGTGTTGTGAAAATGCCTGCTTCAAGAAGTGCTTGGGTAAATTGGAAAGCCTTTACTTCGCTCCCCACCAGAATGGGAACCACCGGACTTTCCGTCGAACCAATTTCAAAGCCTAAGGATCTAAACCCCTCATGCATCTTTTTCACGTTCTTCCAAAGTTGCGTGCGGCGCTCGGGCTCGCTCTGCATGAGTTCTAAAGCTTTTAAAACGCCACCCACTACGGCGGGCGCTAAACTTGCCGTAAACATCATGCAACGGGTGGTGTGCTTTAAGAAATCAATCACGTAATCGGGACCCGCGACAAAACCGCCCATCGAGCCCAGTGATTTTGAGAAGGTGCCCATCACAAGATCTATTTCGTTATTTAGCCCAAAGTGCTCCACGGTGCCTTCCCCATTGGGACCAAAGACGCCAAGGGAATGCGCTTCGTCTACGTACACTCTTGCGCCGAACTCTTTGGCGATTTCCACGATACCGGGAAGGTTCGCGACATCACCCGACATACTATAGACACCATCGACGACAATGAGTTTTCCGCCTTCTTCAGGGAGATGGGAAAGACGACGGCGCAGTGTCTTCATACAGTTGTGCGCAAAGGGAACCGTTTTGGCGCGTGAGAAGCTGCAACCATCAATAATAGAAGCGTGGTTTTCGCGGTCACAAATAATGTAGTCGCCCGCATCACAAAGTGTGGCAAGCGTGCCAAGGTTGGCAAAAAATCCGGTCGAATGAAGCATGACCGCTTCGCGGTTAAGCATCTTGGCGAGCTTCTCTTCGAGCTCCTCATGAATCGACATGTTGCCATTTAAAAAGCGCGAGCCCGTGCAACCGGAGCCAAATTTTTTTGTGGCGGCAATGGACGCCTCTATGACTCTTGGGTCATGCGCGAGCCCCAGATAATTATTCGACCCAATCATGGTAAGGGGCTTGCCCTCACAGATGACCTTGTTGCCCTCGACCCCTTCAATCTCTCGGAAGTAGGGAAACATGCCCGTGGCCCGTGCCTCGGCCGCGGAGGTAAACTCGCGCGCTTTGGTAAAGATGTCTTGGGGCTTAATTGCCTGGTCAGGGACTTGGTTCTTCATAGCGGTCTCCAATTAGCACTTCTACTTAGGATTTTAGAAAAACTGAGTCAATTCAGCAATTTATTGATGGTCATTTTCTTTGTGAACGCGATTTATTTACTGAAATAAAATTCACCCATCTTGAATCTAGGCTGCGATTTGGTCTATGGTAGCGCCGGTTTAATAGTCCCCTGATAGAGAGCCTTATGGGCGTAAAAGAACGTAAAGAGCGAGAGCGCCGGCAGCGGTCCAACGATATCTTGGAAGCCGCCCGCACGGAGTTTGAATCCAAGGGATTTCTGCGCACAACGCTTCAAGACGTGGCCGATAAAGCCGAAATATCGGTGGGTCTTATCTACCGCTATTTTGAGTCCAAGGAAGACATCTTTGCTTCCCTTGCCTTAAAGGGCGCCAAGCAGTTTGATCGCGATTTGGGTCGAATGATCCGTAAGTCGAAGGCCAACGAAGACCCCATTGCGCAAACTCTCTATACTTTGACCGTAGAGTTTTTTGATTTCTATTCCGTGTATGGAGAATACTTCGATCTTCTGATGTACTCGTACAAGGGGCTTAAGCAGGTTCAGATCAAAGCGACCACTCTTACAAGGCTCATGAGTGTGACATTGGTGAGCCTTAATAAACTCAAAGAGTTCTTCATGGCCTCGAAAGAAATTGCCATTGAAGATGAAGACGAAGCGCTTCGCGTGGTGTTTATGCTTTGGGGCATGTTACTCGGTACGCAAAAACTTTTTGATAGCTCGGGCCGCGGGCATCTCTTTGCCTTTAGTCGTGATGAATTTATTCGTAAGATGATTGAGACCGTCATGGGAGGGCTTGCTAAAGGTGAAGCTCTTCCCCCTATGCGCATTGTTCCTCCCAACTTTGTTACGGCAGCATTGAAAGAACATGAAAAAAGTCACTAGCCTCCCAAAGAAAATTAAAGGCGTCTTTATGGATCTCGACGGTACTCTCACTGTCGGGCCTAAACTCTTTGCTTCTACCTACAAGGCGCTTGAAGAGCTGAAAAACGCCGGTTTTTGGACCGTGATTGTTTCCGGGCGTCCGGCTGGGTGGGCGGACTGTCTCATGCGCCTTACCCCTATTGATGCGATGATTTTTGAAAACGGGGCAGGGGTGTTGCTACGTGATGGCGAGAAACTAGTACTCCATCCCCTTGCGCCCAATCCCGGACAAGCCCGACAAGCTTTACAGAGCGTTTTTGAGAAACTTAAAAAGGCGAAACCCTACCTACGGCAAGCTTCCGACCAGGCTTATCGCCTTTATGATTGTGCGGTAGATATCTGTGAAGAGGAGCCACACCTAAGCGAAAAAGATGTGGAGTGGCTCTTAGAGACTTTAAAAAAAGAAAAGGTCACGGCAAAGCTCAGTTCCATTCACGTGAACTTTTGGAAGGGAAACCACGACAAGCGTTCGGCGTGCGAGTTTTTGCTGAAAAGCGAAGGCAAAAAATGGAAAGCGGATCTAAAAAATGTGGTCTTTTTGGGAGATTCTCCCAACGACGAACCTCTTTTTGAGTATTTTCCCAACAGCGTCGGGGTCGCTAATGTGAGGGATTTTGAAGACAAACTTATCCACAGGCCAAAGTTTGTAACGAATAAGGCAGGGGGTAAGGGATTTGAAGAACTTGTCCGGGTTCTAAAAGCTTAGAACCAGATCATGGGCGGGTTGTTGTCCTGCACCGCCACTTCGCTGTACTTGTGCATAAAATCCACAAGGGTGTGGATAACTTCGTACGAGCGAGTCTTTTTATCCACTTCGCATCCGTATTCCACGCCGTCTCTTTCATCATCTTTAAAAGGAATAAGGCGTTTTACTTCCAGAATCAGACGCAAATAGGAACTTGGAGTGAAATAGAAGCGCAGCGCAATCTTATCGCCAATGGCGCAAACGCTTTCGGGATTGATTTCACGGAACATCAAACCCTTGTAGCTGATGTCGACCACTTCAACGTGGTGCAGCCCGGTTTTTTCCGCGAAGCTGTAAACGCCCAATATGCGGTTGAAAAGGATGCGCTCATACTCGCGCATGCGTTCTTCATTTTTATTTTTACGGTAGTCGGCTAAATCAACGATGACCTCTTTCTTTTCTTCTTCATCGTTTTTTTCCTTACCACCGCGGCCGCCTTTGGTTTTGCCCATAAGTTTCTCGAAAGAAAAGCGTAACTAGCTATGATTGTTTGTTTAGGACTCGAAATTTTTACGTTTGGTTCAACGGTAAGACAAAAATGATTATAACCCGGCTCGATTCCAGAGCTGTTACGCAGGGCAGGAAGAAAATGGGCAAAAAAAAGGCCGAAGAGTCTCCTCTCCGGCCTTCGCTTAAAGTGCTTCTATTCGCGCTTTAAAGTGATCTGCTGGCCCATGTGGGTCAGAGTCAGTTTGTCGCCATCGACGTGGTACTCACCCTTGCCCGAGGCAATGGCTACCTGGCAGCTCTTGCCGTTTATTTCCACTTCGTTTGAAGCATCAGCCAGGATTTCAATTTCCTTGCTAGCGTCATTAATTTTAATGGCCGCTTCAGCGGTAACAGGAATTTCATTTCCACCGGGATAAACGCAAACGTTCTTGGTGATGATTTTATTGGCTTCGATTTTAAGCCAGATCTTAAACTTAACTTTTTCGCCGTTGATATCGACTTCGGGTTCCATATCGAGCTTCCAGTTGCCCAACACATCGGCTTCAGCGCGATCCAAGTCGGCATCCGCTTCGGCCACGCCGGCACGAAGATCAAAAGGTGCGGCTTGCACATTGGCGACACAAAAAATGAACAGAAATAGACTAAGGAACTTCATTACTACCCCCAAAGGTGTTGTTGTTTCATTGCCCATGCCATGCAGCGTTAGGCAACGTGCATAAAATACCCCACGAAACGAGGCGCTGATAGACAAAATATTTAGCGAGGAGCAAGGACATTGTTTTAGCTGTCGCTCGAGCTAGAATGAAAGATCTTATATGTCTTTGCGCCTGACTGTTTTGTCTTCTCCTACGACTCGGTACCAAAGCTATAAAAGCGAGCTTCTTGTTTCGCCCTTTGTAACGCATCGCGATGCGCTCCGAGAGCATTTAGGCGTACATGCCGAAATCGAGATCGTTTCCGACCCTCGTACATTGGAACACCGCTCATCTCGCGAGGATCTACTTCTCTTCTCGCGAGATGGTTTTGTCTTTTCTCCTGAAATAGCTTCACGAGAAGAGACGTTGGAAGCTCTTCAAATATTTATCCGAAAACCCCGAACATCCAAGCTTCTCTTTGCTCCTTTAACGGACAGTACAGAAATTACTCGAGCAGATTTTCTTCCTTACGTGGATCTATTTATCGTAAAGTATCGTGAACAAGAGTTCTCAAACTACAAAAAGGTACTTCCAGGTCCGACCCGAGCGGTATCGTACTTACTGAACCTGTTTGAAATAGAATCTGTTTCGGATGGTCGCGGTTTGACTCCTGAGCAGCTCCGGCATCTTCGAGATAAAATAGCGCTCGGTTGGGACTGCTTAGAGCTTCCGAAATTTAGATCTCAATTCGCCGCTACGCCGAAGGTCGTCGAACAAAGTAACCGAACCATCGACTTAATGTGTAGTCTTCGACGACAAAGTGCTGGGCGAGGGCCGCAATACCTTCATCGTTTGGAAGTAGTCGAGAATGCGCATGCCCTTACACAGCGTTTGGGAATTCAGTCGGTCATTCGTGTATCCAATGATTTTCCCTTGGATAAGCAAAGTTACCACGCTCAACTGGCCCAGGCCAAAATTGCGATTAGCCCATTTTCACACGGAGAAAATAACTTTAGAGACTTTGAATCAGCCATCGCCGGTACGACTTTGGTCAAGCCTTGGTTGGGAGGAGTGGAGTCGCATCCTCAGTTTTTCGAACCAGGAATAACTTTTGCGGCCATTCGACCCGATCTTCTGGACTTCGATCATGTGTGCGAGTCGCTGATCCGAAATGAAAACCTTCGAACTTCGCTGAGTTTAGAGGCGCGGCGCCGTGTGGAAGATTACTACTTTGGAGGTGGGTTCATTAAGATCTTCGGCGCGATTCTCAAAAAGCTCGGGGTCGCTTCAAAAAGCAAAATGGAGAGACTCGACTATGCCGATGCACCGTGTAGATGAAATCCTAGGAAGGTTTCGCATTTAAACGCGTTAGCTGGCAATCTTATTAGATGAAAGGAATGGTCAATTACTTCTGTGTCCTGCGTCGTAAGCTTCACTTCTTCATGCTTGTGTATCGGGCGCGTAGGAAAGTTACCGATCCTATCCTTCTTAAAGACAAGTATCTGCGGCCCGCACACGATCTCTTTCACTGGTACTTTTCTGAGTTGCAGCGCATGGAGCTCCGCCGGGATACGAGCCTTTTTGATTTGGGGGCTGGTCCGGGTTTTCTCATGTGGTTTGCTCGGGAGTTCTTTCAGTGCGCTGTACGCGGAAATGATTCGAAGGAGCGAGACGACTATATACAGTTGCACGAGCAATTGGATCTCGAAGGCTTAATCCACAAAGAGCGCATTCGCGCTTTTAAGCAAATTAGCTTCAACGGTAGATATGACTTCATCTGTGCGACACAGATTTGTTTTACTCGTCCCAAAGGAATTGAGTGGGGCGTCGAGGAACACCGGTTTTTTCTTAAAGACGTCGCAATGCATCTCAATTTACATGGGGAGCTTTTTCTGCGCTTCAATCATCCCCTGCCTATGGAGGTAAGGGAACTGCTAGAATCTCTTTGCTTCTGGAAGCAAGATATTAGCTTTCATTTTCGTATTAAAAAAGAAGCTATCGAAAAGTTATTGGGGGCTTGTGAACAAGAACCATTGTGTAGCCCAATCAGGTCACATGAAAACACCACTTTTTAAATATACCGGCTATTCGCTGCTGGGGATCATTGTGGCTGTTGCCCTAGTTTGGGCTGTTGCGGAGTACCAGATCGATCGATCTGGCTCACGTTTTGTTCAGTATTGGCAAGAGAGTGATTCCGGCGCTCAAGTAGTCTTGATGGGAAATAGTTTTGCCAAGAGCAACTTTGTAGAGCTCGAAATTGAAGATGTTCTTCGCGCCAAGGGGCGCTCCATGCGAGTTTTGAATAAGGCTCAGAATGGCGCAATAGGTCCAGAAATCTTGCGCATGCTGCGAACTTTTCCCAAAGAGTTCGCTCCCCCAAAGTACATAGTTCTTGAGACGACCTTCCATTACGACGCAAGTACGAAGCTTAACTCAAACCGCTCTATTTCTTGGCACGATACAAAATCGACCTGGCTTGCCATTCTTCAACTGCTTTCTTCTCCCCACGCATACGCCAACTTAGCCCGATGGGAGAGAGTGAAAAGTATTTTAATTGAGATAAGCCACCATATGGAGGATTACGCGTCTCATCTCACTCTGCTTGGGAGCGATGGCATGCGATCTCTCGTGGGGTTACCGCCTCGTTCTCTCATTCCAGTTTATTCAAAGATAAACTGTGATGCATCGCTTGCCTCTTCTACTGAGTTTCTGACAGGCATGAATTGCCTGAAGAGCCAGGGGATGTCTGCATTCGCTTGGTCTGAAATGTCGTACGAGGAAGCGGTAAAAGACTACCTTAAAAGAAAGGCAGCTCTGGAGGTAAACGAGAGCCTGCCTTTAAGCCACTATCAAAAGGAGATGTTCGACCTTGTTCTCCACGAAATTAGGAGCATGGGAGCCACACCAGTTTTTGTCACTTCACCTGGCGTACGCCTTCCTGTCAGTGTCTTAGAAGGCGAAGCCCACTTTTTTTATGCTTCCCCCAGAAAACTTCCTCAGTTCTACGCATTAGATATGCAACGCGATCCGTTGGGGCATCTTTCATCGAGGGGTGCAAAACAATTCAGTCGAATGTTTGCCCAAGACTTGTCGGACTGGTTGGATAAACGAGAAGGCTTAAACAACAAAATCTAAATGATGCCTACACCAAAGCCCAAATTGGGACGAGTCCCTAATAACCAAAAACAATTTTCTCGAGCAAAGTTGAGATCTGCCCTTCTCATTGGCGGGACAACGCTTGTAATGTTTTTTACTGCTGACTTTGTGTTGACCAACCTGGAGAAGGAACGCCCGGGACCCAATAAGGCGCCACATCCATCACGGATGTCTTCGCGCTACTTTCATCATGATTTGCGGCCCTCCGTTTTAGACGTAACAGAGAGCTACGGTAGTCGTAAGTCGATCTATAGCACCAATTCCCTCGGATTCAGAGATTTTACGAACCGAGACGTTCCGCTGCAAATGTCAAAACCACGTATCCTTTTTCTCGGTGATTCTTTTACCGAAGGCGTGGCGGTGCCATACGAGAAAAGCTTTGTCGGACGGTTTGCCAGGCAAAAGTGGACCCAATCAGTCGATGTTCTTAACGCTGGTGTCAGCTCTTACTGCCCAATCATTTACTATCGTAAGGCGAAACATTTGATCGAAGAGAGAGGCCTTGAAGTCAGCGATGTATTTGTGTTTCTGGATATTTCCGATATCCAAGACGAAACCGCATACACCTTGAACGAGCATGGAAATGTGCAGGAAAGAGGTCTTACGCCATGGCACGTAATTGATGCGCACCAGTGGGGCAAGATCGGCTATTTCCTTCGCCAGCATTTTTCTCTGAGTGCGCGGGTACATGCGCGTGTAATGGCAAAACTGTATCCCGAAAGATTTCAAGTTCCCCCTTTCGGAAACCTTAGGGGACGATGGACTTTTGATAATCATGCCTGGGAAGCTTATGGTCGGGAAGGTTTGCCACTCGCTCATCACCACATGAATCTTTTGCACGAACTACTCAATAAGAAGAACATAAGATTGCTTCTCGCCGTGTACCCGTGGCCAAATCAGATCCTGGAAGATAATCTCCACTCTAGGCAGGTTAAGGTTTGGAAGGAATGGGCCAGCGCTAGGGGTGTACCTTTTCTTGATTTGTTTCCTACCTTCATGGGTACGGAGATGGACAAGGCAGAGTCGATATCAAAATATTTTATCCCCTATGATTTTCATTGGAGTGAAGCGGGGCATGGCTTGGCTGCGCAGGAACTCACGAAATTTTATAACTTCGTTGGCCTTCCTCAGAACAGCCAGAGGACGGTTGTCGAGCCGCCTAGTGAAAAGAGAACATGAAAGATTCTTCCCAAAGGCTTGTTTGTTTTTGTGCCGATGAAGCGGTGGTCTGCGGACTCTGGGCGGCGGTCTATTCCGTGTTGCAAAACACTCGGGCGCCTGAACGGTTGGTCATAGGCATTTTGACCGACACGGACCTAAGGGTACCTGAGAAACTCAGAAAGTTCGGTATCAAAATCGAAGTAGTTCCCTTCGATTACGAAAAAACTCCTGTCACAGTTTTAAAGAATGGAAATCCCAAGCGCGCTGACCTGGATACTCCCATGGTCTACGCTCGATTTTTTATTTCTCGGTACTTCCCTGAGTGGGATGAATGCGTTTACCTCGATACGGATGTTATCGTTAAGAGTGACATTCTAGATTTTCCCCAGTTTCTGGACTCGCGATTTGCGGTGGGGGCCGTAAAAATTGAAGAAGGGCTCTCCTTTGCCAATAAAACAGCGTACGAACTCAGCCACCCCTTTGTCGCCCATATCGATCCCACAAGCCCGTGCTTTAACAACGGAGTAATGTGGATGAATCTGAAAAAATGGCGTGAAGAGCGCACTTATGATGAAAAGATCCTTCCTTGGATCGAACGACAGCGGGCCGGCTACGGGGTTTTTAGAGGACAAACTCAAGCGTTGGTGAACTTGGCGCTTTACGGCGAAATTTGTGAAATCGATCCGAGGTGGAACGTTCGGGGGCTGGGGTGGGAAGAAACACTTTCCCAGGATTTACTGGATTCCGCTTTTATCTTGCACTGGACTGGTTTAAAAAAGCCGTGGCTAGAAAATGGGCTGCACCAAGAACGCTGGGCGAAGTACGACCTAAAGGGCAAGGCCGGGGGCTTTGTCGTTGCCTCTCCCACTGAAGAGGTGGAACGAGCCTTCTCTTTGAGTGACTACACATTGGTGGTCATTGCGAGCCACAGCGTTTTTCCGTTTCTTCGCCAATTTGTCAGTCTACTTTTGCGGAACCGGATTCAGTACCATTCTCTCGTGGTAGGCGATTCGGGCCTTCTTCCGCAAGAACGCGCGTATCTCTCCCGAAAGTTGGGTGCCAAGCTCGAAGTCATACCACTTGAGTATCAAAACACGGACGCAAGCATTCAAACGCAATCTCAGGAATATAGGAAGATCATCTCCCAGCGTATAGACCTTTTGAGGAGACTTTTTCAGCGTGATTCCGTGAAACGTGTGGCTCAACTTGATGCAGATACCGGCATCGTTTCAAATGACTTCGGTCTATTGCAACCCGGAGCGGACCTTGTTCTTTCTATCCGGAAGGTGGGGCCCGACGGACACGCAAGTGGTAAAGCCCAAAACGACTACCCCAATCTTGGCGTGGTTTTCTGGAACAACCCTACGAAGTGCTTACCTTTTCTCGATGCCTGGGAAGCTACAATGAGCGAGGTGACTCCTTCCGAAGGACAATTCGAACAAAACTTTTTCCTGCACGCGATGGCCAAGCCCGCCTTTAGGAACCTCAACGTTCAAAAAATTCACTGCCGGTTTTACAATTGCTACGAACCTGAATGGATCAACCCAAAGACTAGCATTTTGCACTACAAGTCGACGCGCGAGCTCAGAGCAAGTCGCTGGGCAACGACCTTAAGAAGTGCGCGGTTGAACTGGCCACTTCTGAAGATCTGGGGAAGTATTCAGGTGCATAACCGCGTGGGGCTTTTCCTGTGGAAGTACACAACTTGGGTTATTCGGACAGCCTATGGACTTAGACGAGCCATAAGCGGAATGGGCTATGAGCAAGTCTAAAAAAATAGTCTGCCGCTTTTTCTGGTACGAAGGACCGCTCAACTGGACCGCCCAAGAATGCCTTCGATCGTTTCTGCGCTTTCCCGAGAATCGTGTTGAAGTTTACTCCTACGATCCGAGCGCCAATCCTATGTTTGGCGGCTGTGAATGGAAAGACGCAGGAGAAATTCTCGATAAGAAAATTGCCGAAGGCTATCGTTTGAGCATGGGGTCGTACTCCGCGGCGTCAAACCTCTTTAGGTATCAGTTATTGTATAAAAAGGGAGGTTGGTATTTTGACACCGACTGCATACTTCTCAAACCACTCGCCGCACTTGATGAACGAGACGTGGTGTTTGGCTATCAAGGAGAAAATGCTCCCAATGTGGCGGTGATGAAGTTTTCGGCTGGACTCCCTATGTTTAAGGAAATGTATGCAACGTGCCTGGAAATTGAGCCATCTCGTTACGTGTGGGGGATGGCAGGTCCCCAACTCTTTCAAACAGCGATAAGAAAATACAATCTCGAAAGTTTTGGCTTACCACCACAATATTTCTATCCAGTGCATTTCTCGCAAGTCGATCTCATGCGTAGCCGGATAGTTTTTTCACCTGATACACACATTCTGCATTTGTGGAATGAGATCTTACGAAAAAATGAGTGGGAAAAGGACTTTATATACCCTGGAAACCTCAGCTATTCCCTCTGCCGGAATGCGAATGTGTGGGTTGCCTGGTTAAGGCAGAAGCTCTTGCGAAGGCTGTGGCTGATGCAAGTCCGCTGGCGTGATTCGGCGAGAGAGAAACCACTTTACAAAATTTTCTAAGCCCACCTCAAAGGATGTCTGGGGCTCATATCCCAGAGCTTCTCGCGTCTTATTGATGCAGGCCAGTGTGCCTTCGCTTTCTTCTGCAAGAGGCGGGAGAAACTGAATTGGGGCACTAGCGCCCATATAGTTCATGAGTAACTGAAGTGTCTCCGTTACTTTCACTTTGCGCCCACTACCGAGGTTGAAAGTGTCGCAGAGACTAGTGCTAGTCCGAACGTGCTTAAGTGCACCAAGCATTCCCGAAATAATGTCATCGATGTACGTAAAGTCTCGGTAGGCAGCTTCGCCAAAAACCCGAATGGTATTATTGGTTAGTATTGCTTTGGCAAATTTGGAAAAGGCCAGATCGGGTCGTTGTCTGGGGCCATAAACCGAAAAGAAGCGCAGAATGCGAACCCGTGAACCATTTGCTGTCGAAAAACGCTCGAAAAGAATCTCTCCATTGACCTTTGTTTCGGCGTAGGGATTAAGTGGAGCTCCCAGCTTGGCTGATTCCGCAAACGCTGTACCGGTGCTTCTTCCGTACACGCTAGAACTAGAAGCAAAAATGTAGTGTGCGCCCGGAATTAGCCGATTGAGGAAGAAAAGCATTCTCGCCGTCTCTTTAACGTTGTTCTCTTTATAAAAGGTGGCTTCGGTGAGACTGGATCGCGTTCCGGGGCGAGCGCCCAAATGGAAAACCACCTCGATAGGCTGATCTCTTAGTGCTTGGAGAACGTGGTAATCGCCGTAGCTGCCTTCGATAAAAGTGAACGAGGCGTTTGACTTGAGAAAGCGGAGATTTTCTCGCTTTAGAGCCGCGTCGTAGTACGGATCAAAGTTATCGATACCAAAGACACGGTGGCCCTGAGCGATGAGGGCTTCACACAAGTGCGAGCCAATGAATCCGGACGCTCCTGTGACTAGAAAAGATGATGGATTGTTCATAGAGGGGAGAACGAGAGACAAATGCCCACGTATTTTCGATTCTATCAGACTGGAAGGTGGTGGTCCGCGTTAAATTTGACTAGGGGAGGCACGTACGGAAATATTCTAGAACATTGTTCAAGCCGTCGCTGAGTTTAGTCTTCGGACTCCAGCCCAGTAGCTCGCGGGCTTTGGTGATATCCGGGCGGCGCAGTTTTGGATCGTCTTGAGGAAGGTCTACATATTTGATCTTCGAATGCGACTCGGTGCGTTCAATGACCATCTTGGCAAAATCCAAAACGGTAAACTCGTCTGGATTTCCCAAATTTATAGGAAGGCCGTACTCGCACAAATAAATGCGGATAATGCCTTCTACTAAATCATCGACGTAACAAAAGCTTCGCGTTTGTTGGCCGTCGCCATACACGGTGATGTCTTGGTTCTGCAAAGCCTGCATGCAGAAGTTAGGGACAACGCGCCCGTCATGGGCGCGCATGCGAGGGCCGTAGGTATTAAAAATACGAACAAGCTTCGTCGCTATTCCATGCTTTTGTTTATAAGCCATGGTGACTGCTTCCATGTAGCGCTTGGCTTCGTCGTAGCAGCTTCGTGGTCCGATCGGGTTTACGTTTCCCCAGTATTCTTCTTTTTGCGGGTGCTCTAAGGGATCTCCGTAGACTTCTGACGTCGAGGTGAGAAGGATAGGGCACTTTTTTTCCCGCGCGAGATCCAAAACCGTGTGGCTACCTAGCGAACCGGTCTTAAGCGTTTCGATAGGAAACTTGGCGTAGTCGATGGGGCTGGCGGGGCAGGCCAGGTGAAAAATACCCGTAAGCGGTCCATCTATTTTAAGGGGTTGGGCGATGTCTTTTTCTAGGCTACTAAAACCCGGTTTGCCCTTAAGGGCCTCCACGTTTTTCCAAGTCCCGGAGATGAGGTTGTCTAGCGCAATCACCTCGCTACCTAAGCGGTGCAGGCGCTCTGCCATGTGGGAGCCGACAAAGCCCGCGGCTCCGGTAATCAGGTATCGCCCCTTGGGAAGTTTCTCGCTCGTTAAGCTCATGCCATCTCTCTAGTCCCGATGCAGTAGTACTGCAAGCCGTGGGCGCGCAAACTTTGTGCGGAATAAAGATTACGTCCGTCGAAAACAACACCCGCTTTAAGATCTTTCTTGATGCGATCAAAGTCGGGCGAGCGAAACTCGTTCCACTCCGTCATAAGTGCCAAGGCGTCTGCGCCTTTCACCGCTTCATAAGCTTCCGTGAAATATTCAATCTTAGAACCAAACACCTTTCGGGTTTCTTCGAGTGCGACAGGATCATAAGTGCGCACCTGAGCGCCCGCTTCCAAAAGAAGACTGATGAGTTCCATGGCAGGCGCTTCGCGGATGTCATCGGTCATGGGTTTAAACGCCAGGCCCCAAATCGCAATTGTCTTTCCCCGAAGGCCGCCACCGAAATGCTTCTTCATCTTTTCAAAAATGACTTTCTTTTGCTCTTCGTTCACGCGGTGTGTGGCTTCGAAAATTTCCAGAGGGTGATTAAAATCTTTGCCCAACTTAATCAGGGCCTTTACGTCTTTCGGGAAACACGACCCACCATAACCACACCCAGGGTAGAGGAACTTCTTCCCAATGCGAGAATCGGTGATAAGCACATTTCGCACGTCTCGGATATCCGCCTCGGCCTTTTCTGAAAGAAGGGCCAAGTCGTTGATGAAAGAAATTTTCATCGCTAAAAAGGAGTTCGCCGCGTACTTGGCAAGTTCCGCGGAGCGATTACTCATAAAGAAGATGGGATTTCCGGAACGCAAGTAAGGAGCGTAGAGGTCGCCCATGACCTGACGGGCTTCAGGGGAATCGGTACCCACCACCACGCGCTCGGGGCGCAGGAAATCGTCTATCGCGCTACCTTCTTTAAGAAACTCAGGGTTAGAAACGACATCAATCTTGTATTTACTTCCCTTTACAATCTCACGCACCTTATCAGCCGTGCCCACAGGGACGGTGCTTTTAAGCACCACAACCGCGTCACCTTTTAAATGATCCTTGATCGTCTTTGCGGCGCCCAACACGTACTTAAGATCCAAGCCCCCGTCTTCCGCCGAAGGGGTGCCGACCGCGATAAAGAGCACCTTGGCGGGTCCAATCGAAGCGGCTGCGTCTGTGCTAAACGAAAGGCGGCTGGCCTTCACGTTCCGGTGAATAATTTCATCCAGGCCGGGTTCGAAGATGGGAATTTTGCCGTCTTTGAGAGCGGCAATCTTTTTGGCATCCACGTCCAGGCAGGTGACATGATTACCAGAATCAGAAAAACACGCTCCCGCTACCAGCCCTACGTAACCGGTCCCGACGACGCAAATCTTCATGGTTTTCCTCGCTCGCGTTCGGATGAATCTCTCGACGCAGCCCAGCGGCCCTAATCGTTTGATTTTTCAATCCTAGGGCAATATAACCTGAAAACCCAGCAAAAACGAAGTGCTATTGAGGAGTTACAGACTTGCCACGGGATAAAAAAGCGGCGCGAGACAAAGGTCTAGCGCTACTTAAAATTATAATCGGTTTTGGTCTCGTAGTGTATGTGCTCCGTTCGCGAATGGTGGACTTTAACCAACTCGGTGGCGTTTTATTTAATCCGCTGAATTTTCTTATGACGTTTGTCATGCAAGTCGGCATGGCACTTTGTTGCGCGATGCGGTGGTACGTGCTCGCAAGAGCCCAAGGCCTTTCGATGCCCTTTAAGGTCATTGGCTCGCTCACCATGATTGGAAACTTCTTTAATACCTTTCTTCCGGGTTCCGTGGGAGGCGACCTCATCAAGGCTTGGTACGTGGCGGGTGAAGAGCCCGAGCGTAAAACCAAAGCGGTTTTTACGGTTTTGGCTGACCGGGTGATCGGAATGGCGGTTATTGTATTTTGTGCCGCAGTGACTTTAGTGCTCAACCAAGACTGGGTGGCAGAGCACGAGCCTCTTCGAGCCATGACCTATACGGTGTGGGCGGTTTCTGGTCTTTCTGTCGTGGTGGCCATACTCTTTTTTATTTCTTTGCGCTACAAAGTGGGGCTTTTCACCCGAGCCGTCGCTCTTTTAGAGAATGTGGCGCTTGCCCACAAAATGCTGGAAGCCATTTCCATTTACCGCCACCACCCCAAAGAAATTTTTAAAGCGTTAGTGCTTTCAAGTGGGAACGTTTTACTTCTCATTTTAGTTTTCTATCTCAACGGCAAAGCGTTGGGAGTCGATCTGCCGCTCTCAGGTTATTTCTTTGTGGTGCCTATCGGCATGACAATTTCTGCTATTCCGCTTCTACCCGGCGGCATCGGCGTTGGGCAGGTCGCTTTCTTTACGCTATTTAAATGGGCGGGAGTTTCCAACCCCGAGCAAGGCAGTACGCTTTGCACGCTCATGCAGATTTATATTATTTTGTTTAACTGTCTGGGTGCTTTCTTCTACCTGAAATTCAAAAGACGTTCCGCCATCCGAGTTACCTCACCCCGTACTAATGCCTTCGAAGGAAGCACGTTCGCTACTGAGTAATTAGAAAAAAGATTGGCTCATAAGAACACAACCAAAGGTATTGTCCTTAGCCGCAGTTTTTTCGGCGAGTCGGACATGTACGTGAATTTTCTCACCCAAAACTTCGGGGTGATTACCGTGCTCGCCAAAGGCGCCAGAAGAAGTAAGCGCCGCTATGTGGGCGGGCTCGATCTCTTTTGCCACGATGAGCTTTTTTTAAGGGGCGACCCCAGAGAGACGCCTTATCTCATAGAGCTCAGCGTGCTCAATAGTTTTGCGAACATCCGAGCAGACTTAGAAAAAACCCTCGCCGCAGGGAAATGTGTGCAGTGGATACGAAAGCTCATGAGCCAGGGCAACATCATTCACCACGTTTACAGCCTTCTCGGCCAGACGCTTGCGCTGATGGAAAAGGAATCGGATCCCATCCGCAGCGAGATTCTCCTTCTCACTTTTAAGATAAAACTCTTAAAGCTCATTGGGCTAAGACCCCAAATCCAAAGCTGCGTGATTTGTAATAGTGTTCTTGAACCCCCCTTTAGCTTTGATGTGGCGGCAGGCGGTGCCCACTGTAGAAACTGCGCGGCAGGGTTGGTGGAGCGCACGGTGATGGACAAAACCGATCACAAGCTCATGATGCTGGTCACTGATGTGCGCTTAGGCGCTTGGCACGATACGCAATTCTCGGGCGAAAGAGTCAAACCTCTTCTTGCTCTTATGACTCAGTTTGCGAACTACCACACGCACCTGCATTTGCCGGTTTAACCGAGAACCTAAACTGTCGGTAACACTATTCTTGCTTTTCTCTCGGGGGATCATAAGTGACGGTAATCCATGGTTCCCCGAAATAAGGTTTCCAAAAGATTCCTTCATTCCAGGGATTGGGATCCTCGGGGTAAGCAAACCTAAACCGAAAGGCCGTGGCAATGTTGGGGTGGAGATTTAAACCCAACCCGAGTGAAGTCACGTACGTTTTAAACATCACAAAAATCCGGCCTGGGATTCCCTGGACCACGGGGACATCGGTACTGTTATTGATGGTCACTTCGCCGTCTACCTCTACCCAACCCTTAACGACACACCAGGCGCCTTCGTCTGTTTGGATGCGGTACCACATCAAAAACTGTGCGTTGGTATAAGGGTCAGGCAACGTCTCGGTATAGCCGGCAGGGGGTTCGGGTTTCTCCCAGGAAACGCCCGTCTTGCAATCACGACTGGGCTTATCGCCTAAGACAGAATCGGTCACGACTGTTCCGCATCCGGCCACGCAACCCAATAAAAGGACAAGAAAACAATCCCGTAGCATCGGCCCCCCTCTTAGTCACGCTGTAACGCAATCTCCACCCACTGCCAAGCTTACTTTAGAGATGCTTAAATTGACCAACCTTTACTAGGGGAAATCTCAAATCTGAAAGGAGTTGTCTTAGATCTGAAATGCTTTTGTGCGAACCTAGGCTCGAAATATTTGGCACTCCCTTTGCTCTAGTAATGGTTGAAGCGAGAGCTTCGGAAGAGAAACCATGAACCTTTCCAAAGGGGAGTTATGAAAGCATTTGTAGCGGTGTTTGTCGGATTGTTAGTAACCAGTGTCGCATCGGCCAACCCTATCTTTCGCATTGAAGTGGGGAAAGACTACCGAAGGTATTCCAATTCCGACCTTCAGGAACGGGTGTGGCGACTAGAGCACGCCGTGCAACAGCTCCAACAAAGAATATTTCAGATCGAAGCCAGTAACCAAGTTGTGGAACAGGAAGAAACCTGGATTTGTACCGTGACCTCGGGGGGACAATCGTTTAGTGGAACCGGGGCCACAAAGGCCGTCGCCATGAATAAAACGATGGAGAATTGTAGCGCCAAGGCAGATAGCTTCTTCTGCCGAGATCCAAAGTGCACACAGTAAGTGAGGTGCAGGCTAGGGCTGTTCGCCTTCTGTCGCGGGCTCCACAAGCGGAAGAATGATCGCCATATCGATGGGCTTGTGAAGGACTCTATTGGTGCCGGGGAAACTATTCAGGTTGGAATCGGCTGTAAGAACGTGAATGAGCACTGTGGGGTTAATCGCTCGAATCTCTTCAACCGTTTCGCGAAGGGTGAGGCCCGGCATGTTCTTATCCAAAAAGATATGAGAAACCTGGGCAGAGTTGGCCTGAAGTACCTGAACGGCCGCATTACCAGAAGAAGCGGAATACACAGAGCGACCCGTGAGGGTTCTGTTCATGACCAGGTGAGTGATGCGATCGTCATCAACGAGCAAAATGGTGCCGGAAGCCAGTGCGGGAATAGTTTCAACAAGAGGAGGGGATTCAGCGGCAGGCATGAAAATTTTAAAGGTTGTTCCTTCGCCTAGCTCGCTTGTTACTGCTACCAGCCCATCATGTTCCGACACAATATGAAGGGTGGAAGAAAGCCCCAAGCCTCGCCCATTTTGTTCAGGACGAGTGGTAAATCCGGCACCGAAAACTTTCGGTAGGACATCGGGCGCGATTCCCACGCCATTATCTTTCACCGAGAGAACAATATACTGATCAATCGGTGAGGCATTGTCATTAAGGGCTTGGCCCATGGAGTTGAGCGAATCACTACTAACGAGTTCTGCGCTTAATGTAATCTTGCCCCTATCGTGCTTAATGGCGTGTTTGGCGTTAGTGCATAAATTCAACAGGGCGCGCGATAGAGCTATCGGATCCGCATTCATCGAAGGCAGACTAATGTCCGCGCTCCACTCAATTTCGGGATGCCCAGGAATACTTAGAAGCTTTTTGATATCGCGGAAAAGTCTTCGTGCGCTGACGGTTTTTCTACGCAGAGGAAGAGGGTCAGCGGAAAGAAGACCTTCAACAATTTTGCGAGCGGCTACTAACCCTTCAATGGCTGCTTCTACGCCTTCCGCCATTTCCCTCGGGTCCAATGATTCGAGTTGGGAAAATCCGCCGGGAAGGCTGGCGGTGATACTAAGCAAATTTCCAATATCGTGAAAAGCTTCTGAGTAACCCAAGCCCGTTTCGCCGTCGGGATCTTCGCTGGTGGCAATTTCACTCATTTTCATCGCCGATCCAATCAAACCCGCATTGCGGTAGGCGATACGCGCCAAGAAATAATGAACCGTTTGAATATTGTTGGGTAACTGGTTCTCAAGAGTGGATTTTAGGGCCCTCAGTTCGGGCTCTAAATCCGCCAAGGAACTTTGAAACTGTTCGAGGGAAGATTGAAGGCTCTGCAAAACTAAGCGTTCGGCGCAACTGGCGCTTGCCTTATTCTTAGCGCCAATAAAGAGGTCATCGTTTGCGGACAGGGGACTTACCAGCAGGGCGAATATGCAGAGTGCAAATTTATGTGCACGAAATAACAAAACTTTTCCTTCGTTCAGGCGTTAAAGGCGTGCCTGATGTAGCATTTTGGATGCGCCGGGTCAATGGCTCGGGCCAGGCTCTAGAACACATTTTATGGGGGTTTAGGCAGAGTTGGGCTATCGGACATTGTGAAGGAACTCAGCCTCCACCCTGAGGATCACGCTTTGGACGGCTTTGAGGGTCGCACGTCCATAGTCAGCCGCAGAAGGAGACATCCGAGAGAGGTACTCCCGGATGAAAGGGGGGACTCTTTCGTCGTGGGCGAGCGCAGGAAGCCGCTCTAAAATGGAACGCGATAGGGTTTGCGCTCGCCCCAGTGATTCGCCCTTCATGGGCACTTCCGCTTGGGCGAACTTCTCTTCGAGCTCCTTCATGGCCTCCAAGACGACTGAAGTGCGCATCAGCACGTCCTCTGAAAGTTCTTCACCCTCGGGGATAAACCTCAAGGTGGATTCCAAAATTTCATCGTAATCGTCTCTGTCGACAAGAAACTGAACCCTAACCAATGATTCGAGATGTTCTTGAATGCGATCAAACTCCTCATAGCGAATCTTGTGAAGATTGCGTGGTTCGCTCGCTAAGCGGCTCTTGCCGTAGGTTTCTTCATCTGAAAGCAGTGCCACGTCGAGCGGCGAAAACGTGCCGCGCGTAGAATGGTTGATGTGTTCCATGTTGGAGAGAATCAAAAGTTTGCATCCAGGCGCAAAGTCCAAGCCTTCCACTTGTGACGAAAAGCCAAGATAAAAAAGCGTGATAATTTTAAAGACGAATCCCACGGTAGAAGCTTTTGCAAAACTTGTTCCGCTCGCGTTCATTTTAACGCAGCCTAGTGGAGGTCAGGCGTTAGGGCATGAGTAGGCTCTAGGTGTTCCCAATTCGATACGTCATAAAAAAACTCCGGCCAGCCTTTCGGCTAACCGGAGTAGATCACTTAGTGATACTGGTCGAACGAACTACGGCTGAACGGGCGTGTGAGGGCCTTTGCCATGCTTTTCGCACATCTTTTTAAGGTGGTGATGCTTCATGTGGTCCTTCATCGCCTTCATGCATTTAAGCGCCGGGCGACGTTGCTCGAGCGTTAACACGGTGAAGAGAAGCTCGTTCACAAAACCCAAGTGAGCCGAAACCGTGGCGGACGTGGTGGTGGCAAGAGCGGCGGCAGCGGCGTCAGCCTTGGCTTTGTCACCGGTGGTGTCCATGAGTGCAACGATATAGTCAATTTGAGCAATCTTGAAATCTGCTTCATCTTGGATCGTGGCTTTTTTGTGTGCGATAAAAGCGCTTCCGATAGCCTGTTTCTGTTCGTCCGTAAGATTAAGATCGCTGCAAGGTGCGCCACGGAGATTTTCTGTTTCACCGGTCAACGCGCCTTCAAGAGCTTGCAAATTGAACTGACCGTTGTGACCAAAGAAAGCATTGCGGTCTGCTTCTGTCGCTTGCGCGAATCCCGTACTTGTCGCTGTAATAAACAACAACGTAATAAGTGTTCTCATGAGAATTTTCCTTTTGTGAAAAAATTGGCTGAACGCCAAAGTTTGATAATGCGGAAAAATCATAGCACTTAAAACATTCCGATCAATGGAACGTCGAGACAGCATTAACACCTGTTAAGTCAAATTATGCGACGATAAATAGATGGCGCGTTAAAAGGTTACGGGTGGCGGAATGGCGAGTGGTGTCACGTTTACGCTTCACTCTTCGCGGACGTTACTCAAAAACAGATCTTCGATTTGGTTTACAAGATTTTGAACCGCGTTGAGCGAGCCGGAGTCATAGCGGTCAGGATAAGTCGGAAGGCCTCGCAGGTACTGCCTCATAAATTCAGGTACGCGTTCATCTCTTGCTAATCTGGGGAGTTTGTCGAGAGTGCGCTGCCATATTTTTCGCGCCAAAAGAAGTTCTTTGCCAGTTAGAGGGGGAAGGCCTTGCCCACGTCCTCTCTCCAGAACAGCCATCGCATCGAGCACTAACCACGAGCGATTAATATTTTCTCGGTTAAGCTCTTCGCCTCGAGGCAGATACTTTTCGGCGGAAGCAATAATTTGATCGTAGTCCTCTCGGCTCGTGAGAAATTCGCTGTGGGCAATTTTTTGTAGAGCCTGTTGAATTAATAGAAATGCCTCGTATCGTTCCATGTAGGGGTTGAGAAGTTGGCCATTGTCCCGAACAAGATTGGGCTTGAGTCGGTTTTTGCTATGAAGTTCCTGATCGTCGGAAAGGACTGCATAATCTAAGTTCTGATCTTCCTTTTCTTTTGAGGACTCACTATTTAGCCCACCGCGAGAGGACTCTGAAATTGCCTTCACGTTTGCCAAATATTCAAACCGGCAGCCGTCTGCGAAGTCATACCCGTACATTGGTAAAGCAAAGCCGATGAAGGCGAAAAATAGAATGAATTTACGTACCAGCACGCGCAGGAAATGTGCAAAATTTGTTCCGGTCACGCACGCACAGTATACCGAATGAGTACGCAGAAAAGTGTCGTTAACATTGGGAGAACACTTGGCTTAGACACACAATTAAAGAGCTTACTGATAATCCCGGAAAAAGTTTCCCACCGAAACGCTTTGGACTTCGGCGTCGCCAGCACCCACTTTAAATTGGTAGGTGCCAGAAGAGAGATCTGGCTCGCCGCCTCCCATGAAGACAACGTCGGCCAACTGGTCCGTCTTTTTAGGGCCACTCAGTCCACCCGCAAGGTCACGCCTCTCTAGAAAAATGGTCATGGGGGTGTACTCACCCGTGTCGGGGCGATACCCAAAATGCATTAGATTGTAGACTTTGTTGTTGTTTGCATCATAGTGGGCGATGTGTCCCACGGCGACGACGATTTCATTTCCATCGAGAGTGGGAATGGCGTAGGCGGCGTTTACCCCGCCCCATTCCCCATCAGCAAACTGACCTTCTAAAATGCGGCCTTTGGAGATCGCATCGGCGTTGAGGTCAGCCAGGGAATCAATCGTCAGCGCGCCAATTTTTCCCGGTCCTGCTACCCCTCCTTGAGGGCGCCTAAACACCAAAACTTTACCCGATTGCAACTCAACCAAACGCACATCTTTTTCTTTTTCTGGGCCGACGGCAAAGCGCTCGAGCGAACCGACCCCTTTGCCAAAATCTCTGTAGAACGCCGTGTGATACCCGAGGGGCAGTCCGGGTTGGTGGTAGGCCTCCACCATGGCAAGAGTGTGTTCGTTGCCAATGCGTGCATAGCTTGGGTCTTGGACCGCAACGATATTGCCTTTAGGGCCGAAAGTAAGGGCTCCTTTAACCGGGCGGCCGGCGGGTGTAAAAAATTTCACTTCCGATCCTTCTTCGATCTGTAAGTCTTCCACTCGCACGGCCATAATTTCTTGCAGAGGTTCTCCTGGGCGTACGCGTGCTGAGAAAAGTCCGGTGGGATTGTAGAAAGTTTTTCCCGGCGTCAGTGGCAAAGTAAAATGCATTCGCTCCGCTTCGGGAGACTTTAGTTCACCGGAGGCGATACGGTTGCGGTGCTCTTTTACCAGGTCAACTGCGGGGCGAGCCGTATGGGTACTTGACCAAGCAACGTCGGCGAGCGCAGAGAGGCCCATGCGACAAGGATCTTCCTTAGCGAATAAAAGGGACGGTTGGAGGAAACCTGCGCCTAAAATGGAAAGCCAAAAAAATTTCAATGAGTACCCCACCCCATTCAGTGCAAGGCCGATGCCCAAGGAATTTCGCAATGGTATCGGCAGCCCACATTTTTTTTGTCTCACTTTACTAGCGTTACGTCTATCTATTGGGCGTATTCACGTTGATTCGCTAAAGGACGGAAAATAGAAAAAACCTTGATGCAAGTCGTCTCTCTGTCGTCGGAATGGAATGGCTAAGAGTTCTTTTCAAGCATGCGCTGAAATTGTATTGTTATTCCCTAATCGTTAAATGCCCCATTACCGTTTCATAGTTCTGACGCTTTGTGTCCTTTGTCTATCAGCTCAAGGGGACTTGTTTGACTGGGGACGTTCGTCGGTTCCTATCTTTGAAGAACGAGACCAGTGGGGAAATGCCGGGGTTTTCACGCAGCCTGTTGGAGCAGGAGACGACGGCGTTCGTGCCACGGTGTATCAGTCTGATGGTAAACTCCTGGTGGCCGGATTTAGCCATAACGGGGCGCATAACGACATGGTCGTGATGCGCGTGCATCCCGACGGATCGCTGGATAGAACGTTTGGAACAAACGGTACAAGTCTACTGGGATTTCCAGGTGGCGAGTCGATTGCTCACGCCGTCGGGTTAGACACGCAAGGCCGCGTGTTAGTGGCAGGACGCGCCTGGGGCATGACAGACTATGATTTTGGTGTAGCACGCCTTTCCACCGATGGACTCCTCGACAGCTCTTTCAATGGCGGCCTTTTTACGGTGAATCTGGGAAGCGCGGACTTTGCCCGTGCCGTAAGCGCTGACTATGCGGGCCGGGTGGTTGTAGGAGGGTACACGAATCAACCTGGGCGCTGGGGAATGGCAGCGATTCGCCTTCTTTCGGATGGGACTTTGGATCCCGCTTTTAGCGGCGATGGCATGCAAATTACTTCCGTTCATACTGTGGCAGACATTGGTTACGCCCTTGTGATTCAAAGCGACAACAAAGTCGTTCTTACCGGCATGTCGCAAATCGGAGCGACACCTCGATTCGCGGTAGTTCGCTATCTCACGAATGGAAACTTGGATAACACCTTCAGCGGTGACGGAATGGATGCGTGGGCGTTGGGGCTTTCCGATGATACCGCGTGGGGCGCTACCATTGGAACCAACGGCCACATCTATTTAGCGGGGCGCTCGCAGGTAGGCTCCGCGTACCGTATGGCAATCGCAAGTTATCTCCCGGACGGTACGCACAACGATTCCAACACTTTTGGGGTGGGCGCAAGTTCTGTGGCACGCGCCATTTCCCTTGATGGGCCAAAAAAATATTTGGGGGGAAGAGTCTGGGATGGGGCGGACTGGAATATGGCGATGCTGAGGCTCGATTCCGCGAATGGATCGATTAGCTTGGATGCGAGTTTCAGTGGCACGGGTTACGCCATAACTTCTTTTGGCTCGGTAGACGAGGTAGCCTACGGGATTGTCGTTCAGCCCGACAATAAAGTCGTGGCGGTGGGAAGTCGATACGGATCCAACGGCGATTTTTCCATTGCGCGTTTTAATGAAAATGGTTCGCTTGATAATAGTTTTGATACCGACGGAAGAATCACCGTTCCCGTGGGAACGGGCATGGACGTTGCTTACGGGGCTGCCCTCCAAAGCGATGGAAAAATTCTAGCCGGTGGACTTTCTTACAATGGCACCCGAAACCATTTTGCCCTTACCCGCCACCTTACTAATGGTGCTCTGGATACCAGCTTCAGCGGAGATGGGATCGTTATCACTTCAGTGGGTTCCGGAAATGCCGTAATCAATGCCGTTGCCGTGGCAACCAACTCGCGCATTTACGCAGCAGGGACAACTTACAGTGGGGCTAATGGAAATTTTGCGATCGCCCGTTATCACAGCAACGGAAATCTCGACACTAATTTTGGAACGGTAGGGATTGCGACCGCTGATTTCAATGCCGCTGACGACGCTATCCACGGCATGGTGATTGATACTGCGGGACGGCTTGTGGTGGCCGGATATGCGGTCAACGGAACCAGCCGCGAGATGGCTGTAGCCCGCTTTCATACAACAGGAGTTTTAGATACTCACTTCTCCGGGGATGGAAAACAAACGGTTTCCTTTATTACGAGTAGTGATGACATCGCGTTTGGCGTGGCTCTTCAAGACGATGGAAGAATTGTTCTTGCGGGCCATACACACAATAACACCCAAACCCAGTTTGCGATTGCGCGATTGCTGACTAACGGTACCCTGGATAATTCCTTCGATACGGACGGCCGAGTCACGACGAGCATCGATACTACCCACGGTATACAGGCTCTAGCAGTCGCGCTTCAAACAAACGGAAATATTGTAGTGGGAGGCCATTCTTTACAAATCCAAAACAGAGCTATACTGACCCGCTATCTCTCCAATGGGGCCATCGATACGAGTTTTTTCTCAGCGGGCTTTCTCACACAAGCGTTCACAAGTGGCGACAATATTATCTACGACGTGGCCGTTGATTCTAGTAATCGTATTGTGGCGGCGGGACACGCGATGAATGGCAATCTTGATTACTTGGCACTGCGTGTGGCGGAAGCAACAGGCTCTCAAATTGGGTTAGACAATACCTTTGGCAGCGGAGGTGTTTCCCTGACCCCTCTTAGCGCCGATGATGATATCGGTATCGCCATGGCGAATAGCGCGGGAAAACTGAGTTTGGTGGGGCGAAGTTTTAATGGAACAAACTTTGATTTCGCGTTTGCTCGTTACAACGCCGATGGAACGCTTGCCGGATCGGGATCCTTGGACGCCGGGTTTGGAACTGGCGGCGTAGTTACGACGGCAGTAAGTGCAAACAATGATCTCGCCCACGGGGTAGTGGTTCAAAGCGATCATCGCATTTTGGTCGCAGGTACCACAGACAATGGCACAAGCGATGATTTCTTGATTCTCCGCTACACGAGCGCGGGCGTTCTCGATGCTACTTTTAGTGGTGATGGGATTCAGACGACCTCGTTTGGCGCGGGAGACGACAAGGCGAATGACATCGCTATGGATTATGCGGGAAGAATTGTGGCAGTCGGCTCAAGTGAGGTGGGGGCGGGAAATCGCTTCGCGATCGCTAGGTATTTGAGTAACGGAACACTCGACAACGCCTTTGACAGCGATGGTATGGTGCTCACCTCCTTTAGCACGGGAAACAATGACGTGGCAGTGGCGGTTGCCATCCAGACCGACAACAAAATTGTCGTGGGGGGACTCAGAGAAAGCAGTGCCGTTAACGGGTTTGGACTAGCCCGCTACAATACTAATGGCTCACTCGATAACTCGTTTGATGGGGATGGACTGGTTACGACTGAAATTGATACGGCTTCGGGAAGTGAGCTTCACGATGTGATTGTGCAACCTGACGGAAGAATCGTCGCCGTGGGACGAACCTTACGGCCAATCAGTCAGATAGCCGTGGCACGCTATCTCTCAAATGGCGCTCTGGATACGACGTTTAATTCTACAGGTATTCTGGCGGCTTCTCTGACGGCGGGTAGTGATGTGGCCTTCGGTGTCGCCTATGATCAAGGGCGCTTGGTGATCACAGGCCACGCCGTAGGAACGTCTTCGACCTATGATTTGGCTCTTGCGCGTATTACAAGCAATGGCGCCTTTGACGTGAGCTTTGGGACGGGTGGGTTTACGCGCATCGCCGTGGGCTCCAATGATGAATTTGGTTATGCTTGCGTTCTTCAACCAAACGGAAAAACCGTTGCGGCTGGCTTTTCTTTTGGCAGCAATTACGACTTTGCCACCATCCGAGTGAATTCCAATGGCGGTTTGGATACCCATTTCGGAACAGCGGGGGCTGTCACGGCCAATATCAATGGGAATGATCTGGGGCAGGCAGTGGCGCTTTCTCCCGACGGGAGAATTGTAGTGGTGGGGCATTCAAAAAATGGAGGTACCTATGACATCAGCGTTGTTCGGTACTGGCCTTAGGTTTTTGTTTCTTCTCTCATGTTGGACGCTTCCCGCGCTGGGACACCAGCTCGTGGGTCTTTACCACCTGGATGAAGGCGAAGGGGATACCACCTACATTGACAGCTCTATTGCGGGCAACAACGGGTCTTGCACAACCACTGCTTGCCCCACAAACGTAGAAATCGGGAAATTCAATTCGGCTGCGTTTTTTGATGGCAATGATCACATTCTGATTCCCGATGCGGCCAACTTAGACAACACGGCCACCCTTACGATGTCGGTTTGGTTTTTTCCGACCACGCTTTCAGGCGATCCGAGAGGGCTGATCAGTAAACGCGTTGACCAGAGCAATGGCCAGTCTTACTCGCTCTATATTCACACAGCGAATCGGATATACGTCGACATCGATAAACAAGCGACCGATAACCGTTTTTTCATCTCCAACACTGTGCAGGTAAATCGTTGGTATCACATTGTGGTCGTATACAACGGAGGACTAGCAGCAGCAAACCGAGTGAATGTTTACTTCAACGGAAATCTCGACTCGAGCAGTCCTCACAATGAGGGGAGTGCTACCATTCCCAATTACGCGAGCGCGCTTCACATTGGTTCCTTAAACGCAGGATATGCTCAAGATTTTGTAGGAGCTATCGATGAAGTTGCTATTTACCGCGCTGCGATTCCCGCCCGAGGAGTTCGTGAAATGTACGAACGTGGCGCCTGGAGAACGGAAGCCCAGCGAGATGTTTGCGGAGGCCGTTTTTGTAACTTCGTGGAAAACGCTGTGCTCGCCGTGCTAGACAGTTACCTAAATCCACATTTTAAAGAGGGGGGGAAAATATGGTAAAAATTGTCCTCTTTGTAATCGGGTTTTGTTCGCTTTCCCAGGGCGCAATTGTTGCCCACTATCACTTCGATGAAGCCCAAGGCGCAACGACATTCCTGGATAGTTCCTTTAGCGGAAACAACGGGACGTGCGTGACAACTGGCTGCCCAGTAACCGGTGCGATGGGTATGTTTAATAGCGCCGCTCGGTTTGATGGCACGGACGACTTGATTACGGTGGCTGACAATGTGAACCTGGACAACACCGCGACCATGTCCTTTCAAATGTGGTTTTTCCCGACCACAGTGGATGGGCAACCGGATGCCATTTTGTCTAAGCGCACAGGTATTGATAACAATGATTCTTACTCTCTCTTCCTGTACACGGGAAATCGATTGGCGATTGATATCATCAATACCAATAACAGGGCTTCGACCACGGCGACATTCGCAGCCAACCGCTGGTATCATGTTACGGTTACGTACGACGGCGCTCAAGCCTCAACCGACCGTGTGCGAGCTTATATTAATGGGGTGGAGGACGCGGGCAGCCCCTTTAACGAACTTACGGCTAGTATTCCAAACAATGCTTCGCCGCTTTATCTAGGGATGCTGAATGCGGGTTACGGGAATGGTTTTACAGGTTTGATGGACGAAGTGATTATTCACAACACCGTACTAAGCCGTTCCGAAGCAGAACAAACGTTCGAAGACGGAAGGTGGCGTTTGGTGGAACAAACCTGGGAAAATGCACTTCGACTTGGGATACCCACTCACCGAATCCAAAAATTAATCGATGGGCTGTTTCCCTTAGGGTTTTAGTTCCCCAGCTGAACGTTGACCGCTTTGCCTGGGGCAATCGATTTATCCCACCCGGCGCTAAAGGGTTCCCGGCTTTCTGCAACGACCTTTTCGAACTCAATCGCATAATCATTCATGGTGGTAGAGCTTGATCCCGGGATGACGGGAGAGAGTGCTTCGTGGTGCGCTTTGCCCAAAGCCAAGAGAACCTCTTTTATGTTTCCACGCTCGGGCACATTAAGAAAATGCAAAATAAAACCTTCATCGACTCGGGCGTAGTGCCCATCCACCAAATAATCCTCCAGGTATCCGTCGCGGGTAAACTTCTTGAACTGCGCGGCGATAGCCTGCCTATACTCATTTTCTTCTACGTCCCTGCGGCGAAGGACCAGCCATACGATTGTTGTTCCTTTGGTCCAATCGGGATCGGCATTAAAAGAGGCACGCAAGTCATAGGCGACACGAGCTTCGGCAGGTTGGCTTTGGCTAATCGCGATACCACTTCGAATCTCGCGGTCCTCTAAACGCTTGGGAGTCGCGCTGTACGAGCGCTTTAGATCAAATCCGTTTTCTTTGCCATGCAGAGGGCCATACTCCGGGTGGTCCGCACGAGACTTTTGGTAAGCTTCCGCACTTTCGTAACTGGGAAGTGCGGCTTCGGTGAACGGAAGAGTTCTAAGCATTGCTTCCGCCGGGAGAGTTTGTGTTAGGAGATTCTTATTCACTTCCTGACGGGGAATGTAAATGGAGTAGTAGTCTAGGGCGCCGCGGCCGGCGACAAGTGTTCCCGGGCCCAGCGCGTTGCGAATAAATTCAATATGAGCCAAGTGATTTTTGTAGTCCTGAGATTTACTCGCTACGCGATTATTGCGATCCCCTACCCAGAAACGAATCTCTCTTTCGCCGAATGCGGCAACGCAAAGAACAAATAATAAGAACGCGACTGGTGATTTCATCTGGCCCTCCCAAAGGAAGGCGTGAAGCTAGCACTGGCGGCCAAGGGAGGCAACGAGGAGTTAGAAGTCTCCCGGTAGGACTTGGTCCAATCCTATGTCCTGTTCGTAAAACGAATCGATTGTTGGGGCTGGAAGAAAGAAGGCGAGAACGCACGGGTAAAATTAAACCAAGCGTTTCAATAGTTTAATTTCTGATCCTATTCCTTGGCCTTCGTAAGACCCAGCTTTTCTGCAAAGAAGTTGTATCTAAGTGCCCTGACGTGCGCGAGGCTCTGGTTATCGGTATAGAGTGAGTGACCTCCCGTGGGAGATTCCCAGAAATAGGCGTTGTGCCCTTGATCCAACATTTTGGCGGCCATGCGTCTGGCGTGGGCGGTGTGCATGCGATCGTCATTCGTGGAGGTGAGAAAGAGGACATCCGGATACTCCTCGTTCGCACGTACGTTGTGGTACGGGGAATAAAGTTTCAGCGCCTTTAGCTGTTTTGGCACTTTGGGATCCCCGAGTTCGCCGGTCCATCCGGCCCCCGTTCCCAATAAGGGGAAATTGATGAGGTCTAGCATGGGGACTTCAGCCACCACCGCATGAAAGAGCGTGGGCTGCTGAACGAAGGAAGCACCCACCAAAAGTCCGCCCCAGCTAGCTCCAAAAATTCCCAGCTTAGGTGAAGACGTGATTTTCCTTTTGATGAGATCTTTAGCGACAGCTTGAAAGTCGTCGAAGGTGTTTTGTTTCTTTTCCTTAAAGCCCGCATAGCGCCATGCCGGGCCTCGGTCACCTCCACCACGAAGAACGGATTCCACAAACACCCCGCCGCGCTCTACCCAAACCTTTCCGGCTACGGATGAGTAGGCGGGGGGAAACGCTACGTTTCCCGCGCCATATCCCCAAAGCAGTGTCGGATTTGAGCCGTTCAAAAGCATGTTTTTCGGGTGGATTACAAAGTAGGGGACTTGGGTGCCATCTTTACTTGTCGCCCAATACTGTTCAAACGCCATGCGTTTCGCGTCGAAGGTGGGTTTCTGTTCTAAGAGTTTTTCAGTTTGCTCCGCTTTGACCGCGTATAGACCCGGAGGTGTGAGAAAACTTTGAAATCCCAAAAGGACATCGTTGGATTCTTGGCTTGTGATGAAATTTGAAACACTACCATCGCCTGGGAGGGTGACGGGGACATGACTCCATTTGTTGTTTGCTTCAGAGAAACGCAGAAGGTTTCCAAATGAGTTTTCAAAAAGCACGACCCAAGTATGATCTTTGCTTACGTAAACTTGATTGATGAACTGGCCCTTAGCCGGAGTGAAAAGCACGGTGATGGTTTGTTTTCCGGTGTCGCGAACCTCTTTGAGGTTTATCGTGAAGACCGTTTCGCTCGCCAGTTGTCCTACCGGACTTTTCCATCCGTTTAGCAATCTGAAAAATCCCACGTCACCGCGTATGGCATCGAGTTCACAATCCAGAGGGACATTGACCTTCACGGAAAATTTACCCTCTTTAAAAAGGTAATATTCCCTGTCTCTAAAGGCGACATAGCGTCTTACGAGAAAGAGGCCCGTGGGATTAGTCGTCAGATCATCAAGGAATACTCCCTCTGCCGTTTCAGAGGAAAAAACCAATTCCGCGCTCGCAAGAGGGGTATTCCTTTTCCACAAACGAACTTGAGACGGATACCCATTCGGTCGTAGTGAACCTTTTCCAAAGTCAGTGGAAACAAAGATTTCGTTCTCGTTCACCCATTGCGCCCCGGTGCGGGCAAGGGGGGCTTTAAATCCGTCAGCCACAAATGCTTTTTTGGAGATCATAAATTCGCGAGTTTCCACAAGATCCGCACCATCCAAAGAAAGCTGAACAAGACAGCGCTCTAGCACCGGACCCAGGCAGTGTGCGTTGGTGAAAACCCAGGTTTTGCCTTCATCTTTTTTCAGTTTATCGAGATCGAGAAGGGTGTCCCATTTACGCCACTTTTTATCAAGGGCGTCTTTGATCGGAATGCGACGCCAGATCCCCATGGGGTGAGATTTATCTTTCCAAAAATTGTAATAATGTTCGCCTTCAATCCAACCAAAGGGGACGCGAGAATCCGAGTCGACGATCGTTTTAATTTCTTCCTGAAAAGTGTTGAAGAGAGGACCTTTTCCAAACGTGGTTTCGGTCCTCACCGTTTGGGCTTTCGTCCACTTTACTGCTTCGGCGCCGTCCAGGGGAACGAGCCATTTGTACTGATCTTCGAGCGAAGCGGTAAAGTGTTTCGCTTTTGATTTTGCTTGTAGAAGTGCGGGGAAAAGAAAAACAACAACCAGCAATAGAGCAGATAAGCGTGGAATGAGAACCTCCCGTTGAGGAAAAAGGGTTACTTCCGAACTATGTTTGAGCTAGCGGTGGCCCTTGGGAAAAATGGAATTATCCAGCTTACCTTTAGCTTCGGCTTTCTTGTGCTGTACATACGCGGCTCCAATAAAAGCCACCTGGGCAATCACGTAGGCCAGGACGTAGCCTGTACCGCCGGTTCCAAACCCGTAGGAGTGGAGGCCCGCACCGAGTACAAAGTTTACTCCGTACCACGCCATGAGAACGCCTAAGAAACTCATGACCGTCGCGGCCGCAAACCCGAAGCCTTTAAGCCATCCAGAGAAACGGCCATGCAGCACAGCGAGATAAACCAAGAGTGCCACCAGAGCCCAGACTTCTTTGGGATCCCAGCCCCAGAAGCGGCCCCAGGAATAGTCTGCCCAAATGCCACCCAATATGGTGCCCGCCGCGAGCAAAAGAACACCAATCTGCATCGCGCGATACATATAGAGTGAGTAAGTTTGCAAGCGGTCTGTACGGGTGGGAGAAAAAATGTGATTCCCCAGTACGATATTCCCCATGCACAAAGAAAGCGCGAAAGCGGCGTAGCTCAATGTAATGGTGAGCACATGAATCGTAAGCCAAAAATTACTACGCAATACGGGCTCAAGGGGATTGATTCCCGGATCCAAAATGGAGGGAAGATTGTCAGCGAGAATGAGTCCGACAATCGCAAACGCCGAAGCTGCGACGAGAATAACCGCGTTTCTGCTGCCAAGCCAAATCAAGAAGCCAAAGAGCACGCAGCCCCACGTCACCCAAATGACTGATTCGTACATGTTTGTCACGGGGGGACGGCCTGAAATCATCATGCGAATGATAAAGCCGTAGCAGTGCAAACCAAACGCAGAAAGAAGTGCGGCCGAGCCAGCAATCTTCAGTATATTGTTCTTTGAAATGATGTACGCCAGCAACAAGAAAAACGCGACTGTGTAAGCTACCCACGTCCAGCGGAACGGGCGAAACTCATTGTAGTGCTTCTCGAGTTTGAGTTTTGAGGCAGCGGGATAAGCCGACGGTGCAAGCTCAGTGCTTACATACTGTGCAAACTCGGCAATTTTCTTATTCCACTCTTCTGTCCTGCCATCCGTGTACGCCGTTACGAGATCACGCATGCTTGTGGAAACTTTCTCCAATTGCTCGGGAGGGTAGGGCGGAAGTTGGTGCTCTTGGTCTCCCATTAACGAGGAGAGCGCGAACCAGTCGGCTTCAGGACTCTCCGGGTTGGGAAGAATGGTCCACGCAGCGCCGCTAACCACAGCACGCAGAAGGCCCACGCGGTTACTGACTTCCATGGCCTTTTTTTCCAGCTGATTCGGAGATTCCCCGGCACTGTTCTTCTCAAACCCACTTTGTGTGAGTTTGATAAGTTCTGTATTTTCTGTGAGTTCCTCTGGTGAGAAATAGCGTCGGGAGGTATCTAATCCAACTTGCTCTTTGAGAGGTTTGTAATCCACCAGGACGAACTCGGTGCCAGACCAATCTTTTTCGAAGTTAGCCAACCAGGAGAAGATAGTTTCCTCGGGTGTTTGCCCGTTCCAGGAGCGCTTGCCCGTAACATACTGGAGAGATTCTTCGGCGAATGTGTCGAAGGGTTTAACGCGTCCCCGTTCTTGAATCGCCATTGTTGAAAGAGGTGACCACTGAAAGCCCAGGGCAAATGCGATGGTAGGAAATAAAATGAGTAGTGCAAGGAGTTGTTTCATGGCTGCTTCTTTCCGAGGAGAATCCCAAAGTAGTGGGGGTTCATATAAAACATGACAATGATGCCAAGGCAGATAAGGAGGCTACCCAAGTATTTTACCCAGCGGCCTGGATCCCAGTTTACAGAGAAAATGGAGATCGTCGGACGACCGGGGCGTTCTTGATAGCTCGCTTGATAAAAAGTGTAGCCTTCATAGTGCAGAGGCTCATTCATGGAAATAAGTGTGGGCGGAAGCTTATTGGGCCCAATCGGCACGACGGTGCTTTCGTAGCTTGCCGCCTTGTCCGTACCAGGATCGCGCCCCACCCGAAATTTCTCGAGTTTGAGTTCGAAAGGAAGTTTGAGAGTTTCCTTTCCCAGCTCAACTAGTAGGCGATGATTCTTCAAAACAATTCGCCGTGTTTCGCCTAGAGAGATCCAGCCCGACTCACTCAAATCCGAAGCAGGCTGACGGTCCTTATTTCCAATAAAATAATGAATCGCACTAGGAAGATTAGCTTCGGCATTAGTGATTTTATCAACGTTGCGCGGATTGGCCTTTAACGCAGAAGACGGCTTCCAATCCACGACGGTAACTTTGGCGTCCATCCATCCTGTTGCGACAGGCTCGTTGATTTTGAGCTCACCCCGAGAATTTATTTTTCCACCCGCTCCGAAAACTTTATAAAAAAGTTTTTCGTTGTTTGCACTTTGTGCAATTTGAAGTCGGCCCCGCTTTTTTCCGACGATTCCAATTTCCTCGCGTTCGGGGGTGCCCTGCGAGAGATTCAAAGCAAACGTCAGACCCAAAGTTTGGGCCGGTGCTGTCTTACGATGGAGCGTGGGAAATTCAGGAAAATTCGCAAAAAGTGTATGATTCTCCGTGACGCCGTGTACTGATCTGACATCGATTTCAATTGCCGGGTTAACGGGTTCATTCGATTTATTGACCAGAGAGTTGTTCTCCACGACCGCGTGAGTGAAGTACTTATGGGCGTGAATCGAGTGACCACTATCTCCTAAGGGCTGCCATCCAGAAAGAAGCTCATCGATATCCAGGCGATACTCTCGTCCTTTTAAAAAAACAGAGAGCATTCCTTTTCCTGAAAGGGCAGGCTTTTCTTCCTGGGATTGAAGAAAACGATTCTCATCCTCGGCACTCCACAGTTTTTGGAAACTCAAGACAGCGGGACCGAGGTTAAACTCTGTAGCTGATTGGGGTGAGCGGCTTTCCAAAGTTTCGCGTACTTTAAAGCGGCTGCTGGCGAGTTCCACTTCAACGGAGGGAACACCCAAGCCAGCAACGGGAGATGCCTCTCTTTGGGTCTGCACGCGCGAGCGCGGATAGAATTGATCTATATATAAGGAGTAATCTCCGAAAAGGTGGACCCGCATCAAGTCGCCTGAACGGGCAGTGCCACTTTCGGGAACGGGAAATATTTTGCTTTCGCCACTTTCTTCGTCCGTCACAATGAGTTTCAAATCATTGAGCAGCACCGAATTACTCGACTTCTTTTCTTCGATAGGCAAATTGCCATCCACACCGAACTTTTGGGTTAGAAAAGACCCGAGCAGAAGGATTAGGATTCCCGAGTGGGTAATCAAAAAACCAATTTGATGACGTTTCCACGGATAGCGCGAAAGTGCGGCACAAAGAACGTTCAACCCAAGAATAAAAAGGACTCCGCCGAACCACCAGGTTCCGTAAACCATCATGTGAGCCGCACGCATGCCGTACCAGGATTCCAGTACGGTTCCGACAGCCAACACTGCAGCCAAGCCCAGAATAGAAATGACCGCCAATTTAAGTGAGGAGAAGAAAAGAAAAATCTGGCGAAAAGTCATCAGTTCTCGAGTTCTACTCTTTCGACGTCGGGTGGAGTCTGAGTCCCAGTTGAAAAAGCGGTGTTTTCCCATTGCGCACGTTTAATGAGTGCCAGTCCGAGGCCTCCGGTGCGCGTAGGATCCTCAGTGTAGGCGATGAGTGTGCCCGCTTCCAGCCCCTTTGAGAACAATAATGCGGGAAGTTTTGCAGCGCCGCGTCCAAGGCGTACCGAGAGAACCTTCCGGTTCACCTCGCCGTAGGTGAAAATACGTTCCACCACTTCCTGGCCTGGGTAGCAGCCTTTATCGCGATCGATCATCCAGTCCAGGCCGCCTTCCAAAATAATATTCCCCTCATTCATTTCCTCCGGAACATGGGGAATACCGGCCTTGATGCGGAAGTAATTAAAGAGTTCCTCGCTAAAAACGGGGAGGCCTGATTCCTTTAAGAAATCCGTTTTTATCGCGGGCTTCGCGCGCAACCAGATAAGTCCCGCAATCTTAGGATCGCGCCATGTGCTGAATGCGAACTTTCCCCACGGTAAAGGAAAGACGCGATCTGCCGGCTGCCCATTTTGTGCCAAGCCTTGTTTGTATACTCCTACCACCGTCCAATCCGGTCGTAGTTTTATCTCGAGTTCCTCCGCAAAGTGAAACTTTGTGAGGTGATCGAAAGCAAGCTGAGGGCTTCGAGTGAGAAAGAAAAAATGATCGGTTGCGTGCGTTTCAAAAAATCCTGTAGCGATGAGCCCAGCCTTGCCGGTGAGAAGTGCGCCCGGAAGGATTGTCTCTGGAATGGGATCTTTAAAAGATCGTGTGCTTAAGCGTTGGAGAAAAGACGCCGCGTCTTTGCCGACAATTTCGACGTAACCCCAAGAATCGAGCTCGAACAACCCCCCGGTTTGTTGAGAGTCAGCGTATTCCTGGTTTAGGTTTTTCGGCATGCCTCACACTCACAGAGAGAACGTAAGTGGTCAAAGGTATAGATTCCCGAGCTGTGCCCGTCAGACCACGCGATGCTTAGGGCGTAGCGACCCACAGGCTCGATTTTTTTAGGACGTATATCAAGAGGGATTTGTTCCTCTTTGATTAAGACTTTGCGAGTCCATTCATCTACACAAGCGGCGCACTTACACTGGAGTCTTAATCCGCGCACCTGGTATGACGACTGATGGCCGTCGTCCCAAGTGATTCCCAGAGTGTTTGCCGCTTTTTGGCTTAGTTCGATAGGATGCATCTACTGCCACTCGAGACTGACGGGCTTAAACGCGCCTTGAGGCGAGGCCTTCTTGATTAAATCCTTCGCCATTTGTCGGTAAATCTTGGAAACGGTCGCATCCGGGTGAGTGAGAAGTACAGACTTGCCCGAATCGCCACCCTCGGCAATTAACGGATCGAGGGGAATCACACCGAGTAGAGGCGTTCCCGATTCTTCGGCGAGTTTTTTGCCGCCGCCTGTTTTAAAAATGTTGTGAACCTGTCCATCGGGAGCGACGAAGCCCGACATATTTTCAATGATGCCGAGAATGGGAACTTGCACACTCTCAAACATTTTCAAACCCTTGCGTGCATCAATTAGGCTTAGCTCTTGCGGAGTGGTTACGATAATCGCTCCGGAAAGAGGTGCCGTTTGGCTCATCGTTAGCTGGGCGTCGCCCGTGCCCGGCGGCATATCGACGATAAGATAATCAAGTTCACCCCAATCGACTTGGGTCAGAAACTGGGTGAGAGCGCCGTGCACCATCGGCCCGCGCCAAACCACCGGTTGTCCTTCGGGGATCATAAAGCCCATCGACATGAGCTTAAGTCCTTCCTTAATAATAGGAAGGATGCGTCCGCTTTCGGTTTGAGGAGGACGTTGGTTAATGCCAATCAAGGTGGGCAAACTGGGTCCGTATATATCAGCGTCCAGTAAGCCAACGCGTTTGCCTTCGGCAACCAGGGCGAGGCTCAAACTGATAGCAGCAGTGCTCTTTCCCACGCCACCTTTTCCGCTCGCCACGGCGATTAGGTTACGAATATTCGGGAGAGAAATGCGGCCCTGGCCTCCTGGTGCGGGGCTGGGCTTCGGGGCTTCAGTCGCGGCGACGGGCGAGATGTGGATGAACTCCACGCCTTCAACTTTCTTCACAGCCGCTCGGCACGCTTCCACCAACGCGTCCCGATCGCGCTCATTAATATTAGGAACGGCCAGGTCGAAGCGGACCTTGGTGCCGCTTACCTGAAGATTCTTAATATATCCCAATGAAATTAAGCCTTTATCAGTCCCGGGAGCGGAGACGTGAGAAAGAGCGTGCGCCACTGAATCTGTACTTAAGGGCTTAGCCTTTTTGAAAAACATGGCGCCTTCATACCGTTTTTTCAGGGGAAATGAAAGAAAAGCGCCGAATCGCCCAAACCCCCGAGAAGGCAAAAAAAAGGGCGCCTCTTAGGAAGCGCCCTTTGACGAATCGATGAGAAACTAAAACTGCGGTTTCTTGTAAACCAGAGCGGCAACAATGCCCGCACCTACCGATTGGACTAAGCCCATGATGGCCCAGTTGCACGCAATGGCGCACGGAAGCGGCATCACGGCGTACGAGATGAATGAAGATCCAGCGCAGAACAGACCGATGAGAATTCCGAAACGGAAACCTTCACCAATGCCAGTTCCTTCATAGCCTTTAGCAAAAAGGGTGGTGAAGAAAATCGCGATGATGGCCTGGCCAGCAACCATCCACCAGCAGTAATCTTGCATCTCGGCTGCCGGACGCCACAAAGCGGCTGAAGCTTCATATGCACCTTTCATCAACAGTTCGTGAATAACGTAGTTCGTAAGACCGTTGAAAATAAAAACAGCCACAATGGCTAGTGCCAGACTTTTACAATTAATTCCCTTGCAGAATGGTTTGAACATTTTAGTGCTCCTTGATGAATGATAACTAAGACGAATGCCTGAAATGCCTTACCAGAATAAGTTTAGAGGAGTTTGCAATTTTACGACAGTCAATTTATGGAGAGGAAGGCGCAGTGGGTCAGGATCAAACGTGGATCAATTAGCGGATCTTTTTGGGAGCTTCGTAAGTCACGGGAGTTTGTGGGCCTGATCCCACAGAGTGTCCGACCACATATCCGAGGGCAAAACCGAATAGGATGATCACAGCTCCGGTAGCAAGCCACCGCAGAGGCGCTTTCCAAACTGCACGAACGACTTCAAAGGAAGCGCTAACAGCAACCGGAGATTTCAAGAGCGCTTCAGCATCTAAGAAACTTAAAATCATTTCGCGGGTGTGGGCTGCTCTGGTCGTTCCCAGGAAATTTTGAAGGTCGTACGCGAGGGCGGAGGAAGATTGATAACGTTGTTCAGGATTTTTGCGTAGGCATCGATCTACGATGGCTTCGAGAGCACGGGGAACAGACGAGCGCATTTTGCGCAGGGGAACATACTTCGCTTCTCGAATACGCTGGAACACGGATTCCCTTCCTTCGTCAACGAAGGGGCGAACCCCCGCTAACATTTCATACAGACAAATTCCCAATAAAAATATATCGGAGCGGGGGCTGGCGGCTTCGCCCAGCACTTGTTCGGGAGAAAGATAAAAACGTGATCCTACTAAAATACCCGGTCGCGTGAGTTCGTCGGCGTTGGTATCAAGCACGATACCCAAGTCCATCAGCTTAACTTCGCCCCGGTCGGTGATGCGAATATTGGAGGGTTTCACGTCACGGTGGATAAGCTGATGACCATGAAGAGCGTTAACACCACGTGCAACACCGAGCAGAGTTGCCGCTGCAACATGAGGAGGCAGATTGCCGGTCTGCTTGATCACAGCCGATAAATCGACTCCGCTGATGTACTCCATGAAAATGTAGTGGTGTTCGCCCGATTCAACGTAGTCGTAAACATGCGCTACGTTCTGATGAAGAACAGAAGCAAGCGTACGTGCTTCCCGACGAAAGCGCTCAATCAGTTCTTCTTGTTCGTTGTGTTTGAGTTGCTTGATAACGACGTATCGGCCGAGATTTTTCTGACGAGCACGGTAAATGAAAGACATGCCGCCTTCACCAATGCGTTCCAACCCTTCCAGGTTGCCCGCAATTTGAGGCGTTCCCACATTTTCTTCGAGAAAAGTCAGAATTTCTTTCTTTTCGTCTCTCATACTCTGCAACCGGAGAAGTAAAATAGGCGGGTCCCGTGAAGTTGCGCACGGAACCCGCCTAAATTTCCATCGCCCTTTCGGGCTATGGGTGAGAGAGGAGTAGTGGTCCCAAAACAAAGAGAGTAGCGGCTCCTTGTCTGGGCTGCTCCATTGAGCAGTTCTTTTCTCCGTTCCCCAACGGAGATATCGAAGAATGCTTTCCCAATGACCCGGATCCGCGGGTCTCCTCTCTCGTAGGAAGCATTCTTTAAGCTGGCCCCGGCCCAACCACGCGGGTTGGGCAATCAAAAGTCTTTCAAAGCAGAGGGGATCCTCCCCTGGCCACAGGTCCTTTCTGCAAGCACGTGCCAGGCGTACGTGTAGACCCCTAGAATACGTAAGCGTTTGATCTTGTTTGAAATTCGTTTTTGGGCGGAAAGGGGAGAGGGACGGGGAAGGGCACCTCTAAAACAAAAGATGTCACAGCGGAGGGCCCGGCCAGCCGCTCACGCGGCTGGTAAATCAAATTCTTTGCGAGCCTTGAGGTTAAAGCTCACTAGCTGCCAGACCAGTACGACCAATAAAAGGGCGGCTTGTGAAACCTGCCACCGCTTTGTATCGAAGAGGGTGCCTGGGGGATTGGTTTGTTTGTTATCAAAAAGGGAAAGATCTAATCCGATGCTCAGCGTTCTATTCTTACCGTCCGGAGCCTGTTCGCGTGGAATGGTTGTCACCGAAACATTTAGTATGGAAATGAATAGCAGGAAAATCACTAGACTAAGCGTGGAAAGGTAGGCAGAAGAGGCGGCCTTTCCGGTGAGGTACTCTTCCCGTTCATCGGCTTCTTTGAGGTTTGCTAAACGAGTTAGCGTCTTTTTTCGGGCATCGGGAAAGATCACTAGTACCGATAAGAAAATAATCAGCATCGAAAACCAAAGCATCAAGTTGTAGGACAAAAGCTCCCATACAATTCCCGAAGGAGCTGTATCCGAGGGCCAAGAACTCCACACCATACATGCTGCGACAATAGGAAAAGCACCAACCAAATAGTTTTGAACGAAACGAATCGCTTTATTCACGACGAGCTCCTTTTTCATAAAAGATATCCTGCACTCCGATTTTGAAAAACTTCGCCAGTCTGAATGCTAGTTCAAGAGAGGGATTGTAGCCCCCTTTCTCAATGGCAAGAATGGTGGCGCGTGTGACATCAACGGCCTGTGCCAACTGTTCTTGTGTGAGCCCGCGCACATTTCGCAGGTCTTGAAGGCGATTCAGAATGGTGAGTTTGTTTTCTACTCTCGGCATGTATGTAAAGTAAACTGTACACGAATAAATGTAAAGTCTATTTTACATAGGATTGATGTAATCGGCGGCGTCTATGCCGGTCTCTAGGTCACGCGGCCTTTTTCAGGGGACGAGAAACGGGGATAAGCTCATCATAGAGAGCTACGGTTTTTCGAGAGACTTCTCTCATGGCAAATACTTCTTCTGCCTCGCGTCTCGCAGCGGCACCCATTTTCTTTCGAAGCTTGGGGTCATCAGCCAGTGTCTTAAGACACTTCTTAAGCTCTTTCACTTCATCAAACCCTCGCAGAAAACCAGTTACGCCGTCTTTGATAATAGAGCGACCCGAGGGGCTGGGACGTGCTGCTGCGACCACTGGAATTCCACTCGCCATTGCTTCCAGAACGACAGATCCGCCTGAAAGAGTGACGAGAATATCGAGATTGTTCAAAATGTGTTCAATGCCGTAAACTTCCCCGGTGAAAGTCACCATTGAGTCCATCTTGTTCCGAGAAAAAAACTGCATAACTTCTTTGAAGTACCGTTCATCGCGTAGCGTGCCAATGACAAAAAAATGAAAGTTTTTTCCAGAGTTTTTCAAAGATAGCGCAAGCTCGAGATACTCCTTCTGCCTCTTAAAAGGCTCGATGCGCCCCACGAGTCCGACGAAAATAGTGCCACTGGCACGTTTTTCTGGGTAGAAGTTCCAGTGCTTTGAAACTTTCGGTTTGAAGCGGGAAATATCTACGCCGTCGTGGATAACAACGGCTTTTTCTCCCGAAAGTCCGCCTTGCATCAATAGGTCCTTCAAACGGTGTGATATGACAATTACGCGATCAACTTTATCTAAGCACTTAATCATGAGCGTTTCGGGATAAATCTCAGATCGCACGTGAATGACAGTGGGAATCCCGAGCGACGGCCCTAGCTCTGAAGCATAGGGTATGCAGCGATAGTCCGCGTGGATGAGATCAATCCTATTCTTCTTGATATAGGCACGAACGTGATTGAGGGATTGTTTATAGGCTAAAATCCTTTGCGCCACATGAAGAGGATTGCGCGGGGCAAAAGCAAGCGCGTCAGCAAGTTTCTCGGTAACAAGTGGAACGCGGGCTTCTCGGAGCCGCTGGGCCAAATAGCCGTCCTGGCAACACCAGAAATGGGCTTCGATATCGGATCGATCCATGTGCTTGAGCACTCCGATATGTTGGTGAGAGGCTCCTCCGATGCCGGATAGCATGTCTAGAATGTAAAGGACTCGTCGCATACTAAGTTACGCAGCCTCAGAAAGTTTTTTAGCGTCCTTTATGTTGTGCCTTAATTTCTCCTGAAAATAATGGATTCCTTCGATGATTCGGGCTCGAGGACAAACTAGTTCTGCGCGACGCTGAACAATATCCACAACGGCATTAGTATAGTTTTGGGAAAAGATTGGAACGTACTTAAGCATTTTGTCGAACCCCACGGAGTTCGTGTTAATCTCCACGATCACGAACCTTCCATTGTGTCTCATCATGTCTACCGATGAGTAACCGCCACCCATTCTCAGAAGCGCTTCGCCCAGTCGTCCTATTACCTCATGGATTTCGGTAGGGGGTTCCCAAGGACCTGTGGGTGATTGGTCGAGGCCAGTGAAGGTACGGCTCTCGATGGGGGGCGTATGCAAGGCAAAACTGCCCAAAATATGTTTGCCCCAAAAGTGCATTTTGTAGGTGATCGGATCTTCTGTCAGTAGAGGACAAAAGATATCGCCTACGCCCCAACTGAGCTCCGGGTTGGAACAATGTTTTCTGCGCACCACGTTGACTCCAAGCGCTCGGAGGGAAACATCCTTCTTAAGAAGTAAAACGTCTGTTTTCCAAACGTCGAAAAGGTCGACGAGTTCCTGGACCGAGGATGCATATCGCCAAGGCATAACTGGGGCGTGGACCGTCTGGGCGAGTTCTAAGCGTTGGCGCCTATTCAACGGAATGATTCCTAGCCACTGGCACGGGTGCAATATTTTCTCATCCATTACAGGGTGATGCGCCAACACTAAATCTTTCCTCTCAACCGGATCGATTAGCAGGGTTTCCATGTTCATCGGTCGAGCGAGAATTCCTTGTTGGTCTAGTAAGCGCACGACCTCGTCCAGGAGGTTTGTGGTGAGTTCGCGGGTCCTGTAGAATTCGTTCAACAGATACACACACGCACGTGGGTCGGTGAGTGTGCGCCTTATGCGTCTCAGCTGGTATTTGGGTCGAAAGTTCACTTCTTCAAATCCTTGTTGTATTTGATGAAGGTAAGCTTTTTGTTGTCGTGAAAACCCAGTGACCGAAAAAGTTTGTGCGCTTCTGTGCGATCTAAAGTGCTAGTGATAGTTAATTTGGAACAATCCTTTTCGGCACACAATCGAATAACATGTTCCAGCAACTGTCTTGCTAAACCACGTCGTCGCCAATCCGGGTGAATAACCAGGTTGTCGAAAACAGCAGTTGGCTGCACACTAAATAGTGCGTCTAGGCAGAAAATAAGCAATCCTGTTCCAACGATTCGGCCGCCACTTTCCACGACGAGCAGCTTATGGAGAGGGTTATCGTTCATTTCCTGAATGCGGGTTGCCAGTACTCTTACATCAGGATCTTTTACCAAGAGATGATAAAGCGCCTCCAGTTGTGCAGCATCGCTAGGAAGAGCCTTGCGAATTCTAGACTCCGACTGCGGTTTTGTGGCCAACTTAAATTTTGCTGTTCCGGCCATTTATTGTACCCCCTTGCCGTCAGAGCACAGGTATGTACTCCCATGTTCTACTGTTTGGGCGGGAAGGCGATCAAAAGGAAAAGTTACTGCGTGCGTTTCAATTCGTTCGTACGGTGTAGCCAACTTTCGTTTAAAACTCTCGCGGCAAAGATATTCCAGATAGTTCAAGCGTAGTGAACTATGTTGAGCTGAGATAAGACGATGATGAGCTTTTACTAGACGATGATTGAGTCCCATCGGCTGGAAGGCTTCTTTGCTTTCAACGTCAGTAATATCGGTGTGATCAGGCAAGCGAAAGCGTCGACCCTCCGAATTAACGCCCGTAAAGAGTGCCCAATTAGATTTCAGATGGGCATCGGGAATCGCAAACAGCACCCACTTCTGTTGGAGTTTGAGCGGAGCCATCATCTCCCTAATTTTTAAGGGCCAGTTAGGAAACTGATCCCAAATTGCATGGTGGGGATGTGGAGCGTGTACGTACACAACGAGTATGAGACACAGAACTTCCTGCCATCGGTTTCGCAAGAAAAGTGTCTTTTTTATGTAAGGGGCGTTGATCCTCTGCTTGTCCCAGAACTGAGAGGGAATAAAGAGGAGAGCCGCCGAGAGAGAAAGTTGAGTGAAGTATCCCACATCTAACGTGAGGAGAACCCCCAAGTGCAGCGCAAAAATCACAACTCCAAAAAGTGTACGAGGTCCCCCCGTGCGGGAGGGCACAAGGAGAAGCCACGGGGCAAATCCTTCAGCGAAAAGCAAAACAAACGTTAGTCCCTTTAATAGAAGTGGGAAAGCTAAGAGTGAAGCGCCAAAAGCGGTCGGGTAGTCAAGATAGCTGAAGATCTGACTTAAGGCGGTCCCTGAAAACCAGCTCGGGTTGCATTTCATCAAGAAGTTTACAAAGTAGACAACAAAAACTTGTAGAATAAGTGCGAACACTCCGAAGGAACTCAATCGATTGTCTTTGAACGGGGAGGAACGTACCAAAGCGTCGACTGAGAATCGAGCAGCCATCGGAACAAAAAGACTCCAAAGCAGCAAAAACCGAGCGTAGATATCAAACCCTTCCAAAATCAATCCATTGCGATGCTGTGTCGAGATTACGAGCAACCAAAGAAGAAAGTTGCAAAGCCTGGTTCGCCACCCGATTGCAAACATAAGAGCGGTGACACCTGAGCCAATGAGTAACCACCATTGAAAATTTTCTGATCCCGAAAGAGCGTGGAAAGTAAACGTGTGGGGATACTGCAGAAACGCCCGTGGGAACCAGCCGGTATCGCTGTAGTGTGCACCCGCCTGTGAAGCGCGTTCAAAAAAATCGAGAGCTACGGTGAGACCCAAGGCGATACGAAAAACGGCGAGCGAACGGAGATCGAGATAGAAGGTATTTTTGAAATAGCTCAGGCACCGGCGCAGCATCGAGTGCCGCCACTTACGACCCTTAATTTTCACTAGTGAAACCTTCTACGGGGAATCGGGTTGTCTGAAAGACTTATCGGAATAAGAGAGCCACCTCTAAACTCCTGCTGGTGGTGCATTTCACGGGATCGAGCGAGAAAATAAAAAGAGAAACCGCGCCCGAATTTTCAGAAAAGTCCCTCTGGAGCGACGCAATAAGGACCCCAATTAAGTCTTTGTTTTTCTTTGTTTATTTTGTATAGACTATTCGCGTCGAAATTCCGATAAGTCGTACAGATTACTAGGAAGGTCATGCGTCTTAAGACTTACATTTTAGTGCTCGGAGTTGTTGGGCTTTCCGGGGGGTGCTTCAGCGGAAAACGTTCGGTGAAGCACGCTGAGGGATACAACTTGATAGCACCATCGGGTTGGCAGGAACACGGGCATGGCGAGAACGAGCGGGCTTACAAACTGCCTTCTGGAAATCTCGTTGCCGTGACAAGTTCCTGCGATCGTCACGCACAAGCCGATTTGCAGATACTCACGAGAGACCTTTTGTTAGGCACGCGCAAGCAGACGTACAAAAAGCAGGAGCACATGACCATCAATGGGGCCAAGGCGCTTTATTCTTCTTTGGTCGCGCAACTCGAAGGTAAGCCGGTTCACTACGAAGCGGTCGTGCTGTCGAAAGACAACTGCATATTTGATTTTACGATGGTGAGCCGCAAGGCGATTGGTTCTGCTGACGTAAGCCAGTTTCTCAGTTTTGTTAAGAGCTTTCAGTATGCAAAGAATTAGCGCCCTTCGGGCGATATCATTTTTAAGGCTTCAGTCGATGACAGGGCTGAGCCATTTTCTTGAATTCCTCGGGGGCGGGGCGAACTTGCTTTATTCGGCCGTTTTGGCGGCTTTTCGTCGGCCATTTCATCTCAATCTTTTTACAGAACAGTGCTATGCCATTGGCGTGAAGTCGTTTTCGATTGTCTTCATTACGGCTCTATCGATCGGGTTTGTAATGTCTATCCAATTTGGTTATGGCCTGGAACGTTTTGGGGGGAAAATTTACGTTCCTCGCGTGGTCGGCCTCTCCATTTTGCGCGAACTGGGGCCCGTGATGACTTGCCTCATGATTGCCGGACGGGTGGGTTCGGGTATCGCGGCAGAGCTGGGTTCGATGAGTGTGACTCAACAGATTGATGCCATCCGCGCATTGGGCACGGATCCCGTGAAACGGTTGGTGGTACCGCGCATTTTGGCGCTTCTGCTTATGTGCCCGCTATTGACTGTAATGGCGGATCTCGTCGGTATTTTCGGAGGAATGATTCTTTCTAAGTATGAACTCTACTTGAACCCAACTTTTTACTTTCACCAGGCAATCGTGGCTTCTAATCCCATGGATTTTACATTGGGGATTGCCAAGACTTTTGTGTTTGCGCTCATTATTGGAACGACAGCGTGCTACTTCGGTTTAAATACCAAAGGGGGAACCCAAGGGGTGGGAGCGGCAACCACGCGTTCGGTGGTCGTTTCCTCCATCGGAATTACTATTTTTGACTTTGTGTTAACGAAACTTTTTTGGATATTTGAGAGAACCTAACCATGGATGTCATTCGCATTGAAAAGGTGCAGAAGACTTTTGAGGACAAAGTGGTCCACCGTGGGATTGATCTGACCATTAAAAAGGGTGAGATTTTGACTCTGATGGGTGGCAGTGGTTCCGGAAAGAGTGTTTTGCTTCGTTCCCTGATTGGACTGGAAAAGCCAGACAAGGGGCATATCTATTTTCATGAGCGAGACCTTGTAGGACTCTCAGAAGAGGATTTGGTGCCGATTCGAAACAAAATTGCGTATGCGTTTCAAAATGGGGCTCTTTTTGACAGTTTGACTGTCAAAGAGAACTTAGCTTATCCGTTGCGAGCACATACGGCGCTCTCTGAAGAACAGATCCACGCCAAGGTCCTCGAGTCGTTGGCGATGGTAAGTTTGGAAGGTAGTGAGAAACTTTTGCCAGCCGATTTGAGCGGTGGAATGCAGAAACGTGTCGGCGTGGCTCGTGCGATTATTATGGAGCCCGAAGTTATTTTATACGATGAACCAACAACGGGTCTTGATCCCTACAATACACGGCAGATTTTGAACATCATCCGTAAGTTGCAGGATAAGGGCGCTACATCGGTGCTGGTAACGCACGATATGTCGAGTTTGTTTGCTGTGAGCGATCGCATTGCCTTTCTAAAAGACGGAAAGATTATCGCGTGCGATACGGCGGATAAGATTAAAAACACGAAGGACGAAGCCGTTCGCGGCTTCATTCTCGGAGAGACTGACTAAATGGATAAGCGTGTAGCCAATAATTTAATACTGGGACTCTTCCTGTTGGTGGGATTCTTAGGGTTCCTTTTCGTGATTTTTAGTATCGGCGGTGGCACCGGCTTCTTCCGTTCGAATTACACATTGGTCGCTAAGTTTTCTCACGTAAAGGGGCTTCATGCTGGCTCGGAAGTGACCCTCTCCGGTCTTCGTATCGGCGTGGTGTCCGACATTAAGCTTCCCAAGGCCTCTTCGCGGGAGCTCGAAATATTCATGTCAATCAGCAAGAGTGTACAGGATCAGATTCGACACGACTCAGTAGCAATTATTCGTACGCAAGGTGTACTTGGTGACAAGTTTCTCGAAATCACCATTGGTTCACCTGATGCTGCGGTTCTAAAAAATGGCGATCCCATCACCACGCAAGAAGAAAGCGACCTCTTTGCCAAGAGCGGCAATGTGTTAAAAGGGCTGGAAACGCACTTCGAAAAAGGGGGAAGCGTAGAGAAGCTTTTGGTAAATCTAGGCAAGACGGCGGAAAACCTCAACGTCTTGACTTCACAAATGCGCCAGAACAAAAGCGGCGATAAGCTAGGTAAGTCTTTGGCTCACCTGGAAGCTATTTTGAAGAAGATAGATGACGGTGAAGGGACGCTAGGTGGTCTGGTATCTGACCCGACCGTGTATGAAGACATTAAGTCGATGGTAAGCGGGGCTAGCCGCAGCAACATGCTAAAGAGCTTTATCCGTGACTTTGTGGATGACGGTTCGAAGAACAAGACGAAGACCAAGAAGAGCGAGTAGTAGAGTTCTTTTAGTTTCCTACCCGAAGGCCTTTGCGCTTTAGTTTCTCTACCAGTGTGGTGCGATTCAGTTTAAGAAGCGTTGCCGCTTTGTTCTTATTACCTTCGGTGCAACGAAGCGCCTGCAAGATCAGTTCATTTTCAAATTCGTTCACGGCTTCGTTGAAGTTAAGTCCATCCTCTGGGAACGCCACATTGGCAACGAAGCGATCAAGTTTGACCTGGCGGAAGTAACCCACCGGGAAGTCATTAATTTCGATAATCGTGTTGTCTTCTTTCAAGACCACGACGCGTTCAATGAGGTTCTCCAGCTCTCGGATGTTCCCGGGCCAGTGATACTGCATCAAGCAGCGCATGGCATCTTCGGAGATGCCCCGAACGCCTTTTTCGTTCTGTGTGTTGTATTTCTGCAGAAACTTTTGAACGAGCAGCGGAATGTCAGTCTTTCTTGTTCGCAGAGGGGGCATGAAGACGGGAATGACATTCAGGCGGTAAAAGAGATCCTCTCTAAAGCGCTTCTCCGAAACAGCACTTTCCAAGTTTTGGTTTGTCGCCGCTATGACACGTGCTCTTAAAGAAACACTCTGCGTGCTTCCCACGGGCTCAAATTCTTTGGTTTGAATGGCACGGAGTAGCTTGGCTTGGAGATCGAGCGACAGCTCCCCAATTTCGTCGAGAAAAAGAGTTCCATTTCCGGCCATCTGAAACCGGCCAATACGATTTTGAGTTGCGCCGGTGAAAGCCCCTTTTACGTGGCCAAAGAGTTCACTTTCGAGAAGATTCGCCGGAATTGCGCTGCAGTTTACCGCTACCCAGGGCATTTTTGCGCGTCGACTTAGCGTATGAATGGCGCGAGCCACAAGCTCTTTGCCTGTGCCACTTTCTCCAGTGATAAGAACATTGGATTCAGTGTCCTTGATTCGGGACACAATACTAAAAACTTCTTGGATTTTAGGGTGACGCCCGGAAAGTTCAGCGAACTCAGCGCCTTCTCGCTCATTGCTTCTTGCGATCGGGAGATTTCGCGAAAGAGCTTTGCCAATTAGCTGACTGACGTGCTGGACGCCTTGTGCGCGATGCCAGAAATCACCGGCTCCGGCGCGCATGCAGTGCACAATAAAGTCGGGTGAGTGAGAGCGGCTACTGACAATGACGGCCAGCTCCGAGCGCTTCTGTTTAAGCTCAAATAGCGTCGTTACCTCTTCTTCGCTTTCCACCGGCCAGACACATACGTGAAAGGCTTGTTTTTGCAGGAGGTCTTGGGCTTCCTCGATCGTATGGCAGGTGACTATCCAAAGGTGTTGCTCCGCTGCCGCGTTTTGAATTTCCAGAGACAATGACGCATCAGGTTCACAGATTAAAAGACGAGGGATCATAGGTATTTGATGTCTTTAGCCGCTTGAAGCTGCGGCGTTCTGATTGTGTTGGGAAATTATAAAAATACGAAGGAGCTATATTTAGTTTATCGAAGACCAAAAAAATGTCAATCGGTTGACAGAGTAGGAAAAAATTTCAGTCAGGGCTTTGTCGGCGGAGAGTCGAAGCCGCTTTTAGCGGCTTTTAATGATTTTGCGGAACTTCTTTTCGTGGATTTCGTAGATTTTAGCTTCCAGAAAGATGTCGAACAGAATGGGATCAAGCTGTCCCGCGTTTACTTCTTGCGACAGGATGTCGAGTGCCTTTTCGGTTGGCACGGCGTCTTTATACCAGCGGTCCGAAGCGGTGAGGGCGTCGTAGATGTCGGCGATTGTCATGATTTTGGATTGCAGTGGAATCTCATGAGAAAGCAAACCTTTTGGATAACCCGAGCCGTCGAGCTTCTCATGGTGCGCGTGTGCGATGTCGGGAAGGTTTCGAAATGTCTTTGTCCAGGGGATGGTTTTTAAAAATTGGTAAGTGTGCTTTACGTGAGATTCCACTTCCAGGCGCTCTTCTTCTGTTAGAGAACCAATGGGCACCGAAAGAGCACGGTATTCGGACTCACTAATGAGCTTGAGTTTGTGCCCATCCATTAGTGCAAGTTCATAGCTGAGAATTTTTTCGAGTGTTTCGACACTTTTTTCGCGAAGGATAGTGGGTTCGTTGGAGGACTGAATAATTTCCCAGTACGTTTCCAACTCCTTCATCTTTTGGAGAAATTCTTTCTCGTTTTTGCGTCCACCCTCGAAGAAGCGAATCTGCAGGGCTTCCTTGCAGAGCCGAATGCGGTTTCCGATTGACTCCAACTGGTACGGATACAGCTTTTTGGCTTTCACCAGGACTTCTTCGCGCACGCCGATTTTTCCCACGTCGTGCAGAAGAGCGGCGTACTCGAGTTCTTGAATTTCTTCGGGCTTAAAGCGAACGGAGCGGTAGATGCCTTGCTGGGTGGCCGAGGTCGCTTCCGCGAGAGCGACCGTCATGTCGGCAACCCGTTCCGAGTGACCACCTGTGCTAGGGTCCCGCGCTTCGATCGCGGTGACCGAGGCTTTCACAAAGCCATCAAATACTTCGCGTATATCAGCGTAGAGCTGCATGTTTTCCAGGCAGATCGCCGCTTGAGCAATAAAGGAGGAAACGACGCTTTCGTCTTCGAGATCAAAAGAATCGAATAGCGCTGCCTGGGGGTTCTTTTCTCCCTTCTTATTAACGAGCTCGAGAACCGCGATGATTTCGTTTTCGCTGTTTTTGAAGGGAACAGCCAATATAGATTTCTGGGTCCGCTCTTGTGGAGTAGTGGCGGCTCGCTGAAACTGTAGAGGGAGTGCCGGGCGCAATCCGTCGTTGATGGGAATGTTAAGTGGCTTTCCCGTGAGCATAACGTAGCCACAAATCTTGAATTCAGTCGCCTTCTCTTCGATGGGTTCAATGAGCGGGGGGGTTCCCATTTTTTGAGAGATCTTCAGCTGCAAGATCATCTCGCCATCCACTTCTTCCGCCATGAAAAGCGTTCCGCTTTCCGCGCCTGTTAAACCAATGGCTTCGGAAAGAATGGTGGTGAGAAGCTTCTTTTGGTCGCGCTCAGAGGAGAGCGTGATGAAAATATGATTTAAGCGTTCGAGCATCTCTTGGTTGATGCGTCGGCTTTCGCGCTTCGTTCGCTGCCATAAAGCACGCACTGCTCGTAGAAGATGGAACTCGACGGAATCTGCCAAAAGTTCGGGCGTCAGTACGTCTGAAAGCTCGCGCGTGCCCCCATGCGTTTTAAGAAACTGAGTAGGATTTTTGGCAGTTACGAGGAAGGCCAGGTCGTTCATGCCTTGGGTGCCAATCAGGCGAGCAAGTCCCGAAGTGGTGGTAGCAAAATCGGTTTCGCCTACGATAACCAGCGTGAACTGGCGTTTCGCTTCGGCTTGCTCCAGGGCAGAGGCCAACTGATCCAATGTGGCGACTTCTACATAATTCCACTGGTCGGGAAACTTAAGTGGTACCGCAGTCGCCCCCTGGCGCACGATCACAAGGGTTTGCTGGGCTCTGGTTTGAAGTTGAATGGACATGAGTCGCTCAGTCTTGTATCGGCAGGTCGCGACGGGTTGATGATAACGCCAGGTACCGTAAAACGGAGTCGGAAAGTCCCCAATCTCATAGGGTTTTTTAGGCAAATTGAAGCTCAATTGTCGAGGACAGCGACATAGTCTTCACATTTACTGTCTTTTTCTTGGACAGATTGGGCCTCAGAATTTAAATCATTTCAGGTACTCACTTGATAGCGTTCCTTGCTTGCACTGTCCTTTTGCCGCAGCGTATAATGAACTTGTAGCGTTTTTGTTTTCGAGTGGTACGTAGGTAGGGAGGCTTGGGTATGAGACTCATCATCGCCGTTTTGGGCGGCATTCTGTTATTTTTCTACGGACAAGAAGCGTTCGCGGATGCAAGCGGGAAGCAAGTGCTCGTCGCTTACGCCGTGTACTGTGATTCGGCCGTAGATCGGGCTCGCTATTCCGAAGATCTGGTTCCTTCTCAGGATCTCGACGACGACGTCCTGGTAATCTCTGAAAAAGGTTACGAGAAGCTTAAAACCACCTTGGCGGACACCTATCAAGACCACTGCGGTCCAGGCATCCGCGTTTCGTTGGGCGAATAGTTTTCCCTTTTTATAGCTTTCCGTGACAGGCCGAAAGTCTTCGGCCATTGTCCCCCCGTGAAGCCTATCTACATTAACGGGCGATTTTTAAATGCCCCTTTGACGGGGGTACAGCGTTACGCCACGGAAATTGCCGCACGCCTAACCAGCGCCGATCTAGTCTGTCCCCCTAGGCTACCGCTGGGACTTGGCCAAGCGTGGGAGCAAGGACCCCTTGCGATGAAAACGCGCGACGGCGTCTTGTGGTCGCCGGCCAACAGCGGTCCCCTTAAACATCCCAAGCATGCCGTCACGATGCACGATACGGCAGTTTTCGATGTGCCAGAAGCCTTCTCCAAACCCTTTCGCTCTTGGTACGAATGGCTCTGGCCTAAGCTGGCCCACACAACTTCCGTGATTTTTGCGCCCTCGGAGTTTTCTAAAGAGAGGATTTGCGAACGCTTTAAAGTGGCACCGGAAAAAGTCATTCTCACTCCCAATGGGGTGTCGCCTTTTTTTAAGCGCGCCTCAGACGAAGATATTCAGGCGATGCGAACGGAGCTATCGCTACCTTTTCCTTACATACTGGCGTTGGGATCTGCTGATCCCCGTAAGGATTTCGCAATTATAGAAAAAGCCGCGAAGGCCTTTGTGGGAAAAGGCATGCCGGAATTTTTGTGGGTGGGGGGTAACGCCAAGCAGATTTTCCAATCTCAGGACAGCAAAAGCGCCGGGGCTTCGGGGCCGCTCCATATGCGAGGTTATGTCGCCGACGAGTACTTGCCCGCTCTGTACTCGGGCGCCGAAGCGTTCATTTTCCCCTCCCGATACGAAGGCTTTGGGTTGCCCGTTTTAGAGGCGATGGCGTGTGGTACTCCCGTCATTGCGTCGAACATTCCCCCGGTGCTCGAAGTCGCAGGGGATGCGGCCATCTTCTTTCCGGTCGGTAATTTAGATGGCTTGATAGATGCGATTGACGAGGTCTTCGGCGATAGCGCGAAAGCGGCGGTACTCGGTGCAGACGGCATGCGACGATCGAAGCTCTTTACCTGGGAAGCTTCCGCTGTCGTGGTTCGTAAAGCCCTCAATACGCTCGCGTATTCTTAGCCACTCCGTAGGCGGTGAATCTTATTCTTCCAACGATTTTCCACCAGCGCCCGAATCTTCACATGATCAGGCTGAGAAAGCGTGGGATCGGAGAGCAAAATAGCGTCGGCTTCTTGCTTGGCGAGTTCGAGTAGGTCGTTGTCCCGAAGCAGATGCCCCACACGAAAGCCAGGCAAACCCGATTGTTGGGTGCCCAAAAACTCACCGGGGCCGCGGATCGCCAAATCTGCTTCCGCGATCTTAAAGCCATCTTCTGTTTCACACATCACTTTCAGACGGCGCGAGGCCTCAAATTCAGCCACCAAAAGGCATTCGCTAGCTAGGTCTCCTCGGCCCACTCGTCCGCGCAACTGATGAAGTTGCGATAGGCCCAAGCGCTCCGGATGCTCAATCACCATGAGTGTGGCCTGGGCGACATCGATGCCTACTTCAATCACGGTCGTGGAAACCAGAATTTGGGTTTCTCCGGCGCGAAAAGCTTTCAATACACTTTCTTTTTCTTCAGATTTCAATCTGCCGTGAAGAAGTGCCAATCGAAGTTCAGGAAAAATCTCTTTTCTTAAACTGTCGTACATTTCGGTGGCCGAGCGCAGTTCTAGCTTATCGGATGCCTCAACCAGGGGATAGATGATGTAAACCTGCTCACCACGTGCCACCGTGCGCCGGATGTTTTGATAAAGGCCTGGCCTGTCTTGCGAGCGGATGATTTTCGTGGTGATAGGCTTTCGATTTGCGGGTTTTTCCTTGATCACACTCAAATCCAAATCGCCATACAGGGTGAGAGCAAGCGTGCGCGGAATGGGGGTTGCCGTGGTCATCATCAGGTGAGGAACTAGCTCTGATTTTTGCAAAAGCTGAGCGCGTTGCTCGACGCCAAAGCGATGTTGCTCATCAATCACCACCAAACCTAGTTTGTTAAACGCGATAGCTTGTTGGAAAAGGGCGTGGGTGCCGATGACAAGATCCACTTTTCCGTCCTTCATCGATTTTAACACCTTCTTTTTATCCGGGTTTCCTTGGGAAAGAAGGCCGAGGGAAATACCGAGTGGGGTGAGCCATTCATTGGCTGTCTTAAAGTGTTGTAGCGCAAGAATTTCAGTGGGAACCATGAAAGCCGCCTGATAGCCCTCACTGCAAACAAGAGCGGCCGCCGCAAGAGCCACCACGGTTTTACCTGACCCCACATCGCCTTGTAGCAAACGAGTCATGGGGCGAGGTTTGCCGAGGTCTTCCAAGACTTGTCTCAGGGTAAGTGTTTGATCGCCCGTGAGCTTAAAGGGAAGCGACTCGAGAAAGCGCGTCACCACGCTTTTACGGTCGGTAAACGGAATTCCCGGAATTTGAGCGCGATCGCGTTTATTGAGTCCCAGCCCAAGCTGGAGAACGAAAAACTCTTCGAAGATAATTCTTTGGAGCGCTTTACTTAGCTCGTCGGGATTTTTGGGAAGATCTTCGGGAAAGTGGACGCTCGCAAAGCTCTTTCGCAGTGTGGGAAAGGCGTGGCGCCTACGCAGGTCTTCGGGCAAGGCATCGGCAAGTTCTTCTTCGCAGGTCTTTACCGTTTGGCCAATTAAGCGGCGCAGGGTTTTTTGATGCAGGCCTTCTGTCTCAGAGTAAACAGGGACAATGCGCCCAAAGTTTAGAGAAACGCGAGGACGATCGCCGTCCAGATCTTTTAAAACCTCGTAGTCGGGGTGAACGATTTGGCGACGGCTTCCATAGAACGTAAGCGCGCCATAAACCAAGAGCTCATTGCCTACTTCAAAATCGATTTCGAGCGCTTGAAAAGCGTGGAACCACATTAAAAGTAGGGTGCCACTTTTATCCCCGAATGTGACCTCGAAACGTCGCCCCCGTTTTTGCTTAATCATGCGCGCTTCAATCACTCGCCCGCGAAGCGTGACTGCTTCATTGGGTTGCATTTGGGCAATGGGACGAATCTGCCTACGATCTTCGTAGGTCCGAGGGACGAAATAGAGCGCGTCCTCTACGGTGCGGATACCTTTTTTTTCGAGAAGCTTACTGAGTTTCGGGCCAACGCCCTTGATGCTTTGAATGGAGGCGGAAAGAACGGGGCTTTCCAGTTCACTCATACTTTATCTTGAGAATCTCGTACTCGATTTCGCCTTTGGGAATTTTCACCGTCACGAGGTCGCCCACTTTGTTATTAATGAGTGCCTTAGCAACTGGTGTTTGGATGGAGAGAAGTCCCGCTTTTACATCGGCTTCTTCCGCACCAACGAGCTGGTAGGTTTTTTCTTCCGAAGATTCGGTATCAAGCAACGTTACGGTCGCGCCAAACTTCACTTGGTCGCTTTTGATTTCGCTGGGATCGATTACTTCGAAGCGAGCGAGCTTGTCTTCGAGTTCCGCAATCCGGCCTTCGATAAAACCCTGTTTTTCTTTGGCCGCGTCGTATTCGGCGTTTTCTGAAAGATCGCCGTGTGCACGGGCCACCGCAATTTCCTGAATAACTTCAGGGCGCGCTTTCGATTTCAGCTGCTTAAGTTCCTGTTCGAGCTTTAACCGCCCGCCTCTTGTAATCGGAAGAGAATCCATAAGGGTACTTCAGTACCAAACTATGCGCGCGATGCAAAGTCTGAATAAAATGGTGCCTATCTACTTCCCGGCCGGGAAAGTGCCAGGTAATCACCCGCTACCTTTACGGCCGGGAAGTAGATAGGCACCTAATATGCTTAGAGATATCGGGACTGGAGGGCCTGGGTGTCTACGGCAGTATGCTTCATTTTTGCAATGGCGCGGGTCCCTGCACGGGCAGCAGGAATAGTCGTAAAGTAGCAGATATTTCGCATCAGGGTGTTTCGCCGCAGCTCGTACGCAGCGCCGACTTCATGGACCCCCAAAGTAGACGTGTTGATGACGATCTGAATATCCTTATTCTTGATCATATCAACCACGTGGGGCCTGCCCTCATCAACTTTGTTCACCAACACGACCTCAATTTGTCGATCTTTGAGGTATTTCGCGGTACCTCGCGTTCCACAAAGAGTGAAGCCGAGTTCTTGAAGTTCCCTTGCGATAGGAACAAGCGCTTCTTTATCCGCATCCCGCACGCTCAAAAAGACGGTTCCCTTTTGGGGGATGGAAAAGCCGGAACTCACCATCGCTTTTGCAAAAGCTTCTCCAAAGGTTTTTCCGCCGCCCATGACCTCTCCGGTCGAGCGCATTTCGGGGCCCAGAATAATGTCAGTATTGGGAAATTTTTTGAAAGGAAAGACAGATTCCTTCACATAAACCCGATTCATCGGCGGAATCTGAATGTTGAGATCTTTTAGCTTCCGACCCAACATGACCTTCATCGCGATTTCAGAGAAAGCGACGCCGCGTGCTTTACTTGAGAAAGGTACGGTTCGGGAGGCGCGGGGATTTACTTCCAGAATAAATATCGTTCCGTTTTCAATCGCAAACTGGATGTTGATAAGCCCAATGACTCCCAGTTCCTTCGCCAGAAGATGAGTTTGACGGGTCAGCTCTTCTTGAACTTCATCGGATAAAGTGATGGGGGGCAAAGTACACGCGGAGTCTCCAGAGTGAACTCCAGCCTCATGAATCTGCTCGAGGATGCCACAAATCAAAAGTTCATCACCATCGAAAATACCGTCGACATCGACTTCAATGGCATTCTTGAGAAAACGATCGATGAGTAGCGGAGCTTGCGGTGAAATTTCAATTCCCTTGAGCACCCATCTCTGAAAGTCGCGACTGTTATACAAAATTTCCATGCCGCGGCCGCCCAGTACATACGAAGGACGAACCAAAAGGGGGAATCCCAATTTTTCAGCTGCTGGCAACGCGTCCGCGCGGTTACCGACGGTGCTACTTTCAGGCTGTTTCAAATCCAGTTTGTGGCAGAGAGCGCGGAACTTATCGCGGTCTTCAGCGATTTCGATCCCTTTACTGGGGGTTCCCAGAATTTTGCAATCGTATTCCGAAAGCTGCTTACTCAAGTTAAGTGGTGTCTGGCCGCCGAAGTGTACAACGATGCCGTCGGGTTTTTCCGATTCAATAATATGTAAGAGATCTTCAAGATAGAGTGGCTCGAAATAAAGTTTGTCGCTGATATCGTAATCCGTACTCACGGTTTCGGGATTGCAATTGACCATGATGGCTTCCAGGCCTTCTTCCTGAATCGCCTTAGCGGCCTGAACGCAGCAATAGTCGAACTCGATACCTTGGCCGATGCGATTGGGGCCGCCACCCAAAATCATTATTTTCTTTTTCTCACTGGTCTGTACTGGGTCACTTTTCCCGTCGTAAGTAGAGTAGAGATAAGGCGTGGTGGACTCAAATTCGGCCGCACAAGTGTCCACCATTTTAAAACCAGGGAAAATTTTCAGACGGTAGCGTCTGGCACGCACCTGTTTTTCAGAAGAATTCATGAAATAAGCAATAGCGGCATCCGAGAAACCTGCGCGTTTCCAGCGGCGCAATCTGTCTTCGGGAAGATCGGCAAGATGGCTCTCCCAACTCCCAATTTCTTTTTCCATGTCCACGAGAGACTGGATTTGGTCCAAAAACCAAGGATCAATTTTAGTAGATTCGTTGATCTCTTCGACACTCATGCCTTCGCGCATGGCTTGGGCAACCCACAAAAGACGATCGGGCTTAGGGTTGCGAATATAGTTACGCACGCCTTCGATCCAAGCCTCACCCGATCGGAGTTTGCGGCGTTCTTTAATCGGATTCAGACCCCAGAGTTGAATTTCCAAACTGCGGAGAGCTTTGTTGAGAGACTCTTTAAAAGTTCTTCCGAAGGCCATGGCTTCGCCGACAGAGCGCATGGCTGGCGAGAGGCGCGTATCGGAACGGGGAAACTTTTCAAACGCAAACCGAGGCATCTTAGTCACAACGTAGTCGATGCTCGGCTCAAAGCATGAGGGTGTTTTCTTGGTAATGTCGTTTTGAATCTCATCGAGCGTGTAACCAACAGCGAGCTTAGTGGCGATCTTGGCGATAGGAAAGCCGGTGGCTTTTGACGCTAAAGCTGAACTACGCGACACGCGAGGATTCATTTCGATAGCAACCTGCCGTCCGGTTTCTGGGTGCACGGCAAACTGAATGTTTGATCCGCCTGTGTCGACCCCGACCTCACGAATGATGGCGAGCGAAGCGTCGCGCATGATTTGGTACTCTTTGTCGGTGAGAGTCTGCGCCGGAGCAACGGTTATGCTGTCGCCAGTATGCACACCCATGGGATCAATATTTTCGATAGAGCAGACAATCACAACATTGTCCTTACTATCGCGCATGACTTCGAGTTCGTATTCTTTCCAGCCCAATACGGATTCTTCAATCAAGACGTCACTAACAGGAGAAGCCTCGAGGCCCTTTTGGCACTGGTCTGCGAATTCCTCGACGTTGTAGGCAATGCTGGCGCCCGTACCACCAAGAGTGAACGAAGGGCGAATGATGCAAGGAAAGCCAATTTCCTCGCTGAGCTTCATCGCCTCTTCGAGATTGCTCGCGTTTCCGCTGCGCGGATAATCCACTTTTACTCGGTCCAAGACCGCTTTGAAGCTTTTACGATTCTCTGCTGTTTCAATGGCCTTCTCATTCGCGCCGATGAGCTCCACATTGTATTTTTTGAGAATCCCTTTTTCCGAGAGATTCATCGCAAGGTTGAGCGCGGTTTGGCCCCCCATCGTAGGCAAAAGAGCTTGGGGTCTTTCGCGTCGAATAATGTCTTCTAAATACTCTACGGAAAGGGGCTCGATGTAGGTTTTGGTCGAAAACTCGGGATCGGTCATGATAGATGCCGGGTTGCTATTGACCAAAATGACTTCATAACCCTCTTGCATAAGAGTGCGGCATGCTTGGGTGCCCGAGTAGTCGAACTCGCAAGCTTGTCCAATAACGATTGGCCCGGAGCCAATCAACAGAATTCTTTTTATGTCGGTGCGTTTGGGCACTTAAATCCTACTGTTATCGTCGTAAATTTTCTCAATCGGTAAATGGGTGTACAAGCGGTGTTTGAGGTACATACCCACTAACAACCACAACCAATTCTGGTAAGTGGAAAAATCTTTAGCTTTCTTAAAGTCTTTAATCTTTGCCTTGATGTACGGGTGAATCTCTTCCGGGTGATGACAAGGTTTGCGCAGAAAGAAGAAAGCTTTTTTCTTGGCCTCAGGGTCTTCTATTCCCAGGCGCGCTTCGACGATGGCCCCTTTTGCGAAGGCCACCGTGTTCATGCGGTCCTCGCTGTTTACCTGATAGGTTTCACCCGAAAAAAGTTCTTTCAACTTTAGGCCGGAATCGGTGGCCTTTTGAATCACGTAAAGCCCGCGTTGATTGTTTCCCTTGATGGTCTTCCACGTGTCGTTTTCCTGGGGCTTCAAACGTGTCACAGTTTCTGGCAGATTTTTCTCGAAGAAGCACCAATCGTAAAAATAGTCCCAAAGATCCTCGATGAGATCGTTGCTATCCGGCTGGGTTAACGTAATGCGCAGACGCGTGTGAAAGTCTTTGCGCATTTGTTCCAGAGTTTGTTTGTCCACGCTGTCTAGCACTTGCTGGACCAAATTTTCAAACTCGGGAGACTGCGTCTCGCTGAGTGTAGTCTTTGCTGTTTGCTTCTTCATTCCAAGAAACCCTTTACGAAATTGTCAAAAAGCGATGAACCGTCTGAAGGACCTGGACCCGCTTCGGGATGAAACTGGGCGCTGAGCAATTTCAATTTCTCAGATGTGAAACCTTGCACCGTCATATCATTTAAATTGAGGTGGCTAAGTGTGATGTCGTTCTTCTTCTCAAGCTCTTCCCGATTTACGGCAAACCCATGATTCTGCGAAGTGATGAGAATCTCTCCCGTACGCATGTCTTTCACGGGGTGATTGATACCATGATGCCCAAATTTCAGTTTAAAGGTGGATACGCCCAAAGCACGGGCGAGCAGTTGGTGTCCCATGCAGATAGCGAACAGTGGAACCTTTCCAATCATTTTACGAATTTGGTCGATAACAAACGCATCGACTTCGCCGGGGTCGCCAGGCCCGTTGGCAAGCATTACCGCTGCAGGTTTAAGGGCCAGAATATCCTCAAAGGATGTGTTGTAAGGAACAACCCATGCGCGATAACCACGTTTCTTTATATTTCGGAGAATGTTTCTCTTCACTCCGTAGTCCACCACAACAAAAGTCCCTTTTGGGCTGGGTATTTCGGGAGCAAACTCGTACTTTTGTTTGCAGCTGACAACGCTAACGAGCTCCAAACCTTCCATAGAAGGCACTTCTTCCAAAAGCTCTTTAGCGCGTTTAACGACGTCTGTGACACCGAGTGTGGGAAACACCACTCCCCTCTGTGCGCCTTCGTCTCGCAAAGTGCGGGTCAGTTCACGCGTGTCGATTTCAGAAATTCCGGGAATGCCCGCTTCACTAAGATAGGTATGGAGCGGCATCGTGGAGCGCCAGTTAGAAGGGCGTGAAACATATTCGCGCGCAACAACGGCGCTTAAGTGCAAACGATCGGACTCGACATCGTCCGGGTTGATACCCGTATTGCCTAGGTGAGGGTAAGTGAGAGTGACGATCTGTTTGTAATAGGAAGGATCGGTGAAAATCTCTTGGTACCCAGTCATCCCGGTATTGAAAACCACTTCTCCACCCGAGGAACACTGAGCCCCAAAGCCTAGCCCTTGAAATAGATGACCTTTCTCAAGGTACAAAGCGCATGGCCAATCTGTCATGTGCCTGTGACTCTCCTATTCTTTGAGCTGTTCAAATCGATAGACAATCTTACCTGCAGAAACTGTATAGGCAACTGCTCCCTGAACCTCACGCCCGTCGAAGGGAGTATTCTGACTCTTGGAGTAAAAGCGGCGCTTATCAATGCGGTAGCGGTGCTTCGGATCAAAGATCGTTACGTCACCCTCGACACCCTTTTTGAGCGTGCCTTTCGGGATTCCGACAATTTCGGCCGGTCGCTGCGTCATGGCTTCTACCATGCGGTGTAGCGATAACCCTTTATCCAGGTGCAGCTGGTAGTAAAGCGGGAAGGCTGTTTCCAGGCCAATCATGCCAAAAGCAGCGTCATCGTATTCCACTTCTTTTTCGGTCACGGAGTGAGGGGCATGATCGGTGGCAAGGGCGTCGATGGTGCCGTCTTTTAGACCCTCAAGAAGTGCTGCCACATCTTCCATTTCACGCAGCGGCGGAGCCACCTTGGTGTTGGTGTCGTAGGCCCCGACGGCATCGTCAGTGAGGGTGAGATGATGCGGGGTTGCTTCCCCGGTGACCTGAACACCGCGTTTTTTCGCTTCTCGGATAAGCTGCACGCTACCTGCGGTACTTACGTGCGCGATATGCAATCGGGCTCCCGTTAGCTCAGCGAGTAAAATATCGCGGGAAACAATGACTTCTTCGGCCGCCTTCGGGTTACCGCGCAAACCAAATCGGGTGGAGTTGTAACCTTCATTCATCACGCCTTTGCCTTTGAGACAGGTGTCCTCGGCGTGAGAAATGACCACAAGCTTAAAACGGCGGGAGTAGTCGAGCGCTTTGCGCATGATGTACGCATCCATCACGGTGTTGCCATCATCCGAAATACCGACGATGCCCGCTTCATACATCGACCCGATCTGAGCAAGATGTTTGCCCTCAAGCCCTTGAGTGATGGCGCCAATGGCGTAGATGTTAATCGCGCACTCACTCGCCTTTTGGTAAATGTAGCTCGTGACAAAAGGGTTGTCGTTCACTGGTTGTGTGTTCGCCATGCAGGCGATGGAAGTAAATCCACCAGCGGCGGCGGAGAGAGCGCCGCTTTGAATCGTTTCTTTATAAGAAAAACCGGGATCGCGCAGATGCGTATGGATGTCGACCCACCCCGGTGTGACGACTAAGCCAGACGCCTGGATTTCTTGAAAATCGCTGGAAACGGAAAGGCCCGGTTCAATCGCCTCAACTTTACCGTCGCGAATCAGCACGTCAGCCGTTTGATCAATCTTCTGGCTGGGGTCGATGACTCTACCACCTCGAATGATCAGATTCTCACTCATCGGCTCTCCTTGACGCTAAAGGGTTCGCCACCGAGCAGTAAATGCAAGACCGCCATGCGCACCAGTACGCCGTTACCGACCTGATTGAGAATGACGGAATTTGGTCCATCGGCGACAGCCGGTGAAAGCTCCACCCCACGGTTCACAGGACCAGGATGCATGATGAGCACATCTTTTTTGCAGTGCTCAAGAATTTGAAGCGAGATTCCGTAGAAGCGCGAATATTCTCCGGGAGAAGGGTTTTGCGCCGGATTAAGCCTTTCCAGTTGAACGCGCAGGCAAATAATCACATCTTGCCCAACGACAGCTTCTTCAAGGTGGTGAAACACCTTCACACCCATTTTTTCCATTTTGGGAGGAAGTAGGGTGGGGGGACCGCAGACGCTGACTTGAGCGCCCATCGTCTGTAGAGCGTAGGTATCAGAGCGTGCCACTCGACTGTGAGCGATGTCGCCGACGATCAAAACTTTCAAGCCCTTCATTTCGCCTTTGAATTCACGAATGGTCATCAGGTCCAAGAAGGCCTGCGTAGGATGTTCGTGGAAACCGTCTCCGGCATTAAGAACCGGAATGGCCAGGTGCTTGTCTAGGTGATGAGGTGAACCCGCCGAAGGGTGGCGCAGCACTAAGATATCCGGGCGCATAGCCTCGATGGTTCTTGCTGTATCTAGTAGCGTCTCTCCTTTTTGGGCCGAACTAGCTTCCTTGGTGAGAACGACTGTGTTGCCGCCCAGGTTCTTAGCCGCAAGGGCAAAAGAGCTACGGGTGCGCGTACTGGCCTCGAAGAATAGAAGGATGGTGTTGGTCCCTTCCAAAGTCATGGGAAAGGGTTGCTTCTTGTCGCGTAGCTCGCGAAAGTAAAAAGCGCAGTCTAAAATCTTCTCAAGTTGGTCTTTGCGAAGGGTTTCTGTCCCCAAAATAGATTTAAGCTGAAGTGAATTCTGAAATAGTGCCGAGGGACTTAGGTTCTCCATAATACGTAGTTCTAAATGGTGCCTGGCACCTTCCGGAACCCTCAATACTTGGCAGAGGGAAGGTGCGCGGGTTCCGAGAGGTGCCAGGCACCTTTTGGAACTCAGGGGTTTCTATGCGAATTGCCAAAAAAAATCAAGGGGTTCTGGCCGATTTGGCCGCAGTTTGCGTTACCCCAAAAGCTGCGGTATTTACACACGGTTAGACAAAGGTATTCGTTTCCCTATCGGTCAGTTTTTTGTTAGACCCTCCGGAGCGTAAACGAGTCCCTATTTTGGAGGCGTGGATGACCGATCGGCGATTAAAAACAGGCTTGGCGGAAATGCTCAAAGGGGGCGTCATCATGGACGTCATCAACCGTGAGCAGGCCCTAATCGCTGAGAAATCAGGCGCGGTGGCGGTAATGGCTTTGGAACGCGTTCCTTCGGACATCCGCAAACACGGCGGTGTAGCCCGCATGGCAGATCCTCGGATCATTTCTGAAATCATGGATGCGGTGAGTATTCCCGTTATGGCCAAAGCGCGCATCGGACACTTTGTGGAAGCGCAGGTTTTGCAGTCTTTGGGCGTGGACTTTATCGATGAAAGCGAAGTGCTCACACCGGCCGATGAAACCCACCACATCGACAAAATGACTTTTGAAACCCCTTTTGTTTGCGGTGCGCGAAATTTGGGTGAAGCTCTTCGTCGCATTTCTGAAGGCGCGGCCATGATCCGCACCAAGGGCGAAGCGGGTTCCGGAAACATCGTTGAAGCGGTTCGCCACTTGCGACAGATTCACGGGGAAATGCGTCGCTTGACCTACTTGGGCGAGGAAGAGTTGGTTCACGAATCCAAACAGCTCGGAGCCCCTCTAGAGCTTGTTCGTATCGTCGCCAAACTTGGGAAGCTCCCGGTGCCCAACTTTGCCGCGGGCGGCGTTTCCACGCCGGCTGATGCTGGCTTGGTCATGGCGCTCGGCGCGGAAGCTGTTTTTGTCGGATCAGGGATTTTCAAGTCGGAGAATCCCGAAGCTTGCGCTCATGCGATTGTGGAAGCCACGGCTAACTTCAAAGACGCCAGTGTGATTGCACGGGTTTCTAAAGGGCTAGGCGAACCGATGATCGGTCTTGATATCCGCACTCTTTCCCCTGCAGAACGCTTCCAAGAGCGAGGGTGGTAACTTTTGAAAATCGGCGTCCTCGCATTGCAGGGAGCGGTCCAGGCTCATGCAAGCGTTTTGGAAAAACTCGGCATCGAGAGTGTTGCTGTACGCCGGGCCTCTGACCTTAGCTCTCTTTCAGGAATCATTCTACCGGGTGGGGAAAGCACCACCATGATCCACCTCTTAAAGCTCAATGCACTCTGGGAACCACTTAAAGACTTCATCGAAACTAGGCCGACCTGGGGTGTTTGCGCAGGGTCCATTTTGCTGGCCAAGGAGGTGGCGCACCCTGCCCAGGTCTCTTTTGGCGTAATGGATATTTCGGTGGAACGGAACGCGTTTGGGCGTCAGAATGAAAGTTTCATAAGTGCACTGCGGCCCACACAGCATTGGCCACAGGACGAGCCTCTGGAAGGGATTTTCATCAGAGCGCCTCGGATTCGCAAGTTGGGACCAAGCGTGCGAACATTGCTGGAGTGGCACGATGAGAGTGTGATGGTGGAAGAGGCGCATCTGTTGGCGTCGACTTTTCATCCTGAATTAACTGAGCAGGTGAGCGTTCACCAATACTTCATAGAGAGATGCAACAATCATGGACGAGCGATTTCCTAAATACATCCGAGCCATCGTTAAGAAACTGGATTTCATCGGTATCCCGAATTTGGGAATACTCATCGCGGGACTCGCTGTCCTGGCCTTCATGGCGAAGATGGGGATGGGCACGCCGGTCGAGCGTTTCACCTTTGATCCTTATCTCATCCAGCAGGGTGAGTGGTGGCGTCTTTTCGCCTTTCCCACGGGCCTTGAGAACCCCATTTGGATGATCTTTTACGTGATGTACGTTTTCTACGTCATGGGTGCGCTGGAAAACGCGTGGGGAGCCGGGCCGCTGACTGTTTTTGTGGGTTTTGCTTACTTAATGGCTGCGGCCGCTTCGTTTGCCACGGGAATGCCCGTTTCGATTTGGTATCACGTACTGGAAAACGTGAGCTTGGCTTTCGGTACCGTGTTCCCAGAAGTGACGTTTTATCTTTTTCTTGTGCTGCCGGTGAAGGCTAAGTGGCTCGCCGTTCTGGCGGCGGGAATTTTACTCGTTCGGTTTTTCTTAGGCGATATGGCGACCAAGCTGCTGTTGCTAATCTGTCTCTCGCCGTATCTACTCTTTTTTGGTCCCATGCTGGTGGGAATGGTTCGTAATCGCCAGCAGATTAAACACAATCGTAAACGCTTTGATTCGGATGTATGGAAATGAATACAAAGACACTCTTTAAGTCCCCAATCGGAAATATTTTACTTAGCGCCGATGCACGCGGCCTAACGGCCCTTCGTTTTGTTCGCTCGTTGTCAGGGGAAACTGCACAAACGCGCATGCTGAAGGAAGGTCGCGCTCAGCTTGAAGCTTATTTTCAAGGCAAGCTGACTGATTTCGATTTGCCGCTTGTTTTGGAGGGAACGCCCTTTCAAAAGGCCGTATGGAAAGTATTGCAGGAAATCCCGTTCGGTGAGACGCGCACCTATAAGGAGGTTGCTGAGCTTATTGGGCGGCCTCTTGCTTGCCGAGCGGTCGGAAACGCGGTCGGGAAGAATCCGCTACCAATTGTTGTCCCTTGCCACCGTGTGGTTGCGGGAAACGGAAAGATGGGCGGCTTTAGTTGCGGAATAGAAAAGAAACACTATCTTCTGCATCACGAATCGCAGAGGTTTTTTTCTAGTTCAAAGACGACGGGGGCGCGTCTTCAACCTTCTTCTTCGAGCTTCGGTATTTGAAGTAGATCCGTAAGCCCACAATTACGACAATCGCGGCAACAACGAGCTGAAAACCCTTCTTCATGTGCTTAATTTGTTCAAGAATCTGGGAGATTTCGGTGCCCCAGTAGTGTCCTAGGGCGTAACCAATGCCAATCCAGATCGGTACGCTCAAGATGGCGGCAAGCATATCGAGCATCAGAAAGCGCCAGTAGCCCATGCGCATCGCACCTGCCGTAAAAAAAGCGACCGCCCGAAAACCCGCAACAAACCGGGCAAAAAAGACGATTTTGTCGCCGTATTTACGAAAGTACGCTTTTGTTCGCCTGATTTTCTTGGGCTTAAAGAGCGTCTGAATGCGCTCGTTTTCTAGGATGGACCCACCCAACCGGTAGCCAAAGAAGTACAGGAGGCTGTCACCAATCGCCACCCCGACCAGGGAAACAGCGAAAGCTAGGCCCAGGTTCATCGTGCCGTCCCAACTCAGGTAGCCGGCGGCGATGAGCGGAATATCTTCGGGCAAAGGAAAACCCAGGCCGCAGGCGACCAAAATTCCCAGGATGATGAAGTAACTTGAGCCACCAGAGAGGGTGGTAAGGTATTCGAAGAGACGATCCACTAAAAATCCAATCTAGGGTGTTCGCTCACGAAAACGAAATAAGGACACACCCTGGAGGGCCCGCCTACCACACGGCATTTTCGTGAACTTGGGTGATAAGCTATGATATCTAATTTACTCATGTCTCCCAAGGCCAAAAGGAAGAAAACGCCCAAAAGCAAAAACGCGACGCGCGTTGGTCTGAAAAAAAAACCTATTCGTAGCGCGGCCTTAGTGAAATCGCGTTCGTTGATTCCACGCTCCGCGTCCACCCAGGTTGTTCCGTCGGTAACGGATCCTCTTTTGCAGTCTTACATGCGGGAAGTCAACAAACACCCCTTGCTTACGCCGGAGGCGGAAAAAGAACTAGCCATTAAGTATTTCGAGCGTGGTGACCGGGAAGCCTTTCAGAAGCTTGTTACCAGTAACCTGCGCTTTGTTGTGAAAATTGCCTATCAGTATGTTCACTATCGTTTAAAACTTTTGGACCTTATCCAAGAAGGCAACATGGGTTTGGTCAAAGCGGTCGAAGAGTTTGATCCGTACAAGGGAGTTCGGCTGACCACTTACGCGGTTTGGTGGATTCGGAGTTATATTCAAGACGCCGTTCTAAAGAATCATTCCCTAATCAAAATCGGAACAACCCAATCTCAAAAGAAACTTTTCTATCGGTTACGAAAAGAACAGGCAAAACTAGAGCAAGAGGGCGTAGCTCCGCAGGAAAGATTAAAACTCCTCGCTAGCCGACTGGACGTTCGGGAAAAAGATGTCATTGAAATGCAACAGCGGCTGGGACCCTCTGAGGTTTCACTCGATGCGCCTATCAAAGAAGATGAATCGAAGACTCACGAGCAACTTCTCGCGGACCCGCATGAATCGGTTAGCGATGAACTCGCCAATTCGGAACAGAAAACTTTGTTTCACGATATTCTCCAGAAGTTTGCTGCGACTTTGGAGGGACGCGACGCCGAGTTTTTCAAAGAGCGTCTCATTTCCGAAAATCCCACCACTCTCCAGGCTCTGGGAGACAAGTACGGTGTGAGCAAGGAACGTGCGCGACAAATAGAGGAGCGCATCAAGGAGCGTCTTAAAGCCTATGTGGTCGAGCATTACCCCGATTACAATCTCCAGTAAAAGGTAAATAATTCAGTTACTTATATCTACTGTGGAGTTTGCGAGCCTCTTCCCGCCCTCCTCATTTGACCAGCCGTTTAAGTTAGTCCACTGTCTAAGAAACTGAGCGCTATTTAAAGCTCAATACTAAGGTGGAGGTTAGGGTTATGCGTCTTTTGTCTATATTATCTTTGGCTCTGTTGGGTTCGTCGGCTTTTGCGTCTCATCGGATTTCCTGTCAGGTGGAAGCTGAAATTCTAGCGGTAAATGATTTGGGCCGATTAAACGGATCCGTGAAAACTTTCCAAGATGGCAGCCAGGACAAAGAACAAACAGTTCGCATCAAGATCACCAAAATTCTCAAGGACGATAGCTTCAGTGGTAGTTGCATTAAAGAAGGCACCAAGCTCACGCTACATGTGAAAGAAGACGAACAAGACGACTACAAAAAAGGCAATAACCTGACACTGGACTACCAAAATATGGGCGACTCGGTTCACAACCTGACCAGCTGGGATGTGGTGGGCCCATCAACGCCGGGTTTTAATCCAAACGCACCCCAAAAACAGAAATAGCTGCCATTGCGAAGAGTGACAACGGTGACCCTACTCCATAAAAGGGTAACGGTAATCAGTTGGGGGCTCGAGCGTTTCGGAAACAGTTCGCAGCGAAACCCAACGGATCAGATTGAATAGACTGCCCGCTTTGTCGTTCGTGCCGGAAGCTCTGCCTCCGCCGAACGGTTGTTGGCCAACCACGGCGCCCGTAGGCTTGTTGTTGATGTAAAAGTTCCCCGCGCTGTGGGTGAGCCGCTGCGTGGCGAAGTCTACCGCTTTGCGATCTTGTCCCAGTATCGCTCCCGTTAACGCGTAGGGCGAGGTTTCATCGCAGAGCTTGAGGGTTTCTTCGAACTGATTGTCCTCGTAGACGTAGACCGTGAGAACGGGACCAAAAAGTTCTTCGCACATAGTGATGTAGCGAGGATTTCCAACTTCGATCACGGTGGGCTCGATAAAGTAACCTTCCTTGTCACTGTAACCACCCCCCGCAATAATGGTCGCGTCGCTATCTTTTTTCGCGGCATCGAGATAGCCGCTGAGTTTGTTGAAAGAAGTTTTGTCGATCACGGCGCCCATGAAGTTGTGAAAGTCACTCACATCGCCCATTTTGATGCTTTCGATATCTGAAACGAGTCGCTCCTTAATTTTTCCCCAAAGACTTCGCGGCACGTAGGCTCGCGAGGCAGCTGAACATTTTTGGCCTTGGTACTCAAATGATCCCCGTACCAGAGCCGTTGCGACTACTGCGGCATCCGCGGAAGCGTGGGCAAACACAAAATCTTTGCCGCCTGTTTCCCCAACCAAACGAGGATAACTCTTGTACCGGCCGATATTGTCCCCCACCGTTCGCCACATTTGGTGGAACACGTTCGTGCTTCCCGTAAAATGGATACCCGCGAGATCGGGCGAACCCATCACCGGGCTTCCCACTTCCGCACCCTTACCGGGAAGAAACTGAATCACACCAGGAGGTAAGCCGGCTTCCTCAAAGAGCTTCATCATAAAGTAGTTGGAGAAAAGCGCGGTCGATGCCGGTTTCCAAATGCACACGTTTCCCATCAGCGCGGCAGATGAGGGGAGGTTTCCGGCAATGGAAGTGAAGTTAAACGGTGTAACGGCGAAAACAAAACCTTCCAGCGGACGATATTCCAATCGGTTCTTCATTCCCGGGGGTGAGAGGGGTTGAATCTCGAGAAGCTCGTGTTGAAACTGCGCGTTGAAGCGAAAGAAATCAATCATCTCGCAAGCAGAGTCGATTTCGGCTTGGTGTGCGGTCTTACTCTGTCCAAGCATGGTCGACGCATTGAGAATCGGTCGGTACTTTCCCTCTAAAAGCTCTGCTGCTTTGAGAAAAACTTGTGCGCGTGCCGTGTGCGAAAGGCGCGACCAGTCTTGGTAGGCTTTCTGAGAACCTTCGATGGCTGCTTGAATTTCTTTTGGGCCCGCTTGGTGATACTGGCCAAGTTCTAAACGCAGGTTGTGGGGACAGGTAAGTGGCGCGGTTTTTCCCGTTCGCACTTCTTTTCCATTTATGATCAAAGGAACGTCCAGCGGCGACGTGCTCAGCTTTTGCAGCATCGCTTTGAGTTCTTTGGTTTCAGGCGAACCAGGACGGTATTCTTTTACAGGTTCATTTTTGGCAGCAGGAATCTTGGACATGTTCTTCTCCGAAAAAGATGCGTTTGAGAAGATTTATCGCAGCCTGAATGGCTCGGCAAGAAAGGGAAGAGCAGGAATACAATGATACGGTGTCGCCTACCTTGTGAGCAGAACGACACCGTCATAACGAAAAACTAAGCGCTACTTTTTCTTACGTTTTCCAGCGCGCTTCGTCTTCTTGCGATTCTTCCCGCGACGTCTTTTGTTTCGGGCATTTTTCTTTCTGCCTTTACGCGACATTTTCGCTTTGGATAAATCACCCTGCTTATCTATGAAATAAAGGAACCCACCTTCGCGCTTTACACCAAGTTTAACGACAGTCTTCGGAGCAGCCTTTCCCATGGCGCGTCCGCGTCCCATCTTTACGCGAGCAATATTTCCCTTTTTATCGAGGAAATATAGGTAGCCCTCTTCTTTCTCAAGATTGAGCTTTTCAACTTTTACTGACATAAGTGTCTCCCCAGTTTTCAGGAACAGGGGGAGTCTAACAACGCTTTTATTTTTTGGCATTCCTTTTTTTGTGCCTAAAAGGCCCCTAGGCCCTCAAAAACTGCGTTTTGCCCAAAAATGGGATCTGTCCTGTTCAATGGAATAAGACTTAGGACGAGTGCTCTAGGAAATCAGGAAAGCTGGAAAGGCAGTGCTGTCTTGCGTTTGCGGTGATTGAGCTTTTTACTTCCAGCGAGGAAGATTAAAAAGCGTCGAGTTTGGGAGTGTGGGGCCTGTTTCGGGCCCGATAACCGCTGATAAACCTAAGTTTCGCAGCGCGCCGACGTCGTCAGTCACAGACATCTCACTCAATGCTCCGGCGGGAGCGCGGTTAAGCTGGGTAGAAAAGAACTTGATCGCGTTCTGCAGACGCGCTTGTTGTTTAGGAGAATATACAAGCTGCAGCCCGAAATCCGCGAGAGTTCCTAACTGTAGCAACTCTCCCCACGTACAAAAAAACTCCAACGGATCAAGTTCGTTTAGGGGAAGCGGTCCGAGTTCACTGCGAAGTGCGTTAAGGCGTTTTTCTGCTTCTTCCGGGTGTTGCCAGCATAATGGTCGCACCTCCTCCAGTGTCTTGCTCTGAAGCGGGAAATGTTTCTCGTAGATCTTAAGCTCATCCAGTAGAGGCAAACGGTTTGAACCGACGCACTCCGGATCTACAAAGATAGACATCGGAACCGATAGATTTCCCAGAAAATCACGAAACTCATGCAGGACACGTTTGCGGGCGTGTGAAATTCCGAAGACCGCAAAGCCGCTAGCATCTTTGCTAGATAAAGAAGAAAGCAGCTGAGAAAAGGTTACGAAGCGGTAGTATTTTTGGATTTCCTTCAACTCGGCTTCTAGGGCGGATCGGTCAGAAATTTTTTCTCGAATGAGAATTAAGGAATTATGGGGACCTAGTAACTTGCGGAGCCATCTCATACCGTTTTAGAGTAAGTCGCGGCTTGGGGACGAGCCAGATACTCATCAAAGACCATCGCAGCGTTGCGAACAAACAATCTGCCCGAGGGACTTACCAGAAGCCCATTTTTTTCGCGGCTGAGCAGGCCGTCCTCAAATAGGTCGCCGAGGGCTCCTAATTCGTCTGCAAATCGAGTTTCAAAGTTTTCGTTGAAAGTGTTTCCAAAGTCCTCGAAAGAAACGTTGAACTGACACATTAGGCGTTGAATGATCCACTTACGTTGTCGGTCTTCTGGAGTGAAAAGGCAGCCTCGAAAAACCGCCAAGCCCGATTCATTAATGCGCTTCTCGTATTCCGGAGTCTCTTTTACGTTCTGAAAAAAACCGTTAGCCAGTTCACCAATGGCAGAAGCACCTAAACCAATGAGTTGGGTACCTCGCTTAACGGTGTAGCCCATAAAATTGCGGTAAAGCGCGCCGCTACTCAACGCAATGGCAAGCTCGTCGTCCGCGCGTGCGAAGTGATCCATGCCGATGGGCACATAACCGCTGGCCGTAAGAGCATCGTAGGCGAGCTCAAAGATGGCGACTCTCTGATCCCCATCGGGCATGGGATACTTTTCTAGAATCTTTTGGTGCGGCAACAGCGAGGGAAGATGAGCGTAGTTATAAAGCGCGATGCGATCGGGTTGAATCTCGATTACCGCATCCACCGTCTTTTTAAATTTATCTACCGTCTGAAACGGCAAGCCGTAGATCAAGTCAAAGTTGATTCCCCTAAAACCCAGGGCACGGCACTCTCGTAGCATTCCGGCGGTCAATTCTTGCGACTGTTCGCGATTTACCGCCGCCTGAACCTGCGGATCAAAATCCTGAACTCCTAGACTAACGCGATTAAAGCCGAGGTGGCGTAGGCGCTGAAGCTGTTCGGAAGAGGTCACCCGCGGGTCGATTTCCATACTCACTTCAGCCTCGCTATCGAGGTCAAAGTGCTTCATGACTCCTTCCTGTAGGCGCGTAATTTCCGTAGCGCTGAGAAAGGTGGGAGTCCCCCCGCCCCAGCTGATCTGGGTGAGCGTGCGTTTCCCGCCGATGAGAGAGGCCACCGCCTCAAGTTCCTTTAGGATGTGAGAGACATAGGGGTTGGAAACCCCTGTGTTGTGCGTAATCTTAATGTTGCAGCCGCAGTAGTAGCAAAGCGACTGACAGAAAGGAATATGAATATAAAGGGCAAGGGGTTGATCCGGTGCACACCGAGCGAGCTCCCGACGATAGACATCCGCGTCTACGTCCTTCGTCCACTGAGGAGCCGTGGGGTACGAGGTGTACCGAGGGCCGGGACGGCTGTACTTGCGAATGAGCCTTTTTAGATCCACAGCTGTTTGGCCTCTTCCACAAATGCGAGTGCGTTGGCCACGGGAGTGGTCTTAAAAATGCCGTGTCCCAAATTCAAGATGGGCGGCTTTTTCAGCTTGCGTGCTTCGGCCACAAGCTGACGGGTTGCCTTGCGTACATTGCTTTCATCCGTCAAAAGGACATACGGGTCGAGATTTCCCTGGAGGGAGAAGCGCGCTCCGGTCTTTTGCTCCACTGAAGTCATTGAATCCAGACTATCCACGCCTAGCACATCCGCCCGCAGATCCCCGTAAGTTTGCATCAGGTGGGCAGACCCCTTAGCAAAATAGATAAGCGGAACGCGACAATCACTAAGCTCATCAAAGATTTTATTCAAGACCGGTAAATAAAGAGTGCGAAAAAATTCCACCGGCATTTCGCTGGCCCAAGTGTCAAAAAGTTGAAGCGCGTGTGCACCGCTTTCGGCCTGGCCCCTTAGGTAACGAGCAGTTGCCACACCTAGATCACTCATCGCCGCCGCTAAAGACGCCGGGTCCCGCCACAGCCAATTTTTCAACTTGTCAAAATGTCGGTTGCCACGACCCTCGATAAGATAGGCGGCGACCGTCCACGGAGCGCCCGCAAAGCCAATCAACGCCTTTTCTTTGTCGAGCTGCGAGATTACTTGTTTCTGCGCCTCTTTCACAAAGCCTGTATGCTTGTCGGCGTCAAAGTCCAAAAACTGCTTAAACTCTTCAGCCCGAGTTAGCGGGTTGAGGACGACTGGGCCAATTCCTTCCTTGAGCTCAATATCGATGCCCAGTCCGTACGGCAGTGTCAGAATATCGGAAAAGAAAATCACAGCGTCGACATCTAAGCGGTGAATGGGCAAAAGACTTACTTTGCATGCCACGTCCGGACGGGTGACCATTTCCCAGAATGTATTGTTGCGCCGGATTTCTTGGTATTCAGGAAGGTAGCGGCCCGCCTGGCGCATCATCCAAACCGGAAAGCGACCAAAGTTTTCTCCGCTCAGGTGACGAATTAAGAGTGGTTTCATTGGTCTCTCCCTTGACTGGTAAATTTATAGCCCGCTCCGCGTACAGAATGAAGATACTGAGGACGCGAAGGTGAACGTTCGAAATACTTGCGTAGACGTAACACAAAATTGTCCACCGTGCGCGACGAAGGGTACACGTCGTAGCCCCACACGCGGTCCAAAATTTCACTTCGGCTGACCACGGCGTTCTCATTTTCAATGAGAAGCTTCATGAGCATGCATTCTTTCTGAGAAAGCGGAAAGGTTTTCCCACCCCGCGAACCCTCAAAGCTCGAGAAATTGATGGAGTTCTGATCCCAGCTAAACGTGGCTCCGTTTTGGGGGAGTGACTGGTACCAGGAGCGACGTTTGAGCATCCCTGAAACGCGCACCAGAAGCTCATCCATTTCGAATGGCTTGGTCAAATAATCGTCCGCACCCGTGCGCAAGCCCTCCAGTTTGTTTGCCGGTTCGGAGAGAGCCGAAAGAATCAAAATAGGGCAGCGAGGGTTGCTTTCCCGAATCTTCTCCGTCAGGGCAATTCCCGTAACAGCACCTCTAAGTTTAACGTCCAGAACATAGAGATCCCAGCGGAAGGGGCCTTGAACCAGGCCATCGGCAGAATCAAAAGCTTCTACGGTGTAACCTTCGCGTTCGAGCCTGTTTCCCACAAAATGACGAATGGTGGGATCATCTTCCACCAGGCAAATTTGAGGCTTCATGCCGACACCGCCGGAAGTTCAATATGGAAGTGGGTTCCGCCCCATTGACCGGGAATCAGCTCGATACTTCCCCGATGCGCGTCAATGACATACTTCGTGATGAAAAGACCTAAGCCGGTTCCTGGCGTTCCATTGCCCGTTCGGCCACGGTAAAAGCGTTCGAAAATGTGGGGTCGATCTTCTAGGGCGATACCAGGTCCGTTGTCTTCGACGGATAGCTTCACCTTGCTACCGCCCTGTTTGAGCCGAACGGCCAGACGCCCATTTTCGCTATTGTTGTAGAGAATGGAGTTCTCAATAATATTTTGAAGGGAGTTCTGAAGCGCGTACGCATCACCCGCAACGACGGCATGGGAATCCAAAGTGAGATCGAGTTCCATTTTGCGAGACTTAAGTAGCGGATCAAGTCGAACCACTATCTCATTCACCAGATCGGATAGATGAAGCGGTTGGTACTGAAAGGCCTGCGCGTCTAGGCGCGTGAGATTAAGTGCTTTATCGAATAAGCCACTTAGGCGACGGATTTCCTCAAGCGCCAGCTGAATTTCCTGCCTTGTGTGAGCCGAAGGCTCAGAATCCCGCAGGCTTTCAAGTCGCAGCTTGAGCGCGGTTAAGGGTGTTTTCGATTCATGGCTCACAATTTCCACGAAGTTTTTTTGTGTTTGGCGGTTTCGTTGAGCAGAGCGGTATCCCTTGTAAAGCAAAACAAAACCCAGGCAGGTAAGTGCGACAAAAAACGCGGACTCTGACCAAAACATCATCCGACGATGGAAAGCTTCAGTCCGAATCGCGGTGAGCGCTTCGGTGCGTTCCGGAAGGCTCGGATGGGATAGCTCTAGGTTTTCGGTATGCAAGCGTTCCATCACATCCACATTGTCCATAAAGACGTAGGTCCACCATGCCACCTGCGCCAGGATCAAAAAGGCGACAGAGCCAACGAGCCAAAGAAATTTCTTTTCCGTCAGGGCAGACATCGCCCAAATCTTTCTAGGGCTTTTTCTAAAACAGCGTCGGTGTGAGCAGTCGACAAGAAACCCACTTCATAAGGGGAAGGAGGTAGGTAGAGTCCCTGTTCTAAGCCGTTTTGAAAGAGTCGGGTGTACCGTTCCTTCTGATCGATTTGAAGATCGACGGGAAAAGCAGTGGGTTTTTCACCGAAATAAATCCAAAACACGGAACCCAAGGTTTCAATATGGACGGGTCCCTGAGTCGACAACAAACGAGTCAGCTCGCCCACAAATTGCCGTGTTTTTTGTTCCAAAGCGGCATAGGGCGGTCTTGCTTCTAGCTCCGACAGTAGCGCGCAACCGGCTGCCGTAGCGAGCGGATTACCCGAAAGGGTGCCGGCTTGGTAGGCTGGTCCTAACGGGGCCAGCACGTCGAGAATACCTTTTTTCGCGGCGAGGGCCGCGAGCGGCAATCCGCCACCGATGATTTTCCCGAGGGTAACGATATCGGGTTGCAAATCGAAATAGCCACACGCGCCAGAAAGCCCAAAACGAAAGCCGCTGATCACTTCGTCAAAAATGACCAATGTTCCTTGTCGTTGCGCAATCTCCACGATTTCGCGCAAGTAGTCAGCCGAAGGAATCCATAGCCCATGATTAGCGGGAATCGGTTCGAGAATGACCGCCGCTAAGTTATCGCGCTCTGCTTGGAGGACTCGCAGGGTTTCTGCTCGGTTGTCCAGTCGCGTGATGACAGTATCGGCAACTTGACTATGGCTCACACCGGCCGAGGAAGATTCGCTAAGTTCAGCCACGCCACTTCCGGCTTTGGCGAGAAGGGTATCGAGATGGCCGTGATAGCAGCCTTCAAACTTAAGGATTTTGCTTTTTCCCGTGTAGGCGCGTGCCACGCGCAGTGCGGTCATCACGCTTTCGGTTCCGCTATTTACTAAGCGCGCCTTTTCGAGAAAAGGATAGTTTTTAAGAAGATGTTCCACCAAGCCTATTTCTTTTGCGTGGCAAGCACCGAAACTGAGAGCCAGAGAAGCCTGCTCCTGCACGGCCGTGGTGACCGAGGGCGGACAGTGGCCCAAAATGTGCGGGCCAAATGACTGGCAAAAATCGATATACTCGTTGCCGTCGACATCTTTTAAAAAAGCACCACTACCACTAGCAAAAAAAATGGGTTCGGCTCCTACATGCCGAAGAGCTCGTACGGGCGAATGAACTCCACCGGGGGTGAGTTGAGCGGCTCGCTGATAAAGCTGGTGCGATTCATTGCGTGGGTTCAAGAGAGCCATCCTTGCTCAGCCATTGGAGCAGCAAAATAACTGATAATGATTTGCGCACCGGCCCGGCGAATAGCGGTAAGATTTTCTAGCGCCAATTCCTTCTCGGTGGCGATACCGGCTTGCGCAGCCAGTTTAATCATCTGGTATTCACCGCTAACCGAATACGCGACCACGGGAACCGGGGACAGACGGCTTAGCTCGTGAATAATATCGAGATAAGCAAGGGCTGGCTTTACCATCACCAAGTCCGCACCTTCTTGCACATCAAGCTGCAATTCGCGGACGGCTTCCTTCGCGTTTCGAAAATCCATTTGGTAGGTGGCACGATCTCCGGACTGAGGGGACGAATCCAGTGCGTCTCGGAAAGGACCGTAATAGTGAGAGCGGTACTTGGCTGTATAAGACAAAATACCGGTATCAAAAAAGCCCTTTTGGTCCAAGGTCGCTCGCAGAGCTCCCACACGGCCATCCATCATGTCGGAAGGGGCCACAAAGTCGACGCCGGCTTCCGCGTGGCGCAGGGCCATCTGGCAGAGGGCTTCCACCGAAGGATCATTGAGCACGCTTTCGCCCTGAGTGACACCGCAGTGTCCGTGGGAGGTATAGGGACACAGGCAGACATCGGAAAACAGAACAATATCTTTTCCAAATTGCCTTTTTAGCTGCGCGATTGCTTTGGTGGGGAGACTTTCAGAACCGTAAGCTTTTGAGCCAACAGCATCTTTGTCTTGCGCATAACCAAACAACAAAAATTGCTTGAGGCCTCTATCGAGCTGCGTTTCGACTTCCTTTAGCAAACTGTCGACGCCAAAGCGGTAAACCCCTGAGAAGTTGTTAATAGGCGTTTTCGCCTGCGGGTTAGCATCCAAAAAATAGGGCTGAATCATTTGATTCAGATGCAAATCGACTTCGTGGACTAGGTTGCGAACTGTGGGCGACTGGCGCAGGCGACGCGGACGTTGAACAATGTCCCTTAGCATAAAAGTTCTCCGATCCGTTCGTAGTCTGCACTGGGCAAAATACGGGGTGACGAAACGCCCATTTTTTTCAAGTGGGTCGCGGTGTAAGTTCCCAAACACCCGATCGGCACACCCGCTGGAAGAGGAACCTGCGCCGTGAAAGCTTTTACCGAGGAAGGGCTCGTGAAGAAAAGGAGATCCAGATCGGCCAGTTCTTCTGATGTGAGTGGTACTTGAATATTTTTAATCGGCTTCGTGCGATACACCGGCAGAGTTAAAACCTGGCAACCGAGCGCCAAGAGGGATTTTTGCAGATCGCCACGCCCTTTTTCTGCGCTGGGAACGATAATGGTAGCTGGGCGCCTTTGGGCTTTCAGAGTGAGCTCGAACTCCGCCAAGAATTCTTCTGTTCCCGGCAAAAGGGGGAAGAAATCCGGAGTGAACCCATCGGTATCGGCCGCGAGCGCGGTTCGTTCCCCAATGCACGCGACCTTCGTGTCGGTGTGCATTTCATAACCTTCGTTCAGTAGTGCCTGTGACCAAAATCGCACCGCGCGTGGGCTGGTGAAAATAATCCAATCCACCGGCACTTCGCTCAAACGAGAAAGCGCCATTTTAGAAACCGGGATGGCTTCAAACTGTAAAACAGGAACGGGTATCCATTCCAATGAAGTGTGAGCACTTTGCTTGGGCAAGCGGGAGGCGAGGTCTTGCTTGTCCCCGGTGATTAGAATGCGAAAACTTTTCTCTGCCATTTTTCTTTCTATCTCTTGGGTGCGTTATAGGCCGGCCCTCCTACTTTTTAAAGTAGGCGACCGTTTGGGCGACCAGATTCTGGTCATCGGAACCCGAAATGTCAAAAGTGTCTGCCCCCAGCCAGCGTCGCTCGCCGCGTTCCGCGGATCTCCCTAAAAATGCCCGTAATTTCCAATGCTTACCTTTGTCTTCCGAGCGTGCGTAAACTCCCAGCGGTAGGGTACAGCCCCCATCCAACCCACGCAGCACCAAGCGTTCCATTTCGGTGGCGCGCGCGCAAAGGGGATCGTGCAGCTCTTTGAGAGCGTCAGCCAGCGGAGACTCGACATGCGCGCGGGTTTCTACCGCCAGAGCCCCCTGTCCTGGTGCAGGAATATAAACTTCAGGGTCCAGGGCCAGTGATTCCAGGCCTTCCAACTTCAACCCTAAGCGACGCAAGCCTGCTTCCGCCAGGACGGTGCCCCCGTATTCCCCCTTTCTGACCTTTTCAATTCGCGTGGGAACATTTCCCCGAATGGGTTTGAATATAAGATCTTTCCTCTGTGTCCAAAGTTGAGCTTCGCGGCGCAGGGAGCTGGTTCCAATCAGGGTTCCTTGCTTAAGCGACAAGGGTTGCGACCTATCCAAAAACGCGGGAGAAAAAATTAAAACATCGCGGTTACTTTCCCGCGGAGGGATTGCACTAATTTTCAGTCCCTTCGGTAGACGAGTCGGAACATCCTTTAGGGAGTGGACTGCTAAATCAATTTCGCCTGCGAGAAGGGCGTCTTCTAGTTGTTTGGTGAAAAGTCCTGGAACGGTATCTTCCATTTGGTACAGAGGATGCTCTCGGTTTTTATCTCCTGAACTATCGAGTTCTATGAGTTCACAAGAGATTCCCTGAGCCGCGAGCGCATTTTGGATCTGTCTTGACTGGGTAAGAGCCAGATCGCTTCGGCGGGTTCCTAGACGGTAAATCATCATCCCTTTTACTTCTTTATAGAGGGGGCGCTGTTTCAGGTGAAGTCTGAGACGCGCGCCTTAAGATACTTCGAAGGTGTTCACGCGAATGGTGAAGATTTTTAAGGACGAGGCTGCGAGCCCATTTGCTTAAGTCTTGAAGCTGTTCTTGTGCGACCCATTTTTGGAGCTCGGCTACCGCATCCTTAAGAGCGGCCTCAAATTGCGGAGCGACTTCGTTAAAGTCTCTTAATAGAGGAGCTTCTTTTTGCTCCAGATAGAACTCTCTGAGTGCCTTTTCGATGATGGAAGTCGCTTCATTCACCGCAACTTGGCGCAGATCTTCATTCTCCCTCGCCTCAACAGCGAGGTTTTCAAGCGGAATAATTTCCACGCCCGGCGGAACAGCGCAGGTGGTTTCGATGTCGGGTGGAGCCGCGAAATCAAAAAGCAGGCGTCTGCCTTCATTGAGTTTGTTGAGGAAACTAGAATCAAAAAGAGTTTCAGAAGCGGCGGTTGCGGTAAAAAAGTGGCTGAAACGCAAAGGATTTTGGATGAAGGCATCCAAGCTCAATATTTCCGTACCCTTGGATTCAGGAATCTGTGCGAGGCGTTGGGGAGTGCGGTTTACCCAAGTAATAGGACAACCAGGCGCATTTTTTTCGAGCCAGTTGCGAACCAGGATACAAATAGGGCTCGTGCCGACCAATACCGCCTGTTCGAGAGGGACTTCGGTAAGCTGGTGCTTTAATCGCTCTATTCCCAGGCTCGCGACGGAAACCGAGTTCTGTCCAATGGAAGTTTGAGTTCGCACGGCTTTCGCGGTTTCGAAAGCAAACTGAAAAGCGCGATGAAGGGGACGGCCGAGGGGGAGACCGTGGTCCTGCGTCCAGGCGAGCGACTCCTTTAGCTGCCCTAGAATCTGGGGTTCCCCAATCACCATCGACTCCAGCGAACTTGCCACACGGGCAATGTGCCGGACAGCCGATTTTCCCTCGAAGTGAAAGCCTTGATAAAACGTTTGAACGGGCAATCCTAAGTAGGCGAAAAGCCGTGCCCAAAGGTGAGAGGTATCAGCGAAGTGGTCGCGGGCGGTGGTGTAAAACTCGACGCGATTGCAGGTGTGAAGATAAACGAGATCCTGAAAACCCAGAGCGAGAATTTCACGCACGGTTTCGGGCCGCTGTTCGAGCGGGACAAAGAGCTGGCTTCTTAGCGAAGCCGGGCTACGTCTGTAATCGGTTCCCCAGACATGAATCGGCATCCCTTCACTATAATGCCGATGGCGTGGGGATTGTCACATCTTTGTAACAGCTCAGACGGCGTCTGAGGCTGGAAAGAGAGGCTAAGCAAGGCTGGGCGGGCAGCTACTTCTTCGCTGCGGGAAGACGCTCATACCACTTCTCCCACTTGGTGTAGTCATTGGGAGCAAAATGTTCACCCGAAATGCGGCGCAGGACTGCGTACGCGGGGCCTGACTGGTTAGGCTGCTGGCTTTTTAGTAGGGCGACAATCGTCGGGACCTTTGAGAGCGCCGCGACTTTGGCGGCTTCCGCTTTGTCGCCTGGCCGATTTAGCACGGCGGAGAGTAGAAAAATGGCTTTAGAACGGTCGGTGACGAGCGGGTAGTCGATAACCGGTACAAGGGGTTTAACCGGAATAGTGATATCGGTGCGAAATTCAGCAATGTCGCCTAGCACGCGAAGGGCGTTGTTGCGAACCAAGGAATCGGGATCCTGAATGCGATCCATCATGAGCGAAACAACCTGGTTCCCGTCTTTTAGATAGGCCAGCAAGAAAGCCGCTGCCGCACGTTTGTCGCCATCTTTGTCTTTGGTCAGCACGTTTATCAAAGCCGTTTTGTTGGGTTCCACTTCTTTTTTGAAAAGGTCACCGAAGGGTTTCAATTTCGCGTGATTGTGTCCGAACAAGCAGTGGTAAGCGCCTTCACAATCAATTTTTTGTTCTTCCAGTACGCCTTGATCTGCTAAAGAGAGAGCGGTTTCCTGGTACTCATACCACTTAGCTAACAAGTTTTTCGGATCAGCAAAAGTTTCCTTGGGTTGGGGAAGAAAAGGCATGCGACGAGAGACATCGTTTTTTTCTACTACGTCCAAAGTGATCCGGATGGCTAGGTTGCCTGGCTCGATGTACTGCATGATCGACCATTCGGCGAAAGCGAGCTTGAAATGATCAACAATCTTTTTCGTGATGGATTTTTGAAGGACGTCGGCAGCGGGATCACCGGTGACGCCCATACGGAGCCAGTTGTCTAAATCTTTCCCCAAAAGTTTTCTTACTTTCGGCTCATCAATTTTCGCGCTACCAAAAGTATCCAGCGAGGCGATGTAAGGTGTGGGTTCTTCGAGAGTCGGCGCTTTCTTCGCAGGAGATTTTTCTTCTTTTCTCTTAACCGCAGACGGAGCCGGAAAAGAATCTTCTGCGATAAGCGAAACACTGGCGAGAAGCGTGCAACAAAGCACGATGATAAGAGAATTCATCCTTTTATTGTAACACGACTTAAAGGATGAGCCGATCGGTTGCCGCGCAGAGACAAAGGGATAGTTGTAAGCAAAAAAAAGCCCTGAAGCGTTGAAGCTCCAGGGCTTTAAAATCCGTGTCACCTTTTGAAAGTGACTACGACGCTTTACAGCGTGGCCTGAAAGACCAGCTGGAAAGCACCACCGCCGGTGGGTTTCAACGCACCGTCGTCATTTCCCGTGCTCAAAGGATCGGAAACATAGGCCACTCCGATCGATTGGTTTTCCGTAAGTCCGTACATCAACTCGGGCCACGTCCACAGGTCGAAGGTCCACTTGCTCTTTCCCAAGTACACACGGCTGAGGCTCTGGTGAAAGAAAATGGGTAAGGACAAAGTGAGCCTCGGAGCTAATGTAATCGTCGGGATCAAATAGATCCGGTTTTCAAAAGCCGGGTTCGCCGCAGCATCCACACCCGCACCATTTCCCGCCCGGTTGTATAAATGAACAATGGGTACTAAGGAAGCCGTTACGCTCAGGGTCTCTGAAAACTTCTTCGTTAAGTTGAGGTAGTTGCGGACGACCGTGACCATCCCATTTTCACGAGCAGACGATTTAGTCGGCACATAAAGACGATTTTCAAAACCCAAGCTCCACGTTTCATCGGGGCTGTTCCAGATATTGGCGACTTTGGTACGCAAAAAACCATCTTGAGCCACAACGTCCTTACCGCCATTAGCTTGGTAAACGTTCGTGTTGAAAGACTGGTTATAGGCCATTCCCACCTTGGGCGAAAGTTGCACCCCAAGCTCAACAGAGTTCTGGGTGCCGATGCCGTCGACGCCATTGCTGTCTGCCGCATCAGGATAGTAAGAAGGTCGGATATCAATCGAGCCGGTGATAAACGGACCATCAAAAGCAGATGACGTCGTTGAAGTGGACAAGGGCGCAGGGCCCACGACCGCTGGCGATTGAGTGCTTGAGGTCGACGGGGCGCCCAGCGCCAAGACCGTCAAGGTCAGCGAGACGAGACTAAGAGACAGTAACCAGTTCGTACGCATACTATCGACTCCTAACAGTTGTAGTTTTCCCAACCCCCAAAAAGAAGGCTAGTGACTACCGTGGGTGGAAATTGAAGTAAAGTGCGACTTTATACCACGCGTCACAGCAGCGGATCAAGATAACGACGGGCTCAGCCTAAACTAAGCCAAAAACACCAAAGATATTAAATAGCTACCGCACGTTTTCTTAAGTACATGATTTGTTGTAGTTTTTTTCAGTTGGTCGCGCGGAAGGCCGCTGTTGCGGGAAAGGTTTACACGCTGAGGTGATGCCTGTACTGGAGAGGCAGTGAAAAAAGATTTCAAAAACCGCCTTGTCCGTGAAACCAGTCCCTATCTCCTGCAACACGCCCGCAACCCAGTCGACTGGTACGCCTGGGGTGAAGAGGCACGGGGACGCGCAAAGCGCGAGAATCGCCCCATATTTTTATCGGTGGGTTACGCCGCTTGCCACTGGTGTCACGTGATGGAAAAGGAAAGTTTTGAAGACGAGGCGACTGCGGAACTGATGAACCAAAATTTCATCTGTATCAAGGTCGATCGTGAAGAGCGTCCCGATATTGACGCTATTTACATGAGCGCCGTCATGGCGATGACTCGCCACGGAGGGTGGCCGATGTCGGTGTTTCTGACGCCAGACCTGAAACCGTTTTATGGAGGTACCTACTTTCCACCGGAGGATCGCATGGGGATGCCGAGCTTCAAAAAAGTTCTGCTCGGCGTGGCTAATGCATGGAAAACAAAACGGCAGGAAGTTTTGAAATCTGCTGACGAGTTCACACAAGCACTCGTTCAAATCGGGGACATGCATGCACACGGAGAGAAGGCAGATCTCTCGCTTATTGATGCCGCTCTCGTTCAGTACGAGCAACTTTTCGATAAAGAGCATGGTGGCTTTGGACATGCCCCGAAATTTTTCCATTCGATGGATTTGCGTGTGTGTTTGCGAGCGGTTCGACGCGGAAAAAAGGGTGCTCCGTTGCCGGTTGTGACGCTTACTTTGAATGCGTTGGCCGCAGGTGGCATTTACGATCAACTGGGCGGCGGATTTCACCGCTATTCTACCGATGCCGAATGGCGTGTTCCGCACTTTGAAAAAATGCTTTACGACAACGCGTTACTCTCTCAGCTCTATTTGGAAGCGTTTCAGTACACAGGCGACAGCCGCTACCTTCAAACCGCGCGCGAGACATTGGATTATGTTTTGCGCGAAATGACCGCGAAGGAGGGAGCTTTCTACGCAACCCAGGATGCCGATACGGACGGAGTTGAGGGGAAGTTCTACGTTTGGCAGAAAGCAGAGATTGAAGCCATTCTGGGGCTCGAGGACGGCGAAAAATTTTGCCAGCTTTTCAATGTAACAGCCGAAGGAAATTGGGAAGGCCACAACATTCTCTATCGCGATCCCAACCGGGATTGGATGAAAGAATGGGACTGGGACGTTACGAAATTTAACCCCTGGTTGAGCCGCTGCCGGCAGAAGCTCTACGGCGCGCGGGAAACACGTACCCAACCTTTTCGCGACGAGAAGATTTTGGTTTCTTGGAACGGCCTGATGATTACGTCGATGGCCAAGGCTTACCAGCTCACGGGCGATCCGCAGTATTTAAATGCCGCTCAAGGGGCAGCTTCTTTTATTCGGGAGCAAATGTGGAAAATTGCTGATTCAGGATCTACCGGGCTCTTGCACTCCTATAAAGATGGGCAGCCGCGGTTTAACGCTTACCTTGATGACTACGCGAATTTAGTGGAGGCACTTGTGGTGCTCTACGAAACCGATCTCGATGTGGATTGGTTAGTATGGGCCAAAGATCTCGGTGATTTCATCGTAGGAAATTTTTGGGATGAGCGCTCCGACTCATTCTTTTTTACCAGTCGAGACCACGAAAAACTCATCACCCGCACGCGCGAGTACCAAGACGGGGCGACTCCTTCGGCGGCGGCGATGGCCGTTACTGCTCTCTTGCACCTTGGAAAACTCACGGAGAATAAAAAGTATCTTGAAATTGTAGAGCGCGGTTTAACGGGCGCGTATCCCATGATGAAGCAACATCCTACTTCCGCTGGACAGATGCTCGTGGCGCTTGACGCCTATTTTCACCCTGTGGAACTTGCGATCACAGAAGGGGAAGAAGAAGAGATGCTTTGGTCGGTGGCGCGAAAAGCGTTCTTGCCGGGAGCTATCCTGGCTTCGACCAAGTCGGGAGAAAAAATGATTCCCTGGGTGGAGGGAAAAAAAGCGGTCGATGGAAAAGCGGCGGCTTATGTTTGTCAAAACTACAGCTGCCAGGCTCCCACACTCTCGGCACCCGATCTGGAAAAGCTATGCCAGACTTTGTGACGGTTGCTCGCCTCACCGATTTTGATTCGCCCGATGAAGGCCTATTCGTGGAAGCGCAAGGAAAACAGCTCGCGCTCTTTAGAATTGGCGACCGCGTTTATGCCATTGATGAGAAGTGCCCGCATCGAGCGGGTCCTTTGTCCGAAGGACAGATAATCGGGTTGGAAGTGCGTTGCCCATGGCACGGCGCCCGCTTTAGTCTAGAAACGGGAAAAGCCTTGTGCGCGCCCGGCTACAAAGATATCCGCTCCTACCCGGTAGAAGTTGTGGGCGATGAGATTCGCGTTGATCTCGCCTAGTTGAGTTTGCCAAAAAACGCGACGTGCGAGGTTCTGTCCGGGCACATCCCTACGCCCACGCGATCAAACTTTCCATCCGTCCAGCGACCATCCATTTTATGAAAGCCCCGCATGAGCATGTTGTGACCACTGCCTCCCAAGGGGTCGCCGGTGCCGCCGTTAGTTTTTGTGCCCCATTTAACTTTTTCTTTTCCCCAGCCAAACACTGCATCTTCGGGAGTGGCATACTCCCCCGCCCAGTTGTCCCAGGCGAGTCCTCGAAAACCATTTTCACTGGCCCTTACATTTCCCCATTTTCCGTTCATCGTGTGGCCGTGGTTGCATTTGGCTTGGGTCGCAGCCTGCATCAGATTAGGATCCACAATGAGAGAACTTAAGCCGTTAAGTCTACGCCACTCGTTAATCGCTAAAACCATTCTTTCTTGATCGTTGTTCAAGGGAGTCTTGAGTAGCTGAAAAACGCCCTCTTTTTCCTGACGTGCTTTCATTTCCGCAAGCTGCGCCGGTGTGAAAAGGAGTGTCGCTTGCGAACCGCGATGGGCGATGGGATCGTTAATGGTGACAAGATTTCCACTTGCGAGAGGGCGAGGGGCTCCATTGCTGGTTACTGCACTCCGCGTGCTGTGGGAATAGTTGTGCCCTCGGCCGCGTCGTTCTGCTGAAGCGGGGGTGAGGATGAACAAAGACATAAAGAGTAGAGTAGCGAAGATTTTCATGAAACCTCTCCCGAGCAATGGAGTTTTTATTGAATGCACTAAAGGGTATCGCGGTACAATCTATTATCCATGAAGGTTCCTCTTAGCGAAATTGTTTTCTCTTTTGCGCGTAGCTCCGGACCGGGTGGGCAGAACGTGAATAAGGTCAATTCCAAGGCTGTTTTGAAGTGGAACGTGCGTGACACAAATTATTTGCCTGAAAGCGTCAGGATGCGTTTTTTGGACCGTTTCTCCAATCGTGTGAATCAGGAAGGGGAGGTGGTTTTGAGTTGCGATATGTATCGTGACCAAAAGCGCAATAAAGAAGAGTGTATCCAGCGGCTAGAGCAAATGATCGCGCAAGTCGCACGCCCCCCCAAGCGCCGCAAACCCACGAAACCTTCCAAGGCGTCCAAAAATCGAAGGTTAGATTCAAAAAAACGCCAGGGCGAAAAAAAACAGATGCGAAAGATTGAGTGATTAGAATTCTAACCCAAAGACGCGCTTGTAAAAGGCGTACTCACGTTCGAGAGCGGTTTTAATATTTTCTGCTTTTCGAAACCCATGTTGCTCCCCTTCAAAGGGAACATACTCCACGGGGATATTTTTCTTCTTTAGCGCGTCCACCATCGTTTCCGCTTGGTTGGGAGGCACCACTTTGTCTTCTAGGCCTTGAAAGAAAATGATCGGACAAGATAGCTTGTCGACATGGTTGATGGGAGAGCGATCCTGGTAGAGGCTCTTTTTCTCCGGGTAGGGGCCGATCAGTCTATCGAGATAGCGCGACTCGAACTTATGGGTGTCGCGCACCAAAGCTTCAAGGTCGCCCACGCCGTAGTAGCTGGCTCCCGCACGAAAAGTGTCAGAGAAAGTGAGCGCGGAAAGGGTAGTGTATCCCCCCGCGCTCCCTCCAAAAATCGCCAGGCGTTCTTTGTCGACCAAACCCTTTTTCACCAGGTATAAAGCCCCGTTCACACAATCCGCGACGTCGACGACTCCCCAGTTTTGTTCCAGGCGCTTCATGTACTCGCGGCCAAATCCGCTGCTGCCCCCGTAGTTTACATCGAGTACGGCAAAGCCTCGGCTCGTCCAAAACTGGGTTTTGAGTTGAAGACTGCTAGACGCCGCTGAGGTGGGGCCTCCGTGAGACTTAACCAAAAGAGGAGGGAGTTCACCTTGCTTTCCGGTGTATTCCAAATTTTGAGGGGGATAGAAAAAGCCGAACGCTGTTCTGCCTTCTTCCGTGGGAAACTCAATGGTCTGCGGGACAGAAATGTATTCCCGCGCTATTTCCTTTTTGGTGGATGACTTAAAGACTTCAAAGAATCCCGTCTTATTGTGGAAGAGTGTCAGTTCGAAAGGGCGGGTAGGAGAGGCGCCTTCAAAAAAGACACCCAGGTCCGTGCACAACGGATGACCAATTTCCGTATAGGGGCAAGCAATCTGTGTAGCTTTTTTAGCTTTGAGATCCACACTGGCCAGGCGCCAAGTACCCTTGTCACTGTAGCTGCAAAAAATTTCATCTTCCGAGCAAAGACAGTAGGTTCGCATTCCGAACTGCCAATAGGGAAGGGAAAAGTCTTTATCTAAGGGGTAAATAGCCTCTGCTTCGTTTCCCTCCCATCGGTAGAGATTAGAAAAACCGGTACGGTCGGAAATAAAATAGAGCATTCCGCCTGCGCTGAATTCGGGCTGGAAGATCGCTTCATTTACTCCGCCCGCGATGCACTTTTGGGTCGTGATCCTTCCGCTCGCGTCGAGTTCGGCTAACCACAGCTCACACCCGTCCCAGGGCATGTAAGGATGATTCCAGGTGAGCCACACCATTTGCTTGCCGTCCGGACTTAAGCGGGGAGCAGTGTAAAAATCATTTCCCTTCACCAGCACTTCACCGTGGGAATTTCCCGCCAGCGGGATTGCCACGATGCTGAGTTCGGCGTTTTGGTCGGACTTGGTGTGATCTTCTCGGACACAGATAAGTCTTTTGCGCGCTCTATCGATAAAGGAATCGGCGTAGCGATAGGGCCCTTCTGGGGTGAGAGGCGAAATTTTCGTGGGGCCGTCTGCGATATAGAGGCGTTGATCCGCGTAGTGACTAAAATAAACTATCTCTTCGTCCACACAAAAGGCGCTCCCACCGTACTCATGTGTTCGGGTCCGTACATTATAAGGAGGCGGTGTGATATCCCGCATTTTCCCTTGGGGGTCGCGATGCACCACCACGCAGCGGCCACCCTCTTGCGGACGCGACTCTAGCCAATAGAGATTCTTGGCGTCAGAGCGCAAGTCTCCAAAGCTAATATTCTCGGAAACAATGGATTCGGGCGTGATGGGAGATTCCCAGGTCCCGTAGGCGGATGCTGGCATGTTACCTCAGCCATCCGTCATAGCCGGGAAGGCCCTAGTCCGCAACTTTGGCGATGAGTAGCCCAGCGAGTCCCCAACCGATGCCAACATCGAGAATGGAAACCAAGGTATAGCCGGTTGGGAAATGCCACCAGCTCCAGTACCCCATGTTGCACAAAATCGCGCCGGAGAGAGCGACCATTTTCACAAAACCCACGCGCTTGATGTAGCCGGTGATCTTAGCCTGCAACAAAAGCCATGTGATCATAAGGCCGACCAGTACGTTTACGCAGAAGGAAGTGATCAACGGAAGAGGAGATTCGAAATCTACACCACCCGGACGAATCGAGGCGAACACGAAAGCTTCATGCCGGTGCATTTCGTTGCTGATTTGCTCGGCGGTGTCTTTCATTTCGTCTGTCATGCCTTCCGCCTGTTTGTGCGGATTGGGCATGAGGTAAATGCCGGCGTAGGGCGCGTTGGATCGGATGGCGTTGGCGACCACATTCTCATCAGCAAATTTATTTAGGGACATGTTGTGCCAGGGGAGCACCATCCACGAAAACGCGCTCCACATAAAATAAATGAGTCCGCCCCCGATACCGCCCGCGATGAGTTTCTTTGCCATGTGCCTCTCCAAGGTGTGAAGCGGTAAATATAGCAAAATACTGAAAGTTTAGGATGACGAGGCGAGTCGGGTTCAAAAACGAAGCAGGTTAGGGTTTGCTCGCAACTTCTCTCACTGCACTTTCTGATTCACCAAGGAGCACAGTGATGGGATTGCGAGGGGAGCTGTGTGCTTCGTCAAGTGTGACAGTGGTAGCTTCGTAAAGGGTATCGCCCGCACGATACTCCAGTGCCATCTTCTCCGCCATAGCGAGGTCACTGACCAATCTTTTTTCAGACTTTTTCAGAGCGATTGTTTCTTTTTTCCCAGCTTCAACCAAATCAACCTGTACGTTCTCGAGCTGATCCTTCCAGGCAACAAGAGAGGCTTTGAGCTTCTCGGCGCGGGGCAAATTGTAAAAGCGTGTGTCAGAGGTTCCTGACATTCTTAAGCTAAGGTGAGTAAACTGGCGGCCCAGCTCTAGCGGATTCAAATAAAGAGTTGTGGGGCCCATGAGTTCGGCGACATTCGGTTCCCCACTTTCTCCTCCTACAACCACATTGATCTGAGGAAAGGCTTCCAAAACTCTCTTCAAATTTGCGTCTGAAAGAGAGGAAAGAAGCACAACAAGTTGGGGGCGATTCTTCAAAGCAGACCAGGCTTTGCGAAAAGCGGGTACAGAGTCTTCAAGTAGGATTTTGGGGTCGGCCGACTTACCATCTGAAAGGGCAAACACAGCAATCTCAAACCCATTTTTTTGAAGCGCCAGAAAGGGGCGGGCAAGATACCCTCCTGAGGCGTTAAGTTTAAGGTTAGTGCTAACAATTCTATCTTTGGAATTCTGCGCCATTTTCAGAATGGCTTCGTATCCCAGTTTTGTCTCTTCAGTGCTTAAACCAATCGCATCTACCCCGAGCAGATCAAGGCCTTCAATCATCAGGTTTGCCTTGCGAGTGATTTCTTTTCTTTCTGAGACATTGAAGGTCTTAGAAATGAGGTTGGTTCCCCCACACACATAGAGAGTCGACTCGCGGTTCGACCACTGTCTAGTTGCGTTCCATTCGCGGTCCAAACCTCCCTGCGTAACGGCTTGGTGAAGTGACCCTTTTAGGGCCAGATAGCGATTGGATGTCGCGAGAAGATCAATCTGCTGGGCTGTTGTTCGCGGAAAAGAGGTGCAACAGGAAAGAAAAAGAAGTGCAAAAAGTAATGTAATGCCACGCATAAGAGGGCTCCTGCCCACATTTTACTCTCTATTGGTGTTGGCGTGGAGCCACAAATGCGCTTTGAGGCCGGAAATCGATGCAATAGTTGGATCAAAAAAGCCCGCTGCGGCATTCACCGGAGCGGGCCTTCAAAAAATAGAAACAAATCAGGTCTAGCCCAGGTGGCATGCCTTGAAATCTTCTTCGTTAATTCCTTTTTCAGCCAGAAGGGCAGAGCGGCTTTTGCTTCCCGCTATGTGGGCTTCAGCAAAAGTTTTTCCTTCGTTGCGAGCTTCGCGGTAGCCTTTAGCGTAATTGGCCAAAAGCACAAAGTAGCCAGCCTGTTCTTTGCCTGAGAGATCCTTCAAGTTGGAGATGAATTTGTTCATTCCCAAATCGAAAAAATTTATGCCTTTGCTGTTTTGATCCAGAGTTGAAAGCTTCGAGTAATATACCAATCCGTCGCTCAAGACTTGTGCTCGTTTAACAGGGTCCTTGATATCCTTTGTCGCAACTTCAGCTAGTTCCATGATTTTCTTTGTCATGTTAGCTCGGTCAAACTTTACTAGTTCAGGAGAAACTCCAGATTTGCGGGCTTCGGCGAGCCGTTCTGCGTTGATCATTTGTACTTCTTTGTACTGAGAAGCAAAAATTTCCATGAGATCAGTTTTGATCTGTCCCTGCATATCCTTAGGGAGATCTCTAAATGCAGGTTGTTTCATCACATTATCTACATCTTCGCTGATCACTCTTAAAAGAGCGTCACCAAAAACTTTGCTGGCATCCGCACGGCTTCCAATGTCCACGCCATGCTTTATTTTCTTGGCTTCCGCCGCAGCATCCAAAATTCCATCAAGAGAAACTGGACGAAGCGTGGTCGCTATCGCGCTGTTGTTTCCGCCACGTCCTCCAGGAAGATTATGAGGACCATTTGCGCTAAAATCATGTCGGCCATTGCGAGCACCGGTGCTGTTTACAGGCGTAGTTGTTGAGGGTCTTCCTTGGCGCAAATTAAGTTCTTGTTCCCGAACAACATCCACACGCGATCCCGTTCCTTCGATCAACCGTCCCTGAGCATCGTACCGAGCGGGTACCGCCGCACTGCCGCCTCCGCTTCCTGGACGAGATTCAGTACGTGTGTCATTTGCTCGGGGCTTTCCAAAAGCGATAGGGTTAGAAATTAAAGAGACGGTGATGGCTACCGTTAGGTAAACAAATTGGTGTTTCATCTTTACTACTCGTTCCTTGAAAAGCTAATGGTGTTTGTTCCCCGGCCCCTCTGGCCGTGGACAAAAAGCCTCTGGCCGATCCAAGTGCAAGCGTTGTACCAGACAGGTTTTAGGCTGGGTTGGGGCTAGAGAAGAGTGTGTTCTTACAGCATACGGGCTGTCACTGTGTAAACGAAGTGAACGGTGGGTGCCAGAATGAGAGTCCTTCTCGCAAGGCCCCGAAATCCTTAGCGTTAAAATGTCGACGCTGTATACAGCGGTACTCAGGAAAAACCCAATTGCGGCAAACACCCATTTGCGCGCACTCAGACCCACGGCACGCCCAGAATGCACCCCGTCCAACTGACAACTTTCTAAGCGGACCCCACAAAAAAAACCAATAATTCATGAAGGAAAAGGCTCTTTTGCGGTGGCATACCCGTTGCAATCCTTTGTGAGCAATCATTAAAGGACAACTTTCATGCGGGATAAACGTGTGCCTGAGCTTTCTGAAGAATGAAGCAAAGCGAGAGTAACGAGTGTTTTTCAGTTTTCAACATCGGCAGACAAGTTTTTTAAAACTCGGTCTAGTTTTTTGCCTTATTGCTTCGGGCACACTTTTGGGTACTGATCTGATAGGTCGCCCTGAAGTTTCAGGTGTGGATGCCTGCTCGCTCGCTTTCCAAGCCGCTCCAAAAGGCGACGCAACAAAAAAGGATCCATTTCACATTCGGCGTGACGCTGGCCTTGAAATTCTTAAGCCAGTTCATCAAGAAAAAGAAGATGTGGGTGGCTACCTAAGCAGTTTAGTTTCTGCCTTAAGGTGTCCATCTGCGAGCGTCTATTCGCTTAGTGTTTTGGCTCATTGGGCAGAGCGGCTTCAGAAGGAACCTAATCCGCTGCTGAAAACGGTGACGACACAGGCCTCATTGTTGAGAATAAATGACCGCTCGTTGCGCAGTCTATGGGCCGACCAGATTGTCGGGCAGTGGCGAGAACACTTAAGCGCTCTTCAAGCCCAGTCCCTGACGGCTGATAATGTCTTGTCTGCTGAAGCTAAGGATTTGCTTAGGCATTATTCGGGCACCAAGCTCGGTGCAAGAGCAGTGGATCCGGTTGCACGCAAGAAAATCCTCAGCGACTTGACTCAGACAGTAAAGAACCTTGCCGACACACTTTCCGATCCCAAAAATGTCCCGACGGATGATGAGTTGTATTTACTTTATTTTTTAGATTCCGAGGATTCCGTAAACTCTCAGGCTCTCGAGTTACTCGTGGGAACCGAGAACGCTACCTATTTTCGAGCGCTTTTACGGCAGGCGAAAAGTCGCCCCCAGCCCGGAACTGTTTCGGACAAACCTCCCGTCAATGTTCCTCCGTCTTCTCGATGGTCTCCGCGAGCTCACATGGGCACGAAGATTATCGGTGGTGAAAAAGACATCCATGAGTTTCTTAGAGGCGTCCTCAAGCAACCTTCCATTGCTCAATCCAATCTTAGTTTTCGGACAGCTAAGAGAGGAATGAGTCAGAGTGAAAAGCTAGCCTTGCGTCCCGCTGCGACGGAACTTCTTGAACAGCTTCAAAGCGGAAAAATGCCAGATGGGCTGGTTGGTTTGGGCGCGGAGCTGAGTCCAGAACAAAGAACTGCGCTTTTGGAAGAAGCTTTGGGAAATGTGGTGGCTGAATTAGATAGTCCCGATAGACCCGTGGTAAGTCCCACTCGATCGGATGGAAAATTCCGGTGGTCCTATCCCGAACTATTAAAGGAAGAAAGCAGGCTGAAAGAAGCCTGGAACGAAAGTGGCCGAAAAGATGATCCCAAGAAAATAGTTGAAATAGATTCTTTAGCGAACTTTGTCGCTATCCAACGGCAAGCCGGTCTTCCAGCCGAAAGTCGAATCTCTCTTCTTGAAATGCCTAGATTGTACCGTGAGTGGCTAGTGGGAATGAGTCGCCAGGAGGATCTCAGCCCCGAGGCGAAAGTACAGTTGGCGGAAATGATTTATAACCCCAGCTTGAGCGCGATTCATGCGGCGCTGAAAGCGTTTAACGGTCCCAAAACCGATCCGAAAACTGATGCGTCTCCCTCCTCGGATCCGGGTTTGCCAAAGGCGATGGTGAAGTCCCTCGCGGAAATTTTTGAGAATAGCCATCTGAAACCACCCATTGCCTTGAATGAACCATCTAAGCTGAGTGCAAAAGGCCTGGAGACCCTGAGAAACTGGGCGATTCGCGAATTCGCGCACCAACGAAGAGGCGCGGGAAGGAAAGACTCTGATCCGCGTTTACAGGATGCACTAGTCAGTCTTATCCATTCAGTGGATGAGAGAGGACACACTAGCCCTCAGCTGGGTCTCCTAACTGGCGGAGAGGGGCGCTTACATTTAGACAAAGCGGCTAAGGAACTTAATGAAGAACTGAAAAACTTTAACGAGGCATCGGAGTTTAAGAAAAAAGCAATAGAGAAACTCAACCAGTTTTTGCGATCGCAGGGTAAAGGATTGCCGAGTGCTTCCCGGCGTTTACTTCTTAACTTAAGCGAAGAACATGTTGAGATGCTCTTAATGCTAGAAAAGCAGTTGACACAATCCATGTATGCCGATCATGCCAAAGAACAAATACAATCAAAACTAACGACTTTGATTTTAGGAGCCAACGAGCCCCACATCGAAACATTTGTACAGGCTCATTTACCTGCTCTCTATAAGACGTTAGTGCAGAAAGGATTAGTACCGCCACCGCAAGGATTGGCTATTCCAGGGCCCGAGCACCCTACGCGAACTAGATTCGAGATAGAGCGCCAACTTGCCGAAGAAGCTTATCGGGCTTTGGAGATGGGTGAATTGCCATCAGAGCATTCTTTGGCGCCGAAGCTACGAAGAGAACTCGATAAAGTGCTAGAACAACATTCTGCCATTCAATTTACTGAGCAGTTGGCGAGAGAAGAAAAATTGTCTGATAGTGCGGAAGCGGCGGCTGTGGGAGAACTTATTTCTCTGATGAGCGGGACCAGGCGGAACAAGAACGCGGACGGAAAACTCGTTTCAAAACTTCTAGAGGAACACAGTCAGGTCGCCACTTACCGCGCCATGGATCGTCTGGCGCGGCACTTGGGTATTGCTCCAGTTGTTGGCTCAGATGACAGCATGAAAAGGAAAGCCTATGAAGAGTTAGTGGGCCAGTTGCACAAGGGCTACCAAGAAAAAGTGGGGCCCATTCGAAGTACAATCGAAAAGGAAATGACGGACAGAGCCCATATGCAGGCACTTGAGAAACACCGATTGGCGACTGGAACAGAACTGCCCACTCAGATAGATCCCCGCCTCCTCGAGAAAGTTCAGCCATATATTACCGCTCTCATTGATCAGTATGGGCCAGTCTCGAGCTGGAGTGATGACTTAAAGAGAAAGATACTCCCGAAGGATATGCCGCCGCTTTTCTACTGCTTTTTGGATCCAGAGAAGGATCCCAAAGAATGCCAGCAGTTATACGCAAAGAAGTCGGGCGCTGTTGATCCCTTCCGAGAATCCGCTAGGGATTTGGTGGCTTCCGTCGATAGCTATATTAAGAAACACTACCCTAGTCTTTCTGCAGAGCAGCGGCGGAAAAAAGTAAACAAAATTGTTTCAGGTAATTTCGAAGCATTTATGGATTCGGAACTTCACCGAGATGAACTCCAGCAGAGAAAATTCATCTATGATCTGACTTATGAAGAGCTGAAACAAACCTCAGAGGACATTCTGGAGGAATATCTTGCACGAGAAGAGAAAAAGAAGGCTTTTGAGATCAAGCAGCGCAATCTTTATGAGGAGCTGGGAAAACTTAGAAACTTGAATGCTCAGGTAGAGCAAGACGATCAGGATAGGGTTGTGGCTCAACTTGCCTATAAATTTGTGAGTGAGAATTTTGGGGAAACCTTCAGTGCGATGCCGGATAGCGATCAGAAAAATCTTCTTCAAGCGTGGGCTATGCAAAACGGGTTCATGGCTTTCCAAGAACTACGTCAATTCGAGAACCAAGTACGTGCGGTTCAGGAGGCATTACCCGGCCTATCCCTAAAGAGGGCGAAATCTAGAGGAAAATCCGTCGAAGATCGGATCAATAATCCTCTTATGGCTCATTTAGGCGATCCACTCTTAAGCGTCGATCGGCCGGATCATCTTTTCAACTCGGGCGCCGCTTCCAAAAAGACGCAGGAAAAATGGTTGGGGGCTCTCGCCACCCAGACTGCGAGGGAAAGCCACGAGAAAGAAGCGCGGCTTGCTGAAATTCTTCAAACCTTGGAAAAGTACGGTTTTTCCTATGACGGAAACCAAGTGGATTTTGAGAGGGCGGACCTTGGCGAGCTGAATCGAGGCCCCGGGAAGGGTTTCAACAATCCGGAACTAGTAAGAGCATTAAGAGGTCTCAAGGAGTTTCATTTTGCGCGCAAGGATCAGTTTGAAGCCATCATTGATAAGATGATCGAAGAAATGCTTCAAAGAGGTTATCCAGAAGGGGCCATCGTCGTTCCGGGGACTGAGAAGATGGCTCGTATCAATAACCGAGCTACGAACAATACAGATGTTCTACGAAACAAGGATATTCCTATTGAATTTCTTGGTGGCAAACATGTTGCTGAGTACGGAAAAGCTCAGTTGGATGGAGCTCTTTCAACGCTCGCTGAAATCTCAAAAACAGAACGAGTTGTTCGGGGAGCCTCGGTTTTTGAGGTCGATTCGGAATTGCGCTCCTACGGTTGGGGAAGACTTCAGGGGAATGGCGTATTAGCCAAGCAGATTTTTCCGAAGGACGAAAAGAACGACTCATGGGGACCATTTAAGCGATGGGATGTGGATGGCGAAGAACCTATTTTTCACCAGCTCCGTTCGTTAGACAATCGTTTGGCTTCGGGTATTCGCTCATTACTGGAAATGGGGGATACGGTTATCAATGAAAAAACGGGACTCACTGCACGGGATGCGGCTCAACAGCTTGCCACGCAAGCCGACAATGTTCTTATGAACCGAGGAAACGCGTTTGATGATTTTCAGAATAACTTAACCTCTGATCTGAAGGGCGTTGTAATGCTTGCCAGCGTTCCTATCGGAATGGGGATGTTCGGAAGAGCTGGAGTGCTCACCAAATATGGAAAACTGGCTCAGCAAGGTTGGGTACCAGGCATGGCTGGGCATGCAGCTGCGTTCGGTTACAATGCCTACAACTCAGCAAAGATGGGGGCTGTTTTTTCCACCGTCGGTCAGGGGCTCGCTTTAGTTCCTAAATACCAGTTTCAGCGCGCGGATCGTGAGGGCTGGAGCCAGTGCCTCGATCAGAGTGGCAAGCCTGAGCTGGGTTGGATGTGTCACGAGGACGGAAGCCGAAAGCGAGTCCCTCAACATCTCGATCAAGATGGTGATTTTCAACTAGACGATTTTAGTTACGCCTCCCTCCTTCCGAGCGCCGGGCAGTTTATTGACGATACTTTCTCGATGGTGAGTACGTTTGCGGGCTCTGCAGCTTTCCGGCCTCTTTTCATGCGTGCGGGAGTGGGTCCGTGGCTAACGGATCCGCTGTCGGTGGCCTCTTCTGGCTATGCTCAAGATGCGGGAGCGCTGGCAATGACCGAAGGGAGAAATGCTCTATTCGATGGTCAAAAGCAGCTCCAACTTATATCAGGTGCTGCTCGTCGGGCCGCCTATGCTTTTCCAGCGGATGAAATGGTTATGGGCTGGAGAATACTGAATGGTGTGCCCACTCGTTTCGGTTTGCAGAAAGGCGTTAAAGCCGTCTCTGGTTACGCCGCCAATTCATTGGTCGACGTGGGAATGGTCTCTTTTGATTTTGCAACCGGCGCGCAGGGGAGTGTAGTTAGTCCCATCAAGGGGCGCGATTACACGCGCGATTGGAATGGTTACTTGGAGGCTATTTATTATGAACTGTGGACAGGTGCTTATGCGAACGCGCGCTCCGCAAGAGGATCGTTTGCGCAAGTTCAGGCGAGACGGAATGCCCGTGCTTTATTGGATGGGGAGTCGCGGGTTGCCACAAATGAAATGGCTGCTAGCGAAGCGACTGTTGCGGGCAAAAACAGGCTTTCGGTTGAGGAAGCGATGGAGGCGTTGCAATGGGTTCGAACGAAGGACCTTGCCAATCCTAACAACCCGGGACGCGAACATCTAATCGCAGCTATGTCAGCGAATTATGGCTTTAGTCGGGAGCGGTTTACTGAGTACCTTAATGGCCTCAATCAAGTTCGTGCAAGCAGCGCATTGGGTCGAGCGGTGACCGATCCTTTCAATGCAGCCAATCGGCAAGTCTCTGCTGTGGTAGCTGACTTCCGGCGGCATGAGGCTAAACGCTTACAAGGATCTCTCTTTGGTGATTCAGCAAGTGAATCTGACTCTGGTGGCGTAAAGGTCTGGAAGCAGTCGACCCTTCCGCCTGAGATTGCCGAGCAGCCTTCTGTGTACCTCGGGTTTAAAGCAGGCCATTTTCGGGTGCGCGACGTGCGCGAAAACGCGCATGCGAATGCACGCTTGGCGCTTCTCGATAACGTCGGCAACCTCTATTGGAAGAACAGCCAGAAGAGCGAGAAAGCCACTCGATTGTTAAGGAATGCGGTGGAATACCATAGGCAAAAAGCCTACGTTGACGCCACGAAACGCGCTCGTCGGGAAAAACGTGATTTCAGCGTGGTCTTAAGAGAAGAAATTGAACGGACTCCTACGTTGGAAGATCTTGCGATTGAGATCGCTAGTACCTTACCCGAGTACCGGAATAATTTTCAGAATCCTGCGCGCATTTCTCGCGGTGAGTCCTATAGCGACCCTTTAGCTAATACAAGCCGATCCTGGTTTGCTCTTAATACAAAGGAATATTATCCGCTCGATTCAGGATTGCGGCTCGCGCGTGAACGTCTCACCGGTCCGCGCACACTGGAAACATTGGAAAGTCGTTTTAATGACTCGGTGCTCTCGGCCCAGTACGCGGGCTTAGTTGGTTGGGCGAAGCAGGCCCCTCCTCGTAAACCTCCGCCGAAGGCGAATCCCTCTGGCAGATCACGTGTGCGTAGCCGATAATACTCTATAACTCTTCATCATCTTTTTTGGGAGCGTCCATGCGTGCACTTTTTATCTTGCCCCTGATATTTTTGGCTCAGTGTACTCATCCGGGTGGCACGAAATGGAATCCTGAAAATGGAATTCTGCTTGGTGTAAACGTTCATCGACAGCTGGAACTTGAACCGTGTGGTTGCAGCATCTCCCCGAAGGGGGGTGTCGAACGCGAATGGAACGCTTTGCAGAAATTTGAAATGGAAAAAAAAGCGAGAGTTCTTTCCTTGTCTGCTGGGACTACCTTTGCACCAGTTGTAGAACAATATAGTAAGAAACGTGTTGCCCATTACCAAATCAAAGCAGCAGCTATGGTGGCCGCATTGAATGCCCTCAAGGTCAGCGCAATATCGCCGACTATAGAAGATACCGTTGTGGGTACTGCTCATCTGAAGAAACTAGAGAAAGGCTCGAACTTTCCTTGGGTGAGTGCAAACCTTGTTTATAAGAAGGACAAGCAACCGGTCTTTCGCTCGCATGCTCTTTTAGAGTGGCAAGGGCAACGGATTCTAATTGTGGGTTTAAGCTCACAAACCCACGAAAAATATTCAGTTTCAGCGGAGGTCGAGGTCGTCGATCCGGCAAAAGCACTGGAGCAGGTACTCAGAGATGTTCCCCAGAGAGATATGGTGATTTTGCTCTCATCTCTGACTCGACTAGAACGCATGAAGATTCAGCCTTACTACTCCCATGTTCAGTTTATATTGGGTGGAGCAAAAAACGAATTCACCACAAGAGCCGAACCGTTGGCTTCCGGCGTTTTGTACATCAATCCCAGTGGGCGCGGGCAAACTGTAGCAATCGTTACGGTAAGCCGCGTTGGGAGTTCGCTAGCATTTTACAACGAAGGAGAAGCGAAACTGATACAGGAAAATCAACTTATCTATGATCAGCAAATCAAAACTTTAGAGAAAAGTCTCAGCGAACAGTCTCTTACAGGTGATCAGACGAACACGATTCAGGCCGAGATCGGCCAATACAAGATGATGAAAGATCAACTCGATGTAATGGCCAGAGAGGGCTCCGGGACCACCAGCTATTATGAAGCATTTCTAGAAGACCTGGACTCCCGTTTCGATGACGAAAATGCAGAGAACCCTTTGCGCCAAATCCTCGCGGAATGGAAAAAAAACGTTCGATCGATAGCTTTAAAGGAGGGGCATTAGTTTTTCTTGGTTCCCTTGACAACACTCCCTCTTTTAATTGAAGTGGATTCAGGAATTGAAGTGGGAGTTGGGTGCGGCTGTTTTTTGGAATTGGGGTGCTTTTTTGGGGGAGTTTTGCCTTGGCGCACCTTCCCGGCCTTTCTACCCCTCGCCTAGTGACCTTTAATGACGTGCAGAACTGGCTGACCGATCCGGCTAGTCCCGCGCGCTCTGTGGACGAGCTGCTTCATCGCCTTCCCGAAGCCTACCGCGGTCACGCCGTTAGCCTTTACGAGTCTAAGAGCAACCATCTCGCCTCTAGTGAAAACCCCCGCCTGGTTTTTTACGGGCCGGATGCAAAACTGCTGATGGCAGTATCTTCTGATCCCGCCGACCCGCGCTACCACACGGTGGAAATGATTGAGTACGTGTCTTCTAAAGCTCGCTTTGAGTTTGCTACCGTTGATTTTGCAAAGCAGCCTCCAGCTATTGAGCGTAACCCTTCGAGTTGCGTGCGCTGCCACCGCAGAAGCGACCCGCGCCCCAATTGGGAACCTTATGATGTGTGGCCCGGAGTTTACGGGAGCGTGCACGATCGCATTTCGCCCGATACGCATGAACACGCTTCTTTCGAGAGGTTCATTCGCAATATTCCCCATAATCCCCGTCTTCGGCATTTGGTTTCGCCTTTTTTCATGAAGCAATCTAGTTGGTCGGGAAAACCTATCTATTACACCGTGAACGGGCATTCTGGTTCCAACGCGGTGTTGACTCATCTACTTAACTATCTCAATCGAGATCGCATCACTCATCGCATCTTGGAGAGTAAAGATCATGAGAAGTACAAGTTCGCTATCCTAGCGAGCTTAATTTCGTGCTCGGACCCCGAGAGTTTTTTGCCGGTATCCCAACGCCTGCGACATTCAGAAAGTTACGCCTCTGTGCTTCAAGATACGCGGATTAAAATCACTCATGATTTTGAGCGGCGAATCAGAAAATCAGCCAAGCAGTTGGGCATTGAAGAAGCTGAGGTAGAGAACAAGGCAGACACCATAGGCCTCACCGACGATGCGATCGAGAGAATGGCAAAGCTTCGTTATCTACTTGAATCAAGAAAACAGGATCCTGTTCCGGTGAAGGATTGGTCGATGTCTGTGCACCAAACAAGTTATGATCTGAATGACGGGGGCAACGGACTAGCGAACTTGGTAGGGCACTATTTTCCGAAGGCCTTTCCGCTTCGAGATGTTCCCGAACTTCCCTTTGGAGAAGTGCCATTTGTGATTTCTTGGTTTAATCCACAGACGCCCTATGAGTTTTCACTTTTCAAGCTCGAGGAGCCGACCCCACAACTTTGCGATGACTTAAGAAACGCCAGCCTCCAAGCGTTCTAAACTACGATGCTGGAACATCGTCGGTTGTGAGGCCTTCCCAGGCCCTTTGGAAACCGGACTGAATTGAATCCACTGCGTTCTGCGCTTTGGATTTTGCTTGATTAAACTCTTCTTTGGAACTTCTTTCCACTAATCCGATTTGGTCTTTAAGAAGCAAGATGTTGCCCTGAATTTCTTCAGTGACCAGTTCCAACTGACCTTTCGCTTCACCCTTTCTTTCATCCACCTTACCTTTGAGCTGTCCGAGCTCGACTTCCATTTCCGCTGCATAGCCCTCAAGACTCTTTTTCAGCGTTTCTTTCTTTTCATGTCCCACGTCCCAAGTAGATTTCAGAGCGGTGGACCAGTCCTTTTTGGCCGCTAATTCCTGAGGGGTTGGACTTTTTGAGCAAGAGCTACCCCATAAAAGTGGGGACAGCAAAATGAGAACGAGTACCAAGTTTTTCATATGTTCCTCCGGGCCGCGTTTGCGGCCGCTATGCTCCGACAGCGTGATTGTATTGTACGCGCTTTGCCGACACGCCTTTTACGTGCTGTGCGGCTTCAAAACGGCGGTTAACTAAATCCCAATCAAGATTGTCAAAGAAAGCGTTCATGTACGCTTTTTTATCGGTCTTGTAATCGAAAAAGAAAGCGTGTTCCCACATGTCGAGCACCATGATGGGGACATGATCCACCGGCCAGCCGATATGGTGTTCGGTAATCAGTAGATTCTGTATGCGATTCGCCGTAGGTTCATAACCGGTGATGACCCAACCTGGCCCCGCCATTCCTGTCGCACAAACATCTTCCTTCCACGCGCTGACGGTGCCCCACTCTTTTTTTATCGCTTCATTAAAAGTTTTGTCGGGCTCACCTTTTTCCGAGGAAAGATTATCGAAATAGAGTTCATGTAAGTAGACGCCGTTGTAGGCCACCGGGAAACGGCGTTTGAGTTCCGCAAAAGGGGAATAGGCGTAGTTTCCTTTTTTGTCCTTCCCCATCGATTCGAGTTGTTCGGTGATAGTGTTAAGCGATTCCACGTATCCTTCGTAGAGCGTGAAATGCTCCTCCAGTTGGACGTCGCTAATTCCCTTTAAATTCCCCAACAAATGACTGTAGTCGCGTAGCTGAGCAAACATCTTTGGTTCCTTTCTGAAAAGTCCCACACTAAATGATCTAGAATTGTGCACAATTTGTGCCATGGAATGGGGCTGGAAAGGTGAGCGAGGAGTGAAGCTTTTCGGAGACGATCCGAGAAATTAGGGGACGGACGTGTCTGGTTCGTCAGGGTTAAAGTGCTTTTTCAGGTTCTCGAGAATGATGCGACGAGAAGAAACACCGCCCACGTAATCATCCGCCATTTGAAGGCGTTTGATCCCCTTGGGCATCCAGTCTTGGTCCGGAGAAATCGGCTTGGAGAAGGGAGGGGCCGACTCGGAGGGCCAGTTAAGCACTTCGGCAATCGCGGTGGCCCAAAGTTTTTTGGATTTCGGACTGGGCTGACTATGAATGTAGTCCCAAACTTCTTCGTCTACTTCTGAGTAAATGAAGCGTAGTTCACCGACGCCGTGGCAGGCCTGGCAGTAGGTACGGATCTTTTCAACCGCGAGTTGTTCGGAAGCGTTGAGGGGGTAATGAGAATCACCGACGGCAACCGCCGCAACCATGACGAAGATAAGACCGGTGGCCCCTATTTTCATGGGATTAAACTCGAATCAGGCCGAGTGGTACCGCAATCGGCTTAGCGCCAGCAACGCGCCATCTGGAATCATTAAAATCAATGAAAAGTTTGTGCGCGTGTCCATCGACTTGGGTGGTTTCAATGGTTACTTTCTTTAGCTGCTTTATCTGCAAATAGTGCTCGGGTAGTAGGGTGAAGCGATGTTGTTTCCCGCCGTGTCCGTGCCAGAACTCCATCTCGACTGGGGCGTTACCAAGAATGTAGTCCACTTTAATCACGCCCGTTTTAGGACCCAAGCCGCCGTCAAAATAGAGCGCCATCGCGTGACAGTCATAAAGAATGACTTCATTTCGATCGGTGAATAAGCCGTCGTCGCTTCTTTCCAAAGGCGCATCCCCGGCACAACGAACCAAGCCCAATGCACCCACGGAGGCACCCACACTCAACACTCTTCCTAGAAAACGGCGTCTATTTAGCATAGCGAGCATTCCTTTTTGAGCTTGTTCGGTCGACAGGTTGGTAAACAGTCGGCATGGCTTTGTAATCAGGATCCGAATCGCTGGGTTTTTCTTTTTTAACGAGGCCCGCTTGTTGGAAGCGTGGGTTTACTTTGCGGCTTCCGTCGACGTCGTCGAAAGTGGCAAAAATGTAACGGTTCGGTTCAAAGATATGCCAGGTGAAGATCTCGTCTTCGCCCCACATCTCTCCGTAAAGCTGCACGTCCCACTCGAAATGCGCGAGCGTACGCCCGACTTCAGAATGACAGCGACGGCAGGAGACTTCGTTCACCGCGATCATCCCGGCTTCGTAGCCTTTGGGAACAATCGAGAAGTTGGCTTTCGATGAGGCGGCGTAGGTTTCTAGCGAACCATTTTCTTTCCAGATTTTCCCCTCGGCGGAAACAAACGGTGTTTCGCTCAAGAGCTTTTGGATAAGTTGAGTGTCGGAAATTTCGGGGAGTATATCTAGCGCGCCGTCGATGGGCGGAAATACTTTTCCGTAGGCTTCGGACACAAGACGGTGCTTTACGAGTGTGTTTTTATTCTGCAAGTACTGCACGAACTTCCACAGTTCTAAACTTTCAAACCAGTTGGGTTTCACGCGCTGGATGCCTTCGACTAGACTTTGCGCGGTGGGAAAGGGACGGAAAATATTGGTGGCCCAACCGTCTCGGTAGCGTTTACGAGTGCGTATTTCGAATACGTACCAGCGTCCGTCGGGACCTTGCAGATAGAGAACTTCACCAAATAGAGTGCCCACGGGAAAGGTCCATCGCCAGCGCCCACGTGAGGTGGGTTGCCACCATTTAACAGGGAGTACCGAACCATTTTTCTTGGGAGGGGCCCAGAAGTTCATCACCCGTTTGTTGGTGACGTTGTCGGTCCCAGCGGCAGTGCGGAAAGGAAACTTGAAACGGTAGTCAGGTCCGAAATAGTTGACCAGTTTGTGAATGGCGTCGTTGTCAGCATTGTTTTCACCTACTTCGCGCCCGACGCAGTTTGCTCGGCCCCCTACGACGGTTTCTGCCGAGTCTTGATACAGAAAGACCATCGAGTCCTCGTCGTACCACATGGTATCGGGGGAGCGCATGGCCGTGTTGATGTCGGTATCCACTACAAGAGGAAGCGAGTCTTTAAGGGGGGCGAGTTTGGTTGGATGAATGAAATCGACATAACCGTTTCTTACTGTGAGGCCGGCCATGTCTTGCGCTTTGTACTCGCAGCCGTCCGCCCAGACTGAGGTACTCCCTACCAAGGAAATAAGGAGAAGAACAATTCGCATAATAAAGAGGGAGGATCCGTAGGTGCGTATCAAGGTGGAGGGCGCACAACGCCCTGACCTCATCATCCCATAAGCCCTTATCGGCAGAAAATTGGCTTTTCATTCCGTCTTAACAGGTGATCCTCACTGGCTGGGCAATTCCGCACGCCGCTTTGCGACGTTTCTCTCAAAAATGAGGGTTTAGTAGCGTCTATGTTGCAGTGAGTTAGGATTGCTGGAGAAGTTTAGTTTTGGGGTTTTTGAAGAAGCCAGCAGGTCGAGTGTTCAAATTCCACTCGGGAACTGGTCATACGAAAACGGGCCAGCGTGAAAAGCTGCTCAACTTCTTGCGTTGTCAGAAAAAGTGGCGCCCGTTCTTTTATGAGTTCGAGCTCAATGTAAGCGTTTAGGGCAAATTCAAACTCAGTCAGTCGGTTGTTATTCTCCACGGCACTGAGGGTTTCGGTCATCAGGCGATCTCTAAGCTGTTGATTGTTGGCTAAACGGTGTGCGTTGGGATCGCAAAGAATGAAACTCGCACCGGGTAATAGACTGGCATAAATGCCATTGAGAACCCTCAGCCGATCGGGCGGAGGAATGGTGTTTAGCACATCATTCATCACGGCCCCACTTAACGACACACCCAGCGTTTCCGCGCCTTCCTCGGTGAGATCCATTTGCGTTAAAGCGTGACCCTGGTTGACGACATAGCGGTAACGAATAAAGCGTAGTTTGCTTTCCGCAAGGAGTAGGCGCTCAGAAGACAAATCGACCGCGATAAGAGAACGTTGTGGAGCGGCCAAAATAAGAGCGGTACTCATGGTGCCCGTTCCCGCTCCGAAATCTGCGATTAGGCCTCGCGCAGGTAAATTGTCGTGAACAAACTGTGCGAGTTCGGTGAACCGGGAGGAGTAAGGTGTGACATTGTCACGCAATGAATAATAAAGCTTTCTCACCGGCGCATGGTCATCAAGCAGTTGCTTTACACTTTTGCCGGCACTCTCGGATATTCCCGTGAGGGAGCTCAAAAAACGGTGAGTTTCCCAGCGGGCAATTTCGTTGTCGTTCACGATGTCTACCAGTCTTCGGGCACGGCTTTCGTCTTTTACCAAAGAAGGGGAAAAATAGTCGCTGTCCCAAGCAGGGGGAGTCAGTTCACGCCTGATCAAAAAACTGGTGCAGTCGATGCGCGGAGCTTTTGTTTGATCCGCAGCACCGAGCTCAGAAGGGGCTGCTTGCAGGGTAAAAAAGACGAGAAGAAGCAGGGCGCGCGAGAAGAGGCGCGAGGAACAAACTGTATTAGAATGCATCAATGTAAAATAATACTGTTTCATCTCAGCGACATAGCGCCGGGCTTGGCGCCCCTTCAAGGAAGGAAGATTGTGCATGGATCATGCCACGCAGTTGCACTCACGATGCGACTTTTCCTGAGGAATTCCAGCTTGTGGGAGATTGGTTTAGTTTGTTACAAGTACTTTCGCGAGGAGGTCGTGTGTTTCCTTTCGCGAGGAACAATTGGTGGAAGTTTGTAGTCGTCTTCGCGGCGTATTTCATTACGGGCGAATTCGGCCTGATGCTTGCGGCGGCGCCTGGCTACGCGACGGCGGTATGGCTCCCGTCTGGCATAGCACTGCTCGCCGTGTGGCATTGGGGGAACTTTGTTGTCCCCGCTATTTGGCTCTCTTCTTTTCTGCTAAACGTACTTCCGCCGACTGCGCAGGCGAATCACCCACTGGTAGCCGCGGCGGCTGCCGCGGGAATCGCCACCGGATCCTCTTTGCAAGTTTGGCTTCTCAACCGCTTAGGAAGGTCGGTGACGAACGACCGGCCTCCGTATTTAGCTGTCCGGGATTCGTTGGTTTTCTCGGGTTTGGTTTTGGTGGTGTGCGTGGTGTCCGCTACCATCGGGGTTTTCAGTCTTTGGAGTAGCGGCATTCTTCCCTCCGCTATCGCTGTGCAATCATGGCGCCACTGGTGGTTGGGTGATTGTGTAGGGATTCTCATCGTAGCCCCACTTGTTTTGGCGTGGCCCAGCATGAAAAGAGTTCAGTGGGACTCATCGGCTTCGCGCGAGGCGGTTCAGCTGCTGGCACTCACCATCGTCGTTTCCGTTTTAATTTTTGGAAGCCGTGAGTTTACCTCTTATACCTTTCCCATCACCTATCTGCCCATTTTGGTAGCGCTGCTCGCAGCAAAGAGATTCTACGCCTGGGGAGGGGCGTTCTGTATTTTCGTTGTAGCCTGCTTCTGTTGGGGAGCCACAGCGGCAGGGACTGGCCCCTTTGCTACGGACAGTTTTCTGGCGCCTCTTTATCTTGCCCAGTCTTATCTGGGAATTCTTTCCGTTATGGCTTGCAGCCTAGGCGCGGCTTTTTACGAAAGCGAATACAACTTGAGTCTGGTTCGCGAAACCGAAGCAAAGATCGGAGAATACCGTTCGCGGTTGACGGCAATTGTTGAGCACTCAGGCGATGCCATTTTCTCTTTCGGTTTGGATGGTAACATTTTGACGTGGAACAAAGGAGCCGAGTTGAGCTTTGGGTTCTCGGAGGCAGAAGTCATTGGGCGTTCGGTCTCTCTTATTCTTCCCGAAGGTCGCGATGAAGAACTCTCTCAAGTTCTAAAACAAATCAGAAACGGAGAATCCCTGGCGATGCTGGAGAGCGTTCGGCAGCGTAAAGATGGTTCGCACTTTCCCGTCCTTACCACCGTTTCGCCGGTGCGAGATGCCTCCGACGCTGTGGTGGGTTGCTCCGTGATTTCGAAGGACATTTCCACTCTTCAAACACTCAAAGAAGACCTTAGAAAAACCAATCAGGCGCTAAAACAGAAGGTAGCCGAACTCGAGGAGTTTACTTACATTGCTTCGCACGATCTCCAAGAGCCTGTAAGGATGGTTAGTACGTACTGCCAACTTTTGGAGAAGGACACGGAGGGGAAGTTGAGTTCGGACGCTCAGCAGTACATTCAGTTTGCTGTGAATGGGTCGAGTCGTGCACGAGAATTGATCGATGATTTACTTTCTCTTTCTCGAGTAGGAAGGTCGAAGGCTACTCCACCAGGCTATGTCAGTTTGAGTGAAATCGCGCAGATCGTTACGGAAGATATGTACTCCGTTTTGAAGCAAAGTGATGTCGAAATCGAATGGAAAGTAGAGGGTTATTCCATTCGGGCGGAGCGCTCCGAGCTTAGCAGGTTATTTTTGAACCTACTGAGTAATGCGGCTAAGTATCGACGTCAGAATGTGCCAGTAAGAATTGAGGTGGGTTTCGGTAAGCACAAGGGCGAGAATGCATTTTATGTTCGGGATAATGGGCTTGGGATTGCGGAAGAGTATTATGAACGCATTTTTAAAACGTTCCAGCGGTTGCATTCGAGAGATGAGTTCCCTGGCAATGGGGTGGGACTAGCGATCTGCAAGAAGATCGTGGAACATTTAGGTGGCCGTATCTGGGTTGAATCGAAGCTAGATGAAGGAAGCGTGTTCTATATTTCTTTTCCCGATGCAATCGTGCGGGAGGGGGCCTTGTTGGGGTCAGTGCATTATCTTCATGAGTTCAGAAATCAGACATCTGCTGAAGGTGATCGAAAAGTTTAGCTTTCTTGCTTAGGTTTCGGTTTCAAGGCCCGGGCCCCAATCGGATCGGACCGCTTCCCCTGCGGGGGCGCCATAGTATTCAGCAGAGCGAATGAGTTTCGCAGGTACGCCCGCGTAGGTTTTATTCGCTTCTAGGCTTCGGATGACCACACTCCCTGCGCCGACAGTTGTCCACGCCCCTATCTTCAAACCTTGGATAATTGAGCTTCCGATTCCGATCCACGCCCCCTCACCAATAAGAATATCACCGGCTAGGTTTACTCCGGGACAGATGTGAGCGAAGTCTTGAACAATACAATCATGGTCTACTGTAGAAGCGTGGTTGAGTATGCAGCCCTCTCCTACGTGGGCTCCGGCACCCACGATGGCGCCTGCTAAAACGACACTTCCTTTTCCGACCGATGCCGACTTTTCCACAACTGCGCTTGGATGTATGAGAGTTGTGAGAGATTTTCCGGCGCGCTTAAGTTGCTGATGTTTTAGCTTTCGCCATTTTGGATTTCCTATCCCCACCACAAAATGGCTTACGTGCTCCCAGTTTTCTAGGCTTCCGATAGGTAGCCCAAGGTATTTCGACTCTTTCGGGTTTTCCTCAATAAACCCAACCACGCGGTACCCAGCTGCGTTTGCCAAGCTAGCCAATACTTTGGCGTGGCCAGAGGAACCCCAGATTACAATTGTTTCATTTAGTAGAGCCAAAGCAATCTCTCCCGAGAAGAGTGAAGGAACGCTTACCTAGTATAACCTTACTGCATGAGAGTACGGAGGCAAAAACTGCGGCGCGGTGCTCTGGGAGCTAAGTTTGAGATTTAAGGGGTGCTAGTGAGAGACCGCTCAGTGATGCCCGGTCGATGTTTGAGTTTCGCGGCGAACAGAGGGGTAAAAAGGGCTCTGCCTTTCGAGTTCATATGGTAGCTATCTTGGAATAGTTCGTCCCTATCCCAAGTGATTTCTCCCTCCAGAAATTCCGCCTGATTCGCTCGCGCTACCGCGCGGACCGCATTTTGAATACGTATGAAGGAATAGCCGGGAACATGTTCCTCATGCCAGGTGCGAAACCAGTTTGTCACAGGAACGAACGCGACATAGATTCTGGGAATTCTGTACTGCTTTTTGAGTCGTGGAATATGGGAAAATGCTTTGAGACTTAGCGCGTAGTCCTTTGTCAGTGTTTCGAGGTGTTCTGTTTCTTTTCGGGAGGGGGCAAATGAGTCCTCTATCAATTTTCCATGTTTGAGTTTTTGAAGCGCATTTCTGATTTGAATGGGAGCTGACTCACTTATATTGTGAATCTGAGAAACTCTTGCCAAAAAAGGTTTCTGCCACGTCCGATTCTGGTACGTCTTGGAACGAATGGCTCTGGCTCCATTGGGATTAAAATCATCTTGAGAAAGAAGAAAGACAACTGTTTCTGGTGTTAGCTGAGTTTTTTCCAGGTAGTACTCGAACATCGCAATGGAACCGTCGATGGTGGCTCCACCGTGAGGAGAGATAAATGCCTTGGTTCCGATCGCTTGATTAAAGGCCTCGGGGTCCACACTATTTTCAAGTGTACTGTTTCCCAATACCCAAATACGGGGGCGCTCTTTTTGAATGAAACGAGCGTTTTTCTCAACGTAGTCTTCTAAAGAAGGGCTCAAGATAACGCCCTTTTTTACTAGGAAGCCGACCAGGAGTTCCGCAGCTAAGACTGTCACAACAAACGCGGCAAGTGTGCGCGCACCGAAAGGCACGCTGCGAATGCGCAAGGTACCCTGAGATATGGATTTTCTGTGGCGCTTAGTCTTCATACGGAAACCCATATTCTTATCGGTAAAGGACGAAGCCTTGGCGAGAGCTAAAAAATGAGGGGTTTCAGACGTTTACTACGCTAAAAAAAAGGACGCCCACCTTTCCGGTGGGCGTCCTTTTGTAGGGCGTTGGCGGAATCTATTCGCCTTCGATCATCTTCTGATTCTCAGAAGCCGCATTTTTTAAGCGTCGATCGAGATCGGCTTTGGCGGCACGGTTTTCTACCCGCAACTTTTCCATGGTGCCGCGTGCTTGGGTGATGTTCGCGCTAAGGACTTGAACTGTCTGGATGGCTTCATCGCGGGTTTTCCCATCAACATCAGACGATTTAAAACTCGACTCAAGATCTTTCAAAGTATCTTGGAAATCTTCTAACTCTTCCTGTGCTGAGGCGAGCTTTTCCCCGGTCTTCTTGAGGTATTCCTGATTCTTAGAGACCTTTTCTTCGCCACTAATGGATTTTGTGGATGCACATGATGCCATGATTAAAACGCTAAGTCCGATTACGAGATTCTTTAACAACATTTCGCTTTTCTCCTTCTTATTATTCCTGCAATATCTACTCGGCTGCAAGTCCTACGGTGCTTCATAGAGCAAAGGGCGTGCCAGTTAAATGAGCGGGGCTTCAGATCAAAACTGTCACACTTTGGAGACGCTCCGACCTGTTGCGCAGTCAAGGCTGACAACCTTTCTCTCTACAAACCTAGTGTGGGTGTACCATGGATTACCGACTTCTCCTCGTAACTTTCGCAACCATCTTTATCGCCGAATTAGGTGACAAGACGCAGTTCGTTGCTCTTGCTGCCGGCGCGGGCGCCAAAAGTATCGCACCTGTACTAATCGGTGTGGTGTTAGGTCTCTCGGCTGCGGGGGTCGTAGGCGTCTTGGTCGGAAAAAGTTTAGGCGCAATATTGTCTCCGCACATCCTCAAATGGATGTCCGGTCTGCTTTTTATTGCGATTGGTATCGTCACCCTCGTCAAAAAATAAACTTAGGCTGCCCGGAAGTAGGCGTCTAAAAACTCTTGTCGATTGCGCATAATGGTATGTGCGCTTTGTTTTCTAAAATAAGCTAGTGCCAGCGAACTCTCGATGGAACGAGGGTCAACTTGGACGCCATGATTGGCACGGATCAGCTGTGCGATCATATGCGAATGAAGCGCGTCTAAAAAAATCTGATTTACCGAGCGGGCGACGTTTTTAAACTCTTCTAACTCGCGGACACCCTCTACATTTTGAAGTTCCTTAAAATGACGGTAACTCAGTGAGACATGTTTTAGTTCATCTTTGTGAACTTGCTTGTCGACAGAATCCGAAGGGGATCGACGGATCATTTCGGCGCGATACTCGAGTGTGCCCAACTGTATTCCTTCCAAAATTCCCTGCAGAGTGAAAAGTTTCAACGCATTGGAAGGAAGTCTTTTGACATAGGCAGTGAGTCGGCTTCCGTAACCACTGCTAATCAGGCGCGTCTGTCCGATCACTTCGTTGTAGTAGCCAACATGCTCAACCTCTTCCTCAATCTGCTTATTGAGGTCATCGGCAAATACGTTGGGTAAACGACTATCGCGAACAATGGAGCGTAACAGGGGAACGATGCAACGTTCCCCTTCATACGTTTCGTTGGCGAGGTACTCCCATTCCCATTTCGGCTCCACAGTGGAAGGAAGCATGCGGTGTTTGAATTCCATTTTTACTCGCTCACTTTCAAAAATCGGGCGCGTGTCACCTCGCAAACGGAAGGCAGCGCACGCCTAACGGCGTGCGAACGGATACGGGTCTTTCCCTGCCAAATCTTGTAAGGTGCGCTGAAAATTAGTTATGGAACGCAGTGTCATACCCCAAAGCAGGGGCAATAAGCAAGAGGCTCGCTAAAAATGAATGTAATATTAAATAGATATGGCTAAATGAGGGTGTGCCGAATCTGGAACAGAATGCGGTCGAAGGCGCACCATCGCTTCCCGGGGGAGGCGAGGTGCCCTTCTTCAAATAGGTCGTTGGCGCGCAGGTGCGTGCCGAATCCGCATGCAAACCTCTCTTACTCAGAGGGCGTTTCGGTAACAGGAGCGGTTTGTGAATCCGGAGTAAGCGAACCTTCCGGCTGCATAGGAGCGCCGCTGTTAATCGGTGAAGCTCCCGTCGTGTCACCAGGGACTTTCACTCCAAGAGCAACAATTGTTTGTTGGTCTATCGCACCTGTTGCATCCAGCCCTTGCGCTTGCTGAAACTTGGATACCGCAGCCGCTGTTTTAGCGCCGAGAACTCCATCAGCTTTGCCTACACCGAAACCTTTCTGATTGAGAGCTTCTTGAACTTCTTTCACCATGGCTGTGTCAATCGGTGCGGCTTGCGAGATTGTTTTTGCTTGTTCTTGCAGCTCAGAAGTTTCCGCGGCTGCGTTGGGTGTTTGGCTATCAGCAGTGTTCCCAAAAACGGGAAGCGCTACGATCGCGAACAGGGCAAGTGAGTATCTTAGAGTTTTCATACGAAACCTCTCCTTGTGTTAAGGGTTGTTTTTTAGTGCCCGACACCCACCAACGAATGTGCTTTACACTGAAACGGCTTCGGTCGAGTTCGTCAAGGCGGAATGCTTTACAAATTAAGGGGTTAAATTTGTAGGCGAGTAGATAGGATCAAAAGAGCGCACCAATGATAAAATAGGCGCCAGGTTAGTTGAACTAAGATCACGCAAACTTCTGCGGGGTCTAACTTTGTTCAACTAGGAAAGTTATGTGAATTCTTATCGTGCTCAAAAACGGGATGCCGCCGCCTTAGCGGTTCTCATCAATTCGGCTTTTCGAGGAGAGTCGAGCAAAAAGGGCTGGACCACGGAGGCGGATTTCCTCGGAGGGCAACGAACAGATACGCAGTTTGTTGAAGAAATCATTTCCGATCCTGCTGGGGCTCTTTTGGTTTTTAAAGAAGATGAAGAATTGATCGGATGTGTGCTACTGCAACGTAAAATGCGTTCAAACTACTTAGGTATGTTGACTGTGCGCCCCGATCTACAGTCCAAAAAACTAGGTTCCGTCATTCTGGCTGAAGCTGAAGCTTGGATGGCCAAAGAATGGAAAGCAACTTCCGTTGAGATCAAGGTGATTCAAAAGCGAAAAGAGTTGATCGCCTGGTACGAGCGCCGTGGCTATTCTGATACTGGCCGACGAGAACCGTTCCCTTATGGAAACGATCGAATGGGTTTACCGAGGGTGAAAGACTTAGAGTTCGTGGTCATGTCAAAAACCTTAGAACCCAAGAAGAACTAACGAGGCGCGTCCCGACGAATTTCTTCATCGAAGTAGACAGCTCTTTGTAGGGAATTCATCCCAAGAAGGGACGTAAAATCTAAGGGAGCCACATCCAAGCGCCATAGAGGAGATCCCTCTACATGATCAAATCCGTATTGCCGCAACAACTTATCAAAATCGGAAAAGCCAGGAATACTCTGGGCCGTGATTGCACTGGTATTCCACTGCGCAGCGAGCCGTTCAATCGACTTCAAGATCTGGCGTCCCACAGTGCGCGAGCGAAACTCAGGCGCGACATAAATTAAATTTATAAAAAACACATCGTCGTCGGGTTCATCCAGGTGAGTCACTACCGCGAAGCCTATTGGCTTTTTCTCATGGAGCGCGACAATCGTTCCACCCCGTTCGGTATTGAAAGGTTTAGTGAGAAAAGACCAATCGACTCCGAAGGTTTCAACCTGGTTCGTGTCCGGAAATCCTTCCTGATACATAGTAAAGACAGGGCGAGTGGCGGCATCGACCGGGCCCACCAACGGTCTGACGTTGACGAGTAACGGGATACATTCCTGAGCAAGACTCGGACTCACCAGCCATAAGAAGAGCAGACCGACACTTATCCCAAGTGTGTGATCCGCGCTTTTTCTATGTCTTGGAGGTTGTTGCATGGAATTTGCGGAGGAACTTAATGGTCTTGAAGCATGGGGTCAAGCGACACCGAGGAGCTTCACTCGGGAATTGCTCTTTCGCCTGAGAAAACAACAGCTTTGGGAACCCAGATTCTTCCTCAGTTTGGTTAACACTCTTTCTTCAGAAAGCTGAGCGGGCGGCAAATTCGGGGTAATATATTACTAGATACTTTCGTCCAACCCACACCATCCATGAAATCACTATTCCTAGTAATCATCTTTGCTCATTTTTCTGTGCCTGCTTTCTCAGCCGTTTCATCAAGGCTCTTACAAAGAGTCACTCCAGTAGGTGTTGATCTTGACAGATACCCAGACGCGAAAAAAGAACTCATTGAACACATTCGAAACTGCGGTGAAGGAGTCGTCAAGGGGGCACGCAAAGCGGCCAAGAATCGATGCCGTTATCAGATCGAGCTGGACGAATATTTTTTCAAACCTCTTCCAGAAAAAACCGGGTTCATCTACGATCCGGCTTGGCCGTATGAAGAAGGCGCACAATGGATTACGGCAACAGTCCAAGAAAAAGCAAATCTCCCTGAAAGATGGGATTTGTCAGACAACTCAGAAATGATTCGCATTGTCCGTCAGGAGTGTGGGGACTGTTGGGCTCAGGCGACGCGGGCGAATCTCGAGCAGCTGGTATTGTCGTGGACTGGGGTGAATGCTCCGTTATCCACCCAAACACTCATTTCTAGTTGCGCGAATCACGGAAGTTGCAGCGGTGGATACATGACCGCACCAGATTTTGCGGTGAAGTATGGCCTTCCCTTTGAAGAGCGCGATCCGTATCAAGGACGAAATTCGAAATGTAAATTCAGTATGGGGACAGACGCGATGGACTACAAACTTCATCAGGCGCCCTACGTGGGAAACTCTCTTAATTACTCTCGTGCCATTCCGGAAAGTCAAAGAACTGGCCCGCGCGTGGAAGACATTATGGCTAATATGCTCAAATTTGAAAGCAGCGCGGTCGTGACAATCAAGTCAATTTCTCAGTCGGGAGGAATTATCACCAGCTGCAGTGCCATTAACTCTGGCGGAAATCATATGCAAGATGTGGTCGGGTGGTATCACGATGGAGGCGAACTCATTGCTCGTGTGCAAAACTCTCACGGAACCTCCCATGGTCAAAATGGTTACACTCATTTGAAGTGGGAATGCGGTGAGGGACAATTGAACCGGGGTTTGGGACGATCCGCGCGGATAGGAATTTTCTTTATTCCCACTACCTGTACTTTACCCGATGCTTACACCGGACCAGACATCACCATTCCTACGCGAGGAACGGTGCGACTGGGGAGGCCAGCACGCGTAAAACAACAGTGCGAGTGGAAACCTTCAGAAGGTTTAAGTAATCCTCATGACTGCCACCCTACCGCGAACCCTGATATGGCGACGGAGTACCATCTTGCGAGTACCACTAGTTGTGGAACCAGTTCCGCCATGGTGCTCGTGCGTCCTTCGAAAACGAAACGCCCGAATGAACTGCGCACGCCCCACGGTGTGATTCCCTGGAGTGGGCGCTAATCCTCACTCATTCTTCCGAAAAACTTACCGCAGAGATTACTGGCAACTCCACGACCTGTGTCTCACCTCGATGAATAAAATCAGCTATTTAGAAAGCGTAGGACTGGCGTAATGCCGCGCATTAAGCTTTTGAAATGTTTACCGATAAATACGATAGGGCGCGTTAGCCCTATTTATGGAAACTCGGAAACCATTTCTGGATTGGGTTCGGGCAGGGAGTGCCGCGATCATCTGCGTGGGGACAACGCGCGCCCATCTGATCCAAGATTTTCAGGATGTAAAAGGTGTGCCGGAGTTCTCCGTTTGGTCGAACTATTTCTTTCTAGGATTCGAGACTCAAGCGCTGTGGCTTTTGATTTGTTTGAGCGGGTTTCTCGTTGGGGGAAACGAGCTGCGTAAGGCCCTCAATGGAAAGTTTTCCTGGAAGCATTACTTTTTGGCGCGCGCAACCCGAGTGACGGTTCCCGTTGTCCCTTTGTTAGCTCTTTATCTCGTTGCTTCAACTTTTCTGGGAATGGGATCGGAACTCTTTACTCTCCTCCCCGCTATCGTTTCTCTGCTGTGGTGCTACCTCCTTTTCGGTTTAGGTGCACAGGCTTTGCAAGTGAGAAAAAATTTCAAGAGCTTTGGGGTCAGCTTCTCTCTCTTTATCATCGCCTTGGGTTGTTCTCTCACTTTCGGTGCTCCTTTGTTTTGGGTGGCCGCTTTGTGGAGTGTGGGTTTGGTTGCTCGAGTCATTACCGATCATTTTCCTGTAAAAACAAAAGCGGCGCGCGTTCGTTTGGCAGCGAGCAGCGCTTTACTCTTAGGCGTTTCCTTATTTTTCTCCCGAATGAATGAACTCGCGGATTGGAGTTCCAAAGGGGGCAGGTTTGCGGTCGTAGCGATGGCGATGGGTCTATTTCTGTACGCTTGTTCTCAAGTGAGAATTAGAAACAGAGCAGGGGTCCGTCGCTTTCTCACCACGTTTTCGCAGTTTAGCTTTTCCCTGATCATCGTTCAGGCCTTGTTCGGACAATTTCTTGTAGAGTTTCTTAGTGGTGGACAAAAACTTCCGATGAGTCCTCAAAACGTTTTAATGCTTTGGGGAGCAGTTGGAACACTCGTTTCTGTAAGTTATGTCCTTTACCATGCCTTCGAAGTTCGCACCCAAGCGATCCGAACTACTCTTTCAAGCCGGTGGCTCCCCTCAAAAAGGGCAAGACCGGTACCAAGAAAAATGGCGGCCTAGCTACCAAGCTGGCGGAAAACTTTATTTTGCAGGTGCCAACTTGGTTTCCACGCACTCCGTAAGTGCTGATGCATTTTCGCGGGTATCGAGCACTAGATCCACCACCGCGCTTGTGATTTCCTTAGCGTTGGCCACAATTTCTTTCTGGTTCTTGCGAGCGTTCAGGTATTCCATAACACCGCGATAAACGTCGCCCCCGACTCCACTACCTCCGACTAAAGTCTCCACGGCTTCCACTAGTTCGGGTGCGCTTTGACGTTGGCAACCTGCTACCGCTCTTTGTAACTTTCGCCGATCGACACGGGTGATGCCAATGCCACTGCGATTGCTTTTCTTGCCAGTTTTGGGATTCACGTAGGAACTCTTAGCCCACCATTCGACTAAGTTGCCATCTCGAAACGAATCTTCGCGGAGCACCTTACCCGAAGCTGCACAGTAGGCGGAGAGAAGGGTGACTTCGGCAAGATCGTTTTCCCAAGGGTGCTTCTTGGGATTCAAATTAACCATGATGTGGCGATTGCTTTCAGCGGTATAGATCGCAAGGAGATCGGTTAAAACCGTTTGTCCAAGCGCGGATAGCTTGCGGGAATTGAAGCCGGAGGTTTTAGTCTGAGTGAGGACTTCCAAAAAAGTCTGATAAAAAGCCTTGGGCGCCTTTGTTTCATTCAGATGTTCTTCAAGCTCATTGAGGTACATGATGTCGGAAGCGTCGTTGGCAGCATGGTTTGGGCCCGCGCCAAAGCTTCGCCCGGATTTCACGTCATCTTTATGTGCTCCCGACTTGTATCCATAGTTGTAATAATAGTTTTTCGAATTGATTTTGACGAGCGTGCTCGCTCCACTGGCCATTGCGATAAACTGTGAAACTTCAAAAATGTTCGCGTCTCTGACGTTTTTGGATTTTCCTGTTTTCCAAGCATCTTCCTTACCGACAAGGGGAACGATATTTGAGGGTGAAAAAGTTGTTCCCTCAAGAGCAACAATCAACTTTTGTAGGCCGGCCTCTCTTTTCTCGAAAGCCTTGAGGACCTTATTTCGGACCTTGGTGTCAAAATGAGAAAGCGCTTTTTGTATTGTGGTCCACTCGGCGACTTCATATTCAAAGAGGTAATCGGAATCGAAGTGCGCTTTGATTCCCGTCTCTTCTTCTTCCATTGTTTGTAGGAACGTTTGTCCTTCGAACGCGCTGAGATCGAGTGAGTGCTCCTTTCTCACGGCTGGCGGAGCGGCGAAGAGTGTTTGAACTAAGAATAAGAAAACAAATAGAAAGGAACGGATAGAAAGAGACGTTTTCAATGTAACCCCCAAAAAACCAACCATGACGTAACTAAGTATCAGCAATAGAAAGGCCGGCATCTCGCGTCAAGCGATTCCACGGCCCCTTATAAGAAAGTTATTTTTCTCGTTTTTGTTTCGTCGATTCAACTAGATGCGGAAGTGATCGGGAGTGGCGCGATACCTTGGTGATAGCGTTTGGCAACTGGAAGAGCAAAGAGTAGGGTCTGCTTCTTTTAGGTGAGCTTTGAAACTGCTTTCTTCGCTTCGGCAAAACTACCCTTTTCCGCCCCTCGTTTGGTACATCATCATTGAAACCGCTCTGATTCGCATCGCCTTTTTCATGGTCATTCCCTTTGTTGCTTTACGAATGGATGCCACCGCTAACGTGGCGGCCGAATGGATCGGCGCTGTCATTGGAGTGGGACCTTTGGTGGCGACGGCCGTCGGTTTTTATACAGGCCACCTTTCCGATCTCTGGGGAAGACGCAAAATTATGATCGGGAGTCTGCTTCTTTGGGCGGCCGTGTTTATGTTGTTTGGCTTTGCGGAGAATCCGCTTTTCTACGCCCTCTTACTAGGACTCAACGGGGTTGCGCTTGGAGTGTTTGAGCCGATTTCGGCAGCCCTCGTAGCAGATGTTTGTTCCGCCGCAGATCCCTCGGGCCAAATGCAGAAGAAGGCTTATCACCTGCGTTACTTTGCGGTGAACGTAGGGTCATCGCTGGGCCCTCTGATTGGGGCAAGCCTACTCATCAGCGCCCCTCTGGTGGGGTTTGGAATTGCGTCCGTCGTCTACTTGATCAGCGCCTTTTGTTTCAGCGTTTTCTCAACGCGATGGGGGGTGAAAGCGTTGGAGTCCAATCGTCCGGCCGTAAGTCACACGTTCAAGGATGTCTTAAGGACTCTAGGATCCGACCGCGCATTGCAGATGTACATTTTTGCTTTCTTGGTCATTAGCGCTTCCGTGTCTCAGATAGACACTATTTTTCCCATTCATTTAAAGCGAGTGTTTGGCGAGAGTGGCATCACCCTTTTTGCAAGGCTCATCAGCCTAAACGGCGTTCTGATCGTGGTCTTTACGTTGCCTCTTCTTCGCTGGGTGAAGCGCTTCAATCTCAACAGCAGCTGTGCCGTAAGCACGCTGGTTTGGTGTGTGGGATTTATTCTCATGGCGTTTTCTCAACTTCCGCTCCACTACTATCTCGCCATGTTGATTCTCACAGCGGGAGAGATCGTTGTGTATGCGAATGGATACCTCATGGTGGAAAACCTGGCGCCGGCTCGAATGCGGGGAGCTTATCTGAGTACTATGAATATTGGGCAGTCTGGAATGGTCTTCGGTCCGTGGTTGGGTGGTATTCTTTTGGAGGCGGGTGGTTCCCAACTTTTGTTTCTAGTGATGGCTGCGCTGATGGCCGTAGCGGCGGGGGCGTATCTTACCGCCGGCAAAGTAAAAGCATCTAGTCCATGACGGGGCGATCGAGGCGCGCCTGCGCGGCGCTCTGCAAGGCCTGGCGGGCAGCGCTTTGGACGTTCTCCAATAGCTCTTCTTTCGAACTTTCTTCAGTGGCGTAGAGCAACCGGACGAACGTTTGCAAGGCCAATAAAATGCGTTCTTGGGCCTTAGGAGTTCCTCGCAGCTGGGATTGAAAACTGGAGAAGACGAGGCCCGCTGCCCGTTCGGCCCATTCTGCACGAATCCATTTCTCGGTTTCAGGTCGAGCTTTCATCATCGCCTTCAGTAGTAGCAGGTCTTTCACCAACTCATCTCCGTGGCCGGGGGTGTGAGTTACCAGACTAATATAATGTTCGCCCAAAGTGACAACACTTCGCTGGCACTTTGCATTGGGTTCTTTGGGATTACATGTCTGCGGGCCTCGGATAAAGCCAAGTCCTGTACTTGGACTGATATCCAGCACGCGCATTAAGTTGATTAGGTCTTCTCGTTCAATTGACTTCGAAAGGTCACTTTTCTGAAAATATTTTTGATGCCGCCCCATTGCGATAGAAAGTGATTGATAGTCATGTCCTGTCGCTTTCCTTCGCCTCTCCACCAACCAGCGAAATTCTGGCGTGTAGGGAATCCGGCCGGGTAGGCTTTCTAGTGTCCATGGAGTCAGAGCAGCGCTGATCGCCGTTTCAGGATCTAGACTTAGGAGATGGACAATCATGAGCAACTGGGCCTTTTTTAGGATCGGTAACTTTCCACTCTGAAGTCCCGCAAACTTGAACTTTGACATGGATACGGCTTCACGCAATTGGAGATTGGTTACATTACGCAATTTAAGGGCTTTCGCTACGATCTGCATAAACGGCGAAGAAACAAAAATTTCTTCCGGCAGCAGCACGCTCCACTGGGAGATTCCTTCTTTGCCCCAGCTATCCTGGCGCGCTTCGAAACTGTAAGACGTGAAACGGTTCTTCGCTCGTCTCAAGGCAACCATCATATTGAAATCTACGCGCCGATTCAGGCAGTCACGGGCGGTATCGCTGTCCATTTCGAGGGCTTCTAGGAGTAACAAATAAAAGCGTGTTCGGATGACGGGAATTTTCCCCTTAAGCAGATGCTGAATATAAGGTATTGAGACACCCATTCGCGTAGCAAGGTCTTCTTGTCTTAAATGCAAGCCCATGCGATGGGCGCGTGCCAGCTCGAGAAAGTTTTCGTTTAAAACGATTTTGCTGGGTAGATTGTTGTAATCCCACTCGCCAGGGGCGGGAGGTCGGTAGTGAAGCGAATTGCGACACTCCGGTGATTCAGCAATCTCGAGCCTCTCGGCTAGCCGCTCAAAGGTGGGCAAACTAAGAGTGGTTTGCGGTTTGTTGAGAATCTTATGGATGAGCGCACGGCTTACCCCGATGGCTTGACCAACTGTTTCCGCATCGGTTTGCTTAGCTTCCATTTGAGTGCGAACCAAGCTGCGAAATTCAGGGCTAAGCCAGACGCGAGCGGCTTTTTCAGCAACGGCGCTCCCGCATTGCGTCTCCTTGTCTTCGTCTTGTTTGGCCCAACCATTCAAACAGGTGAGAGTGAGGAAAAGCACTATGACTGGACTTAAGTGCACGGTGCGCAACTTAATCAAAGTGGCTTACGAAAACAAGGGGGACTATTTTTTAAAGAAGGAAGGATTTTAAGAGCTTGGAAGCTTACTTTTTCAGAAAAAGATAAAGGTACTCCGCATACCCTTCGGCCTTCATTTTCTCTTTGGGAACAAAGCGCAAGGCGCCGGAATTGATGCAAAAGCGTTCGCCGGTGGGACCGGGTCCGTCGTTAAATACGTGGCCCAGGTGAGAGTCGCCGTTTTTGGATCTCACTTCGGTTCGGCGCTCAAAGAGCTTAGTATCGGCCTTGGCTTCGATGTTTTCCTTCGCAATGGGTTTGGTAAAGCTAGGCCAACCAGTTCCGGAGTCGTACTTATCAGTCGAGCTAAAGAGTGGCTCGCCGGTGGTCACATCCACGTAAATTCCTTCGGCCTTGTTGTCCCAGTAAGCGTTGTTGAAGGCCTGTTCGGTGCCTTGTTCTTTGGTGATGCGGTACTGTTCTGGCGTGAGAAGTTTTTTTGCCTCTGCATCGGACATTTTTTTATAAACTCTCTGCTCCTTTGCTTGAGAGGCGAATGCAAGAAGGGCCAAAGGTAGTAAGAGAAAACGAAAGGAGAGTTTCATGTCTCTAGTTTACCAGGGAGAACCTTTCTGACAAACCGGGGCGCGGTGTAGGGGGGTTAGGCAGGAAAGTGACAATCTGGGGTTGTCCACTGAAGGAACACAGTACGGGGCAGGCTAACGAAGCTGGCACTGCGGTTGCAAATCTAAAGTATCGAGAGGTGTACCGTGCGTGGAATGCGATTGTCCGTACCAAATAATTTGAACGAAATGCTCGCTTTTGCCGGCTTTGCTTTAGTTGTGCTGGGAAGTATTGGCGTACGCCCCTTTTGGCCCGTGTGGGCGATTCCCGCGATTGGTGCCTTCCTCGGCTTTTATAGTGTGAAAGACGGAAAAAATTTCCTGATAGCGGGCCTAGCCCTTTTAGCTGCCAAGTGGGGACTGAATTACGTTCCTTTCATCGGTGGCTTTGCGCGTGAATTTGCAACGGAACTGGTTCGTCTTGTCGCGCCCGCGATGCTTGTTGTGTCTATTCGTTCCCTATACGATCAGTTGAAGTAGCCTCGGGAGGCGGGGCAAGCTTCACATCGAGTGTGGCTGACTGCTCGGTTTTCTGAGGTTCAATTTCCAAAAGGTAGAAACCAGCAAGTCCTTTCGTATAAAGTTTTTTCCATTCGTTCTTGGAGTCGGATTTTCCCTGGACCACAACGGGGAATTTGCCGAACTGAGGATAGAGCTCTCTTAGTTTGTAGGTAAAGCCACCCGAAGACGATACATCGAACTGAATTCCCTTGCTGACCGAAAACACGAAGCGGGATCCCTGTTTGAGCTCACCCTGAAAACCTTCGTAACTCTTTGTCACGCGATCGTAGGGAAGACCCTTACTCTTCAAGATTTCCTTCTGGACTGGTCCTTCTGGAGGCAGAGCGAAGTTTCCCTGCAGGGCTTTTTGTAGCTCCTCATGTACGTCATTTGCTGCTTCGACATCAATTCGAGCAATACCGCTGTAAGCGATGGTGTTTGAATTCAAGTCTCGCATGAAACTAATATAAGAATTTACGCCCGCTACTTTGAACGAGTTTCCGTCTTTTATATAGAGCGGTCCCCCCGAGTCACCCGGTACCAAATGTGGTCGGTGGTCCTTGGGCTCATACTTTGGTCCCATTACCATCCAAACGGAGTCGTTGAGGCCATTCTTGTATTTAATTTTATCGAGTTGTTCCTCTGTGGCGATGCTGACTTTTGTTGAGGTGAGCAGGGTGGGGCTGGCGTTCAGCACGCCGTAGCCAGTCAGACGGAGTTCATCTTGAGTGGTGAGAGGCTGCTCATAAATTTCTGCGATCGGCACCATAGGAATATCTTCCGTGGTTTCGATGAGGGCAATGTCTCCACCTGTCAGCTTGAATGTCCCAAACTGCGAAGTCGGAACGAACGTGCGTTTAGATTTTAATTTTATGGGAGCACTGGCTCCAGAGGGGTTTGCGTGCCAGTAGATGTAAAAAGAGTCAAAGGCGCTTGGATAGTAGGTGGGGCGGAGCTCGTTGAGATCCATGTTGATCACGCAGTGAGCGGCAGTGAGGAGCTGGCGAGCACCGACTTTGGTAGCGGTACAGGAACTATTGAGATTCACGGTGGAAAGAAGTTCATCGGCGGGGACAGCAGTGCCGAACTCTATCCTCTCGGAGGATGCGAGAGCAAAGAGGGGGAAAAACGCCAAAACTGCCACTACAACGTTGCGGTGACGCATGGGTATCCTTTGAATTTGGTTTTAGGGAATAACCTAGGCTTTAGAATACCATAGCGCGGACGGCAACAGACCGCGCGGCGCTAACGCGCCGTGACTTCAGGTTCCCGGTACGAACTTGGGGAACTGAGTTCCGAAACTTTGAACCCAATGGTCACCGACGCGGTCCGCACCGAGTTCTTTGAACTCGGGGCGCATGATATTCACGCAATGTCCGGGACTATCGAGCCAACCCTGCATCACTTCTTCTTCCGATTTGTAACCTGCCGCGATGTTCTCACCGGTCGTTTGGTAGCGATAGCCAGCGTCAGTTACCCGAGTCGCGGGGGTTGAGCCATTTAAGCCTTCATGGGCAAAGTATTGGTTAAGATGCATGTCTTCAGCGTGCCCACGAGCGGCTTTCTGTAGCGTGTCGTTCCAGGTCAAGGGACCGACAGCTACCATGTGTTCGTCCCCGCAGTCCCTTGGTACGGCACGGGCAGCATTAACGAGCTGCAGCATGAGAGGTTCGGCTGCGGTTTCCGTGTCGCTTTCCGAACCGCAACTTGAAAGAATAAACGCAATACAAAGTAGTAGAATGAAATAACGAAGCAATTTTACCCCCAAACCCAATTAACCCAATTTCAGAGTAACCATAAAGATTGGCGCTACGCAACTAGAAGCTAGGTTACTGACGTCAAATTACTAGGTTGATCGGACGGGAAAGGGCATGGATGAAGGCTAACAGAAAAGAACGGGAAGCAGATTACTGGTTGTCTCGAGCTCAGATTAAGGATTTTTTTAAAACGGGTTTTGTTTTGTTGCCAGATGTCTTTTCCAAAAGCGAAGTTGCCGGAGTGCGTCAAGCTTTTGATCGATTGCAAAAACTCGCCGAGCGGGCAACGACAACCACAGAGATCAATGGTTCGGTCTTCTTCGTGGAAGGAAATCGTATTGATCGCATAGTTTGGTGCGGAGCCGCTGAAGAATCTCTACTCGAACTTTCCTGTGATCCCCGCCTGACTGTTCCGGCCGCCCAACTTCTGGGGTCGCATGTGATGGAGCAGTTGATTTGTCAGGCGCACTACAAACTACCCGAAGACGGCGTGGCATTTAACTGGCACCAAGACAGTATCCATCGTCGTTACGGCACCGAACTTTGGACCGACGTAAACGGTAAAGGAAGCTACGTTCAAACTTTCCTAGCAATTGATGAAATGACGAAATCCAACGGTCCCCTCATGCTCGTTCCCAAGAGCAGTCAACGAGGCCACTTGGATCACGAAGATACGGAAACCTTCGAAGAAATTACCTCACCCGAGCGTGTTTTCACCCTCACGATGAAGCCGGGCTCGGTCCTGTTGATGCACCCCTATACCGTACACGGCAGTGTAGCGAATGCTTCGAACAAGCCGCGCAGAATTCTCATCAACGGCTACGCGTATCCGGGGGCGAATCGTCGAGTCTATCCGGGGAAAGGGGCGGGAAGAAAAATTATCGCACCAGCCCTGAGCCCTCCCACTCACGCGAGAAAATAGAAGCCGAAGCTACGGTACCAGCGGAGTCCATTCCTCGATGATAGCGTAGGGGTATTCCTGTTCCTCTCTACCAATCACCACAAACTGGTAACGTCTTACTTGCGCGGGTAGGGTTCCCAATTCTTTCCTGAGGTCTGATCTCATGCTTCGTTCTCCCACTTCCTCAATCGGATCTTTCCTGATTTGAAATCCCAGCGACCGAAACGTTTCGCCGATGGAATAGCCTTGATCAATTAAGTGCTGGGCCAGGGTGAGTTCCTTGGGAAGCGTAGTAGAAGTGTAGAGATGGTTTGTTTCCGCGTAGCCACGGGCTTGCTTTTGTTGGTCGCGAAAATAGACTTTACGTTTCTCGCCTTTCTGAGGAACAGGATCAAGGGTGATAGGTCCCCAACGATCTTGCAAGAGATCGGTATTGAGCTTTCCCTGTTTGTCATCAATGAGAGCGCTGTAGTTGCAGCGTGATTGGGAAGGGGAGACAGAAACAGCCGGGGCGGTAACGCCCAAGCTGCTTAGGTATAAAAAGAGTATGAACGGGAAGTGCATCCAGAAGCCGAGAATAATTCGAATATTGTAGCTCAGGTTCCAAGAAATGGCTGATGCCCCGCATTGAGAAAGGCACCGAAACGGAGAAGGTTTGACGCTTGAGTCTTAGGCCTTTAGGTTGAGCCTGAATTTAGAACGATAAGGAGTACCCCATGAGAGTTAAAGGTTATGCCGCAAAAGACGCAAAAAGTGTTCTCGCCCCCTTCGAATTCGAACGGCGTACTCCGAAGCCTACTGACGTCAGCATCGATGTTGATTACTGCGGTATTTGCCATTCCGATATCCATACGGCTCGTAATGAATGGGGGGGCACGCTCTATCCTTGTGTTCCGGGCCACGAGGTCGTGGGTAAAGTAGTAGCGGTAGGAGAAGGCGTTACGCGCTTCCAGGTTGGCGAAACCGTGGGCGTTGGTTGCTTAGTCAATTCTTGTCAGTCTTGTAGCAGCTGCAAAGCTGGCCTGCAAAGTTACTGTGAGCGAGGATTTACCGGGACCTATAACGGACGAGAGGAATCGGGGCACACCTTCGGAGGTTACTCTACCCACATGGTGGTAAATCAAGATTTCGTTTTGAAAGTGCCCACGCAGTTAGACCAAGCCGCTTGTGCGCCCTTACTTTGCGCGGGGATCACCACCTATTCTCCCATGCGACACGTCGGTGTCTCGAAAGGAGATAAAGTCGGAGTGGTAGGATTGGGAGGACTTGGGCACATGGGCGTGAAGATTGCCGCTTCGCTGGGAGCGGAAGTCACCGTGTTCAGCCGCACTGCCGACAAGAAGGCAGACGCACAAAGATTAGGTGCGAGCAATTTTATTGTGACTTCAAGCGACGCCGAAGTGAATAAGCACAAAAATCATTTCGACTATATTTTAGATACAGTTTCGGCGAAACATGATGTGAACCAGCTTCTCGGTTGTGTGAAACGAGAAGGGACGCTCATTATGGTCGGGGCCTCCGAGAAACCGCTCGATTTGTCTGTGTTTTCTTTGATTCTCAACCGACGCAGTATTCTGGGATCGCTGATCGGTGGTATTCCTGAAACACAGGAAATGCTCGACCACTGTGGAAAGCATAACATTACGAGCGATATTGAACTTATCGAGCCGAATAAGATTAATGATGCCTACGAACGTACCGTGAACGGCCAAGTGCGGTACCGGTTTGTGATCGATTGCAAAAAGTTCTAGCTTACTCAGCTACTCTGCGCGGTTCCTGGACAATGATTCCACAAGCGATGCGGTCGCCCGAATCGCCGGAGGGTTGTGTCTTTAGGTCATCTTCTTCAGCATGGAGAATTACCGATTTACCGAAAATCTTTTCCCATTCACTAATACCAGCCTGAGCGGAGAAAGGGATGGCCAGTTCTAATCGTCCCTTCCCATCCTTGCCCACAGTCACGTTTCCAAAATCTCCTAAGTGACGGCTAGTTGTGTGTGGTCCACCATGTTCTTTTTGAGTGGGATTGTAATGATCTCCCGCCGTTTTTGCATGGGGATCACTGCAATCCCCTTTTTCATGCACATGTAGCCCGTGTTTTCCAGCATCAACACCTTCAACCAGAGCGGTGACTCTCATACCCTCTCCAATACGAGTGAAGATAACGGAGCCCCGCGCGGTGCTCCCACTCTTGGGTTCAAGTTGCGCGGACGCAATCACTTCCTCTCCCGGATTGTTGGGTGCCGACACCTGTTGGGCTGCAGGGTGACTTAACTCCATGCCGAAAAGAGACAGAGTAAAAACACTGCTGGCGGCAAAACCTTTTAAAAGATTCATTTCGTAGGACTCCTAGTTACGTTCAATGTCTAGCTTTGTGAGTTGCAAAAGAAGCGCCACATATTTTGAAACGCTATGGAGCCAAATGAGAGCCGAGATCATCAATTTAACGTCCCGATGTGGAGACACCCTGGGGCGGCTCTCCTACAAGACGAGGAGAATTTGGAACGGTTTCAACTTGTGGACTGGTGTCCAAAAGCTAGCCCTATTCTGATTGTATACAGTGCGGGAAGAGTCGGCATCAGGCTTGCACTTTTAAGGGGTTAAGTGGTGTTTAAGAGGGGTTAAGTGGTGTTTAAGAGGGGTTATGAAGGTTTTTCAAATTGTGTTCCTATCATTAGTAGGGGCTGGTATTTGCTTTGGGTGCAATAGCCACCCCGGCAAGGGACACCCGGAGTGGGCCGCCGCCGCGGCCCCCATCCCAGTGACCAACAATCTTTCCGATGATTTTTGGGAATCAACCGGATCTTCCTATCCAGAGTTAACCGAAACTCAGAGTGAAGCCGATTCGGTTTCGGAATCCTCCACTGAGGGTGATCGCCCCATCCGTCGGGTGAGATAGTTTCTATTTTGTCGCGACGGCGGAATCGATGCCGGACTCAAGCATCTCCTCGATGTCATCTGGTAGCCGAGGAAAAAAATCGATTCCCGTTGCTTTTTCCACTTCATCGATTGATGTCTGCTTAATCTCCTCTTGTGATGCATTCTGAGGAACCAAGAACGCCATCGCCTGAAGGTTTTCCCCTTGAATGGCCACAGCAACTTTGAAAAAACGGCGCGCAACGCAGATTTTGTCAGCCAGTTTGGCCATGCACGCTTCCGTCAGAACTGGTCCGGTGGTGACGTAGATCTCGTCGCTTTCCCTTGCCTTGAGTGTCACGAGTTCCTCAATCAATCTCCAGACCACGCGGTTAAAGCTGGGGACCTGGGGAGCGGTATTTGTCATTAAAAACGAATCGTACATGGAAGCAGCAGACCATTGAAGAGCACCTGCTGGAGCGAGGTGGCCGCGATCGTAGTTAGAATTGCGGTAGTCGCTCTTTTTTGCCGCTTCGGGAAGGCGGGGATCATTTTTAAACCGCTTCATTCGCTTGATTTCTGTTTTAGCTGTCTGGTCTTTGGTAAGGCTATAAGCTACCCATCGTGGAACTCGCTTGGTGAAGTCGAAAGAAAAAGTGTAGCCCTCTCGTTTTTGGACCTGCTCTCCTGCGGTGAGTGCGGGTAGCTCCAGTTGGTTTCGCCAACTGCCAACCTCTTGAACGGGTACGGAGGCGCACGTCGTCAAAAGGACGCTGATTGCAATGCAGGTAAAAAGGGAAAATAAAGGACCCATGTCCTTATATATTACTATGCTCGAGGCCGCAGTCCTAAGAAGCTTTAACGCGGTCATTGCAAGCCCGCCGTGCAGACTGTAACTTCAGCTTTCCTGTACGTCGTCTTCGAGGGGTTATGTCGGTTTTGCTCAGCGTCCAAAATTTAACGAAGTCCTTCGGGGCTCGGCCGCTTTTTGAAGAGATTACGTTTGTAATTGAAGACGGCGAGCGGATCGGCTTGATTGGTCCCAATGGGGCAGGGAAGTCGACTCTCCTTCGCTTGCTCGCGGGCCTCGATACCGCTGATTCGGGATCGCTATCGGGCCAAAAGGGGTTGGTTACTGGGTATCTGGAGCAGGTACCCCACTTTCCGGAAGGGGCGACCGTTGAGCAGATCCTTTTTGAGAGCGCCGCTTCAAGTAGGGGCTCCGGTGAGGCTCTTGCCGGCGAATTAATGTCGCGCCTAGAGCTGGGACCGATTGCTTCCAATCGGGTGGATACCCTTTCTGGTGGGTGGTCGAAAAGGGTTGCCTTGGCTCGTGAGCTTGTTAAGGGCCCAGACCTTCTTTTGCTCGATGAACCGACCAACCACTTGGACCTTGAGAGCATCTTGTGGCTCGAACAGTTTCTTTCTCGTTCTCCTTTTGCCACGATCACCGTCACACACGATCGCGCGTTCTTGCAAAAGATCTCCACGCGTATACTTGAGCTCGATAAACGCAATCCAAAGGGCCTTCTCAGTGTGAAGGGCGACTACGCCCTTTACGTTGAGCGGAAGCAAGAGCTGATGGATCAGCAGGAGCGGCAGGAAAAAGTTTTGCGAAACACCCTACGCCGTGAAACAGAATGGCTGCGGCAGGGGGCAAAAGCTCGGACCACCAAACAGCAAGCGCGCATTCACGCGGCCGAGGCATTACAGGGCCGAGTTGAGGAACTCGAGGAACGAAATGTTAATCGTACCGCGCGGATTGATTTTCAATCGTCCGACAAAAAGCCTAAGCGACTGATTGAGGCACAGAAGATTTCCAAAACTCGTGGGGATCGAGTCTTATTTAAAGACGTGGATGTTTTCTTAGGACCTGGCAGTCGCGTCGGTCTATTGGGGCACAACGGGTGTGGGAAATCCACCTTGATCAGAGTCCTGTTGGGGGAAGAACCCAGCGACACTGGAAAAATTTTGGTTTCTGAACACCTAAAGGCCGTGCACTTCGAGCAAAACCGGGAAACACTCGAGCCTACTTCCACCGTTCGCCAAACCTTATGTCGTTCGGGCGATCATGTCATTTATCGAGGCAATTCAGTCCACATTCATGGTTATCTCGATCGATTTCTCTTTCAGAAAGACCAAGTCGATCTGCCGGTCGGTCGTCTATCCGGGGGAGAGCAGAGTCGGCTACTTTTAGCACGGTTGATGTTACGCCCCGCTAATCTCTTAATTTTAGATGAACCTACCAACGACCTTGATGTCGAAACCTTGGACGTTCTCCAGGACTGCTTGACGGGATTCGACGGGGGAGTCCTTCTGGTTACTCACGATCGGTACTTCTTGGATCAGGTGGCTACCGAAATTTTGGCTTTTCCCAAAGCGGGAGACGAATCGGGAAAAATTGTTAGTTTTGCGGGCCTAGCGCAGTGGGAAGATTTCTACCGGGAAAAGAAGACCATCAAGGCTCCGCCGCCCAAAGGCAACCGTGAATCGACACCCCTAAAAAAGAAGTTGGGTTACAACGAGACACGTGAACTCGCTGAGATGGAAGGAAACATAGAAAAAGTAGAAAACCGCCTTGCCGAGTTGCAAAAGGAATCCGAGAAACCCGAGAATCAGAGTAACTCCACTATTCTTGCCGAAGTTTACTCGTCCATGGATGCGGCCCAAAAAGAAATCGAACGGTTGTACAAGCGTTGGGCCGAGCTTGACGCCCTCAGTTCGAAATAGACTTCGTGACTCGCTCCTATCTCAAGGCTGAGAAAGCCTAAGGGAGATCTCACCTTTGAGAGAAGTTTCTCTCCCCGTGATCAAACTTAACCATTTGAATTTATAAGGTTAACTCTCGCTCGAGATATTCGCTGCAGTGGCACAGCCGTTGCTTTGATTATTGATGGGAGATCGATCTCCACAACAAGGGAGGAATCCAATGAAGAAACTCAGAACGTTAAGAAAGTATCTCAACGTTTTCGGCCAATCAGGGAAGTTGATGGCGTTCACTGTAATGGTGGGCTTAAGCAGCTTATCCAAACTTGTACTTCAAGACACAAAGTAAATTTGTGGGGGAGGCTCAGCAGTGTTGGCAAACTCTTCAGAAAAAGTGCCGCCCACTTCAATGAAGACGTTCGGCACATTGCTGGCCTTCCTGTTTATTTGGTCTCCCAGCGGAAAATCAGAAAAAGGTTCGTTGGTTTCCACTTGTGAGGCAGAAGTTGCCGCGAGGTATTTAGTGCAAGAAGAGAGTTTTTTTCAAGACAACTTTTTCGTTCGGCTAAACGCATCGGCCCCGCGAACGTCAGAGGCCTATTTGTTTCTACATGGATTTCCCGCGGAGCCGCCGTTGGATCCGAAGTTACGTGAAGGATGGCCCAGCATTCCTGAAAAGGGGATCGACATCGCACAAGCGTTGCACCTAGCTACCGGAAACGACGCCTACGTTATGCATTACGCCGGATTAGGACGGAGCAAAGGAGTCTTTAGTTTTACCCACTCCATTGAAGAAGCGATAGCCTTTGCGGAGCACCTTCGCGCTTCGGGTTACAAGCGTGTGCATGTAGTGGGACATAGTTGGGGGGGACTTGTAGCCATACAGGTCTACAAACGTCTTGCTGATACCACGGCTAAGCTTGTTTTGATTGCCCCCTACACAAATATTCCGGACAGACGTGTGCTTACACCTCTGCTGAATTCGTTCGCTCAAGTCTATCCGAATCGCTTTGAAGAAAAAGGGGTTACTGCGGATGATCTTATCAATCAGATGCTCGAAGTAAAAAGAACAGCACCTCCTTCCCGAACAATCGCGGAATCATTTTTTTCACCCGTACAGCTGACGGTCATACAAGGTCGCGCAGACGAGGAAGTGAGCCCGGAGTCGACCAAGGCTTTCTGTTCCATTGCGTCAGCTCGTTCGAAGTATGTGGAACTCGAAGGTGACCACAGTTTCTCCGAGAATCGTTCAGTCTTGCTAGAGAATGTACAGAAGGCGGTGCACTGAAGTGGGTTTCTTCAACCGCATAAAGTGCTTAAGGCAAGTAGACCTTTTAGGGGATAGCTCTCAAGTTCTCATCTCTAAAGCGACACATCTGGTGTTTGCTGAGGGGGCAAAAGTCAAAGTGGAGCAAGGAGTCTTTAGTGTGGGCTACCCGCTTCCCGATCGACCGGAACTTCCGGCTCTGAACAAAAGCACAATCCAGTTGGGTAAAAATGCACGTCTTATTTGCCGGGGTAACGTTTTTATCGGGGAGGGCACGTACATACGCCTCGCGGATAACGCGGTGATGGAGTTTGACGGGGACAACGTTGTTGGTCGGAACAGCATCCTGTTCTGCGAAACCCGTATGCATTTTGGAAGGCGCGCCTCGTGTTCATGGGGCGTAACTCTTATGGATGACGACGGACATAGCTTCGCGCGATCGGATGGCACGCCCTTGAGAAAGATTCGACGGCCTTTAGTTCTAGAATCTGACGTAGGAGTGCAAATGAACGTTACCATTCCCAAAGGGATTACCGTTGGGCACCACGCGACCATATCGGCAAACACCACAGTTCGTCGCGACATAAAACCATTTAGTTTAGTTTACGAAGAATCCGCTCTTCGCGAGAGAGAAGGGATTGTTTTTAGAGTTTAATTTATGAAAGTATTTAGCCCAGCGAAACAGAATGTGAGCCAAATTGTCCCCATCGGACTTCTGGGCATTGGGCTTGTACTTTTTGTGTTCAGTGCTTTCAACTACCAGAATTTGGGTTGGTTCCCTTGGTTGCTGGGTTCACGTATTGGTCTGGTAGCGCTTGCCTTTGCCCTGGTCATTTATCTGAGCACGAATGCAACCGAGTTTCGCAACTGGCACACACTTTACTTCACCGTGGTTTTGGCGGCCCAAGCAAGTTGGGGAATTTTAGAGAACCCGATGTCGGTTGAGTTCTACAGCTATTGCGGGCTGCTTTATATTCTAGCGGCTTTGACCTACAGCGGAAGTTTTAGCCAGTGGGCCCATTCGTTCGGGGTCGTACAACTGACATTTCTTTTTTTACCAATTCTATTTAAGGATGAGAGCCTTCGCTCCTCTTTTCGCGACGTAGTGGATCATTTTAGTATGGCGTTTGCCTACTTCATTATCGGAGTTCCTATTCTCAAGTTGAACTGCGATAAGTTTATTGCCAACAAAGAACGAGCACATCTCCATCGGGAGCTTATGTTGCAAAAAGAAAAAGCATTGGAGCAAGAACGTGAGATTAACTCAGAGATCCTAGAGAAGTTGGAGAAAGCGCGACTAAAAATAGAAAAAGAATCGAAACTCGCCGCGTTGGGACAAGTGGCAACCCAAGTTGCACATGATATCGCCTCACCTTTGGTCGCGCTCAATTTTACTCTTAAGGATGCAGACCTCCTGCCCAAAGAGAATGCTGAGATCATGAAGGGTGCCGTGGCTCGTATTCAAGCCATTAGCGAAGGACTTTTGAAGGAGTACCGTCGCAGTCAGTCGCTTGGTGGGGAAAGCGACGAACCGGTAAGGGAGGTCGTGATGCTTCTTCCGTTAGTGGAAGAAGTATTGCGTGAAAAGCGGTGCCAGTACCGCGAGAGGCCAGAAGTTAGCTTTGAAACGAAAAACCTCACGTACGGTGTTTTCTGTGGTGTTGAAGAGAATGATTTTAAGCGTCTCCTTTCAAACATAATCAATAATGCGGTCGAAGCCACTTGGGGCAGCGGCGTAGTGACCGTTAGTATGGAAGTCACCTCAGAAAGAATGAAGCTTGTTATCAGTGACCAAGGCCGGGGGATCCCAACTGAGCTTTTAACCAAGGTCACGGAGTCTGGATTTACAGCGGGTAAAGCGAGTGGCTCGGGCTTGGGACTTTTTCACGCTAGAGAGTGCGCTTCGAGTTGGAATGGGAATCTTTCCATTAATTCAGTCGTGGGAGAGGGAACTCGCGTAGAGCTGGACCTCCCGCTGGCGTCTGCTCCAAGTTGGTTTGTTAGCGAACTTGCAGTGGGAAAAGAGACCGAGGTGGTAATAGTCGACGATGAGAAAGAGGTGCATCAATCATGGGAGAAACGTTTTTCCCATCGTCCGCAGGTTCGACTCCACCATTTCTTCGAACCAGAAGGGGTGATGAAATGGTTTTTAGAAAGGCCAGCCAGCTCAAGTGCCCCACTATTTTTGGTGGACTATGAATTACCCGGTAGTCAGTACAGTGGCCTAAGTTTGGTCGAACGACTGGGCGTCGGAGCACGAGCAGTCATGGTGAGCTCGGCGGCGCGCGAGCTGACCAATTGCTATTCCAAGGTAATTGAGCGGCTGGGAGTCCGCTTGCTGCCCAAAGCTTGGGTACATTCGGTTCCCATTCGAGAGATAACCCACTAATACTCTTACAAAAAACGTGGCTATGGCGCACGCGGCCCAAAATTTGATATAAGAGCGCCTCTAAAAAGAAACTCAATGCGAAGCTCTTTAATCATTTTGGCGGCCTGCCTATGCCTCGGTTCACACGCGATTGATTCGCGTGTGCAGCGAACCGGACAAGTTTATGCTTTTGGGGATCTACATGGGGACCTTGATGCACTCGTGGCGCTAGGAATTACGGCAGATCTGATTGATCAGGAAGGGCATTGGAAGGGGGGCACCAGCCAGCTTGTTTTGTTGGGAGACCTGGTGCACGGTTGGGCCGATGGACGCTTTGTGATGGATTTTGTGATGCGATTGCAGAAAGAAGCTGCCGCTGTAGGGGGACGAGTCGAAGCGATCAACGGGAACCACGAGTTTTTGCAGACTCTCGGGTTGCCCTTCTGGATGACCCCCGAAGAGTTGGCCGAGTACGCGGATTTTCCGATCGATTACTCGCTGGAGCCTGACTGGCTAAAAATCGAAAATGAGTTTGATGGAAAGTATGCTCACCTAAAACGGTTTCCGATTGATTCGGAGCTCTTTCACCGTTGGTTCAGTGCCATGCGCAGTCAACACTCCCCCTACGCGATTTGGAATAGAACACGAAAAACGGTTTTTCAGATTGATCGCGATGTATTCGTCCATGGTGCGGTGACTACCCCAATGTTGCAATACACGGTGGACGAGCTTAACGAGAAAATCTCCGGGGTGATTCGAACTCTTCAAGACGGAAAAAAGCCGCCTCGTGCACTACGTTGGCTTACGGACCTCGGGCGAGGAGACTCTCCCTTTAGCTCAGTGGCACTTAGTGAAGAATTGATGAGTGAGGGCGAGTGGGAGAGTATTCGACAAGGCTGGGATTTTGATCGTGTGTTTTTAGGTCATGTTACGACTTCCTCTGGTGACTTGGAATCTTTTTACAACCAAAGCGTCATTCTGGGGGATACGGGCCTTTCTCGAACCAAGAAAAAGCGTAAGGAGCTTTTAACAGGCGCCATGGTTGATACCAACCGCGGGGTGCATTCGATTGGAACGCTTCGTGAGAATGACCACCCCGTGAGCCTACTTATAAAAAAACAAATACGCGCCCAACGCTGCAGCCAGTACCTCGAAATGGCCGGATTGGCATCCATACATTAGAAGTGTTTGGCCTCCTTTACCTTCGCTAGTTTTCCGACAGAATACACCTACCCTCCCAGCCCAAAATAGCCTTGCCTCGCTAGGGCATAGGCCTTGCAAAACTCTGCGCGATGCTAGGCGTGCATTGGGATAAATACTTTTCACATTTGCTTCGTTTTGGAGCGGGCGTGTGCGTTTTGATTAGCCCTCTACTCCACGCCCAGACTTGTATTAAGATGGGCTTACTCGTGGACGGGGACGATACCGAGAAGCCCTCTCGCTATTTTTATGCCAATGGCAGAATTAGCAATCCGATTAGCTTTGGTTATGAAGCAGAACTGTTGGTTTCCCAGAACCCCGATTTAGGTAAGTTTTACCGACCAGAAGACATTGCCGAAGCCGATTGGGCGAGACAGCCTGACAGATGGCAACAGGAAATTCGGCTGCGAATTGAACAAGCCGATCGTCACGATGTTATTTTGGTTAGGCGAGAGGGGACCCCAAAGTTTCTCTCCCCTCACGCCATAAAGGATACCAACGACAATGATCGGATTGAGTTGCCCAAGAACCAGGTTACCGAAGAGCTTAGTGATGTCCGGGATCAGTTTGATTGGTTGAACGACAACCTAAAAGTCGCAACGGTACACGGTCATGTGGCCTACACTAAAGACGGAACCGATATGCGAGGAGCCGATGTATTTGCCAAAATGGATGCCGACATCACGCAGATCGAAACGCTTGCGAGGGGTTATTCTCGGTATAAAGAAACGTTGCGGGTGCCGGCCAAGAACGTGGTGCACTGGTCTACCGGACTTTGGGATGAAAAGACGCAGCGGGTTTATCGCGGTCTTGTGGAAGCGGAGAACGCGCCCTCAGGTGTCCCCACTTTAATCAAGTACACGTACGGCGTAGCCCTTCGGGGTGAGGTGACCTATGGCCCGGGCAAGCAAGGGCATGAAGTGAGAAATGCCGTCAAGCGGACTGGGGTAGCTCTGGACAAAATGAATGAATTGGCTAAGCAAGCACAAGACGGTTTTCAAGCCTATCGTTTACAACCTCTGCGAAACGATCCTGTTCTGTTAAGTGACGAGACGGTGAGAAAGCGCGTGGCGACACCTACCATCGCGTTTTACAAAGAGCTTGGTGACGTGTTGCAGGGGCCTGAGAAATCAGGAGGCGCGCCTTACTGGATGCGCTTTGCGTACCCCCAATTGGAATGGGGGCAACATCCTCTGGTGCGCGTTCTTCCCTCCAAAGTACGAACGGATTTGCAGCATAAAATCGACAAGGCAACCCGGCGCTATGACCAGCGTGTTGAGGCAATTTCTCAGCTTCACTTGCCCCCCAGGCAAGCCATCGCCCAAGTTCAGATCGCGATGGCGACCTGGGCGCACGAGACTCAATTGCACGTTTACTTGAGAGAAGGAAAAATCAAGTTGGGATTGGTAGAGCGCGACGAGTAAAAAAAGGGGAGTTAAAAGCTTGGACTTTCAACTCCCCGTAGGGCGGGGAGACTCCGCCCTGACCGTTGCGAAACTATTCTGCAAAACTATTCACAGGTGAAGCCGAACTTGCCTAAGTTGGTTTTTATCTGCTCACGAATGCGATCACAGTGAGTGGTGCTAAACGCCGAGGACGCTGCAACCGAAGTTTGCCCAAACTTGGTATACTTCAGCTCACAGCCCGAAGCTGTCGGTGCGCTTTCGAGAGTTCTCTCATCGGTTCCCATCTTGCAAATCACTTTTGTTGGAGAAGCTTGTGCCGGGGCAGACGCGCTGCTTGCTGCTGCGGGTGCCGTTGCAGTAGGTGCCTGCGGAGTTGCATTTGCGGGTGTGGATTCCTTAACCGGACTGCTCGAGCAGGCTGATACTACGAGAACCGCCAAAACGCTTGTGAGAAAATGCATGCATCCCTCCTAAAGGTTATATTTGTTTTTCTAGATCAATCTCTACGTCGTGCTCAGTTTTCCAATCGCCCCAGTTTACCGAGGTGCCGTTGGCCATGACTTTCCCGGTGCGAACCACTATCCGTCCCGTGTACGTGATCGCTGTTTCCCAAAGGTAACCGCAAGTATCGATGAAACGTTTCACCGAATGCACGGCATACTTGTCGCGTTCGCTTGGGGCGGGCACTTCCTTTTTGTCCCGCGAAAACTGCGCCACCCATTCGCTATAGGTTTTTCTAGGCATGCGACGATATCGATCTAAAGATAACAAACGCTATCTTTCCCAGTAATTACAGTGTGATTACGAAATCGTAATGTTGGCGGGTGGGCTAGGGAAATGGGGAAAGTGAAGAAAAACGGCCGTTCCTTTGCCTAATTGGCTCTGGATGCGGACTTCCCCGCCGTGGATATGAGCGATACTTTTTACGATAGCCAGACCCAGGCCGGAGCCCCCTGAATCAGCCGATCGCGATGCGTCCACGCGATAAAAGCGGTCAAAGACATGGGGTAAATGCTCAGCGGCGATGCCTTCACCCGTATCGGAAATTTCAATCTCTATTTCCCCATCGTTCTGCCTGGCCGTAACACCGATGAATCCCGGGCCAGCTGTTTTTTTAAGGGCATTCGAGAGGATATTTCCCACAGCTCGCTGAAAGAGTGTTCGCTCCGCGACGAGTTCTAAAGAGGAGTCTACGTCCAATAAGCACTCAATCCCATTGTCGGTGGCAATGGGCTCGTAAAAGTCGATCGCGCCTTGAAGTTCTCGTTTTAGATTAATTGCCTCTTTGGTAATTTCCATTCGTGGATTCTCTGCATGGGCAAGAAACAATAAAGAATCCATCACCCGCGAAATACGGCTGCATTCTTCAAGACACGAACCCATGGTGTCTTTGTAGAACTGACTCTCTCGGTCTTTTCCTAAAGCAACCTGAAGTTCCCCAGAAATGTTGTTAACCGGGGTGCGAAGTTCGTGGGCAATGTCGGCAGAAAAACGCTGGAGACGCTCGAAAGATGCTCCGAGGCGATCTAGCATGGCATTAAAAGTCGTTGCTAGATGAGCGAGCTCCGAAGGCATTTCACTTGGAAGCATTCTTTCACTAAAATTGGAGGAGCTGATGTTAGCTGCCGTTTGGGCCATTTCCTTTACCGGTCGCAAACCTCGGCGTGCGATCTGAAAGCAAACGACGGCTCACGCTACAAGGCAAATGGCTAGGACGACAAAAAGTCGATACCGGTATTCCTGAAGGACGATTGTTTCATTGGTCCGATCGAGAACGACCTGCATGACATAATTTCTTCCTTCCATAGAAATTAAAGCGCTTATGGCACGAAAAACCTGTCCCTCTAATCGTATAATTTGAGACGCGTGCGTATCGTCCATCTCATACGCCAAGGGTGGGGGCATTCGAAGCTGACGAAAAAGACGAGAGGTGTTGGGAGTTTGGGCTACGATCCTGCCCTTATCGTCGAGAATGCGAACATGAAAGACCTCGGACGAAATAGCGGGCCATTCTTTTTCAATGCGGTTCTTCAGGGCTCGGTTGTCGTCCTTCTGGTCCAGCAAAGCTCGGGCCGCATCCACCCGAACGTAGAGAAAGCCAGCGTCGCGAGTGGCGAGCGCGTTAATCCAAGAAAAGTACAAGTAGAGAGTCGCGGTAAGAACCACCGCTACGGAAGAAAGCGTATACCAAAGCGTGAGGCGAGCGGTCAAAGAGAGCGTGCTCTTTCTCCAGGGCACCTTCAGGCTCCTTGTTCTTCCCGAAGCACATAACCCATTCCCCGCACGGTGTGAATGAGCTTTCGTTGATGGGGAAGCTCTACTTTCGATCGAAGCCGTCTGATGTGGACATCCACCACATTCGTGTCGCTGTCGAAATTCATGTCCCACACTTGGTCGGCAATTACAGCACGCGAGAGTGTTTCACCCTGACGACGCGCGAGTAGAGCCAAAAGTTGAAATTCCTTTGGTGTGAGATCCACGCGCTGGCCCCCGCGAATCACCTTATGTTGAAGGAGATCAATGCGTAGGTCTTCTATTTGAAGCACCTCCGGCTGCCGAGCTGGACCACGGCGAAGCAGAGTATGAATGTGGGCAAGGAGCTCAGAGAAAGCGAACGGCTTAACGAGATAGGCATCGCCTCCGAGTTCTAATCCCTTAATGCGATCGGAAAGGGTATCGCGAGCCGTAAGAAAAAGCGCGAGAGTCTGGTTTCCGGCACGTCGAAGTTCGGAAATAAGAGACCAGCCGTCCCGGCGGGGCAGCATGACATCAACGATGACGAGATCGTAGTTTCCCTGAGACGCCATGTGTAGCCCGTCCTCACCATCATGGACCAAATCTACGACAAATCCATTTTCTTTGAGGCCACGATCGAGGTAACACGCGGTTTTCATTTCATCTTCGACGACGAGTATCTTCATAAGGAAAGAACCATAACCGATGAGAGCCTGACGGCAAGCGCGCCGTGCCGGAAACCTCATTTGCCTGTCATATTGGTCATTTAGACCCAACCACCTTTTTCGAGACCATAAAAAATGGTATAAGGCGCGCTCATTTAACTTTCGCTCATTTAACTTTATGCGTCTCATTTTTCAAATTGTGCTGATGTCTTGCATCCTCTCGTCAACCTCACGGGCAATCTGCGGGGACAGCGTCGCCCTGTATGGTTATGAAAGTGCGAATGCGGTAACCCGAAAGGTGTTACTCGGCTTATTGGAGGATCGGGCAAAGTTTTTCGCCGAAGTACAAGCCCTTCAAGTGCGAGCTTCATCGGTCCTGATGCACCCAGGTGCCGAACTTACAGATGAGGAATTCGAAGCTCTTTTGGATGAAGCCGAGCAAGGAGCGGCCCGCGCTGTTCAAGAAAGATTGCGTTCGCAAGTCGCGATGTTGCAGGACATGGGACTGCATCCAGACGAGGTGACGCCGCGAAAGATTGAGGCTTACGCAAAGACCTATCCCATGTTGATTAGCTTGCGCAAGAAACTGGATCGCTACTCGGCATATAAAGAAAAAGCCATCACTCCAGAAGCAGAGAACAAGGCGTGGCGAGAAAGCGGCCTGTCTCCGCTACGTCCGATTGATGACAGTGAGGAGATCGAGTTCTTGCGGCGATGGACGGGGATTGCAAGTGATCGTTTACCCGCGGAGTTTCGTGCAACGCTCAGGGAGTACCACAACGTTTTTGCCCGCCATGGGGATCACCTTCATCCCGTCGTTCTTCAGTTACTGCCTTTGCTGAGGGACCTTGCACGTCGGACCATTCTAACGGGATCCGACTGAGAAATAGTCTTGTACGCGGACATGCTCAAAATTATCAAAAGCCATTTCGGTTTCAGGTTTTGGCAGTTCATAGCGATCAATTAAAGTTTTAATCAAATCGAGCTGCGTGCCTTCGGAAGGAAACAGTCCGATTCTTAGCGCCTGTCCCCCTTCACTGACCCGTCCATTTAAATTTGCGCTGTAGACAGCTGGATCGGCCTTATCAAAAACCAATGCATCCATAAAGTATTCCCTTTTGTGGTTTGCCGCTTCAAGCAGGTAGGGCAAACGATCATTAATACTTAGATTGGTTGCGTCAATGACTATCGATTTTCCTGATTCCATTGCTTCGGCCAACTGCTTTTCTAGTTCCTGTCGGGAACGTTGGTCCATGGAAGTTGTGTAGAGTACGCGAGGGTTGTCCAGGCTTTCCTTTATCGGACTTGTTTCATTGTCCTTGGCGATCAAAGCTTTGCGGATAGCATCTCTATTGAGAACGACCCAATCTTCTTTTTCGGCAGCCTTCCGGGTCCAGCTAGACTTTCCGCTGCCAGGGATTCCCGAAACGATAACCAACCGAGGAAGTTTTCCTTCCGCAGTTTCAACCTTTGCAGAAGCAAAGTAGTCGTCGGGAGATCGTCCTTGATCGGTAGTGCGACCCGATTCAAACTGGTGCTTGCGGATTCGGTCTCCATGCTGCCCAATAAAAGCCTCTAGTTCCATCGCAAACCGTGCGGGTTCGACTAACAAACCGTTGAAGTTAAAGGCTAGGGTGTCTCGTCCCCCAGTCGTACGAATGACACGCTGGTTTTCTTCTTCTACAAGTTTGGCGATTACCTCTTCAGAGCTGAGGTTTTTAAATTCGCTTTCTCGTTCCGCACGCTTGGTAGGCGGTTCTATGTAATCCAAAGGATCTTTGGCAGCCCTTAAGTGCTCTTCGTAGCGTTGCATATGAATGGGAATAAGTTGTTTGTTGAAATCCTTGAGCACCATGCCTGGTACTTCGCGGCCATCAACCGCAGCAAGCACGAAGCTGGAACGGTCGAGACCCAAGCGGTCCTTTTTCTTATCCACGTAGGCGTTAAACGGCTTGTCATGAACCGTCGCTGAGGCACCCCATACTGGGAAAAGACCCAGGCGTTCTCCGTTAATTACTCTTTGCGGATCGATCCCAAAGTGGATGTAGGCGTTCTCAAACGCGGCTGGAACTTCAGCGGCCGATTTGGCGGAGAGAACCTTTTTGGCCGTTCTTGCCACTTTTTTCTGCAGAGCCAAGTCATCTTCGGCGGATCGTCCCATACGGCCAGCTACTGGAGTATCGCCTAGGCGGGCAAGGTCTTCGGCGAAGGCACGCGTTTCGCGACGGACTTCATTGCCCGCATTTTGTAAGTTTTGGTCATAGCGCTGAGCTTTGTGCTGACGGGCTCCCGGATCGTTAACGACAGTGGCAAGATGTTTGAACTGCTTTTCCGCTAGAGCGCGTTGGACTGCGGCACTATTGAAGTCAAAACGATCGCCTCCGAAAACGCCGTTCTTCGGATTGAGCATCATGTCGTTGTAACCTTGCAGGATCGCTTTGCCGAGTTCGATTCCCTTTAAGATTTGCTGATCAGTAAACTTCTTACCCGGAAATGCACCATCCAAAACGCGATGTACCGCACGCAAGTCTTTTTCTTTGCCTTGAAACGGTTTTCCTCCGAATCCGCCGAAATCAACAAAGTATTCGGCGACGCGGAAAGTGTCGCGAAGGTCCGGGTCGCGCACGAAACGTGCTACGTTGTCGATAACAAAGATGGCTTCCAGTCCGTCTGCTAGATTGTCCGTGGAAGTTTTTCCAAAATGTTTTTTAACGAGGGCCTCTGCCTTTTCAAAGTCTCCTTTTGTTTCGCGAAGCGCGGATTCCATGAAGTCGATCACTTGCATGGTTGTATTGAGTTTTGGATTACTGCGATCGAAGTAATTAGCAAAGGGACCCACATGGTGGTCGGTTACCGTGCTATCAACGAGATTGCGGGGAATGGTCCCCACCACGGAAGTTGATTCGATAATCGGAGGGGGCGTTTTCGTCGGGTCGGTGTAGCCAAATCCTTTGGGTGTATCGAGAAAATGGAAATGGTCTGAACCACCAGACTCTTTCTTAAACTCCTCGCGAACAAAGCGCATGAAGTCATCCCGTATCGGAGCTGCTACCGGCATGTCCGGTGATTCTTCATAGCGGCGCATTGTTTCTCGGCCGTATTTAGCAATCAGTCGGTGGTACGCGTTGTTCATCGCTCGATCGGCTTGTGGTTTGAGTTCTTGTTTCGGAACAAAACTACTTTCTTTGGGAACCGTTACAGGAGGAAGGCGGCCAGGTGCGCGGGGAACCGGCTGGCTTCTGAGTTTCGCGTCTTTGGAGCGGTCTACAATCAAAAGTTCGTACTGGGGTGAGCACTTAAACCCGGAAGAAGTTTCGCTGACGGTCGCCGCAAAGCCTGCGACCCCCATCAGAGCGAAAGCGTATACCAGTTGTATTCGTAACATATTAAATCCCCAGCCGAATTTGACCTATCGTGAGGACGAGAAAGTGCAAGAAGCGCGCCTCGATATTCGTGCGGTAGATGGGGCGAGGGTTGTTTTCGGCTTTGGACAGGGACTAGTCCTTAAACGAATGTAAAGGAAACGGGCACTGCGATGAGGACGATTTGGTGGAGGCGATGGGGATCGAACCCACGACCCCTAGCTTGCAAAGCTAGTGCTCTCCCAGCTGAGCTACGCCCCCACGCTCTGAAAAATTCTGGGGTCTCGATTCTACTTCGCCTTGTACTCCTGGGAGAGCACAAAGTGTCTGTTTCACTGCTCGCTCCGCTCGCGGGCCAGCTGAGCTACGCCCCCTCTGGAAATAGAAAACTAAATAACCCCAAAGAGTTAGCATCACGGAGAATGGCTGTCTAGCCTTAAGGGGTGCGAGTCTGTTCCTATCAATCCGCCTTTTATGTTATGTAGGGCGGCGTCTGGGGGCAATGGTTACAAAAGGCACTCATGCAGTTTTCCGTAAAGCTAGTGTATCTCCTGTCCCTTTGCACTGCCGTTGCCCGTGCTGAAGTTCGCACGTCGTCCTCTTTAATGGATAGTGAGCCCACCTGTGAAAACAGCGTCGTGCTGGCTGCTGAGAGCGAAGCCTTTCGTGCAGCTATCGAACGAATGCGCCGGGACATGCCACTTCGGCTCGCGGAACCCGCCTGGAACCCTTACGTTGCTTCGGCAGTCGCCTTAATTCGATCTGGGCAACATCCCCAGTCACGAACATTGGCTTGGACGAATTTGCTCTCCGAGTTCATTGCCGAAGTCGTTCCATTAGACCCAAGCTATTGCCGAGGAAAAACGAATCGTTTCATCCAGCTACTAGCGATCGCCGAAGTGGCGCCAGACCAAAAGGCCGTGCTTTGGCTCTCCTTTGCTACGGCAATGCGAAAAACTATTCGCGACTATATGATCAGCGGACTGGGGGAAGAGGCCACGGCTCAGCAGATTCAAGAACGCCTAGCGGAATATCCTCCCGAACGACAATTTCTCAGTATTCCCTTTCGTTCGAGAGATGGTTCGTATGTCTTTGTGGGACACCAATGGGAGGTCTTGGTTATTCGTGCGTCGGACGGCTCGCTGTTCAAATACTCTGACTTTACGTCTAAAAAAGAATTGGAAGAGTGGAGTCGGACGGGGAGGCTTTTTCCGTTGGTCTCATTTCAATTGATGCAGAATCTCACCACCGCGCATCACTTTTACCTCAAACCTTATCTTTTAAGTTACTAGGTTTTTAGGGGTTTAAACAGGTACTCCAAACCGTTTACTTTTATTTCGTAAACTGCCGCCAGCATCTTACCGAGTTCGCCCTTAGGGAAACCCTTCTGGGAAAACCACACGACATAGGTTTCCGGAAGATCCACTAAGCGAGTGCCGGTGTATTTACCAAAAGGCATCCGGGCTTGGGCTAAATTAAGCAGCATTTGGGGAGACGGTACTAATTTGTCTTCTGGCATTGGAACTCATTACTTGTAATCAAAGTGGGAGAATCAACTTCGGGATCGAACACTAGCTTCACGGTGCCGCGGCTGAGTTGATCGCGAATCTGCTGGGTTTTTGTCTCGAGAGAAAATTCCACATCACCGTAGTTCGTTCCTTCGCGCAAGATGAACGACTCAATCACGGCTGTTAGCGTTTCGGGGTCTAAAAGCTGAATGGGGATTTCTACTTTTTCTTCCACCGCACTACGATAGCACCCTAAAAGAGCAACCGTTAGTGGAGCTCCGGATTTTCTTCGTAGTAGGCTGAGTCGCGTGGTTCCAAATCGAGGGACGCCAAATGTTCGCGGCAGATATAGACGTGGTAGTTCTGAAACTTGGTTTGGCGATTGAAGTTAAGCTCTCTTTGATAGGCTCTCCAAAAGCCAGGCCGGTCCTCCGGAGTGCCGCCGAGTAATACAGCGGTAATCTCGAAGCTGATCGGGCAAACGGGGGCTTCTGGGTCGAAATCGTCTCTAAAGATCATGGGGCAGGGGTATAGCATATATTCACGCTCTCCGGCAGTCTCTGATAGAGTATTGATATTGCATCGAAAAAGCCCCGCTTGTGCTTGGGCCCGGCTTTGAGTAGTTTGCAACTTCCAAAAAGGAGAACTCATGCGTACAGCGAATCCCGCTTTAAATGGTCAGGTATTCCAACAGAGTCGCGGCCTCGCGGCAGGTGCGGGGAAAATGACAATTTCTGGAACCGTAAATCGCACGTTCATCCTTCTCGTGATTGCGCTGGTTACGGCTTACTATTCGTGGGACGCCTCAGTGAGCTCACTGAGTTGGGACAGCCAAGCAAGTTTTCAACCTTCGCCGTTGCTTTGGGTAGGGGCACTGGGCGGCTTTATCGTCGCGATGGTTACTATTTTCAAGAAGACGTGGGCTCCCTATACCGCTCCTCTCTATGCCGCGCTAGAAGGTTTATTCTTAGGCGCTATTTCGGCCGGATTTGAAATCTCTTATCCTGGCATCGTAATGCAAGCGATCATGGGGACTTTCGGAACCCTTTTTGCGCTGCTTGCCATTTATCGCTCGGGCCTTATTCGCGTAACCGAAAATTTCAAACTCGGAATCGCCGCCGCAACCGGTGGCATTATGATCATCTATCTTGTTCAGTTTGCGATGAGTTTTTTCGGTAAGTCGATTCCCTTCATCAACCAGGGCGGAGCGATTGGCATTGGTTTTAGCGTCGTGGTCGTGGCGATTGCTGCTTTAAATCTAGTGCTTGATTTTGACTTCATCGAAAATGGCGAAAAGGCCGGCGCCCCTAAGTTTATGGAATGGTATGCGGCGTTCGGTTTGATGGTTACTCTTGTGTGGCTCTATCTTGAAATCTTGCGCCTTCTTTCCAAGCTGCGCGAACGATAAAAACCCGCACGAAATGTTTGGTAGTGCCCCCATGACGCAAGGAGACTTGTTGCCTTCTGGTTGAGCCGCTATGCATTAAAAATCAGGTTATCATTGGGGGCTTGGAATCAAATCAGCTAGCGGCTGGGGCGTAGTACTGTTTTTCTTTTTGTGCGCGATTTTGCGCGCCGAAAGTTTCACAGCCACTCTCTCGCAAAAATCATTGCAGTATTTTATCGATCACGCCCACCCGGTGACTGGTTTGGTTCGGGATAAGGCCTCTAACTTCGGCGCAACGCCGGAGGAGCTTCCCTACCGCGTGGCCTCTTCAGCAGCAACCGGATTTGGCTTAGCCGCCGTTGCGCACGCCGCACACGTAGGAACCCTCGACAAGAAAACTGCGCTTGATCAGGTAAAACGGACTCTCGTGTTTTTGGAGAATCAAGCCCCCCACTGGAACGGCTGGTTCTATCATTTTATGGATTGGCAGACAGGCGCACGCGCGTACCAATCAGAATATTCTACAATCGATTCTGCCCTTCTGATGATGGGGGCTTTATACGCAGCCAATGTCCTGCAAGACGCTTCTCTTCTTCAAATTGTCGATCGCCTTTATGAGCGAATGGATTTTGAGATCATGCGCAACAATGATGGCGCGCACCCTGACAAAAAAACTTTAAGCATGGGATGGATTCCCGAAACGGGTTTCATCCCTTACGAATGGGAAATTTATTCAGAACATTTGGCCCTTTATTACCTAGGGCTCGGTCACCCAACGCGTCCCCTTCGTGATTCCTCCTGGCTCGCATGGCAGAGAGTATGGAAGAAAGATTTTCAGGGACGAGATTTTTTAGGGCAAGGCCTTCCCCTATTTATTCATCAATACAATTTTCTGTTTCTCGACCCGGCAAGTGTTCCCATCGGAAAGGGAGATTGGATGGACAACTCCCGCTTGGCTACCGGTTACGACAAGGATGTTGCCATGGCTCAAACCTCGCGCTTTCGCACTTTCCGCGAAGGATTCTGGGGACTAAGTGCCTCCGAATCTCAGTTGGGATACCGCGCTTTCTCCACGGAGTTTTATGACGGTACAGTTTGTCCTGGGTGTGTGGGAGCTTCCGCACCATTTGTTCCCGAAGTCATGGGTGAACTCGAATCCTGGAGCAAGAGTCCTTGGGCAAAACAAATCTGGGGCAAATACGGATTTGTAGACGCGTTTAATCTCGATCCGGAGTGGTTTAGCCGAGACGTGTTAGGCATTACTGTGGGAGCACTCTACTTATCTCTCGCAAACGCTGATCCAAAACATCCCACCCTCTGGAGCGTCTTTCGGGATCTCCCGTTCGTGCACAGAGCAGCCAAAGTGGCTCACCGAATGGAGAACCAAGTAGGCCCACGACCCACTTCCTCTGCCTGCCTAGTTCACATTGGTGGTCTGCCCCATTCATGATATGAGGGTGAGAGTGCAGGGAGGGCGTGGCGATGGCTAGAGTCGAACTATCTAGAATTACTAAGAATTTTGGCTCGCTAGAGGTGATCCGAGGTGTTGACCTCAGCATCGCTTCGGGTGAGTTCCTCGTCCTTGTTGGCCCCTCAGGCTGCGGAAAGAGCACCCTTCTTCGTATTGTCGCCGGTCTAGAAACCCAAACTTCAGGCCATGTTTCCATCGAGGGAAATGTTGTTAACGCGCTCTCTCCGAAAGAGCGCGGCATTGCGATGGTCTTTCAAAACTACGCGCTTTATCCGCTCATGACCGTATTTAAAAATATGGCTTTCTCCTTGAAGCTTTCTGGAGTGCCAAAAGACGAACGCGAGCGCCGTGTTTTAGAGACCGCTAAGATTTTACGTATCGAAGAACTCTTAAACAAAAAGCCGGGGCAGCTTTCTGGTGGCCAAAAACAGCGCGTGGCAATGGGGCGTGCGATGGTGCGCAAACCCAAGGTCTTTCTTTTCGACGAACCGCTTTCCAACCTGGATGCTCAGCTTCGAGTGAAGATGCGAACGGAAATTTCTCTTCTTCACCGAACCACCGGCGCCACCATCATCTATGTCACTCATGATCAAGTAGAGGCGATGACCCTCGCCGATCGTATTGCGATTGTGAACAAGGGAAAAATTGAGCAAGTGGGGGAGCCGCTTGAGGTCTATCGTCACCCTCAAACACAATTTGTGGCTTCTTTTATTGGCACGCCCTCAATGAATTTTTTGCCAAGTTCCTTTGCGTCCCAGCTGGTTCTGCCGTCTGGTGCGCAGACCATCGGCTTTCGGCCTGAACATGTTTGTTGGAGCGAAAGCGGCGGACGTGTGAAGGTAGGAAGCGGAAAAGTGCACTTGGTTGAACCCTTAGGTTCTAACGCACACGTGCATGTGAGCTTGGGAGAGCACGCGGTGGTAACGGAACAAGAAATGTCTGTGGCCCCGCCGACTGATAGCGCGGTCGACTTGTGGATCGATCCCAGCAAACTGTTCTTCTTCGATAGAGAAGGTGCTTCGCTTTCCGGAAGGGCGAACGTTTGAGAAAAGCGAACCTCTTTCCCTGGCTCCTTCTTTCTCCAACCCTTCTCGTCTTGGGAATGTTTGTTATTTATCCTGCAATTTATTCGGTTTGCCTAAGTCTTCAGCATGTGGATCCGTTTACGCAGCGAAGTTTTTTTGCGGGCTTCGAAAACTACACCGAGCTTTTTACTTCTTCAGAATACTGGGAAAGCGTATCCACAAGCTTTTTCTTTATGCTCTATACGGTCATCCCCTCTATTGTTTTTTCTCTATTGATAGCCCTGGCCTTGGATACCAATCCGTTCATCCGCGGTTTTTTTCGCACACTCTTTATGATGCCGGTGGCAGTTTCCACGGCAATGGCCGCGATGCTTTGGGTGTTTCTGTACAACCCCACCGCGGGTTACCTTAACTATCTGCTAGCGGTAATCGGAATCGACGGTCCCAATTGGCTTTCTGATCCTCATTGGGCTCTAGTCGCAGTCGCAATCGCCACGATTTGGAAGGAACTCGGATTCAACATTATCTTTTTCTTGGCGGGACTCGCTGGTGTTCCCAACGAACTTCGAGAGGCCGCTACCTTGGACGGAGCGAATGCCTGGCAGCGTTTTCGCCACGTGGTACTTCCTATACTGTCGCCGACATTGTTTTTTGTCGGTGTGGTGTCGGTCATTCATTCCTTTGAGAGCTTTGGGCAGATTCATATTCTCACCAAAGGGGGGCCGGCGGGTTCCACTTCTGTTTTGGTCTACAGCCTCTACCGAGACGCATTTGAGAATTTCCGTACCGGCTACGCCTCTGCTCAAGCCGTTGTGCTTTTCGGAATTCTGTTACTGTTCACAGTTGTACAGTTTCGCGTAGCGAAAAAGCGGGTGCATTATGGATGATACCGTGTCGCTCCCCGGGAAAAGGGTTGGAGAAATGGTAGGCGCCATCCCTACAGTTTCATGGAGTCGAATTCTTTCCAACAAGCGATTGTGGGTGACTCTTTTCCTTTTAATTCCCGCGCTGGCTCAAATTTTTCCGATGGTTTATATGATTTCGATGTCCTTTAAGGAAGGCGTTGAAGTGTTCTCTTATCCGCCCACAGTAATGCCCAAAAGTTTGCAGTTGGGGAACTACCAAGCGGCGCTGGAAGCGGCTCCCATTGGGCGCTTTCTTTTTAATTCGATGGTAGCGGCGCTTAGCATCACGCTACTGCAAATTTTTACGGCTATTCTTGCGGCCTATGCGCTTGCCCGCATCGAGTTTCGAGGAAAACGTATTTTGTTTGTTTTGATTTTGGGAACCATGATGGTGCCCGGGGAAATCACGATTATTCCGAACTACCTCACTCTAGCGCGCTGGGGCTGGATTGATACCTACCAGGCACTTGTTGTGCCTTTTGCGGCTTCGGGTTTTGGGGTGTTTTTGCTCTACCAGTTTTTTCGCACGGTTCCCAAAGAACTTGAAGAAGCAGCCATTGTGGATGGTGCGTCTCGATTGCGCTTTTTGTTTCAGATCATGGTGCCACTGGCTTTGCCGGCGATTATCGCGTTCGGCGTTTATGCGTTTGTAAGCGCGTGGAATCAGTATCTGTGGCCACTGGTAGTTACCCAATCGACGGATATGCAAACCGCTCAAATCGGGCTAGGCATGTTTCGCGCCGAAAATGAGTCTAATAGCTGGGGCGTCATCATGGCGGCGACCAGCATGCTCATCGCACCGTCCTTACTATTGTTTCTCGTTACGCAAAGGCAGTTTGTTCGAGGAATTACGATGAGTGGGTTGAAAGGGTGATGCGAGAATTATTTCTCATCGTGCTAGTTTTGGGTGCTGCCTCTCAGGCCCTAGCCATAACGGAGATCCAGTTTTGGCACTCCATGGCAGGTCCCAAAGGGAAAATTCTCGACGGTATCGTTAACGAATTCAATGCGGTCCCAGAAAACCAGGGTGTTTTTCACGTTCACCTTCAATATGTGGGGAGTTACCCAGAAGGCATGAACAAGTTGCGCACGGCGCTTTTGGGGAAAAAGGGGCCTGCGGTTGCTCAGATTTACGACATTGGAACCCGCACGATGGTAGATTCTGGCGCGGTCGTTCCGCTCGAAGATTTCTTTGCCGACGATCCTTCGCTCTCAAAGGAAACCTTTCTGCCGCAGATTCGCGGATATTACGAAGTGGATGGAAAACTCTATTCGCTTCCCTTTGCGACTTCTAATCCCATTGTCTATTACAACGCAGAGAGTTTTAGAAAAGCAGGTATTGCAGGTGTTCCCAAGACTTTCGCGGAAATCGAAAAAGTGGCCCTACAATTATCGGATAAGAAGAAGCAACTAACAGGAATCACTTGGCCTCTAGTGGGTTGGTTTTTTGAGCAGTTTGTCGCCAGGCAAGGGCAGGATTTGTTGGATCACCACAATGGGCGGCAAGGACGAGGAGTGAGAGTAAATTACACGTCTCCCGCAGGGATCGAAGCCGTATCGTTTTGGAATCGCATGGTCAAAGCCGGATCCTTTGCGCACGTTGGGCGAGGTTGGGAACCAGCCGCGCATAATTTTTTAGCTGGTCGCTCTGCTATGCTCATCACTTCCACAAGTGAAGTGTTCGATATCGCCAAGCAAGCACCGTTTGAAGTGAAAACGGCACCCATTCCGACAAAAGATCTCGCGGTTGCCGGAGGAACGGTAATTGGTGGCAATGCGCTTTGGATTTTGAAGAAGGAAGATAAGAACGAAGAGAAAGCGGCGTATGCCTTTGTTCGTTATATGGCTTCTCTTGCCGTACAGGAAAAGTGGCACACAAGCACTGGCTACTTCCCGATTCGACAAGATGTCGTGGAGAAGCTGGAAAAAGAAGGTTTCTACGCGAAAAACCCTTCGGCTTGGACGGCGATTGAACAACTTCGCGCGAGTGCTCCCATCTCAGCGACCCAGGGTGCGTTGATGGCGGTCTTCCCCGAGGCACGTGAGCACATTGAATCCGCGGTGGAGAAAGTATTGGCTGGCGCGATGAGCGTTGAAGGCGCCCTCACAGAAGCCAAAGCGCGCACAGAGAAAGCCCTCGCACGCGACAACGCGATCAAAACAAGAATTGTAGGAGAATAGGTTAGCGGTGACCACGCGGGCGGGAAGAACGACTTCCTCCCGACCTTCCACCACTGCGACTGCTACTGCCACCGCGAGCGGGGCGACGTCCACCTTGTCCTTGAGGACGACGTCCTCGTGAAGCTCCGCCACCGCCACCACGTCGTGGGGGCTTCGACGAGAAGATCAAACGGTTACCGTCGCTCTCACCATCACAAACAAAGCTCAGTGCGATACCGGTTTTTCCAAACCGACCCGTGCGGCCAATGCGATGGATGTAATCCTCGCGTGAACCAGGCATATCAAAGTTGATCACGAGTTCGATGTCTTGCACGTCAATCCCGCGACCAGCGAGATCGGTTGCGACCATGATGCGGCTCGACCCCGATCGAAAAGCTTCCAGGGCTTGTTTACGCTGTCCCTGAGACCGCCCTCCATGAAGTTTCACCACGGAAAGACCCTTCTGACCTAGGTCGCGTGCCACACGATCTGTGCGGGATTTGGTTCGCGTGAAAATCAACACCTTTCCTTCTTGAGTTTTCACTTCTTTCAAAAGCAGACCAATTTTCTTGTCCTGCGTGGTGCGAACCGCTCTTTCCGTGACTTGCGCGGTTGGTTGGGCCACTGCCTGCATGGAAACGCGAATCGGATCTTTCAAAAGCTTGTTTGCCATGCTCGTGATATCGGCCGGCAACGTCGCTGAGAAAAGAAGCGTTTGGCGCGGACCTGAGAGGTGCTTCATGATTTGTTTAATCTGCGGGGCAAATCCCATATCCAGCATGCGATCGACTTCGTCGAGTACCAAGAAGTTCACATTTTCTAACTTCATGGTTCCTTCTTTGAGATGATCTAACAATCGGCCGGGCGTGGCGATGATGTAATCGGTTCCGCGTCGAAGTTCGCCCGACTGGCGGTGGAAAGACTCTCCTCCTACCACTAGGGTGCCGTTCACTTTCATGCCTTTCGCCATTTGGCGAAGGACCTGGTGAATCTGCGCAGCGAGTTCGCGCGTGGGTGCTAGGACAAGGGCTACCTGTCCAGGCGATCCATAAACTTTCGTCAAAAGGGGAATGCCGAAGGCTCCCGTTTTTCCGGTTCCGGTTTGGGCCGTTCCCAAAATATCTTTTCCCGCAAGGCCAGCTGGAATGGAGGCCTTTTGAATCGGCGTCGGGTGCGTGAATTGCATTTTTTCAAGCGCTTGCGACAAGGGTTCAGGGATAGATAGGTCTTTAAAGGTTTCGAACGTATTCAATGTTTTTCCGTCTATATATAAGGATGAGGGCTAACTTAAAAAGCCGCAGGTCATCGGACCTAAGGAATGGCGTGCATCAATCAATGAGGTCGGTTTAACGAGTCAGTACTTCTTAGCGCAAGAGAGGGGCACGTCGATGAAAGCTCTTTCAGCCATATCGCCCTGTCGAGGCCGCGCGGTACGTATAGCAAAGCTCGCGGCTAGTTGCAAATGGGTAGAGTACAAAAGCCCAAAGACAGCCAAAGAAGGGCTCCCAACAGGCAATAGAAGAAACTAGGCATGCGGGGGTTCTACCAGGTCTTTGTTTTAATGCAAGGCGTCATGTGCGTGGCTGTGCCTAGGCCAAAAACCTTTGTAATCACGCATGATTGACTTAGGCGCCAGCGCGCCGTATTAGCATAGAGTGGGGTTCAAGTCTTACCTCTCTCCAAAAAAGACAATGGGCAAAATGGGTCGGGGGAAATTATGTGGGTCTCTTCTTTTGGTCGTACCAAAATTTTCATTTCTATTCTGACTCTGTTGGCTTTTAGCGCCTGCACGAAGTCGGGCACCTCGGATGCCAACCTTGGTATCAATCCGGGTGACGAGACCATCTCTATTGGTGAAGTGGGCTCCATGACGGGTGCCGAAGCAACGTTTGGTATGTCCACCCATAAAGGCATTGCGCTTGCGTTCAAAAAGATCAATCTGGCCGGGGGGATCAAGGGCAAGAAGCTGAAACTCATCAGTCTAGATGACCAAGGCAAGCCAGAAGAAGCAGCCACCGCCGTTACGCGCTTAATCACTCAAGATAAAGTCGCCGCGGTACTCGGTGAGGTGGCAAGTTCGCGGTCGATGGCGATGGCGCCCATCGCGCAGAACCACAAGGTGCCTATGATCACACCTTCCTCCACGAATCCGAAAGTCACAGAGCTAGGCAACTACATTTTCCGCGTTTGTTTCATTGATCCCTTCCAGGGATACGTGATGGCAAAGTTTGCGAGTGAGAATCTCAAAGCTAAGAAGGTCGCCATTCTTCGTGATGTGAAGAACGACTACAGTGTTGGGCTTGCGGATTATTTCACCAACACCTTTAAAAAATCGGGCGGACAAATTGTTTTGGATCAGAGTTACAGCGCGGGAGATATCGACTTTAAGTCTCAGCTCACCGCCATCCGAGCCAAAAAGCCAGATGCGATCTTTGTTCCGGGCTATTACACCGAGGTAGGTCTTATCGCTCGCCAAGCACGCGAACTAGGACTCGATGTGCCGCTTCTTGGTGGCGATGGCTGGGATTCCCCGAAGCTTACCGAAATCGCTGGAACGGCTCTTAATGGATCTTTTTTCTCCAACCATTACTCGTCAGAAAATCAGGCGCCGCACATTCAGGAATTCATCAAAGAGTTTAAAGACACTTATGGTGTGGTTCCCGATGGACTTGCGGCGGCCGGTTACGATGCCGCTCGAGTGCTCGCTCAGGCAATGAATTCTGCGAAGAGCGAGAGCTCAAAAGACATTCGTGATGCAATTGCGCAGATTAAAGGGTTTGAAGGCGTGACGGGTTCGATCACCATTGATTCGAAACGCAACGCGGTCAAGTCAGCAGTAGTGCTTAAAGTGGATGGCACTGAGTTCAAATACTTAACTGAAATTAATCCTACGTAGTTTTGAAATGCTTGAGTTTTTTCAGCACCTCGTAAACGGGCTCTCTTTTGGGAGCATTTATGCGCTTGTGGCCTTGGGCTACACGATGGTGTTCGGCATTCTAAAATTTATCAACTTCGCTCATGGCGAAGTCTTTATGCTGGGTGCGTTTACGGGATACTTCTTTTCCCGCGCGTTAAAGCTAGCAGAACATCCGTCGTTGGGAGCTTTGCTGATTACTTTGCTCGCGGCGATGATTGTTTGCTCCATCGTGGGCTATTTTATTGAGCGACTCGCCTACAGACCTTTGAGAAATGCTCCGCGCATCAATGTGCTAATCACAGCGATTGGCGTTTCGCTACTCTTGCAGTACGGCAGCCAAATCAGTTTTGGGGCGGATCCCAAATTTTTCCCGCAGATTTATTCGGTTCCGGTGGACTGGTCGATAGGGGAGCTCAAGGTTAACCCGTTGCAAGTGATTGTTCTGGGTATTTCTCTTTGCCTAATGATTATTCTGCACACGATTGTTTATCGCACGCGCACCGGGCGAGCGATGCGAGCGGTGAGTTTCAATACGGATTTGGCGAAGCTCATGGGAATTCCTACCAATCGGATCATCGCGATGACTTTCTTGATGGGGTCCGCATTGGCGGGAGCGGGAGGTGTTTTGGTGGGGCTCACCTATCCCAAGATTGAACCGCTCATGGGGGTACTCCCGGGGTTGAAGGCGTTTGTTGCCGCTGTTCTGGGAGGAATTGGAAGCATAGTGGGCGCGGTAGTCGGCGCCATTTTCTTAGGTTTAGCGGAAGAATTTGTTGTCGGGTACTGGGCACCGTCTTTTCGGGATGCTCTGGCTTTTGCCATTTTGATTTTAGTTCTCTTGTTTAAGCCAAATGGCTTGTTTAGTTCCAACCAAACTGAAAAAGTGTAATGGAACACGTGGGGCGAATGAAGAATACGTTGTGGACATGGTTGGTGGGCGCATTGTGCATCGGAGTAGTGGGGTACTTTGTCGTTCCCAATCTACCTGCTTACTACGTAACTATTATTATTTACGCCGGTATTAACGTGATTCTTGCGATGAGTCTCAATCTGGTGATTGGGTTTACGGGCCAGTTTTCCATGGGGCACGCAGGATTTATGGCGGTAGGTGGCTACACGGCTGCCATGATTACCCTATACGTCTCGAGCCACTGGCCCGAGCTGCTGATGGGGACGGCGGGCACAGCCATCTTCGCGGGCGCTCTTTTGGCGGGTGGTTTACTCGCGGCTGTTTTTGGCTGGTGTGTCGGGTTGCCATCGCTGCGCTTGCGGGGTGATTACCTCGCCATTGTTACGTTGGGGTTTGGTGAGATTATTCGGGTTATTTTGCTTAACATTAGCGCTGTCGGCGGAGCGCGCGGTTTGCCGAGCATTCCGCCCCTCAGCAACTTCTACTGGGTCTACTTTTTGGCGCTGATTACGGGGTTTGTCGTTTGGCGGATCATCGAATCCGCTCGAGGGCGGGCGTTTATTTCGGTGCGCGAGGACGAAATCGCGGCCGAAGCGATGGGCGTGAACACAACCTCGGTCAAAGTGCAGGCATTTATCATCGGCGCGTTTATGGCCGGAGTGGCGGGAGGACTTTTCGCGCACTACCTCCAATACCTCAATCCTGCTACTTTCGACTTCAACCGAAGTTTTGAAATTATCATCATGGTGGTCCTGGGAGGGCTCGGAAGCATTTCGGGTTCTGTCATTGCCGCCATCTTTCTTACCGCTGTTAAAGAAATGCTCCGTCCGTTGCAACAGTACACGGGCGTTGATTTGCGCATGGTGATTTACGCGCTTCTCCTTTTGGTGTTGATGCTTACGCGGCCGAATGGGCTCATGGGAAAACGCGAAGTCTCTTCATTCTTCCCAAAGCGCAGAAAGGCTGTGCATGAATAGCGCTGCCTTGACCGTTACAAAGCTCAACATGCACTTCGGCGGACTAAAGGCCGTCTGCGATTTTGACATGGAAATTCCAGGTCAGAGTATCTGCGGACTGATTGGGCCAAATGGGGCCGGGAAGACCACTGTCTTTAACGTCCTGACGGGTGTTTACCGAGCGACAACAGGCGATGTGCATGCGTTTGGAAAAAGCGTAAAGGGAATGCGTGCGTACCAGATTGCTCGTCTAGGAATGGCCCGTACGTTTCAGAACATCAGGTTGTTCAAGGAAATGACCGTATCGGAAAATGTTTTGGTTTCCATTGATAACCACCCTGATTTTCCCTTACCCAATCTTTTTGCGACGATATGGCGTCCGCAGCGCGTGCTTCAGGAAGAAAATGAGAAGGTCGTCAAGGCTGCTGAAATTCTAGCTTTCTTTGGTTTGGACGGGCGTCGCGACACCCTGGCCAAGCACTTACCCTACGGCGACCAACGCCGTTTGGAGATTGCACGCGCTCTGGGAACTGGAGCCAAGATCTTATTGCTGGACGAGCCAGCGGCGGGAATGAATCCCATTGAGAAAAAGAAACTCATGCATACGATTCAGTCGGTGCGGGATCATTTTGAGATTACCATTCTGGTTATCGAGCATGACATGAAGCTTGTGATGGGAATGTGCGAAAAGATTTTTGTCCTCGACCATGGGGAGAAGATCGCAGAAGGATCGCCAAAAGATATTCAAGCTGACAATCGCGTGATTGATGCCTACTTGGGGAAGGCAAAATGAGTTCAGCGCAACCCCTATTACAGCTGAAGAACCTGTCCGTAAAGTACGGTGCCATTCAGGCGCTTCATAAAGTGTCGTTCGATGTATTCTCGGGCGAGATTGTCAGTCTTATCGGCGCGAACGGGGCCGGGAAAACAACAGTACTGAGAGCCATTTCAGGTTTAATTCCCGCCGAGGGAGAAATTCTTTTTAAGGGGGAAGACCTCAAGAAAGTGGACGCTTCGGATATCGTCAAGTTGGGCATAGCGCACGCACCGGAAGGACGGGGTATTTTCCTTAATCTAACCGTGGAAGAGAATCTCGATCTGGGCGCCTGGTCCGCGAAGAATAGAAAGACATTGTCGCATGACATGGAACAGGCCTATTCGGTTTTTCCGAAGCTTAAGGAGCGTCGCAAGCAAAGCGCGGGGACTCTTTCGGGCGGCGAACAGCAGATGCTCGCCATTGTCCGGGCACTCATGGCACATCCCGAACTGCTGCTCCTAGATGAGCCGAGTTTGGGGCTTGCTCCCCAAGTGATCGAAAAGATTTTCGAAACGATTCAGCGGATTAACGGTGAGGGAATGACGGTTTTGCTGGTGGAGCAAAACGCGTATCAGGCCCTAAGTATCGCCAATCGCGGGATTGTTTTGGAAACGGGTACAACCTCCCTAAGTGGGCAGGCGGCCGATCTGTTGCGTTCGCCCCAAGTAAAAGAAGCCTATCTCGGTCTCTCCGCGTACTAATTCATAAGAAAACTTATGTGAACGTCGCGCCGCGGCTAGTTGATTTCATTTGCTGCTGAGGCTATGAGAAGGGCGAGGTCAAAATGAAGTGGCATAAAAAGGTTAAGAACTACCTCGGTAGCTTTTACCAGCAGTTTTGGGAGCAGTCTTTAATAACGTCGGCGGAAGCGTTGGCGTTTAATACTCTTTTGGCCTTTGTTCCGGTAACAGGCCTTGTGCTGCTTTACTTGCATTCTATCGGCCTAACTGACCAATGGATCTCACGCGTACAAGATTTTATTCTTAGTTTCGCAAATGCGGCCGGGGAAGAAGGTATTGAAAAGACAATTCGGGATCTTACTTCGGGTGTCGGGACAGCCGCGTGGGGATGGGCAGGCCTCGGTGCGCTATTTTACGCCTACTGGGGCCTGGTATCGGAATTCGGGCAGGCACTGGATCGTATTTTTCATGTACGCCAGCGCCCCGAAGCCGAAGGGAAACCTAATCGATCTAAAGTGCGCATGTTTCTCATCCGCGTTCAGCTTGTTGTGTTTCTCCCTATTGTACTTCTGATCAGCATGGCTCTTTCCAGTTGGGTCGCCGATGACCCTTGGATCGGAAGTGTGACTGGCTTCCTGCAGATTAAGGGCGCACTTGGTTTTGCGGTTGCTTGGTTTCTAAACAGCGTAATTTTATCTGTAGTATTTTTCTATACTCCTCAAAAGAAAGTACCTTATCGGAATGCCGCAAAGGCCGCGGGGATAGCGTGTGCTGCGATCGGAGTCGCGCAATATTTATTCCGAATCGCCGCCGCATACTCTTTTACGAATCAAAAAATATACGGGGTCTTTATTGCGATTCCGCTTTTTTTGTTTTGGGTGTTTCTGTGTTGGCTTGTCATTCTCTGTTCGATTCTCAGTGTGAACGTGCGCACGAAATCCCCCACGTCGCGCACCGGGAAATGACTTTTCGGCTGAGACCTGCCAACGCGGTTTGGGAAAAGTTTATTAATCCAATTAGTTAACAAACACCTGGCCTGTTCCATTCATTCGGCCGGTTGTGCTATACCGTCGCCATGCAGGCCCGGTCCTCAATTTCGACCCTATCCATTTTGTTGGCATTATTTTGCCTACCCGTTCGCGCCATACCCTGGGAATCTGTTGTTAACCCCAAATGTCCCGAACGTATTATTGCCGCTGCCCAAACCGTGATTGTTCCCCTGTTGGAGGAATCGTCAGGAGGAACTTTGGAACAGATTCGGCAAGGCATCGGATCCCGAGGAGGGGATGAGGGCCTGGAGTGGATGGCCCGCCGTCGAATCCGAAATCAGCGTTATCTCGATGAAGCGCTCATGCTGCTGCATGACCATGGGCAGGAAATCGAAACCCTTGCTCAAAATCGAGCACAAGCGATGTTGGGAGACCAAACGACGACTTCTCAAGTACTCAACCAGGAGTTTGAGGTGCCCGGATACATTCGGGGGCCGAGTGTTTTTGATGATGTTGCAGACATTCCGTTGGCCGACTTCGGGGACGAAAGCGAGCGCGATGTGATGCAATCGATTCTCGAGAGCCAAGCCGAGTTGATGAACCAGGGGCAGGTGATAAGTTTTGACGGTGTGGGAATCATGCAGCAGATAGGTGACGTGCGAATGCACGAACTCTTGGACGAAGCTGTCCATCCCAGTCTTCACATTACTAAGGAAGTTGCCGCCCTTACTCACGCTAGGCCCATTCCAGCCGTCATCGTGGTTCGCCACCAGAAAGCGGCCCTTCAAACTCACACGGCCCGTGCGCTTTCAACCGGTACGCAGCTTCGAGATTTACCCGTACTCATATTTACTGGCTGGGAAGAGGATGATCGTTTGGTGAGTGCTGAACTAAAAGAGCAAGCCGATCTGATTCGCATGAACGAACTCGTACCCGGCCATTTCGGAGACATAAGAATTTCCTCCGCGCAGATTCACTATTTCGGACAAGTTGAACCGGAAGGGCTAAGACACTTTCTATACGATTTAATGCGAATGAGTATGGCAGACCATCCATCTGTCGAGATCATTCTTTATGAAGATCACGTCTATGGGGTGTGGGAGGAACCGCTTCGCTTGGACGAAGCCTTGGAAGTAATGGGTATGGATAGGAAGCAAGCCATCATTGATATTGCAGACTTGCTAAGCGCCGATATTGCTTCCACCTTTGAGGGCAGTTTCGAAGAAGTTGAAATTGGTTCCCATCACGTAAGTTACAGTCTCACCATCCCCAACGGAGAGGAGCGAAGGCTCACGTTCCGCATTTCCTCAACTACATCCAATGAAGCCCACTAAGCGGAATAGATGAAGAACTTCCTTGAGAGTAAGACGTTAAAGAAGGACGTTCAAAATAGCTGAAGTAGTGAAAAAGCGCAGCTCGTTCCATTTCTTTCTTTATGGAATCTTCCCTCATTTCTGGAGAGGTGCGAAGCAAGTGCTCGGGAACGATGATCTCCACTTCTTTATTCGGCCAGCTCACACTTTCAATCAGTGCGGATGGCACCAGGAGAGGGCGTTTTATTTTTCCCGACGAGTCCGAGGCGAAGAAAAAGGGTATTTCCCAGGTCGAAGAATCGATCAGGAAGTCCTCGATATTTCCAATTGTTCCATCGGTACAAGCCACTCGGTACCCCATCACTTCTTTACAACTCCGAAGATGGGGATGTTGTATCTCTGCCCGAAGCTCAAGGGCGTGGCGGACCCGTGGTGGTAGATCGTTGCCGTAACGGAAACTCAGGTATTGCCCGAACGGGTAACGGGTGTCCAAGAAACCTTGGGGTTCCCAATAATGTTTCCAGCCGTAGTAATCGTTGAGAGACATCTCGTATTCACGCGATACCGGCCGAAACTCATTAAAATCGGGACATTCGGCAAGCTGCGCTTCCGTAAGGCCTAGAGGAATGGGGGCGTGTTCAACAAGTGTTTTGACGCTTTCGGGAGAGACAAGCACCTTTTTCCCAGGTAACCATTTCCAGGTGTCGACGACCAGATAGCG
>JBGSIC010000030.1:0-2475 GCA_041751875.1 Bdellovibrionota bacterium
CCTGCAGTAACCGCTGGTTACCGCTGGGTCTGGCGTAACGGTATCCTCCTGCGTGCAGGTATCGGTGCTGGCATGCCAACTAATGTTGGCTCCAATGTCACCCGCTCTAATGAAGGCGGTACTGTTGAAGAAGGTCGCAAAAAAATTGACGACATCCAAAACAGAGAAGTCATTGCTAAAGTCGACTTAGGCCTCGGTTACACTTTCTAATCGCAACCACAAAGTCGGGTAAGTGGCGCGCCTAACGGCGCGCCGACTTCCCTCAGAACCGTACTTACGGGTCCGTATACGGCTCTTCATGCAAGCCTGATCCATTTCTTCCGGTCAAACCATCCTTCAAGTTTCTGTTCTGACATCGTGTGGAGACCTCGTTGTTCAAACCATTTGTTTGAAAACGCCATTTCTACACCACGCGTATGGGACAATGCCCAGCGTGCTCCTTGGGAAAATGCTGCTTTTGCTGCTGTTTTCCGCGGGACATTGTAAGAGAGCAGTTTATTGAATAGGATCCGTCTGTTTCTATGTTGGCTCACTAGTCGCGAGCGGATTCGCCGGCGGTAGTGGGCTTCGATCTTGGCAAGTTGCGCCGGGTACTGAGTCATCTTGTAGTAGTTAGCCCAGCCCCGGTACCACTTATTAAATTCTTCGATCGACTTTTCGATAGAAACTGATGTGCCCCGAGGGGAAAGCTCTCTGACTTTGGTCATAGCGCGCCCTAATGATATCGATGATATCGCTAGCGTTCCGGCTACTATCGTCATCCCGAGAAACTTAACAAACTCCGAGCGAGCCACTTTACTCTTCTCCCGGTTCACTTTAAGTTTCAGCTTCCCTTCGATAAAACCAATTAGATTGTCCATGAGTCGGTCCGCGGCTTTCTTTGACCCGACAAATATGTTCGCATCGTCAGCAAACCGACAGAATGAGAAGCCGCGCTCCTCTAGCCGCTTGTCGAGCTCATCAAGCACAAAGTTACTTAAAAGGGGGCTCAGCGGACTACCTTGCGTCGTACCTTCGCTGGTCGGAGATACTACACCGTCGTTCATTACACCACTGCGAAGAGTTAATCCGATCAAGCGCAGTATGCGCTTGTCTTCTATAACCCCTGTTAGGCGACTCATCAGACGGTCGTGATTAACGCGGTCGAAAAATTTGGAAAGATCGATGTCTACACACCACTCTTTGCCCGATTTTACAAATTCACGCGCCGCTTCCACCGCTTGTCTTTGATTTCGTTCAGGACGAAATCCGTAACTGTGGTCAGAAAACATGGGCTCTAATATCGGTTCTATGAGTTGCTTAATCGACGTCTGGACCACCCGGTCACGGATGGTTGGGACTCCGAGTTTACGCATCTCATGGCTCCCGGGCTTTGGTATTTCTACCTGGCGCACGGGACTTGGTTCATAGGTCCAGCTCACTAGCTCCTGCTGCAAGCGGCCTAGCTTTTCGTCTAAAGAAGATTCGAAAATTTCAATGCTGACACCGTCAATACCGGCTGCACCCTTGTTCTTCTTCACTGCTTTAAAACCTGCACGCAATCTTTCCATTGTGCAAAGTTCTTCGAAAAGTCTTTTCGGATCAAAGAATAGGTCACGTTGTTCCATCACACTTTACTTCCTGCGTTCTCTGCGATTTTTTTTTTTTTTTTTCACGACCATCAGACGATGTTGCGGAAGCTCACTTATGAGAAGCTGCCCACCCTCTGCCTTACGGCGGTCGACCAGAGAACGGTTTCAGATGAAATCGTTACCTCGCTTACATGTCCTGCCCATCATCTCCGCCTTCCATGACGTTTTCCGGTAGTTTTGTCCTCTGGTGCGTCACCACACCTTCATTGGCTACCGACTTTACGACTACGACGACAGGATCCGCAGGCCCCATGCCCATAACACTTGCATTGCTGAAGCGCTTAGGGATTAAGGTGTCGCAGTTACACCGTCCCAGGTCATGCGGCCATTCTCCGGGTAAGGCCCGGCCACTTTCACCACCCACCTACCTCTATTACCACTGTCAGTTACATGGAGATTATTGGATTTCACTGATCTTCGGCAGCTCATCCCTGCACAGCGGCCTGCTAGAGAGGTTCACTACTCGTTTAGGTGGCGGATTTGACTAAGGCTTCCTTCAGATCTCTCATTGGCAACTGATTCGATTCATGTTATTCGCGATCGTAGAATCGCGGGTTACTACACCCACGCTGTTGATTCGCAAAATAAACCGTCCGTTGTTTCTTCGAGCACCCTTGCCTTCGTCTAGATCTTCCCATCTCCCAGGGCGATCAGGGGACTTTCACCCCATAAGCTAAAACCAAATCCAGAAAACTGAATCTGGCGACCGGCCATGCCGGACGCACGAAGGGGACAGTCAAACGACAGTCCCCTTCATTTTATTTATAAAGAATAACTTATCTCGCTGGAGCTGTAGCCCCTACATTCGGAGTCTTCCTGCTTCCAGTCATAAGGTCCTTAAACC
>JBGSIC010000031.1:0-39054 GCA_041751875.1 Bdellovibrionota bacterium
CACGGTCGAACTTTCCGAAAATGCGCAGCTGATGCGTACGGCTTCCGAAGCGGTCAAAACGCATTCCGTCGATAATTCCGAAAAAATCGCGTCGCTCAAAGAGCGCATCGCGAACGGAACTTATAAGATCGATTCTGCTACCGTTGCGGAAAAGTTGATCGAAGAACATTTATTCTCAGATTTCGGCAAGAATCAATTATAGGCTCGCCCCCACCAGCCCTTTAGAAAATCCGAATGTTGTGGGCGCGCCTTCAAGATTTATCCTCACAAAGTTAGATTTCTTTTAGGAGCCCTAAAATGACGGAAGCTTTGGCTCTACTCACACGAGGCATTGCGATCTGCGAAGAGCTCTGCCTTTGCCTCGAGCACGAAAAACAAGCTCTGATTTCATTCGAAATCGATATCGTACTTGAGAACAACCTCAAGAAGGGCAATCTGATTTCTGAACTAGTCACCACTCGCAAAAAATTGCGAGAAACGATCAAAGAAAAATTCGTTGTTCAGTCGGGAGAAGATCTCATTCCCCTTCTTACTTCACCAGACAAAGAAAGCTGGTCGTCCGCCTGGGTGCAGTGGCAAACGGCTTGGCAGAAAACGCAAATTAAGTGCAAAGAGAACCAGCGCTTCATCGAGCACAGTTTGCGTAACCTAACTCTTTTTACGGACCACTTGAAAGAGCTCTTCGGAGCCAACACAGTTTACTCAAAACAAGGCACGCCCGTCGATCGTCAGGCTCAAGGGGCGGTAGTGGAAGGAAGTTACTGATGGCACTTCTCAATGTGCTTGATATTGGACGAAGTGGATTGCAAGCGCACCAAGAGGCGATGCAAACGACTTCAAATAACATCAGCAACGTAAACACGCCCGGATACAGTCGTCAGCGAGTGCAACTTGAGTCGCGGGCACACCAAACCAATTTTGGGTATCGCTTAGGGGCAGGTGGGGTCGAACTCACAAAAACTCTTCGCATCCACGATGACTTTGTTCAGAAGCAAATTTTAGATGAGTCCCGCGTCTTGGGAAATTTAAGCGCGCGCGCCAGCGTGTTAGGCCGCCTCGAAGGGGTCGCCTTCCACGGCTTGCAAGATGTGTCGGAGCGCGTAAATCAATTTTTTAACAACTTTCGCGAACTTTCCCTCAACCCGGAAATTCCCTCGTTGCGGGTTGCAGTTCGCGAATCAGCCGCTTCCCTTACTCAGGGCGTTCAGAAGGTGGCAAGTTCGCTGGAGACGATGCGAAACGGGTTGGATAGTCAGATCGAGCACAGCGTAGATGAGATCAACCAGCTCGCCGGTCGTCTCGCTGAACTCAATCAGTCGATTACTAACATTCCAGGAACGCGCGGTGTACCCCACGAACTTCTTGATAAGCGCGACCAAGTAGCGCGTGAACTTTCCGTCAAATTGGGCGTTCAGGTTCAAGAAGACCAGAACGGCATGTTCAGTGTTTATGTGGATGGCGTTGGCATGCTGGTGCATGGAGCCGAATCAAACGCACTGCAGATGGTAAGAAATCCCGGCGATGCAGAAACTGATCCTGGGAAAGTGGAAATTTTCCTGAAAACTCCCATGGGCTTTCAGCATGCGACCCGAGCTCTTCCCGAAGGAGAGCTGGGCGGAATGATTCAGGTCCGCGACACCAGCATTCAAAAGACACTGACTGAACTTGATCGCATCGCATTCGAGTTTTCCCACGCGGTAAACGAAACCCACCGACAGGGGACGACCCTGGAGTGGAACGGGAACGATAAAGGACTTTTCTTCACTGATATTGAAGATCGTGAGGGTGCCGCCTTAAAGTTGGACTTAAGCGAAGAGGTCAAGCGCACCGCCAACGCCATTCGCGTGAGCTACGAAGAGGATGCACCCAGTGATAACCGGGTCGCTCTGGATATCGTAGATTTACAAACATCGAGCATTATTTCCCCATTTGATCCTGTTTCCAGCAAAGAACATACGGTAAATGAAGCGGTAAACAACCTGATTAGCGGCATTGGCTCGGAAGTAAACGGCGCTAAGCAGATGCTCGAGAGTCAGCAGGGGATTCTCAGCCAGCTCGACAACTATCAAAAATCCATTTCGGGAGTCTCTTTAGAAGAAGAGGCAGTCAACATGATGCAGTTTCAAGCCGCATTCAATGCTTCGGCGAAAACCATGCAGGTTGCCGATGAGATGCTTGAAACCATCTTGAGTCTTAAGGATTAAACATGTCAAGAGTCGCAACAGGGCAGATGTACGACAAGAGCCGAGAAGCGGTGGAAGAAGCTCGCAGTAAAGAATCGGTCACTGCCGAGCAGGCCGCCACTTTGCGAAAAATTAATCTCCCCAGCCAGGACCCGCACGGCTGGGCTCTTGCCAAAGAAATCAAAGACGAGCTTTCCGTTCGCGACACACTGACTCGGAATGCGAACCTTGCTAAGAAATCACTTGAAGCGACTGAGCAAATTTTTAAAGAAGCAACCGAGTTTGTTGAACGTGCTTATGAGCTGGGGCTTGCTGCCATTTACAAGGATGAAAAGGTAAAAGGTGCGGTTAGAGCAGAAGTGAAAGAACTTTATGAGAGCTTGATCCATACTCTCAACACGCGTTACGGTCAGCGGACTCTTTTAGCCGGGTTTAAAGCCGGTAAGCCCGCATTTGATCAGAGCGGAAACTACCTAGGTGACAACGGGCGCATCGAAATTGAAGTTGAGCACGGAAACCGCATGCCCATCAACGTGACAGGGGAGAGCGTGCGTCCTAATCAAGAAGGCGACCACGTCGACATTCCAGGGGTCTTTTTACAGATTCTTGAAGGCCTCAAAAACAATGATGACGAGGCGATCGGCGACACGTTCGACAAATTTCATACCGCGGTAGGACAATTAACGAGTGTCCGTACGGAAATTGGCGCGAAAATGAACCGCATTGATCGTGCGCTGGACTCCCATGAAATCGAGAAAATAGGCCGCCAGGACGCCATTGCAAACATTGAAGAAGCTGATCCGGTCCGCGTCTTCACTGATCTCGCTCGGGATCAGACCGCTCTCAAAGCCAGTTTGGACACAACGTATAAGCTGCTCAACGAAGTTCCTCCCGACAAACTCTTCAGATAAGACGCGCTGCACCTAGCCTGTCTCAGAGTCAATCCGTGACTCGCCCCGCTACAAGTAGGCCTAAAAACTCAAATAATCATTTGAGTCCTTCTGTTTTCTTACCGATAAATTAGAAGATAGATTCAAAAGAGATTCGTTCCAACTATGCTTGTACTTACCAGAAAGCTCGGCGAGACCATCGCAATTGACGACGACATTAAGATTGTCGTTGTTCAGATTAAAGGTAAACAGGTCCGTTTGGGCATAGAAGCACCGCGCGAAACGAAGATTCACCGCGAAGAAGTCTACGTAGCCATTCAAGAACAGAACAAAGTCGCCTCCAACTCTCCTGCTCACCCGCCAAAAAAAGTTGCTAAGGTAGTTAGCGCCAGCTAAGATTATTTCTGTTTAGCCACACCCATTTACAGTTGTCTTTTTATTAGCGTTTTTTAGAGAACGGAGATTCTCATGATCGTGGACACGAGCCGCTTTGGGGAAATTAACGTAAAAGACACCGATATCTTGACCTTTCCTGAAGGTATTTTAGGTTTCTCCAAAATTCACCAATATGTTTTGGTCGAAAATGACGACGATTCGCTTTTTCTTTGGCTGCAAGCACTGAAACGCCCCAACGTGGCGTTCCCACTACTTGAGCCACAATTGTTTGATCTGAAGTACAAGGTAGAACTCGCAGAAGAGGATCAAAAGGTTCTTGAACTGGAAGATCTTAAACTCGCAAAGGTGTTTGCGATTATAACGATTCCCAGTGACCCGTCGAAAATGACGGCAAATCTTAAAGCCCCGGTCGTTGTGAACTTAAAGAAGCGCTTAGCGCACCAAGTGATTTTGCATGAACTCGACTACGCCATCCGGCAGCCGATTTTTGCGGACTTGCAGCGCCACTGCGCCACTACTCAACGCACGCTTTTCCCAGAAGCGGAAGAGCCTGTGTACCGCACGATTCCCATCACAGAAGAGATGATGGAAATCAACCTCTAGTGCTTACTGGTAAGTTTCCAGAGTAAAGTGACAGCCGTTCGTGTAGCTGTGGTGACTGCGTCTGCCGCCGTTATCAAAGTATGCGGAATCTGGGAAACTTCCCCAAACGCTTACCGCGTTGGTGGGAATTTGATAACCACTAGCCAATGCCGCCACCGGCAATAAACCGTAGCTGTAACCTGGAATGGGAACTACGTTTCCCTGGAAGTCTTTAAACTGCACCGCGATCCCTTCGGGGCAAGGCTGTGAGTAAGCGTTTCCGCCGTGCACGCGATAAATCGAAATACCACTCATTGAATTATAGGTCAGCTTCATCCCCGGCCAGAGGTTTTCCATTAGAACCGGACCAAAGCCCGTGTCGCGGCTTCCCGGGTAATGTCCCCCGCTGCAATGCCCACTCGCGCACATGTTCTGCGGCAAGTAGGTTTCTTTAATGTTTGCCGCCTTATAAATACCGACGACGACTTCCGCGTTCTTTTGTCCGCCAAGGCCAGTGCAGAAGAGTTTAAAGCGCGTAGGAGTGTGAATCGCACCGGTTGAGAAGTTGGTCGCGTTTTTCCACGTGCTAATCTCAACAAGGTCTGAGCTATCCGGTTTGCCGCGTTTGAGTGAGCAGCTTGAAACATCTCTCGTAGTCCAGTTCAGTGTCGTCGCAGCGCCCGGAGCCACAGAACGCGCTTGAGCGGTCAGCGTTGCTGTAGGCACTAAGGGTGCGGCCACCTTGATTTCGATATCCCGGCGAACCCGATGAGGGGGAATCGCCGCGTCCTTACATTCAAGTTCGAAGACCGTAGTCCGATTGACCAAAATCTGTTTGCTTCCAAAAACAGTTCCATTCGGGTTGAGCTCGACATCGTTGGCTTTTAAAGAACAAGTCGCCGCGTCGGTTGAGTTCCATGACACCGGAATGGTTGCTCCCCCCGGAGGAAGCTGAGCGGGATTCGGGCTACCATTTACTAAAAGTTGAAGTGCTGGCAGAGGTCGTACGCTCACACCCACAATTGCGGGGGGAGGTGAGGTAACTCCTGCGGGTGCTGTGCAAGTCGCTTTGTAAACCACGCTGGGAACCGTTAACACCCCGGTTGAAAACACGCCCGAGGTGACCTTAACAATTTGTCCCAACATATCTCGTAAGGGAACATCGTTTGCCGTGATCACACATTCGTCGACGCCCGTTGAGATCCAGCCCATTTCTAGCGAGGTCCCGTAAGGAACATTTTCAAAAGTGCGCCCATTTTCAGAAATTAGGCGAACGCTAGGCGGAACTTCCTCTTCTGCTGCAGCTACTTCAATACTAAATTCACAAGCGGCTAAGATATCGTTGCTGTTTGCCTTGGAAAGGCCAACGCGAAACTCATAGATGCGAGCTTGGTTTACTGACAGTGTAACCTGCTGCATGACTGCTTGCTGTCCGAGGCCGGATATGAGCGAGGCTCCATCACGCGAAACGGCTCGAACTTTTGAAGAAATAAATATGGGGTCGCCACCGTCAGAAACTTGCTCTTCATTGCTATCATAAAGAGCGACCTGCAGAGTTATGTTTAGGGGTTTGATTCCGCTTCCTTGGCGCGGGGATATAGGGAATTCAGTTGCGGACACGGCTCGGCAATCGTACATAGGCTGGTTGCCACGATCGACTTGAGGAGGGATGGGATCGAATTCGAGCTCGCCTCCACGACGAGAGCTACAGTTAGCCACGGCGAGAATTAAAAGGGCGAATAGAGCCCGTTTTATATTTTGCGTCGCCATGATGCCTCCAAAAGTGAAATCAAAAATGTTCTACTCAAATCGCAAATCAAGCTGCTGGTTCGTCTGCGCTCTAAGAGTGCAAGGCGTATTCCACAGGGATACGCAGAAGCTGCGGAGCCAATTCGACTAAGGAAAGACCAGGGCTCCGAAGCCTTTAAAAAAGGCGTGGGGATCAGAGGACTTAGGCGTGTACAGGGGGAATACAGGGTTCAGAAGTGATGCTAACCACCCGTAGTTATTAAGAATTATCGGCTTTGTTTCTGCGGTAGCGAGACAGGACTTTCGTGACGTACTGGCGGGTTTCTTTGAAGGGAGGGATGCCTTTATAGCGGTCTACGTTGTGAGGGCCGGCGTTGTAAGCCGCAAGGGCGAGTTCCAGGTTTCCCCGGTAGCGGTTAATGAGTTGGCGTAGGTACTGGCAAGCGCCCATCAGATTATCCAAGGGGTGGTAGGGTTGGTGAATCCCCAGCGCATCGGCCGTGGGAGGCATTACTTGCATGAGTCCTTGGGCCCCTTTATGAGAGCGTGCTTTCGGATTGGCGCGGGACTCAACGTGCATGACGGCTTCCACTAATTTGGGATCCAGGTTGGCTCTTCGAGCTGCGTCCACCAAGTATTGATCCAAGGGGATCAATGCGCCCAGAGAAGGGAATGTGCTCACCAATATAAGGAGGAGAAGTAAGTTTTTCACAGGCCGGAGTCTACACATTGCAAATCGGGAACGCACGCTTAGGAGAGAAAAAATCATAGAGGATAAGCCAGGCCATAGGTGCCGAAGAAGAGCGACCCACTGCCCATGTAAAATCGTAAATCACAAACCAACTGCGCACCCCCTAAGGGAACGCGAACACTTAGGCCGGGCCCGAAAAGGGGGCCAGAAGACAAGGTGCCAGACGGAAAGCCTTTTTGAGTCGCGATTTCGCCCAAATTCATGCCTGCTCCAATGGTTAGGTCGATCATCGGGTAGCGATTGGCAAAAAACGGTAATTTGTACCGAAGCCGAGCGTTGGGAAAGAAGTAGCTAAAAAAGTCTGCTCCTCCCTCAATCGCCATGGATTCCGAAAAACGGTGCCCGATATACAGGCTCAAATTAACCGTACTGCCGGCGACTCCCGCGTTCGCCATTCTCACTATACCGACGTTCGCCGCCCCATAAGTGTTACTTTCATAAAGAGAGCTCAGCGCACGGAACTGTTTGCGCGTGAGTTCCTTATCATCTACAGGCGTTTGGGGACCTTCCGTTTTTCCGCCGGGCAGTACTTGGTATTGGCCGCGGCTAAAAGAATTGATCAAAGCGGCGTACACCTTCGGGAAATAGGCGTAAACGATTTGTTTGCTAAGCGGATTCTTCTCAGAGACTTCTGCGAAAGGAACCGACGCGGTAATAAACTCTTGGGGACGATAGGAATCAAACAAAAACAGCGAGAAGCGACCCTTTTCCACGTAGGGAAACAGGATCAACTGCGAATCGAGTCGCTCAAACGTTTGCGACAAATCACGAGCGGTAAAACCCGAAAGGGAATGGGCTGAATATTGTACAACGTACTGCCGACTATTGTAGAGGTATTCACCGATATGCTGTTGAAGGTCCCGCGAAATATTCAAACCCGTGCCATCTGTGGGGGGAATAATCGTGATGGAGCGGATGCCTTCTGCATGCACAGTTGTGGTGCTCAGGAACACAAAGAAGAGAAGGGCGAAACGTAAACTGCTTCGGAGACTGTTCATAGGTTTCCTCTAGTCGGATTGAAATCTAGTACCCAACAATGCCGTAACGCTTCAAAGAACGTTCGAAAAATAACGACGGTAGAACCAACATGAGAACCGAAACGATCGATAAGTAGGTCAAGGCGCTAACCGTGTGCGTGGAACTTCCATACACATAAAGCTCTTGGATCAAACGCGCAGCATGAAAAGTAGGCAATAGGTGCACAAACCCGTGCAAAAATTTAGGCAGTGTTTCAATAGGGTAGTAAAAGCAACTCAAAAAGCTAACAAGCTGGATGGAGTAGTCGAAGAGGAAAGACTTTCCTTCCCAGCAGAGAGCAAGAGTGGCCCCAATCAGACTTAAACCAAAAGCAAAAAGGGCAAGAAGTGCGAATGTAAGAATAGATAGCGCAAAAGCAGAAAACGGAATCGCGCTGAAGTACGCTACGCCCGCAAAAAGAACGACACCAACAACGAAGTGTAGTGTCCCAGAACCTAGAATAAATCCGAATATCATTTCAATGGTCGAAACAGGGGAAATAAGGGTAGCCGTCACGGTTTCCCACCACTTTTCCATCACCATGCGGGTGCGGAAGATATACACCGAGGCGAGGATTACGCCGTGGCAGGTCGTTCCAATCAAAACGAAGGTATGAAAGTTCTCCGCTGTGACCATTCCCAAAGCTAACCCGCTTTGTCCGAGAAAGCCGGCGTATAGGAAATACATTAGAATAGCGGTTTTGACGGGGCTGAATAGGTTCGATGCCAGGTATTCCCAAAAAAAGCGCGTATTCAGTCGCCACTCTTTGAGAGCAACCGCTAGAATGCGATCGGTAGTGCGGCTCATGCGTTTGCCTCCACGGGAGGGGCGTCAATCAGTTTAGTAAACACCTGAGGAATAGTTTGAACTTGGTAGCGATTGAGCACTTCAATCTTTGAACCGTAGGTGCGGACTCTTCCCTTATCGATAATGCAAACATCATCAGCCAGAGCATCCGCCTCTTCCATGTAGTGTGTGGTCAAAAGAATCGTGCAGGGAAGTGTGCGGATAAAACTGCGAAGCTGCATCGCTAGGTGGATATCGATCCCCAGCGTAGGTTCATCCAAAATGAGAAGTTCAGGGGAGTGAATCATTGCCCGGGCGAGTGCTAGTTTAACTTTCATGCCAAAAGAGAAACTTTCTACCAACTGGTCAAGATGCTTCGTAAGCGAAAGCATTTCACCTAGTTCATCGATACGGGCGTCGAGTTTTTGTACCCCATATAACTTTCCGAAATACTCCAGATTCTCCCGAGCGGTAAGACGATGGTAGATCAAGGAGCCGCCCAGGCAGAGGCCAATGCGGTTGCGGACTTCATTCGGATTAAGACCAAAAATTTTTACATTACCTGTTTTGGGTAAACGCGCGCCTGTGATGACTTTAATCAGTGTAGTTTTCCCGGAACCGTTGCGACCAAGCAGCGCGGTGATGCGGCCCGATCGAAGGCTGAGATCTATGCCTTGAAGAGCGTTGTGTTTCTGCGCAACGACCTTATGGAAGGGGAGACGTAAGCCTTTAAACAGAGGGACTTTTATCGGTGTCTCGTAGTCGAAGGAGACTCCAGATACTTCGATGGCGATGGGGGAAGCACTCTTCATGGGATTAAACAAAAGTGCGGGCTGCATTGCTGCAGCCCGCGGATCAATTAAAGAACTTCAGTTACTAAGCTGATGCCTTAGCGTGCTTGCGGCGCGAGAAGTAGTAGTAGTACGAACCGCGTCCACGTTGCCGGCTTAAGGGCAGGCAGTTCAAGGCGATACCAACCGGAGCCTTTGAGAATATCTTGCAGGTTTGCAAGGCTTCGGTGATGTCCTTCGGACGGGTTTGATACATGCGCGCAACGAGCACGATGAGGTCGCCGATGCCGGCCCACTGGTGCGCCAAGCTTGACGCGAACAGAGGAGGGGTATCGATGAAGATCATGTCGTACTGAGTGCGGAGTTGCTCAAGTTGCTTGGTCACCGGGGTTAAGAAGTTCGGTGAAGACACGCTTTGAGCACGACCACCGCGAGGAAGGAAGTGAATTCCTTCGTGTCGCGTTTCCACAATCAGCGACTTCATATCAGGTTGCTCATTCGGATTGTCGACAATCGATTTCAAACCAGGCGTATGGTCCTCGGGAATTCCGAAGAACGAGTTCGGGTGCGCGGTCAGTAGGTCACCGTCGATGAACAAGCAGCGGCGTCCTGGGCTTTTTGAGGCTAAGCTCAAGAAGTACGTTACCGTGCTTTTTCCTTCCCCAGCTTGAGGGGAGGTGACGATTGCAACCGGGCAAAGCTTTGCTTTCGTTTCGCGCAGGATGCGATAGCTCATGATTTTTAGGTACTCAAGAGCAAAGGGATTAAGCGTGTTCACATTGCCGAACCATTCCTTGAAGACAGGAATCTTACCCAAAACGGGCAGGTTGAGGCGATGTGCGTCGGCTTCGGTATCCAAGCGCGGGAAGAAAGTAATTAGCAGAATCGAAGTCACGATGAGCACAAAGATGCTCAATGACGACGCCGCAAACAAGTGGCGGGAAAGCTGCGGTTCAATACGGTGCCCACTGCGGGTGGGCTGATTCAACCGGAAGATTTCCGAACGTACGGCCGAAAGTTCGATTTCGGTGTCCTGTTCTTTCTTGTACAAGTTAGAAAGCAGTTTGCTCTTGTGTTGGCGCTCGGCTTTCAAGCGAGAGTACTCGAGCTCGAGCTCGCGGAACTGGCTCTTTTGATTCTGTACGTTGTGAATCTCTTTCTGAAGATTGTTCTTTTTGACCATGTTGATGTTGTATTGCATTTCCAACTCAACCAACATGTCTCTACGATCTTTGTCAGAAAAGGGATTCTTTTCGAGACTCTTTTGCTGTTCAGAAGCAACCGTTTCGATTTGATTCGAAACAAGGCCAATTTCACGCTTGATAAGGGCAAGGCGTTGTTCCTTGTCCAAACCTTCACTCGCTTTGGTGAGCTGTTCTTTGTAGAGCAACTCAGACAACCGAGCGGCGAGGGCACTGCGGGTTTCTTCGTACGATCCCGCCGTAGGCGAACTCGTATTTGGCAAACCGGTGAAGAGCTTTTTGATAGAGCGGTTGGTTCGGAGTTTTTGCTCCGTATCCAGCTGACGATTACGCAAGCTCTGCAAACTCTTGTTTTCGATAATCGCGGTCAAGAAACCAATGAATTCTTGGTTTTTCTTTTCAAAGTCCGCAATCTGGAGTTCGCGCTCAACAATTTGTTTGGAAAGAGCAGCAATTTGGCGACCCAAGAACTCACGTTTCGCTTGGATGCCGCGCTGCCCAATCTCAGGGTAAATTGTCTGGAGCGTGTTTAAGTAAACTTGGCAAAGATCGTGAGCCGCGTCGGGATTCTGGGCGATACAGCGGACGTAGTAAATATCGCTGTTCTTATCCCAGGTGAGTGACACCCAATTTGCCAACGTTCCTGCGGGATAGGAAACGCCGCGAGGGAAGAAAAGGCGAAGATGAGAAGGCCGTTCCTCGTTGTGAAAGAAGCTTGTTAGTTCATCACGGAATCTTTCCATGACTTCATGGCTTCTGAGCAACTGCACCATGTTCTGCTTGTTCGCGTCGCGTCGGTTGCGTCCTGCCCCCGCAAAGACTGACTGATATATCTCGTGTCGCGATGTATCGATGAGAATCGATGCGCGCGATTCGTAGATATTCGGTGTTTTGGCGAACTTCAGCATCCAGAATCCGTAGACGGCTACGATTTCTAGCAGAAAGACCCACCAGTGGGTCCTAATGTAGCTGAGGGCCTTGAATAGTATTTGGAATTCGTTCGTAGTTTGTGTTTTCATGGCTTCTTGTCTAGCTTTACGGATGATTGTTGGAGAAAGGTTAGGGAAATATGCTCAAAAGAACATATTTTCTTTGACTACGCGAGTCGCTAAGGCTGATGAGCTTTAGACGCGCTGTTAAAGCTGGGGCAGGTCGCACGTCTTTGAGCTTAAGAGAAAAGCCGAGAACTCGAGAATCCCTACCGACGGAAAACACCGTACTAATATTTTCTCATTATTATGCAAATGCCGTTAACTCGGCGCGGCGCTCATTTAATTGAAGCAAATCCTTATTGCTTCATCATCGGTAGTGCAGGGATGGCGAGATCAAAGCTTCGTCGTGCAAGCGGATCAGCCCAATTCACCGCGCTCTTACTGCTTTTATCTGTGGAAGAAGTGCTATCTCCCAAGCTCGCAAGCTGCGTTCCGCCTTGGCTTCTTTGAGGAGGAGGACTTGCCACGAACGCTTCTCCGCCTCGCGAGAAGGTCAGGCCGAGTTTTTTCTCAGCTGGGTAGAAAACAATCCCGCCCGTTGTGCCTGGGCGACCGTAGTACGCCGACGTGCGTGTGGAATCCATCGCGTCGCCGCGCAACCAACTTTTTGTACCGGGATCCCAAATCCAGGTGTCGCTAAGTTTTCCCGCAAGCAGGTTTTGGTTCGCTGCGATGTTGCGATCGGTTGTTAGAAATTTCACGCCATTAATCTCGAATTCGATCACTTCGCCAGCCGTTTGACTAGAAGGCGAGGTTGCCGCGCCTACGTCTGCTGTCGTAGCGGTATCTGAAACGGGACGAGAAAGTTGCTGCGTCGGCTGAGCTTGCAAACTCGTAATGGAGCGAGCACTACTGCCAGAAACGCCGGGCGTTGCGCCACTTAAACTTTGTTGGCCGTTCGAAAAACCCTGGGAAGAAGTCGAAGCAGGAATACCTGACGGCGCTGCTTGGAGGCCGTTGTTATGAAAGTCATTGTTGTTTCTCACTACGCGTCCGCCGCCACAGCTAGAACCGGAGCATCCTCCACCACCACAGGAAGGACCACTGCATCCCCCACTACCGCAGCTGGGACCGGAGCAAACGCCTCCGCCGCACGAAGGTCCACTACATGCCCCACCGCCGCAGCTGGGACCAGAACATCCCCCAGACCCACATGAAGGGCCGCTGCATCCTCCGCCTCCGCAACTCGGACCGGAGCAGCCACCTCGTCGGACCTGACCACACGGCCCGCCACGACCACAAGAACTTCCTCCCCCGAACCAGGATCGGGAAAACATTCCACCACCACCGCAGCTACGTCCGCGGCAGCGCGCTTCGGCTGTTTGCGTAAACGCTAACAGTGATAATGAAAGCAGAAAAAAACTGGAAAGATAAAACTTGCGATATGACATGTCCCGCACCCCTTAGGGTCCATTTCTGCAAGGGGTATTCCAGCTCACGCACAGAATACAGCTAAGAGATTGACCTTTCTGCTGTATTTAATTCTGTTCCCTGAAACAAACGGTTTTACGGGGAGGCGATAGTGTCATTCCTTTCAACACTCCTTTTCACAAATTGCAAAAGTTAGCCTTCCCAAGCGCGAGACTGAGCTGAAACAATTGTTGCACTTTGTACCCCTCCGCTGAACACAGCTTGTACAAGAACCCAGCCTGGACAAATCGAGACCGATGCTTGAGGATAGGGCAATGGAAAACCCTAAGCCGATGTGGATTCCTTCACCTGAGGAAGTGAAGGCCACCAATTTGTATCGTGCTTTTACTGGATTGGGTCTTTCTACTTACCTCGAGTTTCATCGCTGGTCTGTGCAAAACAGAGAATTGTTCTGGCAGCATGCCGTGCAAACGCTCTCGATTCCTTTCAAGAAGCCGTTTCAAAAAGTGCTTGATGTGAGCGCAGGTGTGCACGCACCAAAGTGGTATGTGGGAGCAGAACTCAATATTGTCGATGCGTGTTTCCAAGCGCCAGGCGATCAGACGGCCGTTTTATGGGATGACGGCTCGGGAGAATTAAAACGTCTTACTTACGAAGAGCTGCGTCTCGAGTCGCAGAGAGTGGCACGCTCATTGGTAGAATCGGGCTTTGAAAAGGGCGACGCCATTGCGATCGATATGCCCATGACGATGGAATCTGTCAGTATTTACTTGGGAATCATTATGATGGGCGGAGTGGCCATTTCTATCGCAGATAGTTTTGCGCCGGAGGAGATTCGCACCCGTCTTAAACTAGCCCGCGCCAAAGCCATTTTTACTCAGGATGTAATGGTACGCGGAGGAAAGATCCTGCCATTGTACGAGAAAGTTTGCGACGCCGATGCGCCGCTTGCGATTGTGCTGGCGCACGGTCAAGCGGACACGGTATTGCGCCCTACCGACAAATGGTGGAAGGAGTTTCTTGTTTCGGACACTCTATTTACCAGCGTTCCTGCTGCACCGGACTCCCCTGTTAACATCCTTTTTTCATCGGGAACCACAGGAGAACCGAAAGCGATTCCCTGGGTGCAGACCACGCCCATTAAATGCGCTACCGACGCGTATTTTCACCATGACGTGCAACCAGGGGATGTCATAGCTTGGCCCACAAACCTGGGGTGGATGATGGGGCCCTGGCTCATTTTTGCCGCCCTTATAAATCGCGGGACCATTGCACTCTACTACGACGTGCCCACTGATGAAGCGTTCGGAAAGTTCGTTGAACAAGCGAAAGTGAACATCTTAGGGTTGGTGCCAAGTTTGGTAAAAATTTGGCGACAAACGGGGTGCATGGAAAAATGTGACTGGAGTCGTATCAAAGCCTTTAGCTCCACTGGAGAATGTTCCAATAGCGACGATTACGCTTATCTTATGTCTCTTGCGGGAAACCGTCCGGTCATTGAGTATTGTGGCGGAACAGAAATTGGGGGCGGATTTATCACAGGCACTTTGGTGCAATCTGCTGCGCCGGGACTGTTTTCGACCCCAGCCCTGGGAATCGACTTTGTGATTTTGAACGAAAGGGGCGAAGAGACGCCGCAAGGAGAGCTCTTTTTAATTCCTCCCTCAGTAGGTTTGTCTTCGACTTTGGTGAATCGCGATCACTACGAAGTTTATTACGCCGATACGCCCAAGTCCCCAGCGGGCGAAGTTCTACGCCGGCACGGAGATCAGTTTGAACGGGTCGGGGAGTTTTTTCGGGGGCACGGTCGTGTCGACGACACGATGAATCTCGGCGGAATTAAAACGAGCTCAGCGGAAATCGAGCACCTTCTTAACCAAGTGCCCGGGGTCAAAGAAACAGCTGCGATCGCTGTTAATCCTCCTGGCGGCGGCCCCAGCCTCCTGGTCATTTACTGTGTTCTATCGGATGCAAAGAGGGCCGGAGAGATGAAATCCGCGTTCCAGACAAAAATAAAGTCGGATCTCAATCCTCTCTTTAAAGTGCACGATGTCCGCGTAGTAGACAAACTTCCCCGAACAGCTTCGAATAAAGTGATGCGGCGCGTGTTACGCGATGAGTATGAAATTAAGCCCTAGCGCATTCTTTCGCAGGCACTTTTCTACCTAAATCGAATTGTTCGACTTATAATGACTGAAATGGAATTCCTGCTCCAAACCCTTCACGGGCCATATACTTATCTCATTGTGTTTCAAGTGCTGGTGATCAGCGTACTGATGCTCCTGCTACTTTGGTTCATGGTGAAAAGAACCCTTCGCCGAGAAGCACTGGCCGGTGCCGGAAACGATCTGTTGAGTTTCTCTCCTCCGGTGTCACCTGTTCATGCGGAGCCCGTGCCTCAGAAAGTCTTGAAAGAGGAAAAAGAACCCATGCCGGCAGCGGAACAGACAGCTCCGGCAGAGACCATACCGGTGGCTTCCCAAAATACACCCGATAACCAAGCGCTATTGGAAAAAGTGCAGTACCTGGAAACGAAACTGCTCGAGTACGAGATCCTTCAAGATGAGATTGGAACGCTCAAGAAGCTTAAAAAAGAGAATGAAGAGTTGCGCAGTAAGGTGCAGAGCTTAAGCGCCAAGTCTGTCGAGGCTAAGAAGGAAAAGAAAGATTCGCGCAAAGCCAATACAGTCGCACGCGAGCCCCAGCTCAGTGGGGATTCCGCCCACACGGATGTGTTTGAGAAGGAGCCTCTGGTTGAGCTTGCGACTCCCATCGATGAAAAGATTTTGGAACCCAAGCCGGTAGCGGCGCCCGTAGCCAAAACCCCCAAGAAAGAAGTAGAGACGCCGGCGAAAGCATCCACCCCCGTGACTCCCGCTTCTGCGGCGGCTAAGGCGCCTGGCAGCGCACCCAAGGCTGAAAAGCCCAAGTCAGCAACAGCAGCAAAGCCTCAGGCCGAAGGAGATGGCACCTCAGCTGTTCTCGCCGGTATTTTGGATCAATTAGAAGAGTTGAGTAAGGAAGACGAAAAGAAAAAGACCGGAAGCTAAGAAGCCTCGCCCACCTTCTTCTCTATGTTAAGAATCTGAAGGATCCGATACAGAACAATCTTTTCCTCGAGTCCATCCGAAGGGTATGGCCGCCAGCCGGTATAAAAGTCCTTATATTTCTCTAAATCCTTCACAATGCGCACGCGTACCATCGGCTGCTCGGAGTCCGTAGCAAACTTCGCAAAACGAAGCTTCATATCGTAGCGGAAGCGTTCCGGAAGATTGAGCTGCTCGGGATGCGTAAAGACTAGGTCGTTGTAGGGACCGTTGACTGTTTCGGTGTGAATTTTCCCCACGTCCTTATTACTAATCTTTAATGGGTAGTCTCCCAGAGCCTTTAAAGCCGCAAGCCATACTTGATCGAAGTTTCCTTCGTAGATGCGCGTGTGATACGGCTCCTTTTCCCACTCCCCAGGCTTGGAAGCACACGCCGAAAGTAAAAACGTGCAGATGAGTACCGAAAAAATGAGCCGCATAAGGTTAGTATAGAGGCGTTTTTTCCAACTCGGCAAGAAAACCACGCGAAACACCGCTGAATCTTGGAGAAATAGAACGAGAAAACGGCCGTTTTGGTTTTCTGCGAATAAAAGCTCCGCGAACAACCGCAACTCTCCCGAAAAACCTGCCCCCCAACCCCCGACAAAACCAGATAATGCGCCTCGGTAATTTTATTTAATTAAAAAGCCTTAAAAGCCGAAGCGAGTCATGCGAAAAGGCTTAGTGGATAGGTGTTTCCGGGTGTCTTCAATTCAGTTAGTTGCAAGTTGAGATTCGGCATGGGGCCGCACCGGTGGGGTGGATAAATCTGACGTCGATAATCGAAAAAAATCGATCCGATAACCGATCCAAAACCAGCCAGAAAAACAAAACACTCAAAACGGTTAGCCCACCGCACATAAAATCCCGCCGATCAACCCGATAAAAACGATGCCGAAACATAATTTATTAGTTATAATTTTAGTTATCACTAATAAATAACGGCAATAAACGGCCAGACTTAAAAGCAGACAAATGGCATCTTTGAATTTTCAAAAGTCTCAAAAATGGAAGTTTTGGAAACCGATTTGGTGGGTTCCGATCGCCGGAAAATTTGTTTCGGTTGTTGGGCATTGGATGCGCCGCACTTCCGCGCCAGACCTGGAAAAGGTGGTTTTTGACCTCACCGGAAATGAACCCCGTAGGTTGGGCAGTCTAGAGTTCGCAAAAAGGGAACAAGACAAACGAATACGACTGGAAACGCCCACGCAGAAAGCAACTCCACGAGACACGGTCCAGCAATGGAAACCAAAATTAACGCGCCCCAGCTGGACAGAAGAATTAGTCCCTTTTTTGGCCAATCAACTCAGTGACCACACGCGTCGCGCATACGAGTCGGATCTAAAACAGTTCTTTTATTTCGTTTCTCGGCATGTGGATCTCACCGACTTGACCGCTTTAACCGCCAACCACGTCATTCTCTTTCGCAAAGCCATGGAGGAAGGCCGTTTGACGGGTAAACCGCTCGCCCAGAGCACGATTAACCGCAAACTTGCCGTGATTAAGAGCTTTATGAATTGGCTGTCGGCCAACAAGGTACTGGATGAGAACCCCGCTCGCTTTGTGAAAGGCTACCCTCAGTCTCAGGAATCCTCGTTGCAGGGGCTTTCCGATGAGGAGACGCGTAAAATCCTAGATAAACCCAACCGCAATTCGCGTGCGGGGGCTCTGCATGGGGCTATCCTCTATAGTTTGTTTTTCTTGGGGCTACGAAAAGGGGAGCTCATTGGGCTTAAAGTGGGGGATATCGATACAGAAAGAGGAGTCGATGTCTTAAAGGTACGAGGGAAGGGGCATCGCGTACGCATTTTGCCTCTGGTTCCCGCCGTTAAAGAACGCATTTTGCACTACCAAAGAGTTTCTGGGCGGGATTTCACGGATAAAGAGGCCCCCCTTTTTGCGCCTACTAAAAATCCCCGCACAGGAAGGCTAGAGCGCGCGCTTCACCCTTACGCCATCACCTATATCGTTCAAAAGTACGCCAAAAAGGTCGGTATTTTGAAGAAAATTTCGCCTCATTCGTGCCGGGCGACCTGCATCTCGAATGCTTTGGATCGCAAAGCCACCCACCGTTCCGTACAGCATCTGGCAGGCTGGTCCACGCCGCTCATGATCCAGCGCTACGATAAACGACGAGAAGACTTAAAAAACTCCGCTGCGTTTTTGATTGAATATCCGGAAGTGAACGAAGCTACGGCTTAGTTCTGTCATTGCGAGGCGGCTACTTCGCAGGGGACGCGGCAATCCCATTGAGATTGCTTCGCCCACTGCGTGGGCTCGCAATGACGGCTAGAAGCTGATAAGGCCAAAGAATTCCGTTTGAGAAAAATCCCGTACGAAGGAGAGATTATTACTAGTGGCGTTGAAATTCTGCAAGCGTGCGCCAAATCCCCACCCCACGGAACTGGTTTTCTTGCGCATGAGTTTGAGTTCTATGGCGTAATGGCTATTAACATTAGCAGACCCTAGACTTGCCATCAGGCCCTCGAGTTCCACTTGAAACTGAGTTCCTAAGGGAAGTACGAAACGCGCACCGAAGCCAATGTGCTTGGAGTTAATTCCAATCCCCGTCACTTTATCAACTTCCGAACTAATCAGATAGCCAACGCGAGGTTGAATCACAAAGGAACCTAGCTTCACCTCGTATGACCCGAAGATGCCCAGTTGATAGTAGCGAATAGGGGTTTGCGAACTCCCGATGGGTAGGTTGAATTCCCCGAGAAGACTCACACCCAGGCTGCCCACAATCGGATAGTGGGGCACTCGGAGGATAAGCAGTGGCGTTGCATCCGAAGCAGAAATATCTGAACCTTCGATCTTGGAGAAACCAAAACCAGCTCCTCCGTAAAAAATAGTATCGGGAACAGGCCGGGGAGGCGCCTCAGCCGTCTTGGCTTTTAGGGGAACAAGATCAAAATTATACTTTTTCTTTTTGTAAACGAAACCAAAGCGCGTGAGTGTTTCCGATGCCTGCTCAATCGAACCTAATTCATAGTATTTCCACTGCTCGCCCTTACCTTTAATTTCACGCAGGGTCGAATCTTCAAGCGACACTCCACGCGGATAGCTTACGGTAATGCCGATATTTTTGCTTCCGCGTACGCAGCTAGTACCTACATAAAAAGGGGTGCTACTTTGATCCGGCTTTAAAACGAGGTTGAACTTGGTACAATTGTCGTCGATTACTGTGGGACCATCGGAATAATCGCCCTTGATGGCTAATTTCATCCTTCGACTTCCACTCTCCAAAGCAATCGTTTCCGAAAGACCATTAAACTGTAGCGAGAGCTTGTCGCCCGAGAGCTTTCCGCGCGTAGGTTTTCCCTTGGTGCGTACCTTTTTGAAGTTCGAAAATGCGGGATTGGAAAAATCCACCCGTTGAATCACAATGCGAACTTTCTCTGCATTCTTTTTCCAGGCCCAATTAAAAGCGGGAGAAGCCGAGATCTTTTCTTTTCTTTTCCCGGAAAGGGTAAAAACTTCAAAGCTAGGCTTAGCCAGTGCGGGCAAGACAAGGAAGCACGCTGAAATGTAAACCAGAACCCTTTTCATAACCCCCACAACTAACGCTCTACAGTTTTTGTGGCCTTACCCCTAAGGACACACTTCTTTACACGTCGGATAAATATACTCAGAAGGCGCCTCAAAGATGCCTGTTGTCATATTGCAACGTGAGAGAAGAAAGTAATTTTGACACGAATCGTTGCAGCCCACAACTTTCTTGCTGTAGACCGGAATCTCTGCGTCGGGCGTGACATAGCTGTTCTGCCAACGGAGCAAGCACAGGCGAGGCGGTGCACCGCCGCCTTCGGTATCGCAAGTGTTATCGCAGGAAGCTTTGTCATACGAAGCATCCCCTTGGAGCACACCGCTCTTGCAAAGCCGTTCCTCTTTCTTGCATCCGCGACCGCAACCATTTAGGACCGTACCGGAATATTTGTAGGCATTGACAGACATGCCTTCGCCAATCTGGCCTCCCCAAGGCAACGGACAGCCCGGGCAATTATAAGTATAGGTCGTAAACCATTGCTCTGGGCGACTGGGGTCGTTGGCCGGGTTGTAAGCGATACCATTTCTCTGCAGCTCACCGTTCACGCAGGCAAAGTTGAACGACAACAAATCCGGATCGTCGGCACAACCCATTTCCGATCGTGAGTACAGTCGAATGCTATCGTTGTTACGAATGGTCCCATACCCCAATAAGGGGCAGTCACTGCAAGGCGCTTGCGAACAGCGGTACTTGAAGGGAAAGGTGGGATTGGTGGTATCAAGCGGATTGGAGTTTGCGCTATTGACCAACACCCCGTTGTCGCAACGGGCCAGCACCGATGGTGAGCTCTCGCAACTTTGGCCACACGCGAGTTGCGATACCGATGTCAAACGTTCCGTTGTGCCGTTTGAGATCTGTCCCAAAGTGCCGGGCAGAGCGCAGGAACATCCGCTGGGAGGCGAACAAGCCCCAAAAGGGTGAGTCGAGTTATTTCCATCAAAAGCATAGGTATAAGTGGTCGGCGTAGTGGCACTAGCCACTTCACGGCACGTGCGTACGACATCGATATCGGAACAGTTTGTTCCGCAAGCGGCTTGCCCGAGAGAAAAGAAGTTCCAAGTGTTGCCGACGGTTACCGTGACGCCTGGGTTATTGGGCACGGGGCAGCGGCATACCCGTCGAGCGCATTGAGGTGCATTGAAAGCTCCCGCACCACTAATGGTGTCAAAACTTCCGTTCTGACATGTGCGCACTCGTGGCTCGCAGTCGGCCGAGCAGCCCACATCGAGATTGCGGTAAAAGGTATGGGTTTGGCCGTGGGGAATATTGGTGCCGGCCATCGGAGCGGGCAAAGGGCAGGAGATGCACGCTTGCGCTTGGCACTGATGACGGTAACCGGCATACGTTGCTGAATTAAGATTGATGACTTGGTTGTTTGCGTTGTTCTTCAAAGTCCCGTTGTCGCATCGGACAATCACGTTGGGTTTTCCCGCACATGTTTCCCCGCACGCTGCGGTAGCGGTGTTCCAGATCTGGCGTGTTTCTGTGTGTGTGAGAATTCCCATCCCACCCGGTAGCGTGCAAGTGCAGTTTGAAGGGTTGGTGCAGGATCGGTAAATGTTTGCCGCGTTTCCGCTCAACTCAAAAATTTCATTGGGTGCTGAGCCTTGCATTTCGCATGTGCGTGTTTGCTTGGTCGCCGCGCAGGTCGTACCGCATGCGGGGGTTTCGGAGGGGTAGAGATCGACCTGCCCATCTAAGCTGACATAGCCTGATTGGTCGGGTAAAGGGCACCGGCATACTTTTCTCTCACAGCTCGTGTGCTGAAATGTGTTGGTACCTGAAAGCACTCCAAGGACGCAGGTGCGAATTTGTTTTACGTCCTCACAACTGTCGCGGCACCCCACTTCTTGCGTGCTATAGGTGATGATGGATTCACCGGAAAGAATAAGGTTGTCTCCGAGACGACAAGAGGGGCACTCGTTGACTGTGCACTTAAACGTTTTGGTGCTGAGGTCGGCTTTCGGACCCAGTGCGCCCCCAGGAAGTTCGGAATGGAGCACGCCATTTTCGCAGACAAGTTCCTGCGCGTAACGTCCACAACCTTCGTTGCACTCAACCCGGTCTCTTGAATAGCTGGTAACCTTTGAACCGTGCGCAATATTGCCCAACGGAGTGTCGCAGGAGCATTTTCCTATCTGGCACAGCTCGCGTTCTTGAGTCTCTACCCTCTGAGAAAGGATGTCGGTTGAATCAGTCACTTCACTTTCACAACCCACTACCAGCCACATTACGGCGATTAATGTAAGAAGTTTAATCATGGGCACACCGCCTGTTCCTCGCATGAGGGGTACAGATAGGAATCATCGCCTGTCCACTTAGGAAAGTGGCAGGTGCGTGTGATCCGGTGGTTTGAGCATTTGCCTCCGCCGGAAACGCACTTGCGGTTAAACGCTGTGACCGTTGCGTAGAACTCCACTTCGCCTCCGCCCCACGGGAGCACGCAGCCTTTTTTCTCAAATGAAGGGCTGCTTACCGTCACCGTGTTGGAGCGGCAGCCGGCAAAACTGAGGCACGGCCCACCACCACCACCGCCCGGACCACCATCGCCTAAACCTAATCGTCTCTTTATTCCTGAGCCCGGCCCCTCGTCATTGCCATTGCCGCCGCCCGTGCCGCCACCACTTCCATCGTCGGAAAGATCGTTGCAAATAATAGAATTGTAGCGGTTCATATCGGCGCCCGACCACGTTCCCCCTTCACCGCACGTGGCTTCAGCCGAGATCGATTGGCAGGTTTGGCCCGCAGGGGCTTCTTCGAACTCAAAGAGCTTGAGTGTCCCACCAAAAGGAGTGCGCACCCCTTTGAAGCTGCACTCGCACACAGCTGGTTTGCAAGCGGGATACTGGAAGAGGGTGGTATCGTACGACGGTGTAATGTTTCCGTTCGAGCATGTTAGCAATCGGAAGCGGGCCGTGTCTTCGCAAAGCGTTCGCTGTGCGCAGGTGGCCGCATTTACGCTAAAGACCTTAATGGTACGACCGTCATCTACCGTTCCGCCCCAAGGTACTTCGCAGCCACAGCGAATCACTTCGCAGGCGCGGAATCGGTAGAGGTTCGCCGCATCGCCGCGGCTGCTGGTTGCCCCGGTTGTACCGCAGGTGATAGCGGCCTTAGCCTGTTCGCAGCCTTGAAGGTTACAATCCGTCACTTTGTCTACTTTATAAAACCCGTCGATGGTCTGACCAAAGGGCACGACGTGCCCATTGACATCACAATCGCAATTACGGGGCGTACAAGGCGAGGCCGAATTATAAGGAAGCAGTTCTGCTGCGGTAGCATTAGCCCAAGAGGGCGCCTTTTTGATTACCGAATTTTCACATTTTAGAGTGAGATTCTCGCACGCCTGACCACACGCGGGGCTGGCGGTCTTTGAGACAGTGATAGTCGTATTGTGATCGAAGCTAACCCTATTGCCGGCGCTATTTAGGAACGAGCAGTCCATCGGAGTGTTATCGCAGGTCTTGTACTTGAACTTGCTACTATCGTACGTGGAGAGAACCTTGTCGTTACAGCTTACCGATACTTGGTAGGCCGGATTCGTGCACGCGTCGGGTACTTCAGGGGTGTTATGGTCGTACTGGTAAATGGTCGCGTTACTCCCATCATTGACCAAAATAAACTCCCCGCCTGCTAGATTGACGCGGCATCCGCAGTCCTCCTGAACGCAACTATCATGAGCGAAGTTCAGAAAGGCTGGATCGGATGCTTGGAGCTCACCAGCACTACAGGTAACAACTCCATCAAACTGATTACAGCTTTCTTGACAGGTAACGAGGTTTTTCGAGAATACGGTTTTCGATTGTCCGTCGGCAACGGTTTCTCGCCCAGTGCGTGGGCAATGGCAAATACGTTTGGTACAATTGCGCGCCGGATGCTGTGTAAACTGCGCTTCGGTTACGGCAACTCCGGGATTCCCTGTTAACCAGGTTCCATCATTGCAAGTCATATTAAGACGAACATCCGCACATTCCACACCGCAAGCCGGACTTTCTGCCTTGTAGATCGATTTTATTGAATTGTGCGCATAGGTAATTGGATCATTTGGCAGATTGCAGCCGCAAATGGGATCAATGCACTGCGGGTGGGTGTAAGCAGCATCTCCGCGCCACAACCCGTTATCACAGACACGTACAAGAGACTCAGCCGTACACTTTGTAATGCAATCTCCTGTGGTTCTTTTGTAGTAAAGTTTGCCTTGGCCGTGCAGGACAATCTCGGAGGGATTATTCAGTACCGTACAGTTCGCGCAGTTGGGACCGACACAGGTAACATGCTGACCGGATATGACTCGTTCTCCCGGATCCAACTCTTCGCAAACATCGCAGGTAACGCGGCTCTGGGTTTCGCAAAAAGGGCATTCAGGCGGTTGGATATAAAATGCGAGTGTGTCGACTTCATCCTCGGAAAAAGTGGGATCGGCCGAATACTCTAAATCAACGTCACAACCCCACGGAAGGTTTGTAAACGTCAACTCCTCAATTTGTCCGCCGTCCGCACGGTCGCCCACAATGCGGGTTAGAGAAGCTTCGGGAGTTCTTCCACAAAGAGTCATTTGTCCACATTCGACAACTTGGTTCGGAGCGGCAATTGCCTGAATGTCGACGCCTCCATCGCAAAAGGGCCTGCCCGCAAGGAGTTCGGGAGAAAGTGCGGAAACGTCTCGACAAAAAACGCGTCCGCCTTCCGGAATGCTCCTTTGGATCACAACCGTGTTCCCACCCTGAAAGCACGCTGGTTGATTCTGAGTGGTCGAATTTGAGACAAGAACAATGGCGGTTTGAGCGCGCAAGACAACGAAGTTTGCGGCTGCTTTAAAGAGATCAGTCACATCAGTCGAACAACCTGCTGTGAGAAGAACCCCTGCGCTGACGGACAACTGGGTTAGTAAACGTTTCACGGGCCACCCGTTCTTCCCAATGTGGGAACTGGGAACGTCTGTGTTCCAAAGTTAGAAACCAAATGCAAAATCATGACTCCATCTTGAAAGAAACGGAGATCGAAGGGGACTTCAGAAATTACCGTGTTCATCGGATCCACCGCCCACTCCGCGAGACGACTTTCTCCTTGCTTAAGTGCCGCACGAAGATAAGCGTTTGCCCGCGGCTGGCGTTTTATCAGTTCAGTTATGGGCTGATTAAAGGTAAACCGATGGGCGCATCCGGAGCCCCCTGCGGCCCCTTGCGCAACCACTTGGTGTGCTACGACGTGAGATGTGGCACCAAGCGGGGTTTCATATTTTTTTACTTCGCGCATGAGTTTCTTCACACCGCCATAATTGCGCGCGATGTAGTCGCCGATAGTTTTCGTAGTATCGAGTTCATAGGCTACTACCGATGGTGTGTATCCTTCGCCCACGTCAATGTAATCCCAATACATGGATTCCAATCTAACTGATGTGTTCGATCGATGCTGTCGGTACGTGGGATGAAGTTCGTATAACTTTGTCCCCATTGTGTTTAAGTCATAATACCCGTACTGAATATCGGCTAGTGGTGCTCCCGTACCGACTTCTTGCAAACCGAGATTGCGAATAAATGTCTGGAAAGGACTGGAACTTGGAATCGTGTTGTTCGAACTCCAGAACGCCCAGTAGCCCACCTCCGCATTGGGGAACCTACCCGGATAATCAGAAATATGTTTAGCTAATTCTTCTTCCGTCATTTCCAAATCTACCGTTCGGGTGAACGTAGGAGCCCCCCACATTTGGTCATAGCTATGAAACTCCTCTCTGTCCGCTCCATTGGGGTTATGCATGAGAGGGAAAGGGGCGTAGCTCCCTATCTGACAATCACTTGTGGTATTCGGGAAACCCGCAATCTCTTTCATGCGGCAGCGCAAATCCCATTCGCTAAAACTCACCTCCATATGGATGGGGGAGGGGGAACTACTGCACACGTTTCCTTGAACCGTTGAAGTGTCTCCCGACCGCGCGATGGCAACCGTTGTCGGGATGCTAGGCTGGTAGTTTGGTTCGGGAAAGGTAAACGCATCTTTTCCATCCGGGTGTTTTAACAAAATCTTGGTGGCGGGAATATTCGGGTGGGTAGCGCGTACCTTGAATACTGTTCCCTTTTTTGCATTGACCACACTTAATGGAATCGCAAAGTCAAATCCATGCATTGCGGTGAGCACTTTACATTGGAAGATGTCGGCCGGATTGGCTTCCGTGCCAGCCTTGTAAGTGCTGCGACCGGTCTGATTGACCACCATTCCCTGCGCGACAAACGGTCCTCCTCTATGAGAATAACTATAAAGGTCAATTGGGGGCCCGTGAGGAACCATGTAGGGATACGAATATGCATAGTCAGTCGTGATTGCGGCGTTGCTCCCATCGACAAGCTGAATGGGAACGGCTTTGTTATTAAATTCGACGCACGCCCACCCCTGAACATACATATTTTGCATGTCCATGCGAATGTTTGTTACCGCGCCGAGAAAGGGGGAAGCAGCGGTGCTGTTATCGAACGCGCGTAAGTCCACACTCGCTTTAGCATCTATGCCATAGTTGTTCTTAAATTTACCCGGTCTGTTGGGATCGGGAATTTGGTAGTAAATGGCAACCTGAAGAAACAAGCCAAATTCCGGATCTCTGAGATCGCTAATAATAGGAAGCGTATCGTTGCGACCCACGCGAAAGCTACGTGCGCCCGTGGTGTCACCTAAAGCGTAGTCTTGAAGTCGGCACGGTTCGGAATAACCGCACGTTCCGTCAAAAAGTCCCAGACGCGCTCCATGATGAACGGCTTCGACATCCCAAGAGGCATTGAAGTTTATATAGGCCGCTTTTGAACTGGTATCGTAGCCCATCGAAACGCCTGAAATGTTAATGGGTGCGGGATTAGCACCGGTGCTAAGTAGGAACTCGAGTGAGATTTTAAGTTGTTCAAAGTCAAGAACCGCGCCATTACGGATGGTGCTGGAAAGCGCGGCGACATGTCGCGCGCCTTTGTCCGTAACAAGAATCTCAATGGTTTGTTCGTCGTACTGAAGCTTCTTTTTCTTCAAAAAACCGATCGTTAACGCGGCAGCGGCAGAAACCATAGGGGCTGAAAACGAAGTACCGCTCGATTGTCCGTGGTTGTCGCCGGTTTGGCTATATCCAAGAGCGGTTACATCCTTACCGGGCGCGGTAATCTTAATATGCTCAGCGCCGTAGTTAGAAAACGGAGCAAGTTCGATGGCGTTTTTTAGGCTCGCGCCCACCGTAATAAAGCCAGGGTATTGAGGCGCATAACTTGCGGGAAAGTAAAAATGGTCCGAAAGATTGAGGGAACTATTGCCGGCCGAAACAACTACAACCATCTTCGAGTTAAGAGCTACGATAAACGCGTTTCGAAGTGCGATGTCATCGCCGGTGGCGCCCCCATAGGAGATATTTACCACTTCAGCCCCTTGTGCGCGCGCTGCCAAAATAGCGTTACCCATTTCCGCCGTCGGACTAGAGCCGTGACAGTTGCCAATCCGGAAACCTAAGAGTTGAGCGTTGCGGGCGAGCCCCAGCCCACCAACGCTATTATTTTGCTTCGCACCGATTATGCTTGCGGCGAAAGTGCCGTGCCAGTTGTGGGGAAGAGCCGGTGTATCGGTAATCCCAGCGCAGGAAGGGTCGTTACGGGATGATGCTAAACGAACATCTTCTCGCCAAATCACGCCGGGCAGTTCAGCTTCTCCGCCAAACTCGGCATGGGTGGCAATTGGCGAATCAATCACCGCCACTTTCACGGGGGAGAGGTTTTCACTAGTAAAAAAGTTTTGCGTGTCTTCGAAATTGATGTTGTCGAGGTACGCTTTTTGAGCAGAAAGATATTTAGGGTCATTGTACGCCACCGACTTGTATTGGTACTCGTTCGCAACACCGACGACGCACTCGTCGCCTTCCACCCAAGCCTCAAAGTTCGCGACTGAAGCGGGTTTCTCCACCTTGAAGGAATAATACTGAATCGGGAGTAAGGGTCTACGATCGGGATTCTTGTAGAAGCGGCAAGAAAAGTCGCTTTGATTTTCGTTATTAATACACTTTTCTTCCACGCAGGCGTTGTCAATCACCGCGACCATTTCGAGTTTTTCAACCGTCATGGCCACTGTGCTATCGGTAGCAGGGCGGATACTTTTTTCAGAGAGGTGGAATTTTTTTGCTTCGAAAGGGGAGGCGTGGCGGCCTGACTTACTCTGCGCGCAAGAGACCAAGACGAGAATCGAAAGAAAGGGAATCGCGTATGCGAGCACAAAGCGATAAGAATGAAAAAGAAGCCTATTTCGCATACGTTCCGTAGAAGTTCCCAGCAATAAAAATGGCGTTCCGATGATCCTATCAGCAAAAAGGGACCCCCAATTGTGAAGAGATCTTCACAATTGCTGTCGAAACAGTGGGCACTGCTAAGACCATTTTTCCGAATAGGGCCCACTACTTAAACTAAACCGATCGGACTTCACCTACGGTGTTTTTTGAAAACCAATTGTGAAATTCGAAACGGGCTAAAAAATCCCCGGGTTTAATCGGAATTCGCAGAGCCGCTCTTGAGGCCAATTAAGAGGAGGCAACGATTCTTAAGAACAGTACGTAGGGCACTTTTTCCCCATCGGGACCAATCGTGGACAAGGGTGGGGAAATCTTATAAGGTGTTGCCCAATCGATGGCCGGGTAGCTCAGTCGGTAGAGCAAGGGAATCATAATCCTTTGGTCGGGGGTTCAAGTCCCTCCCCGGCTACTAAATACTCCCAAGGCGCTTATCAGTTAGTTCTATGGACTCTCTCGCAGGGAGCCCTAGGTTCAGCCGGATCTCAAACAACAAATCACTACTCGCGACTCGGGAACTGGGATGTAACGCTTACTCTTCCGCAGCCCTCGCCTATGTTCCCCGGCTACTTAAGTACGCCCAAGGGCTTCCTCCTTATATAGGCGACCTTTGCTTTCCCCGGCTCCCGCTTGGCTACACTAATTCCCTGTGGTACCCACAGAGGCATGAAAATGCGCAGTGTCTCGCTCTTTTTGAGCTTAATCATTACTTCTTGGGCGGTCGCAAACACCTACACTCACCCGGACCCGGCTTTTAAACTAGAATATGACCCCAAAGACTGGGAAGTCTCTCGGGCCAAAGTGGAAAATGAAGATCCTAGTGCCCCTCAGAAAACCCTCGTCGCGCTACAAAAAGTAAAATCGCAGGACAGTTATCACCCGCGCTTTAGTGTCGTGATTGAAGACGTGAAACAGTTTGAGAAGGCAGGGCAAACTCCCTTGCAGAGTTACGCGCAACACGCGCGCAAGTTTTTGGAGTCGCAGAATTTTGGTAACCTCAGCTCCCGAAATGGAAAAGATATCCTTCCCAAATCTCAGCAAGAAGCCGTTGAAATGGTGGGAACCCAACGCAATTTTGGCCTCACTTTTCGCCAAGTCGTTGTAGTGAAAGACGGGAAAGCCTATCTGCTCACGGGTGCCTGCCGAACAGCGGAGTACCAAAAAGGGGCATGTGGGCTGGATGGCCTTTTTACATCTTTCGAGTTCGCCTCCTAAACCCCATCCAAAAGACGTCTAAAATCGCGGGGCATTTCTCCCAGAATACAGTCAGGTTCATGGATTTCACTGGCATGTTTTCTGCTTTGATTCACCTTGGGTGAATCGATGAGTTGGTCCCGGAAAAGTTGCGTTTGGCTGATTTTAATCAGTCTAGCTACGCCTGCCGTTCGTGCTGAAGGAGAACTTGGCGAAGAGGCAGAAGTATCCCAGTTCGACGCGGCTCTTGAGAGAACCGCAACCCTCTGTGAAAAAAGTTGGAAGAAGCTTGGCGGGTGGGATGGAGCAAAGGTCTTAGGAGCGGGTGCTGTTTTCCTTGGCCTTTATACGGGGATACCACTACTTGAAGACAAACAGAAAGAAGCCAGCATCGAAGACGTTTTCGCTGCCCCCTTTACGCTTGCCGACTATCAAAAGGACAGCGCTCTGACGACACGCCAGGGGGACCTCATCGGGCCCTACCTTCGCGTTTCTTTAACGGGCGACGAAATTTACGAGCTGATTCGCCAGATGGATAAAATTGGTCAACTGGACCGTTTAAGAAATATTCTTGATGTCACCACCGTTCCCAAGGCGACACTGGAGAACTACGAAAACTTCCGTACCTTTGTGGAACAAGAAAAGAAAGAACGTTTTAATAATAGTCCTCTGGATAAGTTCTTAAGTCTTCTTGTCACTCTCGATCTGGAACAGCGCACTTGGAATGATCCCAAGTTCTTTTCCGATGTTCACACGACCGGAGACATTGCGCGCAACTACATCCGTCTGGCACGAAGCAAAGGGAACTAACTAGTTAATTCCAGAGGTAGGGTAATTTCTTTTGAAGGGGCTTTGTATAATTTCAAAGTTTCCTGTAGGTGATGTTTCGGTGAGAATCGTTTCTGTATAAGTTGCGGGCCGGCTTGAGAAAGGCGCTCGCGTAAAGTTTCATCGCGCAAAAGAAGACTCAGTTTATCCGCTAGTGCCTTCGAATTCCCGGGCTCCACTAAAAACCCATTTGTCCCTTCTTCCACTATCTCATCCAGCGCCGCTACCTTCGATACCACAGAGGGAAGGCCGTATGCAGAGGCTTCTGCTACCGATAACCCGAAGGGCTCGGGCCCCAAGTTGGGCTGTACGAAAAGTGTCGCTTTCTTCATGAGCTCTTGAACTTCTGCAAAGGCAACGCGTCCGCGAAATACGACACGATCATTTAACCCCAAATCAAAGGTGCGTTTTTTTAGAGCGCTTCCTAACGGGCCGTCACCACAAATTTGTGCCCTCCATGGCAAGGCTTCTATCTTTTTAAGCGCCTCAAGAAAACCACTAACGCCTTTGTGGTCATTCAAACGGCACGCCGAAAGAAGGAGCGGCGTCGGAGACGCTACCCTAGTAAAAGGTTCGGGCAGGGTAATGGGATTATACAAAAGCTGAACTTTCTGGGGGGTAAAGCCGTCTTCTAGAAGGGTGCGGCGAACATATTGGCTAATTGCCCCGATGCCATGCATTTGTTTTAGGACGCTTTGTCTGCGCAAATGGTTTTCAATAGCGTGGGCCCGGTGAACGGGGGTTTTCAAAAAACTCAGACACTGATTGTGATGATGCTGGGTCAAACAACGCCATCCACTTTTGGATTCGCAGGTGCCCGTCGGATAAATCTGCCGTGTGCTGGAGGGACAAGTCGTTGCCACCGTATGGGAAGTCATCACCGTCAAAAAACGCTTACGGCACCAATCCATGAACCGGTAATCAAACTGATCATAAAAGTGAACCACGTCAGGGGAAAAATGAGTGAGAGCAGCTGATGCCGTGCGGTGCAGCTCGGCAACATGCCCGGGTCGGGTGAGCCAGTGGATGGAACTTAGGCCGGGGATTAACCATAGCGCGTCATGCTCGGGTGCTTCGCCGGTCAGTTTTTCTGCGAGAATCCCCACGCGGTGTCCGGCAGCGCGCAAGAGATGCACGGAGTCACGTAGTACGCGCTCTTGCCCAAAGCCCTCTCCAACATGGGGATTCACGATCAAAACGCGCATACCCATTATTCTAGCACTGCGTGCTGGACCTGGTCTTTCTTTCTTAGGCAAAACACCTGATAATAATAGCAATCCCACGATGAAAGCCCTAAGACTTCAGATTATTGTAGGCGGTCGATTTCACTCCGATGAGATGGCCTGCGCGCTACATCAAATGGGACACCGAGTGGTCGTGTCCACGACATTTCCTCGCAGCAAATTTGGCCGTTTAGAAATTCATCAGGTTGAACCGCACATCATTCCCGAAGTTATTTTTCGCGGAATGGGCTTGTTGGGAATGGGCGACACAGGCGATCTCATAAAAATGAAAATGCTTGGCGCGATTTCTCGGCGAAAAATGCTTCACCTGGACGGTATTATTGCGTGGTCTTCTTTCGGACTCGAGGCATTTCGGAAAACACCCGATGCTTTCCGAATTCTGGTAAGAGATTCCACGCATATCGAGTTTCAAACAGAGATTCTGCAAAAGGAATATAAGCGGCTTGGAATGCGCCTTTCACCGCGCAAGGCGATCGTGGCACGAGAGCTGGAAGAATATCAGCTCGCGGATCAAATTATTGTGCTCTCGGAGTTCGCTAAAAAAACCTTTCTCGACAAAGGGTTTGCTCCCGAAAAAATAAAGGTCATCCGGCTGGGTGTGGATACCACCCGGTTTATCCCGGCAAGCGATTACAGTCCGTCTCGGCCTTTAAAGTTGATTTATTTCGGCACAATTGGTCCTCGTAAAGGCGTCGACTATCTTTTGCGCGCCACCGCCAATTTCAGTCCCAACGATCTCACCGTGCACTTAGTGGGCCCAGTCGAACGAGGGTACAAGAAAATATTGTCGCGCTTTACACATGCCAAAGCACACGGTGTGTTGTCGCAAGGACACCTTGCGGATTTTGTTCGTCGCATGCATCTTTTTGTGATGCCTTCTCTCGAAGATGGTTTCGGTCAGACAGTGATTCAAGCCATGGGAAGTGGGCTACCCTGTATTACGACTTCGAGCTGCGGGGCTTCGGAGCTGATTCGCGATCGGGTAAACGGCTTTGTGGTACCGCCCAATAGCGTTCAAGCTATCGGAGAAAAAATTCAACATTTTGTCGATGACCCCCAGCTGCTCTTAGCGATGCGCAAGGAAGCCATCCAGACGGCCTTGGATTGTTCTTGGACGAGCTATAAGGATCAGTTGGCAGCCATTATTGATCCCCATTCCGCTGCGCGCGATACGGCCGCCTAATTCCGGTTACCTTAACATGCCGACAACTGAAAAAAGCACAAGTCAAACCCACGGGTTGGCGGGAAAGATACTCTTTCTTCGTCTCTTTCGCTTGGGGCGTATTCCCTCGGCGCTTAATAGCGCCCAGATTCTTAGTGAAAAGGGTTTTCCCGTTGTTGCCCTTGAATACGGCAATCTCTTTGAAGAAGAGGAAGAATGCGTGGAAGGGTTTCCTCGTTTGCGATGGGAAAGCCCGTGGGCAATGTGGGTACTTCGCCCCTTTCGCCCTTTAGCGATCTTTATCGGCGTTTTGATTCGCCTCTGCTCTAAAATTAACGACGAGGGAAAACCTCAGATTGTGATTGCTCATGGTCTTCAGGAACAGGCGCTCGCGTGGTTACTTAAGTTTTTCTTGCGTGTCCCTTACGCCGTCCATGTGCATGAAGCCTTTCACCGTCGGGATCTCAGTCTCGGCAACTGGGGTTTTCTCTTAGTCGAAGGGGCAGCTTTGCGTGGAGCGGATTTTGTGATCTTCCCGCAGGCGGATCGCGCTCGCTTGTACCGCGCGCGATATGGATTGAATAACCCCGAATTTATTGCTTACAACTGCCCTCGTAAGCGAAAACGTACGGCTGCCGTTGAACTGAGAGAATCTTTGAGCCTGCCACCTGAAGCTCGTGTTCTTCTTTACGTGGGCGGTATCGGCGACAACAACGCGCTGCCAGAAGCCGTGGAGGCCCTCGCGCACAGCCCCGAAACACATTTGCTTTTAGTGGGCTGGGAAAACAAAGGCGAGCGGGAGCGCTTGCAGTCTGTCGCCATTCGCAATGGCGTTTCAGGGCAACTACACTGGCAAGGCGTGGTCGATGAAGCTCGCAAGTGGGAGCTACTAGCTAGTGCGGATGCGAGCTACTGTATCTATGAACCTGTAAATATTCGTTTGCGCTACCTTGCGACCGCCTCAAACAAATTTATGGAATCGGCCGCGGCAGGGCTTCCCGTTCTGTGCACTCAAAATGAAGATTTCCGGTCCCTTGTCGAAGACAAGGACATCGGAGTTTGCGTAAGAAGCACCTCCGCGAAGAGCATCGCCGAAGGGTACCACCAACTTTGGCAGGATTCTCTGCGCCTAGCCCGGTGGGGAAAAAACGCCCGCAAACTCCATGAAACGCAATGGCACTATGAAAAACAATTTGAACCCGTGTTGCGGTACTACGAGTCTCGCTTTTCAAAAAAACAGGGAGATGTGATTCCACCGTTACTCCGCTTTTCGGAGAATCCATTAAGCGCATGAAAAAGCTCAACACACTTTTAACTGTAATGGGTCTGATTGCAGGACTTTTGCTTCTTCCTCGCTGCGGGAGCGGCTTGTGTCCTTTTGGGGGATGCGAAGAGGAACCTGTACTAGTTGATCCGGTGCCTTTTTTTCAAGTGGTTAACGTAGATGGCGCCGTTAGAGCAATTTTGGAGAACCCTACGACCAACGATGTCTATATTGGAGGAGATTTCGTTAACGTTGACGGGGTTTCAGCAAATTTTTTCGCTAGACTCAACTCTGACGGAAGTCGCGATTCGGATTTCTCTGTGGGAGCGGGATTTAATGCCACGGTACATACGATTGCGCTTGCGATGGATAGTTCCGGTGACGTTTATGTGGGGGGAGATTTTTCGCTGTACGATGGGAATACGGCAAATTCCATTGTACGTCTCAACTCCGATGGTTCGATGGATACTGGGTTTAATCGGACGGCAGGGCCTTTCAATAATTCCGTTTACTCGATTGTTATGCCCCAAGATGGAACCTTTGATGTCTACGCCGCCGGACGCTTTAATCTCCCAACCTCTCGCATCGTTCGGTTCAATTCTGATGGAGCGGTCGACACTCATTTCAACACGGGAACGGGCTTGAGCAATACGGGAATTTCGCTCGCTTGGCAGACTAACGGCGATATCTATGTGGGAGGAGAGTTCACCACGTTCGGGGGAATCGAGTCCAACCGTATCGTTCGGATAAACTCCAACGGAACAAGAGACAACGGATTTGACATCTCAACGGGCGGCTTTGACAACTCAGTTGCCTCCATAACCCTGGCATCCGACGGAAGCGCTAACCTGTATGTTGGCGGAACGTTCTCGATGTACAATGGGGCCCCTGCCAACCGCCTCGTGCGAATCCTACCTGGCGGAACGATGGATGGGGGATTTGACACCGGAACCGGCCCCAACGGAGATGTGGATGCGGTGGCCATCGCTCCCGGTCTCAACGATCTTCTGGCATCGGGAAATTTCTTTTCCTTTGACGGTCAAGCTCATGGGCGACTGATTCGTCTTAACAGTGATGGTTCCTATGATTCGACTTTCAACTTAGGCGCTGGCTTTGACAGCCGAGTCCTTTCGGTTCATGCCAGTGTCTCCGCGGAACGTAAAGTATTTGCGGGGGGCGCATTTTCCACTTTAGGTTCCACTGGTGCGCCTTTTCTTAATCGCCTCACTTCCGACGGACTTATCGATTAGAGTAAAAGGGTGCCCATCTACTTCCCGGCCGCAAAGGTCGCGAGTGACACAATATCGTGCGCAACTTTCGCGGCCGGGAAGTAGATGGGCACCGTACCATGCCTAATGAACACAGAGCGTGTTTAGTAGGGGAATGTCCCCATCGCCGAGCGCTACTCAAATTGTTGTGCTCCGCTACAACCGTCTCGAACACCTGCCTCCCGCGCTTTATCAAACACAGCTCTTAATTGAAAACGGCTACTCGCTTTCAGTCTTTGAGTACGGACCTAAAAACTTTCCCCATCGCAAAGCACCTTTCCTCTTTGGGACTGTCCTATGGCATCTCATTCGCCGCTTTAAGAAAGAAGGATGCCCTCGGCTCATCATCGCCCACGGCATCCACGAGCAAACCCTCGCTTTTTACTTATGGTTTTTTCTCCGCATCCCTTATGTCGTGGATGTTCACGAGGTCTACGCAAAAAGTGAGATGCGCGGTTTTCACCGTTTTCTTTTTGCGCATGAAAAAAAAGCGCTTGGGAAAGCGCGACTTCTGGTTTTTCCAGAGAGCAAACGAAGACGACTCTACGAAAAGCGCTACAACCTTACTCAACCTGCTTTGACAGTATTTAACTGCCCCCGCCTTCAACCAGAAAGGCGACGAAACACTCTTCGTCAAACGTGGGGCATCGATCCGCACCAATACGTTCTTCTTTATTTGGGAGGGGTGGGCCGTTTCAACGGCCTCGAACTTGCGATTCGAGCCCTGAAGGAAAAAGAACGTTTTGTTTTTGTGATCGCAGGATGGGCGGAGACCTCGTACCTAGCAGCCCTAAAAAATCTCGCGCGACAAGAAGGTGTTGCAGAGCGAACGCTTTTTTTGGGGGAAGTTAAAGACCGCTGGGAAGTGTTGCGGGCGTGTGATTTTGGCTATTGTGTTTATGAACCCATTCCTTTGCGATTACGGTTTGCCGCTACTGCTTCCAACAAGCTCATGGAATACTTTGCTGCCGGATTGCCAGTTTTGTGCAACGCCAAACCCGATTTCCGGCTCTGGGTAGAAAAAGAAAATACGGGGCAGTGCTTAAATGTGCTCGATAGCCGGCAGGTTTCTTGCGCATTAAGCTGGTGGGAACAAAACCCCCGCGAAGTCGCCCGCCAAAGCGCCAACGCCAGAGCGCTTCATAGGACGGAGCTCCACTACGAGAGGCAATGGCGGCCCCTCCGAGAGAGTATTAAATCCCTCGTACTCTCGGCTACTTAGAAACGCCTTGCACCCTGATTAGAGCTTTTCCCCGATATCTGTTAAATCCAAGCTCACGTATGGAAGATTTCCTCAAACAAGCCCTCCGCCTAGCCCAAATTCGCCGGGGATTTTGTGCCCCGAATCCCAGTGTGGGGGCGGTTATTGTAAAAAACGGGGAAGTGCTTTCCGAAGGATTTCATTTTCAGGCGGGTGCCCCCCACGCGGAAGCCGAAGCGTTGCGTTCCCTAGACGAGCGCGCGCAAGGCGCCACGGCCGTTGTCACACTTGAGCCCTGCTCGCACTTCGGGAGAACTCCACCGTGTGCGGAACTTCTCGTGCAGAGAGGTATTCGCGAAGTGATTTTTGGTTTTAGCGATCCCAATCCCTTGGTGGCCGGCAAAGGCGTAGCCGCTCTTAAAGCGGCGGGCGTGAGTGTCACCCATCTCCCTTCGGAAGAAGTGGATGCTTTTTACGAAAGCTACGCGCACTGGGTACAAACAGGCCGTCCGTTTGTCACATTGAAGTTGGCCTTAAGTCTGGATGGAAAAATTGCGGGCCCGGGCGGACAACGAGAAAAGATTTCCGGCGAAGAACTCGATCTCTTTACGCACAAGGCGCGCAAAGAATCTGATGCGCTACTCACAACAGTAAAAACGCTCAATCAGGATAATCCCCAACTTAACGTTCGGCTTAGTCAAGAAACCCTATCCAAGCCGGTTTACGTTCTCGATAGCGAATTGCGGTTAAGAGAGAACCTGCAAATACAAAGCACCGCTGAAAAACTTATCGTGTTTTGTTCCGAAAAAGCGTCTGCGGAAAAGCGCGCCTTTTGGGAAGCAAGGGGTGTGGAAGTCCGCGCCGTGAAAACCCAGACCCAGGGATTGGATCTGGAAGAGGTTCTCCTCAGTATTGGACGAGACGGTAAGCATGATTTATTCGTGGAAGCCGGTGGCCGCTGTTTCCAAAGCTTCTGGGAAGCAAATTTGGTGGGTAAAGCCTATCTCTATATAGGTCCCCGATGGCTAGGGCAAAAGGCGTGGCCCGCATTCTCTGAACTTCCCAAGTCCTTACAGAACGCTCGCTTTAGTTGGAAAGGTGTGGGCGGTGACGCGCTCGCTGAGGTACGACCTTAATGTTTTCAGGCATCGTGGATCATTGCGGCCAGGTGAAATCGATTCGCAAGCAAGGAGCAGGGCACGCGCTTGAGATCAAAACCGAGTTTGAAGAGTTTTCCCGCGGAGAAAGTATCGCGGTGAATGGAGTCTGTCTGACGCTGGTCAGTTCCGATGGGCCTTCTTTTTTGTGTGAGGTTTCCTCGGAAACCGCCGAGCTCACCACAACGACTCAGCTTAAAGTCGGTGACCGGGTGAACCTGGAACGTTCGTTGCGGATGGGGGATCGCAACGGCGGCCACTACGTTTTGGGGCATGTGGATGGCATGGCATCTGTCCGGGCGGTGGAACCCGAAGGCGAATATCTCAAACTGGTTTTCGACAACGTTTCTCCCGCCCACCAAAATTATCTCTTTCTAAAAGGGAGCATCGCTCTTAATGGGGTCAGTCTGACGGTAAATAGCGTTGAAAAGGGGAGTTTTAGCGTGCTCCTGGTTCCTCACACGCTGGAACGAACCAACTTAGGAGAGATTACTGTGGCTTCTCGGGTAAATGTTGAATATGACTGGATGACTAAGGCAATCGCTACCCAAGTTCAACAAACCTTAGCGCTTTGGAAAGATCAGGGAAAAACCAATGACTTCTAAACCCACCATGGCCACCATTCCCGCCGCGCTGGAAGACCTACGTCAGGGAAAGATGATCATTTTGGTGGATGATGAAGATCGCGAAAATGAGGGCGACCTTGTTCTGGCGGCTCAATTTGCGACCCCAGAGAACATCAATTTCATGGCCAGACATGCTCGCGGTCTTATCTGCCTAGCACTTGAGAAAGCCGATACGGATCGTCTTCAAATCCCGATGATGACTCGGCAAAACACCTCGCGCTTTGAAACCGCTTTTACCGTTTCCATTGAAGCGGCTGAAGGCGTGACCACCGGCATTTCGGCCGCTGACCGAGCACATACCATTCAGGTCGCGATTTCTCCAGAAAGTGGACCGCTCGATGTGGTGACCCCTGGCCACGTTTTCCCTCTCCGTGCGCGCGACGGCGGGGTTCTTGTGCGTGCAGGGCAAACCGAAGGGAGCGTGGACTTAGCGAAACTTGCGAAGCTTCGCCCGGCCGCTGTCATCTGCGAAATCATGAATGACGACGGAACAATGGCGCGACTGACGGATCTTGTTCCTTACGCGCAAACGCATGGCTTTAAGATTGTTTCCGTCAAAGATCTCATTGCGTACCGGATGGCCAATGAGAGCCTAGTGGAAGAAGTCGCTAGCGCACGCTTACCCCTTGAACCCTTCGGTGAGTTTCAGGTGAAGGTGTTTGAAAGCAAAATTGATAAAACCCAACATGTCGCGGTGGTTAAAGGGGAAATTTTCCCCGACAAAGCCTGCTTGGTCCGAGCGCATTCTGAGTGCCTTACTGGCGACACCTTCGGTTCCTTGCGGTGCGATTGCGGGCCTCAGTTGCAAGCGTCCCTAAAACACTTGGGCGAATCGGGGGGCGTGCTTTTGTACATGCGCCAAGAAGGACGCGGTATCGGGCTTGCTAACAAGATTCGGGCGTATGCCCTTCAAGACGACAAAGGAATGGATACCGTAGAAGCTAATCACCATCTCGGCTTTAAATCCGATCACCGGGACTACGGCATTGGTGCCCAGATCCTGCGCTCGTTAGGTGTGCGTCAGATGCGCTTACTCACAAATAACCCCAAAAAGATTTATGGCATCGAAGGATACGGATTAGAAATCGTGGAACGCATTCCGATTGAGACAGTTCCTAATAAAGAGAATCAAAACTATCTTAGAACGAAACGCGAAAAACTGGGTCACTTGCTGACTTTCAAAAATGAAATTCATTGATGAACAAAATAGCCGCGTAACTTTTCCCGTTGCGATTGTGGTTAGTCGCTTTAACCAAGAGGTCACGGGAAAGCTTCTTCAGGGCGCGCTCGACCGTCTAAAAGAGCGGGATTTTTCTCCAGATCAAGTCCAAGTGGTTTGGGTTCCTGGGGCGGTGGAAATTCCTTTGGTTGCGCAGAAACTAGCCGAAAAAAAACAGGCTAAGGCGATCATTTGTTTGGGAGCCGTGATTCGCGGCGAAACCACTCACTATGATTACGTCTGCAA
>JBGSIC010000032.1:0-120881 GCA_041751875.1 Bdellovibrionota bacterium
AGCAAGTGCTGTGAGCGGCGTAGGTTTCTTGTAGGGATTTCTCGCTCATTCGATTTCAAAAAAGAAGTGGGCGGTAGAGGACTCGAACCTCTGACCCTTTGGTTCGAAGCCAAATGCTCTATCCAACTGAGCTAACCGCCCCAAGTACACACGGGTTCAATGCCATCTAGAACTACCAAACGTGTCCCCGTGTGAAAACTACAAAACAGCAGGGGAGATTTTCAGTTCCAAAAGGTGCCTGGCACCTTTCGGAACCGTGATATAAGTTTGCGCGAATGAGTGAGGGAATGCGCATTCTTTTGTTTGTCTTGGGCGGCTACCTGCTCGGAAGCTTTCCCACAGGGGTCATTCTCTCGCGTCGCAAATTCAAAATTGATGTGCGTGAAATGGGAAGCGGCAATATTGGGGCTACCAATATCACTCGTGTGTTTGGGTGGGGGGCCGGCGCGACCACGCTAACCATTGATTTTCTAAAGGGTTTTGCACCTTTGGCGCTACTCCGGCATTACGCTCCCGACTGGCACTGGGAACTTTCCGCCTTGGGGCTGAGCCTCGTCTTAGGACACTGTTACAGCCTCTATCTTGGCTTTAAGGGAGGAAAGGGAGTGGCAACGAGCCTGGGATGCTTGATTGTGGTAGCTCCTGTGCTCGCTCTTGCCTGCATCCCGGTCTACAGCGTGCTTCTGATCGTCTCGAAGATTAGTGCGGTCGGATCGCTTGGCTGTGTGTTTCTGTCTTTGCTTTACCCAGTCCTTTTTAAACCTGACTTCCCCCAACTCGTGCTGATACTGGGGATCAACCTCATCGTTCTGGTCCGCCACATCAGCAACATTCAAAGACTCGTGCGAACCGTAAAGGGTGAGAAATAGGTAAAAGGTGCCAGGTCCCTTTCGGTGCGGTGCCCCGAAAGGGCACAGGCACCTTGCACCTTTTAAGCTCTTTCGCGCAAACTGCCGATACGTAGATAGCCCAATAAGTGTTTATTGTGGCTTGTGAAGAACTATGGGTGCTACGGCAAAAAAATTGTGGCAGGTCGAGGAAGTCGCTTGCGGTGTGTTTTCAAAGCAAGATGCCTCTCATCTTGTTGAAAAAGGCATTTCCCATATCCATTCGACTTCACTTGGCGAGCGTGATCCGCTTTATCAGCTCACCTGCCGCGCGGCCGCTGAGAATAGCCCGTTGCACTACCCCTGGGAAGGGACCGCGCGTTGTCACTTTGCTGCGATCGATGCGAGCGCGAGCCGTCACAACAAAATTTTAGAGATGCTTTCGACCTTGGGACTCAATCCTGCCCAGCGCTTCGGGCACCGCGTGCAGGGAATATTGGAAGAACTCATCACCAATGGGATGTTCCACGCTTACAAGAATAAAGACGGCAGTGCGAAGTACAGCCGCCGAGAAAAGACCCAGCTGGATGGCGGGGAACCGCTGCGTGTGGGATTTGAGAACGTGCAGCAGGGCATTTTTCTTTCTGTCGAAGATTGTGGTGGAACGTTGAAATTGCAAGATATCGGCAAGGCACTTCATCGCTGCTACGCAGGTGGTGAAACACAGATCGAAACAAAGGATCAGGGCGCAGGCCTTGGCATGTACATGATTTTTGATTCCGCGACTCACATTAAAATTGAAGTGACGCCCAATAAGCGCACCTTCATTTGTTGCTGGGTAGGCGGAAAAGGAAAAGGCAGTGAAACCTCCTTTTCATTTAATTTCTTTCAGAAAGGCTGATGGAAGTGGAAGTTCCCGTTTCAAAATTTAGCGCGAGGAAGGCGACGGAAGAAGGCAAAACCGTAATCTACCTTTGTGGTCAGATTGACGAAGACGCCACCTTCGATTCTTTCGAGAAGGAAGAAGGCGCAATCGTATTCGACTTCGAAGGAATTACCGTCATCAACTCGTGTGGAGTGCGCAACTGGGTTAATTTCATGAAGCACAAAAAAGGGCAGGATATTTCGTTCCGAAACTGTCCTCCCGTAATCGTTAAGCAGCTCAATCTTGTCCCCAGCTTTAAAGGGGAGGCCAAAGTTTTGTCTCTGTATGTTCCGTACGTCTGTATGAACTGCGATCATGAAACTCGCACCTTAGTAGATATGAAAACCCTATCTTCTGGTGCCGTGATCGCTGAAGTGTTGAAGTGCGAGGCTTGCGGGGAAGAGGAAATGGAAATTGACGGAGACGAAAAGCAGTTTCGTCTTGCAGGCTGATCAGAGTTCTAGGAGATTTGAATGAAAACCAGCGCGGCCCTAAAAACGATAAAAAATGCCGATAGCCGTCCTTTCAATCGAGAACTTCAGAATTGGATCAAGGAAAATCGAGCCATCACAGAAGTGTTTCTCGATGCCTACTGCATCGTAGACCTCGCAAATGAAGTGGTCGATTTCAATATCGCTTTCAACGACCTCTGTGGAGAGTCTTATCGCAAGGTTTTGAAGGTCGCGAATTTCTGTGACCTGATCAAAACGGAAGCTTGCCCGCATCAGTGCCCGGCAAAGCAGGTGGTTACCGCGCAGAAGCCGATGCGCATCGACGAACTTACCGGTAGCTCGAAAGCTTTTCCCAAATTGACTCTCATTTTAGGTGGAATTCCTTTGTTCACGCCCGAAGGTGAAGTGATGGGTAGCCTTATTACGATTCGCAACGTGACGGCAGAGGATGAGCTCCAACGCAAGTATCTTGAGCGGAAAAACGAATCTATCCGTGACGGTCTGACAGGGTTGTATAACAAGGTCTTTACCGAGGCCTCGCTGTTACGAACTGTCCGTTCCGCACTTCGCAATCAATACACTTTTTCCATTGTCATGATCGATATTGATCATTTTAAGAAGATCAACGATACCCACGGCCATCAGACGGGCGACTACGTTCTCACAAAGGTCGCCAAAATCCTTGAAGCGGAAGCCCGCGGATCGGATGTGGTGGGCCGAGTCGGTGGCGAAGAGTTTATGGCGGTGCTCAATAACAGCAACGTCCCTGGCGCGCAGATATGCGCAGAACGCCTACGTAAGAAAGTCGCTGAAACAGAATTTGTTTACGAGGGAAGGACCATTGCTGTCACCATCAGTGTGGGCACCGCTACGTTTAGTGATAAGTGGCGAAAGGGAATGGACGCAGACTCTTCGATGAAGTTGATGGTAACGAAGGCAGACAAAGCGCTTTATCACGCCAAGAATTCCGGTCGGAATCGGATCTGCCAGTTTGAATCGTTGGAAGAATAGCTCGAAGGTGAATTTCAAAAAAGGGCAAAAGAAGACCTTCCTGAGGTCAGGTGCCCTATTTAGATGAGCTAAATTCGGAAATTACTTTTTGGTGGACAGGATCTTGTAGACGCCAGTGCCGCAAACCGAGCACGCGCCTTTAAGAGCGGGACGACCATTCTTCATTTTCACTTCTTGACCGTTCTTGATCGTCGTCTTTTTTCTGCATTTGACGCAGTAAGCAGTTTCATCAGCCATGATTAAGCTCCTTCAGGTTGATAACCGTTGTCGTTCGAGGCACAAGCCTACTACCCAAAACTGAGCGATTACAACTAATAACGTATCATATTAGCATGGCGTGCGCGACTAGGCTGGGAGCAAGTGCATTAGAATTAATTTTGCCGCGTTGCGACGCGGAGGGAGGCGGTTGAGTAATCGGCCGCGATCTCAATGGCTTCAGCCAAGATGCGCTTTGAGCGCGCATCCCCAGAGCCTGACGCATCCTCGGCGTCCCGGAAACGTTCGTGACTTCGGTCCGATACAGAATCAACTACCTGCGCCAGACGTTTCTGCTCCGAGTTCATTTTTTCGAGCTCCTTCGCAGGCAGGAAGGGCGCGACGTCTTGGGCAATGCTTTTGCTCTTCTTTGCTTCGATAGGGAACAGCGGAATATGCGTTTTTACTCCGCCTTGGTCGGGAGTGTGTCCGAGAGGAGAGTAGAAAATGCTTGTCGTGATTTTCAAAACGCCCGAATCGTTCTGAAGGGGTTTAAGTACCGAAACCTCTTCAATGGGGAAGAACTTTTGTACGGTTCCTTTTCCGTAAGTTGTTGGACTACCGACGAGTAGGGCGCGGTTATGATCTTTCAGTGCACCAGCCAAAACTTCCGCGGCGCTTGCACTCTCTTCGTTCACCAAAACAACGAGCGGTCCGCTGTATAGGACAGTTGCGAAATCATCTTTCAATACCCGCCGCGATCCTTTTTCTTTTACGCCCACGACCGCTTTTTGTCCGAGGAAAAGTCCGCCGATTGAGATGGCTTCTTCCAAGTATCCGCCCGGATTGTCCCGTAGGTCGAGAACGATCGCTTGGGGATTTTTACCGATGGTAAGCTTCTTCAAAGCGTCGGCGACATCTTTCGAAACACTTTGGGCAGTCGAATCGGGTCCAACCGGGCCGGCCGGACCATAGAAACTAGGAATGGTAATCACACCCACTGTTGCATCGGAAGCTGTTTTTGCTAAGCGGTAGCTTACTTTTGCGTCGGTGAAATCGAAGACTTCGCGAACCAGTGTCAGTGGGTAGCGGAGTTCGTGTTTTGAAGCGGGACGCAAGATCTCCAACTTTACGCTGGAACCTGATTCGCCCTTGAGCAGTTTCTTTGCTTCGTCAGTGGTCATGTTCACAATGCTTTTACCGTCGACACTGAGAATTACGTCCCCCTCGGCTAAATTTTTCTCACGTCCGGCTGGGGAATGATGAACGATTTCTTCGATCATGAGCCCTTGAGGCACTTTGTGCACTTTAATGCCAATACCTGCAGTCCCGCCGGAAAGATCATCGAAGAAGTCTTCAAATTCGTCGGGAGAGAAGTACGTGGAGAAACGGTCGACGGATTTCAACATCGCTTTAGCGAGGAGATCCGACATTTCAAGCGGGGCGTCTTGGTAGATGAGAGATCCGGTGTGCCATACAAAGCGATCCCATTGGCCTCCGAAGAGTTGTACCAACTTAGGGTGTGCGCTTTGCACCCAGTAGGCGGTGACTTCTTTCAGGCGAGCATCCAGTTCTTGTTCTGACGGCGCGAAGGAGCTGTATTCAGGAACGACAGCGTCTTCTCGAGAGAGTGTGGATTTCTTAACTTTGAGCTTTTTCAGGCGGGAGAAAAGGCGCGCACGCGCCGGCTCGGTTTCCTTTTTGATCCAGGCGGTGAAAGAGGAGCAATCCGCATTTTTCAAAACGTTGGGCCAAGCCGTAACGGCGACAGCCTGCAGACGTTCGAGATCGCTTTGCGTAAAGAGCAAGCGTTGTGCGTCGACTTCTTCTAAAAGGTGCAGGGCGACTAATTTTGAGAAACGTTTCGACCTGATTCCGTCCGAAGGAGGAGCCGTATGTTTTTTAAGCGCGGTTTCGCCAATGAGAGCGATCTGAGCGCAGGTAAGGGGTTCAGGAGTGGCTTTGCTCTCTGAGAGAAGAGAGCGGGAAATAGAGCCCTTCAGAGGGCTTTCTGAACCCCACATCCGAATGGAGCTCATGATCAAGAAGGTAATGAAGAATACTACAGTAATTCCAGTTATTTGAGACGATCTGGCGGATTTCGAGCGACTGAGCAACTGCGGACCCCCTCGTTACCAAAGGCAAAACGCGAAAAGCTTCATTTCGGTACTAATTTTTGAAGTTCGTGAAGTTTGAAAAGATGCCGCACTGTACCATATTTGATAACGCATTGCACTATGTATCTGGCACCTTAGGGGGTGACGTATTCCGCCTGTATTCGAAGTAGGCACGTTTTGAAGATTTGGACTCAGCTAAATCATTGAATTTTCCGACAAGATTAACGAAGTGTGTATTTTGAATAGACAGGGAAAGGCCTGTATTTTCGGTGTCTTATCTTATGACGCACTTTGACTAAAATTGCTGGAATTGCTACAATTTTGGATGTAGCCCGTTGCGTTATAATTTTTTCACCCTGAGTGAAGGAGACTACCCAATGTTGAAGCAATTCTTTAAAGACGAACAAGGCCAAACCACAGTCGAGTACCTGCTTATTATCGCGGTAATCGTAGTGGTCATCAGCGTGCTCGGTAAGAACATGCAGAAGGGCGTCCAGGACCTTACGGGACAGATCTTCAAGAATCTGACCAGTAAAGTGGACGAACTGATGAGCCTTAGTAGCGGAAACTAACTCTAAATGAAAATAGGGTCACGTAAGTGGAATCGGGGTCAAGGGACTGTTGAGTATCTTTTGATGCTCGCCTTTGGCGCGGTTTTCGCCATCCAAGTGGCCCGGTTTTTCATCGGGGTTTTTAATGACGGGATGATTCGACTCGAAGGCAACGTGGAGTCTGAAGTTGCCACGGGTCTCGGTTTTCGTTGAGCTAAGTTTTAGTAAAAGTAGAAGTCCTTTCCCAGCCCTTTCGTCGTGGTCGCGTTTGTTTTGGGGGTACGTAGGTATGCCGTGGGGGGATGAAATCATAGTTTGGGTACTCTTGCTTGCAGCGGTGATCACCGATCTGCGCTCAGGAAAGATCTACAACGTTCTTACCCTTCCTTTTGTTTTTTTAGGAATTGTCTACCGCAGCTATGTCGGTGGCCCCGATGATTTCACTCTGGCGTTGTATGGGGTCGGAACTGCCTTCCTTCTTTTTTTCCCTCTCTACATTGTTCGCGTCTTCGGAGCGGGCGACGTAAAACTTCTCATGGCGGTTGGCGCATGGACGACTTCCGCGTTTGTCATTCAGTTGGGTCTAACGGCCGTTGTGCTGGGAGCGGTGATTGGTGCCCTCGTTCTTTTACGCAACAAAGGATTTAAGGGATTTCTGGAAAGTTTAGCGGCTCAGCTTAAACCCGGAACGGCCAAGGCTTTGCACATTCCGTTTGCGCCGGCGTTCTTGTGCGCCTTTCTCTACATGAAAATCGCGGAGGTTTACCAATGGTAACCGTCATCGCGAATAAGAGAGGGCAAACCTCCATCGAATACTTGCTGCTTCTTGCAGCTACCTTCTTTACCGCATTTCTGATGGTCAAGGGTCCCCTCTCGGGATTCACCGAAAGTTTTGTGAACGGCACCCGCATTGCTCTGAAGAACTATGTGCAAACAGCGGAGTACGAAACGGAAGAGATTCAGGTGGGAAGTCAACAGCATCCTTCCTCCTCTCAGCGGTTCAAGGCGGTGCACTTTGAATAAAGTGTTACGCAGTTTGAGTCTGAAGGGCCGGGAGTCGGGCCAAGCGATGGTTGAATTTATCGCTGTCGTCGTTGTCGTTTTCTTCTTTCTGTTTTTCTTTCTGAGTCTAGCGCTGACACTAGTTATCAGCAGCTATATGGATTACGCGACTTTTATGGCCGCAAGAACTTTCAAGGCGATGTATGTGAGCCAGGATAAGCAAGAGGAATTTGCACGAGCTGAGTTCGATAAATATACGTCAAAAATATCTGGTATCGCACGGAACTTTGATCTGCAGTTTCTGCAAGCTCAGCCCGGTGACGAGCAAACGTGGGGTGTTCAAGCAAGCTACGACGTAGATCTTTTTTATCTACCACCCGTGCTCCTGGGAACCAATATCCCCAGCGTAATTCGGTTGACCTCGGAAGCTTACTTGGGCCGCGATCCCGCTTTCGAGGATTGCCAGACGTTCTTTGAAAATTTTGTCAGTCGTTTTGGTTTAGCTGGTAACGGAGCCGATTTTTCGGACCAAATGTTTGATAACGGTTGTTAGAACATGAAAAGCGGAAAGACATTTCGAAACGAACGAGGACAGGCCGCAATCGAGGCGGCGCTCGCACTGCCGTTTCTTGTGTTCTTGCTCTACTACATGGTTAACACGTTTCATTCGATTCACACGGCGCACATCGGCCAGAAGTACGCGGCGATGAACTTGTACCAGCGTCTAGCGAATCGAGCGCAGTTTTCGGTGGACTCGCTAGATGGCGAAGTGCACGGCAGAGAGTTTATGGCGGTGGAGTTTCTGGATGCCGATGGCTCTGAACCCAAACGCCGGATTATTTCGGAAAGAGGGGGCGGAGCAACGATTCGCACCTACGTAGGGATTTGTAAAGACGCTGGCGGAAAATGCGCGCCAGAGTGAGGTTCTAAAAGGTGCCAGGCACCTTTTGGAACTATTCGGGGGAACGTGTGGAAGATAGGAAAGCATTCATAATCGCGGGCATCTGCTTCGTGATCTCCATCATGCTGGTTTCGGCGTACGTAAGCGTGCGCCGTAACGAGTTGACGGAAGCGTTCGGGGAAGAAGTAGATGTTGTCGTCGCTGCGGAGGATATTCCGGAGTTCGCGACGATCACGCCCGACATGGTGAAGTCTGACGTGAAGGTGTTTAAAGCCTTTAAGCAGCCTCAGACGGTAGCGGATGTCGAGGACGTCATCGGTAAGTCGACTTACGTGTCTATCGCCAAAGGCGAGCAGATTACTCTTACCAAACTCGTTCAGCAGGATGGTAGTCCTGTATTGGGTCGCCTTGTAGAAAAAGACTCGCGCGCGTTGACCGTTTTGATTTCACCTCAGAGCGGCGTGGGCAAACTCATTCGCCCCGGCAACCGTGTAGATATCATGGCCACCGTTTCTTTCCAGACGAAAGGGGCAAACGTTTTCGAGGTGAAAACCGCACTGCAGAACATCTTGGTGTTGGCGACAGGACGAAGCATTCACAATCAAGTTCCGCCGCATGTTGATCGGGAAGTTTTGGGTTACATCAAGTCAGAATTTGAATCGCGTAAACGACAAGATTTCTACGGCAGAAACGAAAATATTCAGCGCACGCGCTCCACCGACAACTATTCCCATATGACGTTGCAGGTAACGCCAGAGCAGGCGGAGTCGCTTTTGTTCCTCATTAATAACTTTGGCGACAAGTCACTTTACTTCGTACTGCGCAACAGTGGGGATTCGAAGGACGAAAAAGTTGCGACCACAATTTTGGATGATGTCTTGGGCCCCGAGAGCGATTACGGCCGTTCCAAAAGAAAACCGCCGCCGGTGGTTCGGAAAGGTCCTCAGTTCTACGACAGCGTAGGCGGAGAGCTGAGAGGGGTGAAATAGCCATGGAAAGACGAGCCTTTTTTCTATCAATTGGTCTCTCCTGCTTCGCGATGTACCTCGTGTGGCAGTACGTGAGCCGCGAAGATGAGCGCTTAACAGCGTTGTACGCGGATTTCTCGCCGATGGTGGTTTCTCGCGAGAATATTCTTCAATACCAAACGATTCGTCCTACCGATGTCGAAGTGATTCGTGTGCCGGCGGCAATGGTACCTCCGGGACGTATCCGTAATCCCAAAGATGTGATCGATGCCGTAGCGGCAGTTCCCATCGTGAAAGGCGAGCACATTCTTGATAACAAGATAATCTCAAAAAACGTCTATTCGGGACTCGATACGCAGATTGCTCACGGCAAACGTGCAATTAGCATTCCCGTAAACCCAAAGAGTAGCGTGGGCTACATGGTCGAGCCGGGCAATCGCGTCGACCTAGCCGCGCACTTTGAGTACAAAGCGCAGAACATCAACATCTCTGAAGTAAAAGTTTTCTTACAGGACATTCTCATTCTCGCCTCGGGCCGCACGATTCAGAGCGAGCCGCCGCCGGGTGTAGATCAGGGAATCATTAATAGAGTGGCCGGTAAGTTTGGCGAACGAGATGTCGCGAGCTATCGCGACACACTCAACTTCGCGAAGAAAGATCAGGACTTTCAGACGGTCACACTCGAGGTCACCCCTGAGCAGGCTCAGCAGATTAGTTACGTTTTATCCGTCTTTGGCGACTCCATCATCCTCATGCTGAGAAACAGTGACGACAGGCAGCTGAAAAGGGCCGCCACAACCAACTTGTACGACATCATGGGACCGGATTCTTACTTGGTTCGTAGCCAACGTCTACCACCACCGGATGTGGTTCCGCGTACCAAGTTCTTTGATTTCGTGGGTGGGGATGCCAAAGGCGTGAACGAATAGCCCGGGCAATGAGTAGTTTTTTGGAGGCAGGATGCGTGTAAAAAACAAATTTGCGAGCAAAGGGATTTTGCTCCTCTTGTTATTGCTTATTTCCGCACTACAGGTGTGGGCTGAAGAAGTTCCGCCAGAAGGGCTAGAACAGGAAGAGACAGCATCGGAAGCCAGCGAGGGAGAAGATGGCGGGTCTGCAAAAAGAGCAGAGGCCGAAGGCGAAGAAGGTAGCGATGGGGATGAAGCGGAGAAAAAATCCACCGCAAAAGTGATAACGGGGCAGAAACGCGAATCGCTTACTCTTTCGATAGGTGTTTCAAAAACTCTGGAGTTCCCTTTCGAAATCGGACCGGTGCATTTGGGTGAGGGCGAGCTGTTCATTTTTCGTCGAATTAGAGCAGGCGGCAAGGAGCGAAAACTCCTTTTGGTACCAAAGTCGGCAGGCTACACGGATATGACGGTTCACGACACGATGATGGTGCCGCGAGTAACCTACTCCGTTCGCGTTACCCGCGAAGACATGGGACAAATTATTTCTCAGCTCGAAGACTTGCTGGGCGATATCGAGGGTATTCGGATTAAGCCAGTTGGGGGTACCATTGTTATTGACGGTGACATCCTGTTGCCCAAAGACATGGTGCGAATCATTCGTGTGGTTGATGCTCTAAAGGATCGCGATACAAAGAAGAAGAGCACGCCTATCCGCAATTTGGCGAATATCAGCCAGATGACGATGAACATTATCGCGGAGAGAATTGAACGAGAAATTGGATCTCCAGATATCCAGGTGCGCGTTCTTAACAATAACATTCTGATCGAAGGGACTGCGCAAAACAATTTCGAGGCGGAAAGAGCCATTGAAATGGCGCGTACTTACTTGCCCGAGACCGTTGTTGAAAAGAATAAGGGCGATGGAGTGGAAGTAAAGCCCAAAGCGGCGGGTGGTCAGGTGGGCGGTATTCCCGTGATCATCGATCTCTTGCGCTTAGCTCCGCCACCTGCTTCGGCACCTAGCAAAGACATCAAAATTACGATGAATTACGTGGAACTTACAAACGAGTATAACAAAACATTCAGCTTCAACTGGGCACCATTGGTGAACGATCAATCGAATATTAGCTTCTCCAGCTCGCTGGGAAGTTTGACATCAAATCTGGTAGCAACCGTTACTTCTTTGTTCCCCAAACTTGTTCAGGCCAAAAGTCACGGTCATGCACGTATTTTGAAGCAGGAACAAATCATCGTGAAAGATCGAGCGGATAAACCGGCGATGATCGATAGTTCAGTACAGTTTTTCATCACCGCCCCTGGATCCGTTCAAGCTCCTGGAAGCGCGCAACCAGTGACCGTTCAGAATACCACCAAGGTGCGCGCGGCGAGTATTCCGGGGTCAGATAGCATTGAACTGGGAATTCAGGTGACACTAAATTCACTCATTGGTAGCCAAGGCGGAAACCCCATCATTGCTAAGAACTCTTTACAAACTCAAGTCATCATTAAGAACGGTGATTCAGCTGCGTTGGGCGGCTACGCGATTGATGAAGCGCTGTCAGGTTACAATCGCGACCCGACCCGTTCGGTGAGCGGCACACAGGAGCCGCCGGGACAAGGGACGGCGATTTTCGATTTAACTCGTTCGAAGAAATATAATCGTAACAAACAACAGTACGTTATTTTTGTAACTCCCGAAATCATCCGTACGGCGAGCGCCGCCACGGAAGATATAACGAGAAAATTCCGTTTGAACGCTGGGGAACGTTAGACGCTATTAACAATGGCGTCGTGTGAGGAGAAAATTGGCTCAGTCACATGTCATAGCTGTGCTTGGGGGTAAAGGCGGGGTGGGTAAGTCCACCTTCGCGGCGAACTATGCAATCGCCACCGCCATTGATACCAAGCAGCGAGTTCTTCTGATTGACCTCGACAATAAAGCTTGTGGGGATCAGTCCATGATCATGGGGCTGCGCCCCCGCCGGACTTTATTGGAACTGGGAAAACACGAAGGCCGTTTGGAAGCCCAGCATGTGATGAACTACGTTGTTCCTCACAAATCAGGGGTCCACTTTCTTCCGTCGGTTCTTGATCCGGATCAGCTCTCTTCGCTGGATGCGGAAACTACCTCAAAGGCGCTCAAGAACCTTAAAAACTTTTATCACTACATCATTGTCGATTTGGGTTCCGATCTAGATGAAACCGGAGTCGCCACTCTCGAGCAAGCGTCTTTGATTTTCATCATGACAATGCCTGAAATTCTGGTTCTTCGCCACACTCGCCGAATCATTGAGAAAGTACAGAACCTTCTCTTTCCAGCTGAGATGATTAAGGTGGTGCTCAACCGCTTTAGTCCTCGCAAAGGAATCACAGCTGAAATGGTTCAGACGAACCTCAAGAAGCAGATTATCTCAATCATTCCGGAAGACGAACTCACGGCAGTTACTTCACTAGCTAAAGCGCAACCGTTTGCATCGGCTGCCTCTAGCTCGGAGATGACCAAGAGCTATTTCCTTCTCGTACGTACTATTTCACAACAGAATCTTCTCGATCAGCTTGCAACTCTTAAAAAACCCTCTGACGCTCTTGCGCGACTTTCCGGTGGCAAGGGTAAGGAAGAAAAGGGCAAAGTAAAACCCAGTGATGTGGTTTTCGATCGTTCATCGATGAAGGATGAACGACCTAGTGATTCTTGGTCCTCTTTGAAGCAGCTTATCCACAAACAACTTATTGAGACGATGGATTTGAAGAAAGTGGACACAGAAACCGGCCGCGATGCGAAGAAAAAAGCAGTCTTGAGAGAGAAAACGAAGACGGTTGTGGTGGAGCTCTTAAATAAAGAAGAGCATCCCTTTCGTTCGCGCGATGAGTTTCAGCGGCTGGTAAAAGAAATCCTCGACGAAGCTTTAGAGCTCGGTCCCATCCAAGATTTGCTGAACGATGACAGCGTGACCGAAGTCATGGTGAACCGTAAAGATCAGATTTTTGTGGAAAGAAGCGGAAAATTGGTGCTCTCTAATTCGACCTTCTCGGGGACAGCTCAGCTTCTGGGAACCATTGAACGCATTGTCGCTCCATTGGGTCGACGTATCGATGAGAAAACACCCTATGTAGACGCTCGTTTGCCGGACGGATCTCGCGTGCACGCGATTATCCCGCCTTTGTCGATTCAAGGTCCGATGCTCACCATTCGAAAGTTCCCCAAGCATCGCTTGGGGCCAGAAGATCTGGTGAAGTACGGCTCGATGACGGCCGACATGGCTGACTTTCTACGTAGCTGCATCGAGGCGCGTTTGAATATCGTAATTTCAGGTGGTACGGGCTCAGGTAAAACGACTTTGCTTAACGTAATGGCAAGTTTCATCCCCAAGGGTGAGCGTATCATCACCGTAGAAGATTCGGCGGAATTGCAGCTCCCTCAGGAACACTGGGGCCGCCTAGAAACTCGGCCGGCGAACATTGAAGGTAAAGGCGAAGTAAGTATTCGTGAGCTTGTGCGAAATACCCTGCGTATGCGACCTGACCGAATCGTAGTGGGTGAGTGCCGTTCTGGCGAGGCGCTGGACATGTTGCAAGCGATGAACACGGGTCACGACGGTAGTATGACCACGATTCACTCGAACACTCCCCGCGACTGTATCGCACGTATGGAAACGCTTGTGATGATGGCGGGTATGGATTTACCTGCAAAAGCCATTCGTGAGCAGATTGCTTCGGCGGTAAACCTGGTGATTCAACAAACCCGTTTGTCCGATGGATCACGAAAAGTAACGAGCATTACCGAAGTGGTTGGCATGCAGGGTGAAGTTGTAACCATGCAAGAAATTTTTGGTTTTAGAAAGACAGGCATGTCGGAAGACCGCAAGGTTCAGGGTAAATTTGTAGCGACCGGCTTTATTCCGAAGTTTGTGGACGAACTTTCTCAACAGGGGATCAAGATCCCACGCGGTATTTTCTCGGTGACCTAAACAATGGGTTCTATAGCACTAAAATATTTATCGATCGGCTGGGTGGGCGGAGTCATGCTCGTTGGCCTGTTTACCAACGGCGAACGACTCTATTCCTGGGTGGGAAGCAAGTTCGATAAAGAACTTGATTGGATGCTCGCCAAACTCGACATCATGTTCATTACTGTTAATCGCCAGAAGGCGGTTCGTTTCTATGCCTCCTATCTCATTATTCTTTTCGCGCTTGGTATGTTCTTTCTCTATCCTTCGTCTGGTGCCGGTGCAGTTTTCGGGACGATCTTCGTTCTACTTGGATGGAAGTTTCCACGCGGCATAATCGGCATTATCTTTAAGCGCCGTGTGACTCGTTTTGTGGTTCAGATGGTAGACGGTCTTTCCCTCATGTCGAACGCCATGCGTTCTGGTTTGAACGTTAACCAGGCATTGCAGTTAGTGCAGGAAGAATTGCCGAACCCGATTTCACAAGAATTCGGATTGGTGTTGTCACAGAACAAACTTGGTATGTCGATGGAAGCCGCGCTGAGTAACCTTGCGGTGCGTATGCCGCACGACGATATCGAAATGTTTACTACCAGCATCAATATCTTGAAGGAAACCGGTGGTAACTTAGCCGAAACATTCGACAACATTGCCTATACAATTCGCGAACGTATCAAGGTTGAATCAAAAATTGCGGCGATGGTTTCTCAGGGTGTGATGCAGGGTGTTATCGTCGTTATTATGCCCTTTGCATTGGGTGCGATCCTGTATACGATCGATCCAGAGCGCATTCGGCCCATGTTCACGACTATCCCGGGTTGGATATTACTTTCCATAATGATGAGCCTACAAGCAGTCGGTGCCTTTGCTATCTGGAAGATAGTCAAAGTGAGGGTATAAATGAAATTTGTGCAGCAGTGGTTCAGCCTATTTTGCCTGGTCGCCTCATTTTCCACGAGTCTGTGGGGTGTTTCCGTCAACCGGATCAACGGCGGCGCGCACGTTACGTACGTAGATTTTAGAATTCCCGGCGATGTCCTTCCGCTGGAGCTCTCCCGTAGCTACAACTCCATTACTGCGGTGAGTGAGAAAACAGGTTGGAATGGTGCGTTTGGGTGGGGGTGGACTGCCGATTTTGAATCGGTCATGACCGTTACCCCCGAGCGTCATGTCGTATTGCGAGACGGGCAGACAGGCAATACCGTCATTTTTGCTCCCACAAAACCTGACCCGCAAACCGAAGCCAAGTTTTTTGAAGCGGTTAAGGAGGCCTATTTTAGTCGCCAGCTGAACCGTGCTGTGCCGGAACAGGAACTCAAAAAACTCAATCTACCAAGCAAGTTTCTGACTCGTTTGCGAGCTGAGCCCGATTTTCGTATTCAGGTTTCGCTGCAGTATGGTCTGAAGGGTGAAGTGCCCAAAGGCCAGCAACTCGTTTCCTCAAAATATGGCTTTCAGACCATGGAGTTTAAGAACGCAGAGTGGGTGCGCCGCTTTGGGAGTACCACTCAGTTCTATGATCCAGAAGGGCGGCTAGTTCGCCAACAAGATAGCAATGGCTTTTATGCTGAGTACAAATATTCGTCCAACAATAAGCTGCAGTTGGAGGAAATAGTTGCGAAGAATAAGGCGGCTACGTTGAAGTTTACCTGGAATAACGGAAAGGTGACCAGCATTGTCGACAACCGTGGCAAACGAGCGACCTACTCATACGATAGCAAGGGCAATCTGTCGAGGATGACTGATTCCGAAGACCAAACGTTTAACTACACCTACGGCAATGACCGTTCCCCGCACCTTCTCACAAAAATTGAATACCCTGAAAAAGGAACTTTGTTTTCGAAGTCGTATCGTGAACTGCGCTACGACAGCTCAGGTTTGGTGACCTTTCATCGCAAGAAAGATGGTACGGAAGTAAACTACACGTACGGGAAGCTCAGCAATAACCCACAGAACAATTTTTGGACGAAGGCGACTTACACCAATAAAACAAATCGCGCGGAGCCGGACGAGCGATATGAGGAGTTTACTCTGCGTGATCGCGCAGACGGAAGTAAGTATCTCTATCGTCAGGAAACGCGAACCACGTTTGTTTTTGGAAAGCGCCGTCAGGTGAGCACCGAAACCGTCATCTTCACTGAGTGCTGCGGAAAGCCGCTTCAGCTTGTGAGAGACGGCCAGGTAACTAAGTTTAAGTACTACGCCAACGGATTGCTCAGTGAAAAAACAGGACCCAAGGAATCGGTAAAGCTCGAATATGAACCGCGTTTCATGAAAGTTAGTCGCGTAACCCAAAACGGCGTGGTTTCGGATTACAAGTATGACAGCCGCGGGAATCTGACCACCGCACAGAACAGTGCTCAGAAGAAAGTGTCTTTGACCTACGATCCGATGGGAAGAATTCTTCAAATGGTCGATGGTACCGGTGGCGTAATTTTCTTTCAGTATGGTAGGCATGGGAAGCCTGTTCTTATCGACAAAAAGGGCATTGGCACCCTGCGCATCAGCTACGATGCTGTCGGCCGTATTGCAAAAACGGAAACCGTTATTCTTGGAAAACGAAATCCTACCGCAGACGAATCAAAAGACGTGGTTAGGAAGGTTATGGGCAGTTTTCACACTCTTTTAGACATCATTCGTCCGGCGGCTCAGGTTAATAAAGCGAATCCGCTTGCATGGAAAGGCGCCGACCTATGAAGGAAGTAAAAGAAATAAAAGGACAGATTCGCAAGTTCAGTAAGGACGCTAAAGAGACCGCTAAAACCGTTAAGGACACTTTTGAAGAAGGTGTTCGCTCGTCGAAGGACGTTGCGAATAAAGCCGGATCTCTTTGGAATAAGTTTGTGGACAAAAAGAAGTTAAAACAGGGTCTCGACATCACTTCTAAAGGAGTGGGTATCGTTGCCAAGGGAGCTCGTCTAGCCTCCAAGGGCGCTACGGTAGTGGCCGATAACGTCGAAAAGGCATCCAAGAAAGTTCAAGACTTTGGAAACAAGCTCAAGGACTAGCGCGTGCGCAAACTTCTCTATTTTGCACTCCTCTTTTCGCTGCTTCCTCAAGTTGCGTTTGGCGTGGAAAAAGCCGACGAAGGTGTGATGCCTCCCGAGCTGATTAAGCTCATCCCTCTCGAACCCAAAAAAGCGGCTAAGAAGAAATCGAAAGCAAAACCCACGCCGAAGAAGAAACTGATTCCATTCGAGCTGACCAATTTGTTCTCCGTGGATGAAAATCCTGGTTCTGGTGCGCTGCTTTTCACACGTGGTTCAATAGGCCAAGAAGTAAAACTAGGAAAAGAGTTTGGTAACAACGGCTACGGATTGGTGTTTCGATCGGATAATCTGCCTCAGCCCCACCGCTACGAGTTCCACGGTAAGAAGATTGTGCAAATTGCTTTGGGCGCAGTGGAAGCGGGGAATAAGCTTTCCCAGATTGGATCAATGAGTTTGCTCCTGGATGTTCTGCCAGAGAAAAGAACGGCTTTTAAAATTCTCGACAGAAGCCAAAGGGGACTAGCGTCGAAGAAAGAACAGGGCGCATTGGCCTTATTTGTTTCTCCTGACCTGAAGAAAGAAGCCACTGAACAAGAGCGCCTGATGAATACCTGGTTTGCACATAGTGGGGCGCTCACGGTAATCACAAAAAGCGCCATAAAGAAGAGTACCGCTGTTTATAATTCGAGACGTTTGGAGTTCGCGGGACAGCTTGTAGAGATTAATGTGGACGTTCAGATGGCAACTCCCTTTAACCCGACTGAGAAGAGTAACTTGGAAGGGAAAATCGTTTTGCCAATTTATTGGCCTGCGAATGCCGCCGCCCAGGAACTTACCGACGAACTTGCTGCCCTTAGCCTCGACGACTCGAAATAGGTGCCCATCTACTTCCCGGCCGTAAAGGTAGCGGGTACAGAGGTGCCAGGTCACTTTTGCGCTTCGCCCAAAAGTGCACAGGCACCTTGCTAGGTTGCTTTAAATTGGGAGACGAGCGCAGCGACGGTGGCTTTAGCGTCGCCAAAAAGCATGCGAGTATTGGGTTTGAAGAACAAGGGATTATCTACCCCGGCAAAGCCTGCTCCCAAACTTCGCTTGAGTACGATGCAAGTACGAGCGCGATCTACGTCGATAATCGGCATCCCAAATAAGGGACTGGTTTTGTCTTCGCGCGCCGCGGGATTCACTACGTCGTTAGCTCCAATCACAATACTCACATCAACCGTCTCCATCGACGGATTGACGTCCTGAGGTTCGACGAGCTGCTCATACGGCACGTTTGATTCTGCTAGTAGAACATTCATGTGTCCTGGCATTCGGCCCGCAACAGGATGAATCGCGAAACGAACTTCGCAGCCATTTTCCTCGAGCAAGCCTGCTAGTTCCCGTACTACGTGTTGCGCCTGAGCAACGGCCATTCCATAGCCCGGAACAATCACAACCGACTTTGCCATTTCAAGAATAAGATAGGTATCTTCAGCATTGATCGGATTTGCCTCACCCTTGTAACCGGACGAAGCCTTTGCAACAGAACCAAAACCGCTAAATAGGACGTTGGCGAGGGAGCGATTCATCCCCTTACACATCGTATTGGTAAGAATGATACCGCTGGCTCCGACCAGTGCACCGGCCACAATGAGTACGTCATTCAGAATGATAAAGCCCGCTGCGCAAGCCGCGAGGCCGGAATAACTATTTAGTAGTGACACCACGACCGGCATGTCTGCGCCACCGATGGGAATGACAACGAGAACTCCCAAAGCTAGAGAAAGTCCGACCAAAACAAGAAAAGGGGTATAGTTTTGTGCTGGTTCCATCACAAACAAGAAGCCCAACCCAAGCGTTGCGAGTAGCACTCCCGCATTGAAGATTTTTTGTCCAGGAAAGACAAAGGGCTTGCCCGAAATAGTTTCGGCAAGCTTTAGCCACGCAATGATACTTCCCGTCGTGGTAATGCCACCTATAATCACCGCAAAGTAAACGGAGGTCGATGCTAGCAAATTAAGGGAGGGATTCGCCTGATACTCGGCCCAGCCCACGAGAAGACTCGCCAAACCACCAAAAGCGTTAAAAATGGCAACCATCTCCGGCATCGCTGTCATTTTCACGGCAAACGACGAAACCACCCCAATGACAGTACCGATGGCGACACCTATCAAAATCCACTGAAAGGAGATGATGTTCGCGTTAAACAGAGTGGCCACCAAGGCGATGAGCATTCCCACCGCTGAAATCATATTGCCTCTACGGGCTGTATTGGCCCGCTGAAGCATTTTCAGGCCAAAAATAAACAGCACGGATGCCACTACGTAAAAGAAATCGATCAGAGATTGGCTCACTTCGGATCCTTCCCTTTGGGTTTGAAGAAACCCAACATACGATCGGTGACGAGATAACCACCTACAACGTTGATTGTTCCCGCGACCACCGCGATAAAGCCCAGCACCGTATTCAACGCGTCAGTGTTGGTGTTGCCGGCAGCAATTAAGGCGCCGACTAGGGTGATGCCTGAAATGGCATTGGACCCCGCCATAAGCGGCGTGTGCAACTGAGACGGAACGCGAGCGATCAATTCAAAACCTAGAAAGATGGAAAGGACTAACACGAAGAGTAGCAGGCCCATTCTAAATTCCTTTCAATTGGGGGTTACAAATCTCTTTATTGTGAGTAACCAGACACGCTTTGAGAATTTCATCATTAGGGTCGAATTTGAACTTTTTGGTTTCTTTGTCCCAAAAGTGTTCGAAAAAATTATAAAGGTTCGCCGAGTACATCTGACTCGCGTGAACAGCTACTCTGCCCGGTAGATTGCGTAAACCGATAATCTTTACACCCTTCACATCTACTTCTTGATCCAGTTTTGCCCCCGCGACGTTCCCACCAGATTCGACCGCAAGATCTACGATCACGCTGCCTGGAGACATCGCATTTACCATTTCTTCTGTAACGATCAGGGGGGCTTTTTTTCCAAACAGTTGCGCGGTGGTGATGACGATATCCGCTTGGGCGCAATGTTTTTTCATTCCCTCTCGCTGCTTTTGAACTTGTTCCTCGGTGAGCGCTTTCGCATAGCCACCCGCAGCCTCACCTGTTTGTCCCAGATCAATTTTTACAAACTTGGCGCCCAAGGATTTTACTTGTTCCTCGACTGCTGGACGGGTGTCGAACGCCTCAACTCTGGCTCCGAGTCTTTTTGCCGTGGCGATCGCTTGGAGACCAGCGACTCCCACGCCAATGACAAACACCCGACTTGGCTGAATCGTTCCCGAAGGCGTCATCATCATCGGCAATATTTTTTTCATCCGCTCGGCCGCAATGATCACTGCGACATAGCCGGCAAGATTTGCTTGGGAGCTCAAGGCATCCATTTTCTGTGCGATCGTAGTGCGGGGAATCATTTCCATTGCGATTGCCGAAACATTCGCGGAAGCCAGTCCATCAATCACGGCCTTTTCGAAGAAGGGATTGAGGTAGCTCACCAAGATACATCCCGATTTGAGACGCTTGATTTCTTCAACAGGCGGCTTGTTTAGCCGAAAAACGAGGTCGGCGTTCTGAAAACCGTGGTTGGCTTCAGTGGTGATCGTTGCGCCCGCTTTTTGGTAGTCGCTGTCAGGAATCCCCAAACGGGTTCCGAGACCTTCCTGCACTAAAACGGTGGCGCCCAACTTTACTAAGCGCTCAACGCTGGCCGGAACCATCGAAATTCGTTCTTCTTGGTCGTTGCTCTCTCGAGGGATGAACACATTCATGGCAGGCTCCTAATGCGGACTGGAAGTAGTCTAGCAAAAATGCCTATAAGGTCAAGAGTTTACACCATATTCGGATAGGTGAGCCTCTCGTTCGGGGCCAATTCGAAACAGGGCCTTCTTCCTTGTATTTGTTGGGAGATTTGCATAGATTGTGCACCTAATGTCGGCGACCGAATCCCCAGTAAAGGTATTTTCAGGAACAGCGAACTATCCGCTCGCCCAGGAGATTACCTCCCATTTAGGTTTGACTGTGGCCCGGGCCGAAGTCCGCCGCTTTGCGGACGGCGAAATTTTTGTGGAAATTCAGGAGAGTGTGCGTGGAATGGACACCTTTGTGATCCAACCGACGTGCCCACCCGTCAACCAAGCGTTGATGGAACTCCTTATTATGGTGGATGCGCTTAAGCGGTCTTCTGCCAATTCCATCACTGCAGTGATTCCTTACTATGGTTACGCGCGCCAGGACCGGAAAGTTCAGCCCCGAGTGCCTATCACGGCAAAGCTCGTTGCCGACTTGCTTACTGCTTCAGGCGTAAACCGCGTGGTCTCGATGGATCTTCACGCCGGACAGATTCAAGGATTTTTCAATATTCCTTTTGATCACTTGTACGCCAAGCCTGTCATTTTGGAATACCTTCGGGAGCACTACGATTTAACCCAAGCAGTTGTGGTATCGCCGGACGCCGGGGGTGTGGAAACAGCTCGTGCGTATGCCAAGCGTTTGGGAGCCGGACTCGCCATTATTGATAAACGGCGCACGGGACCGAACGAAGCGAAAGCTTTGCACGTGATCGGTGAGGTGGATGGTAAAGATGCCATTATTGTCGACGATATGATTGACACGGCAGGCACGTTGATTCAGGCCGTAGACAGTTTGGTCCAGCGCGGAGCCAAATCGGTTAGTGCTACTTGTACGCACGGAGTTTTTTCTGCCAATGCGGCTGAGCGCATTGGTCAAAGTCGCCTGAGGGAAGTGGTTTGTACGAACACTATCCCCTTGTCGCCTCAAATTGCTCAGCTGGGAAAGGTAAAGTGCCTTTCGGTTGCACCACTTCTTGCGAAGGCCATTGAACGCATTCATAACCGAGACTCGGTGAGCTCGCTATTCGATTAGAAAAGGGAAGAGACGATGGAAAACGTAATGCCAATTCAGGAACGTAAAGAAACGGGCAAGGGCCACAATCGGCGCCTGCGTATGTCAGGTAGTATTCCTGCTGTTCTTTATGGCTTGGGCGATCATAAATCGGTGACGGTTGATCCGAAACCCATTCACGCCACGCTTCTTCAAGAGGGCGGAAAGAACAGAGTTTTCACAGTCAAAGGCGCTGGCCTCGACGGTAAACGTGTTCTAATTAAAGATTATCAGGTTGATCCGGTCACGCGGCGCCTGCTTCATGTGGATCTTTTCGAGATCGACGTTACCCACAAAGTGGAAATTACGATTGCCCTAAACTTTACCGGAAAAGCTAAAGGCGTGGTAGATGGCGGTATTTTGACTGTAGTCCAACGTAATATCGATGTCCGTTGCTTGCCCGACCGGATTGTAAACCACATCGATGTGGATGTGACCTCGTTGATCATCGGTGCTTCTCTCCATTTGAGCGACATTACCTTGCCCGAAGGAATTGAAAGTGCGACTTCTCAGAACCCCAGTTTGGTTACCGTCGTACCGCCTACGAAGGACGAAGAACTTCAAGCTTCACTCGCTCCGGCTGCGGCTCCTGAAGTGATCACGGAAAAGAAGCCTGCTGAAGGTGAAGAAGCTGCGGCCGACAAGGATAAAAAGGACGATAAAAAGGAGAAGTAATTCTCTTAAATGGAATCCTCTCCTTTTTTGATTGTAGGCTTGGGTAATCCGGGCGATTCGTACACAAATACGCCGCATAACGTGGGTTTTGAGGTAGTCGACCGATTGGCTGCCAGGTGGAATTGTGCCCCCTTCCGTAAAAAGTTTGACGGACTATGGTGCGAAGCTGATGTGCACGGACGAAAAGTTTTGCTGCTCAAGCCTCAAACATTCATGAATCTATCCGGGAAATCCATTGCGGGCTTTGTGAACTTTTTCAAAGTTCCCGTCGTCGATTCTCTTCTTGTTGTAGTGGACGATTTAGATCTCCCACCCGGTCAGCTGCGGTTGCGTAAGGCGGGCGGCACCGGCGGTCACAACGGATTGCGCTCAACAGTTGAGTGCTTAGGCGTGGATACCTTTCCTCGTTTGAGAATAGGAATTGGCAGATCGCCTGGAGCTGATGCGAGTAGCCACGTTCTCGGAAAAATTCCCAAGGCGCTGAAGGACACTTACGAATCTGCGTTCACCAAGACAGTCGAGGGAATCGAATTCTTGCTCAAGCAAGGTGTGGACATCGCGATGAACCAAATTAATCGGGGGATAGACGCTAATGGCGCTTAGGTGTGGAATCGTTGGTCTACCCAACGTAGGAAAATCAACTCTATTCAATGCCCTGGGATCTGCGAAGGCCGAGGCGGCAAACTACCCTTTTTGCACAATCGAACCTAACGTCGGTATGGTGAACGTGCCCGACACGCGACTCGAGGAAATCGCGGCCATTATAAAACCTGACAGAATCGTATCGGCGAGTACGCAGTTTGTGGACATCGCGGGTATCGTAAAAGGTGCCAGCCAGGGAGAAGGCCTCGGGAATAAATTTCTTCACCATATTCGGGAAGTGGATGCCATTATTCATCTCGTCCGGTGTTTTGCTTTGGAAGATGTCATTCACGTTCACGGAAAAGTGAATCCCTTGCACGATATTGAAGTCATTCAAACGGAACTGATTCTCGCGGACATGGAATCCGTTGATAAGCGACTTGCCAAGGAACGTTCCGCTGCAAAAAGTGGCCGAAAAGATATTGTGATCCAAGTGGATTTTTTGGAGAAGCTTAAAGCCCATCTCGACGCAGGAAAACCGGCCAGTGCGTTCCCTGTCGCGGAAGCAGACAAGGCATTTTATCAATCTCTCTTTTTGCTGACGCAAAAGCCCGTGTTGTACGTCGCTAATTCTAATGGCACCGAGGCGGAGCGACCGTGGGTGAAGGAAGTGGAAGACTTTGCGGCAAAAGAAGGCTCTCGCTGCATTACGGTAGACTGCGCGCTGGAAGCCGAAATTGCTGTTTTGGAGGAAGCCGAAAGAGCTGAGTATTTGCGCGAATTGGGCCTTAAGGAGCCGGGTCTTAGTCGCCTGATCCGGGGAGCCTTTGATCTTCTTGGACTCTGCACCTTTTACACTGTGGGTAAGCAGGAAGTGCGTGCATGGACCATTCATAAGAACACGAAGGCACCTCAAGCCGCAGGCGCAATTCACTCCGATTTTGAAAAGGGTTTCATTATGGCAGAATGCTACAAGAGCCAGGATCTACTGGCCTTGGGCAGTGAGGCCAAATTGCGCGAGAAGGGTCTGTTACGTCAGGAAGGAAGGGACTACGTGGTGCAACCTGACGATGTTCTTTTCTTCAAATTTAATGTGACCAAATGAGTATTTTACCTCCCAGACACAAAATCTCTGGCTTCACGATTGTCCGCAACGCGCAGATACTGGACTACCCTTTCCAAGAAGCAGTACGGTCGGTTCTTCCTCTGTGTGAAGAATTTATTATCAATTGTGGTGATTCGGCGGACCAAACTTTGGAGCTGTGCCGCGAACTCGAAGCGGAGAGCGACGGTAAGGTAAAAATTGTTCAATCGATTTGGGATCACCAGGATCAAAAAGGTGGGTGGCAGCTCAAGGACCAAACTGATACCACGATGGCCTTTTGCAAAGAAAAATGGTGCTTTTACATCCAGGCCGATGAAGCGATTCATGAATCGGATCATGAGAAGATTTTAAAGGCGATCGATCTGGCTAACATTCGCGCTGATGTCGACGGTATATTGTTTGATTACATGCATTTTTACGGCAGCTACGACTACATCATTCGGGCGCGCAATTGGTACCGTCACGAAGTCCGCGTTTTTAAGAATCACCGGGGAATCAGCGCCTTCCAAGATGCGCAAGGGTTTCGAAAAGAGGGAGCCCGGCTGAGTGTCATCCGATCGGGCGCCAAAATTTTCCATTATGGGTATGTGCGTGATACCGATTCTATGATGCGGAAATCTTCTGAACTTTCACAGTGGTGGGGAGAACAGCCCAAGAAAGATCCTCGTCAACTCAGTTTCAAACGCCGAGTGGGAATGCGTCGTTTCACGGAGTCGCACCCCGCAGTGATGCAAGAGCGTGTTCGAGCTGCACGTCCGGTTGATGTGAAGACCTGGCGACGCGCTTGGGATAGAAAAGAAGTAAAGAATTTTGTTTCCGCCGTCTGGGAGTTTGCCTTTGGCTTTCGAATCGGGGAGTTCCGCAACTACAAGCTCATTCGGATTTAGTCCTGGATGCAACTTAGTCGAGAAATAGCTGTCCCCACTCAAGGCAAGGGACTCTATGAGATTACTTCATCCGTTTCTTTCGCGTGGGGCAACGATTTTCCCTCTCAGGGACTTCTTCATCTGTTTTTGCGGCATACTTCAGCGTCTTTGATTATTCAGGAAAATGCGGCCCCCGAGGCGCGCATGGACCTGGAAACCTTCATGGAGAGGTTGGCTCCTCAAGGAGAGGCCTGGCATCAGCACACCGATGAGGGACCCGATGATAGCCCTTCGCACATGCGATCCGCGATCACGGGGTGTTCGTTGTGGGTGCCAGTGAGTGCGGGACGCCTACATTTGGGAACATGGCAGGGAATTTTTCTTTGGGAGCATCGCGATCGGCCCCATCAAAGAAACGTTTGGATGACTTTAGTAAACTAGGGAACAGGAACGAGAAATTGTCCGAGCTTGGTGTCGTCGCAGACAAAACGACGCGCTCGGGGTTTGGCGATGGCATCAAACGGCCCGTCGATGATTTGGATCACACGGCAGTGACGTTCCGCATCGCGTCCGCATTGAGAATAAGAAATCCCCTGGCACTGTTTCGGAAGAGCGCGCCACACACAGTTGGCCTTAAATAATCCGCAGCGTACTTCGTTGTGTTCTAAACATGTTCCGTGAACGCTCAGTACTTTTTCGGAGAAACGAAGTAAGCACTCCAACTCTGGCTCCATTTTATTAGAAAGCTGGCCTCTCTCATTTCCGCGAGCCAATGTGATACTTAACGTCGACAAAATGAAGATGAAAATTATGCTCGGTGAAGAATATCGGCGACGTTCAGCATGATTCATCTCTTTAGAGTACCAGAGATTAGGGGGAGGCGCTGTCGCAAACCCGGCTCCTTCCACGCTAGAGAAGCCACATCCCGAGAATTGCGACTCTTCGAGTTAACTTTCAGGAGGCGCCGCGGCGATATTTGTGGAGGGGAGCGCCAAAAAGTTTGAAAATCTAATGAACACGGGGCCTTGTGGGACCAACATTCCTTAGTTCATGCCTTTCGGGGACATACCGTTGCATAGGAAAGAGAGAACTCTTTTTCTATGAATAGTCGTTCCCTATATCGTGGACCCTATGTATCGCTAGGGGTCGCATTGCTTTTAGCGGCTTTTCCGCTCATCGCCCTATATCAGGGCTCCTTTCTTCCCTATCTACAAAACAACAAGACACTTGCTGATACTTTTGTAGTGTTGCCCTATTTCTTGTTGGGCATTTCTGCATTTCTCAGCTGGAAAATGAACCAGCTTTCGATTGTCTTCTCGTCGTTCATCTTTGCTGTTTGTTACTTGATGATGGCACCTCCGTTGCCGCCAGAGACACTTTTGGTGAAAGCGCGAGCTTTGTCTGTTTTGACTCCCTTGACTCTTTTGGTCGTCTTTTGGACCCCACAAGGAAGGCTGTTCGGCACCGCTGGTCTTTACATGCTTTCTGCCACAGTATTTTCGTTCGGTGGCTTGCGAATGATGTTGCGATCCGATCCCAAAGCAGCGGCGAAACTTTTTGAACACCAGTTACCGCTTCATCTTGATTTTTGGAAACTACCTGATCTCTCGATTGTGTTCTTTCTCATATTCACTTTTGTTATCTTGCGGCTAAAAGACAAAGACCTCAAACGGTACGGTCTTTCAGTATTCTTCTGCTTGCCCGGACTGATCTATTTGCTCAATCGGTTTGCGATGCAGGAGGCGATGGAACCACATATTTTAGCGATGTTCTTCACCTCGATCGGCATGGTTTGCATTTATGCGATGTACCAGGTTTATTGGCAGAAAATTTACATCGATCAGCTTACCGAGATCCCCAATCGACGCGCGTTGGATGAGGCTTTGATGCGCATGGGCCGAATTTACGCGATCGTGATGGTGGATATCGATCACTTCAAGCAGTTTAACGATAACTACGGACATGAAGAAGGCGATAACGTTCTGCGCTTCGTGGCCTCTCACTTAGCGACGGAATCAGGCGGACGTGCGTACCGTTACGGCGGGGAAGAGTTCTGCATTCTCTACTACACCGATGCGGATGAAGCATTTCCCATGGTGGAGGAGATTCGTTCGAGCTTGGAAAAGAAAGACTTCTACATTCGCGCCCCTCGTAAGAAGGAAGATCGTCCCAAGAAAAAACCTCTTACCGAAGCGCCGCGGAAAGTAACAGTGACCGTAAGCATGGGCCTTGCCAGTCCCAGTCAGACGGCTCCCACACCGGAAGCCGTTCGCAAGTGTGCTGACAGAGCGCTCTATGAAGCAAAGGCGCGTGGGCGCAACCAATCGGTTGTCGATATAGGTGAAGAACTCGAAGCGGCCTCCCGCGCTATATAAAGCTTCAATAAAAGTTTGTCTGGAGTATTTCCTCCCGACCTTGCAACCAGTAGAATACCCTAATGCTCACCCGGATCGCGCCTTATGTAACGCGCTTCCAAGGCTACGCCGATCGTCCCTGGTACTTGCCGGCCTTATCCTTGATAGTCGCCTTAGACCTTTTTATTCTGGTCATTCCTTCGGATGGCTTGCTGGTTTCCAGCGTGTTGATGAACCGAACCCGCTGGTTACGTATGGGGATTTGGGTTTCTGTTGGATCGTCTCTCGGGGCGCTCGTTCTAGCGGCCCTCATTCAATGGGACGCAGACTTTATCACGCAAGCTCTCTTTCCCAATCTCTTCAACTCCAAGGCCTGGGCGCAGGCGGATAGCTTCATCACCGATTACGGGGTGTGGGCGCTTGCTTTTGTAAGTTTTAGTATTTTTCCCCAGCAGCCGGCTGTGGTGGTAGCTGCCTTATCGGGGATGTCGCTGCCAACCATCTTTATGGCAGTCCTTATGGGACGCCTGCTCAAATACATTCCGCTTTCCGCAGCAGCTGCCTATGCCCCACATTACCTTGGAAAGATTTGGTTTGTGCGCAAGGAGCTCGAGGAGCTTAACGAAGGCGCCAGTAAGTCTACCGCTCCCCGCAAAGGCACCAGCCATTCTCCGATTCTTTAGACCTAAGCCATTGCAAGACGCAAAGACCGCAACCGCTATTTTTAACGACTAGCTGCTGCCGCTGCTTCTTCCACCGCCATTTCGCTGTGATTCTGCACGCCCTTGAGGAACCGAATCAAGCGAGCATTTTGCTCATTCGAGTCAGATGAACGTTTCGGACTCAGCTTAGCCTGGCCAACTGCCTTAATCGCGCAGGTTTCACGTTCGCCGACCACATAGTCAATCTCGCCTATCGTACGGCGCGGATTAAGCGTGTGGTACTCCACTCCACCAGTGATAAAGAACTCATCTGTCGGGTAAACATCTTCTTCCAAGGCAACGGTGCCGAGAAGTTCGAGGGTGTCACCTTCATTGTGAAACTTGAAATTGCGAATCGGCATTTCGCGAATAATGATTTCGTAGAGGCTAATCATTTCAGCCGAGCCACGAAATTTTTCGAGAGGGGTCTTGTTCTTTGCTGCTCTCCAGAGCACAGGGGAGGCATTGCGGGACATCGGGTACTGGTAGGTGAACCGCTTAGCCTGCTCGGATCCGTCGTCCGTGGTGTAAGTAAACGTCTCTAGTTCGTCTGCCGCTGGAAAATCGCTCAAAACCGTTTCTTGGCACTCCTTCGGGATAGCGTTGTCGACGCGCAGGTTGGTGAAGTAATCATCCCCCAATGCCATGGGCGAAACGAGAAATAGGGTGACCGCGAAAAGACGAGCCACGGACGAATGCGCGCGCATGAAGAACCTCACTGTTTTTGGATTTCCTATCAGGAGTACTTTTAAGGGGCTTTCGAGGAATGGTCAAACAAAGAAATGAAAAAGAATCGACTAAATTCGTTGTATTTTCAGTAGTTTAAAACGCAGCGCTCCCATCGTGGCGCTGCGACTAACGCCACGTTTGAAACCCGCGCGGGCTACTGTTTTCGGACCACCATGTGCATCCAGTGGTCTTCCAGTTGCACATCGGCGAGTTCATATTTCGACAAAGCATCAAGATCACCGCCCTGGGGAAACTGAATTCCATCCAAATAGAAGGTGTCTTCAAAAAGGCCTCTAAACTTTCGCGCTACCAGGTTCTCGACATCCGCAGAGAGTGGCTTTTGAGGATCGAGCGAATCCACTTTAACCTCCGAAGTCCTTTCGAACTCGATTCCCAGTGATGTTGGCTTTACGGCAAAGGTCGAGCGCACTTCGAATGGAGTTTCGTGTTCCGTTCCGTTTAAGTTAAGTTGCGAGAAGCGGTATCGGAATGTCGCTCCTAACGCAGAAAATTCGACCCGCACCGGGTGGTTCCAGTCCCAATCAGCTTTCCAACGGTCTTGATCGAGGCCGATCATAAACTCTTCACTGTTGGAACCGGTTAGTTCCTTTTGTAGCTGAGCAAACTGAACGTCCGTCCAACGAGCTCCGCCGAGAGTGCGACGAACAAACTTACCCAGAGCAGTGTCATGAACCGAAATCCCAAATTCTTCATTCTTTCGCAAGGGGGTAAACGCTCGCGCCGGCGCGCCTAGACCCGATGCCGAATCCGGTACGAAACCTATCTGAATAAAATCTCCCACAAGCGCCGACCGCAGTCCGGCGGGGAACGTTCCGGTCTTGCGCATGAGCACCAAAATGTCGCTTGCTTGGGAGTTTAGTTCGGCGACTGCTGGAATCATTTCTGCGCGCATTTTTTCTATCGCCTGCTTTTTGATTATGGCGGAACCTTCAGCTTCAGCGAGATGCCTTTTCTTGCGGGCCTGATTGGCGGCGATACGTCGGATAATTGGTGGTGCTTGTACCGAACGTAATTGTGAACTTGTTTGAACCGTCGCTTGGGGTGGTGTGAAAGCAAACTCTTCGCCGTTCCAGTAAACATCAGAATGCGCCGTCAAACGTGAGTTCGCGCTACTTACTAAAGTGGCGGGTCCCTTGGTCGCGACACTTTGTGGAGAATGTACGGTGCCCTCCACATAAATGCGGATGCGCGCTTCCGAGCCCGTATCAATCACTTCAGCACGGGAACGGGTATTAGAATAAGCATTTCCCACTACCCAGGCTCCTTGGATCCTGTTTCCGCTTCGCTGCACATCGGACTGAGTTTTTTCCATTTTTTTCAGCGGCTCATCGAGCAAACTTTTTCGTGCGCGCAAAACAACGTTGGCAGAGGAATAGGCGTTGCGAACCGCACGGACGAGGGCGGTGGCCTGTCCTATGTTTGCCAGCCAAGTGACCTCGGCATCAATTGCGGCGAAGTCGCATGCCGGAGCAGCCAGGGCCGCGTGAAGCTTTGTCACGTGTTCACGGAAGCCTTCATTTAAGCGCTCACCGTAGGGCCGAACCGCTTCATCGAAATCCAAAAAGTCTTCCAGGGCGCTTCGCACAGCGACAAAAAGGGGATGATTGAAACCATCCTCCGTGTCGTAAAAAAACGAGGAAACTCGCTTCATCTGAGCAATTTCCCAAGCGCTATCGGCGATAAACGATTCTGCCCAGAGATCCCATTTTAAATAGGCATGCCAGCCTTCTCTGATTTCTGGAGTTGTTTTCAGTTGGTCATCGAAGCGAACAAGCGCCTTGCGTAGATTTCCTTCAAAAAAACGAAGCCGATTTTGCGTGGTGTATCGGTCGTATGACCCCGCAAGCCGATAGGTTTCCACGGGCAAACAAGCTGCCCACAGTGAATGACTCAAGATAGCGGATAGAAATAGTAGTTTTGTTTTCATCGGCTCACCAACTGGTCTGTGACATTGGCTCGTGGGTCGCTCTCTTTGAGAATTTCGTAGATGAAAAGAGTATTAAACATCTCTTGTTCGGTTTGCTGACCCCACTTCACGTCTTCACGAAAATCGGGATTGCGAGGATTATGCTCAGTATTGTCCCAGTAAGCTGTCGCAAGAAGTGCTTGCTGTGGGGTGATCAGCACAGGTTCTTTGAACCGATAAAGGTGCTGCCAGCTGAAATCCCAAGCGGGCAATCCAAGTAAGAGTTCTCCTCGGAATTCATCGTGTTTGCTGAAATCTGTCAGAACTTTGTTGCTTAGTCCTCGGGGGTCGACAATCTCCAGGCGGTAGCTCTTGCCACGCGAGTGTAGATGGGGGCGAGCACCGTGGAGAAGCACTGACTTTCCATTGGTGTGAGATCCGAAATGATAGAGATCCTGCAAACTGTGGTTTTCTAAGTTTGACGGGATAATCATGTCGGTACGTTTGCGGAATGGGAACCAAGTCTCAAGTACGAGATCCGGCTTTTTCTTCGCGAACCGGATGGCTACAGAGGACTGATCTTTCGCGGCGGTACCATTTGTTGTGTAGTGAAGTTCGAGCATGAGGTTTGCCCCTTTGGACATTTTCATGCCGACCGTCTTTCCACTTTCTTTCCCGGTTAAATAGCGACTATAGATACGCGCGTTTTCTTCCGCGTTTCCGGGAGTATAAGAACCCAAGAGCCGCGCGTTTTCGACCGATAGGCCGTACATGATGATTTGGTCAACCGGTGTGAGCGCTTTGTCGACAGGACCGTGGTATTCGTGAATCTGAATGTGATGAACAACTTCAGGAACACCGGGTCGGGTTTCAATCGCTTCAATATAACGATCTTCGGGAAAACCTTTGCCGCCATTTACCGCGATCGGAACGTAAACGTATTGCAGGACGCCCGTCGCAGGAACTTCTTGGGGCTTTGGCATTTTAAACACAAAGTCCGGCTCCCCAATTTTCCATTCTTTCGGGCCACCCCAATCAAGAGGTGTGGGTGCATCGGCGGGGTTTCCGGCTGCCTGGTCACCGCGCGCCCAATCCAAAAGAATACGGCGTTCTTCCTCTGTAAGCTCTTCGGAGTTTCTAAAACCGTGATCGGATATTCCGGGCCAGGGTGGCATGCGGCGATCTAAGACGACCTCTTCAATCATACCCGCATACGCAGCCGCATCATCGTAACTTTGAAAGGGCATCGGACCCACTTCACCTTCGCGGTGGCACTTCTCGCATCGCTTTTGGAGGATGGGAGCGACATCCTTATAATAGGTGTACGAAGTGGTAGCTTTGGGCCGTGAAACAATTGAACTGATCACACAGCCCACGGCAGGGGTGTAGGTGTGGGGAGAAGGGAGACTTTTAGCTTCGTCCGAAGTGAGGTGTGACAAAACATCGTCGAGGTAGTGCTGCGTGGCTTTGGGCTTCATTGCCCCCTGAACGTTTTGATCGTCTATGGCTCCGCGATAAACTTCATTGCCGTCGCTATCCAGTACGAGCGTTTCGGAAAGACGACTAAGTTTGTAGGTGTTAACTAGTTCCCCATCAGTGTCGTGCAGAATGCGAAAAGGAATGTGTTTTTCCAGGGCGTGCGTGGCCATTGTCTTGGCGCCCATATCGGGCTTTACGTAAATGCCTAGGAAACGAACGGGATCTCCAGGGTACTTTTCAAAATCAACTGGACGCCCGGCGCGATCTCGCTTGAACGCGTTGTACTTGGCATAGAGAGCGCGGAGTTTCGGAACGATCTGCTGAACGACGGGGCACTTATCATCGAGAATGACTATGACAGTCGCTTTCGTGCGCGCGTCTTGAAATTCATCGAAGGTATGGGTGGTTCCGTAAATGTCTCTCAGATGTGGGGAGTCCGCGGAATTCGCTCGAGAAATAGCAGACCCGGGAAGGGTAGCTTCCGCCGACCCAAGGAAAAAAAGCCCCAAAAACAAAAAAGCACCACGAGTGGTGCTGCCTATGTAACCCATTATCAACGCCCCCGTATTCTTCAGTCCTAACACTCCAGGTCAAACTTTCAAGTTGTTTTGACGTGGCGGGCCGAAAAATATTATACAGGTGGCTAAAATGAGTAGTAATGCGAAGCGTTAAAACGGGCGATGGCCCTGAACTGCGCCTTCGCGCTGCCCAGAGCCACCGACATCCGTCCATTAAATTGAGTAATCAACTAACCGAAGATCGAGAGCAAGAGAGGAATAATTTTTAAGAGCGCATCAATGATGGGTCCAAAGCTGGGAAAGAGCATCGAGATAAAAGGAGCCACTTTTTCGATGAGTTTTAAAATGCTATCCAGGTTGAGGGCTGTTTTCTGAACGTCTCCGCCGTCGGCGTCCACTAAAGCATAAGCCAGTGAATCCGCGTCGGTGGCTTCCCCACTTTGAAGAACCGTGAAAAGGTTTCTCAAGGTGCCTAGGCTCGTGGTTTTTTTCTTTTTTCCGAAAAGTCCACGTTCTTCTCCGTCGCCAGCATATCGCGCGAGCACGGCTTCAAATTCGTCGTAAGACGTCGCTGAATACTCTCCTAAAACGTTCTGCTGGCCAGGGGCGAGCGGTACGCTTTGAAGCATTTCCAACGCATCCGTTTCAGACAGGGTTTGAACGCCGCAACCGGTAATCAAAAATCCGGCGATAAGGGCAAAGAGAAAAGACTTCATTCGGGCCTCCATGTTTTTAAGCGGCTTCCAACTCCGTCGGAACCGGTATGAAGAGTCTCGCATTTCATTGGGGGTAAAGAGTGGAGGGATTGTGGAGATTCGCTCATGGTCTGGGAGGGCAGCCCGTTTGAGGGGGCCTTGGGAGGGTTTACTTTAGCCTCAGCTGGGCCTTACATACGGCTAAATTTGTCGTAAGATGACTCTCTGGGAGGTCCACGATGGGACGTATTTTTGAAGTTCGTAAAGCCACCATGTTCGCGCGCTGGAACAAGATGGCCAAGCTGTTTACTCGCGTATCCAAAGATATCACGATGGCCGTAAAGGCCGGAGGGCCCAACCCCGATTCAAACCCCGCGCTCAGGCGAGCCATTCAAAACGGGCGGGCGGGTAACATGCCCAAAGACAAGATTGATGCGGCCATCAAAAGGGCGAGCACGCAGAACGACATCGACTATCAGGTCGCCTTATACGAAGGTTACGCTCCACACGGGGTACCGGTGATGGTTGAGTCGGCCACTGACAACCCTACCCGCACTGTTTCGAATGTTCGCCGCGCTTTTAAAGAGCACGGCGGTAACATGGGCAGCACGGGAAGCGTTTCGTTTATGTTTAAACATATGGGCGTGTTTCGGTTTTCGCCCGAAGGTTTGGACCTTGATAGTCTGGAACTCGACCTCATTGATCACGGCTTGGAAGAATTTGGGGAGTCGGAAGGCGAGAAGGGCGAAAAAGTCATTGTGGCCCGCTGTTTGTTCCGCAATTTTGGACAGCTACAGTCGGCTATCGAAGAAAGAAAAATCACTACGATAGCGGCTACTTCTGAGTACGTGCCGGAGACTTTCACAGAGTTGCCCGAGGAACAGGCGACAGAGGTGCTAAAACTCATCGATGCGCTAGAGCAAGATGACGATGTTCAGCACGTTTTCCACAACTTAAAGTAGCAGGGTTGATTCTTTTTACAGGCACATCCTTCTGCTCTGAACCGTTTCGCTTGTTTTGAAAAGGGAATTAGTTTGAAAGCAAGCTCTCGCGGCTGACATCGACTAGAAAGCGATTTCTTAAGAGCGATGCACCTAAAAGTACCGGCAGCTTCATCGCACTGCGATCAGCGAGCGAAAACTCGGCCCAAAATTTGTGGTCACCGATCTTCACCGGAAGAGATACAAAAACGCGATCTTCCGAATGCCCGTTCGAGGAAGTTACTTCGTCTTCACGTGTAATCGGGGCCTCCATCACCACGGGCTCGTCATCATTTACAGTAACGAAGCGGGCAAACTCTTTCCCATCTTTTTTAAACTTTTCAATTTTGGTGGCGTGCATGCAGGATGAAGCTGCGCCGGTGTCAATTTTAGCAGGAATCGAAAACTTCTTACCATCTGCCGCGGGGACGGAAATCTTTTCAAGGCTTCCAATCACGGGCGTAAGTTCGCGCACCCGTTCTTCAACACTTCTTTCATCGTGATCAGCAAAGACGCTATAAGACGAAACAAGCAAAGCCAGGATCGAAATTTTTAACAAGGTTTTCATTCGCTCACCTTCCGCCGAGCGGAAAAGGTGCAACCCGAATGCCACAGAAAAGGCTGTATTCTGTTGGTTTAGGCTCAATAATCTCTGAATTTGGGCCGGTTATCGCCGATATTTGTCACATCTGGACAAATCATTTGGCAGGCAGCCTAGCTCCCTGAAATTTTCGGATTTTGCTACTTTGGCGAGGAAACCTTATACTTGAATAACCAAGACAGAGGTCCCCAACAATGCGATCCGCCTTTTTTTTAACGCTCAGCTTCATTTTGGTGAGCCATTATTCGCAGGCCGAGTACACGATCAAGAAGGGTAAGGACCTAAAAACAAATCCCTCAGGCGCTCGGCCACCGAGGACAGCCCCTTCTCCTACGTCCCGGCAGGCGCCTCGTTACGTCCAGCCTTCGTTGCCTCCCGCGGTTCCTCCCGCTTCGCGTTCGGATGAGGCTTATGAGTCTAGAACCATGTCGGCGATCAACTCGCTTTATCAGTGGATGAAAACGTCTCGGGTGGAAACCGGTGAAGCAGGAAATTTGGAACATTTAATTCGCCTCCAAGGGGCCTTAAGAGATCTCACGTACAATCTCAAAAACTGCCTCAGCAGTCGGGATACTTTTTTGAGAACTCGAGCCGCGCAACTGGGGCGTTACAAACCTACGCAAAAGCTTGAAGATCTTAACGTGCAAACGATCTCGCGAGGGCTTGCCGCGAAAGTTTCACACAAGCGCCAAGATATGGAGAAGAATGTGCTCTATTACGGGCCGACTTTGCTTCCCGCTCTAAAACAGATCGTCGGGCAGTCGACCGATCTTGAGGTGCTAAACAGTTCCTTGGGGCTGCTCACTCTTCTCACTGATGGAGAGATTGAAACGTGCATCAGTCAAAACATTTACAATGCAAAGGCATTCTTCTTTGAATATGCCCTACCCAAAGAACAGGTGAAAGCATGTCGCGGTTAGTACTTATCCTTCTTTTTGTTTCTTCGTCGGGTACTGTCTTTGCGGATGGTCGGTTCGACATGGGAGAAATTGTGGACTCGGTGGCAGAAGCGCTTCGTCCAGAAACACCGACCGGCGCACGCGCGGCTGCCGATGCAACAGTGGCGTCGCTCATCAACGGAGTAGAAAAATGCCTTTCCGACCCTTCGAGCGCTAAAGCTGCTCCTGCTTTGAACGCTTGTCTTCAAGGGCGCCTTGCAGGCTTCGCGTCTTACCTCGTTAAGGAACGTTTCCCCAATCAAAATATTCGTATCTGTACTAGTAACTGATTGCTATGCCAATCGATAGGCTAAGGATCTTTGGTGTGATACCAAGGTATTGATGTGCCCAACTGTTCTAGACATAGGTTGCGGAGTGGGGTGGCACCCTATTCAGTACGCCTCACTTCATCCTGACGAGGAAGTCATTGCCGTAGAGCACGGCAAGACTCGCTTTGAGAAAATGTGTCGCCGTTTGGATCGTCACCCGCAGCTAAAAAATATCATACCGATTCAGATGGATGCGCATCGCTACGTGGCAGACCAACTTAAGAATAAGTCGCTTACCAAGATTTTCTTTCTGTATCCCAATCCCTACGCGAAACCGAAACTCGCTAAAAAACGTTGGCATAACCAACTCTTCATGAAAAAGCTGGTGCTTTCTCTTCTTCCCGGAGGAGAAATTGTCTTAGCGACCAATGAAGCCTTCTACGCCGAGGAATTTCGCGAGAAGCTCAAGGCGCTGGGAATGCAGCTGGTATCAGATAGAGTGCTTCCCCTCGACCACGCTCCTCGAACTCACTTTGAGAAAAAATATTTGGAACGCGGCGAGCGTTGTTTCGAGCACCTGTACCGTAAACGTGAGCCTACAGACGCTACTTTCCCGACGTAAAACTCGCCTGTTTCGGTCGTGAAAATTCTCATCCCCCGAACCCTCACCTGCCCTAGAGCCGCAAATAGATTTGCCTTACGCGTTATTTGTTTGTTACCAAAGCCCAACTCTAGTTAAGGAATGCACCATTATTACGGCTACCAGAAAACCCACGGGCGAAGGTATAGCTAAGTTTTGGATATTCTGCGCCTTTCTGGCTTTCCCACTCCTGACCCTCGCCGAGGAAACGGCGGCACCGACCCTAGGTGTTCATGTAGCAGAGCATGGCGCGCACCTTAGCGCTGTTGAGGTCGACAATCTGCCACCGGGCTCCCTTGTTCACGATATTGTCTTCGACCACGACGATTTAATTCCCCCCGGTGACTGGCATGAAGACTCCGGGGTGGTTTTATCGGAATGTCAGGAGCTTGCGAACGCTGTTCAGCAACTTGGAGTGGAAGAGTTTGAACGACTGGGCGCAAAGGGCTTTGCCAAAGCGGTAGACAAAGGGAAGGTGAGCCTTACGACTCCAATCGGCCATGCGGAAATAAACACCATCGATGATCACTATTTTGCACGTGTGGTGCATGAGAATACGAAATACTCACTCGTGTTTTTGGATCGCGAAAAAATTAAGCCCCATTCGAAACACCTGCGCCAGTATGTGGCCCGCCAACACATCGATGCAGGAGAAGTTCAGCGAAAAAAAAGAAGTGGAGTGTGGGACCATGTAAAAGGTGCGTTTGTTGACGGTTCAAGAACGGGCAGAGACGTCGTATTGGTTTGGTATGAAAAAGGCGAAATAAAAGGAACAGAATACCTCCCTCGGTTTTCCCCATTTTCGGGAGAGTGGTGGGGCGACTATTATTACGCGACGGTAAAAAAGCCTACCCGAGGGGATTACATTTTAGGAACGGTTTCCACAGCCGCCCAATTGGGGATGACGGAAGGCGTGATGTGGATCAAAGAAGTTATCAACCCCGAATATGAAGCGACCTGGGCACCGCTTGTGATGTCGGCGGGCTTCGGAGTGGTACTCGGGGTGGGCAATAGTACTTATCGCAATTGGATTTATCGCGGCAGTGATTTGAGTCAGCTCACCAAGCAATGGAGTGTGAGCATGGGCTATGCTTACGGGCTGACTATTTGGGAAAAAGGGCTCGCGGTGGTTTTTCGCATAACAGACACAGCGGCACTGGCTATCCACGCCCATCTTTGGTCGAACTCTTGGTTTCATAATTTGGGGAGAAAATCTTGGTACGAGTTCCCTCGCATTCGTACGCAGAACCGCGACAACAGCGAAACCTTTAAGATCACCTGGAAGGGAAAAGAAATTGATACCGATGTTTCAAGGGCCTCTGCCGAACAGCAGACCCTTTATCTTGTTCCCTATACCTTGAAGCTTATCGGGCTGGTGGGCCTAGGCGCGGGCGTTGCGACGGGGGTAGGGACCATCGATTCGGGGACTCTACTTCTTCTCGCTTCCATTCCGGCTGCGCAGTATGGCGTGATGAAGTACGCAGAAAGTAAACGTTATAGGGATCAGGTGGATTTGCGCCGTCGGTGGGAGCGCACCAAAAGCATCGGGAAAACCATTCCGCTTACTGCGGCTCAAATACTGGGGATTGATCCCACTCATATGGATGCCTCGCTAAGTCACCTGAGTGAAAAATGCGCCACTTTGATTTCTCGTATAGCGTGGCGGACAAAGCCGGCCACAGCGGGGTCCTAGACCCGTAAATTTTGAAGATTATTGCGTAATCTCTCCTGATGACGGTGGGGGTTGAACCCAACTCCGATACCGCTAGCTCGAATTTCCCGGAAGTGTTATGGACTCTTTCGTGAAAAACATCCTTATTGTAGGTTTCTGGGCGTTCCTTGGTTCCACTGCTTTTTCCGCAGAATGGTCTGTACCCGAAAGGCTCTGTGCCGCGCGGATTGCAGAGCATAATTCGCCGGCCGTGAAGGCTTGGGTCGATCATACGCTTCAAAACAATCCCCTACTTAATTCCACTGGCGAGATTCGCGAACGTTTATTGTCGATGACACTACAAATGTTGGCAGATCCCCGATTTAGATCTGAGGATTACTTTGTTTATTCCAGTTTGTTGGGAGCCAGCTCGGAAGAAATGTTAAAGGCAATAGAGATGCGGGGGCGAAAAACTGTCGCTAACTCTGGCAACGCACTGGAGTATTGGCGCTTAAACACGGTGGCTAACTATTTTCTGGAAAACGATGAAGAAGCTCATAAGTTCATGAACATGTTCTTTCAGCAGCCTGATATCAACCGCGACCTAAAACTTTATCAGTCGTTTGTACGGGGAGTGGCGCGCATGGGAGGAGGGGATGCGGGACAATGGGAGCAGGCTCAGGTTGCTCTGCTTCGTCTCGTTAGTGCGGGAAACCGGCACTCTGAGTACAGTCGCGAGTACATGTTTGCTTTTGATATCGCACTTCCGCTTTTATCCGGTTTTCGCACCGAACCTTTTATCGCTAAAGCAAACTTAGAACTTGTGCGCATTGGAGATTCTCTGACTCGATTTGCGGACTCCGCGAAGGATGCGACAGTGGAGTGGGTGTTGCGTTTAAACGCGCTTCGCGCATATGCCGCAACAGGGCCGGTTCTGCGTGAAACAACGCACAAGCCGGAACGATTTATTCCTTACTTGTATGGTTCTCCGCCCCAATCTGTTCGCTCTAAAATGCAAGCTCAGGTCGATATGCTTCTTATCCGCCAGCCTGATCAAGAGCTGCCCTATCATGACCTATTTGACCTCTTGAGTGGCTTAGATGACTCATCTCAAATGGCCTTATTTGGGCCGATAGCAGAATCACGAGGGTATCGCGTGGCCTTCGATTTCTATATGGCGTCTGGAGATTTTGAGAGCGCGAAACGCCTGGCGGAAAAATGGATATCCCAAGGTGCGCTGAGAAATCCGTTCGGTCCCGAGCAGCAAAGTTTGGTTACGAATCTTGTGCGAAGTGGGCACACAGAACTTTTGCAGCAGCTTTTGGACCAATCTGTCCTCGATTCAGACGCGACTGAAATGGTCGATGCCGCACTAAAATTGCCGAATAGCCAACTCTTGGAGATAGGAAGTTCAACGAGATATCTAAGAAGTTTTGGTAAGCACGATATCGTCACCGACGAAGTGCGCGCCGCTTTAGGTTTGCGTCTTGACTCCCCCTTTCGTAGTGGACCCTTTGCGGGCACTGGTTCCTTGTTCGCTGAGTTGGCGGACTTAAGTGAGGTATTGGGGCGAGTGCGAGCGGGCAATAAGCCTTTTGCAGTACATAAAGAAGTTGCTTACAGAACTTTGGAAAATGAAAGCACTTCGCTCGATGAGCTGCAGATTGCGATGCTCTACTTTTTAGAAACGGAAAACAGTGAGGCGATGATTAAGGTAGCATCTCGGATGTTTGCGATCGGGATGGAGCCTGGCTACCGGGGGGATGCTCAGTCGGGAGAGGGGGCTTCTCCTGCGAACTTTGCTTTCAGAAACATGGCCTTGGTGCCTTTGTTTAATCAACCATAGGGGAAGATATGGCTCTCGATAATATGGGCGCACCTGACAGTCCAGCTAAGTTCAACAGCGAACCCGCCTGGTCCAAGGACCCGAAATGGAAACTGTGGGAATTTTTAATTGCGGGTGCTTTGTTGGCTGGAGTCGTTTGGGTAATCGGATATGGGGTAGGGTACTTCTCTTGACTCGAACATTCCCTACTCGCTAATTGGAATAGTCAGCTGTAAAATGCCCTTTCTGTGAGGGCACATGAATCGTATGGGTTGGCTTGTTTTCTCTTTGTTCGTTTTTGTCCTGCATTCGCCAGCCTGGGCGAAACAGGTCATTTCCAGTGTGCACGGTGGCGTTTTTCTCAATGGTTTGGCGTATCGGTTATTCATCCCCAGTCAAATTTCGGCTCCAAGGAAGCTTGTGGTTGCCATTCACGGCTGCAAGGAAGATGCGGAACACTTTGCTAAACTTACCCAGCTAGATGACTGGGCGGAGCGCGACGGTTTCTTGGTTCTCTATCCTCAACAAGATCGTTTTCGCAATCCGGAAGGGTGCTGGAATTGGTTTTACCCTTTTAACCAAATGCGCGAGGTCGGAGAGGCGGCTGTTATTGCCTCCTTGGCGGCCGAAATCGCAGAAAAGTGGAACGTTTCTTCTGAGCAGAGTTTTCTGATGGGGCTTTCCTCCGGTGCGGCGATAGCGGTAAGTGTGGCAAGTTGTCACCCGGACAAATTTTCTGCCGTGATGTTGCATTCGGGAGTCCAGTTTAAAGCTGCCGAGTTTCCCTTCGAGGCAATCCGAACCTTGCACAGGGGAAGCCTGCGCTCGCCAGAGTTCGCCGGCCGACAGGCCGCCCTGTGCGCGGCTAACACAGGAAAGCGCATGGCCGCTTTGATTGTTCATGGGACAAAAGACGAACGAGTCGTTCCGCTAAACGGTGAGCAAACTTTGGAGCAGTTTGCCCATTTGAACGCGCATGTGGACCCCGCGCTGAAGGCCCTTTTTCCTCTCGTCCCTTATCGGACTGAGAGTATCCAAGAGTCTTCCAAGCTCTCCTTTCTAGTGCGTGATTACGGAATGGAGGAAGAGCTTCTACTGCGGCACGTTTCGGTCGAGGGGCTAGGTCACGCTTGGAGCGGAGGACCGGTGGGGGTTGTCCATAGTGACCCGCTGGGCCCCGATGCGACTGCTTTGGCGTTGGAGTTTTTTAAAGAAGTGTCTCGTTAGAACCATTGGTCAGTTGCCTACCCATTTTCTGATACCAGGCCAGTAGGCTTGGAGAAGACAGTAGAATCGCGGATAAACTTTCGCACCAAGCGGTAAACGGAAGCACCAATAGGCAACCCACATCGCAAATGAGCGCGCCGATCCTAGGGGAACATTGAAATGAATAAGTTTCTCTTTTCTTAGGTCGGTTCCGTAGCGAATGTCGCGCACTTGGAAGTTGTAGCGAGTATCTTGTGCCGCGACCAAACCGTTTTTTGCCATCCACAAGTTAATCAAAGACTGATCCTGATAGAGAAAGTATTCCTTGTAGCGGTCCCCAAGTTTTAGCAGGAGATTGTACTGGCTTTTCGTTCGCACGGATTTCGGAATGACCATCATTCCTGTATTGCCCGTTTCCCCAATAACGATGTTGTCTTCTCTTAGCAGCCGTTTCACCTCCTCCTGGTCTTGCTTCTTGAGAAGGGGCGTCGAACGTGACATCGTGTCTCGTACGCAGAAAAATTGGTCTTTTTCGAATAGCTCAGAAAGTGAGCCCATTACAATGGTGTCCACATCTAAATAGAGTACATTGTCGAATTCCAGATGCAGTTCATTCCAGATACCCAGGCGAGAATAGACTGTGACGGGAGTTGTCTTGCCGGTGTATCTCTCCATCAGCGGAAAATCCTTGAAATGCTCTGGCTCCAGATTTTTACAATAAACATCTTTAAAACTTTCCAACCAAGCAACCTGACTCGCTGACAATCCAAGTTGGTAAACATACACGGGTGGGTGGTCAGGGAAGTTATTGTCCAGACTCTTGATGAAGATCTTGGCTTCTCGAAACACATTCTGATCGAGAGAGCAGAAGATAAGGTTTTTGGTGGGATGACTCACGATGCTTTTTTAAACGAAGATAGCCTTCGAGCGACCTTTCCTGAGAAACGTTTGGCGAAGTATTTTACTCGTCCTACCCCGCTGTGAGGTAGGGTATCGAACTTCTGCCAATAGGCGACAGGCAGTGTTTGGTGCATCTCTTTAAATGTTTTAAACCAGATTTGACCTGCCTCCGTTGCGCGGTTTCGGCCTAGTCGTTTGCCAAATGGCTCATACCCGTCCGCGAAGTAGTGAATAATTTTTGCTTCCGATAGGGCCGTCTTTCGGAAAATATTATCTGCGGGGCAGTTCCATTCTTCTTCCGCAAGATAGTGCGGGTAACGTGCGATGAGCAGATTGGCCAGAGACTCGTCAATGAGCTCAATACCGCGCCCTTTCTCAATTAGGCGCGAATACTCTTCAAAAAAGGGCAGTCCTTTTGGTTGGCTGAGGCCCATCACACCCACGTTCACATCAATTCGGTCGAGCAGTAAACGCTTTCTGGCTTTCTCGATTTCTTCGGGAGTGAACAAATGATTGATACTTTCAATGCGACGAAGACGACTTCCAAATTCCTGTTTCTCGGGCCTTCCATACGCGCCGTACGGATTGGGATAAAAGCGAGTGACTAGCAGACCATGCTGCTCGGTGGGAGCAAACAGGGGCTCCGGAGATGCTTGGAATAGCAAATCACTGTCGAAGGCCAGGGTCGTCGCGTACGGGCTTTGGTCGAATACCAAAGTACGCAAACTGGAATAAGTGTTATCGCCTAAGTGGAAGGTCTTGAAATTCAGGTTCAAGGGGGCAAGGTCGCGTTCAAGTTTTTCACGGTAAGGCGCGTTGTCGAGTAGAACGGTTACCTCACCTGAATAGTGGAGGCGGAGCGAATAAACCGCTACCAATAGGTTGTTGATGCATTTCGTCCCGAAGTTAAAAAAGACGCAACCTTTTGAGAGTTTCTTCATGCTGGCGCTCATACAAACAATTTAGGACTTCAGGTTCTGTTCGACAGAATGTGAGTTTATCTTGAGAAAAAGTTCATTATACTTGAACCTAAGTTAGCACAATATTCAGAATTACTTAATGCGCCGCATACGAGTCATAGGTATCATTGGAGCCATCACCGGCCTCCTATTTTTAGCTGCAGATTTCACGCTCACCCATCTTTCTTATCGCCTTTCAAAAACGTCCAAGAACTCCAACCCTTCTTTGATTCGTGTTGCTTCCCCCATTTATCATCACGGCTTAATGCCGAGTAGGGCCGAAACTGACTACACCTATGGCCCCTTTCGTTTTTCCCTCGTGACAAACTCTCTGGGATTTCGAGACAAAAGCACTCGCACCGTTCCCAAACGCTCCAGCCAACACCGGATTCTTTTTATCGGAGATTCCTTTACTGAGGGGCTGGGCGTAGATTTTGAAGATAGTTTTGTCGGCCAAATCTCGGAGCATTTTTCACACAAACAGGTCGAAGTACTCAACGCCGCCGTCGCTTCGTATTGTCCTATTATCTACTATCGAAAATTGAAGTATCTGATCGAAGAAGAGGGCCTTCGCTTCAATGAGGTGGTCTTGTTTATGGACATATCAGATGTTCAGGACGAAACGTTTTACCACTGGGGTGAGAACGAATCGGTTCAAGGACCTCAGTCTCCCTGGCATATCTCCGACGCTCATCAAAAAGGGCGGGTCGGTTACTTCCTTCATCTCCATTTTCGCCTGACAAGTTATGTTTACGAAAAAATTTGGTGTGTGCTGCAACCGCGGCGATGCTTGCGCCCGCCTGTTGGCTACATGCGGGCTCGGTGGGCCACCGATGCGCTAGCCTATGAAGCCTTCGGCAAGAAGGGACTGGAGTTGTCCCTACGACACATGGATCGGCTATGGGATTTACTTCAGAAAAATAGCATCAAGCTGACTCTTGCGGTGTACCCCTGGCCCGATCAAATTTTAGACGGGGAATTGGACTCCCTCTATGTAAGCACCTGGCGGAACTGGTCCCAGGATCGAGGGGTAACCTTTTTAGATTTTTTTCCCGCTTTTATTGGCGAGGAAGACAATAGTGAAACTATCAAAAAGTACTTTTTCGCGGATGACGTGCACTGGAATCGCCTAGGTCATAAGAAAGTGGCGGACACATTCTTTACGCTCTACAAGTAAACAAATCTCAAAAGAGAAAAATACTTCTCCAGTTTCTCTAGTCACTAAAAAGAAAAATCTTCGGGCGCACGTCTTCCTCCGGAGTCCATTCCCAGTAGCGTACTAAGATCGTATAAATCAATAGTCCCGTCTCACCCTCTCCAAAGAAAAGGTACTTCAAAGCCTGGGTCATAAGATTTTGACGTGTGAGACCAATAAAAATGCTCAGCGGATCGAGAAGTTCACTGATGTAGGCAATGCTGTTGGCGACTGCGAGGGCGCCATACACATTAATAATATAATTGTCCCCCACCTTTCGGACTCGCGTACGCAAAGGCGAATAAAATTCACTGCGATTATCCACAAGATGAACGTGGGTAAAAGCGATAGGGCCTTTTATGTGATAATACTTTCTGAGTTGGCGTTCCTTATGTTTTCGAGCCTCCTCAGTGTTGGTAACTGTTGGAGCTAGATGGACTTTTTTGAATGTGATGTCCTGCCAGTGTTGCCAAGACTCCTCGTCTTTGAACGCCAATTCACTTACGCGTAATTCAGTAGCACGCAAATAGCGGCTCAACGCACCGGAAAAAATGACCAAAAGAATAAAGGCACCCGCGATAATGGCCCCGTCAGGGCGGATTAGAATGTTTTCGATAAGTGTGTAGAGAAACAGGGCGGAAATGGCCCAGAAAAAAAAGCTCTTAATAAGATCGCTTTTCACCTTAGATTTTCTGTGTTCGCGTTTGAAAGAAACAGCGACCGCAACCGACGCCGATAATATAAGAACCAAGACCCCCGTGGCGTACGCTCCTCCTTGCGCTTCTACGTCCGCTTTGAAAAACCAAGTCACGAGAAGAGTAATGAAAAACAAAACCATCACCAAGGGCCGACGAAACGCAATGGATCGGGGAGCCATCCCGAATCGTGGCAAATAGCGAGGGATGAGATTAAGCAGGCCGGCCATTGCCGAGGCTCCCGCAAACCACAGAATCAAAATGGTGCTCACATCGTAAACGGTTCCGAAAAATTCTCCGAGAAGCTCATGTGCCAAATACGCAATGGCGCGGCCCGAAGCAGGGCCTCCCGCTTGGTACGCTTGGGGAGGAATCAAACAGGCGGTAACAAAGCTGGAAAGCAGTAAAAACGAACTCATGATCAGAGCGGCAGCCAAAAGGAGATGGTGAGTGGACCGGATGCGTTCGGTAGGTTTTGTTTCTTCTGGGTCGGTCGCTTCTCCTTTGATGAGCGGCATCACAGAAACACCCGTCTCAAACCCGCTCATTCCCAGCGCGAGCTTGGGAAATACGAGAGCCGCCACGATAAGGATATCCGTTAAGCTTCCCGTGGCCCAAAGGCCAGTCATCCACTGATTTAATAGTTCGGGCCGATCGATAATGTGTTTTAGCCCCACCAAGAGAACAATTAAGTTCAGAACGAGAAACGGAATGGCGATGGCGGCAGCCAGACTGATGGCTTCTTTAAACCCGCGCATAAAGACGGCCGCCAGCAGAAATAGGAGCAAACATGTTATGAGAATCTCGTGTCCATCTAGATAAGGATGTAGAATTGGGTTTTCAATCGCGTGAACAGCCGCGTCAGCGGCCGACAAGGTCATCGTGATGACAAAGTCCGTGGCGGCAAATCCGAGAAGGACTAGAACAACAATTTTGCTGGTCCAGCCACCAAAGAGTGTTTCCAGAAGTGCGATGGATCCTTGACCGGCGAAAGATCTTTTGGCGACTTGAGAGTAAACGGGTAAGGCGCCAAAGAGGGTGATCAGAACGAGAAATACCGTAGCCACGGGTGACAAAAAACCCGCGGCAATCAGTGCAATTCCAGGCTGATAGCCCAGGGTGGAAAAGTAGTCCACCCCGGTGAGCCAGAGAACCTTGTACCAAGGGTACTCGTGCGATTTGACCTTTTGTGGACCAAATTCTTCGTCCTGCAGCAAGAATTTTCCCAGCCAAGTTTCTGGCTTGGCGGTCGCGCGCATGGGAAGTGGAAGAGCGATTCTTTTCATGGCTGGTAAAGGCCTATCATACTGACGTTTCCACTATTTGTACCATTTTAATCTTGTCGCGAATCGTAGGAGGAAGGTTATTTGTGTTCGTCGCGCATTGCCAAGAGAAACGTGGCCACGTTCTTGCCTAACCAGCGCGTGGCGTAGCCGCCTTCTTGCACTACCACGGTGGGAAGATTAAGCGCGGCAAAGCGAGAGGCAACTAAGGCAAAATCACTGGTTTCGAGTTTAAAATCTCCGATCGGATCTTCCTTAAATGTGTCAAAGCCGGCCGAGAGCACCAGGCTTTTGGGAGCAAAGCTTTTGAGTACGGGAATAACCTTGCGATCCAGAATACGTAAATACCCTTGTCCATCGCACCCTCCGGGAACGGGAAGGTTTAAGGTAAACCCTTTTCCCCGTCCGATTCCCTTTTCCGTCGCGTAGCCTGAAAAGAACGGGTAGTAGTCTTGGGGATCACCGTGAACGGAAATAAAAAGGACTCGATCATCCTTATAAAAAAGACTCTGCGTGCCGTTGCCATGGTGAAAATCGATATCCACAATCGCCACCCTTCCGGCCGATTTTAATTGCGTGGCGGCGATCGCGGCGTTGTTAAAATAGCAATAACCTCCAAATAGGTTTTTAGAGGCGTGGTGGCCAGGGGGACGAGAAAGAGCGTAAGAAATCTGGGCTTTTCCGCTGCGAACCAACTTAGCGGCGCTGTAGGCGGCCGACGCGCTCCAGTAGGCGGCATCCCAAGCTTTAGAAGTCAGAGGCGTACCCGAGTCGAAACAATAGTAACCGGCTTGTTTAATAGAATTGGCGTTGGCTTCCACCTGATCGCGGCGCGGAAACACACTGGGATAAACCGTGGCGCCCCGGGGGAGTTTGGAAGCGGTCTTAAGCAGTTTCACCAGCGCTGGGTTGTGAAGCGCCGCAATTTTTTGTTGGGGCAGTGGAGAGGGGCGGTGAACGGAAAAAGCTGAGCTGTTTTTTTTGATAGCGGCAAGGATACGTTCGGCTCGGTTGGTCGTTTCGGGGTGATCCATCTTTGTTCCAAACGCCCATTCATATAAGGGACGGTGCTTGAATTGTTCAGGATGAAAAAAAACCTTCAGTAATGGCTTAGGCATTCGTGTTTCCTATCAGACGTCCTTTAGACATACTAAGACGGCGCGTACAAAAAAGGTCTAAAAAACTGATATCGTGGCTCACTACCAGAATTTGACTCCTTTTATTTAATCGTTCCAAAAGAACAGCTAGGTCCTTTGATGTTTTGGCATCGAGCGCTGCGCTCGGTTCGTCTAGCAGGAGTAGGCGGGGCGATAGGATTAGGCTCCGGGCCAGAGCGACGCGCTGACGTTGTCCACCGCTAAGCTCATGTGGGTACCGGTCTGCCAGCTGATCCATATGGAGTTCAGCGAGCAATTCTTGGGCCGACTCCGCCGCCCCTTTTATTTGATGCAGTTTAGTCGCCAACAGAATGTTCTCGCGCACACTGAAGTGGGGAAAAAGCTGATAATCTTGAAAGACAAGCCCCACAATGCGCGCGCGCTCGCGGTTCGTGATCCCCGAAATGGGTTGGCTCTGTACGCGAATAGTTCCCGCATGAGGTGCAAGTAGTCCGGCAATGGCGAATAAAAGCGTGCTTTTCCCGGAACCACTTTCTCCCGTAATGGCAAAGGGAGCTCCGGCAGATACGGACAGCGAAAGATGAGAAAGAATTTCGTTTGCTCCACGCCGCACCGTTAACGAATCGATTTCCAGCAAGGAAGAATCAAGGGACATGTAAAAGTCCCTTCCGCGCGTAGGCCCGTTCCAAACGGCGGCCCAAGATGAGCAGGGGATAAGTGACACAGAAGTAAAGAACGGCCACCGCCGCATAAAGTTCCAAGGGACGAAAGGTGGCGCTAATGAGCTCCTGGGCCTGTAGGGTAAGCTCATGCACACTAATGACCGATACAATGGCCGAGTCTTTAATCATCGCGACGACCGTATTTAGAGTGGGCGCGGTCAGAAGCGGCAGCATTTGGGGAAACACCACATGCCGCAAGGACTCCCACGACGAAAGACCCAGTGATTTGGCCGCCCAACGTTGCCCGGAAGGCACGGCAAGATACGCGGTTTTCGCAATTTCGGTAAGATAGGCGGCGCTGTGCACGGCGATAGCCAAAATAGCGGCATTCCAGGCTGACATGCGGATGCCAATGGAGGGAAGGCCAAAATAAAGCGCGAAGAGCTGAACCATAAAAGGAGTCGCGCGCACAAAATCCACGGCGACCGCTAGCGCTTTACCGATCCAACCGCCGAAGGAGAGTGTAATTAAAGTGAGTAGAGCTGAGAGAAGGATGCCTAAGCCAATGCCTTCAAAAGAAATTAAAAGCGTATCCAGAAGGCCGCGTAGTAGTAGTCGTGCCATCGCCGGCAGATTCCAAGTCTGGTTAGTGGAAACTGGCTGCTCTCCGAAATATTTTTCGTTTAGCGCCGCGTATTCGGGCGATGCTTTAAGAGCTTTCAGTTCGGTGTTTAAGTTTCCAAGTAAACTTTGATCGGAGGGGCGAACAGGGATCGCAATTCTTTCTTCAAACAAAAGCCCACCTAGCGGTTTGATGTCCGCTTCGCGACTTTTTTTCATGTATAGACCGACAAGCTTGTCGGTGATCATGGCGTCGATTCTATTCGCCTGTAAATCTTGTAATACCTCTACATCTCCCTTGTAGGTACGGATTTCGGCCTTGGGATAGCGTTGTCGCGCAAAAACGCCGTATGTTGTGCCTAGAGTCACCCCAATGCGAAACCCCGGTCGTTCGGGTTCGGGACGCGAAGTGGAAGGGACAAAAAGTTGAGCCCCGGAGAGATAATAAGGAAGGGTGAAGCGGACCACCTGACCGCGCTCTTCGGTCACCGCCATGCTGCCAATCACGGCGTCAATACGGCCTGACAAAAGCGCGCTTAATATTCCGTCCCACTGCAAGATCTTAAATTCGCAAGGTCGCTGAAGACGAATACACAGCGCACGCGCTATATCGACGTCAAACCCCACAAGCTTGCCGTCGGCACCGAAATAGTTGAATGGTGGATACTTTCCCGTAAGCCCAATCCGTAGTGGTTCACTTCGTCCGAATGCCTCTTGCCAAGAGGCGACACACATAAATAATGAGAGAATAAAGGCAAGAACTCTAGGCATCACCGCGTCCACTCGTATTAGATTTATCGAGTTTCTTTACCCATAGGTTCATATCTTCGTAGGCCCCGTAGATATCGCAGTTGTTCACCAACCGTCCTAGAAACTCGTATTCTAATCCGTAGAACACTTGATTCATTCCGAAGCTTCGGCTGCGGGCCAGCGTGTACGCGCTTCGGTAGTCTCTCGAACGCAATTCGTTTTCCAAGAAACTTAAAATGAGGCTCATCAGACCCTTGCCTCTTTCCGACTTTACTGTCGCGCAATCAGTCAATTCAGCGGTCAGTTTTTTAGGGCGGAGTTCGGCACTGGCAGCTGCGATGATGGTGTCTTCCCGCGTGATTACGGCAAAAACACTTTCTTTCTCAAACACCGTTCGCATGTAGTCTTCGTGCATCAAAGGCGAGGGGTAGCTTTCAAAAATGGTGCGGTATAGTTTTGTGAGGTGGGGAATGTCGTCGGGACGGGCCAAACGCAAATCATAGCCTTCGGGCAGGGATCGGCTAGTTGTTTCGAAAGGACGCGACATGATGTCTTCAATAAGAAGAATTTCTTCCAAAAGACTGCCTGAAGTCACACGGGCCTGGGACCGAAACTTACTGACTACATAAGCGTCTTCGCCCGCAAAATAGTACTTAAGGACTGCTTCGAGCACGTAACCATGTTGTAGGAATTGCTGCCAATCGTTCGTTTTCGCGTAACAAATAATTTTGTCGAAGGCGTTCGCCTCAGCAAGTCTACGAATGGAGAGAATCATTTCCGAATAGTTTGGACCGGTGTAATCCAAAATACGTATCCGCTGATTGTAATGATCCAAAAATATAGTGGCCGAGAAGTCAGGACCCGAAACTGTGTGTTCGACCCCATACACTAATCCCACAAACGTAAGCTCCTTTCCTGGTTCAAGGTAGAGAGTTACTTTTCCCATTTCTGAACGCGATTTTACCGGCAACGGCTGAATATCTGGAATATGAACTTTGATCAGTTTTTCTGAAGGACGTTTGGAGTTCATGGAGTTGCCCTTGGATCGAAAATGAATGGCTCTATTAGACATAACAGAAAAAGTGACCTGGTGACAACCCGCGGAGGGAGAAAAACGGGTAATGCTCCGTATTAGAGAATTCTGTTTTGTTCAGAAGCAAAATCTACCGTCGAGAAATAAACTGACCCCGCTCTCATCTTATTAGAATTGTTTTTCTGACCCTACAGGGTTGCGCCTCACGCTGATAACGTTACACTTAATCTCATTGTGGAGGATCGATTGAATAAATTGTTTTCTGAAGAAGCGTTGACCATGCTCGGGCTTACGACGGCACGCATCGCTGTGTGGGTAGTTTGTTCGTTTATCGTCTGGCTATTGGCCAAACGGTTGGTCGATCGGATGGAGAAAAAGATTCTAGCCAAAGCGCAAGTAGAAGGAGAACCCCCCACCGAAAGCGCAAGACGCATTGATACCCTAGGCCGACTATTGCAACAGGGAATATTTTTGCTCCTCATTGGAGTCGTTACATTAGGAGTATTGCGGGAAATAGGAATTGAAATAGGGCCGATACTCGCCAGCGCCGGAGTCGTGGGCTTAGCGGTGGGCTTTGGAGCCCAGAACTTAGTGCGTGACATCATCTCTGGTTTCTTTCTTCTACTGGAGAATCAGGTGCGGGTGGGTGATGTCGCCACGGTGAATGGGACCGGTGGCCTTGTGGAGGAGCTCAATTTTCGCACCATCGTTTTGCGAGATCTCTCTGGAGTGGTGCATGTCTTTCCCAACGGATCAATCACTACGCTATCGAATCAAACGCGAGGTTGGTCGGGTTATGTCATGGAGATCGGCGTTGCCTATAAAGAGAATATTGATCATGTCATTGCTGTGATGAAAAACGTCTCAGCGGATATGAAGAAAGATCACAGTTGGGGCCGTTTCATGCTGGAAGTAATAGAAGTGTTTGGTGTTGATTCCTTTGCTGACTCCGCAGTGGTCATCAAAGCGCGGTTGAAAACGCGCCCTCTCAAGCAATGGGACATTGGGCGAGAGTATTTAAAACGCCTTAAAGTGGCTTTTGATAGTGAAAAGATTGAGTTTCCGTTTCCCCAGCGCACGCTGACGATAGGGGCCGGCATGGGACCGCTGCTGGAAAAAATCTTCTTGAGCAAGCAGGAAAAGCCAGTGCAAAGTGCGTAGGAGTTTGATTGTGTGAACTAGCCCGTCGTAAGCATGCCGCACGCAATGCCCACTAAGGTCTCTCTGAGAAGTCTCTCGTTTTTCTGTTGAATTGCTTTTACTTGGAGAAGATTAAGCACGTGGATGTAGGGAGCTCTTAATCGAATGCTTTCTCCCAACCAAGGCCGATACCACAACAAGTTCCGGCTGTCGGACAAAGCATGTACGCACGCCACCGATTTGTGGAATTCCTCGCGAAAGGCGTTGGTAAGATGGGTGACCGCGTCTTTGTTGGCTTGCGCTCGCAGGTAGACTTCCCAAACATCCAAGTCAACCTTGGCTAGGGTAAAACCCAAGCCCTTAACAAAGGAGGAAAAAAACGCGTCTTTGCCAACGAGTTCTTTCAACTCATTTTTTTCATCGCGGGTAAGCTTTTCCCAGCCCGTACCCACTCCCCACCATGACGGCCACAGACAGCGCGTTTGTGTCCAGCATAAAACCCATGGAATGGCCCGCAGGGATTCGATGGAAAAAGACCCGGGTGCTCGGCGCTTTGCCGGTCGCGATCCAATCGCCAAAAGATCCAGATAATTAAAAGGGGTGGCATCTAACATGGTCAAAAGGGTTTTGCTGTCATTAACCATCGCGCGGTAGCTTTGCTCGACGCTAGCCGCTAACTTTAAAAGGGCGGGGGGTTCCTTAATTTCCTCTTTGCGGGCGGGACGTAGGCGGACTTCATTGCTTAAGTGGAGGCACTGCGAATCGAGGATCTCTTTGGTCGCAAAGAGGCGCTGAATCATCTCGCCTTGCACGGTCAATTTAGGGAGGGCTACGGCGGCGGTTGACCACCACGAAATCTGCTCGCGTAGGCTGCCTCCCCCCCGCGCTACGCTTCCGCCAGCCCCGTGAAACAAGATGGGAATCAGACCATTCTTTTTAAGAACTCTTTGGACCTCATTCATCGCACGCCGAATGAGCAGGCGACTGGAAAGCACTCCAATCTCTTTTGAAGAATCCGAGTAGCCCAGCATGACTTCAAATTTCGCCGCCCAATCTTTCTTGACCCCCGCTAAATTGTTTGGCTGAGAAAGCCAATCGTTGAGAATTGCCGGCGCGTTTCGTAGAGATTGCTTGCTTTCCAAAAGGGGGATTACGCGCAAGGTTTTCATTTCGCGAACGATTGCGGTCAGCTTTCTGGCATTAGTCAGATCCGCTGCCGATTCACAGTGGGAAATAATAAGTCCGCGTGCGTAGGCGGTGGGGGGCGATTTGCCTGCTAGGCTACTTAAGGTCTCAAGCATCTTACGGATGGGAGCGGAAGGTTTTCCTAGCGCTTCCGTAATTTGGGCGGCATTTTCGCGGAGTTCAATGGGGAAGACGAGTGCCGGGAAAAGTGCCGTGATTCGGCCAATCAGAAGAACTTCATGGTGCCTTCTTTTTACGAGTGATCCCGTCTCCTTCACCCTTTCAAACTGGGATATCCACTTGCGTACCCGTACTCCGTCTCCGGGGCGCAACGTACGTAGTTGGGGAAGTGCCGAACGTAAGGCGCTAAGCTCTTTGAGTTCTCCCCCTTTTTTTGCTGCGTCGGGCAAGGCACTTAAGTCGTCGAAGACCTGCGTGAGCTTTTCTTCGATGGCATTTAACAAATGAAGGCGAGAGTTCTGAAAGCAGGCGCGCATCACGACGTGGTCGACGCCGGGATGCCCGTCTTTGTCGCCGCCCACCCAAGTGCGAAGTTTGAGCGTGTACCCACGCTTGTGTTGCAAAATAAAATCGAAGAGTGGCTCAGCAAAAATGAGAGAAAAAATATAGTCGGCCTCGTCCATGACGCTCGGCGTTTTTTGTTTGGCCAAGGGATGCAGCCAAAGGAAACGTAAATGACTGGAGATTGCCTCCTCATTGAACACAAAATTGTTTTCCAGACCATCAAGGAGAAGCAGCATCAGAAGTCGAAACTTCGATAGTGCCATGGCTGAGCGCGCTTCAGTAGGGTGAGCGGTTAACACAAAAATGAGGTCTATTTGCGAAGCAAGGGAAGCTGCCTTTGGCCGTTGTCTCTGCCTCCAGGTACGATAGGCTGCCTCACACATGTTGATAGATTCGAGAAGAAGAGAAAAAGCATGGGCTGTGCGAAAACGATCGGCTTCGTTGATTTTTGCCAGCCTTGCTTCTATATCGGCCAAAAGGGGCCCCGAGTTACCAGTTCGGGCTTTTTTGAGTTGTCGGCGGCAGGCTTCAATATGATCGTAAAACTCTTGTCCTTCATATTCTCGAATGACGCCGCCGATGAGCAAGGTGATCTTGCGAACGAGCTTTCTTAGTTCCCGAGGAGTCTCCCGGGGAATAAATTTTTTCTCCTTGAGAAAAGCCCGAACGCTTTCTTCTTGTTTCTTGATATCGCGAAGTTTGGCGATTTTTGGGTTAAGCCATTCAATTACCGCTGCGTAGTCAAGTGTTTCGGGGTCGTTGAGGCTGTAGTTCTTTGCCACATCAATCACGACAAAGCCTTCATTTAATTGAAAACTCACCGTGGGGTCGTAGATTTTCTTCTCAACTACTTGGCGCGTATACTCTTCGGGCGAAAGCTTATCGGCGTATTTGCTATACCCCCGCAGGCGCGCACCCGCTCGAATTCTTTTTAAACCATATTTCTCCGCCAGCTCCCGTCGCGCTTGGTATAAGCGCTTGCCGATGCCTTTCCCTCGGTGCTCGGGATCGACCATCACTTCCGCGCCATAAAGCGTCTTTCCCTTTTTGGGATCGTGATTGTGAAAAAAACCACCCGAGGTAAAATCCTGCCAATTATCCTGCGGCGAATAATCACTCCAATGGATAATAAGACTGAAAGCAAAGCCTAAAAGTTGATCGGTTTCGGTATCGATAGCTAGAAATTGGCCATCTCTGAAGTAGGCTTGGTGTGACTGTAGTTGCGCCAAAGACCAGGGCTTGATCTGTGGATAGACCTTTTTACAAAGAGCCTGGATGGCTTCAAAGTGTCTGGGTTCGGGATGGACAATGGTAATGAAATCAACGGGGGAGGGAGACATGATCCACTGCTTTCAACATTTCTTCCGTACTCACGCTATCGCGAAGGGGGAAAACGGTCCCATCCTGGCGCGTTTTGTCGATAAGCGATAGGTCGAGGTCACCGATAATCATGCTCTCCTGATTGGGGGCCCCTTCGGCGAGTAGCCCATCACGTGCAAAGGAATAATCGCTCGGAGTGTAAATAGCGGCTTGGCCGTAGTTTAAGCAAACAGCGGGCACCATGGGTAAAGAACCTACTGTAGGGGAATGGATTACATACATCTGGTTTTCAATGGCGCGGGCCTGCGCACAATAACGGACGCGCAGATAACCCTGCCGATCGTCAGTGCAGCTCGGAACAACCAAAAAATGAGCACCCAACCGAGCCGCCGCTCTGGCGATTTCGGGAAACTCCACGTCATAGCAAATCGCCACCGCAAATTTGCCCAAACTCGATTCAAAAAGTCGGAGTCGGCTGCCGGCCGTTACAAACCATTCCTCTTTTTCAAAACGCGTCATGTGCAACTTTGCCTGAACATTGTGGCTTCCATCACGCGCGTATACGTAGCAGCGGTTGAAAACGGTTTCCTGATTGTCGTCAAAACCGGGTACCGTTCCGCCCACGATGAGCATGTTGTGCTTTTTTGAAAGACCGGAAAAGAGCTCTACAATGCGAGGCTCCTGCCGCGCCAAATCGTGAATCTGTTCTTTCATCGGACGCTTCACGTCACCCAGGGTGAGAAGCTGAGTCGAAAAGTACTCAGGAAAAACAAGAAGGCGCACCTTATAATCTTTGGCCGTCTCGACCATCGCTTCCACTTGAGCTTGGAATTCCAAAAAGGATTTGACGGGGCGAACGAAATACTGAATGGAAGCAACGCGAGTAGTTTCCGACACGGGTGATACCTGCCTTTCAAAGCTTACCTTAACATACTTCTCTCAGTGTTTGGTCCTGGTAGGTTGGTCTTTGGGCGCCAGAAAGTACTCCCGTTTTATCTAGTTCGCGAATAAGCCCACGCAATAGAACTTACCGTTTCGGCCTTGCGCCATCGCATAGCAGAAGCGCCGGTGAGAGCTCATCATAGCCTGTTTGTGGCCTGAACTTCCCATCCATGATTTCACGCATTCTCGCGCGTGCGCTTCAATCCCATTCTCCCAGCCCCAGCTTTCTCCTGATATTTCTGAGGCGGATCCGCCGATTTGGGCGGCTCTTGATTGCATTCCGGCGTGGCCGTCTTGGCAGCAATTTCTTGCAAGCTTATTGGCGTAATTTTGGGCAACGGAGCAAATGTTACTATCAAGCATCCCATTTACGCTGCGACCACCTACTTCGCTAACCGCTTGGATGAGAGCATCGATTGTCGAGCTCGCACTTCCTCGACTTATATTCTTTCCTTGCGAAATCGTACCTGTCTTTCCATTTTCTGAGGCAGCGAGATACCAACCCTTATTCTTTGCCTGAAAAATGAGATCGCCTTTTTTATAAGTAACGCGTTGTTCATCGTGGCTTAGGAAAACGCCATCTTTCTTACTTTGGTAGGTAGCTAAAGCATCGTGAAACACACCTTTTTCATCTCGGTACGCAAATTGCGAACCAAACCAGCGACCAATCTTCGGTTTAATAGATTCGCCTTTTTGACCATTTACGATCGCCTCTACCGGATGACCGCCCTTGGTAAGCGCTTGTTCTTGAGGCGCCGGGGCTTTCTCGGTTGATTTGGTGGAGGACTCCACAGCATTCAGAGTAGCTGTGAATGCTAGCATTAAGGCAAAAACGAAATGGAAAGTTTTCTCAACGGACATGACTGACTCCTCTTCTGGAAGGATTAACGAAGTGGGACCTGCTTCAGGAACGTGAATCTTCATGAAGGCGAGTGATCCCTAGTGACAGGGCCCTTCGTAAATTGTGAGAATCAGTACGTCAACCCTTAAGGAATGTTACGCATTCGCACTCACCGTTCTCTCATACCAAACACAGCTATATACAAATTCCCTTCCAAAATTAGGCCATCGTGCTAATACCACGTGCAGGAGGCGTTTATGCGCGCTTTATGGATGTTAACCCTCTGGATTTCTCTTCCTGCCTATGGTGGGAACCTTTCCGAGTTACTCGCAAAAAATCGCCAAAGCGAAGTTCCAAAGTTCACCTACTCGTTCGACATTCTAGTTGAGAATCAAAATGAGGTACGTCAAACAGTCGCGGAGTTGGAAGAGTTTGCTATTGGGTGGCTTCCTTATTTGTTTTTGCCGGAGAACCCGAGCCTTTTCGTTTCCGAAGGGGGGCATTATATTTATAGCGCTAAGGCCCAGCCTTACATCAACCGGATCATTTTGGACGAAAGCGTTTGGAATCATCCACCCTTGAATGCGCAGGGCTTGCTCGGCCATGAATATGGCCATCTAATATTTCGCGCCAATATGCTACGCCTTTTGAAACGCGAGATGCCCGAGTTGGATCTTGTTCCATTTGCTCAGCTGGCCAGACAGCTTCGTTCCGATTTGCTTCAGCTTAATGAAATAAAGACTGAGCTGGAAGTGGCTTATCCGTCCCTTAAGAGCGACGCGCTTTCAGAAGAGCGCATGAACTTGAGTCTTGATGTTCTTCTTCGTTACCACGCCATTGCGGGTATCCACGCAGCGGTTTCAAAAGGAAAGGTTCTTGAGGTAGAGGAATATAACGGCGAATATTTAGTAGAGGCTTTTCTGATTTTTGCCATGGCTGGCGTGCAGGAAGTCTTTTCTGATTTCATAGGAGCAATTTATTCAAAAGACCCAGCCTGCATGGGTACCATTTTAGACCAGCCCCTTTCCAAAGTTTTTCGAAACTTTGTTCCCGCTCCGGTCATCTTAATTCAAGAGGTGGCCGATGTTTTGATTAACAAAGCGGATCAAGCAGCCCCGCATTTAATTTTGTTTCAAGCCCGCCAGCAAATTTATCGAGCTTACTATGCACGCAGACACCGTGTGATCGGACAAGACCCGCGCTACGACGCGCTCGTCGCGCAAGATCTTCTCGAGACGCTGTTCAGCCAATTTTTGAAGGGCTTTACGAACTTAAAGATGTCCATTTCTCATAAGAAATTTACTCAGAACCTTGTTAACGAATTAGTGATCAGCACCGTTTTTGAATTAGATGAAAAACTAGATAAAGAAGGCTTTCCGGCGTTGTCCGCCCCAGAGAAGTGTAGCGACAAAGTGGCGGAGTTTCCATTTACCATAGTCCGTGAGCCGCAGCCAGAGCCCGAAAGCGCTCCCCAAAAGCGGCGGCAGAGCTACTAAGCATTCTTCATTTCGTTCCTTCTCACTTTTGAGAAAATGTTCCGTGAGTTTAGCCTTGGTTCTGCTGGCACAAGATTTGCTAATTCTTGACTGTGAAACTCAGGGGGAGAGCCGAGACGATGTTTCCGGATAATCTAGAGCTGTGCCGTGAGGCGATTGTTTTTTCCGGCGCAGTTACGTTGGGCATCCATAGTAATAAGGCAGGTGATCACCATGCTTATACAGACGGGCATGCCTGGATCAGTGTTCATACACCCAAGCAAATCTTCTATCTTGGCCTTTGGCCTGACGGGCATCCTAGGGTGGAGAATAAGGATCCCAAGTGTACAGATGTGCGCCTTAACTATGAAAAGGGTTTCCCTGCGCTCGTCTCGCGCTACTATCGGCTCAATTCCTCCCAGGTGTCTCGCCTTAATGATATTGTTAACAAGCCGGACGTATGGGGGTATCTCAATACCTGCGCGCGCTGGGCTTCTATGCTAACGGCTTACGTAGTAGGAGTGCGGATTGATGCGGTCGACTACATTTTCTTTTCCACACCACGAGAACTCGGTCGCCATATTCAGGCACTGGAAATGAAGAACCCGACGTCACCTGTTTTTCCCAGGCAACTTGATCCAACCGATTTTAGGGGGTCGTCGTGGTAAAAGGTTTATTCTCGTTCTTAGTTCTGCTCACTCTTTTAGGGTGCACAAAAATGGATATCTACGAACCCAATCAAATCTACAACGCGCGCTTTTCTGTATCAGATAAAACACTGCACTATCAGGTTGAGCTCGATACTCTTTATTTCTCTCCTGGTTTAGTAAGAGACAAAAATAAACCGGATTGTTATCGGGTGGTGCGCTGCTCAATCAACAAAAAGTGCCCGGTGGATATTGAGAGCTCCATAACAGAAGGTGTTTATAGCGCACAGCTTCCGCAGAGTACCGGAGAGACGATTTGCTTTGTGGGAAACAGTTCAAAGACTCTCACCCTACCGTAAAGTCCCATTGCCGCTATCAAATGTGAGAAACTTTCTCATGATTAGAATGCGTTTTTGAAAAGTATCCCCGACATTCTTACATTCTCGTGCTCACAAAGCATGGCACACCGATTGCTCTTTAGAATGATTGAGGAGGGATTTTATGAAAATCCAGTTCAAGAGTCTGTTGTTTGCGATTGTTGTGAGTTTTGCTCTTTCAGGTTGTGGGGGAGCAGCAAGTTCTGTGGCTCCGGCAATTTCTGCTGGGCCGCCGGTGTTAGACGCTAAATTTTTGGGGCTTTGGGAGCGCAACTACTATCAAGAAATTACAGGTAACAACTGGGGGCATCAGGATTTAGTTCGCGTTCATGCCGATAAAATAACCAAGGTCGCCTATCTCGCGGTACATAACATCGAACAAATGAACACCTTGGGGCACGCGACGCTCTATGAGGGGGCAATCGACCTGAAAGCTGACATTACTGTTGTGAGTGCGAATTCCTTTCGCGTGGATCCCGGTGTTTCAGCCGCCCTTGACCTTCAACCCGAAGTTCCGGGAGGGGGTCATTTTGGGGCAGGAGTCTATCTCTTCAAAGGTCTCTACGAGCTGGAGATTGCCGAAAATGGAGATCTCCTGATGAAGCTAACAGAGGTGGATGGAAACACCGAAATCACCCGGTTTGTACCGGGGGGCTAGGTGTAGAGACCTAATTTATAGGGAGGCGCGTCCTTGATGCCCACCGAGGACGCCCTCCTAGATCCCGCGTGACCAACCTGGTATACCAGTCGCAGCCAGGAGACGCGGTGCGCCATAGGAGCCTATATAAGCTATTGATAGTGTTGATGTTTCTTGGCGTTCAGGCCGCGGCAATGGAGTTGGTTTGCCCCGGTTTGAGCCTCTCCACTCGCGTTTCTCCCTCCCTTTCTCAAAATGAAAAAACTTTTGTTTGTCCCTCGCCCGAATCGGCTTGGGCTTCCATTCCGCGCGCGCAAATCAAGCGGCATTTGCGGGCAATTTTGCAGAGCCGGGGCCATCACAAGCCTATCTTTGAGGTGCGAGCGGAAGGGTTAGTCGTCGATCCCGGCCCCGTTAGCAGAGTGAACGAAATTGAATTTCGTTTTAGCGGAGATTCCGTTCCGATGACCCTTCCCCAAAATTGGAAGGGAAGGCCCATCACCCCGTCTTTGCTCAATGAGATCGAAAGAAGTAGCGCGGTTGATTTGCAGAATCGGGCGTATCCTTGTGCGGGTGCGCGCGCAACGGTTTTCGCTCAGCGTCCCGGCAATGTGGTTGTGCAAGTTGATACGGGTGCTTTTACGAAGCTAAAATTTAGCGACATCGAGTTGGCTCCTTCTTTAAAGAAAAATTATTCTTCCGCACTACTTTCCCGGTACTACGCTTTTTTGAATAACCGCCCCTTTGATCAGCAAATGTTGCTTTTAACAGCGCAGCGCTTCGAGGGAACAGGGTTGTTTGAGAGCGCCTATTTCATCCCCCAATGCGAAAACGGGAATTTGGCGCGCGTGTCTTTGCGAGGAACCGTAGGATTGCCGCGGCTGGTACGAGTCGGAATGGGGTTTGATACAGAAGGAATTGTTAAAGCGCGCGCAAGTTGGCGCCACGTTCGATTAGGGGCGAACGCATCCACGCTAGAGATGATGGTACTTGCCTCTCGCAACCGACAGGAACTTACCAGCTCCATGAAGTGGTATTTATCAACGCCTGCCCCTCGCTTTTATCTGATGCCAGTTTTAAGCGGAGTGCATCAGTTCGAACAACATTTTGAAAGCTTTTCACTAGGATTTTCCCTCTCGCCCGCCATGACGTTTGAATTGCCGACAGGACAATTAGAACTTGTTCTCGGTCCTGCTTTTCAGAAAAACTTTACGGTGAGAGGCCCTGATCAAGGGGATATTTCTTTATTGATGCTTGAAAGTCGGATGGTTTACCTAAGTCATTCCCTTGAATTTCAAGCCTCCGATCCTCTAGAAGGCACGTCTTGGCAATTGAGTGTTGCCGCCACTGACAGAGCCATACTCTCCGATGTCAGTGCGTGGAGAATGCGTTTCTTCTTCCGACGCTTGTGGAACATCGGTGGTTATGAACCGGCGCGGGTGGTGTTGGGAATGCGCCTTTCACTAAATAGCACAGGGCATGTAGGTGGGAAATTGCCGCCCGATTTTCGTTTCTACTTGGGGGGATCAGATAACTTGCGAGGCTTTTCCCGTTTAGAGCTGCCCTCCAACGGACTCGGGGCACTGAGTTCTTTTTATGTAAGCACTGAAGCGCGCTTTGCCGCTCTTCTTCCGTGGGGCTTACAACCCCTTTTGTTTGCTGATGTGGGCGCCGCCGGTGATTCACCTTTTGAATTTCACTCTCCGCTCTACGTATCCCCTGGGTTTGGGTTGCGATGGAGTTCTCCTATCGGAGTCTTTCGCGCCACTCTCGGACATGGTTTTAGCATTGGTGGAAGCACATCAGGTAGGTGGGGAAGGCCTTCGCATTGGCAGCTTTTTGTTGGCTATGGTGAGGAGTTTTAGTGGCTGAGCAAAACAAAAAATCGCCACAGTTTCTTCTTCGTGGGTTTTTACTCACAAGCGTAGTTGTCCTTTTACTATTCCTCTCACCGGTATTCTTTCCCAACTTGCTTCTCAGTGACACGGTTATGTATTGGGTGCAAAAGATTTTGATTTCTGAAGGGGTGGCACTGGAACTCCAGTGGAAACAACGTTCCGTGAGATGGCGCGCCTGGGGAGAGTTGCAGTTTGATGTGGGCTTTGAAAAAGTATGTGTACGCGCAAAAAAGTCAGATGTGTGTTTTCACGAGGGAAAAGGAACTTTGGTGGTTGGTCTTTTTCCTGTTTTTAAGATTGAAGAGTTGGGTCCGCTGAACATTGCGCGCGCTGAGCTGAGTGTGCGAAATGAAGGGGAAAACGAGAAGGTGAAGGGCCCAAGCTCTCCCACTGTTGTCAGTTTGCCGACGTGGTTACGTCCACGGCGCGTAGACGTGCAGCTCAAACAAGCCAACGTAGAAATCTTTGAGGACCAACGAAAGTGGATAGAGGGAAGTCTTTCGTTGATGTGTTCACGTGCCAAAGCGGGCGCAATCCGTTGTGAAATTCCGGCACGCGTGAATGTGGCGAGCAACGACTTTGTATATAAGAGGATGAATGCCCGTCTAGAATTTGAAAATAAAAGTGACCACTGGGACTTTGCTCTAAAAGGGGAGGCTAGTGGTGTTGCTACTTCACACATTCTTAGCGTCGACTTGAAGGGCACGAAAAAGTTGGGGCACGAAACGTTATTTCAGGGGAGTGTCGGCGGGCGGTGGAACCGCGCCCCTTGGCAACTCCGACTTCAGGGGGCGCTCTCGGATGAAGGAAAGCAATTAGATTTAACCACTAGAGGGTTTGTGTCTCCCTTGGCGCTCGAAAAAAAATATCGACGGCACCTTAAAGAATCGATTCAGTTGCAGAAGTGCTCTCTCTCCGCTTCTTTTGAGTCGAACACCAGTGTGAAAATGCAAGGCTGTACTTTGGAGGTGCCATTAGCTGCCGGTCTTGGCGGTCGCCCGCGCTTTGAATGGGAAGGAGAAGTGGTATTACCCGCTCAGCGCGGCAGGCTGGCGGTCACGCTTCCTCAACAAGCAGGAAAGTTGTATGCGGGAAGTGGATTTCTGTCGGCGCGTTTTGAAAAAAGAGAAAAGGGAATGCACCTGAAAGTCGACCCGCAGAGTACCCTGTCTATTGAGGTACCACGATTCCAAAAAGTGGTGGCCTTGCTCGACGACTCCCCCTTTGCGGTGCCTGCTCCTTTTAATGCATTATCGGGAAGTGTGGGGGTACAACTTCAGGCTCAACCCGAAGGCTCTACCAAGCTCAAACTTCCCCTCTCGCTAAAAACGGATCTTCGCTCTGCCAGGCAGGCTCTTAAACTCGACGGAAAGGGAATGTTTGCTATCGATTGGGGCGCTGAGCTTTCTGGGAAACTCGAACTGGACCTAGTTGTGCTGGAGGGTAAGTTCGAAGCTCCGCCGCTGAGTTTGACGGGGGTACCGTCCATTCTCCCTGATTCGCGCATTCATCCACGGCAGGTTCCAGAAGCGACAGGGCCCGATCGTTTTGCTTTCAGTTATGTCTTAAGAATTCGTACAGCGGATAAGGCAAGAGTCTATGTGGCAAACAATTTATTGCCGCAGCCGCTCCCCTTGGGTTTTGACTTTAACATTCAGTCTGAAGCGCCGTTTACCGGAACGCTAACCGTCCACCCGGTGCGCGTAATGCTTTTCCGGCGAGAGGCGCGTGTGCGCCAGTTACACTTTTCCTGGGTTCCCACCGGAAAGAAGGCAGATGTTGTGGAACTGAGGGGGCGTATTGATGTTAATTACCCGGACTACTCAGTAAATGTGGGTGTGACCGGCACTTCGGACCGCCCACGGATTTCGCTGGGAAGTAGCCCGCCCCTGACTCGCCAAGAGATCATTGCTCTACTTTTATTCGGAGATGAGAGTTTGGGCTCCGAGCAGCAGAACTCTGTTTCGAGTTTTGATGCGGCTGTCGCACAGCGGTCTCTTGGCTTAGCAGCCCTTTACATTCTGGCACGTACCCCAATTCAAAGTATTAGTTTTGATCCGCGTACCCAGGCCGTAACCGCTAACGTTCGTGTTGGTCAAAATACGACGGTAAATTTAACGGGTGGCTCGCAAGGAAATAAGCGTGTGGGTTTTAGTCGTCGGATAGGCAAGAACTGGGCTGTCACGACGGAAGTGCCACTCGGAGACAGCACTGGTTCTGGTCCGTCGGGTATTTCAGGTTTTTTGGAGTGGTTTAACCGCTTCTAGTTTCTGTAGAGCTCTAGTCGCCCTGTGGGAGCCCGTGTCGCTTTCGGGCTTCAGTTACGACAAGCCGTAAGTGTTCCCGCAAACGCTGCGAGAATGTCTCGTCAAGCTCTGTGGTTCTCATCCAGTCATCAATACGAAATACTTCGCGCGCTTCCGTAAAAGGGATATCCGTATCAATAAAGCCGTAACGGTAAGCTACTCGATCGGAGAGTCCCGTTAAGAGCAAGCTCAAGTCGCTAGGGACGGAGCGGCCGCCCAGTCGTCGCAGATGCCGGGAAATATTATTCATGCAATTGTTGAAGATGAGATTGTAAAACTCAGGATGTTCCTCGAGCGAGTGCGCGCGCTCCATCATGTCTACAAAGATAGCCCGCATTCTCTCAGGAGTTGTTCGAGCAGGGTAAAAACGTACGGGGTTTTTCCAGATAGAGCCGCGAAGCCCGATCAGATCGCGTTCTTCCCCCACCGCGTAGATGAGCTGAAATTGGCGGAACATGGAGGGGATGATCTGGTAAGGACGGCCAATCATCCTTCGGCCTTCAACAGAAATCGAAACGTGCTGCCCATCTGAAAAGCCGAAAGAAACAAAAACGTGGGCTAAGCCATCGATCCCACGAAGGGGAACGACGACGTAGTACATGGAGTTTATCTTGTTTAAATCGTAAACGTGCTCTTGGTACCCTGGCTTAAAATCGGTCGAACTCAACCAAGTAAAATCCCGCACATTCTGCACACGGATTTTGTCGCCTGTGATTTCAATATTCGCTTTCTTGGCGTGGTAAGGGGCCCAGTCCTCATTCGGATTGGGGGTCACAAAGGCAAAGTACCAGACTAAAACGGCTGCAAAGACACCAAGAGCACCCAGGGAATTCCAGCTAATGAAAGATGCGGCTCGTATGGAACGCCAGAAAAGAAAGCCGATCGCCAAGGCAACGATAGCCGAAATCCAGGTAGGCAGCGGGGCTGTGTAATACAGGGCCAATGCTGTCCATAGGCCGAGTAAGCACCACGTAAAGACCAGCGCCCAGCGCCCAATCCGCTTTAAGATTCCAGGTTTAGTAGTATGTGTGGTCACGGGCTATCTCATGCCTCCTTCCGCGCTTCGGTGCAAGACTTTTCTTGGTTTCCCGGCTTTGCCTTGACTTATAATGCGGCGTGGCAGTAGCACAAGGTCGCTCTCATTTGAAACATGGATTGCGGACTGGCGGCTCATTTGAGCCATTTTGGGTAAGGAGTTTCCCATGAAACAGTTCGTTCGGTTTGCTGTGGCCGTAGGCGTAGGCCTTTTGTGTGTGTCTTGCTCTTCGGCGCGCGTTGTAGAGACGATGCCCGGACGTGGAGGATCCATTGCGCTTCCTTCTCGCACTAGTTCTGGTGCACGCAACCAAGCGACTCAGATGATGGCCGAAAATTGCCCCGGTGGTGCGTTTGAAATCATCCGAGAAGGGGAAGCGATCGTGGGCGCCAGAACTTCTGGTCCCGTGGCAGCTTCTCGAATCACCCGCGGAAACGTTGGCGTAAGCGTGGGCTCTGCGGGAACAACTCGCCAGGAAACGGAATGGCGTCTCGACTACCGCTGTTCTTCGATCGTCGCTGAATAGTCCGTAAATTTTTGAAAGAGAAACTTTAATTATTGTTTGAAAGAGGAGTGTTATGAATACCATTGAATTAGGACGTAGACAGGTTTTGGGTAAGGGCGCGGGCGAGGATCTGGAATATTTGCAGCAACGTTGGGGGCGCATTCTTGTTGCAGGCATTTGTTTTCTCATTATTGGTTTTTTCGCTGTATCGCTTGCAAGTTTGACGACGATAGTTACCCTGGCCATCTTTGGCTGGTTTTTGGTTTTTGCCGGAATCGCGCAATTCGTCGAAGCCTTCGCAGGCCGTGATCGCGGCGGATTTGTGCTGGAACTCATCTCTGCGGTCTTGTACTTAGTGGCGGGATTTTTTCTGCTTCGCAATCCTGGTCTTTCCGCAGCCATGCTTACTTTCATGCTGGCTCCGCTCTTTATCATTCTAGGTGTGGTGCGTTCCGTAACGGCGCTTACATTGCGTCACGCCCAGTGGGGATGGCAGATGCTTAGCGGTGTAGTGAGCTTTATGCTTGGGTGGTTCCTTCTGAACCGCTCTCCTATGACCGGCCTTTGGCTCATTGGTACCTTCATCGGTATCGAGTTGCTGTTCGAAGGAATGGCGTTGAGTTCGCTTGCCCTTTCTTTGCGCAAAAGAAAAAAGAGCGTGAAGTCCAAGATGGCCGCTTAAGGTTAGCGGGCTTCTCCTTATATATAGCAATTCAGATTTCGTTTTTTTGCTGAAGATGCGTTGTTAAAACACCGCAGGAGGTCACTTTTTGTTGTCCTCGCCTCCAAAAAGAGGGATCCCTGAGTGGCCGTGATCGCGGGTTTTGGACTCGAAAATTTCCGGTTTTTGCGCCTTTTTCGGGACTCGACCGAAGCCTTTTTGACGATTTTCCCTTCCTTTTAAGTATTTAATATTAAAAGCGAAAATGGAAGGTTTTGTCCCAAAATGCGTTTAGAGGATTGACAGTATTCGACGTAACGCGATATGTCGCTAATCCGTAATAATCTTTCACGGAGGTTGACTAGATGAAAGTACTTGCTTTAGCCATTGTGGCATTGTTCCTGACTCAGTCTGCGGTCGCAGCTGAGGACCTGGTAATTCCCCCTAAGGGTTCCCTGGTTCCCTATTCCATCCAACTCACAAAAGGCAGCTTGTTCTTGCCTGTTTACGTAGCGAAAGACGACAAACGTTTTCCCGTTTACGTTGAGCTGGAAGAAAAAGGTGCACCTGGTGAATTGTTAGTGGACATCGCTGGCGATGAAACTGTGCCGATGGAAGAGTTCGACTATCAGTCAGTGCACGTCCGTAGCGAAGATGGCTTCGTGGATGTCACGGAGAAAGTGTTAGCACGCAAAAACGCTAGCCACGTTAAACTTGCTGGTTTCGACAGTGAAGCTGAATTCACGTTGATGCTAGATAAGGAAGCCGACAAAGGCCGCAACTTCAAAGAAGTTTGCTGGGGCTGGGGCGGCGGATGGGGCTGGGGTCGTCGTACAGTCTGGGTCAGCAGTGGCTGGGGCTGGGGCGGCGGCTGGGGTTGCACTCGCCGCGTCTGGGGCTGTGGCTCCGCATGGTGGGGCTGGTAATTTAATTACCTAGCTCCGAGATCGCGCTCTAACAAAGCGCGATCGTGAGTTTGAAGTGGGCACTCTCTTCATTGAGGGTGCCCATTTTTTTTTGCGTAACGAAGCGAAGGTGGGGCTTTGCTATTCTTTTATTCTTTGCGAACTCCTCGGTTAGCTTCGCTGATTTGTTCGTTGAGCGTCCAATAATCGTATACGTAGCCAAGGGTGAACAATCCGCCCGTTAACAGGTAGAGAACTGCTGTAATCCATTTCTCCAAGTAGAAGCGGTGTAAACCGAAGATTCCCCCAAAGGTAAGTAAAATCCAAGAGAGGGTAAAATCCTTTGCGCCGGGTTCGTATTTCAGATCGGCTTCCTTTTCCATACCCGGGATGAGGAAGAGATCGATAAGCCAGCCAATTCCCAAAAGGCCCAAGGTAAAAAAGTACAGAGTTCCGGAGATAGGCTTCCCATAATAAAAACGATGGCTCCCGGTAAAGCCAAAAATCCAAAGAATGTAACCGATCGGGATATTGTGGGTGGTGTTCATGCTCTCTTCTTATAGAGCGAAGAAAAAGTTCGCAAGCTATTTTGCTCCAGCATATAACAATTGGACCTGGACATCTTGTACCGCGAGGCTTAAGCCTCTTTCTAATCTGGCCAGTAAGGCGCCACACCCCTTCGGTGTTTGGAAGATTGAGTATGGAAGTTAATAGTTTAGTTTCATTCACGCTAGCCATCATATTTCTTTTTCTGGGCAAGCTTATCGTGAACCGATCAAAGCACTTGCGTAAGTTTAGCATTCCGGAATCAGTCGTTGGAGGGTTCTTTGCAGCAACCGTGGTAGCGGCCCTTTACTTTATTTTTGATTTCAAAGTTCTGTTCCAAGTAGATGTGCAAAATACGTTGCTGCTTTATTTCTTTGCCGGAATAGGACTGAAGTCCGACGTGAAAGATTTAATAACGGGCGGCAAGTCCCTACTTTTTCTAATCATCATGGTGATTAGTTTCATGGTCATGCAGAACCTGGTCGGTATGGGGGTCGCTAGTGTCATGGGGATGGATCCGAAAACAGGTCTAATGGCGGGCTCGGTGTCCCTTACAGGGGGACTGGGGACAACCATTGCCTGGGGTCCTACTTTTATCGATCAACTGGGAATCACCAACGCTGTTGAAATTGGTGTGGCGACAAGCACTCTTGGGTTAATTGTCGCCTGTATAGTTGGAGGTCCCATTGCGGCTTTTTTGATTCGCCGACACAGTCTTGAAACAAGTACCGACTCTGATCTTGATATAGGCCACATGAATGATAAGCAGCATGTCTTACTCGATTCCTATGGCGTACTTTGGGCGTGGTTATGGATGAACGTCGCGCTAATCTTAGGTTACTTTTTGGATCAGGTGGTTCAATCTACGGGATGGAATCTACCTTTATTCGTTTCCTGTTTGGTCGCTGGCGTTGCGATTGGTAATTTGAGGCGGTACTTTTTACCAAAAATGATTTGGGCAGGAGAGGAAAGTGGCTCGGCGTTAATCTCAGACATCTCCCTTGGAATGTTTCTGGTGATGGCACTCATGTCCATGAAGCTTTGGGAACTCCAAGGAAAGCTCCCGTTTTTACTGGCCGTGATGTTCGCGCAAACCAGTATGACCATTTTGTTTTCAGTTTTTGTTGTTTTCAAAGGGTTAGGAAAAAACTACGAGGCCGCGGTCATGGCCGCGGGATTTCCCGGGCTCACGCTAGGGACCACCGCCACGGCTATTGTGAATATGACTGCTATAACCAAGGAGCACGGCGCGGCTCACCGCGCCTTCCTGCTTGTTCCGATCGTTGGCGGATTCTTCGTGGGTATTGCTAACGCGATCGTGATTACTTATTTCACTAATCTTTGATACGTCTTTCGCGATTTATTTTGCTCCAGCACCCACCAAGATGAGTTTCATTTGTTCGACCATGTCGAGTGTCGCCTGAGCCTCAGTCCTCTCTTCAGGTGTCTTGGCAGAACCGAAAGCCATCTTTGCGCTGGAGATGCGACCTTCCACCATTTTGAGGGGTGATTGGTTGAAAAGAGGAAGGTTTACGTCTGCCTTTGCCTCGACCAGTAGTTTCAGTATCTCGATGACATTGGGAGGGGGAGCAAAAATGGGCCGCACCACTAAGTGAAGGGGCGAAAAGCCCCCTACATTGACTGCATTTACGTTTGCGCCCGCATCGACCAGAAGCTTGGTGACCTTTGCAAAACCTCTTATGACGGAAGAATGCAAATAGGTGTCGTCGCCCCTTAACAAGCGGTTCGGGTTTGCCCCCAGTTCAAGCAGGCGTTTAACGACTTCAACTTGGTCGAGATCAACTGCAGAAACAAGGGGAGCCTCCTGTCCGACAAGGACGTCCACGTCGGCGCCTTTGGAATGAAGAAGATTGATGCTCTCCACACTTTTTGCGTGGAACATAGCGGTTCTGCCATCGTTTGCCCTGTGATTAACCTCTACGCCTTGCTCGATGAGGTAACTCGCAATGGCGATGTTCTTGGAGCCGATGGCATCAAAAAGCAGAGTTCTGCCATCGTTGTCTTCATCCAAAACATTCGCACCGCTTGCGACGAGAAACTTCACCAAATTTAAATCTTTCTTCCAGCATGCCTCGGATAAAGGAGTGCCGTCGTGACTATCTGTCGCATTTACATCGGCGCCGGCACCGACGAGTAGCTTCGCGATTTCAAAGGTTTTGGCGCTGTGTAAAGGCGTTTGCTGGTTTTTATCTTTAGAAGTGACCTCTGCACCTTGCTCAATGAGATAGGAAACGATTGCGGTGTGACCTTGTTGAACGGCAAGATGAAGCGCGGTTTGCGCATCATTTTGCACTTCGTTTAATTCCGCGCCCTGGGAAACCAGTGCCGTTACTAAGCCTTCCATTCCCGCGCTTGCGGCAAGATGCAGAGCCGTTTCGCCAGCATTGTTTTTCTTTTTGATATCCGTTTTGGAAACAAGGGTTTTGGCGAGGGTTTGATCTCCCCCTTTTATTGCGATGTGAAGTACTGAGTTGCCTGATTTATCGGCGATATTAAGAGAAGCGCCTTTGTCTATCAAAACACTCGCAAATTCGGAGTTCTTATTAGTAAGCGCGACAAGCAGCGGTCTGTTGCTTTCGGGGCTCTCCATATCTGCGCCCTTTGCGATAAGTTCATTAAAAAGGGTTTTGTTTCCCATCTCCATTGCTAGGAGAAGGGCGGTTTCATTGGACGCGTTTACATGATCCAGGTCGCAGCCGCTCACAGAAGCAAGTAAGCTCGCGGCCGGTAAATTCTTGTTAGCCAAGGCCACGAGTAAGGGAGTATTTCCTGAGCTACCGGAAGTTTGATTGATGTCTGCACCGGAAGCGATGAGAAGTTTGATAATGTGAAGTTGTTTCGTTTCGCCACCGAAGAATTTCACACTTTCTTCTAGAGCTAAGTGGAGCGGGTACTCTGACCGAGCGAAGCCCGTTGTTTTTTCTTTTGCGCTTGCACCCTGCTTTAGGGCTTTATCCACGCATGCGACGTTTGCCATTCCGATGGCTTGATCGAGTTCAGGGCTAGGTTCCATACAACCGAAATCGGGAACCTGTCCCATTTCAGCCATTTCGCCTCCAAATCCGTGGGAGGGCATTCCCCCCAAGCCGTCTGGTGCGTCGGGAGAGCACCCCACGAGAAACATCACAACCGTCAAACTGGCCTTCGTAAGAACACCGCAAACTTTTCGCACGCGCTACCTCCTAGCGCTCATACAGAGCAAAGATGGGGCCAGAAAGTCGAGCCGAATTCAGGCATAACTTCCCTTAAAAACTAGGGAAACGTCTCAGCCTTGATTAAAAACAGTCTCAGATCTGAAAAAGCGAGTCTGCCGTTGGGGCAGGTGTTTGCGGCTCGTACCTCATTTATGATATAGTGCGTCATGTTTTCCTGACATGGGGGTAAACACTTGAATTTATTTATTAAGTTTATATTTTGTGGCTTTCTTTTTTGCGTGCCCGCCTTTGGCCACGTCTGCAGGCTGCTCCTATTGGGGGCCTATTCCGCGGGGGCGGATTTGGGGCTGCGGACGACCGAGCAGGGGCTTGAGGCGGTACACGTTCATCCCCGCCCTGAGAAGATTTTGGAACCGTTCTATATGAGGTCGTGGAGGGGGGATACCTATTCCGCGCATTATGAATTTTCTGGCAGGCAAGAGGACGCAGAAAATTTGATTCGAACCATTGCGCCCGATCATGTGTTGTTAGGATCGGGAGCGGGCGTCCAAGAATACCAGTACCTGGCGCAAGCCGCCCTTAATTTGGGTATTCCTCTTTTGGCGAACAATCCCGTCGTGAATCCTGCCCTGATAGACAAGGCGGAATTTTATCGTAGCGTAAAAGATCTTCCCGGAATTTTTATCCCCCCGTTTATTGCTTCAGAAGATCCTGCTGTGCTCGCCCAATGGGCGGAAACTCAAAGTGGCCCCTTGGTGCTAAAGCCCAGCGCCGGCGGAGGGACAGTCGGCGGACGGGTCGTGGATCCTTCCGAAGTGTTCGAAAGAGCGGGTGAACTTCTCGAGCGAAGTCACGGCATGATCAAGTCGCATCGTATGATTCTGATGCCCTATTTGGGGGGAGAAGAATATGCGGTGAATATTATTTTCAGAAGGGGAGATCCTCTTGTGACAGGGGTTTGGTCTTATAAGAGAAAACGCCTCCCGGGCGCTCTTATCCGCTACGAAGCCGATTGGTTGATGGATCCCCATTCTCCTATTGCAACTCAACTCATTTCGGCTGCGACTGCCATCGCGCGGCACCAAGGCTTGAAGGTCGGTGCGCTTCACATTGAGTTTAAGATTTTACCGGATGGAAAAATTGTGCCCCTCGATCCCAACCCGCGTTTACCAGGTGGCGGGCATGTGCCCATGGAAACTTTGGCGACGGGCCGCGATCCCAGAACACTCTACGTGGCGTCTTACACGGATCCTAATAAGCTCGATAAAGAACCCTTCTTATACACGCGCGAAAAATTTGCTGTGGGTGTCTTTCTCAGTACCGAGGGAAACAAACGCTACACGAGTGCCCCGCTGGCAGGAATAGAAAAGCGTGCGAAAGAACTCGGTGTGGAATTGGATTATAAGGCGGAGTACGAAGAAGACGCTGTAATGGTAAGGACCGTCGATGCGGATACCGTTGTGGGTTGGTTTCGGGTAGTGGGACCCTCAGAAGACAGTACTCGCGAGATCATGCGCCTGATTGAGCTCTCCAGAGACGCGGGTGAATTCGAGAAGGATTAGCAGCGTTGTACGCGCGGAAGGATTTGCATACAAAACTAGAGGTCTGGAAAGAGATTGGAGCAGTGAGTCCGATTGCTGCGAATTTTGCTACATGGCATCGTTCGTCCTTTGCATTGATTGGCGAGTCAGGTCCCCTCCGGTTGTTCCTTTTTATTGCGCGATTACGGTCTTGAAGAAACGCTTTTGATTCGGCATATTTCGGTGAAAGGTTTGGCCCACGCGTGGAGCGGGGGACCAGTGGGTGTCTTGCACAGTGACCCGAAGGGTCCCGACGCAACCGCATTGGCACTCGATTTCTTTAAGGAAATTTCCCCTTAGGATCCGCATGCAAAAATTTCACGACGGACTCACGGCTCTTATCACAGGGAGCACGAGTGGCATTGGCCTCGGCATGGCACGAACGTTTCTGGCGAAGAGGATCCCTGTCGTCTTGCACGGCTTGGAAAAACAAGGTCCCGCTCTTGCTTCCCAATTAAGTAAAGAGTTCGATGTCCCCGTTTTTCATTCAGCAGCTAATCTCGCCCATTCAGGGGAAATCGAGAACCTTGTGGAGTTTGCCACCGCTAGCTTGGGGAAAATTGATATTTTAGTGAATAACGCTGGGATTCAGTTCGTTTCTCCGATCGATACATTCCCCAGCGAGAAGTGGGATCAGATTCTTCAGATTAACCTGACTGCTCCCTTTCTCCTTTCCAAAGCAGTGTGGCCCCAGATGAAGTCGCGCGGATTTGGACGTATTATTAATATAGCGTCGGTGCATGGTTTGCGTGCTTCGGAGTATAAAGCGGCGTATGTTGCCGCTAAGCACGGTTTAGTAGGGCTAACAAAAGTACAAGCTCTAGAAGGGGCGGGACTTGGGATCACTGCCAACGCACTTTGTCCCGGCTATGTGCGGACACCCTTAGTGGAAAATCAGATTGCTGATCAAGCTCGTGCTCACTCCCTCTCTCCGGAAAGGGTGGTCTCGGAAGTTCTCTTGAAGAAACAGCCTGTTAAAGAATTTGTGTCTATCGAAGCAATTGGAGAATTAGCGCTTTACCTGGTTTCTTTACCGGCGTTCGCTGTTACCGGGACCACGTTTTCCCTCGATGGCGGTTGGACGGCGCAATAGCATCGACCATGGCTTAAGAACCAGCAGCCTTGTCACTCTAACGAGATTCCTCGTGGAGAGGATTAAATGATGGTGAAATACACTGTCATTAATCAAAACGAAGTCGAGAATGGGCCCGCCGTGACTTGAACACGGAACCCCCAGATTAGAAAACGACGTGGGCGCTACGCTGCCCGCGTCGGAGTTGACGTAATCAAACAATATTAACCAGTTGGAGTGAGGCTTCTTTCGTCTGGGTGTCTGAATTGGGACTAAAACCGACCAGGGAATCGACCAAGAAGGGAAGTGGTGTTTCAGGACTCCAAGTCCACGGGTGACCTTCCGTGCTCCCATAGTTCAAGAAACATTTCCTCGAATCCATGGAACAACGAAGGGGTAGAGTCCTCAAAAACGGCTAGAGGGCCTTCGCTGCATCGCCGGTATATTCAAAGCATGTTGTCGTTTGCTCCGGTCTCAAGACTGATACATTTCTCAAATTCAAAACAGCAAAGAGCGTGACGGGTGCCTAAAGATCTGGCACTCCTTTTGCTTTTTGATCCTATGTGGCCCCTAACGGGTCGAAGGAGTAGGCAGTGAAGAAAATATTGTTGCTTGGTGTGGTATCTCTTTTGGTCCTAAATGGTTGTGGTCAAACCCCCAACGAGGGAATCGGAAGTGGGGAAGAGATTGTCAAAGACAAAGGCTCTGACTTTGAGCACATCGCTCTTCCGCCAGAAAAGCCCTACAAGTCTCTGGACTCTCTATTCAAGAACCCAGCCGAAGAAATTCTTCGTGCCTCAGATCGTGCTGCGGTTCGCTATAAGCTCCGGACACACGCTTCACCTTCAAAGCTTTACCACTATGAACTGAAAAAACTAATGGAGAACCTCTCTTCCGTGACCCTGGAAGATATCCTAAATATTACGGATGGATTTTACGTTTCTGGAGTAAGACACCGCGAATTGCGGGCTGAGCTCTCTAAACTATCTAATGAGAATCCGGAGCAAATGAGACGGAAACTGACCATTGAACGAGACTTTGCCTCGGCGAGAGACCTAGCTCACCTCTGCAATGAGACGATCTTGCTTGGCCTCGAGAAACGGGCAGGGAAGGTATCGGATGACAGTTGGGCCCGTCTGGCAAGTGTCATTGTTCCCGGCGAGGGGAGCGAGGAAATTCTGCGCCAAATGATCGATGTTCCCAATATTGAAAGCGAAGAGTCTCTGAAAGTGGCGCTTGATCTGGCCATCGAAAAGAAAGCGGAGAAGCTTGCCGCAGAGCTTGCGGTGAGTCACTTCCAGAATCACACTTCTCAAGGCAGAGAAGATGCTCGCGCTCTGTTGCGCCGCTTGAAGGGAGTCAGCCTCATGAAGGTGGCCGACAAAATAAACTTCCGTATTGAAGAGGAGCCCGTGAACTTCCAGAAAGAGCTTGTGGCAGCCGCGGAAGAGGATGACTATCAGGTAGTTGCCGAGCTCGGAGGACAGGCCCCCTTCCGGACCCTCGTGGAGAGAGCGGAGTGGGTGCAACCCCAGCGGCGTCAGGCCTACCTCATCCATATTGCCCTTCACTATGCCACTTTTGAAGATGCTGATCTGGGTGCGTTTATGGATGATTTAAGTGAGCTCAATCGGGAACGATTTTTCACGAGCCCGTTTCATGTGAGCCTCTTTATAAAGCGTCTTTCCATTTCGTTGGATGACCTTAAGGAGAGGCTGGGGGCGCTTTCAGTCGACGCCCGATTCTTGTTGATGAAGGAGTTTGATGCGGAACGCACCGCCAGAGATATTGCCTATCCCGCATACACCGATTACTTTTTTGCTCAATTGCCGCTCGATAATAAACTCGCTGAGTTCGCGGCGCTGGCATTTAAGAATCAAAGATTCCCTATTTCAAATGAAAAACTATTCGACCTAATTGCGACGAGTTCTTTGTCTGAAGAAGATAAAGCGGCGTATCTCAACGCGGATGAGAGATCAGAGATCTCGGTAAATGCAATCAGGAAAGTTTTGGCCAGTCTAACGCCTTCGAGCTATGAAAGGCTGCTCCAGGTTGTAACGACGAAGAATCTGGGCCCCATAACGGGTGACGAAGTGGAGGAGATTGCCAACATTGTGAAAGAAACCAGACCTACCTTGGCTAAAACTTGGTATCTCGTGGCTGTGCCTAAAGCTAGAAAAGGGACACTAGAGATGTCCACGATTACCGCTTTCATTGGCAATCACTGGGAGAAGCGGAGAGAACGCGCCGACTCCATTTATTTTCTCAATCTCTATGGCAACGTACCCAAGGTGGAGTTCTTCTTGGCGGCAGCGAATGCGATCGGATGGGACCGCACCGATAGCGGCGTAGAGTATTTGTACACCAATGCATCTCAATTAGATGAAGACTCCATTAGTTTGGATGAGCTCAGAAAATACATCGGAACTTTCATGCGGCATGCTCTTTACGGTGAGCACAGGCGTGCGAATGAGGTGGCCGCGACGTGCTACGAGGCACTCCATACCAGCGCTCAGACCCAGGAGAGTATCGATGCGATTGCGGAGATGCTGAAAACATCTGTGGGCGAAAATGCCCGCTTCCTGGAATTGGTCGCCAAGATAGAGCCTCGTTGAACTGCTTCCTTCTGTGTGTATCGAGAAGCCGTCGCAACCCCGCTGAAATGCTCGGTAACTAACCGAATATCGAAGCGAAGCGGAGATTGGGCCCGCCGTGACTTGAACACGGAGCCCCCAGGTTAGAAACGACTCGGAGGTCGCCCTCCTAGGCGCGGTTCAGGTCTACATAGACCATCTAGTGGTTTTAGGCTTTTCAATTTGCGGCGACGTATTCGGCATCAATGACTAGACTCACCTTACGATTCTCCATATTTCCGGAAACATAAAGACCGTAAGTAGTCTCGGTTTTTCGGTAGAAGATAGCTTCGAGCCCGGCTTCCCTAGTTTCTTGGAGGGTTTTTCTCAGGCTTCCAGCGCGGTTGTTAGTGTCCCAGGAGAATTTATTTCTGTCGCGTGTTTGTTCGCCATTTAACTCAAACGTAGCCTCTAGCCCTCTCGATGATTTCCCTTCCTTTCCCTCCAACTGTAAAGCGATTTCCATTTTCCCAGATATATATCCTTTCGGAAGTTGGTTCATATCGGTACAAAGGAAACGCTGTCTTACTTCGGGGTTCGCGAGATCAGAGGTTGATGAGATGACTGATTCCACTTGCGCGACACCAGTTAGGGTTTTTCCATCTTTATCAAGAGAAACTCTTTGTTCCCAGCGAACGCTTCTCAAGCGCAGCTTAGCGGTATCGGGTAAGTCGCTTACAAAAATTTCCGTTGAACGAAAGTCCTGCGGAGTAGTGGTTAAAGGCGAGCATTTGCTGTTCGCTCGATTTCCAGCGCCATCACCTTGTATTTCGGTGTTTTTGTCTCCGCAGCCTGAAAAGGCGAAAAGGGCCATCGCTAGAACGACTTTCTTAGTAGGCATAGTGAGTCTCCTGTGCAGTTCAGATAGGCCTTTTCTTTGAACTATGCAAGCCATAGTGCAAAGCTGTGGCAACACGCCAGGTCGCGAGTTCAATCAACTTGAGAGTCGGACATGAAATCGACCACGCGGCTAAAAAGAAGGAGGGAAGCCCCGCTGAAATGCTCGGTAACTAACCGAATATCGAGGAAAAAGCTGAGATTGGGCCCGCCGTGACTTGAACACGGAACCCCCAGATTAGAAAACGACTCGGGCGCTTCGCCGCCCTCGTCGTAGATCAGGTAAGGCGCAGCGCCTTTTCACTAACACGTCGAAATGCAAAAGGCCTGACAGGCGGCAATTTGGCCGGCGATTGCACGCAGGAGCGCTTTCGTCTCCCGTAAACGTCTTTCGATTCCGGCGCTAAAAAGCACAGAGTTGGAGCGAGATTCGGTGATGTCCACAAAAGTCCCACATTTAGTATTTTTCCACTATATTGATAGGCGAGAAAGGAGGGAAGGCTATGTATCGTTTTCTCATCGCTCAATTTCACCTGGTGGCCATTGTGGTGCTCTTTGGGTGTGCTCATTCCCCCGGTGGTTTTTTAGTGCAGCGAACCCAAAATTCTTACAGCATCTTCGTGGGGGGGGCCGTTAAGGATAAAGAAAATTCATTTTTTGCTGGCGCATATAACATCTGTCTCGACAAGCATCAGAGCGGATTTAAAGTTCAGAGTCGGACTTCTGATCAGTATGGTTCCATTGACGCAACAGTAGTGTGCGAAGGGAATCCGGATAAATTTCTGGCGAGCAAATACGCAAATCGAAAAATAAAGCTCGAGAGAAGCAGCGTTTTATACGCGGATGGCTTTGCATACAAAGTCATCGACACAAGGAATTGAAGAGATTCGTGATGCCGTGATTTATTGCAGTTCGGGGAGAAATTGGAGAGCGACTATTTACTATCGGGCTGAAGCAAGGGTTTGATGAAAATGGGCCCGCCGTGACTTGAACACGGAACCCCCAGATTAGAAATCTGGTGCTCTATCCGGTTGAGCTACGGGCCCTCAGGAAGACTGTAATCCTAGATAGTTAGCACAATCGTATTTGGATTGTCGATGGGCATCCTACTAGGCAGGAAGCCTAAAGGAAAACTTAGAACCTTGGCCTGGAACAGACTCGGCCCATATCGTGCCGTTATGTTGCTCAAGGACCCGTTTGCAAATGGCTAAGCCCATGCCCGTGCCGGGGTACTTTTCTTCGCCGGTGTGAAGGCGCTTAAACACCATGAAAATCTGATCGTGGTACTCGGCTTCAAACCCAATGCCGTTGTCGGACACCGTAAATACCCAGCTGCCGTCCTCTTTGGTTGCCGATATTTGTATTTGTAAGGGCACCCCTTCCTGACGGAACTTGATGGCGTTGGCGATGAGGTTTTGGAAAAGCTGTGTGATCTGAGCAGGGACGACGGCTACTTTAGCCTCATTCTTCTTAAACGTAGGGGTAATCTCCGCTCCGCTTTCCGCAATGGAAAGAGAGAGGTTTTCCAGGGCGCGGTCCAAACACGTTCTGATGCAGCTTTCTTCCACAACCCCTCGGTTATCCAAACGCGCATAGTTACCTAAGCTTTCAATCAAGCGGGTCATCCGGTTGGTGCCGGTGAGGATGTGACCGATGTAACCTCGTTCTTCGTCGTCCAGCCTCTCCTTTAATTTGTCCTGCAACAAATCGCTGAATAGCGAGATGGTACGGAGAGGCTCACGTAAATCGTGAGAAGCAATGTGAGTGAAAGTCTCTAGATCTTGTCGCCTGGCAATTTCCTCCTCGGTGCGTGCTTTTTGAGCGATGAGCGAGAGGTTTGCTTTCTCGAGTTCTTGGTTTTTTTTCTCAAGTTCCTTGGGGCTTCTTAGACTAAGCGCCTGTGGAATCAGCGGAAAAAGCATAATCGCCGTTAAAACAGAAATGGAAGCCGTAATAAACTTCACCACTCCGTCTGCCCGGTAGACGGGTATCCAAAGAGTTACGATGTTCATGATGTGGGTGGTTCCACACCAGAAAATAAATCCCGCAAAAAGAGCGAATATCCAAGGGTAAGGAAGATCCTTTTTGTTTTTTCGGAAGTACAGAAGCATGAGCGGAATGGAAAAGTAAGCCAGCGCAATCAGGGCGTCGGAGATAACGTGCAGCCAAACGATTTCCCCACGCCAAAAAAAGCAGTGTCCGTGCGGCATGAAGTCCGCCTTAAACAGCCTTGAAAAAAAGCCCCCTACAGACTCCTGTTTGTTTAGGTCAAACGCCTGACCGTGGTCATGATCATGACCCTGGGCCTGAAGAAGGGCAGGAAGGCCCAAGAAAAGGGCTGTTAACGTCCGACGCATAAACAAAGGCGTAGTTTAAGTTTTGCCTTATAGCAAGACCGGCGTCTTAGGGTGAGCCGTCCAGAGAGCTACCAGGGAGGCTGATACGCTAGAGAAGCTCTATAACCCGGCCCCCGCCGCGGTTGGGGCAGGTACGGAAATAGGGCAACAGGCTGTTATTATTGATATCAATCAAGGAGTTCCAGTCCTTTACAACCTGGGGATTGGATTGAAGATTTAACTCGATTAGATACGAACGGATGTTTACGAGGTCATGGTAAAGGTGGTCGTAGCCGTGGCACAAGCTCGGGAAAGAAGCCGATAAAATATCGCTCGCAAAATCTAGGACCAGTTCTTCGATGTGGTGAATGTCTTCGATGGCTTTCTTGAACTCCGGCGTGCCGTGGGAGTCGTACACCTCATGTAAGGTGGCATCCAAAATTTCAATTCTGTCGGCAAGATCATGGGCCGCCTGAGATGCCTGAACGCGCCAGGGTTCGGGAGCAGTTTGGCCGGTGCTCGCAATAACCAAACCTAAGGAAACCACGCACCGACTAAGTAAGCTTTTCATTTTCTCTCCCGCCGTTTGCCCCGAAAACTCTCAATCAGTTTTACGTCGTTTTTGGATTTGAGAGAAGGCGTCAAGTAGGCAAGGTGGAGAGTAGAGCGTAATACAAGGTCAGCGGAGCAGCGTTCCATCTCCTTCTAAAACATACCTAATTCACGCTGGTTAGATGATGCCGGATGGCGTTATCGCCTGTTTAAAAATAATGCCGATAGGCCACTGTTTGAGACACTTCTTGCCGCAGGAGGGTGAGAACAATGACCCGTCGAGAGTTACTCAGTTTCCTAGGAAAGCTTTCAGTTTTATCCCTTGTGTCAGTCCGTTCGCTTTGGGGAAAGTCTTCTTCAGCGCGATTTGTTTTAATTTACGATTCCCGTTCTTCTCGCAGCGCCTTTTGTGAAAGGCTGGTTGCGGCGGCAGGCAGCTTCCTAATAAGGCGTGACCCAAACTGGTTAGAGAATTTAAGGCGTTTGGATATTCGCCAGGACTTTTCTCACGTCAGGTCTCTACTCAAAACCTATGGACCCGAAACAACGAATTTAAACTTGCCTCTTCTTTTAGCACTTCCCCAAGATACCGAAAGTGACGTGGAATACTGGAACTTGGGCTGGCTAAAAGCGAGAGATGCCTCGCAAGGCTGTTATCCCATTTCCCCGAACTGGTGGTCGGTGGACGGCGACTTTGACCCAACGCTTGAGAAGGTTCTTACCCATCTCTACAAATCTCCCAACCATACCGGAGGCTACTTCCGGTTGGATTGGTTGGAGCAATTAAAATTCGAGGAATTGCAGTCCTTGCATTCGGATCATCACCGGGAAATGATCGAAAAAGGCAAAGTGCCTTGGAAATTAGTGAACCAACTTTGTCCCCTGGAATCCCTAGAAGAGATTCCCTAGCATTTCTCTAAGTATATTTTGACCGCTAGGTCGTCGATATCCTGATTAGCCGTCCAGGTAAGATTTTCTGTCGAAGGGCCAAATTCCGTGGCCAAAGTTTCAGACTGAATATAATCGCGGTGTTTTTCTAGAGCCGACTTTAAGGTATCTGGGCATTGGTACTTCACCTTAATCCGATCGGTGACTTCTAGGCCTGCATCCTTGCGAAGTTTTTGCAGGCGATTGACCATCTCGCGCGCTTGTCCCTCGCGAATAAGGGACTCATCTAAATCAGTGTCTAGCACCAAAGTAATTCCCGAGCCTGATTGCGAGGCGCCAGAGGTTTTGGGCGTTCGGACTACGTTTACTTCCTCAAAAAAGATCTGTTCTCCCATCAAGGAGATGGACTTTTTGGCTTCGAGTTCTTGAATCTGTTCGCTGGAAAGTTCGGCCACCGCTTGCAGCACGGCTTTCATCTTTTGACCAAGCCGTGGGCCAAGGACTTTCGCATTGGCTTTAGCGGCAAAGGTCACATACTTGCTTTCATCCGTATCGTAGGCAACTTCCTTGATATTAAGCTCATTGGCGATGAGATCCTTGAAATTACGGATGGTCTTTTCCAAATGCGGATTTTTGGTCACCACCGTAAGCTTTTTGAGCGGCTGACGTGTTTTGATTTTTTGCGCTGTGCGAAGGCTGCGCCCCATAAAGACGACCGTACTTACCAGAGTCATCTGCGCTTCGAGTTCCGTATCGCGCCAAGCAGTTTTAAGCTCCGGAAACTTACATAAATGAATACTTTCCGGTTCGGAAGCGAGTTTCAAATTTTGGTGAATCTCTTCCGTAATAAAAGGCAAGATGGGGGCCAGCACCTTGGTGAAAGTGGTCAATATATAATAGAGGGTGGAATAGGCGGCGTCCTTGTCCTTGCCCTTATCTTCCTTCCAAAAGCGTCGGCGATTAAGGCGTATATACCAGTTGGTCAGCTCATCAATAAAGCCCAAGACGATGGGAATGACCTCATACAAATGATAGATAGCCATTTTGGCCTCTACCTCTTGAATGAGTGTTTGAAGTCTTGAGAGAACCCATCTATCGAGTTCATTTTCTAAGTTGTCTAAATGTTTCGGGTTAAACTGTTCAGGCTTCCAGCCGTCTGCAAGCGCATAGGTCACAAAAAAACTATAGGCGTTCCAAAGAGGTAGAAGCACCGCTCGGACGGTTTCTTGAAGGCCTTTTTCGGAGAAACGTAATTCTTCAGCGCGCGAGGCGGGAGACGTGGTGAGGTAAGCTCTCAGCGCGTCTGCACCGTACTTGTCTAAAATTTCAGTCGGCTCAGGATAATTCTTATGGCGCTTACTCATTTTCTTGCCATCTTCGGCAAGCACCATGCCGTTGACGATCACATTTTTAAAAGGAGCTTTCCCAAAGAGAATGTTTCCCAGCACGGAAAGCGTATAAAACCAGCCACGAGTTTGGTCTAAACCTTCGGCGATAAAGTCGGCCGGGAAGGCCTTCTCAAAACTTTCTTTATTCTCAAAAGGGTAGTGGGCTTGCCCGTAAGGCATAGAGCCGCTTTCAAACCAGCAGTCCAAGACTTCCGGAATGCGTTTCATGAGCTTTCCCGTTTTGGGTGAAGGGAAAGTGATATCGTCGACAAAGTGCTTATGGAGGTCTTTTACTTTTTTGCCGGAAAGCTTCTCTAGTTCTGCAATCGAACCCACGCAGAGCATTTCGTTTGTTTCTTCGCAGCGCCAAATCGGAAGCGGGGTGCCCCAGAATCGGTTGCGGCTAATATTCCAATCGCGAGCGTCTTTAAGCCAGTTGCCAAATCGCCCGTCACGAATGGTTTCCGGTACCCAGTGAGTTTTTTCGTTACTCTTAACCAGTTGTTCTTTGACAGGATCTAATTTTACGAACCACGTGCTAATCGCGCGGTAAATAAGCGGGGTATCACTGCGCCAGCAGAACGGATAGTTGTGAACAATCGTACCGTGATGAAAGAGAGATCCCTGGGTTTTAAGATCCTTGATGATTTGCTTGTCGGCTTCTTTTACGTTTTGTCCCTGGTAGTCGGGCACTTCTTTCGTGAAATTGCCCGAGGCATCGACTGGGTTAACGGGTTCAATTTTGTACTTTTGGCAGACCACCATGTCGTCTTCCCCAAAAGCGGGCGCCATGTGCACAAGCCCCGTACCATCTTCGGTAGTGACGTGGTGGCCGATTAAAATGTTGAACGCACCCTTGTGATCTTTAAAGTAAGGGAACAGCGGCTCGTAGGTTTCCCCTTCAAGTGTGCTTCCCTTAAACTGAGAAAGGACTTTGTAGGTGCTCGCATCCGGAAAATACTGCGCAACTCGGGCTTCGGCGATGACGTAGTGGCTGCCATCTTTAGCGTCTTCAATTTCGACGTAAGGAACTTCTCCGTTTACTGCAACCGCGAGGTTGGAGGGCAGGGTCCAGGGAGTCGTGGTCCATACCAAGAAGTACCGATTGTGCTTTGTGCTTTTAAGACGAACCGTTATGGCCGGATCCTGAACTGACTTATAGTTAAGATTGGCTTCGAAATTCGAAAGCGGTGTAGAAATGCGCCAGGAATAGGGCATCACCCGGTAGCCTTCGTAAATAAGCCCCTTGTCCCAAAGCTGCTTGAAAACCCACCACACAGACTCCATGAACGAAGGGTCCATCGTGCGGTACCCGTTTTCAAAATCTACCCAGCGACCCGTACGGGAAATCGTTTTTTCCCACTCTTTGGTGTAGCGAAGAACAATCTCTCGGCAGGCCTCGTTGAACTTTGCGATGCCGAAATTTTCGATATCAGCAAGGCCCTTAAGGTCGAGCTCCTTTTCCATCTCAAATTCAACGGGTAGCCCGTGGCAGTCCCAGCCCCAGCGGCGCTGGACATACTTGCCCTTCATGACCCAGTAGCGGGGAACGATATCCTTTAAAGTACCCGGTAAAATATGGCCGTAGTGGGGAAGGCCCGTCGCGAAAGGGGGCCCATCATAAAAGACAAAAGGGGCTTGGCCTTTATTGGCTTCAAGACCTTTTTTAATGATTCCCTGTTTCTTCCAGAAAGCCAGCGTTTCGAGCTCTTGCTCGGGAAGAGAAACATTGGTTTTGACAGGCTTCATGAGTGGACAAACTATACACTATGGTCATATTAAGACAAACACGTTGAAGAGGTCCCATGGCCGGTTTTCAGTTTGAAGAGCGTTGGAAACATTACATTCCTGCCCTAGCTTGTTTGGGGGGAGTCTTGATGGTTTTGCTGATGCCGGTATTTGCCGTTCTTTTCATGGTGGTCGGCCTGACTTTCGTGGGCGGGGTTTACGCCTACATCGTTTTTCAAATGCACAACGTGCAAGACAAAGCGGCCAAAGCCGGAACGCCGGGTTCCGCGGCAGTCCCTAATTTTCGCAACGTCACGCTAAGTATGATGGAACGCCTCAAATGGTGGCGAGAGGATCTCAGCTAGCAGGACTTTCTTCTAAAGAGTGGGTGTGACGGAGCTGGTAAACAATCCACATTGTAATCGCCCAAAGGGCCACTCCCAAAATCTGCAATAAATGATGAACTGCCGCAAGTGATAGCGATTTCTCTAAAGGAAAACCTAAGTGCACCATCGCGAAGGTCATCGCGGCCTCAAAAGTGCCCAAGTTGGCAAACGCAGGTATCGCCAGGCCCAGGTTGAGCACTACCAAGATGACGGCAGCCTGCGAAGGGGTAAGATTAATGTCTTGCCCTCGACAGATAATATAAAGAGCAATCATTTCGGCTGCCCAAGCAAACAGAGCGCAAACCCCGGCTACAGAGAGCCGCCGCCAGTTCTTTAAGATGCTCAGACCAAAAAAGAAATTACGATAAACACGCAAAGACTTCGAGAAGCGTTTTCCCAAAGCAAGGAGGACTATAAGAACAAAAGTGACGAGAAGAATCACGCGCAGGCTCGGCATTCGGCTGGCCTTCAAGTCTCCAAAGAGAAAATCGGGGTGTGACCAAAAGGCAAAAATGGCCAGGCACACGAAAACCATAGCGTCTACGGTGCGATCGGCGAGTAAGAGACCGAGTGTTTCTGACATGGGGATTTCACGTCCATCGGCAGAATCCTTTCGCTTCAAATAAAGACTTTTAACCACCTCGCCGGCCTGGGCGGGAACGACACAATTTAGCATCTGCCCGAACGAGTAAGCGCGTGCGCAGTCAAACCAACCCAGTGAGGTATTTGCCGAGCAGAGCACCCACAGTCGCAACGTACGAAAGAAAACTTGCATCAGAACGGCGAAAAGGGCGGGGATGAGTACGAGTAAATGAAAATTCTGGAACAACTTGGCCATCGTCTTCCAGTTCACGTTGTGGTCCACACTCAAGTACCAAATGCCCCCAATAAGGGAGACGAGGGTGAAAAAAGACACAATTTTGGTTTGGTGTTTCATGAAAGCGCTCCTACCGATACTCAACTTGCCCACTCAAGTAAATGCTCACTTTGGATCGGGCGGTCCATAGGCTCAAAGTTCACTGCTCTAACCCCGAGGCCTCATTAGCTTTTTTGAGATTGGGGGGCCCGAGCCCGTTCATTGACAGCAGGCGTGGCTCTTTGTACAAAAGCCCCGCAAATGACGACACTCACTCACGGCACAACGGGTGCCGCACTCTCTGTGCTTACGGGCAGGCCCATCTGGGAAGGGGTCCTATTTTCGCTACTTCCCGACATCGATCACCTCTTTTTTATCCGTACGTGGCGGTTTCGAGAGGGGGGCTTTTTTAACGCCCGTTCCTTCATGCACGAGCTTTTGGGCTTAAGCATCCTGTTCGTGGTGGGAGCCGGGGCGGCCCTTTTGGGACAGGAATGGGGACCCTTTTTCATTCTGTGCGTGGCTTTCCACTATTTTATCGATTTTATTAATGGCAAAAGCATTCCTTATAAGAGGATAAAGCCCGAGCCGGCATTGATTGATTTTGGAAAGAATTGGAACTTGCGTATCGTTCAAGAGGTGAGCCTAAACCTCGTTTATTTAAGCATCTTTTTTAAAGTATGGTAGCAGCCTTCACCAAATGGCGGCGAGAAACAGCCGATGCTGTCGTGGCGCCCCTCTATCACAAGTACCACTGGAATGCGGATGAGGTGACTCGTCTGAGCGGGTGGTTTGCCTTTTTCGCCGGGTGGCTACTTTTGGCCGGGGCTTACGGCGTGGCAGCGAGTTTTCTTTTTGTGGCATTGGCTCTTGATGCCTTGGACGGCGCTTTGGCGCGCTTGCAAGGCGTTTCTAACCCGCAAATTGACACCGCGATGGACCGTTTCACCGAAGCGGTTCTTTCCACCGCTTTATTGTGGCGCGAGCCTTCCTTCATTTCTTGGGGGTTTGTCGCGGCATTCATCCTCAACAACTTTCTTCCACGCTGGGGCATTCCCATCTTGGCGCACCGTTGGGTGATGTGGGCGTATCTCGTTTTTCTGTGGATTCGAAATCTTGGCTAGTCGTTAGGTAAAAGGGCAAAAATGAAGTTGTTTGTCTGGGATTGGGTGGGAATTTTCTACAACGTCTTCATGGGCGGGATCTTGATCTTTTTTAATAAAGGATTCCCCCTTTGGTACAAGACTTCCTTCATTCACGTTTTGATTATCGCGGCGATCTTTGGAGTGATTGCTCTTTATCATAAGGTCCCAAACAAGTTCACCCGGTTCTTGCGTTACCTATACCCCGTTTTGTTGACCGGTTACTACTACGGTGAAACGCAGGATTATATTTTTATCATGCATAGCGGGTGGTTTGACCAAACGCTCATTAATCTAGAAGCCTTTTTGTTTGGCTCTGAAATTACTTTGATGGTTGAGCGCATTGCTCATCCCTGGCTGACGGAATTCATCATTTTTGGTTATCTCACGTATTATCCGCTGGCGACGTTGGGGCCATTCTACCTTTATCTCAAAGGGAGTGAGCGCGTGTTCCAGACGGTCATCACCGCCTTTGTGATCACGTTCACGCTTTCTTTGCCACAATTTTTTCTCTTTCCGGTACAGGGACCGCGTTGGCAACTAGTGGACCAATACGTGGGGCCTGTTCTGGGTTACTGGTCTGTCGATGTGGTCTACGGAATCATGCGCTGCTGCGCGGTGCATGGTGGCGCGATGCCAAGTACCCACACGGCGATCGCCATGATTGTCGTCTACGGCCTGTGGTACGTGAACCGAAAGTTTTTCTGGATTTACTTGCCGTTTTTCATCGGTTTAATTTTGGGAACCTTCTGGGGACGCTTTCACTACCTTTCGGACACCGTGGTGGGCGCGGCGATCGCGATTTTCGCGCTCTACGTGGGCGATGCTATACAGAAGCGGAAAGGCAACGAGAGCGCTTCGTCGCTTCGCTCCTCGCAATGACCAAATAGTGGTATTCTTTAGCCCATGGGAAAAATTTGGCGATCGATCTTTTCGAAGCGGATGCTTGCTGTCCTGTTTATGGGTTTCGCTTCGGGGCTTCCTCTCCTCTTAATCGGCGGAACTCTTCGCGCTTGGATGAAAGATCAGGGCGTTGATCTCACCCTCATCGGCCTTTTCGCGCTGGTAGGCTTCCCTTACACATTGAAATTTTTGTGGGCGCCTCTGTTAGATCGTTTCGTTCCGCCCTTCCTCGATCGAAGGCGGGGCTGGATTGTCATCTGTCAGGCCCTGCTTGCGGTCTGCTTCGTGGCCATGGCTTTCTCCAACCCGGCCGCTTCCCCGTGGCCCATTGCTGTCATTGCCTTCTTTGTCTCGCTCTTTAGCGCAAGCCAAGACATTGTAGTCGATGCGTACCGACGAGAGATTTTAAAGGACGAAGAACTGGGCTTTGGATCGGCGCTTGCGGTAAATGGTTACCGCCTCGGTTTGCTGCTCGCTGGCGCGGGGGCACTCCCCATCGCCGACGCTTATGGATGGAAGGCGAGCTACTGCACGATGGCCGTCGCCATGGCAGTTTCCTTGGTATTTACGATTCTTTCACCCCGTGTGGATTCTAAAATTGCGCCTCCCAAATCGTTGCGAGAGGCGTTTGTCCAGCCGCTCGTGGAATATTTTTCCCGATCGGGTGCGATTGAAATTTTGGTGTTTATCTTGCTGTTTAAAATCGGCGACCAGATGGCGAGCGACATGCTCAACCCCTTCTACTTGGACATCGGGTTCACCAAAACGCAAATTGGAGTTGTTTCGAAACTTTTCGGATTTTGGGCAGTCATCGCGGGGGGCCTCATCGGAGGGGCCGTGATGATGAAGATGGGAATTTTTCGTTCTCTTTGGGTTTTTGGAATTTTGCAGGCTGCTTCGACGGTTTGTTTTGCGGTGTTGGCAACGGCGGGGCCTTCGGTGGCTATGCTTGCTACCGTCGTTAGTTTTGAAAATCTCTCGAGTGGAATGGGAACCGCGGCTTATGTGGGCTATATGGCAAGCCTCACCGATAGGCGCTTTACCGCGACCCAGTACGCGCTACTTTCCAGTTTGATGGGGGTGCCACGGGTGATTTTTGGTTCAAGCAGTGGCTATCTGGCCAAGCACTTGGGTTGGCCGGGCTTCTTCTTGTTTTGCACGGTAATAGCCATTCCGGGTTTACTGCTCCTTTTAAAGCTTAAGCCTGGACCTTCAGAAGTGGCTCCTCGCAAAGCCCAGAAAAAAAAGAAACGCTAGTGGCGTAAGCTGGGCGCAGGCGCCTCAGTCGAAAGTTTCTTCGGGGCTTCTTCCTTTTTCAGTTTAGGACCCGCGTTTAAGATTTCAGCAGAGCAACCCTTTTCAAACTTTTGGAAGTTCGTAATAAAGAGCTGCGCGAGCCGTTGCGCTTTGGCATCGTACGCCGCCGGATCCGCCCAAGCATTTCGCGGCGACAGCACTTTTTCGGGTACGTTCGGGCAAGCCGTAACGTATTCGAAGTCGAATACGGGATCGCGCTTGGTGGGCGCGTCGCTTAGTTCACCTGAGTGAATGGCGTCGATGATGGCGCGGGTGTGCTTTAGGGAAATGCGCGAGCCGACACCAGCGGCGCCGCCAGACCATCCCGTGTTAACCAGCCAAACTTGTGTGTTGTGCTTCTTCATCTTTTCGGCGAGTAGCTCCGCGTATTTCGACGGGTGCCACACCATGAAGGCGGCCCCGAAGCAGGCCGAGAAAGTGGTTTGGGGTTCGGTGACGCCCATTTCGGTGCCTGCAACTTTTGCCGTGTAGCCACTGATAAAGTGGTACATCGCTTGAGGTGCAGTAAGGCGGCTTACCGGAGGCAACACGCCAAACGCGTCGCAGGTGAGAAACACAATGTTTTTCGGGTGATCGCCGACGCACGGGATCTGAATATTCGGGATAAACTCGATCGGGTAGGAAGCGCGGGTGTTTTCCGTAATTGAAATATTGTCGTAGTCCACCTTACGAGTGGTTTCGTCATATTTTACGTTCTCAAGCACGGTTCCAAAGCGAATGGCGTTGAAAATTTCGGGCTCTTTTTCCGCCGAGAGGTTTACGCATTTTGCGTAGCAACCGCCTTCGATATTAAAAATTCCTGTGTCCGACCAGCAGTGTTCATCATCGCCCACAAGCTTTCGAAGAGGATCGGCAGAAAGAGTGGTTTTTCCGGTTCCGGAAAGACCAAAGAAAAGAGAAAGGTCTTTCTTTTCCCCAATATTGGCTGAGCAGTGCATGGAGAGCACGCCCTTTTTGGGCATGAAATAATTCATGACCGTAAAAATGCCCTTTTTCATTTCGCCGGCGTATTGCGTTCCCAAAATGATGAGTTCACCGTCTTCGAAACTTAAGTCCACGCTCGTGGTCGACGTCATTTCGCGCGTGTAGCGGTTTGCGGGAAATTTGCCCGCGTTGTAAATCGTGTAGTCCGGCTCTCCAAAAGTCTTAAGCTGCTCGGCCGTCGGACGAATGAGCATGTTGTGCATGAAAAGAGCGTGGTAGGCGCGTGAGCAAATGACCCGCACCTTAATTTGGTACTTGGGATCCCAGCCCGCGTAACCATCGATGACGAATAGTTGAGGGCAGGTATTTAGGTAATCAATCGCGCGCTCGCGATTGATTAAGAAGGTTTGGCGTTCCAACTTGATGTTAACCGCATCCCACCAAACATCTTTTTCACTGGGCCCACCGCTGACAATGCGTTTGTCCTTGGGGCTTCGGCCTGTCTTCTCACCCGAACTTACGATGAGGGCACCGGTGTCGGAAATGGCGCTTCCTTCTTCGTTTTGCAGAGCTTCTTCGTAGAGCCGTGCGGGAGTCGGGTTTCTCAAGACGCGTTTAACGTTGAGACGATGGGAAGAAAGGTCGAAAGTTTCCATGGTGCTGCCCCTCTTATCAGAAGATAAGCGTAATTTATACCCTTCCGCCCCAAGACCGTCCAGATTTGGCAAAAGGCTCACTCAAAAAGTCAATTATTATGGCGCGTTACGTCAAGGGTGCAAAAAACCTCTTCGCCGCGTGGGAGGCCCCATCGAAGCGGTTTAGGCACGAAATGCGTGCGCTCAGTACAGCCCGGCTAGAAGTTCGGCGTTTTAGGCACGAGTTAGGCTGCATGGAGTCTAGCCACACGCTAGGGAAAACTAAAACGCCTCCTTAATAATTGAGCGAGTTCAGAATGATATCGTGATGTTGGCGGAGTGTATGATGCACGTGGTTCGAGCCACATCGACTCTAATATTGCTGATTGCGGCGGTTTTCATTCTGGGCCGTTGTACGAACTTCGTCGGTCAGCTGAATCTCTACGCGTTTAATCGCGATACTAACCGCGATCGGATCATCGATTTCATGGTGGTTTCAAATACGAACGCCACGATTTTTTCCGGCCTAACAAAACTCGTCACGCTTCCGCTCAATAACGGGAACTATGCTTTCAGCACATTGGGTAACCGAAACGCCGCTTTCATTGGAGATGTGAACGGGGATGCTTATGGCGATGTGTTGATTGGAAATCCGGGTAGCAGCACGGACTGTCCTATCACCGAAGATTTTCCTCAGGCTCGGTTTTGTGGAGAGGCCGTTGTGTACTTCGGTGGGCCCAACGGACCGAGTGCGAGTCGCACACTGCGGTTGAGTTATCCCGACGTCGAGCACGATAGTGATAATCCCCAGTTTGGTTTTACCGCAGGCGCGGCCGGTGATGTGAACGGTGACGGCTTTGGCGACTTTTTTGTTGCAGCGAACACGGCGGACATCGGGAACGGGGAAACCGTAGCTTGTGTTGATTGCGGTAAAGTTTTTGTTTACTACGGTGCACCCAATACTTCGGGGTTCCGCTACTCTCGGCTTAGCAATCCCGACCTCGAGAATAAATTCCTCGGGTTCGGTTTTTCTAGCTCTTTCACGGGTGATCTCAATAACGACGGTTATTCCGATTTAGTTTTTGGCTCTTTAGATTCCAGGAACTGCACAGCTCCCAGCGAGGCGTGCACCGGACAGGCGAGCGTGTTTCTTGGCTCCGCCACGGGAATTAACCACCGCGCCAGGCGCACTTTTCGTTATCCAGGGACTGAATCAAATCCGCAATTTGGTGTCGGGATGGCCATTGGAGATTTTAACGGGGATGGTCAGTCAGACTTTGCGATTGGTGCAAATGAGTCCCGTCTGACGTGTACGACGCTTTCCGGTGAGGGATGTGGTGCGGTGCTAGTTTATTATGGTTCCCCCGGTTGGTTGGATCCGATAAAAGAAACGGCCATTGCTGATCTATCGGAAACGGCGCGAGTGGCACCTACTCCCGCATTCAACCTGCCCAACCAGATCATTGGATTTCCTGGTTCTACGGATAAGGAAAAAATTGATGCGACCGTCCTTTTTCCCAACCAGGCCTACTTCGGATTTACCTTGGCCGCCGCTGATATCAACGGCGATGGCTTAAGCGACCTAATTGTGGGAGCGCCGAATGCTGATTACACTCCGCCTGATTACGAAGGCGTAGATCCGTTGCCTACCGGAAGTATCGCCGGCGTAGGGCTGGGGTATGTTTTTTGGGGTGGCCGGGAAACTCAGCTGGGCGGAAGCCGATGGGACTTGCTGTTTCGTCCTACGATCACAGAGAACGGTTCAACGGATAACTTTGGAATGTCGTTGTCTGTTCCAGGGGATCTTAATGGGGATCGGCTTCCCGATGTCATTATAGGGTCACCCGGTTCAAGTCGGGTGTTAGTACGCTTAGGGTCCCCTGCCTTTCCCGCCAATCCTCAGCAGCTTTTGTTTCAGCCCCCCGTGCCCAGTCTGCTCTACGGTCGCAGCGTTCACTAGCTTTTTGTCTCCCCTTTCCATCACTTGAAATAGTTGCCCTGTTCTCTTATAAAAACTCATCGCCGGGGGTGCCTCATTGGCTGAGAGAGCACGGCTCAACCCCAGAACCTGAACTGGTTTGAACCAGCGGAGGAAGTGTGATGGACTTTCGAATCCAACTTTTACTCCCTTTTTTTAAAGGAACTTATGTCTGATGGTCATTTTTCAGTAACCGCGGCATCCGTTTGGCAGGACATTGAGTTAATTCGCAGTCAAAGTCCGCTTATTCACAACATCACCAACTATGTGGCGATGAATATCAGCGCCAACGCGCTTTTGGCTTTGGGAGCCTCGCCCGTCATGGCCCATTCCCAGCAAGAGATGAAGGAGATGGTCAGCCACTCCGGGGCCTTGGTGTTAAATATCGGCACTCTTAGCCATCACTGGGTAGAGTCGATGCAAAAAGCTGCTGACATTGCGATACAGAAGAAGAAGCCTGTTATTTTGGATCCGGTGGGATGCGGAGCCAGCCAATACCGCACCGACGTGGCGCGCGAACTTCTGGAAATGAATCGCACTACCATTGTAAAAGCCAACGGGAGTGAAGTGCTTTCCTTGTGCGGAGGGTGGGGCGCCAACCGCGGGGTTGATTCCACCGTTTCCAGTCGACACGCTTGGGAACATGCACAGAAATTTTCGCGCGAACGTAATCTTATCGTCGTGGTAACAGGTGAGCGAGACTACATTGTAGCCGGGGATCGCAGCTGGGTAGTCAGAAATGGTTCGGCCCTTATGCCCAAGGTTACCGCGATGGGATGTACGGCAAGCGCCGTGGTAGGGGCTTTCTGCGCAGTAAACCCCATCTATTGGGTGGGTGCGGTACACGCCATGGCGGTGATGGGCCTGTGCGGAGAGATGGCTGAAAAACTTTGCCAGGGTCCAGGAACTTTTGTTCCTCACTTCCTCGATGCACTTTTTACGATCGATTTGGCCTACATCGAAGAGAACTTGAAGGTCGAGCGTCTTGACGCCTGATTTTTCACTTTACTTGGTGGTCCAAGCCGACGCGTGCGGCAAACGCGACATAAAAGAAGTGGTAGCCGAAGCTGTCGAGGGCGGAGTCAGCGCCGTCCAACTTCGCGAGAAGCACCTTTCGGATAGAATGTTTTGGAGTCTTGCCCGCGAACTCAAAACGTTGCTGGACCGAAAAGACATTCCCCTCATTATTAATGACCGCGTGGATGTGGCCCTGGCCCTAGGCGCTGCGGGGGTCCATCTTGGCCAGTCGGACTTGCCCTATTCCGTGGTGCGTTCGCTGCTGGGTCCCCACAGAGTGATCGGCCTGTCCGTCGAAAACGAGATACAGTTAAGAGAAGCCGATTTACTGCAACCCGACTACGTGGCGCTTAGCCCGCTTTTTGACACCGTCACAAAAAAAGATCTAGGTAAGCCCTGGGGAATTGAGGGACTCAGGCGTGCACGCAAGTTGACGGCTCTTCCTTTGCTGGTCATTGGAGGCGTGTCTTCTTCCAATGCGGCTGCCGTTAGAGCGGCCGGAGCAGACGGCATTGCGGTTGTATCGGCTATTTGTGGTGAGCCGAATGCTAAGATGGCGGCGACGGCTCTGAAGTCTGTATGGGGGGAAAGCGCTCCAAAGATGCGTCCCGTACGTTCCTATTACCGGGCACTAACTATTGCAGGCTCCGATAGCGGCGGGGGAGCGGGCATTCAAGCCGATTTGAAAACTTTCTCCGCTCTGGGCGTTTACGGAATGAGCGTGATTACCGCGATCACAGCACAAAATACAACTTCCGTGACGGGCATTGCGGATTGCCCTGCGCAAGTCGTGTCGGCTCAGATTCGCGCGGTCCTAAGCGATATCGGTGCCGATGCCATTAAAATAGGGATGCTTTTTAACGAGCCCATTATTGAAGCGGTTGCGGCAGAGCTGAAACAATTTTCTTACACCAATACGGTATTAGATCCTGTGATGATCGCCAAAAGCGGTGATGCCCTTCTCCAAGAAAATGCTCGCGAGGCGCTGGTAAAACAGTTGTTTCCTCTGACGCGGATTTTGACTCCCAATTTGTTTGAGGCCGAGGCCTTACTCGGTCAAAAGGTGAGGACTCCCGAAGAGATGACGAGCGCGGCGAAAGCGCTAGCATCCCTAGGGCCTAAATCGGTGCTGCTAAAGGGCGGGCACCGAGACGCTAAACAGTGTGACGACTGTTTTTTTGATGCAGAAACGGGCGAGGTGAGGTGGTTTGAAGGCCCCCGCTTAGATACGAAAAACACTCACGGAACCGGTTGTTCGTTGTCGTCAGCTATCGCAGCGTTTTTGGCGAAGGGAGAGGCTCCGGTCGTGGCGGTGGGAAAAGCCAAACAATACTTGAGTGAAGCGATTCGGTTCGGGGCCGCCTATCGGCTAGGGGAAGGGCATGGTCCGGTCCATCACTTTTGGCCGTGGTGGGGAAACTAGTTAAGTCATTTACGAGGTCAGGCATGTTCAAGGTCGTGTTTTTTGCGTTAGTTGTTTTTGTTGCGGCAAGTGCGCAAGCAAAAACCTTTTCGGAAGAGGCGTGGGCACGGGCTCGTCCCACTTACGATGCCATCCTCAAGCATCCGTTTATCACTGGCTTAGCCAGCGGTAAGCTCGCCGAGGATAAATTTATTTTCTATCTAGAGCAGGACGCTCGCTATTTAAATTGTTTCGCAAAAGCGCTTCTGGTGGTCGCGGAAGGATCTTCAGCCGAAGACGCCACCTTCTTCAAAAAAGAAGCGGAATCGTCCATTCAGGCAGAAAAGGGCGTGCAGGATGATTTTTTGAAACGGTATGGAAGAAAGATTTCAGTCGGAATGGCCCCCACCAACACGGCGTACTGTAACCACCTAATTGCGAATGTAACTTTAGGAAATCGAGGAGCAAAGGTTGCGGCTTTATTGCCGTGTTACTGGGTGTACATGGAAGTCGGTAAGCATTTGAAGAAGGTAGCGGTGACGCCGAATCCCTACCAACGTTGGATAGCGATGTACGCTAGCCCGGGATACGAAGACTCCGTGCGTAGAGTGATCGCAATTGCGGACAAACTCGCCAAAGAGGTATCGGCTTCGGAGCGTGAGGAAATGCTTTCGGCTTTCGAGCGCTCGGTGGTGTACGAATGGAATTTTTGGGACGCGGCTTACAACCTAGAGAAATGGAAACCGTAAAAACGGTTAAGGACTTTTCGTAACGGCTTTGCCGTCGAGTGCATCCAGACGTGAAAAAAGTGCCGCCACCATTTGCTTACGTCTCTCCGGGTCCCCCTTTGGTGGGCCGTCGTGCTTAATAATAAGCTCCGGGCCTAAGGCATTGAGAAAACGGGATGGAGCGACTTGCATCGCTTTTCCGTGCCGCTGACGGGAACGGGTGTGAGATAGAAAAAGCCTTTCCATCGCGCGCGTAATACCCACGTAAAAAAGCCGGCGCTCTTCGCTCACGTCAGAGCCCAATGTTTTGTGGGGAAGAATATCTTCCTCAACGCCCAAAAGATAAACGACGGGAAACTCTAGTCCTTTGCACGCGTGAAGAGTTAAAAGGTTTACACGGTCTTCGTTTTCCTTGTGATCCACATTGTCTCGCAGTTCCATCGCCTCGATGAAATCGGCCAAGCCCTCCTGAACATTTACGGCGCGTTTTGCGAAGGAATCCATCACTTCAGCAAAAATTTGGAGATACTGCCAGCGGCGTCCCGCGACGACAGAATCTTTCGAATGTTTCTCAAGGTACTGCTTGTAACCAATCATCTGAAGAAAGGGCATGAACACGGTGCTAGGAAACTGGCCCGCTTGTTCGAGATCCATTTTCAATTTGAGAATCTGGCTCCAGAGGAGATCAATTTTCGCTCCGATGGAGGGCTCAATACCAAAGGTCCGCCATCCTTTTGTGGCTTTTACAAAAGAAATATTGTGCGATTGGCAGTGGTTGCCAATTTTTTCCAGAGTGCTTTCTCCCAAACCGCGAGAAGGGGTGTTCCAGATGCGGCGAAGGGAAACGTCGGACGCCCGTAGTGCTGTGCGCAGGTAAGCAAGAGCGTCACGGGTTTCCTTGCGATCAAAAAAACCTGTTCCCCCGCTGATGCGGTAGGGAATTTCGCGTGAGCGAAGTTCTGCTTCCATCAGCGCGCCCTGGCTATTAGAGCGATAGAGCACCGCGAAGTCTTTATACTTTCTGCCGTTTTCTTTTTGCGAGGCGAGCTGAGTGCACACATACTCCGCTTCTTCCTCGGCTGTATCGTAAACGGAGAGTTCGGGAAGGGCTTGTTCGGTCGTGGAAATACCGGGGCGCAAAGTCTTCGGGTGGCGTTGAGGATTTTGCGCGATGATGTGGTTCGCGAGCGCCAAGATGGCGGGTGTGGAGCGGTAGTTGGTTTCGAGTCGCACGAGTTTGCAACCTGTATAGAGACTTGGAAAATTTAATATATTCGATATCTTAGCGCCTCTCCAACCATAAATAGATTGGTCATCATCTCCCACTACGGAAAGATTTTTATGAGGCGCGACGAGCTTGTTAAGTAGCCGCATCTGGGTGCCGTTGGTATCTTGAAACTCATCCACCATGACCTGCTGGTAGGTCGACTGGAGCTGCTCGCAGATGTGGGCGTTGCTTTCCATCAGCTCGAGCGGGCGCAGCAGTAGGCCATCGAAATCTACCGCTCCGAGTAGCTGAAGCTTTCGCAGGTATTTGGGAAGTAACACCTCGGCGGCCACTTCGTAGGCTTCGTCTTTTTGGGCTTTGGTTTGGCCCTTTTGGCGCCATTCCGAAATAAGACGCATCAGATCATCAATATCGTACCCGGCTTTGCCGGTGCGCAGGTCGCTCACGCATTCCTTCATCAGAGCCGCGCTATCCTTGGAGTCCACCACGGAAAAGAACTTCGGTAATCCAAGTTTCTCATGGTGCTTACGCAAGATCTGGAGTCCGAAGGAATGGAAGGTGCCTGCAAAAAGCCCTTCGGCCTTTCCTTTGAGTTTTCGAGTGACGCGCCCCTTAAGCTCTTTTGCGGCCTTGTTGGTGAAAGTGAGAACGCAGAGCTGATCGGGACGGACGATTCCTTCGCGTAGAAGGCGCTCGGTCCGAGAAACCAGCACAGTCGTCTTCCCGGAGCCGGCTCCGGCTAGGATAAGAAGAGGGCCCGTGTTGTGATCGACGGCGAGCTTTTGCTCGGGATTGAGGCGTTGACCGGAACTCATGGTGAATTTTCAATTTGCCACCGCCCCCAGAAGGCGTCAACAAACCAGGGAAAAGGTTTTTAAGTAGTGCGCTAGCTTACTTTCGCAGACTTCCGACGACAGGTCCTCGTGAGAGGCGAGCTAAGAGCTCTTGTTTGGGGGCAAGGTAGTAAAGCTGTGCCGGGTGCTTGACCACCGAGGCGTTGAGTTTTGCCTCCGGCCCGCGACCCCAGAACAGGTCGACACGTCCGCCCCCTCGAATGGCTCCGCCTGTGTCTTGGTCGAGTACGAGTCGACTGGTGCGTTCCCACCCTGCCGGGGCTTGTAAGTAGGGACCCTTGAACTGGGGCTTGGGAAAACTTAGGTACGCAAGCGCCCCTTTAGGGAAGTAGCGCGTATCGGTAGCAATTGTTCTTCCCGCCACCACTTCGGAACGAATGTAGGTGAGTGGTTTGCCATCAAGATGGCGGAAGAAAACATAGCTCGGATTCTGGTTTAAGATCTTATGCAGGTCATTGGAGGAGAGGGAGCGTAGATGCGCCTCCAAAGTAATCAGATTGAGTTCCGACAGAGGAATGGCGCCGACGAACTTTCCGATAGATTCATACGGGTGCCCGTTCTGGCCATCATACCCAAGCCTGAGTTCCTTGCCACCTTCTAGGATTACCGTTCCCGAGCCTTGAATCTGGAGCAGAAATCCGTCGATGGGATCGACCCACGCAATTTCCAGCTTTTGCTTCTTTAGCGCCTTTTCGGTTTCAATTTCTTTGCGATCAGGAAAAGGAACAAGGCGCATTCTGCCGTCGGCATCTTTCTCAATGCGGCCTCGCATTTGGCGAATGCTCTGAAATCGATTCCCAAATTTTTCTAGGTCGACGTCTACCAAATCAGGTGGACGTAGTAGTAAAGGAGAGGAAAAGCGAGCCGTCCGCACCCGAGATCCTTCCAGTACGGGCTCGAAGTAGGAAGTCAGAAAAACTTCCGACCAGTCCTTAGTGCCATAAACCTCATAAACATCAAACCAGCGTTTCAACCAAGCCAGCGCCTCGTGGCGCGGTTTTGTTTTCGCGACTTGCATAAAGGCGCGCAGTCCCCGCGCATACTCCGTGGGGGCGTAGATTCGGCTGCCAAAAACTAGCGGATGAGGATAGGCGGGGGAGCCTTCAAACAGCGCGACCTGTTTTTCCATTGCCTCAACTAGGGGCCCTATTTCCAGATCATCCGAAAAAGTTTGAGAGAAAGTAGTCGGCCGGAGTGCGCCCCCGCGGTCTTTCAATACTTCGCGCGAGCTACACGAGGGGAACACTAGCGAGGAGAGTGAGATTAAGAGCAGAAGTCGAATGCGCAAAACTAAACTCCCAAAACCTTTCTGTAGGAAGCGACGGTAAGAGAGGCTGTTTCATCCCACGAATAACTCGCGACGCGGTTTTTTCCTCTCTCCACGCAACGCTGCGCCACAGCCGGATCGTAAGCCTGTTCGCAGGCCTTGGCAATGCTCACCGGATCCAGGGGGTCGCAGAAAAGAGCAGCGTCTCCGGCGACCTCGGGAATCGATCCCCCACGAGCGCCTACCACTGGTGTACCGCAAGCCATAGCTTCGAGAATGGGCAATCCGAATCCTTCGTAGAGTGAGGGATAAACAAAGCAGCCAGCCATTTGGTAAAGCGTGCGAAGTTCGGATTCTGTGGGATTTGTGGCGAGATACACCCGCTTACTAATACCAAGTGATCGCATGAGGGCTTTTTCTTCATCGTTCCAAGGGTGTCCCGCTGCGACCAGTGTGTGCGAAGAAAGGTGCTTTAGCGCGTGAAGCACATTGATGAAGTTCTTGTACTGCAGCCGCGCGCCCACATAGAGAAGAAAGGGTTCAGAAGGGAGCCCAAATTTTTCTCGGACAGTGGCTTTTTCCTGTGGAGATGACCGCAGGGAAAAGAAAGTGCTGTCGATTCCCAGCGGGGTGACGGAAACCCGATTTTCGGCGACACCGTAAATCTTCACGAGGTCTCTTTTGGTGGTTTCTGAATTTGCCAAAAGGTAAGTCGCTCTTTTAATCGCGAGTGCCTTGTCGCGACGAAGCTCATCGAAGACATCGCCCACGGTGTGTTCTGGCATTAATTCGGGAATGAGATCGTGAATGGTCACCACTTCGGGTAAGCCTGCGTGCGGAGCCTGGGAGTAGTGCGTCGATTGAAAAACGGCGTGTTTTTTTTGTTTGAGCTGGGCGCGCCAAACCGCCGCATCGACTTTCTGCCGCCACTGCGAGAGTTGGCGTTTAATACGACCTTCTGGAAACCAGGTGGCTTTCGGAGTGATCCTCTCTAAGTGGTGTGCATCCGGAATGGAAGGAGGACTAAGCACCGCGCTCGCGTTGCCCAGGTAACTCAGCGTTACATCTGGTTCCTTTGCTATGCGAGGCAGTATTTCAATGAAATACCGGTAGATGCCACCTTTTTGAAAGCACCGCCAATCAATCACGACTTCAAACATGTCCTTATTATACCGTACCTTCCTGTGCTTACTCTTTGTTGCGCCGTTCCCACGCCAGCGTACTGGTAAAATAGAAGGTATCCCGTCCATTTCCATGAGGCTCCATGAAAACTCTTCACCTTGCCGTTTCTCTTTTGATTCTCCCTTTCCAGTTGATGGCCGCGCCTGGCCATCTTGATCCCACTTTTGGAAACGGTGGCCAAGTTCTTACCGATATTGGTCCGCGCGTTGATGCCATCAGCGAAATTGCGTTTGATGCCAATGGCGCCATTATTGCGGCGGGGCGGTCTCAGTTAGACCATGCTAGTGGCGATTACGCAGACTGGGCTATCGCTAAATATTCAAAAGATGGGATTCTCGACCCTTTTTTCGGTAACGCCGGAAGCGTCGTCAACTCCTTTGGCAAGCAACAGGGGCGCATCTCTGACCTGCTAGTTCAACCAGATGGAAAAATTCTGGTGACGGGATGGAATCGCGGCGAACTGCGTGGAGCAAACATCGGATTGGGTCGTTACTTGCCAAATGGAACGTTGGATTCGACTTTTGGAACCAACGGTTTGGCCCTTATTTCACTCGGCGTTCAGCACAGCTATACACGCAAAGTGTTGCCGCTTGCGGACGGTCGTTTCCTTGTAATCGGGCACACTCGCAACAACCCCGACGGAACCACGCGCAGATGGTTCAACCCGCTCATGATGCGGTTTCACGCGAACGGGACTTTGGATAAATCCTTCGGTAATCAAGGAGTGCAAATTATCCGTCTAAAAGACCGCGAAGAGGTCCGCGTTTACTGCGCGGGAATGGACGCACAAAAAAGAATTATTGCCACCGGCTATTACAATTTCGGTTTGGAAAAATCCCTGATGATTTCTCGCCTAAATGAAGGCGGAGGGTTTGATCTGACTTTCCAGCAGCCCAATAGCCCCATGCCCGGTGTGGTGAAGTACGATCTCAACCGTGGACAGGATGAGGCCTGGTCCATTGTTTCGACTTCTGACGGCGGTATCTTGGTTGGTGGACAAACTTTCACGGGAAATGATTTTGATTTTCTGTTGATTAAGCTCGACGCGCAAGGTGTGCCGGATGCGAAATTTGGCGTGAATGGCGTGGTTACCACACCCATTGGCTACGGTGACGATACCATCCGCTCTCTTGCCCTTCAGAAAGACGGCAAGATTCTCGCCGCCGGCGAGTGTACTGATCCTTTTGGTCCAGGGTCGAACAATATCGATTTTTGTTTGGCGCGCTACACGCCAGAGGGAAAATTGGATGAGGGATTTGGCAACTTTGAACGTTTTCCGGGTACCAGCGTTTTCGACTTCGGAAAGCCTCTCGAAGTGGCCCACTCCGTTCAAGTCCAAAGCGATGGCAAAATCATTCTCGCCGGTGAATCGCAATTTAACGGGGCCGGCCAATTTGCTCTCGCCCGCATTCTTCCTTAAGGGTTCCAAAAGGTGCCTGGCACCTTTTAGAACTTAGGCGACGGGGTTAGTGGAGGGTGTACTCAGTCCAAGCGCCCTTTTTAAGTTCAACGGGTTCGCCGGTGAGTTCCTCGAGCGCGGAAGTAAGCCAGTCACTATGGCTGCAAACGACCACAATCGGGGCAGAAGAATCTTTAAGAGCGTTAAGGCTGTGCTTTACCCGGGCGCGGAAGGCGGCATCGGACTCATGTTTTCGCTGCTCGTCCAGTGAGGGATCAATCTCTAAGGACTGTTTTAGTTCTTGGGCCAAGGGCTCTAAGGTCTCTACGCATCGGCGCTTGGGGCTTGATATAAACGCCGCACCCGGAAGCGGTTGCTGGAGCCAATAAGACAATACCTTTTCCGTCTGGCGGAAACCTTTTTGACTCAAACCATTGTCTCGCTCGCGTCCCTCATCCGTATCGCGATGAGCGTGGCGTACCAAAATCAGCTTTTTGCAATCAGGCATAAGACCCTCTTAGGATAGCGAGGTCGATTTATATCCCCGCTGGGCCATATCAACAAATTCAAATTGAGCACGCAACGGTGGTTGACCCACGCGTGTGGTGATTTTCTTCCAAGTCCCCTGGGCGGTTAGCTCGCGTGCTTTAACGGTATCGGAGAGAAGCGTGGGGATGACGGTTTTCTCCAAATATTTGAAAAGACGGGGATCTAGCACAGGGAAAGCGATTTCGAGGCGTTTGAAGAAGTTGCGAGGCATCCAATCCGCACTCGAGAGATACATCTGTTTGGAACTCTCGAAATAATAAAAGCGACTGTGTTCCAAGTATCTATCGATGATACTCATCACGCGAATGTTTTTGCTGAGGCCTTCCACTTTGGGGATCAGCGAACACGCGCCACGCACGATTAGGTCAATCTTCACCCCATACTGGGACGCACGATAGAGATGGGCGATTACTTGCTCATCTACAAGGGCATTCATCTTCGCAACTATCCGGGCATTTTCTCCTCGGATCGCGGCGCGAATTTCGGTTTGAATAAGCGACAAGAGGCGGCGATGGAGCGCTGTGGGGGCCAAGACCAAATGCTTGAATCCCGTGGGGATAGTGCCCTTCCAAACCGCATCAAAGAAGATACGGGCATCTTTTCCAATCTCTTGATTGCTGGTGAGTATGGCCAGGTCGGTATACATCTTCGCCGTTTTGGCGTTGTAGTTTCCGGTCGACAGATGGGTATAGAGCCTGGGCCCATCTTTTTCTTGCCGGGTGATCACGGCCATTTTCGCGTGTACTTTAAGTTTGCCGTAACCAAACGTGACCCGAATCCCGGCTTTCGAAAGCTCTTCCGCAATCATGAGATTGTTGCCTTCGTCAAAACGCGCGCGTAGCTCGATGACAATTCCCACGTTGGTCGTTTTGGCTGCCTTTTTAAGGAAGGGAATAATGGGTGACAAAGTTCCCAGGCGATAAACTGTCAGCTCAATGGAAGTTACTTTGGGATCCCGGCAGGCTTCTTCAATCCAAATGACAAAAGCTTCAAAGGAGTCGTAGGGATGATGCAAAAGATAGTCGCGCTCTTTTAGCTTATCAAACAACTGATGAGGGTTTTCGAAAGGTGCCGGCAAGAAAGACTTGATCGCAGGGTAAATGACTTTCTTTTTCGACTTCTTTTTCAGTTTCTTCTTTTTGGCAAATTTATCCACTACCGTCCACAGACCGGGTAAACACATGCTCATGGGCGCGGGTAATACTTGCTCGGGGGCCAAGTTGAGCTGCGCCGAGGCTCGTTCCAAGAAGTCCGCTGAAAGATGTCCCTTGTATTGCAAACGCACGGGACGTCCGCGATCACGATCACTTAAAACAGTGCGAATCACATCGGGGGTTGGTTCGGTGCCTTGCTCAATCAGGCCACTGGTGACATCGGCATCCCGCGTGAGGCGAACTATCGCAGGAGCTCCACGCGCCATAAACGTTTGTCCCAGGTAGGCGAGCAGTAGGCGATCCAAAAAGAAGAAATAAGCCGGGGTATCTTTGTTTTCATCCGGCGCGAAGCTGATCACGGAAGGTAACGAGCGCGGAATGCGATACCAGAGGCCGTCGGGAAAAATGACCGCCATTTCAAGATTGTCGAGCTGAGAAAGATTGTGGAACGAAAAAGTTTCGGGTGGCTTTAGTTCTTTAAGAATATGCTGCTCAAAGAGCATTTTGCCCATCTTACGCATTTTCTCTTCTCGAGTCGGGTCACCCACCAAGTAGATTTCGAACTTCCCCAGTTCTGTAGAAAGAAAATCAAAAATCTCCGATTGGCGCGCCCCAAAGCGCAGTACTTTTTCCAACAGAAGCTTCTTTACCCGTTCAAGATCTTCGAACGCTTTCTTGTGACTTCTGCTGAGTAGAAGTTCGCGGCTTAGCGAGGCCATTCGGATCATAAAAAATTCATCGAGGTTCGAAGCTGAGATCGCGAGGAACTTCACCCGCTCCAGAGGAAGATTGTTGCTCGTGGGGCGGGCTTGCTCGAGTACCCGTTCGTTGAACTGGAGCCAGCTGATGTCACGGTGGATAATCGGAACCCTAGGAGTGGCAAGTAAAGACGGTAGGGTCGGCAAAAAATTGACCCGGGAGATGCGGGGAGGCCTAGGGTCAAGGCGCATGGGTCGCCGTGTTTTTGGGGAGGGCGACTTATTTTCCGTTTGGATTTCCATGGCTCCGACTGAAGGCACCTTATAGTGTGTTTCGGGAGGGGAATCAATCCGGGCACTAAGTATTTGAAATAAAGTAGCTTTTTAAGTCTAGAAAGGGGTGAAAAGGGGAGCTAAACGTGCAGATTCTTCGCGCTGTCGGCGCGGCCCAGCTTTTTAGTGGAATCGGGTGCGGCCTTCAGGTCGCTTTCAAGGCTTGAGCGTCCGGCTTTGCGGGCTTTTTTTTGGTATTTCTTTTCCAGTACGGCGGGCAACAGGAACATGCCGACCCACCAAATAGACAAGGTGCCTAGTAGCGCCAGCCAACCCAGGCTACGTAGTACGCCGGCGCGGGCGAAAATGAGTACGCCGAACCCGATGGCTGTCGCGGCCAGAGTCAGGTTTACCGCAGAGGCCAGATCGCGGGCCGCTTTAAACCCGGAACCGACTTCGCGGGCACGGTGGGTAATATGAATAGGCACGTCGATCCCTATCGCCACAAAGCTCGGAATGATCGCAATATTGAAAATGTTGAACTTGATTCCCAGAATAGCCATCAGGCCCATCCCAATGGGGAAAGCGAGTAGAAGCGGGAAGAAACTGTAGACGAAGCTTTCCCAGTCACGAAGGTTAAGCCAAATAATCAGTGCGACCATGGCCAATATGCCTGCCAATATAATTCCACCGTCGCGTTTAATGAGATCTAAAATGTCGGCGAAAACAACGGCGTCTGAGCCCGAGAGCAAGTCCGGAAAATGCTTCTCCAAATCTCGTATCATTCCCGCAAAAGCATGAACGCCTGGAGCCGTATTGAGCTTCACGTTAGAAGCCGGGTAGATGTACATCAGGAAATCCGACTGGCTTTTTCCGCGGAATAAATCTTGTAGATGGATGGGTAGGTTGTCGAAGGCGAAAGGCTTTGCCACGGCCCAGCGTCGGATGGCAGCCGCCGGAACATCGAGCTGCTTCTCGAGCCATTTGTCTTTAAGAGGATCAATCTGCGCTTTAATTTTGTCGATGATCGCTTTCTTGGCGACTTGGTCTTCCGGAATGATGGAAGCTCCGCTGCGGACCACATCGATTACGCCTGGGACATAATTTTTCGTAAGGAAATCTTCAGCCTCTTTCGCCATCTCACGAGAAGGAGCAGATAGAACAGACGGAGTCACCGAGCGTTCGTAAATGGTATCAACCAGATCACTCAGCTCCTGGACTTCTGCCGAGTGCTCCAACATTTTGCTGAAATCGTACTCGAAACTCACGCGGGTAGCGACGATACAAAGCACGACCGAAACGGCGAGCCCAATGCGAAACTTTTTCTTGGTATCCAAAAGCGGTAGCGGGAATTTTGGCGTAAGCGACGTGCCACCGAAATTGCGTTTGGTAAGGCCAAAAAAGCGAGAAAGGCTGGAGAAGGTGAGCAGGATGATCATCATCACGATGCCCATCCCCACGCCGCAAATAAAACCAAACTCGGAGAAAGCCCGAAAATCGCTGAAACATAAAAGAACGAAAGCCAGGGAGGCGGCGGTCGCGCCCACAAAGATCGCATGACCACTATGCTGGAGAGCCCGCCATACCGGCTCGGAATTCTTGCTGTTATCTTCGAGCTTTTCCATTCTCAGGCGGAAGACCAAGTGAATAGCGTAGTCAGTCCCGAGTCCCATGAGAATGCCGAGTAAAAAACCCGTAACGATGTTGATGTGCCCGATAACGTAGTACGCCAGCCCCAAAGTGCAGCAGATACCCATCAGCACGGGAATCACAATGACCGACACAGCAGCGATGCTGCGTACGTAGATAAAAAGGACAAGCGCGATCATAATTAACGAGACCGTGCCGAGCACGAAGATGTCTTGTTCAACGACAGCGGAATCGGAAATTTTACGGTAGTAACGTCCAGCAAACTGATAGGTGACTTCAGCCGGAAGAGTGTTTTTGAGAATCTTTTCCACGCTTGCGACCAGCGCTTTGGTTTCGGCAAGATCGGTGGAGTCAAACGTCGGCTTGATCATCAACAAAACGTATTTGCCATCTTTCGATTGAAGATAAGGCAAAACATTGCCGGCCTTCTTGGCAGCATCGCGGATCTTCGGGTCAATTTCTTTGGAGGTACCGTTTGCTTTGTCTTCCCAGAGGCCGAGGTCGAGTGCCTTTTTTCTGCTTTCGCGAATGTTTTTGCGAATTGTTTTATCAAGCTTAACGAGCTCGGGAACCGGCACATAATAGAGCATGCGGCCCGCGAAGAAATATTCCTCACGTTCAAAAAACGCGCTGCGAACCAGCGGACTTGCTTGAAGTTCCTTTACCAGCGTAGGCAAAACTTTCAGGTGGGTCTGCTTGTCGTTGGATTGAAGTACGACCGTCAGATACCCCACGCCACCGACTATTTCGGTGATCTTGTCGAACTTCACCACGGAAGGGTGGTTCGCGGGGAGCAGGTCAGTCAGGGAAAGTTTGAGTTCCAGCTTTTGACTCGCAAAGTACCCTACGGCCGAGCAGGCCAAGAGCAAAAGGGTGATAGGGAGCGAAGCCTTAACTAAGACTTTGTAAAAAAAAGACTTTTTGGACTTATCTTCTGACTGGTTCATCAATATCTCTTCGGCCAATTGCGTCAAAAGTTTGAGGAGGACCTGGCGTAGGGAGCACCCCAAGAAAAACTACGGACTTCAGGATACTTACACCCCTTTAGCCTCAGGTGGCAAAGGTGAAGCTTCGTTTGCGGCTGCGTCTTTGGGTTTTGTCGCTTTTTCACGAGGCTTGTTTTTATCCTGCCGTTCGGCCAGAAGGACTTCCACCTGAACTCCGAGCCGGGCGTGAAGTTCGCGCTCCAACTCGAGCAGAAAAGAACCGACTACCTTTTGGTTTTCGTCCAAGGTGAGTCGGGTTTCATTCTTCAGCTCATAAACGGTGAGCGCATCAAGCGGTAACCCGTGAGCTTCCAAGCGTTGTTTTACAACGGAGGAAATAGCGGAAATCTTTTGTTCCAGGAAAAGTGCCAGCCAGCTCTTAGGAATGGGTTCTGACCAAAAATTCTTCTGCGGAACAACACCGGTTTTCTCAACACGGGCAAGAAAAATTTCTCTGATGAGTTGGTTGGGTACTTTAAAAATGGGATCGGCATTGTCAGGAGTTAAAATTCCCGCAACGGGTAAGGGCATGCCGGGAGCGCGCAGTTTTTGCTCCAGACGAAGGGCGCCGTGTTCAGCTGCTTCTTGAAGCGGCAAGCCCTCGATCACCTGACAGAAAGTTTCGAGAAGTGTCGTCTCCAGGGCAATGGTTCCTGAATGTCGCGCCTCACGAACCTTGCCACGATTGTCGACCAGAACCGAAAGGGTAACTCCAGAGGACGTGCTTTCAAAGTGTTCCAGAGGTGGGGACGTTTCACATTTACCTTCGTGTTCCAAAGGAATTGTCGCCGAGAGAGCCTCGAGGTAGCAGGGGTGAATGGCTCCGCTAACGGGAGCGGCAGCCGTCTGCTTAAGAGGGCGCGTTTCAAGGGGCCGGCTTGGCACCTTTTCCTTTAGTTCAATCACCAGTTCGTCGCTGAGAGTCTCTGAGAAGGAGAAAGAAATCGTGTGCTGCCTTTCTTGGCTCTCCCATTCAAAAGTACCGAAGGCGGCGGTTTCTCGCTTGAGCTGGTCGTAGTTAATTTGATCGGCGGTTGATTTTTCCACGACGAGTACCAAAGCGGTTTCCCGTTTTGCAATCGCAGCGGCTTCGAAGATGCCCGCAATACTTCGATTGGGATCTTCATCGGGTACCCAGGTTTCCAAAAAATCATGACCCGTTGTGAAATTGCGCAGTTGTTCGTGCAAGCCCATTTCATAGGACTTCAACAACTCCGAATACTGAATTTTCATTTTAGGTCCTTACGCCAGCTGTTGATGTAGGTACTGTCTTCGAAAGACTCAGCCAGTGGAGTCAGCATGAGAGGCTGTGAAGTTTCTACCAATATGAAGTAGCCCTCTAGCTGAAAAGCTCCTTCGGCATCGCGTCGCTTGGTCGCTTTTTCTAAAGCTTGCAAATGGGGGCCATGAGAGGGACCGCGCGGATGGAAAGTCATGCTACCGCTCTCGCTTGTGTCCTTACTGAAGAAGGTGCCTTGAGAGTAAAAAATAACTTCATCACGATCAATGTTGATGTGATCGAAAGGCACGGGCAGCGAGCGCTCCCCTGTTTCCACGGGCCGGGGAACAAACGAACAAATCTCAAAACCATTTCCAAAAAAAGTGCAGTACGCCGACGGAGGTACATGGGACTTCCAGCTCGTGATGGGTTGGATGTCGCGCATGTGCAAGCGAAAAGGAAAAAGATTTCCATCCCAGCCAACCACGTCCATCGGATGGTGGGGAAAGAGATAGCTGGTAAAAGCGCCGCCCGCTTTGACGATCACTTCGTGAGGCTGTTCTCTAAGAACGAACTTTGCCGTCGGTGCCTCGATATTTCGATGATAAAAGACGGCCGCATCGCCGGTGATGCTGGTATCAGGTTTTTGAAACTTTTCGCCGTAAGTTTCGCAATGAAAAAGCATATGTTCTTCGGTCTGCGGAACCAGGCGATAGGCGATTCCGCGCGGAATCCAAACATAGTGGCCCGGCTCATAAGCAAGGACCCCCAGTTCAGTTTCACAATATCCGGTGCCCTCTTGGACAAAAAATAAATCATCGCCATCCGCGTTACGCAGGAAGTAGGGCATGGGCTGATTGCCGGCGCTAACGCCACAAGAGATGTCTTGGTTAAAAAAGAAAGTGCGGAGAGAGCGAATGGGATTCTCTTTCTCCTGCGGAAGCGCCTTGTACTTGCGTGGCATGTGCGCTTTTGGCCGAGACGGTCCTGCGAACCGGCCGGTGAACCAGTGAGGCGCAACAGCCTCCGCCGATAAAGCTCTCACCCCGTCCGCGCTCCAACTTGGTCCTGGATGAGCACGGTACAAGTAGGAAGCCGCGTGATCCGCCGACGGCAAAAAACCCGCCCGTGTAATTTCCTGCTCGAAAATTTGTTTTACCGCGGTGGGCCATGAAGATTTTTTCGGAAGGATGTGGGGAGCCTCGGTCTCCAGACCGCTAAGTTGATCGTGATAGCACCATCCTCGCACGTAGCGCAAAGTATGAGGATCGTTAATGATTGGGGTGGGCTTTTCCACTAGAAGTATTCTAGAGCCGGCGCGCCGCACTTGTCCAGGTTTCCTAGACGGATGACAGATATAATAAAGAGGACCATCTCCCGATACAGTCTTACACCCTATCCTCCGTCACCCGCTTTTTCTGGTAACATCGATTGAAAGGACACTTTTCATGGGTTCGTCGCTCGCCAAGGAACACACCGAGTTAATTTTAGATGGTACGAAGATCGCTTGGCATACCGATCGGGTGAAGGCCTGGGAGCGGGGCGAACGCGTCGCGCCGATTACGATCGATATGGCGCTTACGCGCGCGTGCAACTTTGGGTGTCACTATTGCTACGCGATGATGCAAGAGAACGATCGCGTTCCCATCACACGCGAGAAAATTTTCCACTTTCTAGAGGATTGCGCGGACATTGGAGTTCGTGGAATCAGTTTGGTATCTGATGGCGAGAGTACGCTGTCACCCGTCTTTATCGATTCGATCCAACGCGGAAGCGAGCTGGGTATTTCGATGGCCACCGGGACAAACGGATACGTTCTGACCGAGCGCAAGCTTTTACAGATTTTGCCTCATCTTACTTATTTACGAATCAATATCACTGCGGGTGAGCCGAAGCGCTACGCCGAAATCATGGGCGTTAAGGAAGAGTGGTTCCACCGCGTTTGCGACAATATCCGTGCGATGGTGAAGATCAAAAAACAATACAATCTAAAGTGCACCATCGGCATGCAAATGGTGCTGATGCCCCAGTATGAAGATCAGATCATGCCGCTCGCGCAACTGGGTAAAGAACTGCGTCCCGACTATCTCGTTATCAAACACTGCAGCGACAATGAAGAGGGGTTTTTGGGCGTAGATTATTCGGGCTATAAGAAGTTGTACGACAAACTCCGTGAAGCGGAAGCTCTTTCAGACGACGAATACAAGGTGGTTGTGAAGTGGTCCAAGATTAAGGACGAGGGAACGCGCAGTTACCAGCGCTGCTACGGAGCCCCGTTCTTGTTGCAGATTTCAGGCTCAGGTTTAGTGGCCCCCTGCGGAATGCTTTTCAATGAGAAGTACAAAAAGTTTCACATGGGCAACATCGCGACCGAGCGGTTTAAGGATATTTTCCAGAGCCAACGCTACTGGGACGTCATGAATTACTTGGCATCGCCTCAGTTTAACGCACAGAAGATGTGTGGAAGTTTGTGCCTTCAGCATAAGGTGAATGAGTATTTGGACGGCGTCAAAAAAGGCGCCATTCAACCTGAGATGCCGGAAGGCAAACTGCCCGAGCATTTAGATTTTGTTTAGGTTTTAAAAAGGTGCCCATCTACTTCCCGGCCGGGAAGGTAGCGGGTAATCACCTGGCACTTTTACGGCCGGGAAGTAGATGGGCACCATTTAGGAGATGAGATGAAAACAGTACTAGTCACGGGCGGAGCAGGCTATGTGGGAGCCATTTTAGTTCCCAAACTTTTGAAAAAGGGTTACGCGGTTCGCGTACTCGATCTTTTTATGTACGCCCCCCTCGATCTCTTCAAAGAATATGAAGGCAAGAATCTCACGGTGATTCAGGCCGATCTCAGAGACAAAGCAGCAGTCAAAAAGGCTGTGGCGGGGTGCGATGCCATCATCCACTTAGCGGGTGTCTCGAATGACCCCAGTTCTGATCTCGATCCCGATCTCACACGCAAAGTAAATGTGGATGCGACAATCTACATGATCGAAGAAGCCAAGGCTCAGAAAGTGGAACGCTTTATCAACGCTTCGAGCTCAAGTGTTTACGGTATTAAAGAAGAACCCAACGTGACGGAAGAACTCTCTTTGGAACCGCTGACGGTTTACTCCGAGTCGAAAGTCCTCATTGAAAAATATCTCCGCAGCCACCGCGGTTCGATGACGGCTGTCTCGATTCGCTCGGCTACAGTTTGTGGTTATAGCCCGCGAATGCGTCTGGATCTCACAGTTAATATCCTTACTCACCACGCGGTGAAAAAGGGCGCGATTCGTGTTTTTGGGGGAAGCCAGAAACGGCCTAACATCCACATCGAAGATATTACCGATCTCTATTCTCAATTGGTGGAGACGCCGGCAGCTCTCATCGATGGGAAGGAATACAACGCTTGCGGAGCCAACCAAACCGTCATGCAGATAGCCGAACAAGTGCAGCAAAAAGTAGGTGCGGAAATTCCCATTTCCATTGAATCCACCAATGATTTGCGCTCGTACCATATCTCGGGCGAGAAAATTCGCCGGGAGTTGGGATACGTACCCAAAAAGACCATCGCGGACGCCATCGCCGACGTATCAAATGCGCTTTCTGACCAGAAAATCGCCAACCCCGAAGACGACTGCCACTACAATGTGCGTACCATGAAACGCCTTCTCGAAGCCTAAAACCCCCTCCTTCCACTCTCTCAATCATCGCCATAGGCGCGGTTTTGCGGGACTTTCTCGCGTTTGACATGATGTACCATCGGTGCTCCTATACAGGATTCCTAGGAGCCAAATCTATGTACCGATTGCTCGCTCTTGTCTCGTTGACCTGGCTGGCGTCCGCCGCTTTGTGCGACCCTTTTCCCACCGGACGCAACAATCTCAACACCGAAATTTTGGATGCCTTTTGTAAGAACGCGATACTCGATGCGGCTCGTCCCGAAGATGAGTTCGGGGGGTGGTCGCAAATTCCCCAGTTCGCGGCGGGTCCCCAACCGCTTGCCCTCGAGACCCCGGCTGGCGCCGTTGGCCCTGCGTTCGAAGGGTTTGAAGCCGTTCAGGCGCACGACCAAACACCCCGCACCCGCAATCCGAATGAAGCGGATCGTGCGCGTGTACGGCGTTACGCTTCGAACTATCTCGCCCTCGTTTACGGAAATGAGCGACGCGACACGGTTTATGCCGAGGATCGGGATCCTCTGGCGTTGTTGCGCAATCCCTTGGTGGAAAGTGCAGCGGCAAAAAGTGAGATGCGTATTCCCTCTCCGGTTCAACAGCGCGCTCAAACTATTGTGGCTGACTACATGAATGAAGCCGGCGTGCTCCAAGCGCAAGTCGAAATGGCGATTGGTAAATTAGGCAAAAAGAACTACTCGCCTTTGTGGGCCAATCGTTTGGTGTCGGCTTACGTTGCGATGGATCAAGAACGTACCTTCGCACGTGACTCCCGCGCTGAGATGGGTCACCTTACCCGCCTGCAGCGAAATTCTTCGGTCGCTTACATCAATCTTCATGACGCACAAAAGTCTTTGGGCGCAAGTCAAGACCGCTTGCTTACGTGGATTCGTCGACTCCTTTTTAACTTGGTGGCCTTTAACCTTGAAGAGGGCAGTACCTTTTCAGGCTTGGGAATGTGGGAAGCCGATCTGCAGTCTGAAACAGATAGTGTCGAGGAACTGGTCAAGCGCCGTCAGCTTGATCCCAATGTGTTTGCGTTGCTCAATGCGCGCGACAACGCTTTTGTCAGAGCACAAGAGGAACTCATGGCGTTGATTCTTCTTCCAGAGAAACTCCCTATGTCGGTGGAATCTCGGCTCGTTCTCAAGGCGCTGGTGGATGTCGTGCAGGACCTCGCCTTTGAAACCGAAGGTAAAGCGACGAAGCCTCGCGTCGGCTCGGCACCCTTTGATGAAAAAGCCGAATGGGGTATTGCCTCCACTGCGGACGAAGCAAGTTTTGTTCGCCGTCATCTGGGACAAGAAGTGAAGTTCGACGGAGCTGCGTACCGAACAAAACTGGCTGGTACTTTTGCTGAAGTGCTTCGTCCTTTGGTAGGCGCGCCCAAGATGGCTCAGCAGTTGCGTTTCTTCGGAGAAAAACTAGGCCTCGCGCTTTATGATTTGCGCGATTGGGAAATTAAAGTCCAACGCGCACGCGAAGAGTACGCCTCAACGATGAACGCCGCTACCGCGGCGGCTTCCAGTATCAACCGCGTGACTCGCCCCTATGGTTCGCAAGCTCTCGAAACCGATTCGGTTCAGATGGACGCGTGGATTCAAGACCTTTCTGGCTTTCCTGACTTGCGAGAAATGGGAATGCGTTTGATTGCTCTGCGTGGTGGGTTTAGTGATCCCGTTCGAGGGCAGTTTGTTACCTTGCCAGCGGATATGGATGTGCGACGCTTACTCCGTCGCATCCCCGCCACACGTAAAGATCAACTGATTGCCGCCCAACTTTTCACTTCGGATCGCGTTCAGAATGCATGTTTGTTTGCGCAAATCTTTTATCTGAGGAAGGAAAACGATCACTTAAGGCAAATTGTAGGCGCACGCACGTGGAATAATATCGCCGATGCGACCGAGGCGGGGAGTCGCGCCGCTTGGCAGAAATCGATTCAAAACACGCAAGGAATCATGGGAGATTCTTCGGTGACGGTAGCTGCCATGGAAGCCGCGCAAAAGAATATTGAGAAGGAACGGCAAAAAAGTGAGCAACCGGCTCCGATCACGGAAAGAATTTCGGAACAGCCTCTTCCGCATCCGAGTCAACTTGTGCCGGCGCTTCTGGCCGTCTGGGATGAGTCGGTGCTCGGTCCCAAACCCGATCCTCGTATTGCCTTGCGCCCTGATAGAAATCCCACGCCTTCTGCTGGGCCGAAGCTTGGTCCAGCGGCTGATGCCAACGGCCAAAGCCCGAAGGTGGATCCCGAAGCGGATGGCGTGCAACCTGCCGCTACGGTCAAACAGCCGCCGGAAGTGCAGCCAGTTCCGCTGGAGGCCGCCGAGGATTCTTTCACGCTTTTATCGGCCGTATTGCAGCGACTTGATGCGCAAGCGTGGAAGGTTTTTCAGGCAAACATCGCAGCGCAAGATCGTCTGTATGAAGCCCTCACCAAGAATGTGCCCGACGATCAGATTGAATCCCATTTGGCTGATAGTTGGGCGGAGTACTATAAGGAACTTCAGGACGACTATGAAAACGAAGCGAAGAAAGTTCGAGAAGTATTTTGGCGTGTGCGCCGAGCGGTTCAAAACGCCTTCAAGGATCGCGCCTCAACCTACGAGATTTCTGGAATGCTGGGCGGAGAATCTCACGTTCGGCCCGTACTTCCTCAGTTAGATGGCTTTGCTTGGTCCCCCCGACCACCACGGAACACCTCCGCCGCAAAAGACAGTGAGGAAGAGATCGAAGAGGAAAAAGAAAATGTTTCTCGATCCTCTGAGCGCATGCCCCTGTTTATTGTTCCCACGGTTGAGTCCAAACAACTGGAAAAGCAGGTACTCGCCTCAGATGCTACGCTCATTCGTGAAGTCGCCCCCTACGAAGCGCTCACGTGGCTGCTTTTGAAAACGCGAAGCACTACGCAGCAGTTTTTTTTAAGCGAACTTCTCTTCTATGTTGTCCAGCAAAGCTATGGCCTCTCGCGCTCAGAAATCACCGAACCCAATCTCTCCTTTTTGCCGACTATTTCAGATGGCAAAAAGCGTACGCTCCTTTGGGGAGGTTTACTCGCGGGAGCGATTGTCGCTAACCAAGTGGCAGGCTATGTTGCGGAACGCTGGATTTGGCCAGAAAAGCCTGCCGCCGTTGAGGGGGCGCCAATGGAAGAAGATGAAACGCGTGCTCTGCCTCGGGAAAGGCGTATCGCTCCTCAGGTTGAAATCAACACGCAATCAGACCCAGGCCAAGAGGACTAAAAGCTAGGCTGCATCGGCAATTGTGTCGAATATGGAATCTTCGCGGAATTGCGGAGCATTCCTGCTAGCTTCTCATTGTATGCGTTGAGGCCCCCTTCTTTGCGAGTTAAAATTGGGCTAACCCACTTAAATTCCAACCGGAAAAGAACATCTTGTAAGGGGGACACAGGGGTAGGGGATGTCCGACTTTTCTTTATCATACGCTCCGTCGCGGAGAGTGTCGGTTTATACCGGCGTTGCTGCCGTTCTTTTGCTTGGACTGTCCACCCGCTTTTCTTATCTCGCTTTCTTTTTTCTTCTCTTGGCCCAACTGGGTGTCTCGTTCTTCCTTTGGAAACGCAGGTCCACTTCCTTTTTGCTACCAGTACTGCTTGTGCAATTTTGCACGCTTAGCCTTTCGAAAGTTTGCTCCTTTTTAATGGAAGGCTCACTTTCACCTGCCGCGCTAATGGAATCTCAGGGGCTTTTATGGGGCACGCTCCTTACGCTTTGTGGTTATGCGCTACTAAAACAGCGTTTTGCGGACCAATTGACTGAGATGCCAGCGGTAAATGTTAACTCGGCTTACCTCTTGGTGCTCATGGCGATGGCGGGAAGCGTCCTTCTTTTATCCCGCCTACCTGAAGCCATTTATTTGCCGCTTATGCAATTGCAGGTCGCATCTGTGGCTGCACTTGCTTTCTTTCATTCGCCAAAGCGCAGTTGGATGAGTGGCGCGCTTCAAGTGTTTCTTCTCGTGGTGGCTTACTTTTTCTTTCTCGAAGCGGCGAGCTTAAGTTTTTGTTGGGTGATCCTGGTGGTTTGGGCGGCCCGAGCACTTCTTCTTCGTCGTGTCGAGGTGGCTCCTGCGCTTATAGCGACTCTGCTTTTGACTCTGGTTTTACAGTCTGTAAAACCCGACTTTCGACGAGCGGTAAGTGCGCACCAACTACGCACTTATGCGTCTAAACACAACACAGTGGGCGCACTTCTCAAAACACATGTTTTTGTGCAGGGAAGGCGGTTCTCCGTTCCGCTTTTTCGCCAGCGCCTTCTTGCTAGCTTTGCGGAACTTCCCACAGCAGAACCCGTCTTCATCGCAAACAACCCACCCTTACTCAAAGCTACCCAAAGAATGGCGGACGATTCTCTTGCGCGAGTCATTGCTTCGACTCCTCACCCAGTCAGTTACTGGGAAGGAGAAAGTTACGGTGAGCTTTTTCGAATGGGACAGAGAACAGTATGGAACGACTTTGGGCGTCGTTATGAAATCTTAGCTTCCGATGATTGGCAGACGGCAGTTCAATTCAATCACCTTGCGGAAGGCTATATGAACTTTGGCTGGTGGGGGTTACTAGGGGCAGGTTTTCTATTCGGCCTGCTCGCAGCACTTGCCGAGAAGGCTGTGACTTATGCTCCCGCAAGTTTGCGCTTTGTCGGCTTGGGTCTCTGCCTCCTACCGTTTGTGATGGGGTACGATACCCTTTCGCTGGTGACCAACTTCGGTATGGGAGTCGCTTTACTCCTTATATTAGGAGTGGCATTTCGTTCCTCATCCGCGAAGCTGCGATTGGGCACAATGGGGTTTTCTTTGCTGTTTGTTTCAGTCTTATCTTTCGCCGTATTGCACGCTCCCTCTCGAATTCTAGCGAGCGATTGCCGTACGAGTGCGCAGCCGCGTAGCTGTCATCGTGCGAAGTTGGTAAGCCAAGCTTTTCCCTTTCGCGTTTGGATCCCGTAGCAGCTGGCTTCACTAGCCCCAACAAATCTGGGACTTAGCGACCATTGTCGACTTCTTGGGCGCCGTTCATTCAATAAAACGCCCGTTAACATTCTCGACACTCGCTTAAAACAGCCGTAAATAACTGAAATCATTGATAGTTAAGTAAGCTTGGAGAGTGTGTTGCTCCGCATTCGACTGGGGTGTATTCCCGCTGTCTGCTCCCTCCAGCCCTGATTCCCGCACAAACGCGTTGGCCTTCCCTTTGCACTTTAGAGGGGGGAACGAGTTAAAACGCACGGTCAGACGACAGCTTTGTACGACAGACTTAAACGCATCGGGAGTCAGTCATGAGTTTCTTCAAAAATTTTCAGCATAAGATGAGCATTAAAACACTCGTACTTTTTGGATTTATCTTCTTAGTGCAATTGAACGTGGGCTGCACGAGTCGTCGAAGCAACATCGACGAGTTCGCTGGCAATCAAGGTTTCAACGATAACCCCTTTGGTGATCTGGACGCGTCGGAAGACGACATCTTTGGATCCGACTTCAATTTTGATGAAGACGACTTCATGGAAACCAATGTGAACAATATTGATGGAAATGAAATCTTGGATGCAGATTTCAACGTCAATGTCTCTGGAGACTCGATCCAGAGCTGTATTCCCTCTAATCTTTTCCCTAACTTGGGCGGATTGTTTGGTAGTGGTGATAGCAATCTAGGTTGCTTGGACGACAGCCAAGTGGGCGTAAACGGCACGGATTCCACGCTCCAGATTCTACTTATGCAATCGCTCTATAGCTTTGGCTATATGAACGAGTGCTTAAATGCCGCGATTAAGCTCGATGCGAAGGCAAAGTCTAAACCTCAAGAAGGATTTATCTTAGCGCAGCTCTCCATCGTGCAGTGCTACCGGAACATTCACCGCGTACTTGCGGCGAGCCGAGCCTACGAGATGGAACAGCGTGCGAAGATGCAGGCTCAAGAAAAGAGCTACATCGAACTGCTGAGACTCTTGCTCAAGGACGAAGACTTTTAAAGTTTGGATTGAATAGGGACGGGAGAACACCATGTACAACGTAAACTTCTACCAGAGAATCTTCACCGGGATCGGCATCGTAGCCTCCCTGCTTGTTCTAGGCGCTTGCCAGCGTCCTCGTAACGAGATGATTGCGCAGTACCAGTCGCAATCAAACGTTGCGATGAACAAGATGATGGTAAACATCCGAGCCGCTCGCAAACTCGGCATGAAAAACTCCGGACAGATTCGCGGTGTAGCCAATTCGGGTAGCGCAATCAACACCATGATTGGTTACGATATGCCCTACAGCTCAAATATTTCGGGCGATGTTTCCCAGTGCGTGATGGGCGTACAACAGTATCCCAAAGAATATAAGTACTACTGGGCGATGGTTTCGACTCTGCTTCAGTGCTTAAGCCGCCAAACGGTTGCGGCTTCCGCTCCGATGTACGGTTCGGCTTTCCCTTTCATGGGTGACCAAGGTCAGGCCTACATGAGATATGTGGTGGACCCTCGCAACCAAAGCGCCAACTTCAATATGTTGCCGTACGGTTCGGGTTACCAGTGGGGTTCGACCTCACATTCGATGGGCACACAAGCCAATGATCCTTTGCGGATGTGGCAGGTGCTCGGCGGACAGGGTAACGGGTTTTACCAAGGATCTTTCTAATCGCTCTGATTCTGAGCGTTTAGGGCTTTCAACTCCCAATCCACCTCAAGACCAAGGCGTCGTATAAACAAGGCCTCTTTGCGAAAGCAAAGGGGCTTTGTTTTTTATTCCATTTTCGGGTGCGGTCTGCCGATACGTAGAACGGCGCGTTATTTTCGTGATGTTGTTATTTGCGGTGGGGTCAGGGACACTAGCCCCATATGAAATCGAGGGATGAAATGGTTTGTTCACGATCGGTTCTGGGGGCCTTGGCGCTCGGTTTCACCCTTTTCTCCAGCCCCGCTCTTGCCCTTGATCAAGGCTGCTTTAACTATCGTGCGGAGAAGCCCAAACCTTTGCGCGCACCGCTCCCCCTTATTCCCAATAAGACCAATGCCGCTTTCGGAGAACTCGATCACGGGGTGGGTTGGGGTGCCGCTCGTGCGGTCATCAACAAGCCCATTCAGTATGTCTTAGATAAATTTCTCGATCACCGTGTGGTGAAAGATATGTCTAAAACCAAACTCACCGTCGAAAGTGAAGTCGTGCCCGGTTACCTAGCCCTTCACAAGGTGAATTTGAATGTCGATGTGGCATCTTTCATCACCATCCGGTGGAAAGAAGAGTGGGCGTACATTTTAGAAGAAGGTACCGCGAAAGCTCCTAAGCGGATGCACCTTTACTACCAAAAGATTGATGGCAGTCGGCACATCCAGCATTTATGTGGAGAATTTATCTTAGTGGCGCGTGATGCGAATTCCACAGACGTCTATTTGTACGAACAATTACGCGCAACGCGACGGTCAGCGGATGCGACCATGCGTATGCATCAATCTACTTTGGATAAGTTACGAACAGGTAAGTATGAAACGCCCAGTGCGGCCCCGGTAGCGACCTCAAACGATTCGAAATCAGGCTCTTAGCCCTATTCCTGGGGCGCTTCGTCCTCTACGGCAGGAGCTGTTTGCTCTTCAGTCGGAGTTTCTGCGGCTGCAGCCGGTTCGCCCTCGGCTGGTGCAGAGGTTGTTTCCGAAGTTGCCTCCACTGCGGGAGCGGTGACCACGGGAATGGTTTTCGGGCTAAGCGCGTAGCCTACTGCCATGATCCCTGCCGCGAGCGCTAAAACCAGAATAAAAGTACGAAGTTTCATTTATTTCTCCGACCGCATTCTACTCTTCGCCCAAGAGAACTTTCAAGGCTGCGATTTCACCGCTTGTCTGTGATTCCACGCATTCGATAGCAATGTTTTTTTCTAGCGCCGCGATGGCAAAACTTACGGGGTCAATATTGCGTTTTCTTAAAACCGTCAGAGGAATGCGGCAGTTATCTTTACTCAAACTTCCGGTGCTCAGAAGCACACTGCCTCCCTCACGGGCATCCACCTCGGCTTTGATGATGACTTGAGGAGATCCCACAATAACGCCCGAACTTTCTCGGGAATAGGTCAAGGTTCCCGCAAAAGCGGGAGCGGCAATGAGAACGAGCGACGCCAAACTTGTCAGATTATGTTTCATTTATCCACCTCTACAGCGCCACTTTAAATAGATGGCGCAAAGAGTCAAGGGGAAGGCTAGTTGGGGCGGAAGTCGGGATACTTAGGTTCTATTCCGGGTAAACTTCGGTTCAAAAGAGTGTTTACCGATGTACTGCGTGCGTGCAGCCGTTGGAACATTAAAGAGAGTGTGGCGTGAATAGTATCAATTTCTCCCCAGGTGAACCCCAAAGTGCGAAGGGAATCGGGACTCTGATCTAGTAAGTTGCCGAGCCGGGGTTGGGTGGGGGCTCGAATGGCAAATAGCGCGATTACCATCGATGAGGGCCGTGAGTTGAAGTGAAGTTTAGAAATGGGAAAGTCATCTACCGCCGCTAACTGTTTTTCGCTTAGTTCAATCGCGAGGTGTTTTCGAAGAGCAACGCTGTGTACCTCCGGGTGTTTTTGAACATTAAAAGGCTCGGGGAGAAGAAGCCAATGTTGAACGAGGTTGTAAACTCGACCTAGCGGCGCGCGAATAGGGGCTGGGGGACTCGCTAAGTATTCCTGAACCTGATCTCGCGAGGTCGGACGCCCGATGCCGAGCCGCAAACGGTAAAAATCTTCTCCAAGCGATTTCCTAAGAGCGCGTATCCCCAGGTGTCCGCCATCTCCTCCGCTTCGTCGCATTTCCATGGATTCAAACGTGAGATCAAGTTCGTCGTGCAAAACCAAAACCGAGCGATTGGATACGCCCAGTTCTTTTACCAACTGGCTCACGTTTGCAATGGCTTCGGGAGAGCGTTGGCTTAAACGCACAAGAACAATCCGTGGCCACCAATCGAGATTATGTTCGGGAGGAACGACAAAGGCTTGCATGTCTCCATAAGGGCCAAACATACGGGGAACAATGATCGTCGCGTCGGCATCTTCAGGTAAGCCGCAGAAATCATCCGCCAATTTGTCGAGCATTTTAAGGCCAATCGCTTGGCGCGCGCTTGCTGGGGTTTTATCTTCACCGCCCAATCCGATGATGATGCGCACCGGACGCGTGGTTTGAGCAAGATGGCCAGAGCAGTTTTTACCTTCGAGCGAAGCGAGATAACTTTTCAGCGGAGCAAAGACGGACGCGTTCTCCGCCGCTAAAAGCGAAAAGGAAAGAAGGGTCAGAATGAAAACGGAGAGACGTGCCAGCATCGGCCGGGAACCTAACAGGTCGCGTTAAATGCCGCAAGGAAAGAGCCCCGTGGAGGAAAGGTTAATAACTTTAATAGGATACTTGTTCCAACTGGTCACGTGACTAGTTCATAGGGCAACGCAGGGCGATCGTGATTAAGATAAAGACGAGGCCGAAGCAGGAGTCATTTTCATGCACATTAAGATTCGACGGGGCGAAATGGTCTGAAATTGAGGGGAGCTTCGAGTCCTGCTGAATCTCATTTCGTCGGGGAAAAGGTCCAGGGTGAACAGCGCCCCAGACCCTCCGATATCAAATGCTCGCGGCCAGAATCGAACTGGCACGGCACATAGTACCGAGGGCCATTTTTAAAAGGAAAGTCCCGAAGGGAGTTAAAATCGGGATAGAGGATGAGTAAATGCTCGCGGCCAGAATCGAACTGGCACG
>JBGSIC010000033.1:0-107329 GCA_041751875.1 Bdellovibrionota bacterium
GTTCCCCTATCTGGCTCGCCGACAGGTTCTTTTCGAGGTACAAGCGCCTAATTTCGGAGGGATCGACCTTCTTGGGGAGGATGCTGATTCTAATGTAATCAGCGAGATAGCTGCGGTGCGCGCAGCGTCCGGGTCGGTCCACCAAACTGGACAATACTCGAACACTTCCGGAAGTGCTTCATAGCACTGGCGGTTTCCAATCTTTTCCGACGGACAAAGGAAACTCTTTCAGGCTGGAACCGAACGGGAATCGAACACCAGTAGTTTTGAGTAAAAGCTCGGCTGCCGGTAGGCTACTCGGCATCGAGCCGGTGGGCCTTTCGGCCAGCCTTCACGCACGATTCAGTGTCCAATCGATTTCGCAAGGCGTAGGCAGTTTCGACCGCCCGACCCAGGAGCTCCTCGGCCCCTTTCCTCAGCTCTTCGCTCTGCAGAACCTGCGCCACGTTCTTTTCCATGTCTTCCGAGGTCCAGCCGCGCGAATGGGCGATGTAGGGAAAGGGCGGAAAGACGCAGCCTATCTCGGCGAAGAAACCAAGGAGCTGACCCGCAACTGCCTGAATGTTGTCTTGGCCACCGGTGATGATGAGCCCCACCGTTTTATTCTTGATGAGCTCATTGTTGGCGATGGTGATCTGGTTCTGCACGCAGTTCAGCCGTTCCACCATTTTGTAATAGAGCGAGCTGGCGTTGCCCCAGCGGATAGGGGTCGCGATGAGGATGACGTCGGCCCAGTGCACGATCGCTTCGTACACCTGGTCCATCTGGTCCTTCGGATCCATGGCGGTAATCGAGCAGGGCCAGGTGCAGGCTCGCGCGGCCTTCGAATAGTACCCCTCACACGCGCGAAACTCGAGCGCACTCAAACGAATCAACTTTGCATCGGCGCTAAACTTCATCTTGCCGTGGTTAAGGGCCGCCTCGAGCAAAAACTCCGAGGTAGAAACGCGGGGGTTCGCCTCGTCAAGGTTCGTGGTGGAGATACCGACCACACGAATGGCACCGGTCGGCTTTTCTACTTTACGCGCGAGGGGATGCGGCGCGTGGGGCGACTTGATGCGCGGAGTGGCGCTTTGCAGATCCACGAAAAGCTGGCCGTTCTCTTCCTTAACTTCGTAACGCGGAATGCAATCTTTCTCGTAGCCCGGTTCGCCCACCCCACTCTGGCCGTGAAACTTCCAGTTATGCCAGGGGCACACTAGGTACTCGCCGTCGAGTCGACCTTTGCCGAGGGGGCCGCCGAAGTGGCTGCAGAATCCCGACACCGCGCCGAACTTCCCGTTCACGAAGGTAACCGCGAGCTTCGTCTTCTCCACGGTAATTTCGCGCACGGCCTGCACTTTGAGTTCCGCTACTTCGCCCAGAAGATGCCAACGCTTATCTGCCATCCCCCTATTCTAACCCGAAATCTCCGGGCGCGTCTTCGATGATAAAGGGACGTATAAAAACGGTGATCCGAAACATTACTCTTCCCGTTGAGCTGGATGTTAGAAGGACTGTTTTGCTTGATAATCAGTCAGGAACTGCAAATTCCAGGCCCATTAGGAAATCATATTTCTAACCTATCCGCTTCCGGACAGAGATTCACAATGTGTTGGATGCAAGAGGGGCTTTTCTAAAGGGCTGCCATTCTGTCCCGTGGCGCGGGGCTACCAGTGTTTTTAGGGGCGCCTTGTGCTTTTTTACGACTGAAAGAAATGGATGGAAACTAACAGACTCGATGGCCTGCTGGACCGGATTGGGTTCGCCGTGCAGCTCTTCATCAAGATTAGCGCCACCTTTTGGAACTTTTAATTCATTTAGTTGATGGGTCATGCTGGCAAGGTAGGTGTGAAACTTTTGCCAAGCGTGGTGCACGTCCTCACAGAAATAAACTCCACCCGCTCGCAAATGGGGAAAGAGCTCTTCAAAACTAATCCGCTGTTGATCGGGTTCATGGCCACCGTCGTCGATGACAATATCAATCTTGGGATTTTCATCGCGAACTTTCTTCCAGAAGTTCCGGTCGGCCTGATCCCCGATATAAATTTTGACTCTGTCGTTTTCATAGACCTTACATTCCGGGGCAATATCCACACCGATGATCTTGGCCTTCGGGCCCAGAAAGCTCTGCCACATTCCCAAACTCCCTCCGCTATAAACCCCGATTTCTAGCAAGGTCACTTCTTTGCCCACATAGGGGGCGAGGTGTTTGTTGTAAGCGTCTAGATAGTGATCCCACTTCCAGATACCTGGGCCCGTGGTGTGGGATTCGAAATACTCGCGCAAGGGATTTTCCTTCACGAGGCTAGGCTCCACGGGAACAGAAAATGCCTTCTCGCAGAGTTGCAAAGGACGCGTGAAACCGAGTTGCACTGCCTTGAGGTTGGAGATCATGCGCCACAACGCGCGGAACCATCCCAACCGGAGAAAAACATTTTCAATTTTGCGTTTTATGGTGGTCCCCAATCTTTCGGGCGTACTTGCTTTGGCAAAAGAGTTAACGCATAAGAAATAGTATTCGATAAGGCAACTTTCGACAAAGGAAAGCCCCTCACTCCTTACTTAGCCCCTTCTTTTCTCCACAGGTGGCCCGGGAAGGGAGAATCTGCATACATAGACAGCAACTTATATAATACTATCAAATACTTACACGGCCTTCTCTATATTACTAGCGCATAATATTATTTACACGTAATATAATGGGCGTGAGGTTTTTTTTGTGCCACTAAAACAGCGCTGCCGCTTTCCGGTGGAAAAGGCCTAGATGAACAAAGCCGCAAAAAATAAGCTTCTTGCTAAATGTGAAGAGGTAAGCGAGCTTCTCGGTGCGCTCGCCCACCCCGTTCGACTGAAAGTGTTGTGTGAAACCATGCAGTCGGAAAAAAGTGTCAATGAGCTCACTGAGTTCTGTGGAATCTCGCAATCAGCCATGTCTCAATTTTTAGGTCGGATGAAATCCGATGGTTTACTGCAATCGCGAAAAGTAGGAACAAAAGTCTACTACAGCATCAAAGATGCGCGGCTTTTGCATCTACTGACCGCCATCAAGGAAGTTTGTACTTAAACAAAAAGGAGTCGTTATGACTAAAAATGTGCATCCCGTGGAAAGAATCGTACGCGTTGCGGGCGGTTTATTCATCGCTAGCCTAGCTTTTTGGGGCCCCGCGAACAGTTGGTTTCTTCTGGGACTGATTCCGGTCGCCACAGGACTTTCGGGATGGTGTCCTCCTTACGCGCTACTCGGTATCAATACCTGTCGCCTCGGCAAGAAAAACTAAGTGCAGATCGAGAAAGGGATCTCCTTATGACGGAAAATATTTCAGCTCTAGTGGGGGGAAGCCTCATTGGACTGGCCTCCCTTCTGATGCTTCTCTTTAATGGGAAAATACTGGGCGTGAGTGGCATCGCAGGGGGACTCTTTCAAAAGCACTCGAAGGAAACTCTCTGGCGATCTTTTTTCCTCATCGGCCTTCTCGCCGGAGGGGGCGTACTGACGTTGATTCTGCCGTCGGCTTTCAGCTTTTCTTTGGATCGTTCTGTTGGGGCTTTAGTCCTAGCGGGTTTATTGGTGGGATACGGCACACGGTTGGGAAATGGGTGCACGAGCGGCCACGGCATTTGTGGAGTTAGCCGTCTGTCTCCTCGCTCCTTGATGGCCACTCTCACCTTCATGGCATTGGGTGCCATCGTTGTCTTTTTCATTAACCATGTACTCGGAGGCCGGATATGAAAAACGCCGTTGTCTCCTTAGTATGTGGTCTTCTTTTTGCTCTAGGCCTGGGCATTTCAGGAATGACTCAACCAGCTCGCGTGACCGCTTTTCTTGATTTCACCGGAAACTGGGATCCCAGCCTTCTGTTTGTCATGATCGGCGCGATTTCCGTTTACGCTGTAGGCTACCGTTGGGTGGTAAAAAAGCCGAAGCCTCTCTTCTCAGGAAATTTTTCAATTCCCCCACTCCGCAAAGTGGATAGGCCTTTGGCTCTAGGCTCGGCTATTTTTGGTGCGGGCTGGGGGTTGGCTGGTTTTTGTCCTGGCCCAGCCCTTACCTCACTGGCCTCGTTTCAATTTCAGCCTTTGGTTTTCGTAGCCGCCATGCTTTTTGGCATGGGTCTTTTCGAATGGACTCAAGGCAGGAGAAGAAAGTCATGATTCAGATTAAGGAGTTCTTTGATAAAGCGACCTTCACATTAACCTATGTCGTGTGGGATCCCGCAACTCACGATGCAGTTATTATTGATCCTGTTTTAGACTATGACCCCGGTGGTTCGAAGGTGAGCGAGGAATCAGTCACCAATGTTGCTTCTTTTGTCGACATTAACAAGCTAAACCTCCACTATATCTTAGAGACTCACGCGCATGCGGATCATTTAAGTGGTTCGCAATATCTCAAAACCAAATACCCCAAAGCGAAACTCGCTATCGGCGCGCGTATCACCGAAGTACAGAAAGTCTTTAAGGAGTTTTTCGACTTAAGCGACAATTTCGCCACGGACGGCTCTCAGTTCGATACCCTTTTCGCGGATCGGGAGAAATTTTCTGCTGGAAGTTTAAGCTTCGAGGTGATCTACACACCCGGCCACACACCAGCGTGCGCCAGCTACAAAATTGAAGACGCTGTTTTCACGGGAGATGCGCTCTTTATGCCCGACTACGGTGTGGGCCGTTGTGATTTCCCCGCCGGAAGCGCAGAGGTGCTTTTTGAATCGGTAACAAAACGGCTTTACTCCCTGCCAGACGCCACCAGGGTATTTACTTGCCATGACTATCTCCCTAGTGGGCGGCCACTTCGTTTCGAATCAACGATTGGAGAAGAAAAGCGTTCCAATATTCACATCAACGCGGAAACAAGCAAAGACGCCTTTGTGAAGTTTCGTTCCGAACGAGACAAGACTCTCGCGGCGCCGAAACTCCTTTTGCCGAGCGTTCAAATCAATATCGACGCTGGTCGGCTTCCTAAGCCGCATCGCAATGGCAAGAGCTACCTAACCATCCCTATTTCGAGAAAAAGTTGATCATTTTAGGCTACATGGCGGCGGTCTTTGTGGGTTTTGCGCTCGGCCTTCTCGGCGGTGGGGGATCGATTTTGACCGTCCCCGCGCTGGTGTATTTGTTTCACATTCCGGCAACGCAAGCAACACTGTACTCTCTTTTTGTCGTCGGCATCACGAGCCTTGTAGGAACACTTGATTACCTGCGCCTCGGTTTGGTGCAGTTTCGGGTGGGTGCTTACTTTCTCTTTCCCTCGCTGCTTGGGGTGTGGTTTGCCCGTCGCGTGGTTCTACCACTCATCCCCGAAACGTTGCTTGAGCTAGAAGGTTTTATACTCACCAAAGATCGGCTTATTCTCTTTGTCTTTGCTGCAGTCATGATTCTTGCCGCGTATTCTATGCTACGCAACCGTAAACCACAGCCCAGCGCGCTGTCCGGGGTCGAATCTAACCAGCTTCAACGCATTCCTTGGTATGGGTTAGGGGCCGGTTCTCTGATGGGCTTTGTGGGCGCAGGAGGCGGATTTCTGATCATTCCCGTATTGGTGGTACTGGGAAAAATGGAGATGAAACCTGCGATTGGAACCTCTCTTTTTATCATCACGTTGAGTACGCTTTTTGGTTTTGCGGGAGACTTACTTAAGTCCATTCCCCTCGATTGGTTATTTCTGCTTTCCTTTTCTGGGCTCTCGGTAGCTGGCGTATTTTTAGGCGTCCAGGTGGGCAAAAAGGTGCCCCCTCAACGTCTCAAGCGCTTGTTCGGGTTTATGATTTTAGGAGTCAGTTTGTTGATCCTACTGAAAGAAAGCTTCTTCCAGTAATCTTTTTAAGAGCTCCGGCTTTGTTCTCTAGCCACACTTAATCGCAATTGCCTTGGCAAAACGCTCAGGTGCCTCTTCGGAGAAGTCCAAATATAAGGACGGCTCAATCAGTTCGACTTCCATGACGCGAAAAATATTGTCGACACGTATCAAATCGACACGTCCGTACAAAAGGTTTGGATCGAGCTTTTGAATCAGACGCTCCGCCAATTCCAATCCTTCGGGTGGCGCGGTTTCCGCGACATACTTCCCTCCATGATGGAGCTGAACGCGAAAATCACCTTGCTTGGGAGTTTTTCGCACACAGTGGCTGAACTGCCCTGCGATAAACATGAAAGACCACTCCCCTTCGGTCGTGATCTCCTTACAAAACGGCTGCACCATCAGTGCTTCGCCGGCGGCGTAGGGAAAATCAGTAGAAACACTCTCACTAGAAACCAGCAAGGTCTTGAAGGCACCATTGGAAACAACAGGTTTTACAATCATGGATGCCCAACCCAACCTTTTAAGCTTGGTGGCAAAACTTTCTGCAGAATCAAAATTCATCCAACGCGTGGCAAGTACAGGAAAACCCCAATCCTCAATCTCCTTGAGGTAGGTCTTTTCCAGGTTCCAGTTCACCACCTGCCGGGTGTTGTAGAGGTACACCCCCATATCTCCACACCTTTGGAGCCATTTCTTAAACTGCTCGAGTTTGCGGGGGTAATCCCACGTAGACCGGATAATCACCGCGTCGAATTTCCGCCAATCCATATCCCCCTTGTCCCAGATGGGGTGCTGGACTTCGATTCCTAAGTCTTTGAGGTAGGGAATGACCTTTCGTTCCTCGCCATTTTCGGGCGAATAGTCAGGCCAATCTGAGGTAACAAAAGCAACCAATTTTGAAGACATGGCGCACTCTAACACGATTTTCGTCGGTGTACGCCGGTACCTACATCTAAAAAAGGAAACGGACCCCGCCCTGCGCGGAGCCCGTTTCAAATTACTAGCACTTGCAGGGATTACATTTGCAAGGATTGCACTTGCAGGTCGGGGAACAGGTCTTTTTCTTCTTTGTCTTTGTGTTGCTCATAGCAACCTCCTTGATTCTCAGTCTAAGCCCTGTAGGTAGGTACAGGGTCAATCCCTTTTATCACTTATTTTTATTGACCCTGTAGTACTATACAGGGTTTAGAATAGAGCTATGGTCAAACAACTAGTTAAAGACGTTCCCCTTTCTATTGGCCAGGTGGCAAAGCAGTCTGGGGTGGGTATTGAAACCATCCGCTTCTACGAGCGCGAGGGCGTGATTCCTAAACCCACTCGCACCGACGCTGGGTACCGCCAGTACAGCCTGGATATCATCAGACGCCTCCACTTTATTAAGCGCGCCCAAGAGCTTGGCTTTTCTTTGAAGGAAATCTCTCAACTCATCGCCTTACGTGTCACTCCTAAGTCCAACTGTAGTGAAGTAAAAAAGCGCGCGCTACTCAAGCTCGATAATATTAACGAGAAAATCGCGGATCTGGAGCGGATGCGCTCGGCGCTTGAGGACGTGACCAAAGCTTGTGTGACAAGCCGGCCCATTAAGGACTGCCCCATTTTAAATAGTTTCGACGACCCGGCGGACGACTAATGGAGATCAAACCCAAGGAGATTACCCTTAAAAACGGTGCCCCTATCCTTCTGCGCTCGGCGCGTCCGGAAGACGCCCCAAACATGTTGCAACATTTGCGCAAGAGCCATCTCGAGTCTTATCGCAACCTAAACCGCTCTCCTAAATACTGGGAAGAGTTCTCGGAAACAGAGGAAAAAAAGATTTTGGCGGACTTCGAGACATCGCCTTCGAAATTCATGCTAGTCGCTTTATCCCAAGAAAAGATTGTGGGGGGCCTCGCCCTGGTCGGTCAAACCGCAGAATTTTCCCGTAAAACAGCTGGATTGGGAATGAGCATTCAAAAGGCCTTCTCTGGCAGCGGCCTAGGAACAGAAATGCTCCGGTGTATGCTGGCAACGGCTAAAGCGATGGGTTTTCGCCGTCTTGAACTCAGCGTGCGCACCTACAATCAGGCCGGTATCGCCCTTTACGAAAAAGTGGGGTTCCAGCGCATCGGTTTACTCAAAGACGCAGCCTTGATTGACGGCGCCTTTGTCGATGAATTTGCTTATCAAATACTTATCTAGCCCTTAACTTTTGCTCCCTTCGAAAGCACTTCGCTCTTGAAGGCAAAGCGCAGACCACGTACATAACAAGAATAACGTTGCCAAGATTGGCTTTTGAAGGAGCGAGGGATGAATCTTTTTTCTGTACACTGTGGATACTACGATAGAGAAACAGGTGATGGCGTATATGAATCCCACATCAACGTATTTGTCGCGGCAGAGAACTTCGCCGATGCGAAGAAAAAAGCCAAAGCGCTTCCTCAGTTTATTGCCAAGAAAATGCACGTCGATGGCATTCAACAAATTTCTGGCGTAGATGGATACAAGGTAGTGATGGAGAAAACTGATTCTCCGGAAGCCTCTGTGAAAAGCATCTGCTACGACGACATCAAAAACCTAGGGAACGAACCGGTCGCTGCGAATTAAGGTTCTTCGCTATGGGGTAGTGGGGCCTCTGCGTAACTTCCCAATAGTACAGGCGCGCTCCCTTGCGCCCAGTGAAAAAGAAGTTCATACGACACTCCTGCGTTGCGCACGCCAACCAGGAAGTTCAACGGAGCGCCGGCAGGGGGTGCTACCGCCAGAGACGCGCTTACCGAGCGTACAAATTTTTCAAATTCAATATTGGTATAGGCCCAGCGTTTGGCAGCCGCATGCCCGAGCCGAACGGCCGCGAAAGGCCAAAACATCACGCCCCCGACGACAGTCGTGGTCCACCATCTATTACTATGACTAACGGTCATTCCCATCTGGTTTGTCATTTCATCGAGAAACCTTAAAATACTTTCCTTGTCCTGCACGAGAATCGGAGTCGCTGCGTAGTGGGGAGGAAGAGTGGGTTGGGGATACGTACCGGGGCGCCCCAGCCGAAATCTCCCCAATATTCCCTTGGCTAGAACTCCTGACTCAGAAGGGGGGCCGGCCGCTCGGATAAGTAGAAGCGCTTCAAAGGCCGTGCGGCGGGCCGCTTCAATATCATTTTCAATATCTTTCAAAGCCACCAAATCAAGGTGCTGCTCTTCGGGAAACGGCGTTAGCGCTTCAATCGTCGGAGCCCCCACCTCGGGGACCGCGACCCAAGGGGCGAGTTCTCGCAGAGCTCTTTCGGCCACTTGAGAAAAGGTAGACGTCATTGCCGGCACAAGTGAGTTGCGAGTGGCGAGAGCTCCAGCCGTTTTGATGAGTTGGTAACAGGGAACCCCGGCAAACGAAGCAGGGGTGAAGAATAAAGTAACCACTATCAATAGACGCATGGAAACGTCGTAGCTCTGGCAAAGCTGCCTGTCACGATTTTTTGGAGAAACGCGACGCTAACTCTAGAACGAAGTTTCCATGCAATACCACCGATAGCCCCCTCCACAACCACTGGTGAGCCAGGACCAAAAGGCTTGACCGTCCGTGCGGCTAGGGTCGCCGGTAATAATGCCCGTTCCACTGTCAGATGCATTCGACCAATCGTAACAGTTGCAGGTGGGGTATCCGGAACGCTTACACGGTCCGCCCGAACAGCTGCTGCAAGCAGAAGAGCCTGGGTAACGTCCAGAGGCGTTCGAGCCCGTATTGACGGTAGATCGTGAGCTGGGCACTTGAGCACGATTTTGATCGTAGTTCAAAGGCGCCGCTAGCGACCCGTCCCAAAAATCGTCTTTGTTCATCGCGACAGTCTGCCCGTTCATATTGCACACCGGACCAACAATTGCGGCGTAGTCGCGCGCGTCAGAAGACACGTTCGACATCACGGCTCGCCACGTCCCCCCTAAATTGGCCGCTGCGGCCATTGCTTGGCAGCGATTGGTAAAGTGCTCGCGCCCATGGTTTGTGCCCACGCCATACTCGGAACTTACGAAAATGCGTTGGCAGTCGCGAACTACTTCGTACTGAAATGGGGCGCAAGCTTGAGGCGCACTCGTACCCGTTACGCTCGCCGCGATCTCATGTTCGCCAACCGCAATCGGGGCGTTAATCGTTTTTGCAATCGGAGAAGCGACAATAGGAACAACGGACGCCCCATTTAGGGAAACAGCCGTCGCGGTGCCGGTATAGGTTAAGGTCAAAGGAATGGCTTCCCCGGGACTAAAGACACTTTTTGTCGACGTTAACGATACGCACTGCGCAGGGGGAATGGCGCGGACTCTGTAGTTAATCCCTGCGGCAGGTGCGCAAGTAATATCGCCGTAGTCACTTTTTACAAAAGCAGAGGCGGTGTAGTTTCCCACAGCCGGTGTGGCCTTCCATACATGGGGATTGGCGGTAAACGCTCGTGTCACCCCATTGCCCACCACTTGCTTTACTCCCACCACGTCGCCGGTAACCAATACTGAGTACGTCAACTCTGTGCCAGCAAAGACATCAACTTTATTCATTGCCAGATAACACTGGGGCACACCCAATGAAACGACCACATAGTTGAAGGGTGTGGGCGTGCAATCAATTACCTGATTGGACATCGTAGTCGCTTTCACGCTCACCGAAAAACTTCCCGCGGTAGGGGTATCGATGTGGTGGGTTTGCGGTTGGGTCGGAGACGGATACTTCGTTCCATTCACATCAAACTCTTTCACATCACCTGATGCCGATAAGAAAAGGCCTAGACCCGCGCGCTGAATCACTTCGACAGGATTTCCTGGGAGACCGGTATAGACCGCGCAGGTCACCGGCGGAGGGGCTACCCCAATGGCAATATTTGCCGTGATTGTCGCTTGCGAACGCCCAATGGAGTATTCGCGCTTTGAGCGAACCACCACGGTTACCATTTTGTTACCAACAGTGCCGAATGTTTTTGTGAACTGGTGGGTGCGTTGCATGGTGGTAAACGCGCTACTATCAACGGAAATTTCAAATTGATCCGTACAAGCTGACGGTAACCTAACCTCCCAAGTAATTTCGGTGCCGACACTGTAAGGCCCCTCTTCCGGGCTAATTCTTTGAATAGTCGGCGAATGGTCAATTAGGCAGTTATCGAAAAGGGATAAATCAGGACCGCCGGTTTCGAGGGAAGCTTTGCGGTTGGAACACGCGCTTACCAAAGTAAGAAACAGGGAAAGAACGAGAAAATTTTTCATACACCCTCCAACGTCCCGATGAAGCAACAATGCACTTTTTCAATCTTATTGAGCTATTAACTATGCAAGCGCTAGGCCCGTGCCTGCAGGCACGAGTGTACTTGGCGCACTGTCGAAGCTTTGGGCAGCGTGTGAAGGAAAAAACCCGTCATCTTAGGTGCTTCGCCCATTGTACCAATCTCTCTGATTCTCAAAGCTTTTACAGCCCCCTAACGTCCTCTAAAATGGCTCATTTAGCCCCTACCGTCCCATTATGAAGAAACAGTTGGTCAACATTTAGACAAAACCGTGTCTTCTTTTACCCAATTCAACTACGCGGCTAAACCGTTGGTTTCGAAATATGTCTTAAGCTCGATAGAGTTCGCATAATGGAAGCGTGGTCGTTCACTAAAATGATAGGACCCATTAGATCATTCCATGGAGGGAAGCTTGGGTCGTTTACTGTTTCTCATATTCTGTCTTGTTCTACTTTCCGGATGTGAATTCGAAGATCTTTTCCCCGACTACCAACCCGGGGAAACGATGAGTCTCCCTTTTCCCCTTGATGAACAGTCTCGACTTTACCGAGACGACTTTGAAACCGGAACGCAACAACCCTTCTGGGCGGAATGCCTATTCTGCGGACGGGATGAGGGGATCGTATCGGGACTTTCCGTAAAGAATGGGGACCATGCCTTTCGCATCCATTACGACGAGGATGAGTCTTCAGCATGGCTCCTTCTGTATCCCGTACATTTTGAAAGCGTTTATGTCTCTTTCTGGCAGTACTTTCCCGATGGGTTAGCGGGCCATTCCATAAAACAGTTTCGTATCGCAAACCACCGCGGAATCGATAGCGTAGAGGGGTACTTCAATTTGCAGGCCTGGGGGAATGGTCAGAACGATGCTTATTTTGGTTTTCCCGATATCGCGCTCTACTATCTCAACCCCATTCCGAAAAGCATGTGGGTTCGTACCGAGCTGTATGTTCGCTACAACACCACTGGAAAACGCAACGGCGTCTTTTGGCAGAAAACGAACGGACAGTTCATCATGGCCTCACAAAATGCCATCTATCACGATGGGGCAAGAGTCTCTGACCTTATTGGGATTGGGGGAAATTATTCTAACGCCGGGACAGATCCGGTACCCTTCGATCGCTACATCGATGACATTATCATAGTGCTCGATCCGCCAAATAGTTACGCAGACACACCTGCCATTAACTACCCGCATTCTGCAGTCGGCGATTGGAATTTTTAGTTAGGCCGCTTCGACTTTGTCGGACTTCTGAGGTGGGTAATTGCTGTAAGGGGTTTCTACGAGGATAGGTTGTCTATCCCGCCCGTAGTAACCATTAACGCGAAACACTCTTAACGCCTCCGCTTTACCCTTCACACGAACTTCTTGAACGGCTTCGCAAAGAAACACTTTCTCCACCTGTTTGAAAACAGGCTCCGCGATTAGCAGATCCACTCCCAACGTTTTGGTCATCGATTCAATACGAGAGGCGGTGTTTACGGTATCGCCGATAACGGTATATTCCATGCGCTCATCGGAACCAATATTTCCCGCCGTTACCGCCCCCGCGTTGAGTCCCATTCCAATGTAGAGGGGTACATCGCCTCGACCAATGCGTTCTTGGTTTAGCAGCGCAAGTTCTGAACGAATCGCTAAACAAGCCGAAACGGCACGGAAGGTATCCTCGGTATGCGCCAAAGGCACACCCCAGGTCGCCATAATCGCATCGCCCACGTATTTTTCGACCACGCCATTAAACTCACGAATAATCTTCACCATGCGTGTGAGGTACTCATTGAGAAGTTCAACTACCGCTTCAGGTGCCATCGATTCACTGAGTTGGGTGAAATTTCGGATATCGCAAAATAGAATGGTCGCATGCATTCTTTCGCCGCCAAGCTTGACCTCGCCAGAAAGAATTTTATTCGCGATCTCCTCGCTGTGATACTTATTGAATGTGTCTTTGAGTTTTTCTCGCTCCGCCAAACCGTGCGCCATTTTATTGAAAGCGAGGGAAAGATAACCGACTTCGTCGCGTGTTTTGGGACGGAGATCTAATCTAAAATCACCAGCCGCGATTTGCCGCGCGGCACGCACCAATGTGTTAATGGGCGAAGTGATACTCTTGGAAAAAAGATATCCGAAGAACAAAGAAAGAAACAAGATCATCGCGCCCGACAAATAGGCGCGGTATTCCACGCGGCGGGCGGCCTCAAAGGCCTTCTCTTCTGGAACTTCCGCGATCACACCGAGGCCTGCGAAACCCACCATGCGATAGGCGCCCAGTTTGCCCTCACCTGTTTCCGGATCCTGGTAGCGGGTTTGAGAGTTATTAAACTTTCCTTTGAGAAACTGGCTAACAATCGCAAGGTGAGCAACGTTTTCCTGTTTGGTAACACGTTCCTCTTCCGGATGCGCGAGCAACACACCTTGTCTGTCGACCAAAAATCGTGTGACGAGATCCTCGGAACCAAAAGCTTCAATGAGTTTTTCACGTCGAACGAGTGCCACCAGGGTGTAGAGAGTCGAAGTGTCTTTCTCGTCACGAACGAACGGAATTCCCACCGCTAACGCCGCCGTTCCATCGGGAATGCGAACGGAAGTAATTTGCGGTTCCCCCTTTGCCAAGGCTTCGAGAGAAAAACTGCGATTTCCCGTGGTGAGACGAGAAAACGTTTGGCTCACGCGTTGAACATGGGCGGTAAGGTTGGGCGCAATGATTTGCGTGAAAACTCGCGGCGCCCCTTGGCGGGGGTGCGCAAATATCGAAAGCGCATAAAACTCTGGGTTCTCGCGAAAAAACAGCGCGGAAGTAATATTGTTTTGCTGCGCTCCGCCATTTTTCATAGCGACAGTACCCAGCTGACGCATTTGCTGGGACTGATGGGCGAAGTGATCCCGCATTTGCTGAGAAAGGGCGGCTGCCGAGTCGGCGTTCATCTGCTGGATAAGTGCTGTATTATCTTGAACAAATAGGCGGTTGGAAAGAAACACGAGGCTCGCCGTGGAAACGACAAGAAGCACCAGCAAAAAGGCGCCCAGCTTCGCGCCAATGCCCAAACGAATGTGGAAAATTTCTCCCAAACGAATGCTCCTCCCTCAGTCTTCTCTTCGGCCATTTGGTCGATTCTCTGAAATGCCTAGAGATATGGCCTTAAGTTACCGAAATAGGATACGAAATGACCTACTCCTTCCTATTCAGCCGATACCGCACGCTAATCTTGGCGGTAGTGTGTTTTGGGGGAGCTTTCATTTCGGGGTATTTGCTGTATTTGGATCTGGAGGACGTGGGGAGTGCTGCGGGCACCGGGAAAATTCTGGCGCACGTCGAGCAAGCAGTGAGCTCCGTAAAAAGGCGTTCGGCGAGCAGCTTTCTTTGGTCGAACGTCGAACCCGGCACGGCGCTTTTTCGCAAGGATTCCGTTCAAGTTGGTGTGGCGAGCCAAGCGATCATTCGGCTCAAAGATGATTCCCTTCTCGAAATCGGGGAACGCAGCTTGGTCATCATCGAAGACGTACCCCCACTTGAAATGAAGTTCCTGAAAGGAAATTTCATTGTTCGTGGCCGTGAGCAAGATTACCGGATTGCCGTGGAAGAAAACCAAGCGCCTGTCATCGAGCCCATTCCGATTCGGCTGCTCTCCCCTTCTCCCAATGAAACATTTTACCTGGTCGACAAGGGGCAGCAGCTTATCAACTTTCGTTGGAGCCCTCTGGACAATGCCAACAAAGGCGGCCGCAACATCGCGCCCGTTCTGGAAATATCTTCGTCAAACAAATTTATCAAACGTCAAACTCAGACCGTGCCGCTGGATAATAACCGCAATCAAGCTTTCTCGATGCCCTTTGCCGAGGGAGATTACTTCTGGCGTGTGCGCGCAGAAAATTTGACCGTTTTTGAAACTCGTTCCTTTTCCGTCGCCAAACCCATTCGTCCCGAACTCCTTTCTCCCATTGGGGGAAAACAAGTATTTCGTTGGGAGGCGCTAGCACCCATTGAGTTTACGTGGATCACGCCGACAAAGCCTCACCAAATCGCGACTTGGATTGAGCTGGGACTCAGTCCGAAATTTGAGAAAACCTCTCTTCTGACCCGTCAAGAAGTAGCGCTTGCTGACGGCAAGGTGGAAATACAAAACGTTGCCCCCGGCAAATACTACTGGCGCTTACTACAGGAGTATCCGGGTAAAGTGATCACCTCGGATGTCGAAACTTTCTCACTTGAGCGCAACACCAACGTCAACTTGTCCCTACTCGAACCAAAGTCTCAGGCGCGGCTTGCTCACCAGAAACCCGTGACTTTCAGCTGGGCCTTTCCCGCCGACGCGATGGAATACCAGTTCGAAGTGCAACGAGTGGAAAACAACACCGGCACTCCCGTTTACCAGCAAGTGGTAAACGACAGGCAGCTTCCCTGGACAGCGACACAACCGGGCCAGTACCGCTGGCGAGTGGGAGTGATCTGGAAAAAAGAAATTGTGAAGAGCACTTCGTGGCAGGAGTTTTTTGTATTTGACGACTATCCTGTCGTTCTTCTCAGCCCAAATCAACGCCAAGCCTTCCAGTACTGGAAAACCCCGCCCGAGTTCGCCCTGGAATGGACACCACAGGATGTCGCCAGCCAGGGAAAAAATAGGTACCGGCTGATGATCGCAACCGATCCCAATATGGTTCAAAACCAAAAGGTTTTTCGCACGCGGGACACACGCATTTCTCGTCGCACATTAAAACTAGGCAACGGCCGGTATTTTTGGCAAGTGCAAGTGGTCGACTCACAAGACCGCCCGCTTAAATCGAGCGCGATTCAAGACTTCCAAGTTAAGAATTTTGACGTGCTCGCGGCACCTGAGAAAGTGAACCTTTCGCCTGGAGAGGTAATTAACCTTATCACTTCAGAAAAGGACCCCGTGGCGAGGTGGGCCCCTGTACCCGATGCTCAGGCTTACGAAGTTGTGGTGAAACAAGGCGGACGGACTTTGGCCAGCGAACGCACGGAGAAGCCCGAGTTCCCGCTTAAGGATCTTAAGCCCGGAAAGTACACGTGGACAGCACGCGCCATCGACCCGCTGGATCGCCCAGGCGTTTGGTTGAAGGAAAGAACGTTCACTTTGAGTTTTGGAAAACGGTTAAGAGCGCCACAAATCATAGGTTCCAAGGTAGAATAGAGCTTTCATGACACGGCACTTCTTCATTTTGACCTTAATACTTCTCGCGGGGGGAAGCTCTGCTTTCGCGAAGAAGGCTTCCATCCGTTGGAAGGGCGTAAAGGGCGCCGAACGCTATCAGATTCAGATTAAGCTCGATCAGAAAATCATCGTGAGCGACGAACTTCCCAAAGGCGCCACAAAATGGGAAGGGGTACTCGAACCAGGCCTCTATTATTACCGGTTACGTGTGAAGGATAAGCTAGAGCGGCCGGGCCTGTGGACGGAGTATCATCCCTTGGTCGCTCGTCCTGATGCGCCTGAAGGCCAGAAAGCGGTGCAAGATTTCTGGACTGACGCGGCTGGCGGCATTGAACTCAAGTGGGATCCCATTCCGCATGTGAAAGAATATCTGGTTGTCGTCAAGCAGGGCGACAAAGAGATCTTAAAGCAAACGGCTAAGACGAACATTCTTTACATCCCAAGCATCCAACCAGGAAGCTATGAGTGGCAAGTGCAAGGCATTCTCAAAGCAGGTCAACGCGTTCCCGCTTCGATTCTCGGGATGCAGGCTGAAGGGGTTTTTAGCAAACCCTATCCGCTTACCATTCATAAAGAGCCGCAACGAACAAAGTGGGATGTTTCAGGCGGCTTACTTTACTCTCCCTACTCTGTAGCCTTTATTCCGCAAGGTGGCAGCGTGCCCGGTGGCGCTCCGTCTACGGTAAAGGGTGGTGAAGGTGGGTTTGGCGGGTTTGGGGCGATTTCGCGAAACTTTAACGATAAATGGGCAGGAAGTATTCGCGCCGTAATTGATGGTGTGCGATTTGAAAGCTTTGACCGTCAACTTCCCGAGCTCAACGTTCTCGCCAAACATTATTTTACGCGCATGGAAAAGGAATCAGCCTGGGAGCTCTCCCTATCGGCGGGGCCGCAAATAATGAGCTACGTGATTAAATCGGGAATACAAATTTCCCATTTAGCGCTCAATCCGGCAGGAACTCCCGCCACTTTTGGTGTGACTTTCGAGGCTGGGCTCCGAAGACGCTTCACGCCTTCACTCAGTTTGGGTGCTCGTCTGTCGAGTTACACTCCGTTTGGAATGCTTTATACTTCTCACCTACACGAAACGTTAGATTCGGGATCTCTGTTCGACCAGTATGGTATAGAAGTTGACTTAACTTACCGACTCTTCGCAAGCTGCGCGCTAACTATATCCGCCAGCCATCGGCAAAGAAACGTCAATATGACAGTGGATTCAGAAACTGGTAGTTCACCGACATTTATTCCAGCGCGAGTTCCATTTACCTTTAGTCGCACTCAACTCAGTTTTGAGGGCCACCTGACTTTCTATTTTAATTGACCCACGACCTCCAAAACCGCTTCCCCGTGCTCCTTAACTTTCACCTTATTGAAAATCTTTTCGACTTTTCCCGTAGGCCCAATCACAACGGTAGTGCGTTCAATTCCCATGTATTTACGCCCGTAAAGCGACTTCTCTTTCCATACGCCGTACTTTTCGCACACTTCGCCTTTTTCATCACACAGTAGTGAGAAGGGAAGTTTGTACTCGGCTTTGAACTTGGCGTGTTTCTCGACGGGGTCTTTGCTGATGCCCAAGATGACAGCCCCCTTCTTCTTAAACTTGGGGTGCAGGTCACGAAAGTCACAGGCCTCTTGCGTGCAGCCTGAAGTAAAATCTTTGGGATAGAAATAGAGAACCACAGTTTTACCCGAGAAATCTTTCAAAGAAACTTTCTTACCCTTTTCGTCCAGCAAACTAAACGCGGGGGCTTTTTTTCCTTCTTCAAGCATATCGTCTCCTATCTCCTTTTCATCACTTGCGCCATTTCGCGCTTCACGTCGCGCTCTTTCTTAGAGGCGCGTTTATCAAACGCTTTCTTGCCTTTACCAACTCCGATTTCCACTTTCGCTCTGCCCTTCTTAAAGTACATTTTAAGGGGAATCAGTGCGTTTCCCTTGATCTCCGCGCGGGTCCAGATTTTATCTAGCTCCGAGCGGTTGAGTAAGAGTTTTCGCGTGCGAGTGGGTTCGTGATTTTGTCTATTGCCCAGCACGTAGGGGCTAATGTGACAATTGAGCAAGAAAAGCTCGCTGTTTCGAAAAAAAGCGTAGCTATCATTCAGATTGGCTTTGCCGTCCCGAAGCGATTTCACTTCCGTACCGGTAAGCACGATCCCCGCCTCGAACTTTTCTTCAATGAAATAGTTGTGGAAGGCTTTGCGGTTGTCGCAAATGATTTTTATCCCGCCTTCTGACTTCATTTCTTAAGCTTCTTAGGATCGGTAGTGACCACACCCATGGAGATGACAATTTTAAAGGCCTCTTGCACTGACATCTCAAGCGGCGACACTTTATCCGCGGGAACGAGAATATAGAAACCTGACGTGGGATTGGGGGTACAGGGCACAAACACATTGACCAACTTTTTCTTGGTGTGCTCCAGCAGCTTGCTGTCCGGTACGCCCGTTCTAAACCCAATTGAGTAAATCCCCTCTCGCGGGAACTCTACCAATACAGCTTCGTTAAACTTGTCCTGGCCACTCCCAAAAACTGTTTCTAGAAACTGCTGAATGCTTCCGTACACACCACCGAAAATCGGAAACTTTCTCAAAACGATATCGACTTGCTCGATGAGCCACTTTCCGATGAAGTTATTCGCCAACACCCCCATCACGAAAACAACAACCAGCGCGATAATTAAACCCAAGCCAATAAAGTCGAAAGGCAAGAGCTCAGTGGGGATGTACTTACGAGCCGTGCGGTCGACGATGTCTACAAACCAGCTTGCGATATCGATCGTGGCCAGAACGGGTACAAGAACCAAAAATCCAGTTATAAAGTGACTGCGGACGGATTTCACTGCGGGCATCCCTTCAAAGAAGCATTATCAATCAGACGTGTTGACCCAATTTGAACTGCCAAGAATAGATGAGGGTCGGTCACCGAGGCAAGGCCAACGGAGTCGTCAAGCGGTTCCAGGTTGCGCTCGGACGCGACCTCAACGTAATCAACGGAGGGCTCCTGGCCCAGGATTTCCCGGGCAAGTTGCTTGATCTCTCCCACCGAGGCGGCGCCCTTTTCTTTTACCAACGCATCGGCGCGTCGCAACACATCGGGAATGCGGGCTGCCATGTTTCGTTCTTGTTCACTCAAATAGCGATTCCGCGAACTCATCGCAAGCCCATCGGCTTCCCGAACCGTTTCATGGGGCAAGATGCGAATAGGCAGGTTCAGATCGGCAACCATACGGGTAACCACCTGAAGCTGCTGATAGTCCTTTTGACCAAACACCGCGACATCGGCGAGCGTGATGTTGAAAAGCTTCAAACACACCGTTGCGACTCCCGTAAAATGCCCCGGACGGGACTTTCCGCACAGAGCCTCGGCAAGGCCGCCCACTTCGACTTGCGTGTTAAAGCCAAAAGGATAGAGATCTTCTCTTTTCGGCGTAAAAACTAAGTCTACGTTTTCTTCACGCAAGAGCCTTAAGTCATTATCGAGAGTTCTGGGGTAACGTTCAAAATCTTCCCCGGCCCCAAACTGCAGGGGATTAACAAAAATGCTCACCACACTTTTTTTGGCCTGCCCTTTCGCCGCTTTCACCAACTGTAAATGACCGGCGTGCAAACAACCCATCGTAGGAACGAGCGAGATAGTATTTCCCTGCGATTTCCAACGGGCGATGGTTTCTTGAACGATTTGAGGTGAGTCTAAAACTAACATTTATTGAAAGCTGTGCTCAGAGCTAGGAAACTTTCCTTCTTTTACTTCTTTGCCGTAATTTGAAACCGCTTCGCGCACCAAGCCGCTCATATCGACAAAGGCTTTCACAAATCGAGGCTTAAACTCCGGGTTCATTCCCAAGAGATCTTGGCTGACTAAAACCTGACCATCGCAATCGGGGCCAGCGCCAATTCCAATCGTGGGGCAAGAAACACGCTCGGTAATTTCTTTGGCCAGGCCCGAGGGAATTCCTTCCAGCACAATGCCGAACACGCCCGCATCATCCAACGCTAAAGCATCCTGCAAGATGGCTTCTTTGGCCGAATCCGTTCGTCCTTGAATTTTGTAGCCACCAAAACCCCGTACGCTTTGGGGGGTAAGCCCCACGTGACCGAGCACGGGAATGCCAAAGGCCACTAGCTTTTCCACCATCGGGAGAATCGTAACGCCGCCTTCTAGCTTCACTGAATCAGCGCGGCCTTCCGCGATGAGCTTGCCGGCATTTTTGAGGGCCTCTTCCACACTCGGTTGAAAACTCATAAAAGGCATATCGGCCACGACATGAGCTTGCTGGGCTCCCTGAGCGACCGCGCGGCTATGGTAAACCATATCTTCGATTTTGACGGTCAGGGTATCGGGGTTACCTTGAATCACCATCCCCAAGGAGTCCCCCACGAGAATGATATCGACGAGGTCGTCCACCAGGCGGGCGAAGGTATAATCATAGGCCGTCGTGGCCACGATTTTGGGCGAGCCATTCGCTGCTTTTCGCTTACGAAGCATTTCCGCCGTAATTTTTTTCGGGGACTGAGACACGCTTGAACTCATGTGGCTCCTATATGGCTGACCACCCTATCCTAGCTTCAGAAAAGCGTCCAGCGAGCACTAAAGCGGGGCGGAAAGGGATAAACCCAAGTAGTACCCTCGGCCGCCCAGCGTGTAGCCGGGCGCTCCCACTGCTTGCCCGTCCTCTTTAGTAACGGTTCGGGAATGGAGAAACCGCATTTGCCCGTGCAAGCCTATTTCCACTGGGGCCTGAGCACGCAGCCACGAATAGGTAAGGCCCGCCCCCACAACGTGCGTTGCCGAGTCCACTAGGTTTGCGACTCCCCGCAATTGGGTATCCGGAACAGGGCTCGGTTCAAAGCGATAGCCCCACAAAACACGCCACGGTCCGCCCCACAGTTGCGTCGAAAGCGACACGCGGGGACTAAAGGTATTGTGAAATGCCATCTCGGGGACATCGGTGCCAACTTCCCGTCCTCCGCGCAACACTGATCGCACGTTCAAAAAAGGAGGCTCATAGGTTTTCCAAAGAGCATAAACCGCGCCCACGGAAATGGTTCCACCGTCCCACTTGTACTGCCAGTCGGCTTCCAAACGATGGGGCTCCCCATAGAGAGTCGCTTGCATCAAAAAAGGAAGGTCCAGACTCTCTATCCCATCGCCCAGTTCGACTCGCCCCGAAAGCCGTTGGGTAAAGGTGGGATTAATCCCCTGACGAAACACAAAGCCCATGGAGTGTTGTTTTTGTTGGACGAATACCCCCACGACCGCGTGACTATTAAGCGACACGTCCATCTGTAAACGACCCGCCGGATTGTCGGCGAGAAGGAGTGCCTCCCCATTTCCAACAGCGTTTAAGTAAAATGAAAAACCCGCACCCAAATAGAGTTGTTCCGGAATAATTTCTACGCCACCTGACACCACGGCTCGCAGTTGCTTGTCTTGCGGCCCGTAACGTAAGGGCTGAAAGGCGTCAGGCGTATCGGCTGAAAGTTGACGAACGCGCGTAAAGGGACCAGATAAACAAAAGCCCAGCCCCGCTTGGCGTTTACTTAAAGGAGAAAGAGAAAACGGATAGGACCAAGAAACCGACCATTCTTCTAGCGTCGCATCGGGTAGTTGGTACTTCTCAAAGCGATCACTTTGGCGGCCCGCTGTACGGTAGCGTCCGCCTTGCACACGAATCGATTCAAAACGATCGAAAGACGTTTTCCCCACCGCACTGGAAACGGCCATTTGCTGAGCGTAGAGGCGGGCCAGTAGAGCCGGATTATAAAACGCTGCCCAGGGATTAGAAGCTTCTGCCGTAAGCGACCCCACACGTGCGGTTCCTGTTCCGCCCATGCCGTACTGACTGGCGGAATCCGCTTTCACACGCAGTGAAACAATCAAACTTAAAAGCAGGACATAAAGGGTGGGAAGGCCGGACCGCATCGCCCTCTTCTACCACTACCTAGTTTTTTTCGGGAACTTTTTTGCCGGTCAAAAAGCGAACAATATCGTGATATTGCTCCACCGCTAGAGCTTCGGCCCGGACTTTGGGATCCAGTGCCAGACTCGAAAAAGCTGCTTCCACCGTTTCGGCGGGAAAAACGTCTTTCAGATTCTTCACGGCAAATTTTCGCCGGTGCGCAAACGCGGCTTTTACCACCTGGGACAGAATGGCGGGATCACAGCCGACGTCCTTCGGAAAGCAACGAATCGCTTCTGATTGGATCTCGGGCGGAGGGTAAAAGGCGCCTGGAGGAAGCACGCCCAGGCTTTCCATTTTGAAGTGGCTTTGCAACAAAATGGTCAACGCGCCGTAAGCCTTCGTATTCGAGCGCGCTAAAATCCGTTGAGTCAGCTCACGCTGAAACGTTAACACCCAACAAGAAAAGTGTTCTTTGAATTCCAAAAGGCGAAATAGAATTGGAGTGGAAATATTGTAGGGAAGGTTCGATAAAACCGCCACTTTCCCCTCACTGGGAAAATAAGGTCTGAGATCTTGTTCCAAGAAATCTCCCTCGACGACAGAAGTCGAGAATGTATTTCTTAGATACTCGGCAAGTTGGGCATCTACCTCAAACAGTGTCACCGCTTTTTTCTGAGCCAGAAGCTTCTCTGAAAGGGCGCCCAAACCAGGACCAATTTCCCAAATCGCACTGGAAGGAACCTCTAACACCGCAGCCGATAGCTTCTCCACCCAATGAGGTGAGGTAAGGAAATTTTGTCCAAAGCGCTTTTTCGGATGCGTTCCTATTTCGGAAAGAAGTTGGCGGGGATGCATGGCTTAACAGAACTCGAGTGACGGCTCGACGGACGCCGAGCCGCAAGCGGGTTCTAAACGATCGGCCCGTGCGTAAAGAGTAGCAAGTACGGCAACCATCGCCGCGTTGTCAGTGCAGTGACGAGGTCGGGGAAAATAAGCCGTCGGTATTTTTGCGCGCAATCGCGAATTGCATGCCACACCGCCCGTAATGACGACCTGTGAGACGCCCAATTCCGTAGTCGCCTTTTCCAGTTGCGAAGCCAAAGCATCCACAATCGCCTCTTGGGCGCTGGCAGCGATAGTCACCCGAGTCGCTTCATCTAAGGGACTGCGTTTAAGAATATACTCATTCACGGCTGTTTTCAGGCCGGAGAAGGAAAATTCGTATCCACTGACTTGCGCACGAGGAAACGCAATCGCGCTTCTGTCGGCCTCACTGGCTTTTTCTTTGACCCAGCGATCAAGCTGAGGGCCCGCAGGATAGGACAACTTCAAAAGCTTACCGATTTTATCAAAGGCTTCACCGGCGGCATCATCGCGCGTTCCCCCGAGCCAGCGATATTTCAAAAAGTCTTCAACCAAAAACATTTCTGTGTGTCCGCCGCTCACGACCAACGCTACCCAGGGAAAAGCGGGAACCGTTTCTCCTTCTAGCGTCGCCAAGAGCGGAGAGAACAGATGCGCTTCAATGTGATTCAAAGTGGAAAAAGGCTTGTTCATCGCAAAGGCGAGAGCTTTTATATACGAAACTCCTACCAATAGAGCGCCGACAAGTCCGGGGCGATTGGTGACGGCAAACCAATCGATCTCTGCGAGGCTAAGTCCGCTTTTTTTTATCGCTTGATCAATCGCAAGAGGAAGACCCACGAGATGCTCACGACTGGCGATCTCAGGTACCACTCCGCCGTATGCGGCCATCGCGTCGATATGGGAGTGCACCACATCGGCCAAAAGCCGATTGGTTTCCGTGTCCACAATCGCTACACACGATTCGTCACAACTGGTATCTACGGCTAAAATTTTCATTCGCGATCCCGCTTGGGATGTTTGAAGCGATCAGCCCGCTTTTTCTGTCGGTTGGAGGTTGCATTGTAAGTGGAACGCACTCTGCCGCGGCTCATCCGAGTGTGCTTGGAGACTTTACTACTACGCCCCTTCATCCCAGAACCGCCCGGCGGTTCACCAAACAAGAAGTCCGCACAACCTTCGTCGCTATTCTGGCCCGCGCGTAACTCACCCAGCCAGATAAAAAAAAGTGGGGAAATGAGGAGACCGATAAGAATGCCGCGCATGACAGGCGGTTTACCGCGTTCCCTTAAAAGGCACAAGGCTGAGTATGAAATCACTTCGCCAGGCGTATTGGAAGCTCTAGTCCGTCAATGGCGTAAATTATTGATATCTTGAGCTTTCTAAATATCGGGGCTGCTCCATGATTTTTCCGGGGGTGTGATGTCCCGAAATCTCGCACGCCCCCTCAACAAGCTTCCAAGAGTGGTCTCATTACGATATTAAAACGCTATGAGCTCTGATTCTCAACCGGAATGGAACACCCTATTTGAAGTGATATCTCTGCTAGAGACTTACGGAATCAACTATATGCTTACGGGTTCACTCGCCAAGACATTCTACGCCACTCCAAGAATGACTCGTGATATCGATATCGTCGTCGAACTAGATTCGATCAATCCAGACCTAGTAGTCCAAGCATTTAAAAACACATTCTACATTGAGCGAGTCGCCGTGGACGAAGCGATCTCAAACAGTTCGATGTTCAATATTTTGCATAATCGCTTTCACGTTAAAGTCGACTTGATTGTGCGAAAAAGAGATTCTTTTCGAATGGCTGAGTTCAAGCGAAGAAGATCGTTCACAATTCAGGGAAGAACTGTGTGGGTTACCTCCCCCGAGGACCTCATTCTTTCCAAGTTGTATTGGGCCAAAGACAGTCATTCCGAAATGCAGATAAGCGATATTCGGGATCTGTTTCGATCGGTAAAGAATTTGGATCACGTTTACATTAAAAAGTGGGTGGAACATTTGAGCCTGCAGACCATATTTTTGGAGGTGCAAGATGCTTGATACTCCAGAAGAATTTTCTAAGAAATGGGAAGCAGAATTGGAAGAATTGACGCCGGAAGAACGCCTACGGATGGCCTGTTCAATGTTTGAGTTTGCGAGAGATCTGGTAGTAAGCTCTCTCCAAAACCAGAACCCTGATATTTCTAGTTCAGAACTTTCGCGACAAGTTCTGTTACGGTTTTACTCTCAGGACTTAGATCCTCTCATCATCAATGCTTTCCTGAATCGCGAAGAACACACATAACTAAATTTAGGACCTGGGGATTTGAACCCCCAACCGATCCGAATTCGTCCAATTAGACTACTGAATATTCAACCACAATCTGGGGGCGTGGATGACTTTGGACCCCTCGCTTAAGTTGAGTAAAACCCATCCTTTTTGCCCCGCGAGATCCCGGCCGATGTCGTAGGAGAAGGTGACCTTGTGGCCGTTTGAGCTAGGCGAAGCCGAGCCCAAGGTCACGGACACCGTTGAGTTGTTCGTGTTCTTGATACTGGTGCTACTCGCCCCGGCCTTACCAATCTTATAGGGACCCGGTTCCGATTTATTGGAGTGGAACGCGAATCGTGCGATCACTTTAAGCGTTGTTCCCGCGCGCACATTTAAGTAACCACCGGAAAGTGCCACGCCACTCGCGTCGAACAGATCGAGCGAAGCCTTGCGATTGATCTTAAGTTCGAGCGAGTACATTTGCACAAGTCGCTCAATGCTGGGTAGCCCCTCGATCGTACTCACAAATTCCACTGGTCGGTTTCCGCCGACTCCTGCTGTTGGTTTCACCCGAACAGCGACAGTAGCCGACTCTCCAGAAGCCAGTGATGGCAACGCCACCTGAGGATCGAGAATCTCAATGAGCTGCTCCGGATGGGTGAGGCTCATTGTCGTATCAGGAAGCGTATCTCGCGTTTGGTTTTTGAACGTAATTCGCGCCTGCACGGTTTCGCCAATCGCGGGGGCTTTTTCCAGCGTAAAAGCGGTCAGCTCCAGCGGGAACCGGGCAGCTGCCTCAGTACTCAGCTCAGACAATGCCTCCCCTTTGTCGGTCTCAGCACGAACCACGACCTGGATTTTTCCACCGGCAACGGTTTGCGATATCTTTCCTGAGAGAACCCCTTCGAAGGTAGTGCGCGAATCAGTCGCCAGAGCAGGAAGCGCGCGCATCGCAATCAGTCCGGATATTCCGCCCGCCTTTACCACGCGAACCACAAAGCGCGCGTCAGGTGTGGGTAGCTTCCCGTAGTTATCGACGACTACTTTCAGGGTTGCATCCTCTCCCGGGCTCAGAAGTCCATCTCCATTGACGTCTTGGAGTTCCACTTTGCGGAAGAACACCATGTAACCTTTTTTCAGGAGCTCTTCGACCGCCACTCCTCCCAAACGATGCTGTTCTTGCTTAGCGCTTGGCAACGAGGTCGCAAACGCGTCACTGCGCGCTTGTTCCAAACCACCCTGACTAAGTCCCCGCTTATGGCTTTCCCCATTCTGTTGCGCAAGCGCGGTTTGGTACGCCTGGCTCGCGCTTTGATTATACGCAACCGGGTAGTTGCCCCGGTACGTGGAATCAAACACCGACTCGAAGTTCTTGAGATAACTTCTGTGATAGACATCCTCACAAAGAGGCCCGAACTCCGGAAGGATCAGGTTGGTACAAGGCGCATTATAATGCGTGTGAGAAGGTACCGGCACCATCACTCCCGCGAGAGCCCCACTTGTGGGCGCACCGAACGCAGGGCCTTTGGGATTGGAGAATCCAGGGCCACCCACCGAGCCGATCGCTTTTTTCTCCGGCTTTAAAAACATACCGGTTTCCGCGCTCGGAACCACTTCCATCTCGGTCATATCCACCAACGCATCCGACTGCGGAGCGTCCCCTAGGAGAGTATCGAGATAGGTGTTGTACCCTTTAGGAAAATCTTCGGCCTTGGCTTTTTGGGTCGCCAGGTTGGTTCCTTCCGTTGTTCCTTGGGCAAATGTTGCCGCTAGAGACGGATTTGCACGACCTTCTTGGTAACCTGCCAAGAAATCACGTTTACTTCCGTCGTCACTTCCCTTAGCCGAACCTGCTTGTTGACCAACGCGTTTACCGTCGGCAGAACCTGCTTTTGCCCCACTGTCTCGCCCTTCTACCCCACCGTCCGTCGCACCGGCAGCGCTGGCAAGCCGCACCACTTTGTCTTTCTCCAGATTGTAATTCGCCACAACCTGTTCGTAGTAGCTGTACGCCGCATCTGACTCCGCCTTGGCTACGCGGTAGCGACGCAGAGCAGATTCATAGTCCGCAATGGATTGGCTTAAAACAAATTCGGCATCGCGTACTGCTATCTCAAGCCGTCGCACTTCGTTCTCGGCTTGGCTGAGTGCAAAGTTGTGGTTCTGCAATTCACCGGGAATCTGATTCAATCTGCGTTGGATATCCAATCGATCACGCTCAAGCTGGGCCAAAGCCTGTGTCACAGAACGAAGAGCATCTTGCGTAGTATTAAGCCGTTGCTGAAGAGTGGCGACGCTATTTTTCTGCGCTTGGACTTGCCCTTGCACTCCCCGAATTTGTTGCGTCAGTGTTTGGATATCCTGCTGGATAGGCCCGACTTTCGCCTGGAGTTGGTTCAGCTGATTTTCAGAGGTCGCAATGGATTGCTTTACGGTTTGCACTTCGTTCTGTGCTGTTTGGATCTGAGTCTCAAGAGAGGCAATCTCGGTATCCAAGCTATCAATGCGAGCTTTGAGCTTCGCAATTTGATTTTTGGTTTGCTGCTCCTCTTTCTCCAGGGCGTTCAAACGCTGCTTTTGGTTCTGAAGTTCTGCCTTTAAGCTATCTCCCTGAGCGTCTTCTTGCCCCTTCGCAAACTGGAGTTGCTCGATTTGCGTTTTAATCGCCGCGTCGCCGTCTCCCCCATTTAATTGTGCTTTCAGGTCGCGAATGCGATCGGCGAGTTCCTTGGATCGCGCACGACTTCGATCTAGCTCCTGCTGCACGCCGGCGACCTGGTTTTCAACATGTCCGATCTCGGGTCGCAACTGAGCCAAACGCGCCTGAAGGGCATTTAACTTCTGGCGCGAATCTTGTTTTTCCTGACGCGCGGCCTGAACGCGCGCGCGAAAATTCTGCAACTGAGCCTGGGCTTGGTTTAAGCGATTCTTTAGCTGAGGAATCTCGTTTTCCAGTCGTGCAATCTGATTTAAGTCGCTCTGAATGCTCGATTCTTTCTGAGCCTTCTCTCCTTGTAGTCTTTGCAACTCACGTTGAAGATTATCTAGCGTCGCCTTTTCATTCTGGAGCTGACGACTGAGCGAATCGGCTTCGCCCTCAAGTCTTTGTCTTTCTCTTTGCTTGTTAGGAATTTCGTTTTGAATAGAGCTGAGCCGCACTTTGAGATTGGCTTCTTGTTGCATCAACGCATTGATATCTGCTTGGAGCTGAAAAACGCTTCGTTGCGCGTTTTGCAATCGCTCTTTCTCGCGATTCAATTCAGCGGTCTTGGTATCAACTATTCCGGACTTCTCATCCACTTCCCACGCAATTTGATCGGTGATCTTCTGCTTGGCTTCGTACTTCTGTTGCGCTCCCTCCCAGTCTAGGTCTACCGCTAAGGACTGAATGGAAAAAAATACGACGGCAAACGCCATAACAGTGCGATTCATCATTGCTCCGAATTGAAATAGAAATTGGATACGCAAGCCCCCACGGCCCCCATACTTCCCTGAAAAGCAAAGAGAATGCCAATTCTCAGGACGCTAAACAACCAATGAGCAACGCATCATAAAAAAAACTTAGCCTAAAATGAGAAAATCGCAGTGGATGGGAGGGTGCCAAAAAGACACTAGTGGCCGTTTTGGCCCTGCTTTGTTGGCTCTTTTGTCTAGTGTGGCGTAAGTTGCGCGAGGCCTAAGGCGTGCCGGGAGCGCGCTCCCAAACGGCATGGCGAGCAAAAAACTGTTGTGTCCCACGGCGAAGTTGGCGCGCCCACCAACGGGTGCGATGCATTCCCGCTCCCCGAATGGCTTCTAGGTTACTGAGAAATCCTCGGTAAGTTTCCCCATCAAACGACCGGTCCCGAATATTCAAACGAGAAAGAATAAGAAGCAAACGGGCATCCGCCAGAGGCGCTTCCATCTCTCGCAGGCGTTCGTAATAAGCGGGTATCGCCTCCCGACTCGATGGAAGGGGCAATCGTTCACGCGCTTCCAGGGTCTGGAAAACCGAAGTCAGTACGATATGACTAATAATGTTGCGACCGTCGAGAGAATTAAAATGCTTTACGACGGAATCACGTAATTCTCCCATCAACTCTTCAATGTAGTTTGCCAGACCCGCACGATCTTCCAAACGCCAACGAAAACGACGACGCATTTCAAACATAAATAGATCTGCATCTTCGTCGAGGCGGTGCTTGTCCCAGTGAATAAACTGCGAACGGGTTAGTCGCCAGTATTGTGGCTCGGCCCACGGAGGGGTACTTTTTTTGCCCAAACTAGGGAAAGAAACAACTTCCGATGCCGCAATCCGTTCAAACCCGAGTTTTCTATGCAGTCTCTGCGAGCGCTCGTTGTTCACATTGGTCGCCGCGTAGATGTTTTCCACTTTCAACACATGAAACGCGTAGAAAAGTGCTGCGTACTTTAGTTCGGAGCCCAAGCCTCTTCCGAGTTTCGGACACGGAACACTTTCGCACTCGAGCCACCCATCGTTATCCAGGCGATACAATCGATCGAGAAACAGCGGAAGGTGTGCCGCTTTGTCAGCTACGTTAATCGCAAGGCTGCCAATAGGATGCAAAGTACGGCGATCGAAAACAGTTAGCCAACCCGGGTTTTCGCGATTAAGGGTCGAGCGGGATCCGACCAGTAATCTTGGTGTCGCAAGCAACACGTCTACGCCTTGAGGCGCGCTAATGGCTTGAGGAAACGATTCTCGAACAAGACGGGCCGTGCAGAACTCAATAAAAGACCCCTGGCTCGCGCAGAACGCAGTCGGCACACGAAGGATTAGAATGAAAAGCCAACAAAGACGCATTGAGCGGCCTTATACCAAGGACCTCGAAAAACTCAAGGTGCCAAAGTGGAAGCAGGTGAAACCGCTTGCTGGCTTTCGTTTGCGGTATCTCATTCGGGTGTAAAAACTGGAAATTGCGGTGAAATTGTACATTCTATTTGCGCCACAGGTAGAGGCCAATCGCGAGGATGCCAACGGCGACCACCGCTCCCCCGACTAGTTGCTGTGTCACCGGAAGTAGTGCGACCAACCCCAAGGTGCAAGCAATGCCCAGCACCGGAACAAAAGTGGGGACGCGGAACCCCTTCTTTGGCCGGTCCGACCGCAAGCGAAGCAGCGCTACATGGACCAAACAAAACGTCAGAAGTAGGAGGAGGCTTGTGGCACCCGCTAACACTTCCACGCTACCCGCAATGCTTAAGACGATTGCAAGAATCCAGACCACGCCGATGGCCAGGTGGGGCGTGCGTGTTTTGGGGTGCGCTCTTCCCAAAAACTCCGGCAACAGACCCTGTTCAGACAAACCGAATAACAGACGTGACCCCGTCACCGCATTCAGGAGAGCGGTGTTAGAGACGGCAAACAGAGAAAGAACGGCAAAAGCGGCGCCAGAGAGTGGCACCTGCACTCTCTCCGCGAGAAGCACTAAGGGAGCCTGTGACGCAGCAAGTTCTTCGACTGAAACAAAACGTGTGGCAAGCCATGCGGTCAACACGTACACGACTCCGGCCACGACCAAACTCGCCATCATCGCGATGGGAATATCGCGACGCGGATTTTTGGCCTCTTCAGCAACATTTGCCAGATCCTCAAATCCCATAAACGCATAGAACGCGAGACTGGCGCCCACGAAAATCCCTACGCCAGAGGGTGCGACGGCGTGATTAACAGCAGCCGGTGGCGCATCGGTGAAAAGGGCTAGGCCAGCGCCAATAATAAGGAGTAGTCCCCCGGTCTCGACAATCGTGCAAAAAATATTGGCGATAGAAGAGTGCCCAATCCCACGAAAATTTATAAACGTAAGGAGCGAAACAAAAGCGACGATGACGAGTGGTTCAGGTACCAAGGCAAATTCCTGAAAGTAACCAGAAAATGCTCTCCCCGCAGCAGCCAAAGACACCACACTCGCCCAGGTGACAAACCAGCCGGACAAAAGGGGCATAGCTTGACTCAGTTTTCCTCGGCCCGAAAAAGCACGACTAAGAAAATAAGATGAGCCCGCGCTATTTGGGTAGCGTGCTGTAAGTTCCGCGTAGGACATGCCCGTGAGAAACGCCACGGAAAAAGCGGCGACAAACGCGGCCCAAGAGTAGACCGAAGCTTCGGCAGCTACTTTACCCACCAGCGCGTAGATCCCCGCTCCGAGCACGTCGCCCACTCCATAGAAGAGGAGCGCGACCAGCCCCAGGGTGGGTTTCAGTTTTTTCTTCATTGTTAAAGACAGCCTACCGCCGGAATACACGCCGGTAAAGCGGCGCCGATTGGTTGAAGAGTTTACAGACGGCTAGACAATTATTGTCACCCTCGCAGCGAATACGCCGCTAAACCCTTGATCCTTTGATGCTCAGAAGTGGGGAGAAATTTGCTTTGGATGAGCCCCATGAAGAACTTTTTATTTGCGCTGGTATGGGTGGGCTTTCATTTTTCTTTCGCTGCAAAAGCGGAAACGACCCCAAAGATCTATGATGTCTATGTTCAAGGGAGCGGCTGTCGAAACGGATCGACCAGCACAACATTAACCCCCAACTCAAATGGTGTTTCGGTTTTGTTCAGCGAATTTATGGTTGATTCCGCTGAATGGGTTCGCCAACGTTCCTGCTTGATTCGTTTGAAGATAAAACTGCCCCCCAAAGTTCGTATGAGTCTTAAGACCGCCGATTACCGCGGATTTGCTTACGCTAACGGTAAGGACGCCGGCGCTCTTTTCACGCGCGTACTGATGACTCAATCGTACCAATTGCAGGCAAGCCCCGTTCGGGCATTTCGGTTTAAACATTTCGATGATGAGATCTTTTTCCAACCTAAGGTGAATCTCAACTCTAACTGTGGTGGAGTCGCGACAGTGTATTTCCAGTCGCACCTACAAATTGATCATCCCTGGAAGAGCAAGGGCCAGAGTTTCGCTCAAATGGACTCTTTCGATTTCTCGCTCCCTGACCACGTAACGTTCAAGAAGTGCAAATAAAGCTGCGGGCAAAAAAAAGGCCGGCCTGAGAGTAGCCCCCCAGGCCAGCTTCACCAGACAGAGTCGACGCCCCGTCTTAACAGCGCCTCCATTGCAGGAGGTACTTAATTCCCGCAGAAACATCCATGCTATCGACCGTGGAGAACGATTGTCCCCCTTGCGAACCGTTTTTCACGCGCATGGCGGAGTTAACTCGCAAGTTCACATCCGCTCCGCAAGCAGACCACACCACTGCCGAAGCGGCTAACCGATCCGTTACGGTGTATTCCTCATCCATTTCCCCGTAGAAATTACGCGTCACTTTTGGCCCGCGAATTCCGGCAAAGAAATACTCCGAAGACAACTGAGACGTCGCTCCCCGAGGCAACCCGTTGTACCCGCGGTAGTCCACTTGAATAATGGAAACGCTGAGTCCCTGCGGAATATGAATCGGAATGGCAACGTTACAGTTCTTGCGAGCAATTCTATTCTTTCCTACGGCTTCCACGATATATTCGCTGAATAAAATACTCAGCGCCTTTGAATCCGGACTAAGTGTCGTTGACACACTTCCCGGAATGCATCCGTTACCGGAATAACCTGGCTCGCCGAGATAGATATCGTCCGCCATGACGGCCGACGAAGCGACTAGAAATAGCCCGATGATCGTTTTCTTCATTCATCCCCCTTTGAGGAAAGAAATCGGTCCTCAGTTTCGACTCCCCCGTAGAAGCCGCGCTGGGAGGAACGTCTTTCTCTTAGTTTCTTGAAATTGCAAGACTGCGGCCATGTGGTTTTCCACACCGCGTCTAGCGTAATAAGGAGAGCGAAGTTGAGAAGTGTGGCGTTTTTACATGGGGCCGGAAAAATCGGCCCCATTAGCAGATGTGATCACAAAAGAGTGAGTGCGTTTACGCGGCGGGAGAGGGGGTGCGATTTACCCCACGCAGATACCAGGCAAGACGAATCAGGGCGAAACCGAATCTCTCACCGAAGAGAAGAATAAGACACCACTTCAACGGAGAAGCAAAAGTCGCTTCCCCTTCGAGCACAAACAAATGAACGAAGCAGTTTTTTAAGAAAACCAAAGGACGTTTGCCGATGGCTGCTGTTAAGATCGCACGCTCCGAGCTGACGCGTGTTCCCTCGAGGCGAACGCTCTCTTGATCAATTTTGCCCTCATACCTCTCGAGAAATCGGACAAGGTTTACGTTCAGCTTCGCTTTTTCTGTGAGTCGGTCACCGGCATGCTGCCGATAGACCGCGAGTGGGAGGGGGAAATCTTGAAATTGGGTCACGCGACTGGCTCGCAAATAGAAATCCCAGTCTTCGTGGGTTTTGAGATGCGGATGAAAAAGACCACACTGATCAAAGACCTCTCGGCGAACGGTAACTGCGGAAACGGTATGGATCTGGCCCAGCCCCTCGCTACACGGGAGTTCAAAAAGATTTCCTGGAATCTCTTTTGCTAAGCGAATGTGATCAGGGAACAATAAAGGTTCCCAACGTTTGATTGTTCCGGAGTAGACGAGTCCTGCCTCAACAACTTTTTCGTGGAGGCGAGCATGCACTTCCAATTTCTCCGGTACCCACTCGTCATCGTCGTCGAGAAAAGCGAGCACCGCTCCTTGGGATCGCAAAATGCCTAGGTTGCGCGAGTAGGAAACGCCCAAACCGGAGTCATGCGTATGCAATGCGATGCGCTTGTCATTGAAGCGAGCAAGGATTTTGCACAGAAGCAGGTGATCTTCCGGCTCGTCGTTGACCACGTGAACATCGAAACTTTGATTGGTTTGTTTGAGTACGCTTTGAATCGCAAGCGTAAGCAGACGGATGCGCCTATGCGTAGGGATAATGACAGAAAAATAAGGAACCGCTGTGTTCACTTATCGCCAGTTTTAGGAGGTTAGAGGTAGAGAACGGAAGAGGAGTGCAACGACTAGAAAAAACGCCTCCTATCTATTGTGACCGATAAGGCGATTTTTGCAAAGCCAACCCTCCATAACGCGGCGCTTGCCCAGGAACTGCTTTTGTATGAATAAAATCGGGGTGGCGGGATTTGACCTTGCGAGCAGGATCAATGCATTGGTGTCCAAAGTGAAGAGCAAGACAAATCGGCTTAGTGCGAGGGTAAGGGCAAAAAGTGTTGTCCAAAAGTGGAAGCTAAGAAATCGGGGTGGCGGGATTTGAACCCACGACCTCTTCGTCCCGAACGAAGCGCGCTAGCCAGCTGCGCTACACCCCGACAGGTTGATACTCTGCGATAGAAAAATTTCGTTGGAAGTATCGCTCAGCTTCCCCTTTAAGGGCAACCAAGTTCTGCTCCAATGTTAGCCGATAACTTTCCAGTTCTAAGTCCGATAACTGCCCGGGAACCGTCATCGGTGCTCCGTAAAGCATCACACACGAAGAAAACGGGAGCGGGAAAAAGGATCGGTTCCACGCTTTTAAGAAAACAAAACGCCAACGACAGGCGGCTGCCACGGGAATTACCGGACAACCGGTTTTCTGGGCCATTTTTATAATCCCCGGTTTGACTCGGTAAATGGGCCCTCTAGGTCCATCCACGGCAAGAGCGGCATCCCGCTTCTCCTTCTTCACGGCTCCGATCAGTGAAACCAGCGCCCCCACACCACCCCGGCTACTCGATCCACGCGCCACCCGGTAGCCAAGCGTCTCCAGCACTCCCGCCATCAGCTCACCATCTTTACTGCGGCTGGAAGCCACCGCTAACCCTTTTCCAATATAGGCACGCAAAAGGACCAACTCGTCGCCATGCCAATGAGCATAAAGTTCGTTGCCCCGTGTGTTTTTGGGGTGGGGGGCATTAACTTTTTGAAAAAACCACGTTCTGGATAATAGCCAGTAAATACAGGCAATTAGCTTGGAAATCCAACGCGGGGCGGAATGCTTATCTTTCACCTATCAACGGCTAACAGGATTCGACCGATGAGTAAAGTTGATGAAGCCCAATCCGGCACATAAGCACAATGACGCCGCCTATCAGGTGGAGAAGCTCCTGCGTGATTTTGCCACGGTGACTAGCCGTCAGCTCACGCGCATTTTGTGCGCTACCCTGGGGGAACTCAAATACGCACTGGATGCAAACGATCTCGAAGCCGCTCGCAAGGCTTTAGGGGTAGGTTTGCGCGCTGGTGAGCACGCTCTCGGGCTTGCCCGCGACTTACGCTTCTTAGCCAGTGAAACGGCGATGAAAACGGAAACAGTAGATGTTTCTCAGCTCCTTTTGGACACCTCTGAGCTTGTCGAAAAGGAAGTTGCCAGCCGTTCGATCGATTTCAATGTCCTGGTAGAGGGATCCACTTACGTTGCCATCGACCGCACTTCTCTTCGTCAGGTAATCCTCAACGTTCTTTACTACGCGATTGATACGACACCCATAAAGGGAAGTCTTTCACTTCACCTAGCTCGCAATACTCACTCGATCCATATAACAGTTAGCAATTCTCATCCACCTGATCCGGCCGAACAACAGAATGAAATTTTTGACCCCCTCAAGGCCGAACATCTTTCGGAAGTAAGAGCTCTTGGCCTCACCGTCGCTAAAGCACTGGTGGACGCGATGGGCGGGGAAGTGGGCGTTACCACCCTATTGGGAAATGAAACGACGTTTTCGATCGTCATACCGGTCGGTCGCCCTGCTCTAATTCCTAATTTTCAACACAAACGAAAACACCGCCGCATTCGCATCGAACTTCCCGCGGTCATTATGCTTAAAGACTGCCAGCCCATAAAAACCCACATCACTATTTTGGGCGCTGGCGGATGCTACATTCAGCTCGATGGCAGGCTCCCGCTGGAAAAGGGTGACCCCTGCGACCTGAAGATCAATCACTTTGGTCATGAGTGGATCGAACTCAACGGATCCCACATTACCAACCTCGCCCACCAAAACGACCAGCTCGGTGTGGGCATCGCCTTCGGCGAAATCCCGGTTCGTGCGCAAAATATCATCTCTGCGCTCGTTCGTGGTCATACCGACTAGCCTTCTCCTTCAGATGACACGCCCGAAAGCCGGTGCTAGCTTCTATCTCCGATGAAGATCTGTTTTGTGGTGCGCTCGCTTTTCCGCCAACTTCCGGCGTACACCACCACCCATCTCGCGTTTGAAGCCTACGCTCGCGGCCACGAGGTCGCGATGGCGTCGCTTAACCATTTCACGCTGGAAAAGGATGGGCGGGTCTTTGCCTGGGCAGTTACCCCCACCAACAAGTCACTTTCCGACCGAGACGTTTTTTTAAAGCATGTCCAAACAAAGGAAGGCCGCTTTGAGCGCCATTGTTTGAATGACTATGATTTCGTTTTCCTTCGCTACAATCCAGGAGAGGAAGACCTTCTTCATCGCCAGTGGTCTCCCGCCCTGGGATTTGGGCGAGCGCTGAAGGAAGCTGGGGTGCGGGTCGTAAATGATCCTGATGGTCTGGCACGCGCTTCGAGCAAAATGTACCTCACCCAGTTTCCCCAGGTCAGCGTACCGTCGATCGTCACGCGCTCCCCCGAAGATGTCAGAGCTTTTTTAGCCGATCTGAAAAAGCCGGCCATTCTCAAACCGCTTCACGGATACGGCGGGCGCAACGTCTTTCTCGTGAAGGACACGAGTGAAGTGAATTTGAATCAGATCATTAGCGCCGCTACAGAGCGCGGTTACCTGATGGCGCAGGAGTATGTCCCGGCTAATCCGGCTCATGACAAACGGGTTTTAGTTTGCAATGGCAAAGCCATTGCTTTGGGCAACCGGTGGGCGGTTTTTCAACGTGTCTCGCAAAAGGGTGAAATCCGAAGTAATATGAGGTTGGGAGCGTCACGGCAGGAAGCCACTCTCGATTTCGAAGAAACTCAAATAGTCGAAGCGGTAGGACCGCAACTAGTTAAGGACGGGCTTTTCTTTGTCGGCCTAGACATTGTTGGTGGAAAGCTCATCGAGATCAATGTTTTTTGTCCCGGCGGAATACACAATATTAATCAGCTTTACGGGGCGAATGTGGGAAAAGAAGTGATCAAAGTATTGGAACACGATCACGCCACTCTCGGTCGCAAACGTGAAGCCTTCATCGAGGGAGCGACTCCTTGAGTGCGAAAAAGCAGGTTTTGGTGCTATGCGGAGGTAAATCCGACGAGCACGAAATTTCTCTCATCTCTGCCAAATATATCCTCGACGCCTTAGACCGCTCCAAGTTCGAGCCGATCGTTGTCGGCATTGCCAAAGACGGAACCTGGCACCTGCATAATGAAAAAAGCTTTTATAAAGGCGAAGTGCGCGCCGATAAAATTTCGTTGAATACTGATGGGCCGCGCGTTTGGTTGGCGCCTTACCGCGAGAACGGCAAAGCCTGGTTACAAGCTGAGGGGAAGAAAGTTTCTTACGATGTGGCCTTCCCTGTACTCCATGGGCCATTCGGCGAAGATGGCACCATCCAAGGCCTTTTTGAAATTGTCGATGTTCCTTATGTGGGGGCCAACTGCGGGGTCTCCTGGATTGGCATGGATAAGAATCTCGCCAAGTCGCTCTGTAAGTTCCACCACATTCCAGCCGCCGACTTTGTCAGCGTGAAGCGCCTTGAAGAATTAGAACCCAAACTGCCTGAAGTCCGTAAGCTGGGGCTTCCCGTTTTTGTAAAACCAGCAAAAATGGGGTCTTCGGTCGGTATCACTAAAGTAAAAGACTGGAACCAGCTCACCGACGCCGTCAAAACAGCGCTTCGTTTTGATAACTGCTGCTTGATTGAGAAAGCAGTGGTCGGACGGGAACTCGAATGTGCGGTGCTCGGGCTTGCTGCCTCCCCTCGTGCTTCCCTTCCCGGCGAAGTGATCGTTAGCAAAAAGGCTGAGTTTTATTCCTACGACGCGAAATACCTTAGCCAAGACAGTGCTGAGATAGTCATTCCGGCAAAGTTGGATCCGCCGCAGGTGAAAGCGGTTCAAGAATTTTGTAAACGTGTCTACACCACACTCGAGGTGGATGGCATGGCCCGTGTCGATCTCTTCCTCCTTCCCAATGGAGAAATCTACTTAAACGAGATCAACACGATTCCCGGCTTTACGCCTATCAGCATGTACCCAAAGATGTGGAAGGCGAGCGGACTGGAATACCCTGAGCTTTTGACGGAACTTCTTAGTCTCGCTTTTCAACGTAAGGGGCTTTCGCTTTGAGATCGGAAGACTCACCTCCTTACGGACTGATCGCTTCTCTCTGGCTGAGCTCGGCTAGTGCCACCATGCAGCTTTTCGCGGCGACTAGCTTTGCGATCCTCATTCTAGATTCCAAAGCCTTCCTTTACATGGCGTCGTTAGGGGCCTTCGTAGTGGGTATCGGCGTTGGATTGGGGTGGGAGAATAAGAAGAAACGCACCACCCAACGAGAACTCCGCACTGGCAGCCACTTACTCGCCAATACCCAGTTTAGTTTGAGTACGGGCGCCACCTTTGGTCTTCCGGTTGCCATACTCTTTTGGATAGGAATCGACCACGCGCGAAAAACTTATGCTTGGCTTCCTCTTCAAATGGAATTTATTGCGCTCGCCCTTTGGGTCACCCTTACGTCGATTTGGTTGGGATTCTGTGTCGGTCGCCAAGTGCCTATTCTCACCAGTTTCCTAAAGAAAACCAACGCTCCCAATGAGTCCTACCTTTTTCTTTTCGGATCGGATTTTTTGGGATGTTTTATTGGCGCCCTTCTGTTTCTGGTGTGGCTCTACCCCTTTTACGGTCTCGTGCGCACGCTTGCGATCGCGAGTCTCGTTTCTGCTGTCGGATATTTTTTAACGCTTCTTCAGCTCGACGATGCCCCCCGTAAGCGCTTCGCCGTCCAGGTGGTGTATGTCACCGCTGCCGTATGGGTGATCTTGAAAGGCGCCTGGTTGGAAAACTCATTGGACAATCTGCTCTTTGGATTCTAGATTGTCTGCATGTCGCAAGAATCCAGTTCCATTCCCTTCGCTAGTCGCCGCAAAACATTTTTAAAAGCTCTCGGAAACGGCATCGCGCTTTTCCCAGCCTCCAACAAACTGATTCGGAATAACGACGTTACACACCCTCATCGGCAGGACAGTAACTTTTTCTACCTAACGGGCTTTGAAGAAGCGAGTAGCCTGGCACTCTTCTCACCGCAGTCGGCTGCCCCGTTTCAAATGTTTGTTCTTCCCAAAGACAAGACAAAGGAGCTCTGGGAAGGCGTTATCGCGGGTCCAGAAATCGCGCGCAAAAAGTACGGCGCGGACCTCGCCCATCCTTCCAATGATGTGGCCCTCTTCGATCGCATTTTTGTTGAGGAACTTGCTAAAGCCGATGCGCTCTACTACCGCGTGGGCGAAAGCGCCCAGCGCGACCAACACATCTTCCGTTTGTTGCACCGAGCGACCCGTAAACTGGGTCGCACCGGACGACCCTACTGGCCCATCAAGGACCCGAATGAACTCCTGGGCGAGATGCGCCTTTTTAAAACAAGCGAAGAAATTGCACGCTTGAGAAAAGCCGCCGAGATTTCGGCTAAAGCACATACCTCTTTAATGAAATCCACCCAACCCGGGATGCACGAGTATGAACTCGAAGCCCAGCTCTACCAAGAGTTTCGCTCGGGTGGAGCTAAGCGTTTAGGGTACGATTCGATAGTCGCGTCGGGCGCCAACGCTTGCGTACTACACTACACAGAGAATGAACGTCAGATCAAATCAGATGACCTGGTACTCGTGGATGCCGGAGCGGAGTACGATTACTACACCGCTGATATCACGCGTACCTTCCCCGCGGGCAAAGAATTCACCGCACCCCAGCGCGAAATTTACGATGCCGTTTTAAAGGCACAGCTTGCCTGCGTGGAACTGGCCAGGCCCGGGAAAACCTTGCGGGGCCTGCAAGAGTGCGCGATTGAAATTCTCACTGAGGAATTACTCAGTCTTGGCATTCTCAAAGGCCAGAAAAAGCAGTTAATGTCGTCGAAAGCCCACCAAGAATATTTCCCTCACGGAATTGGTCATTGGCTTGGCATGGATGTGCACGACATTGGAAAGTATTACGCTAGCGACTACGAAGATCCGCGACCCTTCGAACCGGGAATGGTGTTTACGATTGAACCTGGGCTTTACATCCAAAAGTATTCTTCCGCGCCTGAAAAATATAAAGGGATCGGCGTGCGAATTGAAGATGATGTGGTGATTACCAAGAATGGCTGTGACGTGCTTACCAAGGACGTACCCAAGGCAACTGAAGAAATTGAAGCGCTCCGGAACTAGAGTTTTTCTGACTTGGCGGCTTTATCGTCTTTGGGAGGATTCTTGAGATCCGCGCGGCGCTTTTCAAGCCTTTGAAGAAGCGTAGCAAAGTTGTTTTCTTTCAAGAAAGCTTTTATCTGCTGGGTGATGTTGTCGCTGTACTTGTCCTCGTCGACAGATAGGTCGAAGATTTTCCAGTTCCCGCCTTGTTTTTCGAAGTAATAATCCAAAACGTATTCTTCATCATCGGCTGAAAACTTGGCAGAAACAATCCCGGTGGACCCCGTTACTTTTACTTTGTCGATCGAATATTTCGTGTCTTCCCAGAATGTACTCATCCGAGAGTAAGCGGTGAGAGAAATAATATCCTTAAGGAGTTTGGAAAACTGATTGCGATTGCTCGCGCTCTGCTTTTTCCACGCCGCTGGTCCACCCAAGCAAATTTGAGCCACGTGATCCCAGTTCACGCCGTCTTCCACCTGCTTGCGAGCAGCCGCTCCCTTCGCACCAGCTTCATTGACGTTCTTGGAAACATCCAACAGAGAACTCAACATTTCTTTTAGTTTCTGCTGTTCGGCGGAAAGGCTATCGGTTTTTGCTGCGGAAGTGGTCGGCTTCGCCGCTGCCGCCCCATCGGGCGTTCGTTCGACTGCTTCGGGGGCGGTTTCTGTGGCTGTGACTTCATCCGCGTATACGGGGAGTACGCCAAAGAAAAGGCCTAAAACAAAAAGTAACAAGAACAGAGAGAATCGAAGCGTCTTGGTCATAGGAGAACCAGTATAGCGGCCAAACAATAAAAAAACCAGGCGGGAAACTATTCTCGAAGCATTTCCCTCGCTGTTTTCAGGACAGATTCCCAACCGAGATCCTTCAGACAACGTTGGTATCCATACGGGGCCGAACAGGTCGATGATTCACACGGCGAACAGGGAAGATCTGTGACACGCTCCACGCGCACTTTCTCACCCAAAGGCCGAACATGGCGCGGATCGCCAGGTCCGAACAGCACTAAAGTCGGCGAACCGCCCAACGACGCAGCCACATGCGCGATTCCAGAATCGTTTGCCACCACGAGAGAAGCTTCTTGAGCGAGACTCAACACCTCTGCCAGACTCGTCTCTCCTACTCGATCTTCGACTCGCGTGGGCTTCGAATGGGCTGACCGCCACCAGTCCTTTTCCTGCGTGGTTCCCACGACGACAAGCCGATGGTCAGGAAATTCTCGAACCAGCCCGTCGACTAATTCTGAAAAATAGGGCCACACTCGGAGCCCCATCGCCGATCCGGGCGCAATCAGGATGGTCTTTTTCCGTTCCCTTATTTTGGGAGAAACAGGGAGGGAGGGAGAAAATCCGGTCGCTGACAAAAACCGAAGTAGTTCGAGATAGATTTCAGAACGGTGTTTACTCGTCCCGCGAGGTTTCCATTTCAGTCCTGCCGTTAAAAAGAGATCACTCCCCCCGCGAAAAAAACCCACTCGGTGGGGAATCCGCATTTTCCAAAAGAGGACAGAAGAGGAATAAGAGGCGGGTAAACTAATCGCCAGATCAAATCGCTCCCTCCCCAGGTGCGACGTCAGGCCCTGGCGTTCTTTTTTCGATCGCCGCGCGAAGGGGTAAACGGCGTCGAATAGGGGGGGAAGAGGAAGAGAGCTGAGACTATCGGCATGAAGAAGTGCGAGATGAGCTTGGGGATAGTAATCCCGCAGGCCCTGATAAAAAGGCACCGCCATCACGTGATCACCCACCCAATTGGGACTTCGAACCAGAATGCGCTGAACTGTCATGCTGCTTCAAACTAGCGTGGGTTGGCGGCCCTTACAAACCCTGTGAAATTTGTACTGCGCGCTGTTTATTATCCTTTAATACCGATGACTTAAACCCACTATATGACGCGCCATATTAAGATATCAGGTTGGCCGTCCGAAAAGAGGAATATGAGTAGAAGTATTTTCTTAGGTCTCTTTGTCACTGGCCTGCTAGGTGTTGCCACTCCCGTGTATGCGGAATCCGAAGAATTGGTACGCCCCTTTCTTCCCATGGAGCTGGAGAACGACAATCCTGAAGTCAACGAAACGGTTAACGCCGTTGCGCGCGATCTCGGCGCCGACAGGGTAGCCAAACGCACCAATGCTGCGCTTGATCGCCTCATCCGCATCGCGGCTTGGCGCTTGAAAAAAGAAGGCCATAAGGATTTAGCCAATCAAATTGAAAGCGAGTGGAGAAACGAATACAGCCGTTATCTGACGTTCATTTTTGTGGACCTCGGAGACCACAACCCTTTGAGCGAATGGCTCAACGAAGTTTACCAGTCGTTGCGTGCGACACTTGGTGATGCGGTTCTCAAACGCTTTCATCTCGATGATATCTGGGTGATCAACTACGCGATTCCCGTCGTCTTTAAGCCTTGCTTACCCGAGTGGGACAAAGCGGAATACAAACTCCACTTCGTGCCCTTTGCTGGTTCCGTCACGTACTGGGCCGCGTACATCTCCTGCACCATCGCCGTAGCGGCTATGGACTTCGCGTTTTTCTGCTCACCGGTGGGCAGCTTCGCGGAGATGGGTATGGTGACCCTCATCGCCCCTGGCTTAAGCGACGGTATCTACCAACGCCGCTGCGAATAGGCCCTTCAGAAGCTTGCAAAGTTGGCAGGGCACGGGCTTTATAGGCCGATGTCCTCTTCCCCCCCCCATAGGCTCCGCGTCTCCGATTGGTCAGCGGCGCTAATTCTAACCGTCACGGTCGGCTGGTTTTTCTCTTCAGGTTTTATTCCCACGACCCAATCCCTCGCGCTGTGGTCACTCGCCCAGTTTTCGTTGCCGGAATCATTTCTACCCTGGCTCAGGGGAATTTCGTTTGTCGCGCTCTGTTTCTTTTTCTGGGTTTCCTTTCCGCAGAAAAGCAAATCTCCCAAACTGACCAAAGCGGCTACGCTTTGGCAGATAAGTTTTATCCCCTTTCTGATCGCTCTTCTGTTTGGTTACACTCTTTCTCCTCCCGTACCCGGCTGGTCTCTGGATAATCCCATCCTTTGGTGGTACCTCGTGTTTGTTCCTGTAGGAGAAGAGCTTCTTTTCCGTGGCTGGTTTTATCAACTCGTCGAACGCTTCTGGCCCAATCGGGTCACTACCTTTACCAATCCGCTTCCGCTTGCGGTTTGGCTCAGTTCCCTTGCGTTTTCCTTGTGGCACATCCAAAACTTAGCCCACGTACCAGTCGCGTTCGGCCTTTTCCAAATTACGTATACGTTTTTTACCGGCATTTGGTTGGGCTATGTGCGCTGGCAAAGTGGCAGCTTGTTTCTGCCCATTGTCTTCCATGCGCTCATCAACTTTCTCTCTCTGGTCCTGTAGAAGACTGATTTGATAGAATAAGAAGATGCACTCCGATCGTCGCTTCCGCTCAGGACAAGCCATTTTGGAATACCTGCTCATGGTGGTCATGCTTGCCGTGACCGTGGCGGTAATCATCCGCAACTCAAACGAGCAAATCTATTTGCTTTGGACTGGTTTAACGCGCCAAGTGGCGGCTCCGTGTGCCGATTGCTCAAAACCCGATGCACCAACCTTCTAATTTTCATCTCGTTGCGGTCCCTTGCGCTTCCTGTGCTCCTGCGTCATACTCTCAAACTTTTAAGGAGCTTCTTTCGTGAGAAAGACATTTGTAATAGCCCTCTTCTGCTTTATTGCCACTCAAGGTTTCGCTGAAACTTCACCGGCGGATGGGGATCGATCGCCCTCTCGCGAGCCCGCGGAGGACCGTCCCGTGAGTCTCGGTTCGAAGAGAGCAATCAAAACGGCTTATTTTGGTTTCGGCCCCGCACTCATGTCCAACGCCAATGTGAGCGGCGTGGGAGTTTATTTTTCCGCGGCTTACGCCTTTGAAGTCGACGCCATTGTGATTCGCATCCGAGGGGATGTGGGAGGCCGGCGTGGCGCGATTTTGGGGGATATCGGATTAGGTGCCACTTACTTTCTGATCGACGCCGAAAAGGCGCCTTTTATTGGATTGGATTTCGGTTACGGCGTCGCCCGAATTAAGACCGCTCCCGAAGAAACCGTGCATGGATTTGTGCTCGCCGCTTTGACCGGTGTTCAGTTTTTACGAAGTGCCTCTATCAATCTCGAACTCGCGCTGCGTTTGGCGGTGATGCTCGAGCCTTCTTCGATTGGCCACCCTGTGATGGGCGGCCTCCGCATGGGCCTCTATTTTTAGGTGCCCATCTACTTCCCGGCCGGGAAAGTCGCGTATAGTTTTGTTACACCCGCTACCTTTACGGCCGGGAAGTAGATGGGCACCGTCCAATCTGACAGATCTTACAAGCGGGCGATGGTGCGAATCGCGTCGTAAAGACGGCGGGGTAACTGCTCTAAGTTTTCTACTTCGAGACAAGTTCCATTGCCCTTTTGTGCAAGTTGCACCGAAGCATCCAGGTGACTTGCGGGACCGTGCAGGTGCAAGACTAAAAGGTAGTCAAACTTCTTGGCGATCTCGAAAGGATCGTCCCCCTCTGTCGCTCTTCCGTCTGAAACCAAAATTCCCACTGACCGTTTCTGGTGTTTGCGCGCTTTGATTTGGTTCAATCCTTGTTCAAGTCCCACACCAATATTAGTGAAGCCTTTGGGCTGCCACTCTAAAAAGCGGTGAATCGTATGAATGGGATTTTCCTCTTTGCCGAGTGCCTTGATGACTTTGGCTTCCGAACCAAAGGCAACCACAGAAGTATCTAGCGGGGGCACCTCTAATAGCAATACTGCCACCGCTACCGACGACAGAAGATGTTTCTCCCCCGACATCGAAAAGCTGGTGTCAAGCATCGCCACGCAGTTAAAACGTTTGGCGACCATCTCTTCCACCAAAAGCGACTCGCTGTCGCTTAGGTCCGGCGTCTCTTCCAAAGAAGCCTCCAGATCGATTTCCCCCCAAGGGGCCTCCGTCCAAGCACGCCATTGGCGTTGCAGCGGGCGAGAGGGATGCGCCACGATGGCTTTAGCTTGGCCGAGTACCATGCGAGCCAGTTGCTTATTGGGCAGCGGAGTCACCCGCTGACCCCGGCTCTGTCTCAGGATTAAATCCCTAAGTTCCCCGTGACGGGGAGCAGCCCCTTCTTCTTCTACAGCTTCATCATCTATAGTGGGAGAAAGTTCAGGGGGGAAAAACACGGCGCTGGGCGCGATTTTAGGAGAGATCTTCTTAGGGTTTATTGGCGCTTTTTTTTTTGTTGGCCTGAGGAAAGAGAGGCAAGTAACTGCTTAATCACCGCAAGAGCGTCTTGATCGCTCGACGCCATTTCAATACGACTAGGAAGAGCCATCAGACAGGCCTCCTCAAAACCCAAGCCACCCTTCACCAGTTGCGCTATCGCCAGAGCGGCGCGCACACTAGCCCCACGTTTTATCGCTTCGTGGTCACGCGTGGCACGAACGAGATCCAAGGCCGCATCCGTCGACGCGCTCTGCCCGATCTCTTGATCCAGTATCGCGCTCTCCTCTTCCCTGCTCTGATAGGCCAAGTGCACCATCTCAAAGCGATCCATTAGCGCTTCCGAAAGCGCATGCGTCGCGGTGAATTCGCGCGGGTTCTGCGTGGCGATCACACAAAAACCTTTTTTAGCGGCCACTTTACCCAAACGAGGCACCATCACCTGGTGTTCGTCCATCGCAGGCAATAAAATATTCTGCACGGCTTCTGGCATACGATTGAGCTCATTGATGAAGAGCACCTTGCCTTCCTTCATCGCTTTGAGAAGGGGACCGTCGATAAAACAATCCTCCGCGTAACCCTTTTTCAAAACCATCGGGGGATCAAACCATCCCGACAACTTTTGCTCCGTGTAGCGCGTGTCCCCATCCACCCGTTCGTAACCCAATTTCATTTTTGCCAAGACTTGAGTGACCAGAAAGGTTTTGCCCACCCCCACAGGGCCTTCGATGAGCAAGTTGCGTGAGAGCTTGAGTGCTTTTTCAATTTGTCCGGCTTCTTCTGTGCGTCCGATGATTTTCAATCTTTCTTTCCTTTGCGCTCAAGCATCCGTTTAAGGATGAAGGCGGCTACGTCAGAGGGCCGCGCCCCAATCGTGAATCCCGCGTCGTAGCCAAGTTCCAACGCCAGCTTGTGCGTGATCCGGGGTCCCCCGACCACCAAAATGAATTTATCCTCCAAACCCTTCTTTTTCAAATAGCTCACCACATCGCGCATATCGGCGATGTGAATGTCTTTTTGAGTCACAATTTTGGAGACGAGGATGGCGTCAGCTTTTTCCTTAATGGCACGCTCGACAAGAACGTTCACCTGAACCTGGCTGCCCATGTTGACCGTGTAGAACCCCTTGTAACGCTCCAGTCCGACATCCCCATCAAACCCCTTCATGTTCAAAATCGCATCGAGCCCGACAGTATGGGCATCAAAACCCGTATTCGCTCCGATCACGCGAATGGGCCTGCCAATTTTCGTGAGAATCTCTCGGTCAATCTGTTTGTAGTCGAGCTTCGTACCGGTGAGTTCCGGTACGATTACTTTGTCGTAGTTCACGCCTTTTTCGGAACGGCCAAAAACTACAAAGAAACTGTAGCCAATGCCCACTTTGGACATGTGGGCGACTTTCACGTCAGAAAAACCCCAGCCCCTAACCAGAAGGCTCGCTGCTTCTTGTGCTTTGGGGGAAGGTTCAATGGGTAAGGTAAAACTCATCTGGACCGCACCGTCACCCGTTGTATCGCCGTAAGGAACCAAATTGCTCGTTACGATAGAAGCCATTAGATTCGACTCCCCATCATTTTATAAAGCGGGTTAACGTAGCGTCCGGGTTCAATCGGAAAAACTCCGCTTGCGCCCTTGCCGCCCGTTCGGGGCCGTTTGACGTCGGCAAAAACCCCTTTTTCAATCGCTTTCAAAAAACCAATGCGATGAATTTTCTCGAGAAGTTTTACCGCATCATCTAAAACGTCCTGGGCAAACTTGGAGATAAAGCCATCGCTCCGAAAGCCCAACTCATTGACCATGCCTTCCGCTCCCCTAACGATGTAGGTCGCGTTGCGCGCGCTGAGACTTCGGTCCTGTAACCATGGGGTATGGACCGCCTCGGTAGGCATTCCCAGTAGAAGAGTACCTTGTCCCGTAAACGCACCAATCATATTGAAAACGGTATCAATAGTGTGGCTGGTGAAAATATCGCCCGTTTTGTACTTCGTATTGCACATGTACTTTAAGGGGCTTTCGGGGAAAATCTGTCGCGTCATTTGGGCGCGCGCGAGTTCCATCAGGATAACTTTGTCGTACTCGGGGTTCATTTCCATGGCGTGACCGAGCGCCATTTGCTTCAACGGAACGTTTGCGTTAATTGCCGTGCGTTCGTTGATAAACTGAGAAGCCAAAACCGAGTCACCGCTTTTCACCGCGTCGGTGGTCTTCATGTAATTGTCTTCGCCCGTCATGATCCAAATACCGCTTTGAGCGCAGATAAGACGTGAAAAATGTTGATCCACCAAAGTTCGGATCGGATTAATATCGCGAAATAGAATGCCGTACATGGCATCGTTAAGGAGACAGTCTAGACCTTCTAACGCCCCCAGCGCCGCGATTTCAGCCATGCACAAACCCGAAGAATAATTTGTGAGACGAAAATACTTTTTTTCTTCCTGCCCAACTTCGTTCAAAGCCTCTCGCATCAAACGAAAATTCTCTTGGGTGGCGTACGTGCCGCCGAACCCTTCGGTGGTCGCCCCGTGAGGCACATAATCCAAAAGTGACTGAGCCGTACTGCGAATCACGGCTACAATTTCAACGCCGTCTTTCACGGCGCTTTTGGCTTGAATGAGATCTTCGTAAATATTTCCGGTTGCCACGATTTGGTAAAGGAGGGGTCGGGCTTGACCTGCGGGATCATGCAGCCCCTTGCGACTTTTCTTGTGATGGGCAACTCGCTCGAGCAAATTTTTCTGGGCTCTGGTCGCTAACTGTTTAGCCAGTTTTTCCGTTTTGGTGCGTTTGCGCTCCGGAAGGGTGCCGATATCAAGTCCGTCGTCCAAGCTCTGTTTCAGTGCACTGAGATCATTTCCCGTGTGGAGCATCGCGTTAGCGATCCAATAAAGAACGCCTTCCTGTAAACGCCCGTGTTCGGCGAGTTGATCCACCACGAGATTCGCTTGGGGATACAGCAGCCCGCCCCGGTCCGCAGCCGAATCGATGCCCAGTAGGCGCAAAACAGCGCGCTCTATACCGACGGTAGAGTGACTTCTGACGAGATCAGCGACATCATCGCCAATCTTTTTTGCAATACTGCGGCAGCGCGCAATCTTTGCCGTGGATAAAGGAAGTTTCGCTGCGTAGGACATTTTTGTAGGTTATCCAATCCGCACGATTCCGTCACTTAGTTCCAAAAGGTGCCAGGCACCTTTTAGAACCTATAACTGTTTGCGGACAAAGAGGTTTACAGCGGTTTGCTGGTTGGCAGGAAGAGGCAAGAACTGAATGCCCATGCCGGAGCGGCGCGCATCGTTAGAAACCCAACGCACCTGTCCTCGGGCTTGGATCACAGATTGATTGAGTGGTTCGGGGAGCGCGATGGTTAGATTCACTTCATCCCCGTTGGCGAGAAGATTGGCTGTTTCTACAAAGCACCCGCCCTCGGAGATGTTTCTCAAAATGGGGTACTTCCATTGCTCCGAACTATTCAAAATCATCGGGGCGTGTGTTTCAAAACGCTGCTTCGTTTTCCACCAACGCTGTTTAGGATCGAAATACAGATGTCGGATGCGTGGGTTGATAAAGTAGCTAAGGCTAAGCAGATAGACAAAAAGATTTCCGAAAATTGGGAGTAAGGAAACTCCCTGAAGAGAATAGTACTGATACAGATCACGAATACCCCAAAGAAAACCAAACGCGATGAGCGTGTACCAACCAAATTTAACAACACGAATAAGACCAAACAGGAGCAGCCCTGGCAGAACGCAGGAGAAAATCACGTCGCCTAAAACGATGGGTGAACCATCACTAATTTTTAGGAGCCAGGTTAGAGGATAGTAGACGAAAAGAAGAGCGCACAGAATGAGGGAAGCTGGCCTTTGGCGCATACCCTATTCCCGTTTTTAGGCGGCCTCAGGTTTATCTGATTTCCGAAGTGAAACCGGATTCGGATTAAAACGATAGCCTTCCCCGTAGATCGATTCGATGTGGTCCTTGTAGGCGGCCAGTTTTTTACGAATGCTGCGGATATGGGAGTCCACCACGCGATCCGTAACGAAAGTGTCCACGCCCCAAACGTTGTTCAAAATGCGTTCACGGCTAAGAACCCGATCCGGGTTGCGGACAAAGAAGGACAAAAGTTTGAACTCGAGCGCCGAAAAAGGAATTTCACGCTCTTCGATAAAAACGCGGTGCCCCAAGAAATCGATGCGAAGCCCGGGAACTTCGTACATAGAAACATTTTCTTTGCGGGCTTGGCTTTGACGAATACGAGCTCTCACTCGCGCTTTGAGTTCTTCAGCGTTGAAAGGCTTTTCAATGTAATCGTCCGCGCCTAAATCGAAACCCATCACTTTACTGTGGGCATCGTTGCGCGAAGAAAGAAACACAATCGGTGTGTGAATGGTTTCTTTTTGGGAACGGAAGAGATGGCAGATCTCAAAACCGTCCACATCTCCCAGGCTGATATCCAGCAAGATGAGAGAGGGAACATGTTCTCTAGCCAGTTCGATTCCTTGTTTTCCGTTGTCCGCGCAGATGACCTTGAATTCAGAGGCCAACGTGGACTGAATCAGAAACTGGTAGTCCTTATTATCTTCAATGACCAAAATCTTATCCATGGCGCTCCTCTCGTATCTTATCGGCAATTTAGCGCCGAGCTTAAGAGCGCACCGCACCCATTTCGCTTCAGGCGCATCGCGCCATAAACCACTGTTTTTTTTCAATATTTCCTTTGTGTTTAAGGCTGGTTTGATTACGATGGCCTTGGGGGCAACTACCATTTGAAGCAACGGTCGAAAAAAAAGGGCGACAGCCCTTCTAACGTCGTTTTTCTGTCGCGCTATCAGAGCCCGGCGGTCACACGCGCCATCACCTTTTATCTCTCGGAAAAAGCGCAGTGCTTGGACGTACTACACACCGATCCAGGCTTGCGGGTTCTGGATATCCGCAGTTTGGATGAGTTACGCCGGCAAGAGGCACATCACACCCCCGAAATTATTCTTATTGAATCGTCGGTCACGTGGGCTGACCCGATGCAGCTCATTCAATCACTAGAAACACGATACCGTGTCCCGATCATTTTTATCTGCAAGGGTCGAAATAGCACGGGTAAGAACCGCAAGACCGTAAAAGATGCTTACGCCGCAGGGGCATGCGACACCCTCTTTACGCCTCTGGAAAAAGAAGAACTGTTCGCAGCGGTCGATGTGCTTCTCAAATTTCAACAGCGTCAAACGCTGTATCATTAAGCCCTTCCCGCTTTCTAACTGAAGGTATCGCCTCTTTCTCTTGGACGGCCACGCACCTACCTCGTTCTATTTGGAAGACTTTCTTGCACAACCCTTTCACCACCAAGTGATCGTGAGAAATGAAAAACAAGCCCATTCCCCAATCGGAGGAGAGTTTCTTCAATAGGTCCAGTACACGCACCTGAGTTAAGACGTCCAGTGAGCCCAGAATTTCATCGCATAAAAGAAACCGAGGCCGCAAGGTCAGTGCGCGCGCGATAAGCACCCTTTGACACTGTCCCCCACTTAGCTCACTTGGGTAGCGGTCCAAGAGAGAAGCGTCCAAATCAAGCGCCTGGAATGTTTCCGCTACGCGAGCACGCATCCTCGTCGGTGTGAGGTAGGGAAAATGTATCTTGCCTGGCTCTTCCATAAGCCACCCGATTTTTTTTCGCGGATTAAGTGCAGAAAAAGAACTCTGAAAAATAAGCTGCACAGCACAGTGAAACTTTTTTCTCTCTTTCATCTTCATTCCAGATAGTGGTTCAGTTCCGAAATAGACTTCCCCCGAATCCGGGCGCAAGAGACCACTTAAGATAAGTGCGAGCGTCGATTTTCCGCTTCCCGAAAGACCAATCAGTCCTACTCTCTCGCTTTGTTCTAAGGAGACACTTGTTCCCGCAAGCACCGAAAGCTCCGAGGCCTTTTTGATCCAGCGGCGCTCTACTCGAAATCGTTTTGTTACTTCATGAGCGTAAAGTCTGATCAACGCGGTCTCCCCATGCGCTCGGAAGCTTCTACAAAGGCGCGCGTGCTGGGGTGATTCGGGAAATAGCGAATTTGGCTCCACTCCCCTCGCTCAACGATGCGCCCTTTTTCCAAGACGGCTATCTCAGTTGATAGTCTTTCTAAGTGTCGGAGGTCGTGAGTGATCAACAAAAAGGCAAAGCCGTAAGCCGCCTGCAGACTGGCTAGCTGATCGAGTACGGCTTGCCTTGCCGCCGGATCGAGCCCCGTGGTGGGTTCGTCGGCGATAAGCAGCTTCGGTCGGTGGGCAAGCGCCATGGCGATCAGAACCCGCTGGCGTAGGCCCCCGCTAAGCTGATGAGGAAAGCTTTGCGCCCGAACAGGCGGGTCCGGAAAGCCAACCTGATCCAAGAGCGCAAGGGTTTCTTCTCGCGCCGCCCTTCCGGGGAGCTCCTGTGAGGAAACAACGACATCTGAAATTTGTTTCATTACCGTGAAACAAGGATCTAAAGACGCGAGCGAATCTTGAGGAATGTAACCGAGAGTATGACGCCGAAGGAGTTGCCATTCTCGCTTAGTCAAAAGCGTGAGATCTTTGTTATCGATGATGACGTTCCCGCTGGCATTGGCTTCCGGGGGAAGCATTCCCAAAAGCGTTTTCACCAGCAACGTTTTACCCGCGCCGCTCGAGCCCACCAGCGCGAGCCTGCCTCCTAAAGAAAGCGATAAGTTCAGGCGATCTAGGATGAGTTTATCGGGGGTGAAGCCTACGCTGAGATTTTCAATGCGTAGCACGCTAGAGCCTCTTCTACTAATGTGTCACTCTAAGGGAGCCATTCCTTTGGGCACGCTGGCTTGAAACGCTTGGGGAGGCCAACCGGCCGTTTTCGTTTCCACTTCTCTCCAGCGAACGTCCAAGGACGTTTTGGCTTTTTGATTCTGCAAAGTCATCGACTGCGCTAGCTGAAAGTGCGAATTTTTCGCTCCCACCACACTCCCACCGCAACAACGAAAAAAATCCAGATATTCGATCGTGAAAGGAGAGGCTGCCTGTATTTCAATCTTCTCAATCGCCGAGTTCTGGGGATTAACCCAAACCAGCCAAGGCGTTCCCTTTACCTTAATTTCGCCTCTGTAACGGCCTACTTTTAGGTCCCATTGCCAAGGAGCGTGAAAGCCCGTCTTGGCCATGTCCGCCGGCAAAATTCCGAACATCAAAGGAAGAAGAAAGTTGAATGAGTAATCAAATCCCACAATCTTTTTGAGAAAAGTTTTGCCGGCCTGCGAATCCTTATGAAAACGTTTCACGCGGGGATAAACCACAGCAAAGTTTGTTCCCTCCAGCGTGGAAATTAAATGCACGCGCCCCAAAGGATCACGCACTTCCATGCGAAAGTGATTCGGCATTTCTGCGATCATCTGCGCCTTCCCGGCGCCCTCACCCATTCCGCTGTAATTCAGTGAGAGATTCGCGGAAACCTTTTGTACAACCTTTCGCCGCTCGTTTTGATCCGCCCAAAAATTTTCCGCGCTGTAGCCGGTCGGTTCCACATGTTGAACGGATGAGCAGCTGAGCAGAAAGAGCACCAACAAAAAACCCATGACCCATTTCATACAAAATCCTGCTGTTTAAAAAACTCTTGAATGATCGCGTTCACCTGTTCAGGTCGATCCATATGGCTGTTGTGGCTGCCTTTATCGATGCGGTGAATTTCCGCATTCGGCAGCAACCCCGCCATCTCTTCCTGCAAATAAAGCGGGGTAATCATATCATCGGTGCCCGAGATGATGACAGCGGGACAATCGATTTTCTCCAACTGGGCGCGTCCATCGTATGAATTGTAGTCCTTGGCTAGACTGTGGAAGGTGGCAAACGGCGCCTCATGCACGCCGCTTAGATAACTCAAAATATCCTCTTCAGAAGACAGCGACGGGTTAAAGCCGAAACGGGCCGTGAGGAAATAGCTTAGCCAATTTTGCTTCGTAAAGTAGCTCCAACCGCTACTCATGGTCTGCGGCGCGTACTGGTAGAGGAAGGACATCAGCCGAAAGACATTGTCCATGCTGCCAATTTTAAACATATGGCGGAACGGTTTGACGACAGATCCACAAATAAGAACGGTTCCTCGGATTTGTTGTGGCAGGGCATGGGCGGCTTCTAATACCACTGGGACACCAAAGCTATGCCCCAGACAGATTACGCGCTCCAACTGAAGGTACGTAATGAGATCTTCCACGTCGTGCGCACACCAACGCAATGTTAGGTTGCGCTCGTTAAGGGGACTACCCGATCGGTGATGCCCGCGGTAGTCGAGCAGAATGACTTCGTACCGGTCCGAAAAGTGGGCCACTTGATGGCGCCAGTGTTCCATGCGACAGGTTAGGCCATAGCAAAATACCAAAGGCGGCCCCTTCCCCCGTCTTTCGTAATACAGAGGAGTCCCATCCCGACTCTTAAAAATACCGTGGCTCAAGAACCCTGACTCCTGTTTGCCTACGCGAATCGCGTCTTTTTAGGCTCTTTTTTTTTACTTCGTCTGAGCGAACCCATTTCACCTCAGACAACATACTCTAATAGTTAAGCAATTCAATATCTTATAAGCCAAACCGAAATCCAGCTTACCAAAGGAAAGCCTTTCCGAAAATTCCCAATATAGGGTATACAAGACACAGCAAAAGTAGCAGAGGAGTTGTTGTAATGGCTAAAACTGAAATTCAAATCCGTCCCGCTCAGGGAAAACTAGGAATACTAATGCCTGGCCTAGGCGCCGTGGCCACCACTTTTATCGCGGGAGTCGAAGCGATTCGCCGCCACAATGCCTCCCCAATCGGATCCCTCACCCAGATGGGGCGTATGCGGTTGGGCAAACGGAGCGAAAAGCGCACCGTGGCCATTAAAGATTTCGTACCTTTAGCCGACCTTAACGACCTCTGCTTCGGTGGCTGGGATATTTACTCGGTCAATGCGTATGAAGCTGCCAAAGAGTCGAAAGTTCTGACGAATGATATTTTGGATCCTCTGAAGGACACTCTCTCGGCCATCCGCCCCATGAAGGCCGTGTTCGACCCGAACTTCATTAAACAGATTTCGGGCCCCAACGTGAAAACCCAAACCAATAAATGGGAACTCGCGCAGGCGCTTCGTGAAGACATTCGAAAGTTCAAAGCCGACAACGGCTGCGATCGTTTGGTGATGGTCTGGTGCGGAAGCACGGAAAGTTACACGCAGCCTTCGCCTTGCCATGAAACCATTGAGAGTTTCGAACGTGGGCTAAAGGATAACGATCCGTCTATTTCGCCGAGTCAGATGTACGCGTGGGCTGCCATTCAAGAACGTGTTCCCTACGCCAACGGATCTCCTAACATGAGCCTGGAGACTAACGCTTTGCAATCGCTTGCACGCGAAATGCGTGTGCCCATCGCGGGAAGTGATTTCAAGACAGGCCAAACGTTAATGAAAACGGTTCTGGCCCCCGGACTGAAGAGTCGCCTGCTGGGTATCGAAGGTTGGTACTCTACGAATATTTTGGGCAACCGAGATGGGGAAGTGCTCGCCGATCCGGGTTCGTTTAAATCCAAAGAGGTTTCTAAACTTTCGGTGCTCGATCAGATTCTGGAACCCGAACAGTATCCGGAACTCTACGGTAACCTGCACCACCAAGTGCATATCAACTACTACCCGCCTCGTGGGGACAACAAAGAAGGCTGGGATAACATTGATATCGTTGGGTGGCTTGGTTACCCGATGCAAATTAAGGTGAACTTTCTCTGCCGCGACAGCGTACTCGCCGCACCCATCGTGCTCGATCTCGCTCTCTTCATGGACTTAGCGGCACGCAGTGAATTTCACGGCATTCAAGAATGGCTCTCTTTTTACTTCAAGAGCCCTCTTCACGCGCCTGATCTCAAGCCGGAACACAACTTGTTCGTCCAGGAACTCAAACTGCACAACACGTTGCGCTTCCTAGGTGGAGAAAAAATGATCAACCACCTTGGGCTGACCTATTACGGCATTGTCGAAGAATAAGGGTGCCAATAAAGGTGCCAATAAAGGTGCCTATCTACTTCCGGGCCTAAAAGGTGCCAGGTACTTTTTGGTACTTCGTCCCAAAAAGTCGCAGGCACCTGTAACGCTGCGCTCCGAACAAATCCCACGCTTTCCATTATAATTGGGTCTCACCCCTTTAAAGGTAAGCGTTCGCGATGAAATTTATCAATGAGATCGGTTTCTGTGTGGGTCTTATCCTCATAGCGATCATTCTCAACCTTCTCCCCTACCCCGAAAACAAAGTCGCGGCGCTCTTACTGGAACGCCAGTGGAGTCAGCAAGATTCGGGAATGCGCGACACCGTGGTGAATCACTGCGATGCTCTCAACGCAAAAAATGAAACCGCCTTCGAACGGTTGTTCCAGGGCTGGGTGGGAATGGATGCGTCAGTACAGGAAGGTAGTCGTAACTGTCGTCTCGTTATTCACAGCGCGGCTTCTAGTCGCTTTCATCTGCACACCACCTGGGCCGTCAACGTACAAATTGATTCTGACGCGGGCGGCACCTTGCTGTACCGTCAGTTCCAGGTAGAAACTCCCAAACCATTGGTTCTACTTCCCATCGCTGCTTTCTTACTGGCGCTCGTGTTTGAGCTAAGCTTTCTCAATTTCGCGGTAATGCTCGTGGCTTACTTCTTTTTACTTAGCGGGGCCAATCTTATTCGTTCGCTCAACATCTTCGCGGACATCGCCTTAATTACCCTCACCGCCAATCAGGCTTTTGCCAGTTCGGCGCTCATCATTGTTTGGTTAGCTATCGCCAAAGCACGAACCGACGCGGGAGTGGCGCTCCCTATGGAGAGTTCAGTTCTACACCGAACAGTGAATCGAATTGGTTCCGCTCTCTTTGGTTTCTGGAACCCACTCCTTTTCACCCTATTTGGAAAGGTGCTGGTGCCCATCCGGGCTCCTTGGATCTTATCGTTCCTCGATTTCCAGTTGGTTCTGACTTGCCTGAGCCTCTATCTTTTTTCTCTCAACTTTGGAAACTTGCCGGCGTCAGTATGGGAAAGTCTCACTCTACCGCGCTACTTTACTTTCACCGTGGTTCTCCTTTTTGTTACCTCGCTCCTGCTTAAACCGCTGCGCAAACACCGAGTCATCTGGAAGATCCCACATTTTTCGCGAGCGATTATCAGTTTCGTCGTGCTCGAAAGCTTGGCCTACCTTGTGCCAGCATTGCGGGAACTCAACACACTCACCCGATTTGGTTTGGCGTTCTTGCTAAGTGAACTGGCGTGGCCCGTGGGAATCCCTTGGAGGGCAGCTACGAAAATTGCTCTTCCCTGGTTGGCCATCTTGTTTGCCGGTTTGCTGACGACTGTCGCAGCCGTTGAACTCGGCGTCGTGGATCTCGCGCTCCAACTTCTTAACCCGCGCATGCACCCGCGCATCCTTTATTTGTTCACGTTCCTAGCGGGCCTGGGCTTGGGCTTCCTCACGGGAAGTTTTTCGGCGGCCTTTTTCACGCTGTTCGCATTCTTGCAATCGCCCCCCGTGCCTTTACTGAAAGCCGCCCTTCTTGACGGCGTCATCGCAGGCCTTTTCCTTTCCCCTCTTTCGCTTTTTAATTTACTACCAGCGATGCAATTCAATATGGGCGTACGGAAATTGCTACAGATTCGGTTCGGGCAGCTAGCACTGCCTATTTCCATCGCGATGCTGGTTTACACCATCGCAAATCTCACGCAGGTTTCAATTCTTCGCCCAGTATGTTTTGTATTCTGCGGTCTTCTCGCAGTCGCCTACACTCTCAGACGGAGTGCTTGGAAGGTCCGGCACCATAGGTCTTTGCTAGCGACACATAATGCCGAGCACTAAAGAGTAAAAACAGCCGCTCCTCTTCCGTAAGCTCTCCCACCACTTTTGCCGGAGTGCCAAAGGCTTTGGTTCCGGAAGGAATTTTCTTTCCTTCCGTTACAATACTTCCCGCGCCCAACAACACGTCATCGCCAATTTCGGCTTTGTCCAAAATGATGCTTCCCATTCCGATGATACAGCGATTACCGATTTTGCATCCATGAATGATGGCATTGTGACCGATAGTAACGTCATCCCCGATTTGGGTATCGGTGAGTTCATAAGAAACGTGGACCATACTAAGGTCTTGAATGTTCGTGCGCGCACCAATCCGGATCGCATTCACATCGCCGCGCAAAACTGAGTTGAACCACACACTGCAGTCGGGTCCCATGGTCACGTCTCCGTAAACGTGAGCGCCCGGGGCCACCCAAACGCTAGGCGAAAGCTGGGGAGAGCGGAAGCGGTGTGGGTATTTTTCTTGGAGTCGTTTCAGTTCGTTCGGGTCGGGGTGCACCGGTGTAGTATCCCTTCAGATTTGATTGATTAGCGTCGACAATTTCTACATCCACAATTTTCCCAACGCAGGCAGGACCTGCGTTCAAAACATGAACGACTTTATTCGATAGCGTTCGGGCCATCAAATAATCCCCCCCCTTACGATCGACTGATTCAATGAGGCATGGGTAATGACGGCCAATAGCCGCTTGGTTTTCTCGGTTTATGATTTCGTACGCAGCCGCGTGCACACGATCAAAGCGCTCTCCGGCAACGGAGTCGGGAACGAGCTCTTCGAGTCCGAATGCGCGTGTCCCAGGACGGGGCGAATACTTAAACAAATAAAGACCTGAGAAACCCACCTGCCGAATCATCGCCAGCGTCTCTTCAAAATCTTCCTCGGTTTCACCTGGAAATCCCACAATGACGTCAGTGGACATGGCGATGTCGGGACAAGCCTTGCGAAGTTTCTCAATTTTGACCAAATATTCTTCACGCGTGTACAAACGCGCCATGGCCTTCAAAATACGATTGCTACCCGACTGAAAAGGAAGGTGCAAAGCAGGACAAAGTTTTTCCACGCTGCCAAACTGCGTGATCAGGTCATCGCCCAAGTCGCGGGGGTGCGAAGTAACATAGCGAATGCGTTCCAGACCAGAAATAGCGTCGGAAGCGTTAATTAGCTGAGCCAACGTTTCGGAAGTGCCTTTACCGAAGGTGTTAATATTTTGGCCGAGGAAGGTAACCTCTTTGGTACCGCCGGCTACAAGTTTCTCGACGTCGGTCAAAATTTCAGCGATCGACCGACTTTTCTCCCGGCCGCGTACAAAGGGTACGATGCAATACGTACAAAAATGATCGCATCCCTTGATGATCGTCAAAAATTCATTGGGCCGCGACTTCTCCCGCAGAAGCGGCTGAGAATACTGGCGGCTTTTCACCGGGTCCATTTGCGTGTCCACCACACGACGGCCGCGCAAAACCACTTCATCGAGCAGTTCGCCCACCCGGTCCACACCGTCGGGTCCCATTACTAGGTCCAAATGCGGAACTCTTTGCAGAAGCGAACGTCCCATTCGCTGGCCCACACAACCCGTGATGCCAATCACCTTGTTGGGATTTTTGGCTTTAAGGGGTTTGAGTTGGCCGAGAAGGCTTAAAACTTTGTGTTCTGATTTATCGCGAATGCTGCAGGTATTGATCAAAACGACGTCGGCCTTCGCCAGATCCGGTTCAGCGATAAATCCCTTCGCACGCAAAACACTCCCCATGCGTTCGGAGTCGTACACGTTCATTTGGCAACCAAATGACTTGATATGTAATGTGCGCGGCGCAGGTCCCATGGCGGCAGAGTCTAGTGTGTTCGTGCCTGGCCGACAAGGTGCGTGTGAGGCGGGCCGGGAAGGTGCCTGTGCTCCAACAAGCGTTGGGCAGGAGGTGCCAGGTCACTTTTGGTACTTCGTCCCAAAAGTGCACAGGCACCTTGCCTTTGCTCCTTTTCCAGGTAATTTTGTGCGTGTTTGAGGAGGCCCCTTGATCCCTTTGTTCTCACCCGTTCGTCAAAATGAGAGTTTATTCGACGCCATTCAGGCCTCCTTTACCCGTCTCTTGGGATCGGGGGAGTACATTCTGGGCCCAGCGGTGGCGGAGTTTGAGAAGGAACTGGCCCAAACCACCGGCTACGCCCATACGGTAGGCTGCTCAAGTGGAACGGAAGCCCTCATCCTCGCCCTCAAAGCGCTGGGATTGCCGCCTGATAGCGAAGTCCTCACTCCGGCTTTTTCGTTTGTCGCCAGTGCCAGCTCTATTCTTTGGGCCGGTTTGAATCCGGTTTTAGCAGACGTTGAATTGGAAACTGGTATCGTCACGGTCGCACAGCTGGAAGCGGCACTGACTCCCAAAACTCGCGCTGTTATCGCGGTGGATCTTTACGGCCGCCAGGTCGACATCGTCGCCATCCGGGCGTTTTGCCAAGCGCACAACCTTTTTCTCATCGAGGACGGTGCGCAATCTATTGGCGTACCCCATCGAGGCGCCGACTTCTATACGCTGAGCTTTTACCCCACCAAGAATATTGGTGGCGTGGGAGACGCCGGCGCGATTGCCACTAACGATCTTAAATTTTCTCAAAAGCTTCACCGGCTCACTCAGCACGGCGCGGTGGTACGCGACCAATATGATGAAGTGGGTACTAACGGGCGTCTGGACACCCTGCAAGCTTCCATTCTGCGCCACAAGTTACCGCACGTTCACAAGTGGACGGAAAAGCGCCGCGAGATTGTTTCTTTTTATCGTAAAGCCCTTCAACCACTCGCGGATAAAGAACGACTTATTCTTCCGCCTGAACCCGTGCGTCCCGAAGACCACGTTTGGGCTCTTTTTACCCTGCAGATTGAAAACCAGCGGGACCGCTTGGCAGCTCAACTACGCGAAAAAGGGGTGGGCTGCGGGGTATACTATTCGCAGTCACTCAATCGCCAAAAAGTATTGGCCCCTTTTGTTCAGGGGAAATCGTTCCCCAATGCCGATAAACTTAGTCAAACCGTTCTCTCGCTTCCCCTCTTCCCGGAACTCACCCACGCGGAACGCGAAGAAGTTGTTACTCGATTTATTGAATGTCTGGATCAGAATTTCATATAGTTCTACACGAACCCGTCATCCCACAGAACACGGGGTCTATCGCACGGTTGTGCGCCTGCACAGACGCCACTTTGCATCTAATTCACCCGTTGGGTTTCCAAATTGATGAGGCTGCCGTCAAACGAGCGGGCTTGGATTACTGGCCGCACGTAAAGGTGAAAGAACACGAAAATTGGGCGAGCTTTTTGGCTACAGAAAAGCCGGAGCACCTTTACCTGTTTTCCAAATTCGCGAAACACTCGTATTTGGATGTTGAGTATAAAACGCCCAGTTACTTGGTGTTGGGAAGTGAAACGAAGGGATTACCGGGGGGCCTACGCGCCGACTATGCCGAGAATTGCTTTCGCATTCCCATTCGCACTGACATTGTGCGCAGCCTGAACCTGGCGCAAGCAGCCGCCATTGCTCTCTTCGAAGCGATGCGACACACCGGCATTTTGCCCGAAGCTCGCTAGTTTCTTAAAACCGATACTTGAACGGTATGGTTGGCCGGGACCGCTCCTCGGAACAGAACCACGAAGCCGTGTGCGCCCCCTGCTTGCCATCTCCAGTGGACGTTTTCTAGTAGGATATTATTAAACCCTGGCGTCACATCTCGCACCTCGAAAACCCCTTGATCGCGAGGCCCTTGCAACTGAATGCTCTGCTCGTTACCCTCAATAATCTGATCACCCAGTTTATCCATGAAGGTGTCAAACGCCGTTGCCGTTCCCATTGCACAAATATCTTGTTTTATGCCGTCGGTTAAATCGGCCAACGCCATATAAGCGGTACCGGGTTCGGCGGCGCCACTCACGCCGGACTGAGCCGGGCAAGGTGAGGTATTCTGTTTTACGATAGCGCTTACGTGGATATCCAGATCGCCGAAATTTTGTTCGGTCCACGTCTTAAAGCCGTCGGCATTAGAAAAAAGCGCTTCACCCGTAGCATTAGGTTCCGCGGGGCTTTTCAGAATCACGTAAGAAGTCTGTTCGTACGTGTTTGATTCCACGGCGCCCGCATAAAACTCTTGGGAACCAGAGCCACCGGAGTATAAACCGTTACCATCGCGCACTTCTGTTGCGTGAAGAGAGGCAATAGCGGCTTTCGCTTCCTCAGGAGTTAGCCAGGTGGGGCTTCGGAATTTGCCGCGCGCCTTGACCAAATAGTGCTTCACAACCGCATTGGCGGGTAAAGCCGCCACGGTAGTTGAAGCACCATCAAAAATTCCGTTACTGATATCTACCCATGCCACGCTACCTCCCGTGAAGCGGGTGTAATCAGCGGGGCAAGCAATCTGGGCCACGGTCAAAGTGCCGTTTGCCAAGGTGCCCCGCAATCCAGGCACCGCTTCAAGATTGCACTGCACGGGATTACAGTTGGTCACGCCGGGAAAGTTCCACAAAGGACGGTTGGCGCCGTTGGGGACCAGTAATTTCGTAATGCCAGTCCCGGGAACAGCAGTACAAACTTCATTGTACTTAATAGAGCCATTTGCCGCCGTGGGAATGTTCCACCCCTCGGCTGTTACCCACGCACCATGCGCGCCACCTTCTTTGATGCAGGTGTAACCAACACGCGCACCTTGGGAAGTATCGCAAATTCTACCCGCTGCGAAGTCCGCGCTGTTGGGATAATAAGACGCCCAAAGACCATAGGGACTTGCCCCGTTGATTCGCTGGGGAGCTCCTACACGAAGTTCGGCATCCAACGGACGACAATCATAAGAATTAGGCACACTACAGAGGCGGTAACCAGAGTTACCAGTCACATAACCCGGGTCCCAGCTCGACTGAATAGCACCACCATTGTTTGCGGCAACGCACAGATAGCCAGCACTACTCGAAGGGCCGCCGTGCGTTCCGTAGTTATAACCGCTGTACGCGTGAAGATTTAAACCCGAAGAGTTGTTGTTATAGACGCAAAGGTCACGCCCGAGAACTTTTGAGGTCCGCACAAAGGTTCTCTCATACTCATAGAGAAAGGAATCCGCAGTACCTGATAGTACGACGGTACCGCCTTCTCCTGCCACGGTTCCTACCGTGTTGCCGCCTTCGTCGTCTTCGTCACTCAGCACCAAAGGATAAACGTAGTTCAAAACCCGTTGATTGAGAGCTTGATCTCGAAGGTAAGGGTAAAGGTAGTAGTCGTAGTTATTTAAAATGGCCTGAAGATTGTTCGCGCGCTCCTCGAGGTCGTTAGACAAAATGGTTTCAATCGAAATGGGCTGACGTTGTCCATCGGGAATCAATTGGAAAAACTGATTCAAGACAGAAAGCTGATCGCGCGTGAACCCAGGACCGTTGTAGCGAATCGGCATCAAAGTTTCGATGGCGTTGATTTCAGACAATTGGGGGAAAAGTTTTTTGACCATTCCGGCCATCAATGCCACACCGTACTCTTTGGAAGTCGCATCGTTGGCAACTAGGTTCGCAATGTCCGAACGAACTTCAGTCTCCCCAGAAGTTACGTATTTCGGAAGGGCAATGCGTCCTTGCGTTTCGAGCACATCCACATCTAGCTGCGACATGCGCAACATGTGAATGTAGTGCTTCACCTTCGCGTTCTTAAGCTTTTGAACCAAAGTTGGAAGCGAAGACCGTAAACGAGCGACCAGTGTCGACATCGATCCGCTATCATCCACTACCAAAAGCACATGACTGTTGGCCGTAGGATTTTCCTCAGTAACAGCGCTAGTGCTCCAATAGAAGTTTCTATCGTTTACTGTCCATTTCGAAGTTTGGGTGCAGGCGGACAGAACGACCGCAAGGGCAAACATTTTCCAAGGTATCTGACGCATAAGGGGCTTCCTTATAATTGGGAATTCGAGACTATAACGTGCAAGCCATGCGCCACCCGTGCCTGGCTGTATTCCGTATGTACAGCCGTCCAAGCTTTAGGCACCACAGTCTGCACAATCAAGATTCGCTCAAGATTCCTCAGTCTTGAGGTGTTCGGATAGTGGACAAAATCGCCACTGCCATTCAAGATCCGTTTTTCATTCGTAGTTATAGTTACTTACGGGTCTTTCGGCTAAAGATGGCCAAAGTTGAGTCACCCTGATCAGTCCAACGAGGCGAATTCTTTTTGGATTGCTTCGCTCGCGTGGTATCCGATCGAAGATGCGGGAGTCGCCAGCCACGAAAATTTTGATAGTCCGCTTTTCAAGCTTCGGCGACATCGTTCAATGTTTGTCGGCGGTAGATGCTTTGCGAAAGCGTTTCCCGGAAGCGGAACTGCACTGGGTGACCAAAAACACCTTCGCCCCGTTGGTGCGTGCCGTGAAAGGCCTAGATCACGTTTGGGTCCTGGAAGATCGCAAGGGCATCCAAGGCCTCTTTTCTTTGGCACGCCAACTCCGGGCCGAGCGATTCACCCACCTTTACGATGCGCACAAAAATTTACGAACACTCCTTCTAGTTCCTTTCTTGCGATTCGGGCGTCGACTCCAGTATCTGCAGCGATCCAAAGATCGATGGAAGCGTTTTCTCCTGTTTCGCTTTCGCATAAACCCATGGGGTGAGCGATTCGCCGGGGCGCTTTCCTATCTGACTCCTTTGACTCCATGGGGAGTCGTCCCCGACTTTTCTCGGCTTGATTGGAAGGCGGATGCGGACACGATAAAGAAAGTCGATGCGCTTTTGGGAAATTCTTCCTCAATGATCGCCCTGGTCCCCTCGGCCGCCTGGCCGTTAAAAACCTGGCCCGCTGAACACTGGCAGAGCCTCGTGAAACTCTTTCCCCAGCAAACTTTTGTGGTACTGGGCAGCGCGCACGAAACAGAATGCCAAGCTTTGCCCACTCAGGCGAATGTGATCAATTTTGCGGGAAAAACTACTTTGATCGAAAGCGTTGAAATACTCACGCGTTCCCAGCAAGTGGTCGTCGCGGATACCGGCTTCTTGCATGTGGCCGATGCGTTGGGTATTCCCACGGTGGCTCTAATTGGTCCTACTGCCTTCGGATTTCCCAGCGGAGATTCTGTGAAAGTGCTTGAGAAGCCACTGCCTTGTAGGCCTTGTTCGAAGGATGGACGAGGAACCTGCTCTCGAGAAATTTATAAAGAATGTTTGGTTTCGATTCGGCCGGAAGAGGTGGCTGCTCGGGTTTCTGACCTAATGCCTGGCTGAGGATCGGGTGCCTTTCTTTTCTTGCTTACCCGACATCTTGTATTTAAAGCGCGTGTTGCGAACTGGTTTTTTCTCGGTCCCTCGGAACCACAACCGGATGGCTTGCCCTTTTAGTTTCAAACGAGTGCGCAATTCATTTCTCAGATAGTTTTCATAAGACGCGGGAAGAGCGTCTTTACGATTCATAAAAAAGATAAACGTCGGTGGACGGGATCGAACCTGACTCGTGTAAAGGACGTTAAAGTTGCCTCTACCGGAAGCCGGAGGGGGATTTTTGGCCACAATCTCTTCGACCATACGGTTGAGCTGAGAAGTGGGTGTGCGGCTCTCCGCCTTACTAAGCATTCTGTCGGCGACACTGAACAGACGCGGCACATTCCATCCTGTCAAAGCACTAATGGGCTGCGACGGATAATGTTTAAATAAGGGGAAATTCTTCGTGTCGTTGCGAAACACGGCGCGCTGGTGCGACGTTAGGAGATCCCAAAAATTAAGAAGAATTACCGTGGGCTTACCCTCTTCTTCCAATAGCGACATCAGTCTTTGATCTTGATCGCCAATGGGTTCGCTGCACTTAAGTAAGAGAAAAACAAGATCGCTATCGCGAATCATGCGTTTTGCCGCGTGTACCGAAAATGTTTCCACGGCGCTCTTGCGGTTTAGGTGCCTGCGCATTCCCGCTGTGTCAATGAGCTGGAAACTGCGCCCCTCCTTAAAAACCTCGTAGCTGACCGGATCCCGTGTCGTGTGGGCGATGGGACTCACTCGCGAGACATTCGCTCGGCAGAGCCGGTTTATCAACGTGGATTTGCCCACGTTGGGTCGACCCACCAAGGCGACGCGGTATACTTCCTGCTCCAACGCCTTTCTTTCAATGTCGGGCTGGATCTCTTTTGCAACCTTCTGGCACCAATTCTCAATGATGGAAAGATTCTGACGGTGCTCGGCCGAAACCGAAGCCACATCTTCAAAGCCGAGTTGCGCAAATTCTATGGATGCCTGCTCTTCTTCCCTATCCTCAGATTTATTGGCCACAAGAAGCGTGGGTTTGCGCCGCTGCTTCACTTTGGTCATAAGCCATTTATCGAAAGGGGTAACACCGACTCTTACATCGACGACAAATAGGTAGGCATCCGCGAGATCCAGAAGTTGATCCAACGCCGCGCTGTCTTCTTCGCTAAAAATTCCCTGTCCGTCAGCCAGGTAGAGATAGTTCGCCCAGGAGGGGCGCTCTTTTAAAACGTCGCGAGTTGTGCCTGGTTCATCCGCCACAATGCTACGACGATTGCCCAGAAGCGCGTTAAAAAGGCTCGACTTACCCACATTGGGCCGACCAATAAAAGCAATATGGATGGGTTTGTCCAACTAGTTTCCCAACTCAAGATAGTTTCTGACCTGGGCCTTGTTGCGCCGCCATTCCGGGTCAACGTCGACTTGAAGCTTCAAGCAAACCTGATGGCCGAGCATTTGCTCCACATCTTCCCGGGCTTTGGTCCCCACAATTTTCATCACTTCCCCCTTGTGGCCAACCAAAATGCGTTTACGTGACTCGGAGTCTGCGTGAATGCGCACCATAAACGACGAGATTTTCTTCGTTGTGTTCGATGGAAGTTTTTCCACTTCGATCCACACGGAATAAGGAACCTCTTGTCGCGTTACGCGATAAATTTTTTCACGTACCAATTCGCCAATGCGAAAGTCTTCACTTCGATCGGTGGAACGATCGGTCGGATAGAGGGGCTTACCTTCCGGTAGCATTTCCAACGCCAGTTTCACCACCGTATCGGTTCCGTCATCCTTCATCGCAGCAATTGGCACCACATGATTGAAAAGGTTCATCGCACTGATTTCTGCGATCATGGGTAGCAAGGTGGGTTTCGGAATTTTATCTACCTTTGTAAGAAGGCAAATGGACTTGTTGGTTTTGCCCCACTTAATAACCAAATTTCCCATTTCCCGAATCTGGCGCATGCAGCTCGCCTGAGAGCTATCAAAAAACCATAAAATAGCGTCGCAAAGCCCTGCTTGCTCGGTCGCTAGTTGATTGAGAGCGCCGTTTAAATCTTTCAAAGATTTTTGCAGGCCCGGAAGATCGACAAAGATGAGCTGTGCTTCGGGTGTATTTAAGATTCCCCGCACCACTCTCATGGTGGTTTGCGGCTTAGCCGAAACAATGCTCACTTTTTCGTGGAGCGCGGAATTAAGGAAGGTAGATTTTCCGGAGTTGGTCGGTCCCACCAGGGCAACAAAGCCACATTTAAAGGATTCACTCATGGCTGGCCTTATAGCAGGTCTAGTACCCGGAGCGCCAGGCCCGCGGCCTCTTGCTCAGCGTCTTTCTTGCTGCGACCCTCTCCCCGGGCTACGGCCTTCTGATTAATCACGATTTCCACCCGAAAGTGCTTTTCGTGCTCAGGGCCCCAGGTTTCAAGTAGTCGGTAGATGGGGGTCGTCTTAAAAACCGACTGAATCCGCTCTTGAAGATGGGTTTTTTGGTCCAAAAGTTTAATTTGCTGGTCGTGGTCGAGGGCAAAGGTATCGAAGAAGGGGGAGTAAATACGCACCAAAAAGGCCTCCGCCTTCTCCAGGCCCGCGTCGATATAAAGCGCCCCAACAATCGCTTCCAGGCCGGCTGCGAGGATGGAACGCTTTTCCGGCCCCCCCGTGCGCAGCTCTCCTCGCCCCAAGAGCAAATGTTTTCCAAGCTCTAGCTCCCCGGCTATCTCGGCGAGTGTCTTGCGACTGACAAGGCTACTGCGCCAACGAGAGAGTCGTCCCTCGCACGCCCCGGGGTACCTCTCCATCAGCACCCTCGCGACCACCAATCCAATTACCGCGTCGCCAAGGAACTCTAAGCGCTCGTTGTTATCGAGACGCTGGCCGGCGTCGACATCTGAAAACTCGTTCGCGTACGAGGAATGGGTAAGGGACTGCAAGAGTAACGGGCGAGAATGAAAGGTGTGATCAAGGATGAATTCAACAGACGCTAGATGGAGCTGCAACTGTGGCTCTTGCGGATCGAACACCAGGATCACCTCGAAAATAACCAACGTGCGGGCACTTTGTAGACTCCTGGATTATCCGGTTTATCCCCGTGGCCGGGGTGCCGAATATTTAAACCCGACAATTCAATAGTCTTTGAGCCGCCCAAATTTTCTATCACCATATAGCGCTGCGCACAATGGTGTACTAAGTTTTCTGTTAAATGTTAGATACTTGTGGGTTTCCGCGCCCAACCTGAGGGGGCTGCGTCCATTGACAAGGCAATTTTGCGCCCGGTAAGGTTACGGGTACGGTTTGCCCCAGGGACTTCCCCTAAGGCCTCCACCAAAGTTCAAATCTATGCCACTGCCGCCTCTTGAATGGATGGAAAAGGTGATTCGAATTAACTCGGTCACACACGAAAGCAACGAGGAGATCGTGGCCTTTTTGATTCCTCTCTTAAGAGATGCCGGACTTCAAATCGCCGAGCACAAAGTCAAAGAAGGAAACCAAACCTTCACCAACTTGGTCGCGTTTAGTCACGCACCCGACTCCCCCGATCTTTTGGTCTTTAACACCCACCTCGATACCGTCTCGCCCGGCGCGGACGAAGCATGGACAAAAACGGGGGGAGACCCCTTTCGGCTAACCAGAGTGCGAGATCGTCTCTACGGACTGGGAAGCGCCGATGTGAAGCTCGATTTTCTTTGCAAACTGTGGGCAGCAAAAAAGAGCGGCCCGTGGAAACGCCCCATCGCCCTTGTCGGAAGCTACGGTGAAGAACGTGGACTCGTAGGAGCAGGAAAGCTTCTTGAAGCACACAAAGTAAAACCTGCCTTCGCCTTAGTGGGCGAGCCCTCGAATCTAGAGATTGTGTACGCGCACAAAGGTCATCTGGTGTGTTTTGTCTCCACCACTTTGGATAAGCTTTCCCGAGAGAAAATGGTGAATCGGGTGTGGCGCGGCCAGGCCGCTCACAGCTCGACTCCCCAGCTGGGCATTAATGCGCTCTCAAAAGCTCTAACCGACATCTTCAAGCGCGGAGTGGGAATTGTTTCCTTAAACGCAGGCACCAACAGCAACAAAGTACCCGATCGTTGTGAAGCGGATCTCGTTCCTCAAGTTGGACCCGCGAACCGAACTGTTTTTGGTTTGATTCACTACCTTGAAGAAACGCAGAAGACGCTCAAGAAGCGCCGCGACCCACGCTTTAATCCCTCAGTCAGCACTGTGAGCTTGAATCAAGCCATCTCGCAAGGGGATCAACTCACTCTTTGTTTCGACATCCGCACCGTGCCGGACGTGGATCTCTTTAAACTTAGAGACAAGGTGGAAAAAGATCTCACCAAGATGGGGTGGAAAATCATTTCCATGACCGTGGATGCCCCCCTGAAGGGCCGCAAACAAAGCGCTTTTATCGAGCACGCTTCGCAAACATTGAAACGTTGCGGAGTCAAAAAGGTAGTCAAAGCCACCAAGGCTTCCTCCACAGAGGCCGCCCTTTATCAAATGCACGGCGCTCAAGCGATCGTGTTTGGCCCAGGTATTTCCGTGGGCAACGTTCACCGACCCAATGAATTTAATCTTTTGTCCCAAATGGAAGTTGCCACACGTTTTTATAGTGCCTTAATGGCGGCCCCCAGCGGAGCGTTTTGATGGTTTCTGACTATGTCATAAGAAGCGTCGAGGAAGACGACCTCGATGAACTCTTTCGTTTAAGCAAGCTCGTCTACTTTATCAACCTTCCAGAAGATCGTGGAATTCTGAAGGAGAAGATTTTAACCTCTGTGCAATCCTTCTGCGGAGAAATTGAAGACAAATTTGCGCGTGAATACATTTTCGTGCTCGAGGAACGTAAGACGAAAAAAATCGTCGGAACCTCGATGATCATCGCCCGTCACGGCAGCCCCGATTCTCCGCACATGTACTTTGAGATCAAAGAACTTCAGAAATACAGTGAAACCATTCACACAGGTTTTATTCATAAAGTACTTCGGTTGAAATTCGACTACGATGGCCCAACTGAAATTGGCGGCCTCGTCGTCGATCCCGACTACCGAAACAGTCCCGAAAAACTGGGAAAACAACTTTCCTTCGCAAGATTTTTGTACATCAAAATGAAGCGACGCTGGTTTAAAGATCGCATTCTTTCGGAGCTCATGCCCCCTCTCACTAACGACGGAGAAAGCATTTTGTGGGAAGCAGTGGGACGAAAATTTACCAGCCTGTCCTACGAAGAGGCCGATATTTTATCGCGAAAGAATAAGGAATTTGTCACCTCTCTCTTTCCCCGACGCGACATTTATGTGTGCTTGCTTCCCGGAGAAGTGCGAGACGCCATCGGCAAAGTTGGCCCTCAAACCAAGCCCGTGCAGCATATGCTGGAGAAAATCGGATTCGAATGGCGCCATCACGTGGACCCCTTCGACGGCGGACCGCATTTCTGGGCAGATACCGATAAAATTTCGCTGATAAAAGAGACAAAGAAACTGAGTCTCAGCCGCCAACCCTTAAATGGGAAACAAAAGGTCACTGCGTTAGTGGGCCAGGAAAACGACGGCGTGTTCCGCTGCATACAGACCACCGCCTCTTCCGATCGCGGATACGTCCGGATGCCGCCGGACTCCGTCACAGCGCTCGGTATCGAAGAAGGCGAAAAGGCCAAACTCTTCTTTATGCCATTGGAATAGGCGCTAACCACCTGCGGTCGACGCGCTCCGCTTCTTTTGTTATCCTTCTTTATGCTTCTAGGGCACTGGAGAACACACCATGGCGACGGAAATGGCTTGGCGCGGCGATTTCATTGGCGGCACCTTTGTAAAGACGAAGGAGTCGCAGGGAGAGGTGCTCAGTAAGAACCCCGGCGACCTGGACGCCCCGGCTGTTCGTTTTCCGTTTGGGTATGACCATGTCCCTCAGGCGGTTTCTGCCGCACGCAATGCCTTCACCCGATGGCGCCATATTCCCAACTCCGATCGTTATTCCGCTGTTAGCCGGTACCGCGACATTCTCGCGAAAAATTCCCAGCGCATTGCTTTCTCGCTCAGTGTGGAAGGGGGTAAACCGCTTTGGGAAAGTCAGCTCGAAGTAAAAGAAACCCTCGACCTTATCGAATTTTTTCTCAAACTGGCCCCTCAAACGGGAAGAGAAATAGAAGTCCCGCTTGATTCCTTAGGCGGGATCACCGGAGCCTACCGTTACTTCCCGCTGGGCCCCTTAGCAGCCATTACTCCCTCGACACAGCCACTTTACTATTCTCATTCTCACATTATTCCCGCTTTGCTTTCCGGAAACACTGTGGTGATGAAGTCGTCGAAGTTTAATCCGATCACCGGACAAATAGTGGCAGAAGTGGCCAACGATGCCCAGCTTCCACCGGGCGTTTTCAATTTGCTTCATGGCAATGAAGAGGTCGCCCGCAGGTTAATCACAAGCAACGATATACAAGGTGTCTTCTTTACCGGTTCGCACGAAAAAGGACTGCATATTCGGAAAGAACTTCTTAATGACTATTGGAAGCAGTTGGTCCTGCAAGCTGGTGGCAAGAACACCATGATCCTGTGGGATGATTGCCACTACGAAAAAGCGCTTCAGGACAGTTTATATGCCTGCTTTGTGACTTCGGGCCAGCGCTACACTTCCGCTCGTCGGCTTGTCGTGCACGACTCGTTGTTTGATAAATTTCAAAATGACCTTCACGCGCTTGCCAAAAAAGTAAGCATTGGGTACGGCGCCCAACAATCGGATCACCCTCCATTTATGGGACCGTTAGTGAGTGAAGCAAAAATGGAAAACTATCTTCGCTATCAAGGCATCGCGGTTCGCGAGGGCTGCGAAGAAATCATGCGCGGTAAAACAATCGAAAAAGATCGCCGCGGGTATTATGTGTCCCCTTCTATTCACTCCGTGCCCGGAATTAACGCGAAAAGTGCTTACCAGAAAGAGGAAATCTTTGGGCCCAACGTCGCGCTCTACCGTGCGAGTCGTTTGGAAGAGGCCATCGATATTGCCAATTTCCGCAGCTACGGACTGGTACACGCCGTTTACACCCAAAACAAGGACGTTTACTCCCAGCTGGTCGCAGAGGTTCGCTGTGGGCTTTTGCACTGGAATCGCCCCACCACGACGACCTGCTTCCGACTACCCGTTGGTGGGGTGGGCATGAGCGGCAATCATCGACCCATGGGAAGCCTCGCGGCCTTCCAATGCACTTACCCGTCCAGCTCGGTAATGGAGCCTGCCGGGCTTAGAGCCGAATGCCCTCCCGGCGTCCTCCCCGCCTTATAAAGGTGTCTGTGCACTTTAGCCTTCGGCTCGTCTCGCTCTTTATGGCCGCAATTCTACATACCCCTGCTCGCGAGGTTCCGGACGTAGTACGGAAAGTGACCTGACACCTTTATGGAAGGATTTTCTGACACCCGCTACCTTTCCGGCCGGGAAGTAGATGGGCACCTTTATTTCTGCTAGGGTAGGCGCGCCATGGACAAAGGACGCATACTCGCTATCGACGTAGGAACCCAACGGACGGGCCTCGCCCTATCGGACGAACGCTGGAAGTTCGCTTTCCCCTACAGCCTCATTGAATCAAAGGATCGGAACGTACAAATCAAAAAAATTAGCGAGGTTGTTAAGGACGAGGAAGTGACTCACATCCTCATCGGGATTCCCATCAATCAGGAGGGGAAAGTCAGCCAGATGGGAAAATCGATTCGTCTCTTTGGCGCCAAGCTGAAAGACCGCCTCAAGCTTCCCATTATTGAATGGGATGAAAGTTATACCAGCGCCGCTGCGGAGCGCGTGCTGATTGAGGCAGACGTTTCGCGTAAAAAACGCAAACAATTTGTGGATAAACTCGCGGCTTCTATTCTTTTGCAAAGTTACTTGGATAGTTTACAATCTTCTGAACTCACAAAAGATTCATGGGAAACTCAGGAAAATTAAGCTTTGGTCGAATCCTTACCGTAGGGGCGATTTTGTGCTTTGGAATTGCCCTCATTTTAGGTTTCTTTTTGTTTCAGGGCAGTAGCGACGGCGAACCGGTCGAAATTGTCATCCCTTCTGGCATGCCCCTCAACAAAATTGTCACGCTGTTGAATGATGAAGGTGTCGTGCAACAGAAAACGTTCTTCAAATACCTGGTTCGCGCCACCCAGGGAAAGAACTACGTCCGAGCAGGTGAGTTCGCCTTTAGAAAAGAAATGCGTCCTCTCGATGCACTTCGTACTCTTTATTTCTCAGACCCCATTGTCCATCAGGTCACCATTCCCGAAGGCTGGACCATTCGGCAAATCGCTCAAATTTTAGCCGCTAAGAAATTAGTCAAACCCGAGCGTTTTATCCAGGTCGCTTTTAGTCCCGAAACAGTTAAGAAGTACCGTCTTTCCACACCGAGCATGGAAGGATTTCTGTTCCCTGACACCTACACTTTTTCCAAAGTCGACTCTGAAGAGAAAATCGTGGAAAGCATGTTCAACCGATTCATGCAAAAGTATCTCCGCTACGGTAAAGAAGCCGAAATAAAAGGCTACACAATGGAGCGCCTGGTAAATCTGGCCTCAATCGTTGAAAAAGAAACCGGGGCGCCCGCCGAACGCCCTGTCATCGCCTCTGTCTTTCTCAATCGTCTGAAAAAGGGAATGCGACTGCAAAGCGATCCCACGACCATTTACGGCATTGAAAATTTTGACGGCAATCTCACCAAAAAGCACCTTCTGACGGAAACGCCTTATAACACCTACAAAATTCCTGCGCTGCCCCTGGGGCCCATTTCCAACCCGGGAGAAGAGGCGCTCGTCGCGGTATTGCGGCCCGCACAGACCCAATATCTCTATTTTGTCTCCAATAACAACGGTACCCACACCTTCACGAAAACTTACGGCGAACACGCCCAGTTTGTTGACGTGCTTCAAAAAAAAAAGGGAAGTCGCCGGGTACCCACACAGACCCTCAAAGAAGTGAAATAAAATGACCCCTGTTGCTCCGGATCGTTCGCCCACCATTATGACTGAGATTGTTCTGCCGTCTCACACGAATGCTTTGGGCACTATTTTTGGTGGAGTCGTGATGGGCTGGGTGGATATCGCCGGTGCTATCGCCGCCATGCGTTACGCCCGCTCTGCGGTGGTCACCGCTTCCATTGATCATCTCCATTTCATCGTGCCCATCAAAACGGGACATACTGTGAAAATTACCGCGCAGGTGACCTACGCGGGTAGCACCTCGATGGAAACGGAAATCATTGTCGACGCGGAAAACAGCGTAACAGGCGAAACAAAACGCGCTACCCGGGCCTATCTCACTTACGTTGCCTTGGACGACAAGGGGAAGCCCAAAAAGGTGCCCCCCTTTACGCCGAAAGACCAAAAAGAAAAAGACGCTCTCGCCAAAGCGCTCGAAAGACGCCAACGTCGACTGGAATGGCGTAAATAAACTACCGACCGCTCACTAATTTTTCGATGTAAGCGGCAACCTCTTTGGTACTCACTCCGGTGCCGAAAATTTCCTTCACGCCCGCTTTTTTAAGCGCCGTCGTATCCGCTTCCGGAATCACACCCCCGCCCAAGACAGGGATATCAGGGACGCCTTTCTTCTTCAGAAGCTCGAGCAACTCGGGAAAGAGCCGGTTGTGGGCCCCCGAAAGAATACTCACACAGATAACGTCGACATCTTCTTGAAGAGCGGCGTTAGCGATCATTTCAGGGGTTTGGTGCAAACCGGTGTAGATCACTTCCATGCCAGAATCGCGAAGGGCCTGAGCAAGCACCTTTGCCCCACGGTCGTGTCCATCAAGACCAGGTTTAGCAATCAATACTCTAATGGGCGATTTCTTCATTGCGTTTCAACCGTTTCGGGAAAATATTCACCGCTTGTTTTTTCTGCGATAAAAAGTGAGAGACCAGGTTTTGGAAATCCTCGGTTTGATCTGAACCCATTCCCAAAACCGAAGTCGCAAACGTGTAGTTTTCCGCTACTGCTTTGCGGATGAAACTTCTCCAAGGGATTCCGGGGTATTTCATCATGCGAGGATCCTGACTCCCGACCACCCATTCCTTGAACCACTTCTGTTCAATTTTCGCTTCTTGCGCCAAAGCACTCAAAAACAGGTCAGGAATGTTCGCAGATAAAATGTTCAAAACGTTGAAAAGCAAGAGCTGATCCCAATCCCGCAGCATCGACAGAGCTTCTTGCTTTTCCGTGAAGGAAGGTTCTTCCAAAGGCTTCTGAACAAGAACCACACAACCTAGATCGGAGGCGCGCAACGATAGTAGGGTGGCTTTAACGCTCGACAGACTCTCAAAGCTGGCAGTGATCACAATGATCTGCGAGGGAACAGTTTCCATCTGGGAAACGCGCGCGAGAATCTCTTCTACCGACTGCAACGTATCAATGCGCAGTTCCGCTTCTCTCTCAGTAGGCATAGACTCCCTTGCCGACTTTCTTTCCAAGCCAGCCCGCTTCCACATATTTTCGCATCAAAGGCGCCGGGGCATACTTCTGGTTGCCTAAATCTTTGTACAGGACTTCACACACCGAAAGACAGATATCGATGCCTACGAAGTCGGCGAGCTGCAACGGCCCCATGGGAAAATTGCAACCCAGTTTCATCGCCGAATCGATATCCTCCGCGGAAGCCAGTCCCTCTTGCAACGCAAAAAAGGCCTCGTTAATCATAGGCATGAGAATGCGGTTAACAACAAAGCCAGCCGAGTCCTTAGCCTCGACAAATGTCTTACCCATATCCAAGGAAACCGCTCTAACTCGTTGAAAAGCCGCATCACTCGTGGCGAGTCCGCGTATCCCTTCCACCAGTTTCATGAGCGGCACGGGATTCATAAAATGCATTCCCACTACTAGCTCTGGCCGTTTGGTCTGGGCGGCAATTTCGGTGATTGAAATCGAAGAAGTATTGCTGCAAAGAATAGCGTCTTTGGGAAGAAGGCCATCAAGGTCACGAAAAAGCTCAAACTTAATTTTGCGGTCCTCTGTGGCGGCTTCCACCACAAAGTCACACCCGCTGAGCTTCTTGAGATCCGTTACAAAACTTATCCGCTCTAGCACCTTGGCGGGGGCATCGGTAATGAGTTGTTTTTCGGCAAGGCGCGCGAGACTCTTTTCCATCCCGCCGCGTGCGCGCTCCCACTGACTTTGCGAGATATCAAATAGGACAACGGGGTATCCCGATTGAGCCGCGACTTGCGCGATTCCTGAACCCATGGCACCCGCGCCAATCACTCCGAATTGTTTAACTTTTGGCATGTTGAATTTCCCCGAATCCCAGAATAGTAGAGGAGAAAGTAACAACCGTACCCCGCCTCGTCAAACACCGCTCTTGTCCGCCCCCCGCCTGTGGAGTATCCGTTTCTAAAGCAATAAGGGGGAAGTATGGCACCAAATCAGCAAACCATTCCGGTCGTAGACCTGAGTGATTTTCATTCCCCTGTTCTCACAGTCCGCCAGGCGTGCATTGACGCAATCGGGCGAGGCCTTCACGAGGTCGGTTTCATCTCGGTCATTCAGCACGGCGTTTCCCAGGAACTCATCGATAGGGCCTACAAAGTGGCTGGCGATTTTTTCCTCCAACCCGCCGAAATAAAACAGCGCTACGAGAACCTGCTCCCGGGTGATCCGCGCGGCTTTAGCAGTATGGGAAGAGAACACGTTAAAAATGTGGATGCCCCCGACCTAAAGGAGTTTTGGCACACGGGTAGAGAAACACTCGAAACCGGAGCACAGCAAACACTCTATCCAGCCAACATTTGGCCCACGGAAGTCATCGGATATCGGGAAACGATGCTGGAACTTTATGGACAGCTCGAAGAGTGCGCCTGTTATTTGTTGGAAGCTTGCGCGATGCACATAGGGCTTCCTCAATTCTTCATGTGCGAGCGGGTCACTGATGGCAATAGCACCTTGAGAGTCGCGCACTACCCCCCTGTTCCAGAGGGCACGGCCCCTTCGACCTTCCGTTCCGCACCCCACGAGGATATCGATTTCATTACTTTGCTCTGCGAAGCTACCGGAGACGGACTGGAGATCTTGGATAAGAACAACCAGTGGCTACCGGTTCGCAATTTCCCAGGTCAAATTATCGTTAACGCGGGCGATATGCTTCAGAACTTGACCAACGGTTACTACAAGAGCACCACCCACCGGGTCACAAACAACAACCTAGATAGAAATCGCAGGTTCTCCATGCCCTTTTTCGTGCACCCGCGCTCGGATGTCGACTTACAGCCTTTGCCTGAGGCCTTAGCTCTCACAGGAGGGGTGTCACAGTACCTTCCCACCACGGCGGGTAGCTACTTTGAGGAACGCTTGAATGAAATTGGCTTTGGTCCGCCGGCTTAGCTGTGAAATTAAAAGGTAGAAAATAAAAAGACCGAGGGGTTAACAAACCCTTCGGTCTTTTCTTACACTTTGATTTGAGTACAAATCGTCGTTCAGCTTAGCGATGCGCTCCGCCGGGGAAACCACCGAATCCACCAGGGAATCCGCCACCGAATCCGCCAGCTGCAGGTCCACCTGCAAACGCTGCCGCACCAGGGCCGCTACCGGCTTTGCTAGCGTACTCAGACTTCTTCTCTTCCAAGAAGGAGACTTCCGTCGCCATCGCCGTGCAGAATCCTGCTGATTGGTCCAGCAAGCTTCCGGCTTGATTAAAACTATCCATCGCCACTTGAAGGGTCGACGCTGCTTGGTCAATCAACAGCTGAGGATCCGTCTGACCCGACAGCTGAGTAGCCAATGTTTTGGGATTCTGTAACAACGTCTGAACTTGGCTGCTCATGCCAACCGGGCAAGGAGCGAGCTTCGAACCGCGACGTTCAAGTCGGGTGCTCAAGTCGTTGGTTGCTTCCGCCAAAACTTGTTGGTTCTGGGGGTTAATTAGTAATGCTTCGGCTGGGAACGAACGCTCAAACGCCGAGACCACCTGGCCTTGCAACCCGCGCAAGCTTCCGCTTGAGGGTTGTTCTTGGCCTTGCGTTCCGCGCATGCGCTGTTCCTGGTCAAGGCAGACGCCTTCGACACGGCCCATGGCTGCCATGAACTTGTTCTCGCCATCGGCGAAGAACGTATTGAAATTGTCTTGGAAGCGCGTGCTCAGACCAAGCACCGCCGCTTCACGATCGTCGCGCTCATCGGCCTTATCAAGAGCGTCGAAGAAGGTGTTCACAAGTTGCAACGAGCGGCTGTTTTCCCATTTCTTCGCCACTTTGATGCCTTTGTCGACTGCGGCAAAGAAGCTCGTGCCTTCTGCATCTTCTTCGCTGTCAGCTGCTTTTTCGGCTTTGACTTTAAGATCGTCGCCGCCTTCAGCTTGTTCTTGCGCTTTTTGAACTTCGGCTAACAACTTAGCTTTGAGTTCTTTAATCTTTTTCTTGGCTTCTTTCTTGTCGCCTTCAAGGAGTTCCACAGACGCCGTCTTCAGGTCGCTGAGGATCTGAGGAAACGCGGCCGCCGTAGCTTTCCAACCTTGGGTCAAGCCTTGGATTTCTTGGGGACTGCATTTCTGATGAAGACCATCGACATTCGCCGTTTGCGCGGTTACGGGCGTAGGAGCCACCGTCGCCTGCACCGATTTGATGAGGTCCCGGTTTTCTTTATCGCGCTTCAAGGCATCGTCTAAGTCAGCTTTCTTCACAGTCGCAAGCGCCGTGTTGATTTTCGTGACTTTAGCCAGGCTGTCTTTAAGTTCTTTCAGCTTCTCAATCTGCGCTTCATCCAAAACCAATTTGCCTTCGAGTTCAGCAATCTGCTCTTCGAGGCTTTTTACTTGTTTGGCTTCGGCAGGCGTTAAACCTTTCAGATCCGCTCCGGCTTTGCCGAGGACGGAATCTGCCGCCTTAAATTTCGCCGCAAACTGGCTGGGGTTACTATAAGAAGAACCATATTCGGCCTGTGATACGGCGGGAACCAATAACGAAACCACGCACGCACTCACGAACCACATTTTAGCGTTAAGCTGCTTCATCTTCCACTCCATCAACGTCAACTTCTACTCTACTCAAATCAAATGTATTGGGGGCTCACCGCCCGCCCTCAATGTGTAAACACACAAGAGCCACACGCATCTCCCTAAAGAGAAGCCGTGCCATCAGGACTTAATTGCAAAGGGCGATCCAACCTGCGGGTAAGTTCAGCAGCCACGCACGCGCAGCCTCAAAATCAAAGGTGCCAAAAAACGCCTGCGCGAATTTTTGAAAGCTCCATCATTACGATTCGATAGAAATTGCCGTTTTGTTAGATAGGCTGTCAACACCTTGGTCAGCAAGTAAACCCACGCCCTCAGGCTCCTTGAGTCCGCGGATGATGTGCGTGCGTTTTCAAGGAAGCGTGGTAAAGGGGCTCATCGCGCGCCTTCAAAAGATCCTAGTTGATGGACCTCCCGCGCGCGTTTTCAAGGGCGGCCATTTAGCCGTTTCCTAGCAAATCCCCCTCTAAAATAGGGACTTGCGCCAAAAGGGGTTCCAAACTACGTTACGGGGCATGGAACCCCGCTTTCATATAGAGGTAGGTCGCTATTGTACATTTCCCGCAAACCTCCAGGCTACCCTCAAAAAGGCAGCCCTGGCGAGCGTGCACGCCATTCCTAAGAGTGTCGCGCACAAAAAGCTCCGTCACGCGGGGCCCTACACGCTGAATTTGGCTTTGGTAGGGGAAAAGCGGATTCGCTCCTTAAATAAGACATTCCGCGGGAAAGACGTCGCCACCGATGTGCTCTCTTTCTCCAGACTCGAAGGCGATGAACCCATGCCCGGCCCGCTTTTCGACGTAGGCGATGTGGTGATTTGTCCGACAGTTGCTAAGAAAAATGCCAAGGCGAAGGAGTACGTGAAGGAACTGCGTACACTCACTGTGCACGGCGTTTTACATTTGTTCGGGTACGACCACGAGCAGACGCCGCAAGAAGCTCGCAAGATGGAACGCCTTCAAGCGAAGATCCTCGAAACACTTAATTAGATACCCAACACCCTTTACCGTCAGACCATCGCAGCGCTAAAGCCTAATTCCTTAGATGCGAGATTATTGCCTGATGGCTTCAATAGGATCCACTTGCATCGCCTTGCGAGCAGGAAATAGCGTCGATGCCATGATGAGAAGGATGGCAATCGCGTAAATAAGAATAATCGGAAGGGGCCGCACTTCGATGGGAATGCTCCGATCATAGTAGATCGCGGGCAACTGCAGGTTGGGCGAATAGCGAATAAAGAGAAGTACCGCAGTGGTGATTACCGCGCCTAAAAAAAGGCCCATTCCCCCTAAAAAAGCTCCCTGCCAAACGAAAATTTTCCGAATTTGCTCCTGCGAAGCACCTAACGCCCGCAGAATACCAATGTGCCTTTTCTTCTGGCTCACGTACATCGTTAGCGTGATGCCGATATTCATTACGGCAATCACAATCGCAAAACTCAAAACACTAAACATGGCGTACTGCTCTAGCTTGAGCGACTGGAAAAGGGCTGAGTTGAATTTCCCCCAACTCTCGGCCTTCAATCCTTGGGGCAAAAAGTTCGTCATCTCGTCTTCAAGCGCTTCGGCCAGCGACTCGTCCTCGCCCCATACCTGCCAACCGGTAATGACATCGCCCTTTTTCAAAAGTCCCTGCGCATCCGACAGAGGCATCATGAGGTACTCGTAGTCAAAATCGTAGTGACCGGAAGAGTAAATTCCTGAGACCACGAAACTTTGAGCGTTCGGCACCATGCCCATCATCCCGCCAGTTTCAATCGGGGAAATGATTTTAATCTCTCCTCCGATGTAAGCCCCTAAACGTTCGGCGAGTTGACTCCCCAAAATAATCTCAGGCCGTTCTGACGAAAGATTGGGCAGATTCCCCTCGTCGAGTTTTTTAAATTTGTCCCGCATCTCTTCGAGAGGAATTCCTAAGACCACTCCTCCCACAGTGGACAATTCCGACTGTAAGATACGCTCCGTCTCTATATACGGAACCACCCGTGCCACCCCGTCGACTTCGGTAAGACGCTTGGTCCAAGGCCCATAGTCTCTTACCGTCTGTAGCTCATTTTGCGGACGCACCATCACGTGCGGGTAGGCGTTTAAGAAACGATCTTTGAGCGACGCTTCAAAGCCGTACATTACTGAGAGCAAGCAGCTCATCGCGGCTACTCCCACCGCAATGGCCACCCAGGCAAAGAGAGTAAGGGGGCTGAAAGTTCCCCGCTCGGTTCCCTTAAACATAAAGCGAAGTGCGATAAACTTTTCGCCAGTCACTAGAAATCATCCTCCAGATCGGGAGGAGGGGGTGGTGGAGGGTCTTCTCCTGACGGAGCATCCCATTGTGCATCCGAGTCGGAAGGCGGTTCCGGTTCCTCCCCTCCTTCGAAACCTTGAGGAGACGGAGGCGCCATGTCCCCCATTTCATCGGGAGGTTCGTAGGCGTTGCCATTCTCCAAAGGAGGCGGATTGATTTGAAAGCCCGGCGGAATCCCCCCTTGAGAGGGCGGTGGAAAGGCATTGTCCGGTAGGCCCAGCTCCCCTGGCGCATTGGGGGGAAACTCATTTTCCACGGGCTCGCTCTCGGGTTGATAGTCTTGAAAATTTTGCGGTGGTGTCTCGGGTTCCGGCGTGGGCGCGTTGTTCGCAGGCGGCGGCACATTTGGATTTAGGTTCGGGTTGAGGTCTCCCGGAGACGGGCGCACACGCGGGCGCGACGACGCGTCTCCCATCGCATCATCTAGCGGACTCTTCGTCGGCAAATTCTCATTCGATGGATTGGCGGGCGGAGGTGTCGCGAACGGTTTGTTCGGCACCGGGGCCGATTGCGCAGGTATCGAAGTAGGCTCCGCTTCTTCTTTCTTCCCCCCTGAAAAAAACAGGCGGAAAGCGAGAAATAGACAGAGCACGAAAACTATAGGCCAGAGCCATTTTGGCATGGGCGTATTTTTACGGAATTAGCCAGGAAAGACAAGAAATGCTATATGAATGGCCCTATGACCTCGACCGATCTTGAATCGACACCAACCCATCACTGGGCGGATAAGGCCGCAGAAGAGCTGATTCGGTTGCATCCGGAAAAAAGCCCGCTCGTATGCGCTTCGGGAATTTCGCCCAGCGGAGTGGTCCATATCGGCAATTTTAGGGAAGTCATCACGGTCGATTTTGTCGTCCGATCGCTTCGTAGCAAGGGACGCAAGGTCCGTTTCATCTACAGCTGGGATGATTACGATGCCCTTCGCAAGGTTCCGGCAAACCTGCCCAACCCTGAAAAACTCGAGCCCTTTTTGCGGAAGCCGGTTTCCGCCATTCCCGACCCTTATGGGGAGTACACCTCGTACGCCACGCATTTTGAGAAACGCTTCGAAAAAGAAATTGAGCCGCTGGGAATTGCCCCTGAGTTTATTTATCAGAACGAGGCCTACCGCAACGGCCGCTACCGCGAAGGCATCCGCACCGCTCTTGCCCATCAGGCGGAAGCAGTAAAAGCGCTTAATGCCTGCCGTACCGAACCCCTTCCCGCCGACTGGACGTGTGTTTCCATCTTTTGCAAAAAATGCGGCAAGGACGTTACAAAGCTCCTCGCGTACGAGGCACCGAACACCTTTAAGTACCAGTGCAAGATTTGTAAGGAAGATTTTACTTTGGATCTCGAAACAGAAGCAGGAGTAAAACTTCTGTGGCGAGTGGATTGGCCAATGCGCTGGGCCCACGAAGGAGTGGATTTCGAGCCGGGGGGAAAAGACCATTCTTCCACGGGCGGGTCTTACGAAACAGGTGCCGAGATTATTCGTCGTATATGGAAGAAAGAACCGCCGTTCTACGTTCAGTACGATTTTGTGATGGCGAAGGGTCTTGGAGGAAAATTCTCTTCATCGTCAGGCAATCTCATGACACTTTCACAGGCACTTGAAGTGTATGAACCTCAGATCGTCCGCTGGCTTTTCGCAAGCCGTAAGCCCAACATGGACTTTTCTATCGCCTTCGATCTGGATGTGATGAAGGCCTACGACGATTTCGATCGCACCGAGCGCTTCGCGTATGGAATGGAAGAAGGCGACGAGAAGAAAATCAGCTACGAGAAACGCATTTACGAGATGTCTCTTCCCTTTCCAGAGAAAGCGCCTCAAACGCTGCCCGCTCAGGTCCCCTTCCGCCATCTTTGCAATATTTTGCAGATTTACGAAGGCAATCTGGCCGATACAAAAGCGTTTTTCTCTGAAGTTTTAAAGTCCCCCTACGACGAGGAACGCTTTGATAGCCGAGCGACCCGCGCGTGGAACTGGATTCAAAAGTATGCCCCGGAAGCTTTCCGCTTTGCTCTGCGCGAAGCAACCGCGCCCTGCCCCAAAAGCGCTTACCCGGAAGCGATGAAAGCGCTTATTGAAATGCTCAAGACAAAAATGCCATTGGCGGAAGAGGCTCTTGCCACGGAAATTTACAATGTCATTCAAGCTCATGGGCTGAACGCCAAACTGTTCTTCCAAGACATCTATAAAATTCTAATCGACAAAACGAACGGCCCGCGACTCGCCTCGTTCTTGCTCGCCATCGGTGCCGATCGCGCCACGGCCCTTCTTGCCAAGGCGTGTTAAACGCCGGTTTGCTCTTCGACACCCACTGAAGTAAAACTATGTTCTCACACAAAGGGGGTAAGCTGTGAGAATTGCTTTTATTTTGGGTTTTTGCGGCGTTTTTTTGGGGAACGCCGCACTGGCAGCGCCTCGCCACGACTATTCAAAAGATCAGATCGAAGCGATGCGACTGCACAATCGCTCCCTTCGCGGTGTCCAGAGCCGTTCCACGCCGGCGGCAGTGGTCGAACGTCCGTACGCCGAGTACGAGAAGGCCCGCTACCTATTATTCAGCTCTCAAAATTCGTTTTACTCCGGTGAGGTAAAAACTACGCTCGCAAAATTTCTGCCCGCCGACATGATTTTGGTGATCTTTTACACCAGCCCTTCCGAATACCAGAGATTAAAAGACGAATACGAACCGATTGTCGGACCAAGCCGGCTTCGCATTCTTAAAATTTCGACTAACCCCTTCTGGGCTCGAGATGCGCTGCCGGTCCCTGTGTTTTTACCCGGCAACAAGCTGGCAGGAGTGGATGCAAAGTATGGTCAGGGGAACGAGCCCGACACCGAACTGGCCCACTACTTCCGCATGCCTTTGATGAAACACACCTACTACTACGAAGGCGGAAATTTTCTTGCCGACAGTAAAGGCAATTGTCTCATCGTAAACAACAGCCGTACCTCTCAAATTCCCGACTCAAACTTTATCACACAGTATGGATGCAAAAAGCTAACCCGCTTTCCGCATAAGAGCGGCATCGGACATGTGGACGAAAGAATCAAGCTACTCTCCGACTCAGTGGCACTGACTGATACGCCCGAGTACCAGTCCACTTTGGAAGGTTTGGGGTACGAAGTACAACTGCTCCCAAAGCCCGGGGGCGCCTACGAAACCTACGTCAATGCGCTTCTGGTAAACGGGACTCTTTTTATGCCCAGCTATGGGAAAACGTCGGACGAGGCGGCACGGAAAATTTACCAAGACGCCGGTTTGGATGTCATCCCCGCCAACACAAGCTCACTCTCCAACTCAGGGCTAGGATCCATTCACTGCATCACCATGACCTACCCGCCCGTATCCACGAGGGAACTCGAAGATATTTTAGGAGTCGACGAATCTTCTCTGGCTTACTCGGGTTCCACTTCGACTTCGGTTCCCACGTCCGGTACTGAAAGCTCGATGTAAGGAGAGTTATAGGTTTTCAGATCGATCCGCGTGTAGGTCATGAAACCCAGACGCCGCGCCACTTGATAGAATTTTGAACTCATCAACGCGTTTCGGGCTTCACGCAGGGACGCGTTCGGCCCCATTCTGCCGCCGGCTTGCTCGTACTCCTGAAGTTCGTTTCCATTCTGCATCAGGCTAATCAGTGTGTGAATTTCCGGGCGTCGAATGAGATGCAAGGTCATCAGAAGCGGAATAAGGTCCTGCTCGGCCGCGCTATCTAGTATGTGGCTGCGCTGAACAAAACCGCCGTGCGGCCCATGAGGACTGAAATCCACGTACGCCACAAGTTTATCGTCTTCTCCATGCGCGGAAACCCGATTCCCCACAATCGATAAGCGCAGAGAAGGATCAAGCAGCTGCACCATGCGTTCAAAGCTATGTTCCCGTTGCGTGTAGCGAATTTCATCCGCTCCCGCTAGCTCGGCCCGCACGCGAGCAGAGACAACCCCATGCACTTTGAGAAATTGCGTAGTCACGGCCGGAGAAAGGTCGCGACGTAAAAGAGCGTGGAGTATCGCATCGAGCCAACTTAAGTCCTCGATCACCCCTGGGGAATGAGCAAGAAACTCGACCCAGCGAGCAAGTTCGTGTTCTTTTACACGGCTCTTAAATAGAGTGCGTTCCGTGTGCTCTCTCACCACCGCTTCCATCTCATTGGATGCTCGTTCCATTTGCAGCATCGTTTCCCCTTGGCCTGTTACGGGAATAAAAAGCCGCATAAAAGCGGCGAGATGACCTAGAAACAAGATGTGTCGACTCCCCACCTCACGGGGCATCCCGATTTCGGGAACACCTTCCCACCCCGCGGAATCGCCTCCAATACCTACCACCGCTAAAAATTTATTTGCGGCGAGATACTCGTATTCTTCACTGTCGTTCATCTTAATTTCGGGGTGGCGGTGGACGAGAGAGAAATACAAACGCAATGCCCGAAGTTGCTTATCAGATAAGAAGGAGGCGGTAGGATCCTGAGGGACCGCCACATCAAGAAGCAAGCGCAGGGTTGAATCAATTTCACGCATGTTTTTGACGTGTAACAAAAATTCTTCGAGCAACTTTTCCGCTTCCACCTTAGAAAAGTGCAAAACGGGTCCGCCTGACACCCCAAACGCATGGGCGTAAAGAGCGTAGATGACTTCGGCTTGGCGTTGCGAACTCAGACGAATAAAAAAGTGCTCTCTCTTTTCCTTGTCCTTGCTGTACTTTTTTTGAAGTCTATTAAGATACTCAAGCGGGTGTACGCGAGAATGGAAAGCCTCGTACACACCAACCAGTTGGCTGGCGCACCAGCGTACTGGCGACGGTCGCTCGCTTTGTGCGACGGGCGCCCAGCCCAGAAGGGCTGTACAAACCAATAGGATCGTAACGCGATTCATTTTTCCGCCTAAAATTGGTACTGAAGCAGTAAAAAGGAAGGGGTCATACCACAGATGGAAAGGGGTCGGAAGTCCCGGCAGCTTCTTCTATTATCCTAACTGTTTATGGCATTGCAGGGCGTGGATTATTATGTCTATCAAACCCATCTAAGACATTGATAAAATTGTCGGGCTCAAGGGTTAGACCCGCCCCTCTTAAAAATTCTCTTCTTATTTCTACACCTAAAAGAGAGTCGGGGTCGCGAGTTACAATTCCTTCAGAAATTTTTCCGATGGCCTCTTTAATCACGGCTCTGCGACGGACAAAAATCCACCGAGAAGAATCAGGACCAGGGGGACGGTACCAGCCCTCTTCATCAGGAACCTGATATCCAATCGCCTGGTGAAACTGGCGCCAGCTCCGCAGATCAATTCCTTCTGCGAGATGGCGATACTCAGGAAGTTTTGTGTAAATTACCAAAGCTCGGTAGGCTTTATCGGCCTCTCTGGAAATAAGGTATTGGCCGAAATTATTCAAAACGTTTTCGCGAACAGAAGGGTCGAGCAACTTCAGATCGGTGTTGTCGAAGTCGAAATAGCGGTCGATGGCGGCCTCTTCCCTCTCCGCCGGAGGAACATACTGTGTATATGTCAATGTGACCGCAACGAGGGCCGTGCTGATAAGCAAACCACGACAGGTAAACTGAATTTTTGCGTGGGATATTCTAGGCGCGCAAATCGTGAAAAGTAGCCCCGCAAGGAGGACGAAGTTCCGCATAACGCGGCACGTTATCAGAACAGGGTTTTGACTTCAATATGCCAAGGTCGGCTAGTAGACGGCCATTTTCATACAGAAAACTGAACCGCCCCCTTTGAGAAACTCGCCGGTATCGAGTTCGTGCACGTTCAAGCCCACTTTTTTTAGTTGTTCCACAAATAGAGGAGCACCTTTTTGAACAACAACGTCTGTTCCATTTGGGCAAAAACAATTGGCCAAAAAATGTTTCTTATTCAATTCAGATGGAATCTCGATCAGGTTCGCAAAAAGAGCAGACATTATTTTCAAACTATCCGAACTAAAAGCTTCGCGCACGACCACCGCTGTCTGGGAATTCAAAATGCCAAAACAAGTGTCCAAGTGATAAAACGTTGCCGACTTAAGCGGTAGCAGAACAACCGAGTAACCTGTGAGATCGGCGATCTCGTCGTAAGCTTCCTTTTGCGATCGAGTACCGTATCCCCCCCAAAACATCAAACGAGTGGGATCCACGAAGGCATCTCCCATGCCTTCAAAACGAGAAATAGCAGGGCTTAATTCTTGAACAACATACCCTTCCTTCTCGTACCAAGCCTTAAAATGGGCGACTTCGGCAGAACGTTCCGCGTTTGCCATCTTGGCCATAACAACGGCGGGTTTTTCGGACATGTAGTCCCAGTAGGGCAAGCCGTGGTTTGCGCTGTAAACCATGTCAGGGCATTTCGGATCGGGCTTAATTTCCTCGACGCTAAGTCCGAGATCTTCATAAACTTGTACGAGCGCTTCCCACTGCGAAAGCGCGAGTTCCGGATCGACTTCATTTAGCGAGCCATCCGGCTTACGCATAAAGTCATTGATCGCATACTCAATTTTGTAATAACTGGGTGGCACCACCAGAACACGCTTTCTGGGAGGAATAAAACCAGCGGGCACCAACGAACCCAAAAGCTTGGGTAGATCCTTCTCTAATTCAATAATCATGGAGAACGATCGTAACGAGGCGCCGCGTTTAGGGCAACTCTATTTCTTTGGTGTAAAGGTCAGTAGGGTTAGGGCGGTTTCTATATCCGCTTCAAAACCCTGACGTGTATTGGGCGTCACGGATTTTCCCAGGGCCGCCAGACTCGCTCGGATTTGAGTGACTTCCGAGGCTACATTTGCCGCATTCCCGACGTAAGTTCCGTCGCGTTTGGTGTAGGCAAGTTCAAGCAAGGGTTCCAGCTGTTGATAGAGCTGAATGGTCTTGGGGCTTTCCAACAAGTAGATTCGCGTACGCAATGGGTTAAGCGAAGCCACTCCGGCTTGGCGAATCGCTTGATCAGCATTCGTCACCAAATCTTTCAACTTCGAAAGGTATTCGGCTCTTTTCGGAGCGTCTTTAATTCCGTCGATGGCGTGGCTAATTTGGGTGAACAAATGACCGTACCGCGAATCCAAATCGGCGGGGGGATTAGCTGAAATTCCGGCTGTTCGTAACTCCCCTTCCTTTGAGATCAAAATATCCGCGACTTCCGCCTGATCCTTTACCGCTCGGCACTCAATGGTGACTTCTTCCTTCTCTTTTACCTTGAGGCTGACTACCTGTTTTTCCACTCCCTCTTCTGTGATTTCCAGCTCTTTAGCATCGGTAAGCAAACTTCGTTCCGCGTTCTTTTTTTCCGGTGGCTTCGCGCGAAGTCTAAGTACCAATTTTCTCAGCGGCCCCTTTGGTTCAAGCACGAGTTGGCGGTTCGTCTTTTGGGTGTACGCGCTGTTATTCAACACGCGTTCCTTTTTAAGTTCCGCTTCAGTCAAAATTTCGGGTGCCGCCGTGAAATTTTCTCCGCCCACTTTCACGGAGTGTGCACAAACATAAAATTTGGGATGCTCTCCAGCGCTGGGCCTTGCGGTATTGACTTGATGGTCTGCCGCCAAACTCGTCAATGCAAATCCCAAGAGTAAGATCATCGATCGCATGAAGACTCCTTAATGAATTACCAGTACCGGGTCGTGATCGTGCAATTACCCAGCACCTTGGTCTGACAGCTAATTCTATCGGTGGGCGGCAACTTCTCGCGCGCCAAAAGTTTCTTCTCTTCTTCGGTGATTGGACTCAAATTATCGCGTCCCACGACAACTTGTATGTTGCACCGCGCACACACAAAATTCGCACTGCAAGAAGAGGCAATGGGAAAGCCAGCTTGCTGTGCCGCATCAAATAATGACACGCCGGATTGCACTTTGATTTTTTTACCTGATGGAAGGAACGTTACGGTGGGCATTCAGGTCTCTTTTCCGGTATAATGAAATCTAAGGATAAATCGCTTTGTCCTGAATATCATTCTTTTTTCTCTTCCCAACTAAACTCCCATGAGCCAAAAAAAACTAATCGATAAATACGCCACGCCTTCGTCCACCTCTTCTGCTGGTCCCGCGCCAGCTGAAGTGCAACAAACCGCCGCCACTTTGGGTTTTCTCTTAGATGAAATCGGAAAAGTAATTGTCGGCCAGCAACCGATGACCCGATCTCTCGTCATGGGCTTGGTCACCGGCGGCCACATCCTTTTGGAAGGGCTACCCGGCTTGGCCAAAACCCTCACGGTCCGCACGTTAGCACAAGCGGTGCATACTCAGTTTCACCGTATCCAGTTTACTCCCGACTTACTGCCAAGCGATCTCATCGGTACGATGATCTACGACGAAAAAAACAAAGAGTTCTTCGCGAAAAAGGGTCCCATCTTTGCAAACATTGTACTCGCAGATGAAATCAACCGCGCGCCGGCCAAAGTGCAAAGCGCACTGCTTGAGGCAATGGCGGAACACCAAGTTACCATCGGTGACAAAACCTTTCCTCTCAGCGAACCCTTTCTCGTTCTAGCGACACAAAACCCGATTGAACAAGAAGGCACTTACAATCTCCCGGAAGCCCAACTCGATCGCTTTATGTTCAAAGTACGGGTTGATTACCCTTCGCGCGCGGAAGAACAACTTATTCTAGAGCGCATGCACGCTAACGAAGCACCCGCGGCAGGACGTTCTATCCAACCCGAACAAATCATGGAGGCTCGTCGGGTTTTGGAATCCATTTACGTCGATGATCGCATCAAGCAGTACATTCTCCGCTTGGTTATGGCGACACGCAAGACGAACGAAGTGGGCAAAGACGAAGCCAAAATGGAATCTATCGAGGAAATGTTGCGTTTCATTCAAGTAGGCGCTTCTCCGAGAGCCACCCTTTTCCTAAGCAAGGCGGCGCGAGCACACGCGCTCTTGGAAGGTCGTCATTTCGTAACCCCAGATGATGTGAAGGCCGTGGCCAGGGAGATTCTCCGACATCGTCTGATTCTCACATTCGAGGCAGACGCCAAGAACATTACGACTGACGACATCATCACGAAGCTACTGGAAAGCGTTTACGTTCCCTAGCTGATTTTTTCTTACTGTTTCCTGTTATGCAAATATCCCAAGACATTTTGGATCGCGTTGCCCAATTGCAGTTTAGCGCCAAACGTTCCGTCTCCACTTTACTGTCGGGAAACTATCGGAGCGCTTTTAGAGGCAGTGGCATGCAGTTCAAGGAATTTCGTCGCTACGAACCAGGCGACGACATTCGCCACATGAGTTGGCCCGTCACGGCTCGTACAGGGCATCCCACAATCAAGATTTTTGAAGAGGATCGGGAGCTGAGCGTTCTGTTGGTCGTCGACGTAAGTGGATCTTCTCTTTTTGGGACCACAAAAACCAAACTTGATATGTACAGCGAATTGGTTGCGCTGCTAGGGCTTGCCGCGGTGAAATCGAAAGATAACCTCGGCATGTTGTTCTTCAACGACAAGCCGGTCCATTACCTTCCGCCGCGCAACACCCAAAATCACGTCCTCAACGGAATGGTCACCCTTCTTCAGCAACCTCTTTCCGGTAAGGGCAGCGACTTACGACCAGCGCTCACTTTTGCCAACAACGTTCTTAAAACCAAAGCCATCGTGGTGGTGTTGTCCGATTTTCTGGTCCCCCCTTTCGAAGATGAGCTGCGCCTTCTTTCGCAAAGGCATGAAACAGTTCTGCTTCATTGCCGCGATGACGCGGAAGCAGGACGTGCACTCAAGGGCGTCTACGAAGTTTGGGATCCGGAAGTGGGAGAAACATTTCTACTCGATAGTAACGATAGCAAAATCCGAACTGCTCTTTCGAAAGAATTCGCTCACGCGCAATCAGAAATCGAAAGCGTGTGCCGTAACTGTAAAGCCGACTACCAATTTTTAAGCGTGCAAGATGACTACCTTCAAAGACTGGTCCATTTCTTTCGTCGCCGCGGCCCTGCTCGTATTTAGTCTACAGACTTCTGCCGACGAACGACTTCAGTTTCAACTTACCCCGGCTTCTATTGAACCGGGACAACGCACCACTTTGCGCGTCACCCTACGCTTAGATCCCTACACAGGTTCTGAACCCGAAGGTCTGGAAATCCATGATTCTCTGCTCACCGAGGGAAAGGATTGGGCCATCCTCTCGAGTAAACGGATCCTTGAGAAAAACCAAGCGGAATGGATCTACGAACTAAGCGCCTATCGCTCTGGCCCCCACCGCATTCCTCCCATTGAAGTTTCTATCAGAGGGGCAAGTTTCTCCACCGAAACGGTTGAACTCAATGTAAGCACTTCGCGCCCCGAAAAAGACTTACAAATCCGACCTGGCTTCGGCGTGCTAGAGCTCCCGGTTTACTGGGGACCGCGCATTGCTCTCGTACTAGGCGTGCTCCTTGCCTCCCTACTCACTTTTTGGCTTGCGCGATACCTTGTAAGGCGGTTCAAAGCGCGGCCGAAGCCGCTCCCCGTAGTGGTGTCTCCTGCGGTTCCCGCCGAAGATCCCCGTCTCTGGTTGCAACGCCAGCTCCAAGAATACCGAACTAAACTTCAGAACGAAAAGCTCGACCCCTTGGTCATCGATGAATTTGTTTCCATTCTAAAGCGCTACTTCGCCAAAGCTCAGCTGCAAAATGCGCGTGCCCTAACGACGCGAGAACTCACGTTCGTTGCAGGCAGCTCCCCGGCGTTGAAAAAAGCGATCCCTCTTTTTGAACGCTGCGATGGCTATCGCTTTCATCCGACTCAACCAGATCCGCGTGCCCTTGCTCACGAGTGCTTGCATTCGGCAGAAAAGGAAATCCTCGCGTGCATTTAATGGCTCCCTATTGGCTCGCACTTTTTCTTCTGCCCCTTGGCGCGGCCCTTGTTTTTCTTTTAAAGAAAAAGAAAGGGGCCCAAAAGCGCCAACTTCCCTTCTCGGTCAACTCCGCCGAAATCCGAAAGCTGGTCCGTCGCACGCGCTTTAGCTACCGTCTTCAGTTCGCGCTCACGCTGGTGGCGTTTGGACTACTCGCTTTTGCTATCGCCCGGCCTGCCACTTATCAGAAGTGGACGCACAAGTGGTCGGAAGGAATTGATATCGTCATTACCTTCGACGTGAGCGAGAGCATGGACGCCACGGACTTTAAACCCAATCGGATGACGGTCGCAAAGGAGCTCATTCGGGATTTCATCAAGCGGCGCTCTTCGGATCGAATCGGATTGGTTATTTTCGGCGGTGAAGCCGTCACCAAAGTTCCCCTAACTCAAGACTACGACTTTCTTCTCCGCCAACTTGCCGATGTCCAGATGCGTGAACTCAAACAGGGAACCGCCATTGGCATGGCGCTAGCCAACGCCGTGGGCCGCCTCCAAACTTCGACCTCGAAAACCAAAGTTGTCATTCTCATTACCGATGGGGACAGCAACGTGGGGGCCATTAATCCAGTCACGGCCGCCACGATGGCGGTCCAAGACAAAATTAAGATTTACTCGATTGGGATAGGGAAGAATTCGCGCGTGCTTGTACCCATTTATGCTTATGATGCCTTTGGAAATAAGACTCACCTCCTTACTCAGGTTCCGTCTTATCTCAACCCGGAGCTCCTGCAAGATATCTCCCGCCGCACCGGGGGAAAAGCCTACATGGCGACCAGCCCGACTTCCCTTGAACAGATACTCCAAGAAATAGACGACCTCGAAAAAACAAAAGTAAAAATTTCCCCTCGACGTAGAACCGACGAATGGTACGCCGGCTTTGCTGCCCTCGCCTTCACCCTACTTTTTGCAGGATTACTCCTTCAAGAAGGTCGCTATTGGAAAGCGAGGCCTCGCCATGCAGCTTAGTTTTCTGCACCCCGAATGGTTCATTGGTATTCCTGTCGTTGGGATTGCGTGCCTCGCACTTTTTTTTCTGAATAAAAGGCGAGGCGCTGCTCGAACAGGAGTCCGTTGGGTATTTTATCCAATGGGTCTCATCCTTTGCTTGGTCGCCCTGGCGCGACCACAGCTGGGGAGAAACACCTCGCAGCGACGGGCCGGTGGAGGCCAGGTATTCCTGGCGGTCGATATTTCCCGAAGCATGATGGCTCAAGACGTCGCCCCTTCCCGTCTCAAATTTGCCAAGAGCGCACTCCAATTCCTCGCCCCCTATCTCGAAGGCTCTCACCTCGCTCTGTATCCCTTCGCGGCGGATGGTTATTTACAAGTACCTCTGACACGCGACACAGATAGCATTCTTAACGTGCTCAATATGCTGGGTCCGTCGATGACCACCGATCAGGGAACCGATCTTTCCCAAGCGCTAGATACGTTATTCGCTCAGATTCTTAAAATGGAAAAAGAGCATTTGAACCGCGGAGAAGACTGGCCACCCACTCAGGTGCTGCTCTTTAGCGACGGGGAAAGTCACCACTCTCTTCGTAACGAGGTATTCGCGAAATACAGAAACAAAAAAATCCCCGTCTTCACCATTGGAACCGCTACCGACCAGGGAAGTCGGATTCCGCTCAGTTTCGAAAATGCTCTCACCACCTTCCAATCGGGAGCTTATCTGCGAGACAACAGCGGCAAAGTAATCGAAACCCGGTTGGATCAAAAGAAACTCGAAAGCATTGCGGAGGCCACCGGCGGTCAGTACTTCCCAGCCCGACTCGCGGAAATGAAACGCCTGGGTAATCATCTACAACAAAAACAAGGGGCCACCTCGGTCACCACCGCGGTCCAGGTGGAAGCCGAATATTATCCACTTCTCCTGACACTCGCCCTCTTGTGCTTTTTCATCGACTTTTGTCGGCAACGCTGGGAATACGCCATTCGGCTTTCGCCGTTAGCTTTCCTCCCGCTTTCCCTTTTGCTCGCCGGAGCGGCCCCCCCTGACGCTATCAAAGACATTCAAACGCACCTCGAACTGGCAACCGACAACAACACGCGGGGTGTCCTTGCACACAATTTGGGAATCGCTTACACGCAGAAGAACGATCTGGAACGCGCCGCCCAAGCCCACCAAGAGGCGGCGTATCTGACTGAGGATCCCTCGGTTCGCAAAAAAACTTTGTTCAATTTAGGAAATACCTTACTCCAGCTGCAGAAACTGCCGGAAGCCATTGAGGCCTATCAGGCCGCCTACGATATCAAGAGCGGCGACAAAGGTTTTGATCGCGACACCAATAAAAAGCTTTCGGAGAACATGGCTTTGGCGGCGCAGATTTTAAGTCAAGCGCAGTCCTCTTCCTCAGGTGACGGCGAGTCGGAATCGGGTCAGCAGCCACAGGACCCTAAGGGATCGAAGAAAGACTACAAATCGGAGTCTTTCTCTCCATCCCGAAAGCAAAAGATTTTTGACCTGTTATCCAACGAAGAGCAGCAGGCAATGCAACGCTTGCAAAGAAATCGGGATGGAAAAAAGCCCGTCTCTCCTCAGGCAAAAACGTGGTGAGAAACAATTGAAGCGACTCATTAACATTCTTATTCTCATTATTGTTGTTCTTTCTACTTTATCCTCAGCAGAGGTTCGTCCCGAGTTACCTCTTCATCGGCTGGAAGTAGAGTTTTCCAAGGGGCAAATCTATCCCGGCGAACAAGTGCGTTGTGATTTTGTGCTCTACACTCGCTTCCCCGCCCTTGAAGTAGAAGTCGCCAAGTTTCCCGAGTTTCGTGGTTACTGGAAAACAAACACTCTGCTGCGCCAGGGGCCCGTGCAAGCGAGTTACTCCGTCCACGGTACCCTTTGGAATAGAATACTCATCGGATCGTACGAACTAGTAGCCATGGTCGACGATAAAGCGCCCGAGCTAGAACCGATGAAGTTGGTGGTGCGTCGCCCGGACGGAACACGGCTCGGCTACCAGGTCGAAGAAAGGCTCCTGAGCAAAATTCTTCGCCCACTTAAGTTGCTTCCCTTTCCTAAAGCGCCAAGGGATTCCGAGTTCACGGGGGCTGTGGGAGAGTTCTTTATACGTCCCCTTCGTTCCGAAATTTCCTTTCAACCCGATGAACCGACCGTGTTGCGTGTCTGGGTGGAGGGCAACGGCAATTTCCAGGAGATTAATCGACTCCCCCTTTCGTTTCCGTCTCATGTGAAAGTGCTTGCGCAAAACTCAGACGCCCCGGGAAGTTTCCCCTTTCAATCCAAAGTCTTTGAATGGACTCTTTTGGTTTCTGGCAAAGAGGCATTTTCTTTTCCCGGACCAAAATTGGTCTACTTCAATCCCGAACTCCGAACCTACCGGATAGCGGAAGCCGGGCCCGTGCGCTTTCAACCGATGGTTTCTGAAAAATTGCCACAAGTTCCCCCACCCTCTTTCACTTTGGGGCCTGCGCGCGAAACCCCGTCGCTGACTACTTCCTGGCAAAATTCTCCTTGGTTTTGGATTGCTCAAAGCACCATCCTGATGGTCTTTTGGTTTGCTTTTCAGTCCCGTCGCAAGCGCAAGCCGAGCCCTATCATGGTGGCGGCCAAGGGCCCATCACGAAAAGACAGAGCACGAGAAGCTCGTACGGCTTATGAAGATCAGAATTACGAGAAATTTCTCACACTCGCCGAAGATCTTGCGCTTGAAGTTCTTCGCCAGCGCTCGCCCCAGCCACTGCCGGGCGAAAGCCGGACCGTCGTATTAAGGAGAGTGGAGACTTTGGTGTCCCCAGAACTCCTTGGGCACGCGCGCGCTCTTTTCTCCGCGCGTGACGCCCTCTGCTACGCCCCCACTCCCACCCCTCCCTCTGATCCAAAATCGCTTCTAAACGCCCTCGAGCAGCTGCTCGCCGCCTAGGGCGTATCTCGCGACGAAAACAGAATGAAGACCCGCGCCGCCCAAACGCCTGATTCATTGACTTTCCCCGCGTTTTCTCTATGCTAGGGGATTGCTTAAAGCGGTTTGGGCTTAAGTTATCAATAATGCAGGAGAATTTCAGTGGCTCGTGTAACAGTAGAAGATTGCTTGCAGAGAATCCCTAACCGGTTCGAATTAATTCACGTGGCAGCCAAGCGGGTGCGTCAACTGGCCAAGGGCTCAAAGCCCACAGTCCAACATCCCGGCAACAAACAGGCGGTGGTCGCGCTTCGCGAAATCGCCGCAAACCACGTTCAAAAAATGGAACCGGAAGCGACTCCGGTCGAAGATCCCAACGGCAGCGGAACGCCTTAGATCTCTGATTGTATTCCCCTGTGTCTCTGAAACCGAACGGGAGGATCCGTCATGAAGAAAAACTTCAATTTTACGTTAGTCCTTGGTGGTGTCCTGGTAGCGCTTGTCCTCTGGTACGGCCTTTACGAAAAAAAATATAAGATCACCCTCAAAGAAGCCAAAGAAGATACGAAGCGTTTGATCTCTTTGGACCGCAAAGAAATTCAGGAATTCATTTTGGAGAAGCAGCCTGTCTCCAAAGATGCGGGCGAGGATACGAGTGAAAAAAAAGCCGCAACAACTGCGGCTCCGGTCACATATGAAACCTTCGAATTCAAAAAGTCGGGCGAAGACTGGTATCTAACAGCTCCCATAAAAGAATTAGCCGACGCGAGTATGGTTGCCTCCGCGATCAGCGCAGCCTCCGGGGCCAAGTACGAGCGTGAGCTCGATGGCGAAGCTAAAGATTTGTCGATCTACGGCTTGGACAAGCCACGATTCAAGGTGCGAGTTCGCAAGGATTCGAACGCGCCGTACGAAGAACTGATTATTGGATCCGACACGCCGGTTGGATTTGATCTCTACGCTATGGGTTCGAAGGACAAAAAAGTTTATCTCGCAAGTCGTTCGGTCAAAAGCGCCTTCGACCGCCCTCTTAAAGATTTTCGAAACAAAAAATTGGTGCTCGTGGCGTCCAATGAAATTCCTCAACTTGAGGTGTCGGTCCCAGGAGAGTCCTTCATTCTGAAAAAGAAAGAAGGAGATACATGGGAGCTCTCCCGCGATAATCTGCCCGCCAGCAAATCAGAAGTACAAAAGTCTTTGAGCGCTCTCGTAGGTATGCGAGCGAAAGATTTCACCGATGAGCCCAAAAATCTCAGTGCGTTTGGCCTGTCCCAACCCATTGCCCGCATTCAGCTAAAGGAAAAAGGGCAGAAAGACGCCGTTGAGATTTCGTTGGGACGGATAAAAGATAAGGGCTACGCGAAACGCAGTGATAAGAAAACCGTGTTTGAAGTGGATCCCAGTTCTCTGCAAGTCTTAGAGCGCAACTCGGCAGACTATCAGGATCGCAATCTTGCCGACTTCAACCGTTTCAATGTAACTCAGCTCAAAGTGCTGCGAGGAAAAGACTCCCTTGATCTTGTAAAAGAAGGCGATAACTGGATTCTATCTCAAAAGAAAGACCTACCGCTCGACAAAACCAAAGTTGAGGCTTTGATCGCCAAGATTCAGGACACCAAAATTGTTCAGTACGCGAAAGCGGGAAATGAAACAGGCCTAAAGAACCCCCAACTAGAGTTGGTTCTGTCGGATAAGGATGGAAAGGCTCTTGCTCATTTGAAGTTCGGACAGCAAGCAGGAGCTCGGGTTTATGGTGAACGCGCCGGCCTCGACCGCGCCTTCTTAATCGCACTTACCGATTTTAAAAATTTGAATGTCACCCAAGCTTCCTTGCTAAAGACCCCGGAAAAGAAAGCAGAGAAGAAAACGGAAACAGACCAGGGTGGCAAAGCCGGCGACAAAGGCTGAGTCTAAAGAGGAGTACAGTATGGCGTTATCTAGTGTTCAGGGACGATGGGCGTTGATTTTGGGTGCCTCGAGTGGCTTCGGAGAATCCATTGGGATCAAGCTCGCTCAAGAAGGAATGAACATTATTGGCGTGCACATGGATCGCAAGGGCACCCAGCCACACGTGGAAGAAGTTATCCAGAAAATTAAGGGTGCGGGCGTAAAGGCCATGTTCTTCAATATGAATGCCGCGGACAAGGACAAGCGTCAGGAAGTGCTCGCCGAGATTGAGAAGCATACCGAAGGCGGTGTGCATTGCCTGGTACACTCACTCGCTTTCGGATCCCTTAAGCCCTTCACAGGGCCCGAAGCGCTCACTCCTGAGCAGATGAACATGACTTTAGATGTGATGGCTCACAGTTTAGTCTATTGGACACAAGATTTGGTTTCACGAAAGCTTTTGCGAAAAGGGGGACGGATATTCGCGATGACTTCTTCGGGGGGCACCCGCGTGTGGCCTACCTACGGAGCTGTCTCGGCAGCAAAAGCGGCGTTAGAATCGCACTGCCGCCAACTCGCGCTCGAATTGGGCTCTTATCCTGCTGCCGTTAACGCTGTCCGCGCCGGAGTAACTGATACGCCGGCCCTGAGAAAGATCCCTGGCAACGAACAAATGATTGAGATTGCCTCGAGCCGAAATCCGGGCAAGCGCCTGACTCTTCCGGCCGATGTCGCCAATGCGATTGCCCTTCTGGTCCGCGACGAAGCGGCTTGGATCACGGGTAACACCTTAGGGGTTGATGGCGGCGAAGACATCGTCGGATAGTTCTAAAAGGTGCCTGGCACCTTTTGGAACTAAGCGGGTTCGTGAAGCTGAGCCGCTTCTTCTTTGTCGACTTTAGCTGATAATCCCATCTGCACTAAAATTGTATCGTACACCTGACGGCTCAACAAAAAGTCGTGATGCGAGAGTTCCGACATCATGATGTCTTCCACCGAAGCTTCTTTTTGCTCTTGAGGAACTAAGCTGGAAAGTTCACAGGTCGAAAAATCGTCATTTTTTGAAAGCAGAGAAACCATTTTGAAGTGCCGGGGGTAGTACGCTTGGTTCAGCCGTCTGATAAACGGAGAGAACGGTAACATCTGAAACAGACAACGCGCTTTAAATATAAGAAGAGAGAAAAACCCAAGCGCCGCGTACCAACTGCCCCGATGAGGTGTTCCCAAAGTAACTAGACCATCGCAGTAGTGGTAGCCTCCCAAAAGCTGCACATAATAGCGGGCTACTAATCCTCCCGCTGAATGACCGACGAGAAAAATTTGTTGTTGGTTCATTCCCACAGTTTTCCGAAGTTTCAGCACAATCTCGGAAAGGCGTTTCGCCATTTGATACAAGCCGACCACACCGTCAGACAGTCTTAACCAATCCATTGAAAGCACCAGAACAGAAAAATCATCTCGCAGGAAACGCTTGCGAAGAATCGAAACGGTGCGCTCGCGGGCCTGAAAGCCCGGAATAAGGATGAAGATGGGCCGATTGCCCCGCACCTCAAACGTTTCTTCCCAGGAAGTAGGCGTGCGACCGGGCAAAAACTTCAACAGATCGCGGAAAATTCGAAAATACCTTTTCACATTAATCCTTTATCGGCTTTCTGGCCTGGCAACTTGTGGCGTTCGCCGAGGGCGACAAAGATCCAAACTAAGACAAGGGTTTAGCAAGTAAGAACAAAGACTAACGCTTACTGTTAAAGAATTTAATGCTGCGTCCCGATACGAACTTTGAATAGGAGCCTGCGTGTTATTCGCTCGGCCAAAATCTAGTTTAACCTTTCTTTTCCTGGCGTTAGCCTTTGTGTGCTTGTCAGGATTTGGCTCAGAATCTTCGGTGGAAATTCGCAAATTTCGTTTTGCGAAACACAAACCGACTGATTTCGAACGGCTCGTAGTGGAATTCAAGAAGCATGGCCAAACGGGTGAACCCACGTTAGTTCTAACGCCTGAACCCAGCGGCACACAGGTACTCGTAGGGATCGACAGGATCAACTTGTCTGGCGTCATACCCGAAGCGGCCATTAACGACTCGTATGTAACTCGTAGCCAATACCTGGGGCCTATTTCCATTAATACAGATGATCCGACGCATCCGTTGGCCATCCGTGTTTTCTTGAAGAACAACAATTTGAGAGTTGATGCTTTTTACGAAGGTTCACCTGCGAGACTCATTGTCGATGCATTCCCTGAGAACTCGCCGCGTGCAATCAAGGGACGTCAGGTTCTAGCAAGGGTAGCGCCCTCTCGTCGGCCCGCGAGCATGGACGATTCCAAAGTCATTTGCTTTCCTGCCAATGCTCAGCTCTTAGCTTCCGTGCAGTTTGTCGATGTAACGAACAAACAAGCGCCTTTACGTTTCGACAACATCAACAAAGGCGACGGACCCGTCGTCTGCTACCCTGATACGGCTCGCGTAAAGGCGAAGGTAGCTTTCCAGTTGAAACCAGGGGCGCTCAACCAACAATCAAATGCTGATTCTGGCGATTTGGGTGACCGCGCACCAAACGCCTTAGGACTCGGATATCCCCCTAGCTTAGGAGGCCCTCCTCCGGCAATGGATGCTCTGCCGGTTTTGCCTCCTCCTCCACCTCTTCCGCCTCTACCAGGTGGCAGCGATGATTTTGCGGGACGCGCTACCGGTAGCACGTTGAACAGCAATGGATTTAATCCCTCAACGCCTCTGGGTTCCACACTAGGAGACGAAGGACCGAGCTCTCCTGAAGCCGACCCCAGCGCGCTTCTTCCGCCCGGTTGATAGACGAATCCACGACTTCTTTCCCAGATAAAACCTCTTTTCGCCTTTCTTAAAGCCCTTAAGCTTACTATTCTCAAGTACATGAAACGACCTAGAAAACGCGCACAATCCAAACAACAACAGCGCAGCAAAAAGCCCAAGCGTAGCGGTGCAACCGCTGGCAAATCAGGCGGCCGCGGCGACTATCGCCAAAGTGGGCGCGGCGCCGGGCCATCAAAACCTCAGGTGCCTGTTCGCGGTACCATTCAGAAAAACCCGAAGGGCTTTGGTTTCGTCATTCCCGAGAATCGTACGCTGCCAGACGCTTACGTCGATAATCAGCAGGCTGCGGCACTGTTAAACGGGGACAAGGTACTCTTTACCTACATCGACTCGCGAGGCAAGAAAGCAGCTCGTATAAAAGAGATACAAGAAAGGGGAAAGAAAAAGGTTTTGGGCCAAATTTTGGGCTCCGGCCACGCCGCCCGGTTAGTAACGAAGGATTCCGAATGGAAAGTCAAAGCTTCGGATGCGGAAGATGGTTCTTGGGTGATGGGTAATATTGAGCAGTATCCCACGCCCGATAAATTGGGCGAGGTTTCTGTAGCAAAGGATTATGGCGATAAGCTCACTCCCGCCCAAGACATTGAGATTGCCATCAGTGAGTTTAATCTCCCTTCGGATTTTCCGATTTCAGTCAAAGCAGAAATCCTCGAGTCCAGGAAGTTTTCTCAAGACGAAGAAGAAAAGAAACGGCGACGAGATCTCACCGAGATTCCTTTGGTTACCATCGACGGAGAAGATGCCAAAGACTTTGACGATGCCGTAGCGGTTGTGACCGGACAAGGCGAAAAGGCGTTCATTCTCTATGTCGCGATCGCGGATGTAAGCGCGTATGTGACTCCGGGTTCCGCTCTCGACAAAGCCGCTCAACTGCGCGGGACGAGCGTATATTTTCCGGGAACCTGCGTGCCCATGTTGCCCGAGCCCATTTCCAACGACATGTGTAGTCTGCGCCCTAAAGAAGATCGGTACGCTCTTACCGCGGAGATCACCTATGATAGAGAGGGCGAAGTCATTAGTAGCGATTTCTACGAAAGCCTCATTCGCACTCACGCCAGGGTAACGTACACAGAACTCGAAGCTTATTTCGAACGTGACGATGCCATGCTGGGCAAATACGCGTTCCTAGAAAAGCCTTTCAAGAATCTGCGCGCCCTCTACCGCCTGCTCGCAAAACAACGCAAGCGCCGAGGCACACTGGAGTTCGACCTCCCCGAGAGCAAAATGGAACTCGACGGAACGGGGATGCCCGTAAGAATTTTCCCCGCTCCTCGATTTGAGTCTCACAAAGTTATTGAAGAGTTTATGATCGCAGCTAACCGCGAAGTCGCACAAGTACTGCGAGAGACGAACACAAAAAGTGTTTACCGTGTGCACGACTCACCCGATCCCGATGCGCTGGATGAAATCAACGCCGCTCTGAAAACTCTCGGAACATCTGTTCGCCTGGAGCGCAATACACCCACGGATTTTGCGCGCGTACTGGCCGCAACCATGGATATAAAAGGGGGCAAAAGTTTGCACAGCCTGATTTTACGTTCACAAAAACAGGCTATCTACGACGCGGAGCCACGAGGACACTTTGGACTGTCGTTGCGCGACTACACTCACTTTACGTCACCCATCCGACGCTATCCGGATCTGGTGGTGCACCGCAGCTTAAAGAAGTTCATCGGTCAAGAGCGCTCCTCCGATAAGAGAAACGAAGAGGACCCATTGGCTGCCGTGGCTGAGCGCTGCAGTAACCAGGAACGTCGCGCTGTGGAAGCAGAACGTTTCGTGACTCGTCGAAAGCAGTGTTGGTTTATGCGAGAGCGGTTGGATGAAAGCTTCGATGCCGAGATTACATGGATGACGAATGAGGGAAGTTATCTTCGCATCCCACAATTTGGTATCGAGGGCTTTCTTGAGCTGAACTCCATGAAAGATTATTACCTTTTCGACGAGCATACGCAGACGCTAAGAAAAGAGCACGGGAAGGGAACTCTCCACGTCGGCGATAAGCTATCCGTTCGCGTGGAAGAAGTTTCTATCGACCGGGGAAAAATCTGGTTTACGCAAAGGCTCCAGCGTAATTAGGAAGCAGTCTAAAGTTTACGATTCGAACTATGAAAGTGTTTTCCACAGCAGCGGTTGTTGGCCAGGCATTTAAGAACGCTGGCCGCGTAAAGGAAATCGTGAGCGTATTTGTGCGCTACGGTTTCGCCGAAGTTATTCAACGCATAAAGTTGAGCGGCTTTGTGCCCGCCAAAGCGTCCGAAAATCCTAGCAGCAAACATTTGCCAACGGAAAAACGCCTGCGACTTGCGTTCGAAGAGTTGGGACCTACGTTTGTTAAGTTTGGGCAGCTACTCGCTTCAAGACCCGATCTCCTCCCCCAGCATGTCGTCGAAGAGTTTCAGGTTCTGCAAGACAACGTAAAAGCACTGCCGTACGAGGTGATCGAGTCCCATCTGGAAGAGCAGCTCAAAGTTTCCATGGGAACCGTTTTCGAGAGCTTCGAAGAGCAACCTCTCGCCGCGGCTTCGATCGCTCAAGTTCACGGCGCGATTTTGCAATCTGGAGAACGTGTCGCCGTCAAAGTACAACGCCCGGGAATCGATCGTGTTGTTCAAAACGATATTTCCATCTTACGGGGACTTGCTGAACTCTTGGAGCGCTACGTTCCTGAAACCCGGCTCTTCAATCCGCGTGGCATGGTGGAGGAGTTCTTCTACTCCATGCAGCAGGAGCTGGATTTTCACGTCGAATCCAACAACATCAGGAAGATTAAAAAGAACCTTGAGGATCTGAAGAATATTCGGATTCCCACGGTTTACAGTCAGTGGTGTACAGGGAAAGTTTTGATCTTAGAGCGGATTGAAGGCATTCGTGTATCCGATCGCGAAGCCATTCTGGCCGCCAATATCAATCCGAGCGATCTTGTTGAATCCGGTTGTGACGCTTTCTTTCACATGGTTCTTGAAGATGGCATCTTCCACGGTGACCTTCACGCAGGCAATCTCTTTGCCCAGCCAGGGGGCGCGATTGGGATCGTCGATTTCGGTATCGTCGGCCGGCTCTCCAAACGTATCAAGGAAAGTGTCACGACCATGTTCATCGCGATCATGGATGAAGACTACGAATCTCTTGCCTCCGAGTACGTTTATCTCAGTCAGAGCACTGGGGAAACCGACATTAATCTCCTGCAAAAAGATTTAATGGATTTGATCTCCCCGTACATCGGCATGGCAATTGGCGACGTCAATATCGGCCATATTTTGATGAAATCGACTTCGGTAGCGGCCCGACACCATCTGCGGGTTCCTCGTGAGTTAATGCTTTTGTTTAAAGCCATCGTTACAATAGAAGGGCTGGGAAAGAAACTTGACCCGAGTTTTGATTTGCTACAGGTCGGAACCCGACTTGCACGACAGGCACTGAGCGCGCGGTACAGTCGCGAACAAATTTTGAAAGATCTCGTTGTGGTGGGTCGCGATTTGCAACAACTCATCGAGATTGTTCCTCGTCTTTCAAAACGCTTTCTTCGCAAATGGTCCCAAAACGGCTTTGCGTTTGAGACGCGCAGTAAAGACGTTGTTCGACTCGCCCGCGCGGTCGAGGTTCTCGGGCTCGCTGCTGTGCAGTCCGCATTCGGTTTAGCACTCTACGCGCTGGGGATCTTCCTCTGGAGCCACGATACCGGCCCGGCTCTGTTAAATATTCCCACTGCGGGTCCTGTTGCTATCCTAGCGGGTACAATTGTTTTTATCAGTGCGGGACTTTCTCTGCGAGGTAGGATAAATAAAGAGAAGTAATGTTGCGTTACTTCCTCATCTTCTTTTTTTCTCTTTCTGCCAGCGCTGAACTGGATATTCCCCAAGTCAAAAAGGAAATGGCTGCACGTTTGGCTGGTCAGGGCGATCTGGTGCGTCGAGATCTCAAACGCGCCGGCAACCGCACGATTGAGCTCGATATCTACCTCTCGACTGAAATGAATTTGCCCCTTGCGAAAAAGGTTCTTGAAGATTTTCCCCACTACCGAGACTGGGCACTAAAGCACTTCAACACTCTTCCCACAGGAGGCGACTACCGCTTTCGCGTAAATGATCTTACTCCCGTTCCCGGAAAGGCCGATCAGCTTGGTCTGCAATACTCACTGAACATTCCGCTTTTCACCCGTCGCGGACAACAGCTTTTTCGATTGGCTCTCAAACCCGCAAAGGAGCATGTAGTTTTGAGTGCCTACTCTGTTCCCAAAACAGATGCGTATGTTGAGAAGGCTTACGCGCACGCGGTATTTTTCCAGCAACCAGCTAATCGAGCTTGGATCTACATTAAGGCCAGTTTAACCGTCCACTCGTGGCTCCTTTATCAGGCGCTTCCGGAGGCATTAATCGAACGCATGATTGGCGATCGCATTGAGCGTTTGTCGGAGAATTTATTGGATGCGCAGGACGCGTTGAGCCGTCAGACCACAGCAAAAAATAGCCTGCGCACGGCCGCACCCGCTCCCTAAGTGCCCAAACTTACTCCCTTTTCTCTCTCGGATCTCCCCTGAAACATGCCTCTCCGTGCTATAATAATAACTGCTTCCACTTGTGAGACGCCTTGAGCCCAAGTTCGCGGTTGTCGACGACCGGGAGGTTACATGGAGCCGCTCGTAAAAACGGGGCCGCTTGCTGTTTCAGCGTCCCAACTCAAAGAATCACTGGCTGACCTGCAATCCACGTCGCCATGGTATGGGTTAACTAAAACTCTCAGCGGGTTTCTCATTTTGGGCGCGCTGTCTTGGATGAGCCTGACTCGTGAATCCACGGGTGCATTTGTAGCCTGGTCTGTTGTGACCGGCATTTTCTACTCCGCCTTTTTACTACTCACTCATGATGCCATGCACGGCACCCTGACCGGCTGGAAGGTATTTGACGAAGTGGCTGCTCGCCTTATCGCCTATCCCGTCATTTGGTACCACGGCATTTATGCTGCCCTTCACGACATTCATCACAAGATGAATGGTAGTAATCCACGCGATCCCGAACGTCCTCAGTGGACAGAAGACGAATATGCTTCTGCCTCCGCACTACGTCGCTGGACGATGAGAAATCAAATTTGGCTTAACTGCTTTGTCTGGGGCGGCTTTGGTTTTCTCTACAAACACTATTATCAAGCTTACAAATTTTACAAAACTTCTCGCGCCGTGAGGCTCGCAATTTGGACTGATGTTCTCGGCGTCTTTACCACGCAGGGCCTTATTAACTACTGGGCGCTATCCACCGGAAACTGGCTTCGTGCGTTCTGCTTTTTTATTATTATTGAGCGGATTATGGGCTGCGTTCATCAATACCGCGCTTGGATCGAACACTACGGTCTGTGGGGCAAACAAGACAATGCCTTCGAAACCCAGATCCGAAACTCACGAAATCTTAAAACCAACGCGTTCACGAGCTTCTTTTTTGATCATCTCAACTACCATTCAGTGCATCATGCCTTTCCGAAGATACCTTTTTACCATCTCAAAAAAGCGCACGAACGAATTAAAACCTTGTACGCGGAAGCCGGAAATCCCCTGGAAGAAGATGATTCCTATCTTAAAACGGGATGGAGGTTAGCGACAAAGCCCCTCGTGATCGCCACCCATTCTCCCGTTCCTCCGGCCGGTTCCCAAGTCATCCCTATGAGTCAGGCGCGCCCAAGGTCTTAGCCTTTGGTGCCAAGGGCTTGCTCACAGAAGGCGGAGCGCTCTTCTCTTCCTTGCTTTCCGTCTTCTTCTTTTGTAACTGACCTTTCACCCGATTGATGATCTCTTCCACCCAGCCGAGAGAAAAATCGCTCCAGTGTTTGAGGGTACGATTGAGCTCCGCATCTCCCGTATCAACAGGCTGAAGATTTTCCTTCATCTTTTCCAAATCAATTTGGGGGAAACTCGAGCCACTCTCAGACGGCACCGTCGGAAGGGCTGTCTTTTTCTCCGCTCTTACATCGTGTGACAGCGAAAAGAGAATGAGGCACATGCCGCCACTCGTCAGCCCAACGCGAAACGAAGCTTGCCGACAAGTCTGGTAGACTTTCCCCAACTTCAATATGAGGCTCGCAATGCGCATTAGTTTCACTCTTTTTGTTTACTGTTTTATGTTCGCGGCACCGCTGCTGGGCGTGTCCTATCATTATGCCATCATCGGTGATGCGGGCGAATGGAATTCAAAAACGCAAAAAATTCACAAATCAATTGAGGCTACCGGGGTCACTCGGTTGATTCTCCCCGGTGATAATTTGTACAAGGTAGACGAAGGCTACGCTTCGGCGTGGCTACCGTGGATGGGCTTTAGTTTCGATGCCGTGGCGATTGGAAACCACAACATGAGCTACGCCGAGGAGGTCGCCTTCTTCAAAATGCCTGGAGAATATTACGCAAAAGTCGAACCCGGTGTGGTCCGCTTTCTCATTCTCAACTCGGACAATGAAAAAACTGTGGCTGAGCAAGCCGCATGGTTGGAAGAGGAACTACAGAAGGCTACAGAGCCCTTTGTTTTTCCGGTTTACCATCACCCTTCTTACACGATCAGCATTTACCATTACTGGAGGGAGAAAAAGGCTTTCCACGAAGCGATCCGACCGCTGCTATTTAAATACCGCCATAAAATTACAGCGGTAATAAACGGGCACGATCACATGGCCTCGCTTGTGGAATTCGATAATCTTCCCGTGGTCGTATCAGGTGCCACGTCAGATCTTCGCCCTACGCTACCGGTCAATAAGAAGTCTTCAGGCACACGAGTTCGCACCCGTTGGCTCGATAGCACCGCAGTTTACTGGGCGCACCTCGAGCTAGACGCCGATAAGGGCGTTGCCCTAGTACATTTTAGGCGTGGTCGTGACAACCAAGTAAAATGCACAGCCCGTCTTAATGAAAAGAAGGTGTTTTTATTTTCGATGTGTGAGGAACCCGAAGGTTCCCCAGAACAAAGAATAGAACAGTAGACTAGTAACGTCCGCCGCCGCCACCACCGGGCCGACCACGTCCACCACCGCCTCCGCCGCCGC
>JBGSIC010000034.1:0-5860 GCA_041751875.1 Bdellovibrionota bacterium
AAAATCGGGACATTCGGCAAGCTGCGCTTCCGTAAGGCCTAGAGGAATGGGGGCGTGTTCAACAAGTGTTTTGACGCTTTCGGGAGAGACAAGCACCTTTTTCCCAGGTAACCATTTCCAGGTGTCGACGACCAGATAGCGTACCTTCCACGCGATATCGTCGAAGTAGAGATCGCGCGTCTTACCAAGTTTCTTGTCGATAGCGACGACTGTTTTCTTTTTGATTTCACTGAATCTGAATAAAGCCATTTGCGCTCCTGCCGTTCGGGTCCCAACCAGTCAAATAAAAAAGTAGCAATAGTGATGCCATCAGAACTAATTGACAGTTTCAACGATAGCCAAGCTGAGGGCTAGTTTCCTGGGGCCTCCATCTCAGCTAGAGGGCATCCTGTCTCCGAATTCATACGCTCCGGCGCATCTATTGAGAGAAAAGAAGTTGGCGCGGGGTTTGCACTCTGAAGGCGTATCTCTTTTGTCCTCCCGTCTTGTTTTCCTTCATTGGGAAAGCGCGGGAGGTTTTAGTAAGGAAATACGTGAGAAGAAGAAAACCTCCCAAAGAATTTCGATTTGCCGCCTTATGGATTGTTTTGCTTTGTTTTGCTTTAGCGGTGACGAGCTACGCGGCCGATGATGTGAGTGAGACTGATTCGGAAAAGGAGATGAAGGAGAAAGATCCCATGCTCAACCTGGGCATGCAACTCGGCTTGAACGTCGCGGAAGCAAAGTTTCAAACGGATTACAACAACGACGCGATTGTGGGCTTTTCCGCTGGGCTACTGTTTCGTTATCAGCTTTTGGGCCCCCTCAACCTTCAACCAGAGGTGAGCTACGTGCAGCGGGGCGTATCGAGCACCCGTTTCGGCGATTTTGCCTCCACCCGCCTCAACTACCTAGATTTCCCCGTGTTAGCGACGTTAAACCTTACGATTTCAGGTGCGGGAGTGGTCGTACTTGCAGGGCCCAAGCTGAGTGCGCTTTTAAGTGCGAACTCTGACTCCACTTCTACCACTGTGACCACACGCGATTTCAAGAGTTTCGATGCGGGATATGTTTTGGGTGTGGCTGTCATGTTGCCATTCAATGACAATGATCAGTTTTTTGTAAGTGCTCGACTCGAAGGCGGATTCTTGGACATCGACTCTTCCGATGCGAATGAGTGGCGTTCAAAAGAGGTGCGCGCGGTTGCGGGTCTTATATTTTAGTGGAATTGGGTCTAGGGGAAACAATACCGCGGTTACGCTCAGGCGTAAGCGCAATACGAAGGAGTAAGAGATGAAAAAAGTAAAGGCCGGTTTGGCCGCATTTTGGATGTTGTTGGCCCTTGGTCTTAACGTCACTGTTTTGTCTGCGGTAACTGCATGCGCAGATAACGATTCAGCGGAAGAGAAGCTGGATGATGCAGGTGATGCTACCAAAGATGCGGTAGAAGACGCGGGTGATGCAGCAGAAGACGCGACGGAATAACAACGTCCTCGGTGTGCGGGGCGGCGTCTAATAGGCGTCGTCCCGGTCCCCCCGATTCAGTCGAACCTAGCCTCTAAACTCTTCCCAATCAATTCCGTACTTAGTGAGTAGACGATAAACGTCGGCGCGATAGCGGCCAGAAACGCGTGCGATTTCCGAAATATTACCCTTGGTCACTTCAAGAAGGTGACGCAGATAATCCTTTTCGAAACCTTTTTTTGCATCGGACAGCGGCTTTAGCCAGAAATCCTGGCGGTACTGGTTGTGCTGCATACGGCCTTCGCCGGCAGTTTCGCCTTCCGGCAGCATGTCTTCCAATCGAAGCGAACCATCGGTTGAAAGAATCACGCCGCGCTCAATCGCATTTTGCAACTGGCGAACATTGCCCGGCCAATCATAGGAGCACAAGCGAAGCTCAAGTTCCTTGGAGGGCGGCAAAACCGACTTATTAAAACGTTGGTTGAATTGGTTGAGGAAGAACCGCAACAGGACCGGAACGTCAGTACGACGATCACGCAATGCGGGCAAATCAAGTTTGAGAACAGCCAATCGATAGTAGAGGTCTTCCCGGAAATTGCCCAAACGGACTTCTTCCGCAAGGTTCTTGTTCGTTGCCGCAATCACGCGCGTGTTTACGCGCTGGGTGCGACTGCTTCCCAACGGCAAAATTTCCTTCTCTTGGAGAACGCGATTGAGCTTCACTTGCAAACTAATCGGCATGTCACCAATTTCATCAAGAAAGAGTGTACCGCTAGAGCAGATCTCAAAAAGTCCCTGACGATCCGATTTCGCGTCCGTAAACGCCCCTCTTTTGTGACCAAAAAGCTCGGACTCAAGGAGGTTCTCCGGAATCGCACCGCAGTTAATGGCCTCAAAGCGTTCTTTCGCACGGTTGGAAGTGTTGTGAATGGCGCGCGCAACGAGCTCTTTACCGGTGCCTGACTGACCGACTACTAAAACAGTCGAATCTACGTCACTGATGCGGGCAATCTTAGCTAAAACATCACTGATTGCTTCACTTCCCCCAACGATGCCATGGTCTTGCGTATCCGTTGATCGCGGCAGTGCCGGCGCTTCTTCGCTAATCTTTTGCTTGAGAATGGTAACGATATCTTTGGGATCTTTTGTCTTAGATACAAAGGACGATGCGCCCTGTTCCATAGCGTCCACAGCGAGCTCTACACTGCCATGAGCGGACATCATGATGACTTTGCTATACGGACATTCTCTTACTAGAAAAGGAAGAGCCTGGAGCGCATCCTCATCTCCTAAGAACATGTCCAACAAAATCCAGTCGAAGGAGCGCTGCCGAATGGTTTCCTTTAGACCAGACAAGGTATTAGTCTTGCTCGGCCAAAATCCTGCAGCTTCAAGTTCTGCTTCGAGCAAGTCGCAGATGATCGGGTCATCATCTACTATGAGCACCCTTCCGGAATACTCCCTCATCGGTTCAACTCCTCTAAAATGGCTTTCTGACTTCGAATAGGGCTCGGACACTAGCACGATTCACTTCCTCCAGCAAAGGGCTGATGGGCCCGGTGTAAAATTACACAATAAAACTAATTGCTTACAGCGTCTCTCGATGAGGCCGTGCGGGCGGAAACCCCGCTGCAGGCCTTCTCGCTGTAATCCTGTATCTGGTCGAGATACTGGGAAATTTTCTCCTTCGAAGCATTTCCTCGTAACTCTTCCTCTAATTGGGACGCAACCTCAGCGATATTTTCATAGCCGCAGTTGGCTGCGGTTCCCTTAATTTGATGGAGTTTTCGCTCGAGACCACGAAAATTTTGTGCGTTCCAAAGTTCGGTGAGTGTTCGACTGCTCTCTGGGGCACTCAATGCAAAGCGATCCATGATTGCATTCAGCCGGTCCATAAGTGCTTTATCTTTACTGGGCTGCAACTTCTTCCCTTCCGACGCAGCGACGGATCGCTGCTACCAACTTAGCTGCTTCAATGGGTTTAGGAAGGACATCACAAAAGCCGGCTTCGCGACATTTCCGTTGATCCTCCGGAAAAGTGTGCGCTGTTAAAGCTATCGCCGGTATTTGAGGGTACTTCGTTTTAAATTCTTTAAGAACGTAGAAGCCGTCGTAAATGGGCATCTGGATATCGACCAAGAAGGCGTCGTACTGGCCCATCCCTGCTTCCTTTAGTCCTTCACGACCGTCTCTTGCGACGCAAACGTTGGCGCCGGCAAGTTCAAGAAAGATTTGGAACATCTCCCGATTCTCATCGCTGTCTTCAATCAATAGAAGGTTGAGACCTTCTAAACCCGAAGACGGAAAACGATCCACTTTCTCAGCGCTATTTAAATTGTCTAAGTTCATGTTAAAGATGGAGTTCGATTCGGTAACCCCAGAATCAATTTCTACCACAAATCGGCTTCCTCGGTCCAATTGGCTCGCTTCCAAGCTTAAAGAACCGTGCAAGGCGCGCGTAAGAGCTTTGGCCAGAACAATTCCTAGGCCGCTAAAGGGCGAAAGAAACAGGTGTTCTTGCGAATCGTCAGCTAAAAATCCTTTAAGCGCTGTTTGATTAACTCGATCAAACCCTTCACCCGTGTCTGTAATGATGAATGCTAGCGTATTCGTGCTCTTTGTTTTCGATGGGCGGAATTCAACTTCCAAGGAGACCCGCCCGTTGTCCGTAAACTGCAAAGCGTTTTCGAGAAGTTTCACCAGTATTCGCCGTAAACACTCCTTGTCACTCGTAATCGATCGGGGAACTCCATCTGCAACCCGAAAAATGAGGCCTAGTTTTTTTTCGGTCGCGAGGTCTTCCAAATCTCCGAATAGGTCAGTAAGGAAACCTTTGAGAGAAAAGGAGGCTTTATGTACCGCAAACTCCCCACTTGCCACTAGAGCTACGTCAAACACATCCTGCCAGACGTGTAGAACTCGCATCGCCTGACTATGTATTACCGACAAACGGCGTGTACGAGTGCCCTCATCTTTTGGAAACGCCAAAATAGTATCAGCTGAACTCATAATGGTGGTTAACGGGGTTCGCACTTCATGGTTTATTCGACGCAATAAATCCGGCAGAAACATCTCCCGTCGCGCTGAATTTTCAAGAGCTAGATTCACTTAATACTTTTCCAGGTGAATTGATGAGGGCGATAGTGTTGAGCTATTAATTCATCACACCAGTACGAAATGCGTTGTACCATTTCAAAATGCTTACTAATTCATCGGCGTGTTCTTCTTCTTGCGCCAAAATATGTTCCATCAGACGCCGTGTTGTAGGATCTTTGTCCCCTAACTGCCGAATGACCTGCGTGTAGGTTTCAATCGCAACACGTTCTGCAACCAAGTCGTCCTTAATCAATAACTCCAAATCGTCTCCGCCTTCACGTCCGTAGAGTGAATGGCTCTTTTGAAGTAGCGCATTCGGAGAGAAATCTGGCTTGCCACCGAGTTGAGTGATGCGCTCGGCGATTTTATCGGCGTGCTCGAGTTCTTCGTTTGAGTGTTCGATAAACTCATGGGCGATCGTTAGCCCGATGCCTTCCTTGGCAACCTGATAGTGATACCGATAGCGCAGCACGCACACTAACTCTGTAGCGAGTGCCGCGTTTAGCATTTCAATCACCTTCTCACGATCGGCTCCGTAGCTTTCGGTGATAGCTCCCTCTTTGAGGAGTTCGTTAGTGGGCTTTCTAGTGAGGTCGGACTTAGCAAATGCCGGATTCATAGTAATGCCTCCCAATGGGCTGAATTAAGTTAAGCAAAGCGCGTCAGCGTGCGCTTTCGCCAGAAAAAGTAGATGCTTCCCGAGCCTGCGAGAAAGAGTGCACCAATCCACACCGCGGCCACCACGGGGCCAACTGATTGAGCAAGCGCACCAAAGGCCGCAAAAGTCAGGAAACCGAAACCTACCAAACCGAAGCACAGAAAGAACTCCATCGCGAGAAGGGTTCTGGCTGCGCTCTTAAAAGCTTTGACCCGGAGATAGTTGCCCTGGGCCTTGATAACAGGGCCCAGGGATGCCACTAGCGTTTCCCCAGGTCCAGAAACTTTCCCAGGAGTAAACCTACCCCGATCGCTCCGAGCAATGTCGCTAGCGGATGCTTTTCCACCGTGTCTGATACTGCTTCACGCGTGTCCTTAAAGCCTTCGCGGAAACGTTCCACTAGAAGATTCGTCTCCTTGATCATTTCGTTAACGCGATCTTGCACATCGTCTTTAGCGTCAGTAGCGGTAGCTCTCAAGGTACGGACCTTAGCTCGGGAAACTTGTTCGATGTGTTTGGCCAAGTTTTCGAGGTTCTGCTGTAACTGTTCAACGTCTTCGGCGATCTTTTCTTGAGTTCGCATGGGTACTCCTAATTCGGGTTTATCAACTGCAATGCCTACTCAAAGCAAAGTGTATGCCAAATAGGACAGGGCGAAAGCTC